>NZ_LT996886.1:0-1379500 GCF_900343145.1 Tessaracoccus timonensis
ATCAACGTCGAGGCAAGGAATCACGCGCACGGAAACACCCATAAGGAATAACGTACCGCCCGCGCGGATGTGGTGGTGTGGCTGTCGTCATTGCGAGACGGGATTTCGATACGCGCCCTGCGGGCGCTACTCAATCGCCGGGGGGGCGACCGACACCCGACCGTCAAGTAGGCCCGAAGGGCCGTATCGGGGCGTGCCGCGCGAAAAAACTTCATAATCCGTATGCAGATGCGATGAAGGGCCTGATTTAGGGGTGTTAGATCAATCTGCGTACGGATTTTGAAGTTCAACGGTGGGTGATTTCGATACGCCGCCTACGGCGGCTACTCAATCACCGGGGCGGGCGCTACTCAATCACCGGAGCGTGAGGCTACTCGACCGCCGGAGCGGGCTCTAGTCGTCGCCCATCTCAGCGGCGATCACTCCGCGGCGCATCTGGTCGATCGCAAGGCGGGCGGTGCGGCGGAGGTCGCCGGGGCCGGCGGCCTGGGCCACCTGACCGCAGAGGTCGATCACCTGGCGCACCCAGCGCACGAAGTCGCCCGGCGCGAGCGACGAGTTGCGCAGCACCTTCGCGAGTTCCTGGCCGCTCGCCCAGCGCCACACCGCAGACGCGAAGCCAATGTCGAGGTCGCGGGCGCGATCGCGGCGGTGGCGTCGCTCGATGATGCCCACCTCACGCCATAGATTCCGAAGCTCGCTCTGGGTGCGCTCGCTGGCCGCGTCGGGCATGCGGGGGTGCTCCGCGTCGCGACCTGGGCGCGATTCGTACACCAGCGAACTCAGTACGGCAGCGAGCTGCGCCGGGTCAAGCTCGTTCAGAATCCCGCGACGAATCGCCTCCGCCGCGACGAGATCCAGCTCGTTGTAGATGCGTCGCAGCATCTGCCCAGCCTCGGTGAGCTCCTCACCGTCGAGGTATCCCAACTCCGTGAGCACATCGCAGACATGGTCAAACTGCACACCGAGCGAATTCGCACGCCCCAACACGGACGCCTCAGCGCGTTGCGACTCCCGCTCCAAACGCAGAATCTTCGCCGCAGCAACAGCGTGAATCTCTCGGTCCTCACACGCGTGACACGGATGCGCCCGAATCGCCATGCGCAACCGCTGAATCTCCGCAGCGTGCGACTCGTCGGTGGGCACGTCATCCACGTCGGGTGGATCGAGCTCGTCGGTTTTCGCCGCAAGCGCCGCGATCAGCGCGCGCCTGTCCGAGCGCTCCTTCAAACGGAAACGCTTCGGCACCCGGATGCGCCCGTGCGCGCTCACCGGCCCCGCGAAATTATGCGGTTCGAGCTTCAACACCGTGTGATCTGCGGAGATCGTCTGCACCCATGGCTGCGCGCCCTTGGCCGGCTTCCTCCCAGTGCGCAACGTCACACTCCAGCCCTGCTTGGGCACCCAAATCACGTCGCCCGGCAGGAGGCTCGCAATCGAATCGGCCGTCTGCGCCTGCCGCTCCGCCCGACGATGCTTCGCCGAACTAGCTTCAAGCCGCGACACATCGTCGCGCAGCTGCGCGTACTCCATGAAGTCGCCCAGGTGGCACTGCACGGTCTCCTGCAGCTCGGTGAGGTCGAGTTTCCGACGCCGGTCCTGACGCGCCGCCTGCACCACCGTCTTGTCCGTGAGGAACTGCGAGAACGACTGATCCAGCATCTCCCGCGCCCGCTCGCGTCCCATCGTCGCAATGAGGTTCACCGCCATGTTGTAGCTGGGCGCGAAACTCGACTTCAACGGATACGTGCGCTTCGACGCGAGCCCCGCCACCGCGCGCGGGTCCATGCCCGGCTGCCAGCACACGACGGCGTGCCCCTCCGTGTCGATGCCGCGCCTGCCAGCGCGCCCGGTCAGCTGGGTGTACTCCCCCGCCGTGATGTCGACGTGCGCCTCACCGTTGTACTTCGACAGCTTCTCCAGCACGACGGTGCGCGCCGGCATGTTGATGCCCAGCGCGAGGGTCTCCGTCGCGAATACGATCTTGAGCGCACCCGTCTGAAAGCCCTCTTCGACGATGGCCTTGAACGCCGGTATCTGGCCGGCGTGGTGGGCGGCAATGCCGTGCGTGAGCGCCAGGCGGAAATCCTCGTAGCCGAGCGCGTCGAGATCCGTCTTCGACAGCGCAGCCGCGTGCTTGTCGGCGATAGCCCCCAGCATGGCCGCTTCGTGCGGTTCGGTCAGCACCACGCCGGAGCGCAGCACCTGCTGGACCGCGCCGTCGCAGCCTGCCCTCGAGAAGATGAAATGGATAGCGGGCAGTAGTTTCGCGGCGTGGAGCGCGCGGGCCACATCCACTCGGTTCGTGCGCGGCGTAGAGAACCGACGATGCACCTCGCCGCCGAATTGTCCCCGACGTGGCTTACCGCGCCCGCTGCGCCCGCGCGGGTTGCGTGCGTCGTCGCGCACCCGCATCGACTCGTTCTTGCTCACCTTGAGCAACTCGCGGTTCACCTTCGCTGCCCGCTGCGACGGCGCCTCCTGCGCGGTGGGCGCGACACCGTCGAACAAATCGACCAGCTTTCGCCCCACCAGCACGTGCTGATACAGCGGCACGGGCCGACGTTCGCTCACGACGGTGGCGAACCCGCCTCGCACCTCGTCGAGCCACGCGCCGAAATCTTCGACGTTGCTCACCGTCGCGGAGAGCGCCACGAGCTGCACGGAGTCTGCCAGGCCAAGAATGACTTCTTCCCACACGGCGCCGCGGAAGCGGTCGGCGAGGTAGTGCACCTCGTCCATCACGACGTAGCCGAGGTCGCGCAGCGTCGGCGATGCGGCGTAAATCATGTTGCGCAGCACCTCGGTGGTCATCACCACGATCTGCGCTTCCGAATTCACCGACTGGTCGCCCGTCAGCAGGCCCACGCGCTCGGGCCCGTACCGCGCCACGAGATCGTGATACTTCTGGTTCGACAGCGCCTTGATCGGCGTGGTGTAGAAACACTTCCGGGATTCCTCGACCGCCATGAATACGGCGAACTCCCCCACCACCGTCTTGCCGGCGCCGGTTGGCGCGGCGACGAGCACGCCCTTGCCGTCGGCGAGCGCCTTGCAGCCCTCGATCTGGTAGTCGTCGAGCGGAAACGAGTAGCCTTGCGCGAATTCGTCGATGAGGTTCATGCGACGACCACCTGCAGCGCCCCGGGGTCGCACTCGAGCACAGCTGGGACGTCGCCGAGCTCCTCGCCGTCGCCCATCAAAAAGACGCCGTCACCGTCGATCTCCACCCGCTTCGCCCGCATCAACTCGACCGCAGGATGCTCCACAAACTTGCCTGAATACATGCTGGGCAGCATCCGCAGCAGCGTGCCGCGCCCGACCGGGCTCACGAGCGTGAGGTCCAGGTACCCGTCGGTGGGGTCGGCGACAGGGCTCATGCGCATGCCGCCGCCGATGATGCCGGTGTTGCACACCGCGACGAACATGCCTTCAAAATGGCGTGGCTCGCCGTCGATCACCAGCCGATACTGCAGTGGCGTGAACCCCATGAGCTCACGCATCGCGATCACGCCGTAGCTGAGCGAGCCGAAGCGCAGACGGGTGTCGTTCGTCGCGCGATTGACGCGCGCGTCGTAACCGGAGCTGACTGCGGCCCCGACGTAGCGCTCCCCCACGCTTTCGCTGCGCACTTTGGTGAGGTCGAGGTGTTGCGTTCGGCCCGCCGCGATGGCGGCGAGTGCGTCGTCAATGCTCGCGATGCCGAGGGCTCGCGCGAAATCGTTGCCCGTGCCTGCCGGGATGATCGCGAGCGTCGCGTCGGTATGTGCGCAGCCGTTCAGACCGAGGTGGGCCATACCGTCGCCGCCCACCACCACGACGGTGTCGCCCTCTCGCGCGCTCGCTGCGGCGGCGCTGATGCGGGCTTCGGCGTCGACCCAACTCGTCGAGGTGATGACGAGCACTTCCGCCGACGGCAGCGTCGCGCGGAGTTGCGCGACAATCTTCGGCAGTTTCCGCCCGGCGCGGCCACCGCCCGAGCGTGGGTTGACGACGAGCGTGACGAGCTGTGGCTTGGCGAGTTCGTTCACTGCGTCTCGGGGGCGTCGATATCGGGGTTGAACTCTGCGTACGACTCCTCGGTGATGCCTCTGCGTTTGTCGATGATGCGGCAGATGAGCTCTGCGACGAAGAACAGCAGCGTCATGGGAATGACGAGCGAGAGCATCGAGAAGGGGTCGACGGTGGGAGTCACCACCGCCGCGAAAATGGTGGAGCCCAGCACCACGAGCTTGCGGTACTTGCCGAGCTGGAAGCCGTGCACCACGCCACCGAGGTTCAGCATCACCAGCAGCACCGGCAGCATGAACGAGACCCCGAACACGAGCATGATCATGACCTGCTTCTGCAGGAAATCCACCATGTCGAGCAGGTTCTTAATGTCGAAACCTTGTGGGGTGAACCCCACCATGATGGCGACGCCACGCGGCCAGATGATGTACCCCAGCCAACAGCCCAAAAGGAAGAGCGGGGTCGCCGCCGCGACGAAGGTGAGGACGTATTTCTTTTCGTTCTTCAGCAGCGCAGGAGCGAAGAAGGCCCAGATTTGGTAGAGCCAGATGGGGCTCGTGAACACCATTCCAGCGAGCAGGCATGCCACCACGGCGAGCGTGAACGGCGACACCACGTTTTGCGCGGTGAGCACGATCTCCGCCGTGCCGTTCGTGTTCTCTTCTACCCATTGTTTGGCTTGGTTGAAAGGATTCGTCACGAACGGCACGAGGCGCTCATAGACGAAGCCACACGCGATCGCTCCGATCGCAATGGCGACAACGGAGACGGTCAGGCGATAGCGCAGCTCCCGGAGGTGATCCATGAGCGACATGGTTCCTCCGGGGCCACCCTTGGGAGGCCGTAGCCACGCGAACCGGCGCGGCTTCGACGCTGTGTCAGATGACAAGGCCCGTCTTTACTGCTCGGGGCGCTCAACAGGCTCGTCGACGACCTGCGCGTCGGTGTGCGTGGGCGCCTTCTTCGGAGCATCCACCGACTTCTGGTCGTCTGTGGTGACCTCTTCCTTGAACTCGCGGATCGAGCGTCCAACGCCCTTACCGACGCCAGCGAGGCGCGAACCACCGAAGAGCACCAGCACCACGATCAAGATGATGATGGCTTCGGGCCAGCCGATGAACAGTGGAATGGGCATAGTTACCACCTTTCGTTACTTGGGACAGTGTAATCGCGTTTGTGCAAGGCCGCCTCGTCGAGGATGCTTTGCAGCCTGGTCACTCGCTCGGCCAGCAACCGGGCCTCGCTGCCAAAGCGACTCAGCTTCGGCTTCAACCGTGACGCGTACACGACAAGCACAATCAGCCCGGCGACACCCACCATCGCGAGGATCAGCGCAGACCAGATCATGGCAGTCAACGGTAGTACTCCAGCGCCTCGCGTGCCATCTCCCGCGCCAGTTGGGTGACGCGTTCGTCGGAAACTTCCACGACGGCGCTTCCCAGCCGCAGCAGCAGTCGGGCCGCCCAGTCGAATGAGACGAGCGGGAACGTGATGCGCCACAGCTCGCCCACCTGCTCGCACGCCGTCGTCGGGTGGTAGTCGGCGCACCACCTGCCCGCCTGCGTCACCGTGATGGTGAGCTCAGTGGGCGCGTCGCTGAACCAGGTGGCGAGCTCGTCGGGCACCGCACGCGGGGTGACGGGTTCGTCGAGCAGATTCACCTCGACGATGCGGTCCAGGCGGTAGGAACGCCACGCTTCACGCGTGCGGCTCCATGCGTCGAGGTAGGCGTAGCCGCGGTCGGTGCGCAGCCGCGTCGGCTCCACGGTGGCCTCGCGCACCTCGCCTCGGCCTTCCCTGCGGTAGCTGAGCCAGCAGGCCACACCCGCCGAGACGGCCTCGTGCAGCGTTGCGCGGACGTGTTCGTCGCCGGCGTCGACGTCGATTTCGACGCTCGCGGGCGCATCCTTCGACAGGGCTTCAAGCTTCCTGAGCGCCGACCTGGCGCCCGCGTCGTCGCCTCCCAGCTCCAGCACCATGCGCAGCGCGACGACGAGGCTCGCGGCCTGCGCTCCGGTGAGGCGCATGGGGCGCCCGAGTGCGTCAAGGTTGGTGGCGAAAATGTGTCCATCTTCCCGCGCACCGCCCAGATCTACCTCGAACAGGTCGCCATAGAAGCCGCCTGGTAGTCCGACGAACTGCAGGATCGAGAGGTCGGCAAGCACACGCTGCTGGGTGATGCCGAACTCGTCGGCCACCTCTGCGACGGTCACCCCCGGGTGGGCGTTGAGGAACGGCACCAGGTGCACGAGGCGTTGCAGCTCAGTCATGCGTACCTCCGGCCAGGGCCGTGAGCCGTTCGACGACGGACTCACGCAGGTGGTCGGGCGCGAGCACGAACGCGTTGGGGCCGGCCGCGCAGACTTCCGTGATGATCATGTCGTCGTTGAAGCCCCGCACCTCGCGGGCGACGAAACCTTCAGGCAAGGGATCTGTCCAGGTGGCTGGCGAGGAATCCGTGAGCAACTCGGGAGCGTCACGAACCGCAATCACGGCGCTGGCCTGCGCGGAGGAGGTTGGCGCAAGGTATTCGGTGAGGTCGTCTGGCACCTGGAAGGCGTCGTCGGGCCCCACCGCGCGGGCCACACCGTCGATGCGGGAGAGCTTGAACCGCCTGGGTGCCTGCCGGTCGACATCGAAGCCCAGCACCAGCCACAGGCCGCGCCGCTGCGAGAGCTGCCAGGGCTGCACCCGACGCGTCCGCCCGCCATACTCGAATTCGACGCAGCGCCTCGCCAGCTGCGCTTCGTAGATGACGTCGAACGAGGGTTCTGTCGCGGGAATGTGTGCGCGTACATTCGGCAGGCGGTCGAGGTCGGGAGCGGCCCCTGCCGCGCGCAGCCGCTGAATCGCCGTCGACGTGGCTTCCGCCCCGACGGAGGTCTGCCAGGCGTGCGCAGCAAGACCGATGGCCACCAGCTCGTCGCGGGTGAACTCCACGTCGGGGAGCTCAAACTCGAGACGGTCGATGCGATACCCGTCCTCGTCCGTCGAGTCGGGGTCGTTGCTGCCGGTGCGCAGCGGAATGCCGAGGGCGCGAAGCTCTGCTTTGTCGCGCTCGAAGGTGCGCTCAAAACTCGCGGTGCGGGCGTAGCCATCGACCATCTCGCGGATCTCGGCTTTGGAGAGGAAGCGTTTCGTCGTCAGCAGCGCGATGAGCAGGTTCAAAATACGTTCCGACTTCGCGGCCGACATCGCGCTCCTCCCTTCCGCTCCTTGGGCACAGGTGATTCCTTGCAGAAGCCTACCTGCACCCATCGCGATCGCTGCCCAACTGAGCGGCTACGGTGATGCAATGCACGTGGATCGCTACGCCCCTTCCCCCACCTCCGACCTGCACCTCGGCAACCTCCGCACGGCGCTCGCCGGATGGCTGCTGGCTCGCGCGGCGGGTGGCAGGTGGTTGATGCGCGTGGAGGACCTCGACGAGGCCCGCGTGCGCGCCGCCGGCGACGCGGAGCGCCGCAACTTGAACGACCTACGTCGACTCGGGCTCGATTGGGATGACGAGGTGATCCGGCAATCCGAGCGCCACGACCTCTATCGAGACGCCATCGCCTCACTCGGTGACCGCGTATTCGAATGCTTCTGCACGCGTCGCGAGCTCGCCACGGCGGCCTCCGCGCCCCACGGCGACGACGGATTCCGCCCCTACCCCGGCACATGCCTGCGCCTCACCGACCGCGAGCGCGACGAGCGAAGAGCTGAGCGCCGCCCAGCGCTCAGGGTCAGGGCCGACGGCGCCACGTACCGGGTGCACGACCGCTTCGCATGCGAGGTGGAGGCCGTCGTCGACGATTTCGTGCTGGTCCGCGGCGACGGGCAGTTCGCGTACAACCTGGCGGTCGTCGTCGACGACATCGCCACCGGGGTAACGCACATCACTCGCGGCGACGACCTGTTGTCGTCGGCTCCGCGCCAGGCGTGGCTCACGGCTCAGCTGGGCGCCACGCCCGCGAGCTACACCCACGTCAGCCTCGTGATGGGCACCGACGGGCACCGCCTCGCCAAGCGCAACGGAGGTGTCACGCTCGACGAGGCGGGCGGGCCGGATGTGGTCTTCCCGTGGCTCGCGCAGTCGCTCGGGCTCGGCCCCTGCGGCGATGCCGCAGAGGCACTCGCCAACATGCCTGCTGACTACGAGTTTTGGACGTCGAGAATATCGATCACGTAGACGAGGGTCTGCCCCGGCTCGAGGGCGGGCGCCGTCGTGCGGCCCTCGGGGTAGGCCAGCGCGGGCGGTACTACCAGCAACACGCGGGAGCCCGCGGTGGCGCCGACGAGGCCCTTCTTCCAACCCTCAATGAGGCCCGAGAGGTGACCCGTCTGAGGAGCCCAGGCATCCTCAAATTCCTTGCCGTCGGCCCACTTCCAGGAGCGGTACTTCACCTGCACGACGCTCTTCGCGGTGACCTCGGTGCCGGAGCCCTTGATGAGCGTCGCCTTCTTGAGCTCTCCCGGCGCCTGCGCATTGGTGTCGACTTTCGCGGTGGGCACGCCCTTTGCATCGACGCTCACCGTAGGCATTCCCTCGACGGGAGGCTGCTCCTCACCGGTAGCCTCCTCGAAGTTGGCCGAGACGATGTCGACGACGAACAGCAGCGAGTCGCCTGGCTTGATCGAGCCATCCGCGTTGCCCTCGGGGTACCCGTCGGCGCTGGGCATGCCGATGAGCACGCGCGAGCCGACGGTCTGCCCGTCGAGCCCCTTCCTGAAGCCCGGCACCACCTGGCCGAGCGCGAAGGTGAGCGGCGAGCCGGACTCGTACGACGAGTCGAAGACCTTGCCCGTCGACCCGTTCACACCGACGTAGTTGACGGTGACGACCGAATCCTGGGTGAGCTTCTGCTTGCCATTGGAGGGCTTCAGCACCTTCGTCGTGGTTTCCTTGATGGCCCACGGCGCCTTGAACTTGACCTCAGGCTTGGCACCATCGGTGACCGTGATGCCTTCCAGATCAGTGGATGGCTGCACGCTGACGCTCGGTTCCGCAGAGGGAGACTCGGATGCCGACGGCGACGCCGACGGGGAACTCGACTCCTGGGCCGTAGCCGACGCAGACGCCGACACGCTCGGCTGAGTCGTCTCCGTATCGGTGCCCTCCGACGGAGAGCACGAGGCGAGCAGGGCAATGGATGTCACCGCAGCCAGTGCGATGGAGAAAGCCTTCGATATTGACACGCGCACGATGGTACCTCGATCCTCACAAACCTACGATGTCGAGCAGCTTGCCCAGCTCGTCGCGAGTCAACTCGCGGGTCTCCCCCACCGGCAGCTGGCCGAGCCTGACGGGGCCAATGCCGATGCGGGAGAGCCTGTCGACGGGGTGCCCGACAGCCTCCATCATGCGTCGCACGATGTGGTTGCGGCCTTCGTGGAGCGTGATGCGCACCAGCGACTTCGACTCGGTGCTCGACAGCAGCTTCATCTGGTCAGGCTTCACCGGCCCATCGTCGAGACGAATGCCCTTCTCCAGTCGGCGAATCACCTTGTTATCAACGATTCCAGCAACCTCGGCCACGTAGGTTTTCTTCACCTCGTAGCTCGGGTGAGCCAGGCGGTGCGCAAACTCCCCGTCGTTGGTGAGCACGATCAGGCCCTCGGTCTGCGTGTCCAGACGCCCGACGTGGAACAAGCGGCTGGTGCGTGGCGGGATGTAGTCTGCCAGCGTGGTGCGTCCTTCCGGGTCTTCCATCGTCGACACCACGCCGCGGGGCTTGTTGAGCACCAGGTAGACGTGGTTGCGCGGCGAAGGGATGCGCGAGCCATCGACACGGATGGTGTCGCGCTCCGGGTCGACGCGGGTGCCGAGCTCGGTGACGATGACGCCGTTCACCTCCACACGCCCCTCGACGATCATCTCCTCGCTTGCCCGCCTCGATGCGAGGCCGGCGGCAGCGAGCACCTTCTGCAGGCGCACGCCTTCGGTTTCACTCATCGATCTTCCCTTCCTGGGCAACCGCACCCAGTTCAGCCTCCAAGGCTACGGCGTCGGGGAGCCACGGCGCCAAGTCGGGCAGCTCGTCGAGGCTATTCAATCCCAATTTTTCGAGGAACAGCGGCGTGGTGGCGAACGTCACGGCCCCCGTGTCCGGGTCTTCTCCCGCCTCGCAGATCAACCCGCGCAGCACGAGCGTCTTCACCACACCATCGACGTTCACCCCACGCACGCCAGCGATGCGGCCTCGAGATACAGGCTGCAGGTACGCCACCACCGCGAGCGTCTCCAGTGCCGCTTGGCTGAGCTTCGCCCTCTGATTGGACAAGAGCCATGCCTCGATGATGTCCGCCACGTCCTCGACCGTCGCGAACCGATAGCCACCTGCCACTTGCACCAGCCGAATACCGCGATCGTGCTCCTCATAGAACCGAGCGATGTCGTCGAGCTGGGCCTCGACGTCGCTCACTGGTGCGTCCACCGCGGAGGCCAACGCGTCGTCCGACATCGACTCCGTAGCCATGAGCAACAGCGCCTCGAGCGCACGAGAAAGGCTCACTAGTCCTCCAGTTCAGGTTGTGCTTCGTATTCGTCCGCCACGTCGACGGCTGCCTCGTCACCCGCCGTCCACCGGATGCTGAGCTCGCCCAGCGGGTTGAGCTGCTCGAACGAGACCTGCTGGTGGCGAAACAGCTCCAGGATGGCCAAAAACCTGACGACGGTCACGAGCCGGTCTTCACCCTCCACCAGGGAACGGAACGTGGCTGCCCCCTCCCGATGCAATCGCGCCCCGACGAGCTGCACCTGCTCGGTGAGGCTCACCGTCGCTTGGTGCAGATGGGTGAGGGTGACCGTCGGTACTTCCTTAGGCGCCATCGACATTGCGGCGAGCTGCGCGATCTCCTCGGGTGTGGCGTGGAGCTCCACTTCCGGCAGGACGGCGACGAAGCGCTCCTCCAAGCCGCCAGGGCGGTAGTGGCGGCGGCTGGCGCCGTCGATCGTCTCCTCGATCCAGGCGGCAAGCTGCTTGAACGCGCGGTATTGCAGGAGCCTGGAGAACAGCAAGTCGCGGGCTTCGAGCGCGGCGATGTCCTCCGGGTCTTCGGCTTCTGCCCCCGGCAGTAGGCGGGCGCATTTGAGGTCGAGCAGCGTGGCTGCCACGACAAGGAACGAGCTGGTGAGCTCCAAGTCCCAGTCACCCTCGCGCACGTGGGCGATGAACTCGTCGGTGACCTTGCTCAGCGCCACTTCGGTGACGTCCATCTCGCGCCTGGCGATGAGCTGCAGCAGCAGGTCAAAAGGGCCCTCGAAGTTCGTCAGGTGGACGCTGAACCCGGCCACCTGCTCGTGGTGTTCGGGCGGCTTCGCGTGGGAGCGACGCTTAGCCACGGAGCTCTTGAACGAGCGCGGAGTCGGCTCCGTCCTCGTACATGTCGCGGAGCGCCAGCGCCACCGCGGCTCGCACGAGGCGCCCGCGGTCCACACGGATGCTGTGCTGGCGGCGGAGCTCGAGATTGGCGTCTTCGAGAGCGAGCAGTTCCTGCTCAGAGAAGTACACCGTGATCTTGTGGTCGTGCTTCACCCTCCCCGACGATGTGGGTCGCCCCGGGCGTTCGTCGCGCCGTTCGGGGGCTGCAGGTTCCGGGGCGCTCGGTGCCTCAGGAGCAGCGTCGGTGGCTCGAAACAGCTCCGAGGCGCCCGGCAGCGATGCTCGCTTAGCCATGCTGCACTCTGAGCAGCACCTCGCGGGCAAGCTGACGATATGCCTGGGCGCCCGGCGACGACGACGCGTACGACGTGATGGGTTCGCCAGCGACGGTGGTTTCGGGGAAGCGCACAGTGCGCTTAATGACGGTGTGGAACACCTTGTCACCAAAGGCTTCGACGATGCGCTCCAGCACCTCACGCGCGTGTAGCGTACGCGAGTCGTACATGGTGCCGAGCAGGCCGAGTACCTTGAGGTCCGGGTTGAGGCGGTCCTGCACCTTCTCAATGGTGTCGGTGAGCAATGCGATGCCGCGCAGCGCAAAGAACTCGAGCTCGAGTGGCATGATGACCCAATCGCTCGCGGTGAGCGCGTTGATGGTCAGCAGCCCGAGGCTCGGCGCGCAGTCGATGAGGATGTAGTCGTACTGGCTGCGCAGTGTGTTCAGCACTCGCTGGAGCGTCTGCTCGCGGGCGACCTCGCTCACCAGTTGCACTTCGGCCGCTGAAAGGTCGATGTTGGCGGGGAGAATGTCGAGCCCTGGTGTGGAGGATTCGGTGATGACTTCCTCGGGCGAAAATTCGCGACTCAGCAGCAGGTTGTACACGGAGCGCTCAAGCGTGTGCGGGTTGATGCCGAGCCCGACGGAGAGCGATCCCTGTGGGTCGAAGTCAACCAAGAGCACCTTGCGCCCCGTCTCGACGAGACACGCGCCGAGGTTGATCGTCGTGGTGGTCTTCCCTACCCCGCCCTTCTGGTTGGTGAGGGCGATGATGGTTGCACGCTTCGGCCCATCACCCACCGGCTCAGGTTCGGGAAAATCGGGCAGGGGCCGACCCGTCGGGCCGATCTCCCCGTCGAACAACGATTCCTCAGCCAAGGCGTTCTCCTTCCGGGCGTACATTTGTCGACATCCTACTCGTTTACGGACCGAGCGTACTCGCTCTAGGCGCGCGGGTGCGCAGCAGTGTGTACCTCGCGGAGTTGGTCCACCGTGACGAGCGTGTAAATCTGCGTCGTCGCCACCGACGAGTGCCCCAGCAGCTCCTGCACCACGCGCAGGTCGGCCCCACCAGTGAGGAGATGCGTGGCGAACGAATGGCGCAGTGCATGCGGGGATACGTCCGCGGTCAGCCCTGCCTTCTTCACCGCATCCTGCATCACCGCCCAGGCGCTCTGCCGACTCAGCCGTCGGCCTCGCTGGTTCAGGAACAAGGCATGGTCTGCGTTCGTTGCCTTCTGCGCGAGGCCCGGGCGCGAGCGCACGAGGTATGCGTCGAGCGCCTTCCGGGCGTAACTGCCGAGCGGCACGATGCGCTCCTTGTCGCCCTTCCCGACGAGCCGCAGCCCCAACTCCGTGTCACGCAGTACGGGCGCCACGTCGTCGATGTCGAGATTGCAGACCTCGCTCACGCGGGCACCCGTCGAATAGAGCAACTCCAACAAGGCGGCGTCTCTCACACCGATGGGCTCCGTGATGTCGGGAGCTGCGAGCAGCCGCGTGACCTCGTCGACGGTGAGCGCCTTCGGCAGGCGCGACTCGAGCTTCGGCAGCGAGATCTCCTTCGCGGGGTCATCGCGCGTCGTCCCCTCCGCCTGCGCGAAGGCGTGGAAGTTGCGTACGGTCACCAAGCCGCGCGCGACGGATGACTTCGCCACCGCCTGCGAGCGCTCTCGCACAAACTCGGAGACGTCGGTGGGAGTCACTTCGCCCACGTCGTCGATGCCTCGACGACCGAGGAAATCGACATAGTTTGCGAGGTCGCGACGGTAGGCGGCGACAGTGTTCGTCGACAATCCGCGCTCCACACGGATGTGCCCGAGGAAATCCTCGACGGCAGCCTGCATCGATGTCATTCGCGAATCGCCCAGGGTGCGTCGACGTCACGCAGCTCGTCGATGCGTCCGGACAGGCGGGCGGTCTCCAACGCCAAGATGCCTGCCACCAGCGTCGGCGACTGGCATCGGCCCGCGTAGACGGCGTCGACGAGTTCGGTCCGGGGGGCGCGCCCCACCGACATCTCCCGTTCCTCTCCCTCAAGGACGAACTCTGCGGGGCGTGCGGCAGGAGATAGTTGGCGCGCCAGGAAGATGCGCAGCGATTCTTGGCAGCCACCCGGCGTCGTGACGATGTCGATGAGCACGTCCCACCTTGCTGCCTGCAGCTGGGCTTCCTCGGCCAGCTCACGTGCGGCGGCTTCGTACCACGGTTCACCAGGGACATCGAGCAGGCCGGCGGGAATCTCGACGAGCTCCATGCCGACGGGGTGGCGGTATTGCCTGAGCACCGCAATCTCGTCGCGTTCCTCGTCCCACGCAACGATGGCAACCGCGCCCGGATGGGTAGTGAATTGGCGCACCATCGTGTCTCCCGATGGGGTATCGATGACCTCTTCGACGAAGCTCATCACCCGCCCCTCGGCGAGCACCTCGCGCGACTGCACCGGCCACTGTTGACGTTGATCTTCGATCATGTTGCTCCCATCCTTCGCCTCGAGAATCCATCGTAGCTAGCCGAAATGAACCCTGAGAAGGCTAGATTCAACCGCATCATGGAATCCGACATCGAACTCAGCATCCTCGAGCAGGCGATCATCGCGCCTCCGGTGACGCTGGGCTCACTCGCTCACGACCTCGAGGTTGGCGTCAACGACCTGACGCCTCACATCAAGCGACTCACGCACACTGGCGTGTTGGAGATCGCCACCACCTCCGACGGCAGCCAGTTGGCGCTCGCCGCGGGAACACCGAGCGCGGTGAATGCGACGATGCCCCACTCCCCTGTAGTCGACGCGTGGCTACTCATGCACGAGGCATGCGCTGGGCACGGCACGCGGGCGCTGCACGCTCCGTCGGAATTTGTGCACATCGCGGCCAGCTTCGCGCGCACCGCGACCGGACTCACACTCCTGCTGCCACCGGCGCCCGACCCACTCGCCGCGCAGATATATAGCCACTATCTGGAGGCCGCCAAGCACGCGTCACGCCAGGGGCTCACGCCCAACCTTCTCATTGCTAAGAGCCTGCTCACGTCCGCAGAGGGCCAGCGGTGCTGCGACGCCGTGGCCAGCCTGGGTGCCGAAATCCGCTCAGCACGGCACGTCGACGTGCCGCTGATTGCGTGGGAGGGTGTCGGGCTCGCCCTCATCCTTCCCGACCAGGTCATCGCTGGCATGCTCGACGTGCGCGAGTACGTGGCAGCGACGTTCCAGGCCGGGCGCAAACTCCAGGAGCTCTCACGTGACACCGTGATCGAGATGCTCTCCGAAGGCAATACCGACGCGGTATCCGCCCGCAAATTGGGCATGTCAGAGCGACAGTTCCGACGCCACGTCTCCAACCTGATGCAGGAGCTAGGCTCGTCGAGCCGCTTCCAGGCTGGCATCGAAGCCGCCCGCATGATGCGCTGACGTTCGCAGTGCGAGCCGTGCTCCCACACCTATCGATGCGCTGTGGCAAGGTTGCTCCATGTCGAACATTCCCGAATGGGCCGCGGAACTCACCAGTCCATTGGATGCCAAGCTCGGCATCACGCTGCTCGAACTCGCACCCGATCGGGTGGTCGCGCGTATGCCGGTGGAGGGCAACCAGCAACCCCTGGGCCTGCTGCATGGCGGCGCCACCGGCGCTCTGGTCGAGTCTGCCGCGTCGATCGCGGCCATCACCCACGCCCGGACGATGGGGAAATTAGCGGTGGGCGTCGATCTTCATGTCACGCACTTGGAAGCCGTGACTGCAGGTGCAGTGACAGCGACGGCGACGGCCGTCCGTCTTGGACGCACCGTCGCCGTATACCGAGCGGAGGTTCGAGATGACGCCGGGCGAATGACCGCAGTTGGTCAACTCACCTGCCAGCTGGTCGAACCTCGCTGAGGGCTGCTACTTACGCTTGTTGTGGTTGATGACGCCTTCTGCGACGTCACGCATCGACTTACGCAGATCCATGGCAGTCTTCTGAATCCAGCGGAACGCTTCTGGTTCAGTAAGGCCGAGGTCTTGCTGCAGGATGCCCTTCGCCTGGTCGATGATCTTGCGAGACTCGAAACGCTCTTCCAGCGACGCCAGCTCGTCTTCGATGGCCTTAATCTCTTGGAACCGCCCCAGCGCAAGCTCGATGGCAGGGACCACGTCGGACGCGTCGAAAGGCTTCACCACGTACGCCATCGCACCCGCGTCGCGGGCTCGTTCGACGAGGTCGCGCTGGCTGAAGGCGGTCAACATCACGATGGGGGCAATGCGCTCCTCTGCGATGGTTTCGGCGGCAGAGATGCCGTCGAGTTTCGGCATCTTCACGTCCATGATGATGAGGTCAGGCTGCAACTCACGCGCCAGCTCGATAGCTTCCTCACCATCGCTGGCCTGACCAGTGACCTCGTACCCCTCCTCAGTTAGGAGTTCCACCAGATCAAGGCGAATCAGCGCCTCATCCTCAGCCACCAGCACAGTTGGCTTCTTCTTCGCTTCAGTCATTCAGCTTCCTCACTTGCTCCGCAACGGCGGTTCTGAGATATCGTACTGCGATCCACCAAAGTCTGCTCGAATCGCATGAACTACCCTCGGTATGGCACAATGTTCCCTTGCTAGCCCGGGTGGCGGAATGGTAGACGCGCTCGACTCAAAATCGAGTGGCCGCAAGGCCGTAGGGGTTCGAATCCCCTGCCGGGTACTTCACACGAAACGGTGGGTGGCCGCGTGCAATCTCGCGTGACCACCCACCGTTTCGCATTACAGCTGTCAGTGCTCGTCGAGCTCCTTGATGCGGTGGACGCGCAGGTTGTTGGTCTTACCCACCACGCCCATCGGCAGGCCGGAGAGAATCACAACGCGCTCACCAACCTCGATCATGCCGTGGCTGCGCAGGTAGTTGTCGAGCGACTCGACCATCTCCTCCTGCGCCTCAAAGTGCGGAGTCACGACCGTATCGACACCCCACGAGAGGGTCATCTGCTGACGCGTGGCTTCTTCCGGCGAGAACACGAGCATCGGGATGGGAGAACGCAGACGCGACAGACGGCGTCCGGTGTCACCCGACTTCGTGAAGGCAACGAGATAGCGAGCCTTGAGGCGCTCCGCAACCTCCGCGGCTGCCTTGGCCAGGATGCCACCCGTGGTGTGCGGGTCCCAGTCGATGTGGTGGATCTCCTCGTGGCCCTCCTTCTCCGTGGTCTCGACAATGCGAGCCATGGTGGCGACGGTGAGCACCGGGTAGTCACCGACGGAGGTCTCACCGGAGAGCATCACCGCGTCGGCGCCGTCGAGGATGGCATTGGCGACGTCGGAGGCCTCCGCACGCGTCGGGCGGGGGTTGGAGATCATGGAGTCGAGCATCTGGGTGGCGACGATCACCGGCTTTGCCCACTTGCGTGCGGCGCGGATGATCTGCTTCTGCACCAGCGGGACGTCCTCAAGCGGAAGCTCGACGCCCAGGTCGCCACGAGCAACCATGAACGCGTCGAAGGAATCGATGATGGCCGGCAGGTTCTCGATGGCCTGCGGCTTCTCGAGCTTCGCAATCACCGGGGTGCGGCGACCTTCCTCGTCCATGATTTCGTGCACGCGCTTGATGTCGTCGCCGGAACGCACGAAGGACAAGGCGATCATGTCAACGCCGTGCTGGAGTGCCCAGCGCAGGTCGTTCTCATCCTTCTCGGACAGCGCTGGCACGGAGACTGCCGCGCCGGGAACGTTGATGCCCTTGTTGTTGGACACTGGGCCTTCGACGGTCACTTCGGTGACGATGTCGTTGCCGCTTACTTCCTTGACGCGCAAGCCGACCTTGCCGTCGTCGATGAGGAGTGAGTCTCCTGGCTTCACATCACCAGGCAGCCCCTTGTAGGTGGTGGAGACCCGTTCCTTGGTGCCGACGATGTCGTCGGTGGTGATGGTGAACTGGTCGCCGTTTGCGAGCGGATACGGTTCGTCGCTCTCGAACTTGCCAAGGCGAATCTTCGGACCCTGCAAGTCAGCAAAAACGCCGACGGTCTGGCCGGTGATTTGGGCCGCTTCCCGGACGTTCTGCAGGCGGGTGAAGTGTTCGGTGTAGTCGCCGTGGCTCATATTCAAGCGGGCGACGTTCATGCCCGCCTGGATGAGTTCCACAAGACGATCGACGGATTCGGTTGCTGGGCCGAGGGTACATACAATCTTTGCTCTACGCACGAGCCCAACCCTACTAGAGACTTTGCGCGAACCGGAGGGGGCATCGAGTTGTGACACGCATCGGACGTATTGCTGCACGATCGTCCACACTCATCAAGCATCCGTGCGGACGTGCTCCAACGCTGCACGCAAATCGTCGGGATACTCCGAATAGAACCGAACGGGTTCGCCGGTGCCTGGGTGGACGAATCCGAGCTCGACGGCGTGCAGCCACTGCCGCTGCAACCCCAGCGTCTCCGCCAACGTGGGGTCTGCGCCGTACAAGGGGTCGCCAGCGCACGGGTGCCCAATCGCGGCCATGTGCACGCGAATCTGATGCGTCCTGCCGGTTTCAAGATGCACTCGCAGGAGGGTGGCTCGACGGTGCGCCTCCAGCGTGTCGTACTGCGTGACGGCGTGCCGGCCGCCATCGACCACCGCCATCTTCCAGTCGTGGCCGGGATGACGTCCGATCGGCGCCTCAATCGTGCCCTGAAACGGGTCCGGGTGCCCCTGCACGAGCGCATGGTACACCTTGTCCACTGTCCGGTCTCGAAACGCCTGCTTCAGCACGCTGTATGCGTGCTCACTTTTCGCGACGACCATGACGCCCGACGTGCCGACGTCGAGGCGCTGCACAATGCCCTGCCGTTCCGCCGCACCCGACGTCGCGATCGGCACGCCGACATGCAGCAGGTGTTCGACTACGCTCGGCCCCTCCCATCCGAGGCTCGGGTGTGCCGCCACCCCGACGGGCTTGTCCACCACGACGATGTCTGCGTCTTCGAAGAGGATGCGTAAGCCCTCCGCAACGCGTGGCTCGATGCTCAGCGGGGCGGGCGCAGTGGCGTCCGATATTTCCAACATGGCGCCTGCCGTCACGCGCTGCGAACCCTTCGCTACGGTTGCGCCATCCAACGTGAGGCCGCCGGCTTCCAGCATGATTTCGATCTTCGACCTGCTGTAGCCACTGATCCGAGCCGCAACGACGTCGACGCGTTCTCCGTCGAAGGCGTCCGGGACGAGGAACACGCTCATGCTCGATTCCCCTCGGCCTCCTCGGCTTCCTCAGCTCGACGTTCCTCGCCTGTGAAGCTCATGATGATCAGCAGCGCCGCGGCAGCCGTGATGCAGATGTCTGCCACATTGAAAATGGCGAAGCCACGCAGCTGGATGAAGTCGACGACATGCCCGTGCAACGCCGCTGGTGGGCGGACGATGCGGTCGACGAGGTTGCCCGTGATGCCCGCGAGCAGCAGCCCCAGCGTGAGTGCATGCCAGCCTCGGGTGATTCTGGGGAGCCCGACGAAGATGCACGCCGCAGTGGCCGCGATGGCAAACATCGAGAACACAACGGTTGCGCTCTCCCCCATTCCGAACGCGGCACCGGGGTTGAAAATGAGTTGCAGCCTGAGAACTCCAAGCGCCCAAGCGCCGGGGACGCCCGGCTCCAGGTACGCCAATGCCGCCAGCTTCGTGAGTTGGTCAACGGATAGCCCCAGAAGCCACAGCCCTGAGGCGATGAGCACAAGCGCGCGGTTCAGCGCCGTTCCTCGCGCTGCTTGCACCGCACGCATAGCGTTGCGCGCGGGAACACTTGGAGTCGCCCCTTGCCGATCGGTTCGCCGCACACCTCGCAATACCCGTACTCGCCGGCGTCGAAGAGGCTCAGCGCTTGGCGCAGCTGGTCGGCCATCTCCTTCACATTGGCCGCAAGCGACAGCTCCTGGTCACGTTCGAAGTTGCTCGACCCGACGTCGGCCGGATCACGGCCCGCACCGTCGTTGCCGCCTGTCAGGAATTCTGCGAGATCCGCCTCATTTTCTTCGACGCGCTTCTCGACGCGTTCTAGTTCAGCGACGAGCTCGTCGCGCTGCTCCTGAATTTCCTCAGGAGTCCAGGGATCTTCGCCTTCCAGGACGGGCAACGCCACGTCGCGTGACTTCTGTTCAGCCATGGTGAGACCTTCTCGTTCGGGTACTGTGCAGGGGATCGTACACCACGACTTGAGTGGCCTACAAAGAGCGGCGAGGCCGCACCATAGGAAGGTACGGCCTCGCGATGGCGTAGGAAGCGTCGAAACTACCGCTCGTCGCTACCCGCGAGGGCATCCAGGCGGGGGGTATCCGACTGGGCCTGGGCCAACTCGGGCACATCCTGCGGCTCGGGGCGGTCTTCGCCCAGCGAGGTGAGGAGCTTCTGCAGCGAACCAGTGAGATTGGCGCGGTACTGCGATTCGAAGTTGCGCAGCGCGCCCACCTTGTCAGTGAGTACGCCCTGCTCGCGCTCGAGCTCGGCGAACAGCTCGGTGCGCTTCGCTTCCGTGTCGGAGTCGAGACGCGCGGCGCGACCCTCCGCGTCGGAGGTCATCTGCTCGGCGTTCACGCGCGCCTCGGATTCGATGCGTTCCGCACGGGTGCGGGCGTCCGTCTTGATTTCGGTGGCACGCTGCTCCGCATCAGCCAGCTTACGCGACGCCTCGGCCTCAGCCTCAGATACCAGGGTGGAGGCCTGCTCCGTCGCAATCTGCACGAGCCTCGTGACCGCGGGTGCGGCGTCCTCTGCGGTGTGCACGGTGAGTGCCTGCGGCTGGCCGGCGGCGCTCGTGATGCGATCGTTACGCGACTGGTTCAGCTCGCTGCGGGTCTGCTCAAGCTGCGCACGCAGCTGAGCGTTCTGCTCCTCGAGCTGGCGCTTCTGCTGCTGCAGATCCTGGTTCGCGGCCTCGAGACGGCGAAGCTGTTCGTCGTCCTGCCCAACGGCAGGGGCGGCTTCCGTGGGCTGCGCAGGCTGATGCCCGCTACGTGCGCGCTCCAGCTCTTCACGGAGCTTCTGGAGCTCTTCGTCCTTCGCGGCGATCTGCTGACGGGCCTCGTCGAGTTCACCGCCGTTGTCAACTGGCGCCCCGGTTGATGCGGATTCGAGCTCCCGACGCATCACGTCGCGATCGTTCTCGAATGCGGCGAAGCTCTCCTCCACCTTGTCGATGAAGTTGTCAACGTCTGCTACCGCGTAGCCCGTTTCGCGCGGACGTGCCATGCGAAAGCGGATCCGACGCACCTCTTCAAGAGTGAGGCTCATGTGCGCTCCAAACTATGAGAAAAACTCGGTCGTTTATCAGGTTAGCTTAGCGGCATTCGTCGAATCATTCTAAGGGAGCAGGCCAATCCCTCGTCCAGGACACATCAAAACGGAATGAAACGCAGCAATACCTGGCACACCTGCAGCCCAATAATGAGCACGAGCACTGACATATCGAGTGCCACATTGCCGATACGAAGCGGTGGCACAGCCCGCTGCACCCATCTGATCGGCGGATCGGTGATGGTGTAGATACCCTCCACGAGCACCAGCACGAGACCCTTGGGCATCCAGCCGGGAGAAAACTGGGGAATCCAGGAAATGAAGATACGCCCGATCAGAATCCACACGTACAACGTGAGGATCCACCAGCAGACGAAGGCAAACACCGTCAGCTCTGGTTGAAGAAGCCGCCCGACGCGATGCGTTCCTTGTCTTCGGGGCCGACGACGAGACCCGCAGGGCAGAGCAGGAACACCTTCGTCGAGACGCGCTCGATGTTGCCCCGCAGCCCGAAGATGAGACCGGCGGCAAAGTCGACAAGCCGTTTGTCGTCGCCCTCCTCCATATCGGAGAGGTTCATGATCACGGGCACACCGTCGCGGAAGTTCTCTCCGATGACACGCGCTTCGTTGTATGAACGGGGACGGACGCTCACGATACGGCTCAAGTCGGCCACCTCCGGTTCTTGGCGAGTCTTGGCAGGCGTACGTGGGCGGGTGGGTTGTTGCACCGGCAAGGCAGCGCTCGCCTCGTCGCTCAGTTCCTCGTCACCGACGATGACCTCGTCGGTCAAATCAGCGGACAGCTCATCGTCGGGTCCGTCGTATCGACCGTCATCGACCAGGCCCATCCATGCCGCAAGGCTTCGAACTCCCACTGTCGCCTCCTGCAGAGAACTACGTACCCTTGAAGGCTAGCAAGCCACATGCAAAAGCATCGGGTGCGACGCGCAGGAGATCAGCCCCGATTCGACCTTACTTCATGAAGTCAGGCACGTCGAGATCGTCGTCGGCAGGACGAGGGGCCATGGGGCGCGGCGACGGCATGGGGCCGGCCTTCGGAGCATCACTGGATTCCTTGGGCGCTTGAGCAGGCTGGCCAGGGCGCTTCTGGTGATCCGACGGGTTCCCCTGCGGCGCACGCTGCTGGGCGGCGGGCTGCTGCTCACGCTTCTTCGGGGCGCCGCCATCGAAGCCGGCGGCGATCACCGTGACGCGCACCTCGTCGCCGAGGGCATCGTCGATGACGGTGCCCCAGATGATGTTGGCTTCGTCGTGAGCCGCTTCCTCGATGAGCTTGGCGGCGCCGGAAACCTCCAACAGGCCGAGATCGGAACCGCCGGCGACCGAGAGCAGGACGCCGCGAGCACCGTCGATGCTGGCTTCGAGCAGCGGCGAGCTGATGGCCATTTCGGCAGCGACACGGGCGCGATCTTCACCCCGTGCCGACCCGATGCCCATGAGCGCGGAACCAGCCTGGCTCATGATGGATTGCACGTCGGCGAAGTCGAGGTTGATCAGGCCAGGCGTGGTGATGAGGTCGGTGATGCCGGACACACCTTGCAGCAGCACCTGGTCGGCAGACTTGAACGCATCGAGGATGGAGACTTCGACGTCGGTCATCTCCAGGAGCTTGTCGTTCGGGATAACTATGAGGGTGTCGACTTCTTCGCGCAGGTTGTCGATACCGGCATCGGCCTGCGTGGAGCGACGCTTGCCCTCGAACGAGAAGGGGCGTGTGACCACACCGATGGTGAGGGCGCCCAGCGAGCGGGCGATCTTCGCGACGATGGGTGCGGCGCCCGTACCCGTGCCTCCGCCTTCACCAGCGGTGACGAACACCATGTCAGCACCCTTCAGCGCCTCTTCGATCTCGTCGGAGTGGTCTTCAGCTGCCTGGCGGCCCTTGGACGGGTCAGCGCCGGCGCCCAGTCCGCGCGTCAGTTCGCGGCCGATGTCAAGCTTGACGTCCGCGTCACTCATGAGCAGCGCCTGCGCATCCGTATTCACTGCGATGAACTCCACACCCCGCAGCCCGGCCTCGATCATGCGGTTGACGGCGTTGACGCCGCCACCACCGACGCCGACGACCTTCAGCACAGCTGGGTAGTTCTGAGATGCGCTTGTCATTGTCTGCCTTTCGGCCAAGGGGAGACTTTCTTCCCATGAAGGCTATGGATAAAACGGTGCATCGTCCAACACACAACGCCCAAAAGGCTCAACTTGTCTCAAGTATTACTTGAGGGTTTGCCGCCTCCCGCCATTATTTCGTGGTCGGGTGTGTGGGTGCGGAGACGTCGTACACCTTCGCATCGACGCTCAGCAGGGCTTCGAGGACCTCTGATTTGAGCTCGGATTCGTCGGCGCTCCCCCACACAATCGAGCGGCGATCTGCAAGGCTTACTTCAATGCGGTCCACAGACTTAGCGCGGATCAGGGTGATCTGTTTCTTTGCTGCCTCCGGGATGTGCGTCGCAACGGTAGCCACATCGCGACGGATGCGGGTGTCGTCGCGAGTGAGCTTGGCTTCTGGCAGTGACTTTGCGCGTGCCTGTCCAGCGCGGAATTCCACTCCCTCGGCGTCGATCCACACAAAGGCGCCGTCCTTCGCGAGCTGATAGACAGCTACGCGCTCACTCACCTGGATGCGCACGGTATTTGGGTAATCCACCTTCACTTCAGCGCTGCGCACCTCGGGGAGCTCCTCGACGCGCTCCCGGATGGCACCGGTGTTGAGACGGGCGAGCGGCACGTTCTTGGGGACCGCAGCGGCTTTCTTGATGGCATCGCTGGTGAGCAGTTGCTCCCCTTCCACCACGGTTTCTTCTGCAGAGAAGGTAGTGGAGAGCAGGAACAACCAGATGAGGAACACCGCCAGCGCGACGACGAGGACCCCTACGCCAAGACCGATCCACAGTTTCAGACGCCGCTTGAAACGCTGATCGTGCACGAACTTCGCGAACTGCCTGGGGCTACTCACGTTGCTCCAGCAGCGTCGCGAGCATCGGGCCGACGAGGGTCACGTCGCCTGCCCCGAGCGTGATGACGAGATCGCCCGGACGCGCGATGTCGTTGAGCACGTCGGGAAGATCGCGCTTGTCCTGGACGAATCGCACATCGCGAGCGCCATGCTTGCGGGCGGCGTCGACCACGATCTGGCCGGTCACGCCGGGGACCGGGTCTTCGCGGATAGCTTCGATGTCGTTGACGACGACGATGTCCGCGCCCGTCAATGCCTCTCCAAAGTCGTCGCAGAAATCGAGCGTGCGAGAAAACAGATGCGGCTGGAAGCAGGCAATGAGCCTGCCGTCCAAACCCGTCGCTTCGTTGCCCGCCTCCGTCGCACGGCGTCCAGCGGAGAGCGCTGCGCGGATCTCCGTCGGGTGGTGTGCATAGTCGTCGTAGACCCGCACCCCCGCAGTGTTCGCGACGAGCTGGAAGCGTCGCAACGTACCCACGAAGGTTTCCAGCGCCTCGACCGCGCTCGCGTGCGGCAGTCCGACGGCGCGCCCCACCGCGTACGCCGCGGCGGCGTTGGCGAGGTTGTGGTTGCCCGGCACTTGCAACTCAATGCTGCTCGAGCTGTGGCCGTCGGTGATCGTCGCGACGGAGCCCGTCGCGGTGGGCTGCACATCCAGGAAACGCACGGTGGCGTCGTCGGCTTCGCCGTAGGTGACCACGTCGCGCCCCTCACCGATGAGGCGCTCGGCGAGCGCTCGTCCGCCGTGATCGTCGATGCCGATGATGATGGTCTCGACCAGAGGCTGCGTGGCGAACTGGTAGAAACCCTCGGCGTAGGCGGCGGGCGTGCCCCAGTTATCGAGGTGATCGGCCTCGACGTTCGTGATGACAATGATCTTCGTCGGATACTGCAGGAAAGAGCCGTCGGATTCGTCCGCTTCGACGACGAAGGGGTCACCGCTGCCGATGGCCGAGCTGACGCCGGTGGTAACCAACGGCCCGCCGATGACATAGCTCGGCTTCGTCCCGGCTTCGCTCAACATCACCGCAGTCATGGCGGTGGTGGTGGTCTTTCCGTGCGTGCCGGTGATGGCGATGCCAGTACGCCCGAGCATGAGCGCAGCGAGCGCGGCCGAGCGATGCCAGACCCGCAGGCCCCGGCGTCGCGCCTCCATGAGCTCGACGTTGCTCTCGCGTACCGCTGAGGAAATCACGACGGTCTGCACGTCGTCGGCGATCTGGGCGGGATCGTGGCCGACGTACACCGTCGCGCCTGAGCGTTCCAGCTCGCGCAGCGCTCTCGAATCGCTCTGGTCTGAGCCGGTGACCTTGATTCCTAGTTCGATGTAGAGCCGCGCGATGCCGCTCATCCCGGCACCACCCGCAGCAATGAAATGCACGGGGCCTACGTCGGAAGCCGGCTCAATGTGGACAGGAGTGACCAGCATGGCCTCATCCCTTTCTGTCGATAACCTCGAGCACTGCGCGCGCCATCGCATCGGCTGCATCAGCCGGGTACATCGCGCGCGCTCGCTCGGACATCGCTTCCAGTGTGCCCTCGGTGCGGAGCAGTTCGAGCACCCGATCAGACAGCACTTCGGCAGTCAGCTCGGATTCTGGGAGCAGCACTCCCCCGCCCGCTTCGACGAGCGCGGCCGCATTCTTGCCTTGCTCACCGTTGCCCCACGGCAGCGGAATGAAGATGACGGGGAGCCCGCTGATCGCGGTTTCCATCACGGTGCCGGCGCCCGCTCGACCCACCATGAGGTCAGCGGCTGCGTAGGCACTCGCCATGTCGTCGACGAACGCCACCGGCCGATATTGGGCCCCGGAAGCATGGGTGATGGTGGGGTCACTGTCGAAATTCTTCGGGCCCAGCACATGCAAGATCTGAATGCCCTCACCGAGGATGTCGTCGCGCGCTTCTGCGACGGCCTGGTTGATGGCCTGAGCGCCCTGTGATCCCCCACTGACGAGCAGCGTGCGGCGGTCCGGATCGAGCCCGAAGAGCGCCCGAGCCTCGCTCTGGCTCACCTGCGGGTGTGTGATGCGACGGTTGATCGGCATGCCCACGAGTGTGGGGTTGCCAGGCATGGGGGTGTCGAACGTGGTGCCGACGAAGCTCGCCCACCTGGCCCCGATCTTGTTGGCGATGCCGGGGATGTGGTTGGCCTCATGCACCAGCACCGGCACCTTCATCCAACGCGCAGCAAGGTAGACGGGGATGGAGACGTACCCACCAAAACCGACGACGGCGTCGGCCTTCCTCTCCCGAAGAATGGCCTTCGCCTCCCGCACCGCTTTGGTGAGCCGGTACGGCAGTTTGAGCAGATCGAGGTTGGGTTTGCGGGGCAGCGGCACGGGGGTGATGAGCTCCAAGTCAAGCCCCGCCTCAGGAATGACCCGCACTTCAAGACCGCGCGCCGTGCCCACGGCGACGAGTTCGTCGACGCCGAGCTCAGTGAGCGCCTGAGCGGTGGCGATCAGAGGCGAAGTATGTCCGGCGGTACCTCCGCCTGCGAGGACCACGCTGGTCACGATTCTCCTTTCGTCGCGGCCATGACGCTCGTCATGCGAGGACGTTTGCTGCGCTTACGCTTCTTGGCAGCGAGATAGCGACGCGCTTCGGGCGTCGCTTTGGCACACGCCAGCAGCACACCAACTCCGAGCAGGTTCGCCAACAGCGCGGAACCACCATAGGACAGAAACGGCAGCGGGACGCCGAGCACGGGCAGCAGGTGCAGCACCACGAAGATGTTGATGATGGCCTGGATGAGGAACCATCCGGTGATGCCGCCAGCCGCGATTCTGCCGAACAGCGAATCGGAGCGCAGTGCGATCTGAAATCCGGCGAAGGCGATGAGCGCGAACGCGAGGATCACTGCCAGTACGCCAAACAGCCCGAGCTCTTCCCCGATCACCGCGAAGATGTAGTCAGTGTGGGCAGCGGTTTTCAATCCGCCCCACTTCTGCTTACTGGCTCCGAGCCCGAGGCCCCACCATCCGCCGGAAGCGAGTGCGTACAGCGCGGACATCGGCTGGGCTGAGAGGTCGGTGTTCGACGCGGGATCGAGGAAGATTTTGATGCGGTCCATCCGGTTGCCCGAGCCGTACACGAGCAGACCGACGAGGGTGGCCGCCAGGACACCGAAGGGCAACAGGAGCTTGATGGGCGTGCCGACGAACCACAACACGAGCGCCAAGATGGCGGCGACAATCATGCCGGTACCCAGATCACGCCCCGCCAACACAAGAACGAGCACGACAGTAGACAAGCCGAACGGCCACACGAGATGTCGAAGGTCGTGGATGAGATGGCGCTTGCGATGCAGTACCGCAGCCGAAAACACGATGATGGCGAGCTTCGCGAACTCGGAGGGCTGAATTTGGACAGGGCCGATGGCCAGCCAGTTCTGGTTGCCGTAGTTGTGCACACCCATCGGGGACACGACAAGGATCAATAGCACCGTTGCCAGCGCCCACGCCGGCCAGCCAATGCGGATGAGGAGGTCGATGCTGAACTTGGAGAGCAGCCAGGCTCCCAGCAGTCCGACGAGGAGGAACGAGAATTGACGGATGGCGAAGTAGTACGGGCTGTAGTCCCACCCTTGGGCCAAGGGAGCGGAGGCAGACAGCACCATGAGCGTGCCGAGCCCGACGAGGAACCCAACGCTTCCGATGACGAACCAGTAGGGCGCCATGGGCGCGTCGACGAGTGCGCGGAACTGGTGTCGCGTCGAGGATGTGCGCGGGCCCGACGGGGCTTCGACGGCCATGCGACTTCCTTCCACTAGCGCGATTGCAGGTAATCCTTCACCGCGGCGGCGAAGGCGTCTCCGCGTGCCGCATACCCACTGAACATGTCCAGCGAGGCTCCGCCAGGAGACAGCAACACGACATCACCATCCGAAGCGATCTCTCCAGCCAATCGCACCGCCTCGGCCATGACACCAGTGTCGGATGAATCGAGCACGTGGACGGGGATCTCGGGCGCGTGTCGGGCGAGCGCGTCGGCAATGACCTGACGGTCGATGCCGATCACGATGGCTGCACGCATGCGCTTCGCGTGCGCGTCGATGAGTTCATCGAACGAAGTTCCCTTGGTCTGTCCGCCCGCGATCCACACGAAGTGGTCGAAGGCTTGCATGGCTGAGTTCACAGCGTGGGGATTGGTGGCTTTGGAGTCGTCGATCCAACGAATGCCGCCCTGCTCCGCCACAGTGCTGATCCGGTGCCCGCCCAGCTGCACGTCGCGCAGCCCTTGAGCCACCGCTTGCGGACGTACCCCGAAGCTGCGCGCCAGCGCGGCGGCTGCGAGGGCGTTGGCGATGTTGTGGGGAGCGTGCGGCTGGACATCGTCGATGCTCGCGACTTCGAGCGCGGACGTGGCGCGCTGCGCAACGAATGCCCTATCGACGAGGAGGTCGTCGACCACGCCCATCATCGAGCGTGCTGGGGTGCCGAGCGTGAACCCGATGGCGCGAGCACCCTCCTGCACTTCTGCTTCCTCAACCATCCGTTCGGTGACGGGCTCGTCGGCGTTGTACACGCACGAGTGGCTCACGCGCTCGTAGATGCGGGCCTTGTCTGCTTGGTAGCGCTGGTAGCCGTCGGGGCCGGGATACCACTCGAGGTGGTCTTCGTGAATATTGAGCACTGCGGCAGAGTGCAGCGCGACGGTGTGCACATAGTGCAGCTGGAAGCTCGACAACTCGATCACGAACACGTCGTAGTGTTCTTCGTCCAGCACGGCCTCGATGATGGGGCGCCCGATGTTGCCAACCTCGGCCACGGTGAGCCCGTCGGCCCTGAGCATCGCGGTAGTCATCTGCGTGGTGGTGGTTTTGCCGTTGGTGCCGGTGATGCCAATCCACGGCACGGCGCGGTCAGGCTGCATCATGCGCCACGCCAGTTCGATGTCGCCCCAGACGGGGATGCCGGCGTCGTGGGCAGCCTGTAGGAGCGGAGCATCGGGACGCCAGCCTGGCGACGTCACTACGAGGTCAGTGCCCTTGGGCAGCGCTGCGGTGGAGCCGGGGCCGGTGGTCACCGTCGCCCCGAGTACGCGCAGCAGTTCGGCCTTGTCGTGGTGGCGGTCGGCGTCGTCGAGCACCGTCACCTGGGCGCCCAGCTCCAGCAGACCATCGGCGGCGGAGAAGCCTGTCACACCGAGCCCGGCGACGACGGCGTGTACGCCCGACCAGTCGGAGAGCCGGTTCATGCCGGCCAAGCGGGCCCCACTCACTGACCCACCACCCATTCGGCGTAGAAGATGCCGAGCGCCAGAGCCACGAACAGTCCACAGATAATCCAGAACCGGATGACGACGGTGACCTCCTGCCACCCCTTGAGCTCAAAGTGGTGGTGAATCGGGGTCATCTTGAAGATGCGTTTGCCCTTGGTGAGCTTGAAGTACGACACCTGCAGCATCACTGAGCCTGCCTCGAGCACAAACAGCAGGCCGATGATCACCGCGAGCAGCTCGGTGCGCGTCATGACGGAGATGCCGGCGAGCGCGCCACCGATGGCGAGCGACCCGGTGTCGCCCATGAAGATCTTGGCCGGCTTGGCATTCCACCACAGGAATCCGAAACACGCGGCCGCGATCGAGATTGCGACGACGCCCAGGTCGTAGGGGTCGCGCACCAAATAGCAGCGCGGGCCGGCCGTCGACGTGCGCCCGCACCACTGGTTCACCTGCCAGATGGAGATGAGGGTGTAGGCCGCGAACACCAGCGATGCGGAGCCGGCCAGCAAGCCGTCGAGGCCATCAGTGAGGTTCGTCGAGTTCGACCATGCCGCGACGAGGAAGGCGATGAAGGCGATGGCTACCACCGTCGGCAGGGCAAGCCAGGTGATGTCGCGCAGGAACGAGATGGCGTTGGAACCAGGCGTTGCACCGCGAGTTCCAGGGAAATGCAGCACTGCCCAGCCGAAGATGCCGCCGATCAGAAACTGTCCGAGGAGTTTACCTTTCGGCGTGAGGCCGAGACTGCGTTCCTTCGCAATCTTGGACCAATCGTCGAGGAAGCCGAGCCCACCCATGGCGAGCGTGAGCCCGATGAGCAGCATGCCGGACAGCGTCGGCGGGTTCCACAGCACGAGGTGGCTCACGAAGTACGCGAACGTCATCGCCAGCACGATGACGAGGCCGCCCATCGTCGGGGTGCCGCGTTTCACCTGGTGCGAGTCCGGCCCATCTTCACGGATGAACTGCCCGTACCGTTTCTTGGTGAGGTAACGGATGAGCACCGGTGTCCCCACGAGGGTGAACACCATCGACAGGCCTCCGGCCAACAGGATGTTGATCACTGTGCTTCCTCCAAGGCTGCTGCGACCTGTTCGAGGCCCACGGCTCTAGATCCTTTCACGAGTACGACGTCGCCTGCGCCGGGCGCGAGGTGGCGTGCCACCTCGTCGCGAGTGACCACGACGCATTCCGGCACACCTTCGGCTGCGCCTTCGACAATCGCTGACGCAAACTCTCCGACAGCAATGACCTTACTGAACCCGAGGTCCGCGCAGCGTCGTCCGATGCCGACGTGAGCATCGTACGCGTTCGCGCCCAGCTCAAGCATGTCGCCGAGCACCGCCGTCGCCGTCGCGCCCGGATGGGCTTCGCGGTTGATGTCTACCATCTCAGCCACGGTGTTCAGCGCAGCGGTGACGGATTCCGGATTCGCGTTGTACGCGTCGTTGACGAGCAGGGCACCAGAGGCTAGTTCGCTGAGCGCCATGCGCCAATCCGAGCGCGCGACCGCCGCGCTGAGGGCAGCAGCGACGCGCTCCACGTCCATGCCTGCGATCACACCGACGGCAGCCGCGCTCAGCGCGTTACCCACCTGGTGGCGCCCCACGACGCTCAGGGCGACGGGGGCGCTGCGGGTGCCCTGATCGTCGCTCACCTCCAACGTGAACCGCGGGCGGCTCACTGCGTCGATAGTGATGTTACGCGCTGTGATGCGCAGTGCTCCCTCGGGCAGTGCGCCCGTCCCGACCCAGGCGATGCGCGCCTTCGTCTTCGACGCCATCGCCCGTACATGCTCGTCGTCGGCGTTGAGCACGGCCCAGCCGTCGTCGGAAAGGTCTTCGACGATCTCCGATTTCGCCCGGGCGGTCATCTCGATGCCCCCGAACTCCCCGGCGTGCGCAGAGCCGACATTCAGCGCGACGGCGATGTCGAGCGGGACGAGCGACGTCAGCCATTTGATGTGCCCGATGCCTCGCGCACCCATCTCGCTGACAAGGAACTGTGTGGCCTCTCCCACGCGACAGGCAGTGAGCGGCACTCCGATCTCGTTATTGAGGCTGCCGCTGGGAGCCACCGTCTCGCCTGCTTGTTCGAGCACTTGAAAGATGAGGTCTTTGGTAGACGTCTTTCCCGACGATCCCGTCACGCCGATCGACAGCATCCCCCGGGCTCGAGCCTCCTTCACGACCCCTCTGGCGATCCAGCTGAGCGTCTGCACGGAATCCTCACCCAGCAGGTGCGGCACGTCGGCGTCGGTGACATACATGCCGACGACGGCACTCGCCCCCGCGTCCTGTGCAGCGGCAGCGAAGGAGTGGCCATCCACTCGCTCCCCGGGGATGGCGACGAACACTGCTCCGGGCGTGACCGCTCGGTTGTCGGTCACCACGTCGGGCCCGACGAGCACGTCGTCACCCACCACCTCTACGGCGGCCGGCTGCATGAGTGCCACAAGTTCAGAGAGTTTGCGCTGTTTCACCGTCGTTCCTCCTGCAACTTCGCCCAGGCGTCGCGGGCCACCTCAACATCATCGAAGTCGACGACATGGTCGGCCAATATCTGCCCTTGCTCGTGCCCCTTGCCCAAGATGGCGACCACCTCATCGCGCTCGGTGTGTGCGAGCGCGTGGGCGATCGCGTCCGCTCGCCCCGCCACTTCTACTACCTCAGCGCCATGCCCGTGTGCCCCTTCGAGGGTGGCTGCGCGGATGGCCGCTGGGTCTTCGGTGCGCGGGTTGTCGTCGGTGATTACCACCTGCTTGCTGTGGCGCGCGGCCGCAGCTCCGATGAGCGGGCGTTTCACCGGGTCGCGGTCTCCCCCACAACCCACCACGGTGGTGAGCGGCCCGAGCTGCGCGAGCTCTTCAACGGCGGCCTCCACCGCCTGCGGGGTGTGCGCGAAGTCGACGAAGACGAGCGGGGCGGCGTCGTCGAGGATGGCGCGCTGCATGCGACCTGGCACCTGCGCTTGCCGCAGACCTTCCACAGCCCGCTCGGCGTCGAAGCCTGCGGCCTCGAGCATGGCGAGGGCAAGCACCGCGTCGATCATGTTGTGCATGCCAGGCAGTGCCAGTTCGACGGTGAGCTTCCGCCCACCCCGGCGCACTGTGCCTCGCGTTCCCAACCGGCCGTGCGGGATCACGTCGGAGAGTATCCAGTCGGCGTCGCGCGTGCCCACGGTCGTGAGCCGCATCGCGCCCTGCGCACGCACCTGCTCGGCCAGCTCGACGCCGCGTTCGTCGTCGATCCAGATCACGGCGGCATCGGCACGGCCAGGCTCGAACAGCTTGCGTTTCGCGGCGAAGTAGTTCTCGAGCGTGTGGTGGTAGTCGAGGTGGTCTTGGCCAAGATTCGTGAAGCCGACGACGTCGAAGTGCATGCCCTGCACTCGCTCGAGCGCCAGTGCGTGCGACGATACCTCCATCGCGACGGCGCTCGCACCGCGTTCGAGCATCACGGCGAGCTGCTGCTGCAGATCCGTCGCCTCCGGGGTGGTCACCGTGGTGCTGCGCGCCTCGAGCGCAACATCGTCAAGGCGTGCACCGAGGGTGCCGATGGTGCCCACCGACGAGCCGAGAGAGCGCAGCGCCTGGGCGATGAGGGCGACGGTCGTCGTCTTGCCGTTCGTGCCCGTCACCCCGAATGCGGTGAGGTGCTCCGTCGGGTGACAGTAGAAGGCCGCAGCCGCATCTCCGAGCGCCCGACGGGCATTGTCCACTACCACCAGCGGCACATCAATATCGCCGACGATCGCAGCACCGTCGCCGTCAGTGAGCACCGCCGCGGCACCAGATGCAACGGCTTGCCCCACGAACCGCGCGCCGTGCGTGCGCTGGCCCGGCAACGCGGCGTACAACCAACCGGGGTGGACGTCTCTGGAATCCAGTGTGATCCCAGCAATAGCCACGTCTGCCGCAGCCTCAGGCAGCAACTGCCGAAGGCTCACGGCACCGGATGAATGTGCATGCATGTCGGGCATCATTCAAAGGTTAGCGGCTCTCGTGTCGCCTTGGTGGTGGAGGGCAGAACGTTGTACCTGGGCAGCGCTACCTGCAGCACCTGATTGACAACGGGCAACGCCAGGCGGCTACCCAGGTTGCCATTGGCCGGCTGGTCGATCACCACGTACACGAGAATCTGCGGATCCTCGGCAGGCGCAACCCCCACGTACGACGCGGTGAACCCCTTGTAGCACTTGCACTTGGAGTTGTAGCGCTGGGCTGTTCCCGACTTGCCGGCCACGCGGTAGCCGGGAATCGCCCGCTCCTCGGGGTCGGCCATGGTGACGGCTTCCATCATGTTGACGGTCATGGCGGAAGCTTCCTCCGAGATGACCTTGCGGCTCGTCGGTTCCTTGCGTTCCAGCTCATTACCTTCGGCGTCCTTCGCCGACTTGATGATGGTCGGCTGATGGTACGTACCGCCGTTCACCACGGATGCGAGCGCGCCGGCCATCTGCACGGCGTTGACAGACAGGCCCTGCCCGAACGAAACCTGGTCACGCGTGTAGTCAGCCATGTCAGCTGAAGGAAGGTGACCCTTTGCCTCGCCGGGCAGCCCGACACCCGTACGATTCCCCAGGCCGAAGCTCGAGAGGTAGCTGTGCAGCTGCCCCTTATCCATCTGACGAGCGAGTTCGATGGTGCCGATGTTCGACGACTGCGCGACGACGCCCCGGGCGGTGAGCTGCAGCGTGCCGTGCTCGAACGAGTCGCGGACGTAGCCGGAGCCCGAAGCGATCTTCTCCGGCACCCGAACCTTCGTATCAGGTGTGACGAGGCCCTGGTCTGCTAGCGCTGCCATGGTGAGCACCTTCTGGGTCGAGCCGGGCTCGTACGCCTGGGTGACAGCACGGTTGCCGAGGTCCTCCTGATCCGCCGCACCAGGGTTAGACGAGTCGAAGGTAGGCAGCACAGAGAGCGCGAGGATCTCACCGCTCTTGACGTTCATCGCCACTGCGGTACCTGTCTTAGCGCCGGCCTTCTGGATGCCTTGGGCCAAGAACTGGTCGGTCATCCATTGCAAGTCGGAGTCGATCGTGAGCTGGTAGCTCGCGCCGTTCTTCGCAGGCACCATGGTGTTCGTCCCCAGCGGGATACGTCCATATGTGGAGCGATCGAACGTGCTCGTGCCGTTGATGCCCTGGATCTCCTTCTCTAGTGCGAATTCGAGCCCGCTCGCGCCGTCGCCCTCGCCGTTGACGAAGCCCACGACGTTGGAGCCCGTCGTGCGGTTGGGATAGGAGCGGATCGGGTCTGACTCGCCGAACACGCCGTACCAACGCTTGGCCCCGCGCTCACCAACATCCTCCCCGCCGACACCAGCGTTCATGTCGTCTTGGATGCGGGTGAAGGTGTGAGCGGACACGCGTCGCGCCACCACTTCATACTGCGAGCGCTTCCCTGTCTTCTTGTCGCGACGGTCGAAGATCTCGAGGTAGTCCTCCTTGCGTCCACCGAGGTGCTTCACCAGGATGTCGGCCACCGCTCCTGGTGCCGCTGCGGCCTCAGCCTGCTTCTGCGCCGACATCTTGAACCGCTTGTCAGCGCCGTTGGTCTTGATCATGTCGGGGTCGACGAAGATCATGAATCCCGGCTCTGTTTCTGCGAGCACGACCCCGTTACGGTCCGTGATGGCGCCGCGCTGGGCGGGAACGTCGCGGGAGGTCTGCATCTTCTTAGCCGCCTCTGCGGCGAACGCCTGCGGGTCGAGAGCCTGTAACTGGAACGCCCGCGCCCCGGCAACACCCAGCATCAACGCCACCACGACGAGGAACACACTCAGCCGAGTGCGCGCTTTGCCGAGCGTCACGACACGCTTGCCATGCGTCTTGTAGCGCACTCCCGACGCGCTGCGCCTGGATGATGCGGTATCGACAACCTTCGTACGCCCCGGCTTCCCCGACGAACGGCGCGCGGACTTCGTCGCGCCCTTTGCGGGTGCGCGACGTGTGTTCGCGGCGCTAGTGTGCGAGCGCTTCGTCATCATTCACCTCCAGAGGTGCTTGTGGGCTGCGTTGTAGGGGTTGGACTCGGCACGGACGATGCCGACGGCTGAGGTGCGGCAGGCTGCTGTGCGGCGACGACGTCCTCGGGGCGTTCGCTGGGCTCCTCCGGCTTCGGAGTAGGCGGCACAGGCGACGGCGTCACCACCGGACTGGGCGACGGAGACGGCGAAGGCGTCGGCTGAGGCTTGTGCCTACGAAGCTCAGGGAATTCGTTGCCGCGCACCTTCGTCGGTTCACCAAGCACCTTGCCCGAATCCAGCATGACGAACGCGGGGTACGGGTTGGGCACCATGTTGAGCTCGCTGGCGCGCATGGCGAGAGAGCCCGTGCTGGAGAGCCCCTCGAGTTGCGTTCGCAGCGACGCGGATTCGTACTCGAGCTTCTTCGCCTCGGTTTGCAGCTTGGTGAGCTCGTTGGCCTGCGCCCCGATCGACGTCGTCACGACGAGCACGCCGGCGAGCCCCAACCCGATAATGGCGACGATGATCAGGGCGAACCTGACCGTCGAGATAGTCCCTTTGGTGGTTGTTCCGCTCATGAACGCTCCCTGACCCTCTTGGCGATCCGCAGCCGCGCCGAAGCGGCCCGCGAGTTGGCTTCGATTTCGCTGTATTCAGGGCGCTCGGCGCCCTTGGTGACGAGCGTGAACGCCGCTCGCATGTGTTCCGGCACGACGGGAAGGTTGCGCGGCGCGCTGTCGCTCGACGCCTGCGCGAACACGCGCTTGACGAGGCGATCTTCCAGCGAGTGGTAGCTCAGCACCGCGAGCTGCCCGCCAACAGCGAGCGCGTGCATCGCTGCGGGCAGGACGCCTTCGAGCGCGTCGAGCTCGTGGTTCACCTCGATGCGCAACGCCTGAAACGTGCGCTTGGCGGGGTGCCCGCCCGAGTACCGGGCCGCTGCTGGGATGGCGTCGCTGATGACACGCACGAGCTGGGCCGAGGTCTCGAGTGGGCGAGCCTCGACGATGGCTCGCGCGATGCGATCCGCGAAACGCTCCTCGCCGTATCGCTTGAGGATGCGCGCGAGGTCAGCCACGTCGTAGGTGTTCAGCACGTCGGCGGCTGTTTCACCCTCCTGCTGATTCATGCGCATATCCAGCGGAGCATCGACGCGGTACGTGAAGCCGCGTGCTTCCCGATCAATCTGCAGCGACGACAGTCCCAGGTCCAGCAAGATTGCGTCGACGCGCGTGAGCCCGAGGCTGGAAAGCACGTCGGGCAGCTCGTCGTAGACGGCGTGCACAAGAGTGAGTCGGTCCTCGTACTCCGCCAGGCGCTCCGCGGCGACCTGGAGGGCGTCGGTGTCGCGATCGATGCCAATCAGTCGCGCGTTGGGGTTCGCCGCCAGCATCGCCTTGGCGTGCCCGCCGAGGCCGAGTGTGCCGTCGACGTACACCGCCTCCGGGTGCTGCAGGGACGCAGAGAGGACGTGAACGATGCGGTCCCGCATGACCGGCACGTGTACGTCCATCTCTCGACCCTTCCAATGTGATTGACGTGCAGTTGTGCATTGCTGTGCTGCGTCCTGCCCCCTGGTCCCCGTCCGCCTGGCGACCTGACAACGGGGAAGAAAAGTCAGGGAGCCAGCCGGACGAGCACCGGGGAGCAGGTCACGGCGGTGGAGGCATGAATTCCTCATCGAGCTCGGAGAAGCCAGCCTCGCTGGCCTCGGAGTACTCGGCCCAGCGCTCGGCGTCCCAGATCTCGGCGCGGGTACCGGCGCCGATCACGACGACGTCGCGGTGGAGCCCGGCGTAGTTGCGCAGAACCTGCGGAATGGTGACCCGCCCCTGCTTGTCGGGGATTTCGAAGCTCGCGCCAGCGGCGAGCATGCGCTGGTAGTCGCGCACCTGCTTCACCGTCGTCGGAGCCGACGAGACCGGTTCCATCAACTGCTCGAAGGCCCGAGCGGTGTAGACGGCCAGCGCGTGCTCTTGCGTTCGGGTGACGACGCAGCCATCGGCGAAGTCGTCGCGGAACTTCGCGGGCAGGATGAGGCGCCCTTTCTCGTCGAGCTTCGGCGTGTACGTACCGAGGAACATCGGGCACCTCCTTCCTCCAATCTGGGCCCATTCCACTCCACTTGCCCCCACTTTACCCCACTTCCCACCACCTTTCTCCCCATATTGGGCGTGTTCCTCCCCGGAATCGAGATCGCTGAGTTCTGGCTTGCCCGCGAGGCCAGTACGCTTAGTGCGACATCACCGATTCCGACAGGAGATCTGCCCGAAGTGAATGCACCGAACATCGCCGCGGTTGCGCAGCTGGCTAACGCGGTCAGCACCGAGATGGCCCGCGTGATTGAAGGCAAGCCACGTCAGATCCGCACCGCGGTGACCGTGCTCCTGGCAGGCGGCCATCTCCTCATCGAAGATGTGCCCGGTGTCGGTAAAACCGTGCTCGCGAAGGCACTCGGACGCTCCATTGCCGGCGACGTGAAGCGCATCCAGTTCACGCCTGACCTGCTACCCGCCGACGTGACGGGTGTCTCTGTGTTCAACCAGCAAACCCGCGAGTTCGAGTTCAAGCCAGGCGGCATTTTCGCCAACATCGTCTTGGGCGACGAGATCAACCGAGCCTCCCCCAAAACCCAGTCGGCTCTGCTCGAGGCCATGGCGGAGCAGCAGGTGTCCGCCGACGGCCGCACCCACCACCTCAGCCAGCCGTTCATGGTGATCGCCACCCAGAACCCCATTGAGATGGAGGGCACCTATCCCCTCCCCGAGGCCCAGCGTGACCGCTTCATGGCGCGTATCCAGATGGGCTATCCCAGCAAAGAGTCGGAGTCGGCCATGTTGCTGGCGCGGGCGAGCGGCGATCAGCTCGCCAAGGTCAACGCCGTCACGTCGGTGGAGCAGGTGAACCAAGCGACGCGTGCGCTCGAGGGCATCTACGTCGCGCCCATCATCGCCGACTACATCGTGAGCATCGTCGAAACGACGAGGAATCACCCCGAGCTTCGGCTTGGCGCAAGCCCTCGCGCGTCGCTACACCTCATGCAGGTGGCACGTGTGGAAGCGGCCCTTGCCGGGCGCGACTACGTGATCCCCGAAGACGTCCAGTCGCTCGCCGTGGAGGTGATGGCGCATCGGGTGATCACCACCGTCGAGGCGCAGATCGCTGAGCGCTCCGCCGAGACGATCATCGCCGACGTCGTCCGCTCGGTTCCGGCCCCCAGAAGAGGCTGACTCCTCTTGCTTCGTGGTGCGAGGCCGACGCTACGCGGCTGGATGCTGTTGCTCGTGGGCACGGTGCTGGTAGCCGCGGCGGCAGCCGTCGGTGAGCCTGACCTGGTGTGGGTCGGGCTGTTCTTGCTTGTCTTGCCACTGCTGAGCCTCATCATGGTGTTGCTGCTGCACCCCAAGCTTGAGTTTTCACGCACGATCCACCCGGCACAGGTCACCGTCGAGGAGACTGCCGAAGCGGTGGTGCGCCTCCGCAACACCAAACCGCTCGCTGCGACGACGCTGGAGCTCTACGACATGGCGCCCGAACCGCTCGGGGGTGGCGCCAAGTTCTCGGTCATGCGCGCGTTCGGGCGGTGGGAACAAGCCGTCCGCTACCAGATCGAATCGCAGCAGCGTGGGCGGTTCCTCGTCGGCCCGCTGAAGGCGAGGGCAGGAGATCCGTTGGGGCTCGCCGTGGCGATCGTCCGCCCCCGCGGCGAGCCGACGTTGCTGCGCGTCACGCCGAAGATCTGGCCACTGGTGGACGCGATGCGCGGCATGGGCGTCGGTGCGACGGGAGAATCGTCGCCGCATCTGACGGGCGCTGCGGGCCAAGACGACGTGCTCGTGCGCGAGCATCGCCACGGCGACGACATCCGTCGCGTGCACTGGCGCATGACGGCGAAGCAGGGTGAACTCATGGTGCGCCTCGAGGAGCACCCGTGGGACCCGTCCGCACTCCTCATTGCCGACACGCGGCGCGTGAGCCACGTCGGGACAGGCCCGCAGTCGAGCCTCGAGTGGGCTATCTCGGCCGCGACGAGCGTGGCCGTCAAGCTCGCTGACGAGCGCTATCACATCGTCATTGCTGGGGGTTCGGGAACCATCTTCGAACCTCGGCAGCTAAAGGGCCCGGCACAGCGCCAGGCAGTGATCGACGCGATGACCGACGCAGGCGCATCCAACGAACACGACCTGAGCGCGATTTTCGCGGAGTCTGAGTCGCTCGACGCCACCGGCAGCCTCGCGTTCTTCGGGGGGCTACTCACGGTGCAAGACGCCGCTACCCTGACAGCCATTGGTCAGCGCATGGCCAAGCCATTCGCGGTCGTGATGGACGCAGCTGCCTGGAGCGAGCCCTCGTCGGAGCATCACGACGCTGTGCAGTTGCTGCAGCGCCATGGTTGGGCTGTGGAACAGTACGGGCCTGGGGCTTCCTTCACGAAGGCGTGGGCGCGCGCCATGACGAGGCGGGGTGCCGCATGAGCCATCGAAAGAATGTGCTGCTGCCCCTCATGATCGCCATCGCGGCGTGGGCGTCGATCCTGCCGATGAACACCCTCATCACCGGGCACGATCACCTCACCGTCGCTGCGGGCGCGGCCGGTGTTGTGGGAGTGGTCGGTGTGCTCGGTGCGCTCACCAAGCTGGGGCGAGGGCTCACCTACGCACTGCAGGTGCTGGCCGCCGTGGCGTTCGCGCTGTGGCGCTCGACCACGCTCTTCCCCGACGAGCCCTTCCCCTCGACGGTCATCGAGCTGTGCCGCTCCGGGGCCGAGGTCATTAATGCGTCTCAGCCCCCCGTGAAGGGCGTCGCGGGCGTCGTGTTCTTGGTGCTGCTGTTGACACTGCTCGTGCAGCTGATTGTGGAATTGCTCGCGACGGTGCTGGACCAGCCGTCGTGGACATTCGCCCCGCTCTTCCTGAGCTACATCGTGGCTGCGATCGCCAGCCATGATGAGTTGACGCTTAGCGCCTTCGCAGCAGTCGCGGCCGCCTATGTGCTGGTGTTGGTGACTGCCACGAGTGTCGGCGACGGGTACCGCGCCGAAGGCGCTTCTCGGGCCGGCGCATTCCACGCCACGCGCGCACTGTTTGCGGCGGTGCTTGCCGTCGCGGCCATCGGAAGCGCCGTCGCACTGCAGCCGCTCATTCCGCTCGGTGAGAAACAGCCGTGGCAGGGAGCGGGATCGGGGCCCATCCGCTTGAGCGATCCCACGGTGGAGCTGAACAAGAATCTGCTCCGTCCCGAGGACCGCCCTGTGCTGACGTATCGCACACCAGACGGCGAACCCGTCTACCTGCGCACAGTGGCGCTGCCGAATCTCACCTCGAACGGTGCTGGTTTGACGCAGATGAAGCTGCGCACCAGGGGCTTGGCAGAGTCCTACGACGCGCCGGGGCGGGACGTCACCGTCGATGTACAAATGGAGAATGTGCCATCCGAGTACTTGCCTGTGCCGTTCGCGGTCGACAGCTTCGATGCTCGGGGCTCCTGGGCGTACGACCCGGCAACGCTGTCGGTCGTCGCTACCGGCAAGGATCGCGCGCAGGCGACGGTGGGGCTCGGCTACTCTGCGCGCGCTGTCGTACCGAATCCCAGCAAGGAAGATCTCGACGATGCCACCGCCGGCACCGACGTCGATGCCATCACTACCGCGGTGCCCGGTGTCGATGACCGTGTGGTGGAGTTGACGAAGCAGGTGGTGGGAGACGCCGACACCGACGGCCAGAAGGCGCAGGCCATCCAAAAGTTCCTGCGCAGCGACAAGTTCAACTACTCGATTGAGGCTCCCCAGCATGCTTCGCTCGATGTGATCTCGTCGTTTGTCTTGGAAGACCGCAACGGCTACTGCATCCACTTTGCATCTGCGATGATGACGATGGCGCGCATCGAAGGCATTCCATCCCGCATGGCCGTGGGGTTCAACCCCGGAAGCCGGATGGATGACGGGTCCTTCCAGGTGACCTCACACAACATGCACGCGTGGCCCGAGCTGTATTTCCAGGGGCTCGGTTGGGTGCCGTTTGAGCCCACGCCGTCGGTGGCCGGGCCACCGGCCTACACCGACCCCGACGCGCCCTCGACCGCCACGCCAACGCCGTCGCCCTCCCCTAGCCCCAGCCCGACGCCATCGTCATCGGCGGCCGCTGATCCGACGCCAAGCTCGAATGCATCCCCAACACCGACGCCTACCGGCGTTCCGTCCAAGCAACCTGTTCCGGTGCCGACGTCGAGTTCTTCTTCCGCCTGGGTGCCCGTACTGCTTGGGGCGCTGGGCGTGCTGGTGCTGCTCGCCCTGCCCTGGCTCATCCGCGAAGGCTTCCATCGCTGGCGCCTGCGCGCAGGGCAGGAGCCGCGAGGGTTGGCCGATGCCGCGTGGCGCGAGGTGCACGCCATATTCACCGACGCGGGATTGCCATGGCCCGACGGGTCGCCCGGCCCTGCCGCACGAGCTGCGGCAGATTCGGTGCCCTCCGGCGACCTCCTCACTCAGGTGGCGGACACCGTCGAACGTGTTACGTTCTCGCGTGACGGTGCTGACGTCACCCAGCTGCCACAGCAGGTGGCCGCACTGCGACGCAGCATGACGAGCAGCGTGCCGTGGTGGCGAAAGTTCTGGCCACGCTCGCTGTGGCGATGGCGCTGATTGGTACGGACGCAAACTCGGCATACAATGACCGGTACATCTCTCCCAAGGAGTCGTGCATGGAGCTATCCGAACAGGAGCGCAAGCTTCTCGAGCAGCTTGAAGCTTCCCTCAAAGCTGAGGATCCGGGTTTCGCTGACACGCTCAGTGGGCGCGGCCAAGTGCGCATTCACCGTCGCCGCGCGGCGATCGCCGGGCTGGCGTTCATCGTCGGCCTCGCTGCGCTGCTCGGGGGCATCCAGATTCATCCTGCGGTGAGTATCGCGGGGTTCGCCGTGATGCTGGCGGGGGCTATCGTCGGCATTAATTCCTGGCAGCGGGTGCAGGGCGAACCAGACCCTGCGCAGCGCAATCCTGATGACACCGACGGTGGCGGCAGCGGCGCATCCGCACCGCGGCCTTCTGCTTCGTCGTCGAGCCAAGACTTCATGGCGCGCTTGGAAGAGCGTTGGAAGAAGCGCCAGGAGGGCGGCGGGCAGCCGTAACGCCTGCGTTCATCTGGCAAGCCTGGCTCGACGCACGGCGTTCGGCCCGAACCGGAGCGCGAGCTTGTCGATGGCAGCCTCAGCGTCGCGCCACCCGTGTTCTGGTTCGTCCAGTGCCGGCTGTTCGTAGGCCGTTTCGTTCGGTATGAGCTTGCCCACTCGCACACCCACCCGCCGGATGCGTGCCCGCTGCAGATGCAGGCGTCGAAAGAGCCGCATGGCTTCAGCGAAGATGGCGTTGGTGGCGTCCGTCGGAGGAATGGAACCCGTGCGGGTTACCGTCTGGAAGTCTGCAAACCGCACCGACAGCGTGATCTGACCGCCCACCATGTGTTGCGCTCGCATTCTCGACGCGGTGCGCTCGGCCATGCGCAAGATTTCCGTCTCGACAGCGAGCTCGTCGTCGGTGTCGAACGGGAAGGTCTCTTGCGCACCAACGCTGCGTTCTTCTGGCTCGCGCGCGATAACGGCGCGTTTGTCGTAGCCCCACGCTAAATCGAGGAGTTGTGCCCCTTGCGAGCCCAACGCCCGCTGCAGCGTCTGGCGTTTCGTCATGGCGACATCGCGGATGGTGACGAGGCCGAGCTGGTGGAGTTTGCTCGCCGTCGCTTCCCCCACGCCCCAGATGGCTTCCACCGGAAGCGGGTGCAGGAAGCTCACGACCTCGTTCGGCTGCACCGCCAGCAACCCGTCGGGTTTGGCTTGCTTGGACGCGAGTTTAGCGACGAATTTGTTGGGCCCGATGCCCACCGAGCAAGGCACGCGCTGCTCGTCCATCACCTGCGCGCGAATGCGCTCCCCCACCGCGACAGGGTTACCGCCCAGCCGGCGCATCGCCATCGTGAGGTCGAGGAAGGCCTCGTCGATGGAGGCCATCTCCATGCGGTCGGTGATTGTGCAGAAGATCTCTTTGATGCCGTTGGATACCTGCTCGTAGCGGTCGAAATCGGGCGGAACCACGTGGGCTGCCGGGCACAAGCGCCTAGCTCTGCTCGTCGGCATACCTGCACCAATGCCGTAGGCCCGGGCGGGATAGTTAGCCGAGAGCACCACGCCGCGCCCGTCGCCTCCGACGAACATCGGCACCGCCGCCAGCTCTGGACGGCGCGCGATCTCTACCGACGCGTAGAAGGCATCCATGTCGATATGTGCGATGATCATCGGCCGATGCTCCCTGGGCTGGAGTGCCAGAGTTTGCGGGCTGTGCTCTGCTGCGGCGCGTGATAGCTGGCGGGCTCGGCGTCGATGATGCGCTGCACCGCGGCGACGGCTTCACCAGGATGGTGTGCGCGTTCGAGCGCATCGCGCCAGTGCGCGTAGATATGTTCCAAGCTCCATGCTCCCGTGGCGCGAAGCGAGACGCCGCTGCGCCCAGTGCGCCGGACGGTGCCACGCACCAACAACAGCCAAGAGTTGAACACCGTCGTGGAATACGGGCCCTGCACGTCTTCGAAGAACGTGGCATCGCTCACGCCGGTGGAGTCGTCGAGGGAGAGGAACACCACCCTGCGCCCCGAGCGAACCGGGGGCGTCTGCGTGGCCACCTTCACCCCTGCCACCAGCACTTCCGCGCCTTGCCGTTGGCGGCCAAGGAGCTGTGCAGGTGTGACGCTGAGCGCGCGCAGCAAGGGCAGGTATCGCGTGATCACGTGACTGCTCGCGTCCAGACCGAGCACCTCCAGCTCGGCCCGAATGCGCTCGTCAGGCCCCATTTCAGGCAGGCCCGTGGGTGTGACGTCGAGGCAGTCGGATTCTGTGAACGTGAAGGCGTCCTGACCTTCCAACTGCTTGCCCGTGCCTGCATGGAGGTCGGCGATGGTGAGCAGCACATCGCGCCGGGTAACCTGAGCGTGGCTGCGCAGCTCGCCTGCGCACCCGATGCCGTAGAGCGAGTCGAACCCGCCGGCCAACGTGAGATGCTCAGCGGTGGTGCGGCTGGTGCGCGCGCGTTGCCAGAAATCGGTGACCGACGTGAACGGCTGGGCGTCCACGATGCGCGCCACCTCGTCGTCGGTGACGCCTGCCACGTCGGACAAGGAGAGCCGGATGCCCCAGCCGCCGTCGACGTGTTCGGCGCGGTAGCTGCCCGTGGATGTGTTGACGTCGAGGCTCAGCACCGCAACCCCCATCTGCCGCGCTTCTTCGAGCAGCAGCCGTTTCGGGTACATGCCCGGATCGTGGGTGAGGATGCCGGCGAGAAAATGTGCCGGGTGGTGCCGCTTCAACCACGCTGATTGGTAGGTGGGCAGCGCAAATGCGGCGGCGTGTGCCTTGCAGAACCCAAACGAGGCGAACGACACCAGGACCTCCCACACGCGCTCGATCACCTCGCTGGCGTATCCCCGCTCGCTTGCGCACCGCCGGACCCAGCGCTCTATCTCGTGTTGGTTGTTCCTATCCGCAAGTGCGCGACGGACCTCGTCGCCCTTCGCGAACGAGCACCCCGTGACGGCGGCGACGAGCCGGATGATCTGCTCGTGAAACACCACCACCCCGCACGTTTCTTCGAGGAACGGCTGGAAATCGGCGTGGAGGAACTCCGGTGTGCGCAGGCCCTGGCGCGCGTCGACGAAGGGCGTAATCATGTCGGACTTCACCGGGCCGGGGCGGAAGAGGGAGATGTCGATCGCGATGTCGTCGAAACTGCGTATGTCGAATTTGCCGACGAGTTCTCGCTGCCCTGGCGACTCAATCTGGAAGCAGCCGAGCGTGCGGCGCTCGGCGATCATCTGGTACACCTCCTCATCGTCGAAGGGCTCGAGCGCGTCGATGTTGGGGGCGCTGCCCGTGGTGCGCTCGAGTTCATCGAGTGCGTACGCCATCGCTGACTGCATGCGCACGCCCAGCACGTCGAGTTTCATCAGCCCCAGGTGCTCGACGTCATCTTTGTCGAACTGGCTCATGGGGTGCCCCTGAGCGCTGAGCTCGAGCGGAGTACGGGTGGCGAGGGTGGCGTCGGAGAGCACCACGCCGCAGGGGTGCAGCGCCACATGGCGCGGCAGCCCGTCGAGAGATTCCACCAGGGTGAACAACCGCTCGAGGCGCGCCTCCCCCATGCCGGCATTGCGGAGCTCGGGAAGCTCTCGGATGGCGGTGCGGGCATCGCGGGCCCGGATGCGCGGGAACGCTTTCGCCATGGCGTCGATCTCGCTCGGGGGAAGGCTGAGCGCTGCGCCGACGTCGCGTACAGCGTGCCGCACTCGGTAGGTTTCGAGCATTGCGACGCAGGCCACCCGGGCGCTGCCGAAGCGCTTGAATATGCCGTCGTAGACCTCGGTGCGGCGCGCGGATTCGACGTCGAGATCGATATCTGGCAAGGCCCTTCGAAGTGGTGACAGGAAACGCTCCATGAGAAGGCCGTGCCGCATCGGGTCGACGCCGGAGATGCCGAGCGCGTAGTTGACGAGCGAGCCCGCGCCAGAGCCTCGGGCGGCGCAGCGAATGCCCATCTCGTTCACCATCTGCACCACGTCGGCGACCGTCAGGAAGTACGCATCGAAGCGAAGGCCCGCGATGGTTGCCAGCTCGTCGTCGAGCCGTGCCGCGGCGTCGGGGGTGACGACGCCGTACCGCGCGGCCAGGCCCGCCTCGCAGCGGGCGCGCAGTGCGCGAGGTGCGTCGTCGCGGGTAGTGCCGAGGGTTTCGAGCTCGGGCAGGCGAACCTCGCCGAGGCCGACGTCGTGACGCGGGCTGAGCGTGCAGCGCTCCGCGAGCGCCTCGGTGGCAGCGAGCAGCACTTCGGTGCTGGCCCCTGCGAGCCGAGCGACCTCGTCGACGGCGCGGCGCATCTCCTGTTTGCCCTTCAAGTAGCCCTCGGCGTTGATGCGGTCGATGTTGCCGGCCCGCAGCGGCACACGTCGCCTGGCTGCGTCGAGCACGTCGCAGGTGGCGGCCTGCTCAGGACGCGCCATGCGCACCATGTTCGTCGCGACGACGGGCACCCCCGCCTGCTGCGCGGCGCGCACGAGCCCCGCGGCCTGGTGTGCAGACGCGACGCCTCGGCCAGGCGTGTGATGGTTCGTCATCGCGACGGTGAGCCCGCCTGCCAGCGCATCGCGCCAGCGCCGGATTTCGTTGACGGCGCCGTCGAACCGAGCGTCGAGCAGCAGCCTCCCGACTGGGGAATCAGCGCCAAGCCCGACGATCACGTCGCCGCCTGCTGCGTGCTCGGCAATGCGTTCTAGGGTGACCCGTGGGGTGCCACGACCCGCAGCGTGCGCGGCACTGATGAGCGCACACAGTTGCCCCCATCCGGCTCGCGAGGTGGCCCACAGCGTGACCCGAGGGAGACGATGGTCGCGGAGCGCCCCGCCCTTCACCGCAGCGGGGCGGCGCACGGGAACCCAGCCGTCGGGAACCACAGAGAGGCTTGCCCCGATGATGGGCGCAACCCCCACTTGTGAGCACGCGTTCGCGAAGCGAACAGCGCCGTAGAGGCCGTCGCGGTCGGTGAGCCCAACGCGCGTCATGCCAAGCTCGGCAGCCCGCGTGACGAGCTCGTCGGGGTGTGAGGCCCCGTACTGCATCGAGTAGCTGGAGCAGGCTTCAAGGTGGGTGAACACGCTAATCCTCCACGCCCTGCAGCTGCCAGTCGTCGTTTCCGACGATGCGGGCAAGCTCGTAGACACCGCGCCAGGCGTGCCCGCTCTCGGCTTCGACGCGCCACACCTCGCGCTCTTCGACGCCTGGTGCCGCAGGGTTTCGCCACCACGGAGACGATTCTCTCGTGAGGGTCTGCACGGTGAGCACACGCAGCAGACGCCCGCGCCAGACGAACTGGGTTGGAACGTCGCGAAACTGTACGGTGACGGGTTCTTGATAGATACGCATGGCAGCCTTCCGGGGAACGTTCGATTGTGTTGCTCGACCCGGGAACCTCGGCCGGCTGCAGGGGTCGAGTCTGCAACCGGCCGAGGTGGCCCACACCGGTGAGCGCTCGACTAGAGCTTCCCCAAGGTAATCGAACGCCTGTCCGGTATGAATAACTATAAGCGCCCCCTCTGACAATTCGTCAACCCCCAGTGTTTCCCCTTGCCAGCCGGCTCTGAGCACACTTCAGCTCGCGCGTTCAAGAGCATTCGCGCATAGACTGCCGAGCATGATCATCGTCGAGGGAAGCACGCTGGCAGGGATGGCCGTCGCGGCCCGCCTGGCCAGGCTTGGGCACGACATGGTGCTCTCCGGCGACGACGCCCCGCAAGCGCCGCTCGACCACTTCGAGCTTCCCGCCGCGTGGCGTGATCTCTTCAAGAAAACCGGGCGTCCGCTCGTCGGGTCGCTCGGCTCGCTCGGGCTCTCGCTCGCGCCGGCCCCGCCGGTGACGTATCTCCTCCCCTGCGGCACCGAGCTGGTGCTGCCCGACGAGCGTGGCGGCCAGTACTACGCCATCCGCGACGCACTCGGCCAAGCCCAGGCTGAGCGCTGGCGCGATCTCGTCGACGAACTCGACGACGTGTGGGCCGCGCTGCGCCGCTTCGGCGTCGAAGCCGCAGACACCCCCGCCAGCGCCGACGACCGTCGAGCGCTCTGGCTACACCGCACGCTGGCAGACGTTGCAGACCGCGCCGGGAAGATGGCGCCGATCATCCTCGCAGAAGCTCACTTCGCAGGCACCGATTCACACAAGGCGCCGGCGCTTGTCGCGGTACGGCAATCCATCGTGCGCATCTTCGGGCGCCACCGCCTCGTCGACGAACAGGGCCGCACGGCAGACGCGTCGGCCCTCATCTCGTTGCTGGAACGCCGCCTCACCGAACGATTCGTCCGACGAAGCCCCGCACCGCCCGGCGGGGTCACCGTCGACGTACGGCCAGCACTGCCCCAAGGCCGCTGGCGCCGACCCCGCCCCGCGCTCACCCCCGCCGCCCAGCCCGCGGAACCCGGTGCGGCGGCGGAGATCGTCGACCTCACTGGGCCGGCCCCCATCCGCACTATCCGTGGCGAGCAGCGCGCCACGCGCCTCGACTACACGCAGGCCACACCCAACATCGACGCCGGCCTCGCGCCCGACGACGCCCGCCGCTGGCTGCACCGCCCCACCCCGAGCGCCCACCACGCCAGCGCGGCCTGCGTCGCCGGTGGCGCGCCGTGGGCAGAGCTGATGAGCGCAGCGCTCACCGTCTACGCGCTGCACGAGGAACTCACGGGCGAAGACTGCCGCCCGACGAACCGTGCCTTCACCATGCCGCCTATTCGTCGCGAGGCTCCGGGTCACGACGCGTAACCGCCCACCACGCCAACAACCCGACAATCAGCGCGAGCACCAGCAGCACCGCCACGTCGGGGATGGCCTCGGCCCAGCGCCACAGCGTCGACTCCAGCTGCAGCTGCTGCGTCGCGTCGAAGATGCCACCCAGCGCGCCGGTGGCGTCGCTGGCGAGAAACAGCACGCCCATCACGACGAAGAGCACGCCCGCCACAAGGCCCCACACCGTCGTGCGCAGCGGGCCGACGGTGACCTCGCGCGGCTGCAGCCGCTCCGCCATGCGCCCCGCGTCCCAGAACAGCGCCAGCAGCGCGAGCGGCACCACCATGCCTGCGGCGAAGAGGGAGAGCATCATGGCCCCGTATAGCCACGAGGCAGATACGGCGACGAATGTCAGCACCGCGCCGAGTAGCGGCCCAGTACAGGCGCCGGCCAAGCCGTAGACAGCGCCCAGTGCGAGGATGGCGAGCCCGCTCGTCCCGCCCTGCGAGCGCAGCCCGGGCATGGGGATGGAGATGCCAGCCATGGTGAGTACGCCGATGACGATGAGCGCCACGCCGCCCACCACCGCGATCGCGTGGCGATGGGTGATCAGGATGGAGCCGAGCGTTCCGGCGGCCATGCCGAGCGGGACGAGGGTGAGCAGCATGCCCAGCATGAACAGGCCTACCCTGCCGAGCAGCGTCGCTTTGCGGGTGCCGAACGCGATGGCGAAGAAGCTCGGCAACAGCATGGCCGAGCACGGGCTGAAGATGGCCGCCACCCCACCGAGGAACGCGGCCGCCCAACCGAGCGTCACGATTCTACCTTCGCCAGCTCCGCATCGATGGTCTGCTTGAATACCTCCGCGGGCTGCGCTCCCGAGATGAAGTGCGTGTGCACGAGGAATGACGGCACGGAGCTCAGCCCGAACTGCTGCGCTTCGTACGACTCGGCCAGCACCGCGTTGCGCAGATCCTCCGAGCCTAGATCTTCCTTGAACTTCGCCATGTCAGCTACGCCCACGCTCTGCGCAACCTCCGTGACGACTGCCTCGTCGACGGGCGGGTGACCCTTGTTGGGCAGCTTCACAAACAGCGCGTCCATGAACTCGATCTGCTTACCCTGCTTGCCTGCGGCGCGCGCCGCGATGGCGGCGTATTCCGAGTCAGGCCCGAACACGGCAAAGTCACGGAATTCGATGCGCACCTTGCCTTCATCGACGTAAGACTGCAGCTGAGGGAGCGTCTCCTCGTTGAACGCAGAACAGAATGGGCAGCGGTAGTCGAACCACTCCGTGATCACGACGGGCGCGTCGACGTCGCCGATCGCCGCCGGGTCGTCGGGATTGCGCTTGGGAATGGAGAGCAACAGTTCCTCTTGCGATTGGTCCTGGTCGCCTTGGTCCTGCTCCTCGCCGCTTGGTGCTTCCTCCGGCGCGCCGCCTGTCGCGTCGTCGGGCGAGGGGGCAGCTGCTGGCGCGGAGCTCGTCGGGCTCGAAGTCGCCGACGTTGCTGCGCCGCCGCGAGAAGTGAGGAGCGCCGCACCACCGATCATCAATACGGCAATGACAACGCCAACCACGATGTACAGCGGCTTAACCTTGTGCTCCACGTACGCACCTTTACTGTTTCCGGGGCGAGAACGGGCTAAACTGAACAGTCAGCCTATTCTCGAGTGAGGATCACATTGACCATATCGCGGGATGCACTAGAGCACGAGATCGCGGTCGAGCAGGCGCACGTCGATACGGTGTACGCCAACCTGGACATCGCCGCAGCGAGCGCGAAGGAATTGGCGCGGCAGGGGCGGGAAATTTTCGTCAGCGATCGTGCTGACTTCGTGCGCGAGGAAGACGGCACCGCGCTGTTCGAGCGCGACGCGTTCGCTTACCAGGCCGCTCGCCGGATGGCGGTGCTCGACGCCGAACACGAGGGCCTAGTATTCGGGCGACTCGATCTCACAGACGGCGAAACCCGCTACGTCGGACGCCTCGGAGTACGCGACGACGACTACGAGCCGCTCGTGATCGACTGGCGCGCTCCCGCCGCCGAACCGTTCTACCGCGCCACCCAGGTCAACCCGATGGAAGTGATCCGTCGACGGGTGTTGCGCTGCCGCGAAGAGCGCGTGCTGGGCCTCGAAGACGACCTGCTCGACACCTCCGTCGAGACCGACCTCCCCATCTTCGGCGAGGGCGCGCTCATGGCCGCCGTCACCCGCTCGCGAGGCCGTCAGATGCGCGACATCGTGGCCACCATCCAGGCCGAACAGGACGAGGCGATTCGCGCACCGTACCGTGGGGTCACCGTCATTGCGGGCGGCCCGGGCACCGGAAAGACCGTAGTGGCGCTGCACCGCGCCGCCTTCCTGCTCTACACCAACCGCGCGAAGCTCGAGCGCGGCGGCGTGCTGGTCGTCGGCCCTAGCGCCGTGTTCATGAACTACATCGAGCGCGTGCTGCCCAGCCTCGGCGAAGACTCCGTCACGCTGAAGGCCATCGGGCAGGTGGCGACGGATACCGTCGGGATGGCGAGCGAACGCACCGACGAAGCCCTCGCCGCCACAGTCAAGGGCTCGTGGGCGATGCTCAAGGTGCTCCGTCGGCTCGTGCGCCTGCCCATCAACGACGAGGACACTGCCCGTGTGCGGGTCACGATCAAGGGCGAGGTGCTCACCTGCGAGGGCAGAGAGCTCGAACTCATTCGCGATCAAGTCCTCGCCTCCACACGCTTCAACCAGGGCCGCGAGCAGGCGCGCGAGCTCATCGTCGAAGCTCTCGCCGCGAAGCTCCCCGACGACGTGGATGTGGAAGACACCAATGTGCCCGACTACATCCGCGAGCACCCGTCGCTCACGATGTTCATGCACGCCTGGTGGCCGGTGCTGAGCGCTCCCAGGGTGTTGGCGCGCCTGGCTGATCCGGCCGTCGTTACGAAGGTGGCGCGCGGGCTCAGCAGGGACGAGCAACGAGCGCTCGTAGAGTCCTACGCGTGGCTCGAGAGCGTCGACCCGGTGCAGGAGACCCCGCGCCGCTGGTCCATCGCTGATATCGCACTGCTCGACGAGCTCGTCAGCATCCTTGGCCCAGAGCCGGAAGAAGAGGAGTTCGACCCGCTCTCGATGCTCGACGACGATGTGAACGACCTCGTCAGCGTCACCGACCGCATGGCGAAGCGGGATGCGGACGACCTCGACGACGACCCCCAGCACACCTACGCCCACATCCTCGTCGACGAGTCGCAGGACGTCACGCCCATGCAGTGGCGGATGCTTCGCCGACGTGGCCCCCAGGCTTCCTGGACCATCGTCGGCGACCCGGCCCAGTCGTCGTTCCCCCGCCCGGAGGAGACGCAGAAGGCGCTCGACGAGATCGTCGGGCGTGGGCAGTACCGGCGCTTCGTGTTGTCCACCAACTACCGCTCCCCCAGCGAGGTATTCGATCTTGCCTCGAAGGTCATTACGAAGGTGCATCCCGACGCGCTCCTGCCCCGGGCTGTGCGCAGCACCGGCGTCGAGCCGAAGATGCTGCACACTGCATCAGACGCACTCGACGACACCCTGCGCGCAGAACTGCTGGAGCTGGCCGGGCAAGTGGTGGGCACCATCGGCGTGATCGTGCCGCCGTCGAGGCTGGAAGCCATGACGAAGCTCGTGCTGGGCGACCCGCGGCTGGCGGCGTTCGAGGAACGCCTCCTCATCGTCACTGCACTGCAAGCGAAGGGCCTGGAGTACGACGGGGTGTGCGTCGTCGCTCCCGACGAGATCATCGCCGAGGCGCCAGGAGCTGAACGGGTGCTCTACGTCGCGCTCACCCGCGCCACGCAGCGTCTCGTGACCATTGACGTCGACTCGTCGGACTGGCGCGAGCTCCTCGACTAACCCCTCAACGTGTGAGATCTGTTGCGGTTTTCCGCCGGCGGGTTCTAGGGGTGGTGGCAACACCTGCTTGTGGGAAGGGGTTGTTTGTGGGTTTGGGTTTTGGTCGTGGCCGGTTGAGGTTTGAGATGGGTTCTCAGCATCGGTTGGAGGAGTTCTGGCAGGCTCGGCGTATGGGTATGACTGCGGATGCGTTGGCGGTCGAGATGGGCATGTCTGCGCCGGGTGTGAGGAAGTATCTACGACGCACCGGCGGGATTGCGCCGGCTGCGTGGAAGGACCCGGATCGGGTGTTGTCGTTCGAGGAACGACTTCGGATCAAGGAACTCTTGAGTGAGGGTTGCTCGTTGAGGGAGATCGGTCGTCGATTAGGGCGCAGCGCTTCAACGATCTCGCGTGAGGTTCGTCGTGCTGGTGGTAGCCCATCGGTGCGTAGCCGGTACTCGGCTGCTGCTGGGCAGCGGGCAGCCTATGAGCGTCGACGGCGTCCGAAAGCGTTGAAGATCCCTTCGAACCCGCGCCTGCTGGGATTGGTGCAAGCTGGGTTAGATGAACGACTCTCGCCCGAACAAATCTCGGGACGATTACGTCGTGACCATCCCGATCGTGAGGATCTTCAGGTGAGTACTGAGACCATCTACAAGACCATCTATCTGCAAGCCAGAGGCGGATTGAAGCGCGAGTTGCAGACCCTGACCCGAACGGGACGGACCATCCGATATCCCAAACGCAACACCGGGGAACGTCGTGGCCGGATCAAGGGCATGATCTCGATTTGGGACAGGCCCTTGGAAGCCTTGGACCGTTCGATTCCTGGGCACTGGGAAGGCGACCTGATCGTCGGGGCCGCAGGGCGCTCAGCGATCGCGACGATCGTTGAGCGGCACTCGAACTTCCTGATCCTCGGCTGGCTCGATCCAGAGTTGAACCGGGTCGAGGCCACCGAGCAAGCCCTCATCAAGAAACTCGGGACATTGCCGGCATCACTGCGCTCGACGCTGACATGGGACCAAGGCAAAGAAATGGCCAACCACCGCAACATCAGCATCGCTACCGGGATCGAGATCTACTTCGCCGACCCGCACTCGCCCTGGCAACGAGCCAGCAACGAAAACACCAACGGCCTACTGCGCCAATACTTCCCCAAAGGCACCGACCTCAGCCGCTACAGCCAAGAAGACCTCGACTACGTCGCCGACCAAATGAACCGCAGACCCCGCAAACGCCTCGACTACGCCACCCCCTACGAGATACTCTCAACACACCTGTTGCAATGACCCCTAGAACCCGCGCTCAGGCACCGCGTACAAACTCAGGCGTCTTCTTCCCGACGGCCACGCTGCCCGTCGACGGTGTACCCCTGTGCCCCCGTCCGCTTGGCACACGAGGGAGGCCAGTTCCGTGCCCATCCGGGCGGCGTCGAGGAGTGACGTGCCCTCGGCGAGCCCGGCGGCGACGGCACCCACGAATGCGTCGCCGGCTCCGGTCATGTCGACGACGTCCGCCTCGATCGCGGGCAGGTATTGGTATCTTCCAGCGCCGATGCCTTGAAATCAATGGACGCGTTGGATTGAACGAAGCGAATACATCTGACGATCGCCGGCGATCGACTGGCGGGGCGAAAGAATCTCGCTGCGTGATGGGATATGGAACGAAATCGTGGGCGCCACCTGTATACAAGGGCACCCACGGGATGAATCGGGTGACAAGCGCTTAGCCCTTCGTGGCACCTCCCGCGAGGCCAGCGACGATGTAGCGCTGGAGGAAGATGAATACCAAGAGGACCGGCGCCGCGATGATTGTGGCTACAGCCATAAGATCATTCCAGTTGGTGCCGTACTGACCGATGAGCCGGTTTAGGGCCACGGTGAGCGGTTGCACGGACTGATCTGTGAGCAGCGTCAGCGCATACGTAAACTCGCCCCAAGTCATCAGGAATGCGAACGATGCAATCATGATCACGCCTGGCCGAATCGTCGGGAGGATGATACGGGTGATGGTCTGCCAAGTGGACAGTCCGTCGAGCTGAGCTGCCTCCTCAACCTCGATCGGGAACTGCTTGAAATAGGGTCGCAGCAGGATGACGGCAAACGGCAACACAGCCGAGATATCCGCCAAGATAATCGAGTAGAACGTGTTGGTGAGGCTCACCTGACGGAACATCACGAACATCGGGATCGAAATCGCGATTGCCGGTAGAAGCTGCACCACGGTAAGCATGACCATCATGCTCGTGGTGATTCGTGTACGCAGCCGGGCCACGGCATATGCCGAAGGGATTGCGATGAGGAGGGTCAGGATGAGCACCGACGTCGAGATGATGACTGAGTTGCCGAGTGCCTGCCAGATCCCGTACTGATCACCCAGCGCCGCCTTGTATGAGTCGAAAGTGAGCGGGCTCGGGATGAACTGTGGAGGATCCGAGAACATGCCCATGCTCGTCTTCAAGGAAGTGTTGATCATCCAGTAGACAGGGAAGAGATAGAGAAGCGCAATTACCCAAGCCACAAAGGACTTGATGATGGCCTTGCGGGATTGCTTGCTTGTGCGTGCAGGTTTCGACATCAGAACTCCTCCTCATCGAGGCTCTTCACGTAGAACCAACTCAGGGCTAAAGGCAAGACGAGTGTGAGCATCGACGCTGCTGCACCATTGCCGAACTCGAAGACCGAGAAGGTTTTTAGATACGTGTAGACGGGCAGCGTGGTTGTCGAGTCGACGGGGCCACCGCGCGTCATCGTGTAGATCAGATCAAACACCTTGTAGGTGTTGATGACGCCTAGGAGCAACACCGAAATGGTGACGGGCTTCATCATTGGGAATGTGATGTGCCAGAACTGCTTCCATCGCACTGCACCATCAACCGATGCGGCCTCGTAGAGTGAGTCATCAATCGTGTGCAGACCGCTCAGCAGCAGCAGCATATTAAACGGGATACCCACCCATAGATTCGCAATGATGACCGCTGCCATGGCAGTCGTGCCGACCGTCAGCCAGCGAATCGGCTGGTCGATGAGGCCCAAGGACTGAAGGAAGTAGTTGATTACCCCGTAGTCCGAGTCAAACATCCACTTGAATATCGTGCCGGTGACGACGGGAGGGAGAATCCAACCAACGAGCAGCAGGGCACGGATGGGGCCGTTACCAGGGAATGGCCGACGGAAGAAAATCGCCAAAGCAAAGCCGATGATGTACTGCGTCACGAGGCAAGCGATGGTGAAAATCAGACTGAGCAAGATCGCGTTGTAGAAACCGGGATCCTTAAAGGTCTGAATGTAGTTCTCGAAGTTGTTGAACGCCATATTCCCCGTGATCAGATTGGCGCCGTTCGCATCGGTGAGGCTCAGGTAGGCGTTGTAGATCAGGGGAAAGGTCATGAAGACCAAGATGTAGACTATTGCGGGTGCCGCCATGAGCAGCCCCAAGCGCTTCAGGGAGCGTTCCTTGGCGCTCATCTGCTGCTTGGGGCTACTGTGGCGTGTTGCCGTTTCAGTGGACACGACGATTACCAATCACGCTCCGAGCAGCGGCTTGATGGTGCCGAATGCGTCCCTGGCAGCCTGCTCGGGGGTCTTGGAGCCGGTTAGCGCTTCCTGGATCGAGAGCTGGACGGCTTCGGAGATCTTGGCGTACTCCTTGCCATAAGCGCGGGATTGGGCGATTTCGAGCTGCTTCTCGAACACCTGCATATTCGGGTCGCTGGCGGCGTCGAGCTTGCCTGCGAGGTCAGTACGCGACGACAGCTGTCCAGAAGCGTTGCAGAAGATCTTGGCGCCCTCAGCACCCGTGATGAACTTCAGGAAGGTGATCGCGGCTTCGCGCTCCTTGCCTTCTTGGAACGCAACCACGTTTTCTCCACCAAGACCGGTGGCAGCTGCCTTGTGCTTGGGCAGCGGAACGACACCCCACTGAAAATCCACGTCAGTGAGGTTCGGCAGCTCCCATGGGCCATTGAACATCATCGCAACCTTCTGTGTGGTGAACTGTGTGCGGCAGTCCTCCTGCGTCCAGTTGCTGACAGAGGGACTCATATACCCTGCATCGATCAGGCCCTTGAGATATCCGAGAGCCTCTCCGCCTGAAACGTCGTAGTTATCCAAGTCGCCGCCTGCTTGCCAGACGAACGGCAGCACTTGGAAGGTCGATTGCTCGGACTTGACACCGGAGACTGCAAGTCCCGTCACACCGGCGGTCGACAATGCCTGCGAGACTGCGGTTAGTTCATCCCAAGTGGTGGGCGGTTGGAGCCCTGCCTTGTCCAACATGTCCTTGTTGTAGAACAAGGACAGATTGTTGGAGTTGAGCGGCAGCCCGTAGTTCTTGCCATCCAGCGTGCCGGAGTTCCACGGGCCCTCGTAGAAGTCGTCCTTCATGTCCGCAACGTCACTGGTGATGTCGGTGAGCAGGCCGAGCGCCGCGAAGTTCTGGTTGTCGACGTTGTCGCAAATTGCCAGATCGGGAACTGAACCGCCGACGCCACCCTGAACGAGGGACTTGGAGAGATCGGCAAATGCGAATGAGGTCCGATTCACCGTGATCTCAGGGTTGGTCTTCTTGAATGCTTCGAGAACGGCCTCCATCGCATCGTTGGAAGCGCCCTGGCCCAAGTAATCCCAAAGTTCGATAGTGACGTTGCCGCCACCGCCACCTCCGTTGCCGGCTCCTCCTCCGGAGCAAGCCGTGAACGTCCCGGCCACCGCAAGACCTGCGGCGCCCATGAGAAGTGTGCGTCGATTCAACATGTGTATTCCTCCTCAGGAATTGTGCTCAGCGGTGAGTCTTGTGTTGTCGATGGCTCTGAGGTACCTGCCCCTCCATTTCGTATGACGCGGGTGAAGGAACCGGCTCCTGAATAGGGCCTCCAGATCGAACCGTCTTTGTTCTGTGGAAAAACATAATACAGGCTGGGTAAGCGCGTCAACACAAGGGGGTGATTGTTGCGCGGAGAGGCGGCGAGGTCACGTCGAGGAGACGTGTTCCTTGTCAGTGGTGCCCGTGGTCCATGCGGCCGGATCGAGCAGGATGCGTTCCAACGCTACGTATGCAGCGCCTGTTGCGGCGCTTGAGCGGTCGGATGGTAGAACCAACAGCTTTGGCTCAGCAAAGGGGCGAATGAGCAGGCGGCGGTCGAGTTCAGAGCGAATGAACGGCCCGAGGTGTTTCGCGAACTGGCCGAGCACGCCGCCAAGGACGATATTGCTGACGTCTAGGAGGTTCGCAGCGTTTGCGAGCGCAATGCCAAGCGCGCGCCCAGCGTTGCTGAGAGCGTATACGGCGTGGGGATCATGCTGCTCGAGCTTGACCAGCAGTTCATCGAGAGTCTTACTGCTGGAGTGCTCAAGGAGGGCTTGGCTACCTGCGTAACGTTCGAGGCATCCGTTAGCTCCGCATGGACAGGCAGGACCGTCGGAGTTGACGCACATGTGCCCAATCTCTCCAGCCCAGCCGCGACTTCCGGTCTCCAATTGGCCCCGCCTCACCAGTGCTGATCCGATGCCAACCTCACCTGAGATGTAGATGAACGTATCCAGGTTGCTGTGCTTGCCGGGTGCGATTCGGGCGGCTAGAAACGCGCTGGCGTCGGCCTCATTTGAAGCGTGAATAGCGACCCCCGCCAGCCCGGGCAGGTTGATCATGCCCATAAGTAAGGGGATGTCAATGTTGTTCCACTTGAGGTTGGGTGCTCGGAGAAGACGATTGTTTGATGCGTCCACCAAGCCGGGGAGTGCTAGGTGAATGCCGGCCAAGGTCGCGGAGGCAGGAAGTACTGCTATGCACTGTGCAACGAGTGGACGCAGTGACGCCATCACGTCTTGCGGTTTGGCTCCAGTGAACTCGCCTTCGGCCTGTGCTCCTGACACAACCGTGCCGGAGAGGTCAACGAGGCGGACGGCGAGGCGTCCGACGTTGATCTCGAGTCCGAGAGCCATGAAGTGTGTCGCAGGGGCGAGAGGAACCGAGGGCCGTCCACGCCTGGTCGTTGGTTGCGGAGCAAGCTCTCGCACTATGCCAGCATCGACGAGCTCATCGATGAGCCGTGACGCCGTCGCACGGGTCATACCAGTGGCCTTGGCAACGTCAGCGCGGGACACGGGCTCGGCTGCATTGAAGAGATACTGGGCCACCAAGGCGAGGTTGCGATCACGAAGGAGACCTTGGTTGGCAACCTTCTTTACCGGATTTTGTTTCATGGGTTGACTTATATACCTTCGTGGGGATAAATTCGGACGAAACTAAGTATCTCAGCGAGGAGAATTGTATGCAGGATCACAGGTTCTCATTTGGACTCTGGACAGTCGGCTGGCTGGGGACGGACCCATTCGGTACGGACACGCGGGAAGCGTTCGAGCCTTGGGAATACGCAGACAGGCTGGCAGAGCTCGGTGCATGGGGGATTACTTTCCACGACAACGACGTCTATCCATTCGATGCCGACGAAGCGACAGCGCGTAGTCGTGTCGCCAAGCTGAAGGATGCGGCGGACAAAGCAGGCCTTGTCATCGAGATGGTTACGACCAATACGTTCAGCCACCCCATGTTCAAGGACGGCGGGCTGACATCGAACGATCGCTCCGTCCGCAGATATGGCCTCAAAAAGATCCTCAACGCGGTCGATATCGCCGCAGAAGTGGGTGCTACGACTTTCGTCATGTGGGGCGGGCGCGAGGGCGCTGAGTATGACCCATCCAAGGACCTCTTCGCTGCTCACGCACGCTATGCCGAAGGTCTCGACACCGTTGCCGGCTATATCAAGGAACAGGGATACAACCTCCGCATCGGTCTCGAGCCCAAGCCGAACGAGCCGCGCGGTGACATCCTTCTCCCTACCATTGGTCATGCTCTGGGGCTCATCGCGACGCTTGAGCACGGTGACATCGTTGGCCTCAACCCTGAAACCGGTCATGAACAGATGGCCAACCTCAACTACACGCATGGACTGGCACTGGCGCTATACGCGGATAAGTTGTTCCACATTGACCTCAATGGTCAGCGTGGGCTGAAATACGACCAAGATCTCGCGTTCGGCCATGGCGATCTCATGAGTGCATTCTTCACCGTTGACCTTCTGGTGAACGGTTTCCCAGCATCACCCAGCGCAACCCGCTATGAGGGACCGATCCACTTCGACTACAAGCCGAGCCGGACGGAAGGTGAGCAAGGCATCTGGGACTCGGCTAAGGCCAACATGGAGACCTTCCGGATGCTGGCGGAACGGGCCAAGGCCTTCCGCGAGGATCCTGTGACGCAGGAGCTCATGCAGGAAGCTTCGATCTTCGAATTGGCGGAGCCGACTCTGGCGGATGGGGAAACGATTGCGGACCTTCGTGCTGCGGAGATGCCGGATCCGGATGAAAAGGGCAAGCGGGAATACCGCTTCGTCGAACTCCAGCAGGTTGCGCTTCAGCATCTGCTGAACGCATGACGTAAAGGGCTCATCATGACCTTGGTTGCAGGCGTGGACAGCTCAACCCAATCTTGCAAGGTCCTGATAGTGGATTCGGAATCTGGTGCCATCGTACGGTCTGGTTCCGCTCCCCATCCTGGGGGCACAGAAGTTCACCCAGATGCGTGGTGGGCAGCTTTTCGACAGGCCGTCGAGCATGCAGGCGGACTCCGGGACGTTGCCGCGCTGAGTGTTGGCGGCCAGCAGCATGGCATGGTTGTCTTGGACCAGCGCGGCAACGTCATTCGTCCCGCCCTCCTCTGGAACGACACGCGCTCCGCCCAAGCTGCAGCCGATCTTCGACGCGAGTTCCGCGATTGGGCGAGCGTGACGGGGAGCCTGCCACTCGCGTCCTTCACCAACACCAAGCTGCGTTGGCTCGCGGACGCTGAGCCTGCGAATGCTGACCGGATGGCCGCAGTAGCGCTGCCTCATGACTGGCTGACATGGAGAATCTCGGGTGGAAATGAGCTCGACTCTCTGACGACTGACCGGTCGGATGCCTCTGGCACTGGCTACTATGATGCGTATCGTGATGAGTACCGGCGCGACCTCCTCGCCCTCGCGCTGCGGCGGGATGCCGATGACATCGTGCTGCCACGGGTGCTCGGGCCTTGGGAGTCAGTGGCGGGACAGAATCTGTTGCTCGGTCCTGGAGCAGGCGACAACGCAGGTGCTGCGCTAGGTGTGGGCCTCAGGCCGGGTGAAACGAGCATCTCTTTGGGCACCTCTGGCGTCGTCGCAGCTGTTTCCTCGCAACCGATAGTGGATGAATCCGGTGAAGTGAATGTGTTCGCGGATGCCACAGGGCTTTGGCTACCACTCACCGCAACGCTCAATGCAGCACGGATCCTTGACGCGGTCTGCCGATTGCTCGAAGTGGACCACGAAGAACTGTCACGTCTGGCGCTCTCTGCAGCCCCCGGTGCGGAGGGGCTTGTGCTAGTCCCTTGGTTCGAGGGGGAGCGGACTCCCAATCTGCCCGATGCCACCGCCTCATTCCTCGGAGCGACGCTGGGCAACATGTCACGTGAGAACGTGGCACGGGCCGCCGTGGAGGGCCTCATTTGTCTCATGGGCACAGGTCTCGCCGGAATCGAACGACTCGGACTTGAGATTACTCGTGTGAAGTTGCTCGGTGGGGCGGCTAAGTCACACGCTATACGGTCCATCGCCCCGGCGGTATTGGGCGTCCCTGTTGACGTCCCAGCCCCTGCGGAGTATGTGGCGCTCGGGGCAGCCCGGCAAGCTGCTTCGTGTCTCTCTGGTCGTGAGGTGATCTGGCCCGTGCACGATCAGGAAACGTTCGAAGCCGAGCCAGTGCCATGGGTGCTTGACCGATATCAAGAGCTGTCGGGCACTGTGGCTGTGAGCATGGGCTGGGCCTGACCACACTGAACTGATCTCGAACGCCTGCAGTGATGCTGGCGGCAGTAGAAGGAATGGAAATGGAAGTATTCAAGACTCTGGATAACGGAATCGAATGGACAGGCCATGGTGAGACCTTGAAGGTCTTGGCATGGGGGCCGAACTCGGTGCGTGTGCTGTCTCGGATTCAGGAACCGGTTGAGGACTCCCGCTGGGCATTGCAAGATCCGGTGGCATCCGAATGCAAGGTACAGATCGATGGGTCGCGTGCATCGCTCACGGTCGGCAGGTTGCGGGTTGTCCTCAATGCTCACGAGGAGTGGGGGCTCGGCTTGCAGTACCAGACATTCCGTTGCCATCTCCGGTTCGAGAATGCGGAGACGGGCGAGCTGCTATTTGAGGAGCGTGGCCACGGTGGATCGTTGCTGCTGAAGGCGCGCGAATTTCAGGCGCTGCCAGGGGGCGCGCACAAAGCGACGCTCTCGTTGACAACCCGTGCTGACGAGGTCGTATGGGGCATGGGCCAGTATCAAGATGGCACAGGGGATCTCAAGGGTCATAGCCTCGAGTTGGCTCAGCGGAACTCTCAAGCCAGCGTCCCGTTCTTCCTTTCGAGTGCTGGCTATGGGTTTCTGTGGCACAACCCCGCTATCGGTCGGGCGACGTTCAGTCGTACCCTCACGCAGTTCGACGCGGAGGCTACAAGGCAGTTGGACTACTGGGTTGTTGGTGGTGACACCCCAGCGGAGATCATGCGTGAATACGGTGAAGCGACGGGCTTTGCACCGGAAATGCCTGAGTACGGCTTGGGCTTCTGGCAATGCAAGCTGCGTTATTGGAACCAAGAGCAGTTGCTCGAGGTCGCTCGGGAACATAGGCGCCGTGGACTTCCTTTGGATGTCATCGTCGCGGACTACTTCCACTGGCCCAAGCTCGGCGACTACCGTTTCGAGGATGAGTTTTGGCCCAATCCGAAGGCGATGGTCGATGAGTTGCAAGAGATGGGCGTCGAACTCATGGTTTCGGTGTGGCCCCAGATCTCCCATGAGTCAGAGAACTACGTTGAGCTCGCCAAGAACAACATGTTGGTCCATGCTGATCGTGGCCCACAGACACACATGAGTTTCGAAGGTCCCAGCGCCTTCCTCGACGTCACGAATCCTCGAGCGCGTGATTGGCTATGGCAAATTCTCAAGCGAAACTACCGTGATAGTGGCATCAAGCTCTTCTGGCTGGACGAGGCCGAGCCCGAATACAGTACCTACCAGTTCGACAACTACCGATACCATGTGGGTCCCAATGTTCAGGTGGGTAACATCTATCCGCAGGCCTATGCGCGGGCCGTGTACGAAGGGCAGCAGGCTACTGCGCAGGAGCCGAGCATGAGCCTCCTCCGATGCGCTTGGGCTGGCTCGCAGCGCTACGGCGCACTGGTCTGGTCGGGAGATATCAGCAGCACCTTCGAGGCCCTCGCTGACCAAATCGTGGCAGGCATTCACATGGGCGTAGCCGGCATCCCATGGTGGACCACAGACATCGGCGGTTTCCACAATGGCAACATCGAAGATCCCAAGTTTGTCGAGCTGCTGATTCGCTGGCTGCAGTTCGGTGCGTTCTGCCCGGTTATGCGTCTACATGGTGACCGAGAGCCATACGAAGAGGTCAGCACAGCGACAGGTGAATATCGTCTGCGCAGTGGTGCAGACAACGAGCTTTGGGCCTACGGGGACGAGGCATTCGACGTCATGGCCCCGTACCTACACCTCCGCGAGGCCATGCGCTCGTACACGCGTGACCTCATGCGCCAGGCGCACGAGGAGGGCGCCCCGGTTATGCGCGGGCTCTTCTATGAGTTCCCCAACGACCCCAACGCATGGCAGGAGACCACTGAGTACATGTTCGGCGCGGCGTTGCTCGTCGCGCCCGTCATTGAACAGGGTGCTCCTACCCGCGAAGTGTATCTACCGAACGGGGCGCAATGGGTCTCACCTTGGGACGGTGAGCTCCATGAAGGCGGCGCATCCGTCACAGTAGACGTGCCAATCGATCGGCTTCCGATCTTCGTACGCAAGGACCGAGAAGAGCTGCTCCCAGCAGAGTTCTTCAAGTGGTTCGAGGGTCGTCGCGTGGCGGCAGAGGGCAGCTAGGCCATATCGACATGGCTGCTACGAGGGCTACTCGCTGCACCGGTCATGCGCCGGGCAGCAGATAGCCCTCCTCCGCTAATCAAGCAACAAAGGAGGTCGAGACGGTCTTCGGTATCAGGCTGGAAGTCTGGTGGGGCTCGTGGTTCTTGGGTATTGGCCTGACCCCCTTTTGTAGGTCCAGTCATTGTGGGAGTTGTCTTGTTGCTCGAGGCCTTGGGGCGGGGAGACTGGTCAGATTATGACGAACAGAAGGAAGCGTCACACGCCGGAGCAGGTGGTTCGTAAGCTCGGGCAGGTTGACAGGCTGCTCGCTGATGGCGCTGATGTCGCGGCGGTATGTCGCGAGCTGGGCGTGTCCGAGCAGGCGTACTACCGGTGGCGGAACCAGTACGGCGGGCTGAAAGCCGACGACGCGAAACGGCTCAAGGAACTCGAGAAGCAGAACGCCACGCTGAAGTGGCTGCTGGCCGAGGCGGAGCTCGAGAAGGCCGCGCTGAAGGAGTTGGCGGAGGGAAACTTCTAGGCTCGGGCAGACGCCGCGCCGCCATCCGCTCACCTGATCCGGGCACTGCGGGTGAGTGAGCGGATGGCGTGCCGTCTGGCCGGGCTGTCGCGCTCCGCCTACCGGCGCCCCCTGTACCGGGAAACGGCCGCGGATCCGGACCGGGCATTACGCGACTGGCTCCGGGCGTACGCGAAGAAGCACCCAAGATGGGGATACCGCAGGGCGTATCACGACGCCCGCGCAGAGGGCTGGATGGTGAACCACAAGAAGATCCAGCGGCTGTGGCGCGAGGAGGGCCTCCGCGTGCCGCAACGTCGCCGCCGCAAACGCGTGGGTGCCTCCACCGCCGACGCGCCCTCCGCCTCGGCGCCGAACCTGGTGTGAGCGGTCGACTTCCAATTCGACAGCGACGAACACGGCCGGCCGATCAAGATCTGCTCCATCGTGGACGAGCACACTCGCGAATGCATCGCAGGCCTGGCCGACCGTTCGATCACCGCCACGAAGCTCACCTGCCACCTCGAAGCGCTCGCCGCTGTCCGCGGCGCCCCAGCGACGCTGCACTGCGACAACGGGCCCGAACTGATCAGTGAGGCCATGGCGCACTGGGCCGGCACCCGCACCGGCCTGAGCTACATCCCGCCCGGGTCACCGTGGCGCAACGGCTACATCGAGTCGTTCAACAGCAGGATCCGCGACGAGTGCCTCAACATCAACACCTTCTACTCGCTGCTCCACGCCCGCGTGGTGATCAGCGACTGGAAGACCGAGTACAACCACGACCGCAGGCACTCATCGCTGGGCTATCTCGCACCGGCCGACTACGCTCGGCAGTGCACCCACCAAACGAAAACCGACGACTCGCACAACGTCCGGACCTAACCGAGGGGGCAGGTCAAAAGCCATGCACATGGACTACAACTTCCCTACCAGCCTCATTCGAGCCATCGATGCCGGGCACGGCGGAGGCCTCGACTTCGACCTCAGCGACAAAGTCACCGTCGAGGACTTCGCAGTCAAGAAGAACGGTGAGCACAAGAACGAGGCGCTCGTAGCAGAGCACGAGAGTCAACAGCAAGAACAGCTTTCGGCATACTGTTGAGGAACAAACCCAAGGTGCCCGTATCGCTGGATACCCCCAGAACACCGAGTGGCGCAAGTTCCTACTCAACCAGAAAGAAGCTCGAAAGGAGCTGATCCAGGCTTTCTCCGCCGACATCTTCGACGCCTTGAAAGCGAAGTTTCAGGAATAGTAAACACTATTACTGCGCGCAAAATCCCGACAGGTTCACCCCTCTACGGACGCCAGCCGGAGTAGCGGCGTGCCGGATGCTCAGCGGTTCAGCAGGCTAAACTCCAAACGAAGGCACCAGCAAGAAATCCCAGTTCATAACGGGTATCGGCGCTATCCGATAGCACCGCGCCGCACTGGGGTCGTGTATCCATCGTGACCAGTTGTGCGCTGCAGCACCTGGTTCCACACCTCGCTGGTGGCCATCGCCCGGTTCTGGGTGAAGAACTGCAGCCCGGCTGCGCCGCCGTCGATGAGCGTGTGACACATTTCGACGGCGTGCCCCAGCCCGAGACTGCGCACGTCGTCCGGGTCTGCCTGGCGGAGGCGCTGCACGAACGCGGGCGGCATCGGTTGGCCCGAGAGGTGCTCGAAGCGTTCAATCTGCGTGATGCGGGTGAGCGGCATCAGCCCGGCGATGATCGGGATGGTGCCACCCATCGCACGGGTGCGCTCCACCATCGCGAAATAGTCGTCGGTGTCGAAGAACAGTTGCGTGATGGCGTACTCCGCGCCGGCTTCCTCCTTCTCCAGGAGGATCTGCGCGTCGAGTTCGGCGTCGTTGGTCTCCGGGTGTGGACTGACGAACGCCGCCACACCGACGCAGAAGTCGCCCTCGCTTTTGATGAATCGCACGAGCTCCGTGGCGTTGCGCAGCCCGTCGGGGTGGGCCTCCCACGGCCCTCCCCCAGGCATGTCGCCGCGAATCGCGAGGATGTCGTGCACGCCGGCTTCGCGATACAGCTGCAGCGTGTGCGCCACCTCGGCCTTCGATTGATCGACGCAGGTGAGGTGCCCCACCGTCAGCGGATTGCCGATCTTCGCGATCTCCTGGGCGGCGAGCATGGAGCGATCCCTGCGCGACCCGTCGGCCCCGTACGTGACAGACACGAAGTCCGGCCCCAGCGGCGCAAGGCGCTCGACGGTCTTCAACAGCGCGGGAATCTCGGCGTCGTCGCGAGGGGGGAAAAACTCGAAGGAGCGCAGCGGGCGGGTTCGGTGAGCGAGCAGGTCCGCAACGGTATTCGCAGAGCGTTCGTGCATGGGGGAAAGCTTAGGCAAGCCATACTGTGTTCCGACTAGACTTGGTCCATGCTTCGAGACTTGGCGCCCGAGAATCCATTGAATGACGCGTTCCTGTCACGCGTCGACCAGGACATCACTCGATTCCTCGACGAGCAGGCGCCGCTCGTCGCAGAAGTTGGCACCTCCGAGCTCCTCGCCAACGCACGCGACTACTCGACGGGCGGCAAACGCCTGCGTCCCGCGTTTTGCGTGTGGGCTTACCTGGCAGCTGGCGGCGACGAACACCATCTCGACGAGGTGTTCCGCGTCGCGGCATCGCTCGACCTCCTCCACGCCTCTGCACTCGTCCACGACGACATCATCGACGACGCTGACACCCGTCGCGGCAAACCCGCCGCCCACAAGCAGTTCGCGCTCTTGCACAAGCGCCGAGGCGGCCGTGGCAACGCGCATGACTTCGGCCAGGCAGCCGCGATCTTGCTCGGCGACATGCTGCTGATGTGGAGCGCGCAGCTCTTCGACGAGTCTGCCGCCCCCAACCTGGAAGCCGCGCGCACCGAACTCTCACGGATGCGCGCCGAGGTGACCGCCGGCCAGTTCCTGGATATCTCTGCGGCCTATGGAGTGGCCGACGATGACGACGCGCTTGCCGTCGCGTCGAAGGTGCTCGAGTACAAGTCGGCGAGCTACTCGATGCGCCGCCCCGCGCTCATCGGCGCTCGACTCGGCGGCGCGAGCGATGCGCAGTACGACGCCCTCGCCAGCTTCGGCTCGCGCATCGGCCACGCCTTCCAGCTCCGCGACGACGTGTTGGGCGTGTGGGGCGACGAGGCGCTCACCGGCAAACCGACCGGCGGCGACCTGCGCGAGGGCAAGGCGACGGTGCTCGTGCTCACCGCGATGCGCCGCGCCGACGAGCAGCAGGCGGCCACGTTGGCATCGGTATTGGGCGCGAAGGACTGCAGCGACGACGACATCGAGCGTGCCGCGAGCGTGATCGAGGCGACGGGGGCGCGGGCACACGTCGAATCGCTCATCGACGAGCACCTCGCGCAGGGGTTGGCTGCGCTCGCTGCCACGGACTTCCAGAAGGTGGGCCGCGAAGGTCTCACCCAGCTGGCACGGCTGAGCACGCGCCGTGCCTACTGAGGAACTGCGCGGCCTGAGCACCCGCGAGGTAGAAGAGCGGGTTGCGAAGGGGCAGGTCAACACGCTGCCGTCGCGCTCGGGGCGCTCCACCTCCGACATCATCCGCGCCAACGTCCTCACGCGCGTCAACTGCATCCTGTTCGTCCTGTTTTGCTGCGTGTTGCTGACGGGCCGCATCGAGCAGGGTTTGTTCGCGGGCCTCATCGTCGCGAACTCCATCATCGGCATCGTCCAGGAGCTGCGCGCCAAACGCACGCTCGACAAGCTGGCGGTCGTGGGCGAGGCCAAGCCCACGGTGATCCGCGACGGGGCTCGTCGCGAAATCGTGCGGGACGAGGTGGTGTTGGACGACGTCATCAGCATGTCGCCCGGCGACCAGATCGTCGTCGACGGTGAGGTCGTGGCCGCCAGCTACCTCGAGGTGGACGAGTCGATGCTCACCGGCGAGGCCGACCCCATCCCCAAAGCGCCCGGCGAGAAGGTGTATTCGGGCTCCTTCGTCGTCTCCGGCAGCGGCGCATATCGGGCGACGCAGATCGGCGCCGACGCGTACGCCGCCCAGATCACCGCGCAGGCGTCGCGCTTCACGCTGGTGCGGTCCGAGCTTCGGCAGGGCATCGACCAGATTCTGAAATACGTGTCGTGGATGCTCATCCCCATCGGCGCGCTGTCGATCGTCGTGCAGTTCACCCACCCCGGTGTCGAGTGGCGCGATGCGGTGCTGGCAATGACTGCGTCGCTGGTGCCCATGATCCCCGAAGGCCTCGTGCTGCTGACGGCGATGGCGTTCGCGCTCGGAGTGATCCGGCTCGGGAAACGCAACGTGCTCGTGCAGGAGCTGCCTGCCATCGAGGGGCTCGCGCGGGTCGACGTGGTGTGCGCGGACAAGACGGGCACGCTCACCGAGAACGCAATGACGCTTGGCGAGGTCATCCCGCTGGGCGCCTCGCCTGAAGAGATCGACGAGGTGCTCGCGCAGCTCGTCGCCGCCGACGACACACCCAACGCGTCGATGCAGGCCATCGCCGACGCGGTGCCCCCCGCCGCGGCGCCGTGGCGGCAGACCGCGAGAGCGCCGTTCACGTCGGCGAAGAAATGGTCTGGCGTGAGCTTCGAGGATAAGCACATCGTGCTCGGCGCCCCCGACGTGCTCGCGACGGGTGCCGTCGCACAGGAGGCCGAGGATGTCGGGGCCACGGGTCGCCGCGTGCTGCTACTGGGGCGTGCTGCCCGCCCCGTCAACGACGAAGCCGCGCCGGGCAACGCCGAGCCGCTCGCGCTCGTCGTGCTGGACCAGCTGGTACGCCCCGACGCCGCCGACACGCTGCGCTACTTCCGCGACGAACACGTGCAGCTCAAGGTGATCTCCGGCGACAACGCGAACTCCGTCGGCGCCGTCACGCGCTCGCTGGGCGTCGACCTGGGCAACGTCGTCGACGCCCGCACCCTCGTCGACGCTGACGACGCTGAGTTCGAAGAGGCGGTCGAACGCGGCGGGGTGTTCGGGCGAGTCACACCAGAGCAGAAGCGTCAGATGGTGCGTGCCCTGCAGCAGGGTGGGCACCAGGTGGCAATGACCGGCGACGGCGTCAACGACGTGCTCGCGCTCAAAGACGCTGACCTCGGCATCGCGATGGGTTCGGGTGCTTCCGCCACCCGCGGCGTCGCCCAGCTGGTGCTCCTCGATGACAAGTTCGCCCAACTCCCCCACGTCGTCGCCGAGGGCCGACGGGTGATCGGCAACATCGAGCGCGTCGCCAAGCTGTTCCTCACCAAAACGATCTACTCGCTCGCCCTGGCGCTCGTCTTCGGCCTCCTCACGGTGCCCTACCCCTTCCAGCCGCTGCACGTCACCGTCGTGGGCTGGTTCACCATCGGCATTCCCGCGTTCTTGCTCAGTTTGGCCCCGAACCACGCCCTCGCCAAGCCGGGGTTCGTGCGGCGCACGCTCTCGCTGGCCATCCCCGCCGGCGTCATCGTCGCTTGTACCACCGTCGCGACATACCTGTTGGTGCGCGGGCGCGGGCAAGTGGCCGAAGCGCTGCAAACTCAGGCAACGACAGCCGCGCTGGTCACGATGATCATGGTGGCCACCTGGGTGTTATCGGTGGTGGCCAGGCCATATCAATGGTGGCGGGTTGGGCTCGTCGCGTTCGCCTACGGGTTCTACGGGTTGATGATCCATCTTCCGTTCAGCCAGCGCATTCTCGAGCTCGACACCTCAAACATGCGAGCCATGATGCTCGCCTACCTCATCGGCGGCATCGGCATGGCCGCCGTCGAAGTGATGTGGCACGTGCGGGCGCACATACTCGGCGAGGAGTCCCGTATCCTGCCGAGGAAGTCAGCGTAGGGCCAGTTACGGTCGTTCCTGCAGCCCCAGTTCAGCCGCGACGTCAGCAGCGCTTACCGTTTCCATGTCTCCACGGCGAATCGCCTCTGCCTCTTCGCGCAGAGCTTCCGCGTACTCCATCTGGTCTTTCACCGGAACCACGCTCGTAGACATGTGAACACCATACGTCACCCGTAAAGGAAGCGGTACACAGTGCCGAGAACCGATCCCCCCCCCACAAGAACACCTCGCGGCGCAGGGCGCACCTCTTGACGGGTACGTCCTGCGCCGCAAGCGACATCGAATTTTACCGCTGGTCAAGCACCGCCTTGGCGGCCGCAAAACGAGCGATCGGCACGCGGAATGGCGAGCAGGAGACGTAGTCGAGCCCGACTCGGTTGAAGAACTCAATCGACGCGGGGTCACCGCCGTGCTCACCACACACGCCAGTCTTGAGCTTCGGCTTGGTGCTGCGCCCCTTCTCCACGCCAATCTCGACGAGCTGGCCGACGCCGTCGATATCGATACTCTCGAACGGGTTCTGCTCGAGTACGTGGTCGATCACGTACTGGGCGAGGAACCCATTCTCGGCGTCATCACGGGAGATGCCGATGCCGGTCTGCGTGAGGTCGTTGGTGCCGAAACTGAAGAAGTCGGCCTCCTCGGCGATCTCGTCTGCAGTCAGCGCCGCCCTCGGCAGCTCGATCATGGTGCCGATCTTCACCTCGATGCCGGAATCTCCGATCTCCTCGGCGACGGCACGCTCGACGATCTCCCGCTGGAACTTCAGCTCCTGCCGCAGCGCGACGAGCGGGATCATGATTTCTACCCCGACGGTGTCGCCCTCCCGCTCCTTCACCGCAATCGCAGCGCGGACGATGGCTCTCGCCTGCATGTCCGGGATCTCCGGGTACAGCATGGCGAGGCGGCATCCTCGGGTACCGAGCATCGGGTTCTGTTCGTGAAGGCGCTTGACCTGCGCGAGCGTCTGCCGTGCCGCATCGAGAGCGTCCTCGTCCTCGCCGGTGAGTTCGAGGCGCTGCACCAGCAACGACTGCTCGACAAGGTTGGGCAGGAATTCGTGCAGCGGCGGGTCAAGCAACCGCACCGTGACGGGCAGGCCCTTCATCGCGGTGAAGATGCCCTCGAAGTCTTGCTGCTGCATCGGCAGGATCTCCGCCAGCGCGTCGGCCCGCGCTTCCGGGGTCTCCGCGAGGATCATGCGTCGCACCGCAGGCAGCCGGTCGCTTGCCATGAACATGTGCTCCGTGCGGCACAGGCCAATGCCTTCCGCACCCAGCTCCCTCGCTTTCGTTGCGTCCTCGAAATTGTCTGCGTTAGCTCGCACACCGAGGCGACGGATCTCGTCGGCCCAAGCGACGACGTTCTGGAAGTCTTCGTTGATCTGCGGCGGCACCAAGTCGATGGCTTCTCCATAGATATTGCCGGTCGACCCGTCGATGGTGATGACGTCGCCCTCGGAGAAGACGCGCTCACCGATGGTGAGCGTTTTCCCGGCCGCGTCGATCTTGATGCCCGATGCACCGGCCACACAAGGCTTGCCCATGCCGCGAGCCACTACGGCTGCGTGCGAGGTCATGCCGCCGTGTGCAGTGAGCACGCCCTGCGCCACGATGACGCCGTGAATGTCGTCGGGTGTGGTCTCATAGCGCACCAACACGACGGGTTCACCGCGCTCGCCACGCTCGGCCGCGACGTCTGCGTCGAAGACGACCTCACCGACGCCGGCGCCCGGAGACGCGGGGAGCCCCTTGGCGACGGGCTGCTTGCCGTGCTCCGGATCGATGCCCGGGTGCAGGAGCTGATCGAGCTGCCGCGGCTCGATGCGCTGCAGGGCCTCTTCCTTGGTGATGAGGCCTTCCGAGACGAGGTCCGAGGCCACCTTGAGCGCGGCGGCGGCAGTGCGCTTACCGTTGCGGGTCTGCAGCATGAACAACTTGCCGTCCTCGACGGTGAACTCGATGTCCTGCATGTCACGGTAGTGCTGTTCAAGATTGTGCATCGTCTGGACAAGCTGCTCGTACGCGTCGGGCAGCACGTCCTTCATCTCCGCAAGCGGGCGGGGCGTGCGGATGCCTGCGACGACATCCTCACCCTGCGCGTTTACGAGGAACTCGCCGTACAGCGCCTTCTCACCTGTCGATGGGTTCCTGGTGAAGCACACGCCCGTGGCGGAGGTGTCGCCGCGGTTACCAAACACCATCTGCTGCACGTTGACCGCCGTGCCGAGCTCGGCGGAGATACCGTTCGCGCGACGGTACACGTCGGCCCTGGGGTTGAGCCACGACTTAAACACAGCGTTGACCGCCCGGTGGAGCTGCTCGCGGGGGTCACTCGCCCACTCTCCGCCCAGATGCTCGACGGAGATCTCCTTGAAGGTGCGCACCAAGCCCTCGAGATCGTCGGCAGTCAGATCTGTGTCTTGTGACACGCCACGCTGCATCTTGAGCTCCGTCAAGGCATCCTCATAGGCGTGCGCGGGCACTCCCTCGACGACCTCACCGTACATCTGGATAAAGCGCCGGTAGCAGTCCCAAGCGAACCGCTCGTTTCCGGCTTCAGCAGCGATGGCTTCGACGGACTCGTCGGAGATTCCGAGGTTCAAGATGGTGTCCATCATGCCCGGCATCGAGAACACCGCGCCGGAGCGGACCGACACGAGCAACGGCTTCTCGCCAGAGCCGAGCTTGCGGCCGGTGCGCTCTTCGAGCCGCTCGAGCGCTGCGTCGATGTCTCCGGCGAGGCGCTCCGGCCACTCACCGCCGCGCTTCATCGTCTCCACACAAGCGGTGGTGCTGACGGTGAACAGATCTGGGACGGTGATCCCGATCCGGTTCATCTCCGCGACGTTGGCCCCCTTGCCGCCCAGCAGCGACTTCATCTCGGCATTGCCGTCCGCAAGATCGTAGATGTAGCGATCGTCACTCATTAGTCAAGACTCCTTTGACTCGCCCTAGAAGCTTCTTTGCTCCGTTCGATCTCCAGACTACTCAGTGCGTTGTCCGTGCGAGCACTCGGGCTTGCATTTCTCTTTCTGGGGAGTTCACGCGTCAGCGCCACGCGCCCCGCAGCGCACACCTGGTGGCTGGCGGAGCACGCCGCCCAGGCGTCGGGCGCGCGAGGAGACGAGATCAACGATGCGGCTTGCATTTTCCTCGAGCGCAACGCCGGTGGTGTTGAGCACCGGGCAGCCGAGGTCGCGCATCGTTTGCCCCACCTCGTCGAGTTCGTCGTAGATGTGCGCCAGATCGGCGTACCCGTCTCGGTTGCCGAAGCCGCCCATGCTGCGGACTCGTTGATTACGGATGGCTTGGAGCCGGTCGGCATCCATCGTGAGGCCGATGATGCGCCATCGGTCGACGCTGAACAGCTCGGACGGTGGTGTGATGCCTGGCACTAGTGGCACGTTGGCGGCTTTGTATCCGAGGTAGCCGAGGTAAATAGACAGCGGCGTTTTGCCTGCTCGGGATGGGCCGATGAGCACGATGTCGGCTTCGCGGAGCTGCTCGGGGACCGACCCGTCGTCGTTACGGACGGCGAAGTCCATGGCGCTGACGCGGGTGAAGTAGTCGGCTTCGACCCCGACGGGGCGTCGCATCACCTCTTCGGCACGCGCGCCGCTGGCTTGCTCGATGGCGGCGATGGAGTCTGTCATCAGGTCCGCATGTGGAAGGTCGTAGTCGTTGCAGAAGCGCTCGACGAGGTCGGCCATTGAGGGTTTGACGAGTGTGAATAAGACGACGATGGGCCGTTCGAGCGGCAGCTCCGCGAGCGCCGTTTCGACATGCTCCTTCTGGCTGACCCGGCGGTGGCGCACGATTTCGATGTCTTGATCGGGAAACTGCGCCAGTGCAGCACGGGCAATGCGCGCGCCCGTCTCCCCCGTGGAATCAGCGATGATGTGAATTTCGAGTGGCTCCGTCGACATGCACCCACACTATCGGGGCCACGATGCGCCGACGCCTTCGACTATGTCTAGGGGCCGAACACACCTTTCAACTACCGGGTGTAGTATCAGGCAAGGGCAGAACACCTGCCACGACCTCATTCAAGGAAGAAGTGGTCACCACCATGTTGCACAAGTCAAGAACTCGAATCCGCGGCATCGTTGCCGTCATTCTTGCGCTTGCTCTCACCTCCTGTGGCGGCGGGGGCGAACGAGGAGACGTTCATTTGGGAGGCGAAGCAACGCTGCAGCTGCCCGACCTGGGCGGCGAGATATTCGCCGGTCTGCCGGGCGATCTCCTCCTTGCACTGGGGCTGATCGTCTGCCTGTTCGGCCTCGGCTTCGGTCTCATCACCTACGTGCAGCTACGTCGCATGCCCGCTCATCGCGCCATGCTCGACGTGGCAGATCTCATCTACGCAACGTGCAAGGCCTACCTGAAACAGCAGGGCCGGTTCCTGCTACTGCTCTGGGCATTCATCGCGACGATCATCGTCGCCTACTACCTCTTCCTGGTGGACTTCGGCTTCGGCAAGACCCTCGTCGTCATCGCGTTCTCCCTCATTGGCATGGCCGGTTCGTACGGCGTCGCGTGGTACGGAATCCGGGTCAACACGCTGGCAAACGCTCGCACCGCACACGCGTCGCTGCGAGGTAAGCCCTACCCGTGCCACGACATCCCCCTGCGCTCGGGCATGAGTATCGGCATGGTGCTCATTTCCGTAGAGCTCGCGATGATGCTGGTCATCCTGGTGTTCCTCCCAGGCGAGATCGCGGGTGCTTGCTTCCTCGGCTTCGCCATCGGTGAATCGCTCGGTGCTGCGGCCCTGCGCATTGCTGGCGGCATCTTCACCAAGATCGCCGATATCGGCGCCGATCTCATGAAGATCGTGTTCAAGATCAAGGAAGACGACGCCCGCAATCCCGGCACGATCGCTGACTGCACCGGCGACAACGCCGGCGACTCCGTCGGCCCCTCCGCCGACGGGTTTGAAACCTACGGCGTCACTGGTGTTGCGCTCATCACTTTCATCCTTGTGGGCGTCGACAACACAGCAGTGCAAATCCAGTTGCTGGTATGGCTGTTCGTCATCCGCTCCGTCATGGTGATCGCTTCCGCCATTTCCTACTACATCAACCGCGCTCTGACGAGAGCCAAGTACGCGGATGCCGACGATATGGACTTCGAGCAGCCGCTCACCAACTTGGTGTGGATCACGTCTATCTGCTGCATCATCACGACGTTCCTTACCTCCGCGCTGCTCATCGCACACATGCCGAATGGCATGTGGTGGAAGCTCTCGCTCATCGTGTCGTGCGGCACCATCGCCGGTGCGCTGATTCCAGAGCTCGTGAAGGTCTTCACCTCCACGAGCGCCAAGCACACCCGCGAGGTCGTGGTGTCCGCACACCAGGGAGGCCCGTCGCTCAATATTCTCTCTGGCCTGGTTGCCGGAAACTTCTCCGCCTACTGGATCGGGCTGGCCATTGCGGGTCTCATGGGGATCGCCTACGGCATCTCGATGCCGGGGCTGGGCGACCTCATGCTCGCCCCAGCAGTGTTCGCTTTCGGCCTCGTCGCGTTCGGATTCCTTGGCATGGGGCCGGTGACGATTGCCGTCGACTCCTACGGGCCTGTCACCGACAATGCGCAGTCCGTGTTTGAGCTCTCCACCGTCGAAGATGATCCGCAGGCACGCGCAGAACTCGCCGAGGATTTCGGGCGCGAGGTTGATTTTGAGCGCGCGAAGTTCTTCCTCGAAGCCAACGATGGCGCCGGCAACACCTTCAAGGCCACGGCTAAACCCGTGCTGATCGGCACCGCGGTCGTAGGCGCCACCACCATGATTATCTCCATCATGATCGGGCTCACCGAACACCTCACCACCAATCTGGACAAGCTCTCGCTCCTGCATGCCCCCTTCCTCCTCGGCATCGTGGCCGGCGGCGCCATGATCTACTGGTTCACGGGCGCCTCCATCCAGGCCGTCACCACAGGCGCACACCGAGCCGTCGAGTTCATCAAGGACAACATCCAGTTGGAAGGCATAGAGAAAGCTTCCGAACGCGATTCGGCTCGCGTGGTGGAAATCTGCACCAGGTATGCACAAAAGGGCATGTTCAACATTTTCATGGGCGTCTTCTTTGCGACGCTGGCCTGCGCATTCTTGGAACCATTCTTCTTCATCGGTTACCTCATCGCCATGGCCGTCTTCGGCCTCTATCAGGCGGTATTCATGGCGAATGCTGGCGGAGCCTGGGATAACGCCAAGAAACTCGTCGAGGTGGATCTCGACGCGAAAGCCACTCCCCTGCACGACGCGACCGTCGTCGGCGACACCGTCGGCGATCCATTCAAGGACACCTCGTCCGTGGCGCTCAATCCCGTCATTAAGTTCACGACGTTGTTCGGCTTGCTCGCGGTCGAACTGGCCGTCGCGCTGCCCGCGCTGGGCGTCGCATGGCTGCCGCCGGTGCTCGCGGTGGTGTTCTTCCTCGTCTCGGCCGCGTTCGTCGTGCGCTCGTTCTACGCTATGCGCATCAACCAGAACATGGAAGATCTCGACATCGAGAAGGCGGTCGACCCCACCCCGTCGACGCCGTAACCGGAAGGAGGCCATCGCATGGTGATTCGGATGGCCGTGGTGGCAGCAGTCCTCGCGCTCACGCTGACTGCAGGAAGCGCTCTGGAGCTGATGGTGGTGCCCGCGCCGTGGGCGCTGGCGGTGATCGCACTCGGCTGGTGGTTGGGCAGCGGCAACTCGACGCGACGCCAGGTGTGGGCCGCAACAGCACTGGCCGCACTCCTGCCTGGTATCGCCGCCTTCGCACTGTGGCTGTGGACAGCCCTGAACGATCCCTACGCGCCGGAACCGGCCCTGCTCGGGATCCTCGCTCGAGTGGGCGCAGGCGCAGCCCTCGCCTTGCTCGGCTTCGGGTTCCTGCGCCGCTTTGAGACCCGCGCCCACCGGCCCACGCCCCAGGTTGCCAACCGCTGACCGCCTAAGCGCAACGTCATTGCGCTCGTGTCAGCCTGCTATCGACAACAGCGTCCCTTCGGCATGCATACCTCATCGACGCGGCCATCGTGATTTTCGGGGGGGGTAGTTCTGTGAGGCACGGCCCCGAGCTTTTCTGTCCGGAGAGGTTCGGTACGCGCTTGGCTGACTGGCTTGTCATTGTTCTCGGTCATGCTCATAGTCATTCTCCTTCAGATCAGCTTGACCTCTTGCGCAGACCATTTGACGCCCCTCCATGTGCCACCAGCCAGCACCGCCAGAGATGTTGCCGACTTTCTTCACATCCAGGTGGAGCGTGTGACTTGGATAGTAGGCGACGATCTGGCCAAGCCGACGCAGGTGTTCCCCTTATGGAGTGCCGTCTCGGATCAGGTTCGACCCGAGCCAGTCCAGCCATCCTGCCACCGTCCGAACACTACACAGGGCATGGCGTCGATCTGTGAGCTCGCGGGCGATCCGACATGCTAACCACTCATGCTTCCGACACCAGGACTCGACCAGCTCCGCTACTGCCACACTCAGACGTGTTAGCCGGTACAGCGGAGCACTCGAACGGCCCTCCTGCCCTACCGCACCGGCGGTTTGATAGCAGACGACCCATTTCGGTCATGTCAAGCGGGCCCGTCGTTATGACCCAACACTATCGGGACAGCAGTGACCCGATGCATTCGTACACTAACGGCATTGCAGAGAACAGGGCTACAGTCTGCACATTCGCCTTCGATGCGGCGGGAAAGGTGACGACTGCACAAGTCTGCGACGGATGGAGCCAGCAGTTGGCAAAGGGAAGCCTCAACGAGGCCCTTCTAGCCCATTAATGTAATGAGCCGAGCCGATGCCGCCTCCATCTCGCTTCCCGCCGTACCAGCTACGATTCGCCGACTACCGAAGAACGTGACTGCGCGCGGACCCGTTCTGTGATCGAGGATGCCCTCGCCGAAAGCAGAAACAGCCCCGTTCTGAAGGAAGAATCATCACCTGAAAGCATCGAACTGCACGATCCTGATCGGCATGTGATTCTCACCTGCGTGGGGAACACTGTCGTCAAATGCGAGGTAGATACGACTTGGGCGCGGGCAAAAGATTGGACCGACATCGAGGAAGCACTCGCCGAAGCTTTTGCGCAGGTCGAGGCTGCGGAGTCGTTCACGCCTACTCGCCGTTGGCTAGCACAGTTGCACCAGATTGCCCAGGAGTTCACTGAATACCAGGAAGATTAACCACATGGATTACGACACCCTCAAGCACAGGTTCGGCTGGTTCAAGGAAGAGGCAGACCGACTCGACGAAATCTCTGCACGCCTCGACTGTGAGAGAAGGAATGTCGAGGGCATACACCTCCACATGACGAATGCATACTTCAGCAGCCTTCAGACCGAATACAACGGCCTGAACGAAGCTCTGACCGGTGGCAAACGTTCTTTGGAGGAAGGATCGACGCTGACGGACAACTACGCTGAGGCCATCCGCCGTACAGGACGGACATATCTGAAGCAAGAAGCCGAGAATGAGGAGGATGCAACCAGAATCACCAAACTGATGGACAACGAGAACTTCTGAAAGATGTCTGAGATGGCCCAACTTGTCGATACACTCGACGCCAGCAGTCCAGATTGGCGGTCACCGGCGAAGGACATGTATTCAATGAGACGTTTTGTTGTTCAGTCAAAGGCCCCAACGGTCAAGGACATGATCAGTGTTTTCGACGATCTCGATTCTGCTACTGATTCATACTTCCTCGGCGCGACCCTCTTAGTCGCAGGCATCATTGTCGCGGTCGTGGGCATCCTCCTGGCAATCCCGTCTGGAGGTTGGGGACTGGTGGTGTCGATCATCGGCGGACTGATCACGCTGGCTGGATGGTTCACGCTTCCCGACATGTCTGGTGAATTGACGGCTGCTCAAGAGAAATTCTCCAGCCTCGCGAGCGACCTCAGAGCAGTGTCGTGGGGCGAACCAACTACAGACGCGGCCTGGAGTTGGTAGCTTGACCAACCGCACGCTTCTCGAAGCTACGGCGCTCGTTGGCGCAGCAACGCTCGTACTCAGCACAGGGCTCGCCATTACCCTCAGCCCTTGGTTCCTCGGGCTGACCGTCGGGGCGCTGCTCGCACTCGCCGGCCTCGCTGCCATCCTCAGGTCAGCAGCGAGGCTGCGAGTGCGAGCCAATTTGGATGCCGAGGCGCCTGGCCCACCACCTAGTGTGATTGCTTCCCTCGCCGGATTGCTCGCACTAGCCGTACCAGTAATCGTCCACGTTAAAGTCGGAATCCTCTCGTCTCCGGCGAGCGTGGCAGTGCTTATCGCCTCAGCGCTAGTGGTGCTCGGAGCAGCAGTATTGGCCTTCCGCTGGTGCCGCTGACACGCTATTTCGACACTGCGGCAGTGTTCGTGATCCGCTCCTTCTATGATGTGCGCATCAACCATGCGTGTACAGGACCCACAGCCCGAGAACGCCGTCGATCCCATGCCCTCCACCATGTGACACTTTTTCAACTGGCGCACTCGCTGAGCCACGACTCGCCGGGGTAGCGCACCAGTTTCTTGGTGACACACCCATAGAATCGACACGGTACGGGCCCACACGGCCTCCTTCCCCGACCGTGATGGAGTGTGAATGAGCAGCACTTATGACCCGTTGGTCGGTCAGGTGCTGGACGGTCGCTACGAGATCGTCGCGAAAGTGGCACGTGGCGGTATGGCCACGGTGTATCGAGCGCGCGACTTGCGGCTATCGCGCATCGTCGCGCTCAAAGTGATGCGCGCCGATCTCGGCGAGGACGACGAATTCATCGCAAAATTCGACCGTGAGGCACGCTCCGCGGCCGTCCTCACCCACCAGAACGTGGTGAGCATTTTCGATCAAGGCACCGCGCAGGGTCAGCCCTACATCGTGATGGAGTTCGTCGACGGTGAGACCCTGCGCCGCGTGGTGAGCCGCGAGGCGCCGTTGCGCCCTGAACGGGCGCTCGCCTACATGGAGGACATCGCTTCCGCGCTCGCCGCCGCACACGAGGCGGGTGTGGTGCACCGCGACATCAAACCCGAGAACGTGCTCATCTCGCACCGCGGGCAACTCAAAGTGGTGGATTTCGGCCTTGCCCGACGCATCGGCTCGCCGCAGATGACCGCGACGGGAGTACTCGTCGGCACGGCAAGCTACCTTCCTCCGGAACTGGTGACGCACTCGCGCCCCGATGCCCGCAGCGACGTGTACTCCGCCGGCATCCTGCTCTTCGAGCTCCTCACCGGTACGAAACCGCACACCGGCGAAAATAACTATCAAATCGCGTACCGGCACGTGAACGTCGACGTGCCCCGCCCCAGCGAGCGACTGCGAGAGCGCGGGCGGCGAAGCTCATGGCCACTGCCGGATTACTTGGACGCGCTCGTCATGGCCGCCACGGCCCGCGACCCCGAGCGGCGCCTCGAAGACGGGCGAGAACTGCTGCGCGTGGTGCGCCGCTGCCTTCACGAACTCGAGTCCAGCGGCTACGCCGACAACCCGGCGCTGGCGACGAGCCTCATGCCTGAGCCGTCGGATGGCGACATCACGCAGCCCATCACCCCGAAGCTGGAGCGCCCACGCCCGTCGGCAAGCTCCCAGATTCCCTCCGCGTACACCTCGACCCACGACGACGTCGCCCCCACCAGCGGTTCGTCGCCCGAGCCTCAATGGCAGCCGGAGCCACACACGAGCTCCGCAGCGCTCGCTAGTGGCAGCCGCTCCCCCGCAGCCGCCCCGACGCGACGCAGCCAACACCGCGCCCCTCAAAGTCAGCGCACGCCGGTGTTCCAGGTGTCTCGCTCCGCTGTGCATCGGCGGCGACGAGGCATCGTCGCGCTCATCGCCCTCATCGTGCTCACCGTGGGTGCGGGTACCGGCTCGTGGTGGTTCGCGTCGGGACGGTACACGGCGGTGCCCGCGCTGGAGGGTCAGACGGAGGCCGCTGCGCAGGATGCCGCCGAGGCTGCAGAGCTGCGGATCGACACGTCGTCGGCCTACTCGGAGGACGTGCCTGCAGGACAGGTGGTGAGCACCGACCCCCGGGCAGGCGACAAGGTGCTGCGCAAGTCGACGGTGCTCGTCGTCATCTCGCTCGGTCCGGAACGGTACTCGATGCCGAAGGTGGTGGGGCTCACCCTCGACGAGGCCCGCACGGCGCTGCAGTCGGAAAAGCTGCAGGTGGGGAACGTTGAAGAGGTGTGGAACGAGGAAGCGCCGGCGGGGCAAGTGCTCAAAGCCTCGCAGGAGCCTGACGCGCAGCTGAAGCGCGGCACCGGCGTCGATCTGGTCGTGTCCAAGGGGCCCGAACCCATCGAGATTCAGGACTACACAGGGCAGTCCGCTACCAGGGCGAAGAAGGAGCTTGAGGAAGCCGGGTTCACCGTCAAGGTAGCGGAGGAACACGACAAGACCGTGGAGAAGGGCAAGGTGATCTCCCAATCGCCGAAGTCCGGCCACGGTAAACGCGGTGACGAGGTGGAACTCGTGAGTTCGCTGGGCCCGGTCATGGTGACGGTGCCTGACGTACGCTACAAGTCGACGAAGGACGCCGAGAAGGCGCTGAGCGATGCGGGGCTTACCTACGAGATCGAGCGCGCGAACGAGTTCCCGCTACCGCTCAATATTGCGGCAGGCACCAACCCCGCAGCGGGCACGAAGGTGCCTGAGGGCAGCAAGGTGATTCTGCAGATCACCTGACCGATGTAACCCACGACGACCGCCTCACCCATTACCCTGTGGGTACGGAGAAGGAAGGTCGAACGGTCATGGATAATCCCATCGCGGTGCTCATCATCGTCGTTGTGGTGCTCGCAGCAATCGGCTTCGGCATCTGGGGGTTCCTGCGCTGGCGCTACGTCAAACAGCTGCGGGATTTGGGGTGGGAGTTCAACACCTCACCCAACATCAACCACATGATCGGACTCAACCACGCCCCCTTCGGCGCAGGATTCGACCGTAAGGTCGACGATCTCATCTACGGCACCGCGCCCAACGGCGTGCAGTTCAAAGCAATCGAGTACGACTATGACCAGTGGGGTTCCACCCACTACGTGCTGTTCTTCCCGCTGCCCAAGTCGCTGCCATTCCTCTACGTTCGCCCCTTGTCCCGCGAATCGCGCATTCCTGGCAAGCCCCGCGGCGTAGTCATCAACACTGGACAGCACGAGATCATCGCAGGCAGCGACGAGTACGGCCGCGACATCGGCCAGCTCATTGTGAACAATCTTGGCGCCCTCGCCGCATTCGAGCTGAGCATCGATCATGCCAACCTGGTCGTGTTCGACGTGGCGGAGAAGGTCGACGACCTCAAAGTGGCCGTCGACGCCGGTTCGCAGATCGCGGCCGCCGTGGCGAGCGCGTGCGAACCGTACTCGGCCCCGCCCGCCCCGGAACATCTGTCCTTCAACCACCACCCCCACTGGACCTACATCGCACGCGACGACAGCTACCTCTCCCGGATCAGGCACAGCACCGGCGGCTACGACCATGAGGCCAACAACATCGTGTTCGGGGAACGCGACGGCATCTCGTTCCTTCGGCTCACCCACAACTGGAAGACGGAAAGCCGCGATTCCGACGGCGACACAACCGTCGAGCACCACGAGGAAATGCTGTGCGAATTCTGGACGCGCTTCCGATTCGGGCCGCTCAATCTCGGCACCGGTATCTTCGGGTTCCGCAACGACAAGGCCGGCATCCAATTCGAGTTGATCGAATTCAACAAGGCCTACAAGGTGACTGCCGCCGACAAGCGGTTTGCCTACGACGTGTTGCACCAGCGCATGATGCGTTGGCTCCTCGACGTCGGCGCACCCAAGTTTGAGATTCGCCCGCAGGGCAACATCGTCGTGCGAGGGTTCGATCGCTGGAGCCTACAAGACATCGAAGCCGCTAACGCACTCCTGCACGATTTCTTCGCGCGCGTGCCCGACGTCGTGTGGAAGAACCTCGGCGTGTGGCCACGGCCGGTGCCCCGCCACGAATGGGTGTAGCCGGCAGGCTCAGAACTCCTTGACCGCAAACTCCTGCACCGGGTTGTGGCGGCTGCCGCGCAGCTCCCGCAGGCGCTTGGCGACGGTGAACGCCATCTCCAGCGACTGGTTGCGGTTCAGACGTGGGTCGCAGGCGGTCTGGTAGCGCGTCGCGAGGTCTTCCTCCGTGAGGCTGAACGCACCGCCGACGCACTCGGTGACGTCGTCGCCGGTGAGCTCGACGTGGAGGCCGCCTGGCCAGGTACCCAGCTGCGAGTGCACGTCGAAGAACCCGTTGACCTCCTCGGCCACGTCGGCGAATGAACGCGTCTTGAAGCCGTTGGCGGTTTCGAAGGTGTTGCCGTGCATCGGGTCACATACCCAGGCCACTTTCCTACCAGTGGCCTCGACTCCGCGGATAAGGCCCGGTAGCACGTCGCGCACCTTCTTCGCTCCCATGCGGGTGATGAAGGTGATGCGCCCGGGCTCGTGGTCTGGGTCGAGGGCGTCTGCGAGCGCGATCGCCTGCTCGGGGGTGGTCGTCGGGCCGAGCTTGATGCCGAGCGGGTTGCGCACCTGGCGCAGCAATTCGACGTGCGCACCGTCGATCTGCCGGGTGCGCTCGCCGATCCACAGGAAGTGCCCGGAGACGTCGTAGGGCTGGCCGGTTCGGGAGTCGATGCGGGTGAGCGCGCGTTCGTACTCCAGCAGCAGGGCTTCGTGGCTGGCGTAGAAGTCGACGGTGTTCAGCGACTCATCGCGCACACCACAGGCCACCATGAACGCCAGCGCGCGCTCGATTTCCTCAGCGAGTTCCTCGTACTCGGACTCGACGCGGGAGTCTCGCACGAACTCCCCGTTCCACAGGTGCACCGCGCGAAGATCGGCCAAACCGCCCTTGGTAAAGGCTCGAACGAGGTTCAGCGTCGCAGCCGATGAGTGGTACACCTTCATGAGGCGCTCGGGGTCGTGCGCACGCGACTCGGGTGTGAAGTCGATCCCGTTCACTGCGTCGCCCCGGTAGCTGGGAAGTTCGACATCGCCGCGCTTCTCCGTGTCTTTCGACCGAGGCTTGGCGTACTGGCCCGCAATTCTGCCCAATTTCACGACGGGCACCTGCGCGGCGTAGGTCATCACCACGGACATCGACAGCTGCACCATGAGCTTGCGCTTAATGGAATCCGCTGAAAGCGCGTCGAACGTTTCGGCGCAGTCGCCGCCCTGGAGCAAGAAGGCTCTGCCATCAGCCACGGCCGCGATCTGTTCGCGCAGTTCGTCGCACTCGCCGGCAAACACCAGCGGAGGCTGCATTTCGAGCGCGTCGACGACGCGGTCAACCGCGTCTTGGTCGGGATAAGTGGGCTGCTGAGCCTGTGGTAGCGCCCGCAAAGCTTCCCGTGACATCAAGCTGGACATGCGCACGAGGCTACCCCATGTTGGGGCGAGTGCTGTTACGCGTTCGGGTCATGGATGCCCTGGTCGATGGCGTAGAGCGTGAGCTCGACGCGGTTGTGCAACTGGAGCTTGCGCAGCACATTCTGCACATGATTTTGCACAGTCCGGTGCGAGACGAACAACGTGTCGGCGATTTCGCGGTACGCCAGCCCCTTCGCCACTAGGCGCAGCACCTCGATTTCCCTCGACGTGAGCGTCGGACCTTCGTCGTTGTTCGCGCGGGCGGTGTTCACCATGCGTCGGAATTCCCCGAGCACCAGGCCGGCGAGGCCAGGAGTGAACACGGCATCGCCGACGGCAGTGCGCTGCACGCCTTCCACAAGTTCCTGCTTGGATGCGGACTTCACGAGGTAGCCCTTGGCGCCGGCCTTCATCGCCCGCAGCACATCGTCCCGCTCACCAGATGCCGACATGACGAGCACCTGCAGGTCGGGAAGCTCTTTGATGAGGATGTCGATGCAGGTGGCACCATCGGGCTCGGGAATCTGTAAATCCATGACGAGCACGTCGGGTTTCACCGCACGTGCACGTTGCAGACACTCGGTGCCGTTCTTCGCCACAGCGACGATCTCGAAACCCACTTCGGTGAGGTCTTCGCTCAAGGCGTCGATCCACATGGGGTGGTCGTCCACCAACATGACCCGATTACGCTCAGGCTGCGTCACTGTCATCACTCCACATCGATTGGGACGCGCAGCTCCCACTCCGTTCCCGCGCCAGGCGCGGATTTCAACACCGCGGAGCCACCGATGGCTGAAATTCTACCGATGATGGAGTCACGAATGCCGAATCGCCCCTTTTCGGCGGCTCGCTGCGCCGCCTCTGCGCTCATCCCTGCCCCGTTGTCGCGCACGAAGATAATCACCTCATCGTCGACTTCCTGATCGAGCAGAATCCACGCCTGCGCATCCTCCCCGGCGTGGCGCCGCACATTCTTCAAGATCTCCTGCACGGTGTTCTCAACCTCTTCGACAAGGTAGCGCGCGACGAGCACCTCCCCCGCCATCGTGGAGACGGTCACCCTCGCCGACGAATACTTGTCGAGCGCCGAAGCCAAATCCACCTGGGCCTGACGTGCGACGTTCACCACGTCCCGGTCTTGAAGATGCACGCGCAGCTGCGATTCCGACTCTCGTGCCAGGGTGGCGAGCCGCATGCCGACGGGGCCCAGCGCGGGGCCTTCCCGCTCGACAAGCGCCAGCACCTGCAATGCACCGTCGTGGATGATCCTGGACAGTCGCTCGCGTTCCGCCAGCGATGCGGCTTTGATACGTTCGCGCTCCTGTTCGACGATGATCTCCCTGAACTGCGTAATGAGCACGCCTACGCAGGAGGCTGCCAAGATGGTGACAAACGCCATCCCCGCACGTTCGAGGGTGAAGTGCGACGGAATCACCATGAGCCCAACACCTAGCGTCACGGAACTCGCGACGCCGGCCGTCGTCGACCAGAAAATAGCCGCATAAATTGAGGCACCGCAAACCCAGTAGCCCGCCAGCGTGAGTGGCGCGCCACCTGGTGGCACCGCGAGCGGGGTCATCAGCACCAGCGCGAGCGTGACGAGACAATCAACAACAAACGACACGGGCCGCCGCCACGATGGCTTCATGAGACACAGTGACGCGAACGCCGTCCAGCAGATGATGGCCAGGCAGGCCAGCGCAACGAGCCAAGGCCGTTCTGCCCGCGGCATCACCAGGACGATGTTGACCCCGATGGCGTGCAGGCCAAGCAACGAGCGGGCGACGACGGCAACCTGGTACACCCGACCGAGCACATTTCTGCGCGCCTGAAACCACAATCCCTTGGCGTTCAGCCACGCCAACGGTGCGCTCAAGCGGGGAAGCTCGGGGCGAGGCTCATCCTCGTCGTCATGCTCCTGACCGTGCAGGATGAGCTTAATGTCTCGTTCGAGCTCGTCCGCGAACTCGTCACGAGAGGTCACTGCTGGGCTACCTGTTCGGCGGGTGCGCTTGCCTCTGGCGGTTCCCCGCCACCAGGGTGAGACAGCACGAACTCGCTGGTGTCCTTCCCCTTGAGATCGCCGTGCTTGACCCGCGTGCCATACACGTCGAGATAGTCCTGTCCGGTGAGGCGCTGGATCGCCGCCATTGTTTCGTCGGTGACGTAGCGATGCACCTTCAAATCTGTGCTGTGCGCGTACTGGGGAAACTCGAGGGGTTCACCCACAATGACAAGGGGCCGCCGGACCCATGGGATGCCGAATAGTCCTTTGACCGTCTCGGTTCCCACCACACCGACCGGCAGAATCGGGACATCGTTGTGCAGCGCCATGCGCGCGACTCCGGTGTGGCCCTTGTACATGCGCCCATCCGGCGACCTGGTGCCCTCTGGATAGATCGCGACGAGGTTCCCCTCGCCAAGCACGTCGGAGATGGCTTGCAGAGACTCGGCGCTCGCCCTGCCCCCGCCTCGCTCCATGGGCACCATCTTGATGGCTTTCAAGAACCAGGCGACGATCTTGCTCGGAAGGTCTTTGCCGCGGAAGAGCTCCGCCTTCGCGGGGAACGTCACCACTCGCGGCATCATGGCCGGAATGACCACAGAGTCCATGGTGTGGAGGTGGTTGCTCGCGAGAATCGCTCCACCTGATCGGGGAACGTTCTGCTTTCCGACGACCTTCGCTTTGAAGCCCCACTTCACGAGTGGGAGAAAGATCGTGTACTTGAAAAACTGATAGGTCAGCACGTCGCTCCTTCGTCCGCGACGATTGTAGCGTCGCGGCGCGTGCCCGGTTCAGAGTACTCGGCGCACTCCCTTGAGCGGCATGGAGTGCAGCCCAGCCACACGAACACCGCTGCGCGGGTTCGCCGCGTGGACAATCTTCCCGCCGCCGATGTAGATAGCGACGTGGCTCGGGCCACCGTAGTAGAACACGAGGTCGCCGGGCTGAATCTGCGACGTGGGTACTGCCCGTCCAGCCCCGGAATACTGCCCGCGGGAGGTGCGGGGAAGGCCGATGCCTACCTGGCGGTACGCGTAGGACGTGAGGCCGGAGCAGTCGAAGGAGTTGGGTCCGGTGCCTCCGAGCACGTAGCGCTTACCGACCTGCGCCATGGCAGCGTTAATCACAGTCTGCGCGCGATTGCCGTTCGGCGCTGGCGCAGCAGCGCTGTCAGTCGACTTGGTTTCTTCGGATGCGGGTTGGTTCGCGGGTGCGTCTCCGCGCGCCTCGGATCGTGACGGAGCCTGCACTGCGTCGACAGAGCGCGCGGCCGCGGCGGCAGAAGCGGCTTCCTGCTCACGCCTGAGCTGTTCGAGGCGCTCCTGCTCTTCCTTATTGAGCCGGTCATAGACCGCTTCGGCTTCCGACTGCTTCTTCTTGTATTCCGCAAGCTTGGCGTCGTGGGTCTTGACGTTCTCGTCCATCTCCTGCTTAGCGGATGCCGCCTCTGAGCGGAGAACGTCGAGCCTGGCCTGATCGTTCTGCAGGCGTTGGATGGCCTGGTTCGCGCGATCGTTCTCGGCTTGGATGGTGGCCAGCGAGCTGAGGAAGTTGTCGTCGGTGGCGTTGGCGATGAGCTGCACAGAGACATCGAGTCCGCCGTGCTGCATCTGGAACACAGCGTTGGCGCCGATATCGTCTGCCAGCTTCGCGACGCGCTGCTCTTGCGCCTTCACGTCAGCTTGCGCTCGCTCGAGTTTGATTTTCGCGGCCTCGGCCTTGGCTTCGGCGTCGATGCCCTCCTGCTCGATCGAGGACACTTGCTCGTTCAGTGCATCGAGCTTCGCTTTGGCTTCGCGTACTGCGTCGGGGTCAGCGAACGCAGAATCTGCGATGAGCAGAGAACCAACGACCAGGCCGGTCAGTGCGAGGCGTGCGAGCTTCACGGATGCTCCTTGGGGACGACGATGCAATGCTGAGAGAATCTTAAGCGCTGTTCAGACTGTTCTCAAACCAAATGCTGCATGTCGGACGAAATAAGCAGTACGCGGGACCCACAGAATTGTCAGAAGGGCGTAATAAGGTTCCCAACATGTCCAGCCAACGCGACGCGATGCAACCATCGTTTGACGACCTCGGCACCTTCCTGCCCGAGGCCACCTTCGTCGTTGTCGATCTCGAAACAACAGGCACGGGCCCAGATGCGTCGATCACTGAAATCGGAGCGGTCAAAGTCAAGGCTGGCGAGGTGCTCGGCACCTTCGAAACGCTGGTGCGGCCCGACGCGCCTATCCCCGCCATGGTGCAGGTGCTCACGGGTATCACCGACCAGATGGTTGCCAGCGCCCCACGCGTCGACGAAGCACTGCCACTGTTCGACGAGTTCGCGCGCGGCGCGGTGCTGGTCGCCCACAACGCCCGCTTCGACGTCGGTTTCCTCCAACGTGGCTTCGAGCAGCTCGGCATGGCTTGGAAGCGCCCAACGGTGATCGACACCGTGGCGCTCGCACGCTGCGCTCTCCTGCGCGACGAGGTGCGCAACTGCAAGCTCGCCACGCTCGCCGCCCACTTCGGCGCAACGACGGAACCCAAGCACCGGGCTCTATCCGATGCACGCGCCACCGTCGATGTATTCCACGCGCTGTTGGAGCGCGTCGGCAACCTGGGGGTCAGCACCGTGGAAGACCTCGTCGAGTTTCTGACGCAGGTCTCCCCCGACAGGCGGGCCAAGCGCGGGTGGGCTTCGTCGCTGCCCGAACGCCCGGGTGTGTATTGGTTTGTCCGATCCGATCCAGGCAAGACCGACGAGGTGCTCTACGTCGGCAAGTCGAATAACCTGCGACGGCGCACCAGGTCGTATTTCTCGGCCGCAGAGCAGCGCAGCCGCATCCACGAGATGGTGCGAGTAGCCACCGGGCTGGAATACGTCGAGTGCGCTACCAGCCTCGAAGCCGAGGTTCGCGAGCTGCGCATGATTCTCGGCCTTGCCCCGCGCTACAACCATCGCTCGAAGCGTCAGGAACAGGTCAACTGGCTGAAGCTCACCGACGAAGCATTCCCCCGCATCGCTATCACCCGGAAGGTGCGGGCTGGTGAACAGCATTTCGGCCCGTTCACCAGCAGGGATGCGGCAAACGATGTGGCACTCGCACTGCAGGGGGCGTTCCGCGTGCGGCGCTGCACGACGCGGCTGAAGGTGCAGGTTCCCAGCCCGTCATGTGCACTGGCGGACATGGGGCGATGTCCGGCACCGTGCCTGCTCGGGCAAGGCGCGGAGGAGTACGGCGAGGTCGTCAGCAACGTTCGGCGCGCGTGGGCTGGCAATGTCGAGCCACTCATCGACGCGGAGAGCAGGCGCATGCGCAAGCTCGTCGGGCAGCTTCGCTACGAAGAGGCCGGCGAACTCACCCGCAGGCTCGAGCGCTACGTGCACGCATCCATGCGGTTCGCACGTCTTCGCGCGCTCGCCGCGTGCCCTGAGATCGTCGCAGGGTTACCAGTGAGGGGCGGCTGGGACATCCATGTGGTGCGCTACGGGCGGCTCGCCGCTGCCGCGCATGCCTCGTCGGCGAGAGCGAGAGCGGTAGCCGACGACGTCAGAGCCACTGCCGAGACGGTGCTGCCCACTGCGACGGGCCTGCCACCATGCACCGTCGAGGAAGCAGAACGTGTGGCCGCGTGGCTGGAGATGCCCGGAATCCGGTTGATCGAGATCGACGGCGAGTGGGCTTGGCCACTCCGCGCGGGTCTCACGTCCCGTCAGCTCGCCCAGCGGGTGCTGGGCGAGGATGCGCTGCCCGACGCAGACAACACTGTGGGGCTGCCCGCAGACGAATCTGCAGTGCAGCCCCAGGGCGTGGAATGAATCTCAGGCGAGTTCGACGCTCTCGATCACAACCGGATCCACCGGACGGTCCATCATGCCGGTCGGCGTGGTAGCGATGGCGTCCACAACCTGCTGCGAGGCCTCATCGGTGACCTCGCCAAAGATGGTGTGGCGACGGTTCAGGTGCGGCGTGGGTGCCACGGTGATGAAGAACTGCGAACCATTGGTGCCCGGGCCGGCATTCGCCATGGCCAAGAGATACGGGCGGTCGAAGCTGAGCTCCGGGTGGAACTCGTCGTCGAAGCGGTACCCCGGGTCACCACGGCCGTCGCCACGGGGGCAGCCACCCTGGATCATGAATCCATCGATGACGCGGTGGAAGGTGAGTCCGTCGTAGAACTTACCCGTCGTGGTCTCGCCCGTCTTGGCGTCGACATATTCCTTGGTGCCGCCGGCCAAGCCGACGAAGTTCTCGACCGTCTTCGGCGCGTGGTCGTCGAACAGCTCGATGACGATGTCGCCGCGGTTGGTGTGCAAAGTGGCGGTGCTCACTGGCTTCCTTTCATTGACTTTGCGTACGCTTCCCGAAACAGTGCCCGGGCAGGCGTGTGCGTCTTACCTTGAGCGAGCGTACCTGCATTCGCAACAGAAAGTCATAGCGAGGATCCAATCGTGCTGAACTCTGTTGTTCGGCCCCATCAGCAGGTAGCGTTGATGATGCTCGATCACGAGCCGCTCGATTACGAGCCATATCTACATTGGAGGTACTTGTGTCCAAGTCACAAGATTTCCGGAAGGCCGCTGCAGATCAAGCTTCTGCCGCCGCCGAGTACGGACAGCAGGCACTGAAGGACGGCATGGAGCAGGCCCAGGGCTGGCTAAAGAAGGCCCAGAAGCAGGCCGGTCCAGCGTTGAAGGACGCGAAAGTTCGTTCCGCTGACTTTGCCGCACGCAAATTCGACGCCATCGAGCCGCACGTTCGCAATGCGCTCGACAAGGTGTCTCCAGCCGTTGACGCGGCCCGCAGCAAGGTGGCCGACGAGTTCCTGCCCCGAGTGTCGGAGTCGCTGCACAACGCCGCTGAGCATCCCCTCAAGGTGGCTGAAACCATCAAGCCGAAAAAGAAGAAGAGCGTCGGCAAGGGTATCGCGAAGTTCCTGGCCATCGGCGTCGTCGTCGCCGGCGTTGTGGCCGCAGTTCGACACTTCCTCGCACCGAAGGACGACGGCTGGACCGCCCACGAACCTTCACGCGCATACGTGAACAACAACGACACGTTCGCAACCGCCGCCAAGGTGAGCGAAACCCCGAAGTCCGCCGCTACCGACCCGTCTCCTGAAGACAAGGTGGAGCAGCCGGAGGCTCAGATGGTCGACGAGGGTGGCCCTGTTGTCGATGATGAGGCGAAGGACGCCGTCGGCTCGGACTCCTACAAGGGTGATAATCCTCCCGAAGGGTTCATCATCAAGGGCAACGAGCGTTCTATGAAGTACCACGTTCCCGGCACCGGTGGCTACGAGCGCACCATCGCCGAAATCTGGTTCACTACTGAGGAGGCCGCGCAGGCGGCGGGCTTCACCAAAGCCCAGCGCTGATCCGCTGCACTCACTCCCGACGAGGGGCGTCGCTGTTCGAGCGGCGCCCCTCCTGCGTTGCTATGCGGCATGACGGGAGAGAGTTTTCCACAGCTGGATGCCTCCCCCTCGCTAATGCGCCCGGAGGGCTCTACTGTGCAAGACATGTGGGAAGTCGCCGCCATCGCCACCGCCGTCGCTGTCGCAGCCTGGGTGCAGCGCCTCGTCGTGCCGAAACTGCGGCAGCCGCACATGGACGACGGCGAGGAGGCGCCTGACTTCACCGGGCTCGGGAGCACATCGAATCTCTTGTTGGTGCTCGCGTTCGCTGCGCTGGGAGGTCTTGCAGCATGGCATACCTCAATGCCGGCGTGGCCGTGGTTGGGATACGTCGCGCTCGGAGCGCCGTTGGTGGTCGTTGACCTCCGCACCACATACCTGCCTAATCAACTCATGTATCCGCTGTGGGCGGCGATCGGCGTCGGCTTGGCGGTCAGCGCGATGACGGATGCACGCGCTGCAATTGCTGGCGTCGTGGGAGCGCTCGCAGGCTACGCGTGGTTTTGGTGCGTGTGGCGCATGTCATCCACGTTCGGATTCGGCGACGTGCGCCTCGCCGCTGCGGCAGGCGCCGTCGCAGGAATGCCGGGAATGACGGGCTGGCTCACTTCGTTGGTGATCGCGACGGCGATCGGCGCCGTAGCGGCAATCATCGCACGCGCCAGTGGGCGCACCGTGTTTCCCTACGGGCCGTGGCTTTGGCTCGGGCCCGTCGTGGCTACCTGGCTACCTACTGGTTCGTAAGCTCGATCCACTGCTCGAGGTTCACCTTGGCCTTCCCGGAGTCAACGGCCTCACGGGCTGCATCGAGGTGACTGCGCACCTGCTCGCCGATGTCAGTGGCGAGGTCGACGCCCTCGTAGGCGAGCATCGCGGCGGCTGCGTTCAGCAACACAATGTCGCGAACCGGGCCGGGCTTGCCGTCGACGAGTTCCCGCACCACCGCAGCGTTGTGTTCCGGCGGACCGCCCACCAAGTCGTGTGGGGCAGCCGGGGCAAGCCCCAACGCGAGCGGATCCAGCGACGTGTACCACACGCGCCCCTCGGACACCGCCCACACATCTGAAGGCGACGTGGTGGTGAGCTCGTCGAGGCCGTCGTAGCCGCGGAACACCAAGCCACGGCATCCGCGGCCTGCCAAGACCCGGGCCATGAGCGGAGCCATCTCATCGTCGGCCACGCCGAGAGCGATCGCCTGCGGCTGCGCCGGGTTCGCCAGAGGGCCAAGGAAGTTGAACGTCGTCTTGATGGCAAGCTGCTTACGCACGCCCGCAACGTTCTTCAATGCGCTGTGGTAGAGGGCAGCGAACAAGAACGCAATGTTGGTGCGATCCAGCACTCCCTGCTGCTTTGCCGGGTCCATCGAGATGTTGACCCCGAGTGCTTCGAGGGTATCGGCGGTGCCGGACTGCGACGAGGCCGCACGCGATCCGTGTTTCACCACCTTGGCGCCGGCGGCTGCCGCGACGATGGCGGCCATCGTCGAGATGTTGACGGTGTTGGCGCGGTCTCCCCCGGTGCCGACGATGTCTACCGCGTTGCAGTCGAGCGCCACGGGCTGAGCGTTGTCGAGCATCGCCTGGACGAGACCACGGATCTCATCTTCTGTCTCGCCTTTGGCTCGGAGCGCGACAAGCAGCGCAGCGATCTGCACTTCAGAGGCGCGCCCACCCAAGATTTCGTCGAGCGCCCACGTGGCAGCCTCTGTTTCAAGACCCTCGGAACGTACCAGGCCAGTGAGAATGTCGGGCCACGAGTACATCAGGCGTTTGCCCCCAGCCTGGAGCGCAGCAGGTTCGCGGCCTGCGTCGGCATCGTGAAGGGGTCGAGTGGGTACGGGGTGACCGCGTCGGCGCGCGACCAGGTGGCGAGCCAGGTGTCGCTGCTGCGGACGATGAGCAGCATGACTGGCGGGCAATCGATGTACTCATCCTTGAGCTGGTAGGACAGCCCGAAGCCACCGGAGGGCTGCGCTTCCCCGTCGAGGATCACCAGTGAGAACTCGGTGTCCGAATCGAGGGCACGCAGCAGCGCGGCATGCGTAGCAACCTCGTGGATCTCGATCTCCGGCAAGTCGCTGGCCAGCTTCTTACCCAGCGTGACTCGCACCTGCTCACGGGTGAGTCGGTTGTCGGAGTACACCAGCACCTTGGCGATGTTGTCAGTCATCAGTTCCGTCCTTGGTGGATCGTTCGATCGTCTCGGCAGAGTCTAGCCCCTGTGCTGCCGCCTTGGCCGCACGAGCCCGCGCTTCTTCCCGATCGAGCGCCCGGTCGATGCGTCGGGCCTCCTTGCGTGAGTCCTGAATCCATTTCACGAAGATCACGATCATGCCGGCGAACATCGTGAGGTCGCCGGTGGCCCACATGAGCGCGCCAGCCCACGTCTGGTCGTCGAGCGGGCTGAGCCCCCAGTTGCGCTCGAATGCGAGGTACCACTCCTCCGCGATGAGCTTCTTCGAGCCGAGGATGATGACCCCAATCCACGCGTGGAACGGCATGGGAAGAATGAACATGACGATGCGCAGTGGGTACGGAATGCGATACGGGTGCGGGTCAGGGCTCAGCAGCGGCATGAAGAACAAACAGCCGATGACGACCATGTAGATGTGCAGGAAATCGTGATGGAACGAGTTGCGCAGCGTGAGGTCGTACCAATCCGTGAGGTACAGCATGAACTGCAGCGAGATCATGAGCCCCAGCGTGAGTCCGGGAAACAGCAGCACCTTCGCCACGTTGCTGTGCAGCACCTTCAACAGCACGTCACGCGCGCCGTGCGGCAGCGTTCGCAGTGCGAGTGTGATAGGTGCGCTCGCGACGAGGAACACCGGCGCGATCATGTTGAGCACCATGTGCTGGATCATGTGCGTCCAAAACAGCACGGTGTCGTAGACGCCAAGGAAGCTGAAGATGGAGTAGGCGATGAGCCCTTGCCCGAAGAGGAACGATGCGGTTCTCCACCCGGACCATCGGTCGCCGCGCTGATGCAGTACCCGCACTCCCCACAGATAGCTCGCCACCATGATCGTCAGTGAGAGCACTACCCACCATGGGAAGTCCCATTGGGTGAGGTACGCCCAGCCTCTCAAAGGCGTGATGGCATCGTTAGGAGTTGCGTGAAGAGGAAGCAAAGTTATAGGCCTCGCGTGGGTGAGGTGCGTGTCATTGTGGCAAAAGGTTATCGCTCATTTTCAGCCGGGGTCACCTAACGACGTGACGTGACGCACTTTTACGGCAATAATGACCACGTGGTCACGAATGCAGCATCCAAGGAACCGACGGCAATCCCGTCTGGCGCCTTGCACGAAGTCTCCCCGTCCAGGCTGAACTCGCCCAAGGGGCGCCCCGACATGGTGTCGGTTGGCGTGTGGGTGTGGTTGTCCAGCGAGCTGATGTTCTTCGCGGCACTGTTCGCCGCCTACTTCATGCTTCGCAACACGACGAACGAACTCGCGGCCTCCCCCGAGACAGCCATGTGGTACACCGAGTCGTCACACCACGACGTGACGTTCGCGTCCATCAACACGGCTATCTTGGTGTTGAGCTCGTTCTTCTGCCAGTTCGCAGCCAACGCGGCCAGCGCAGGTCGTGTGAACGGCTCGTGGGTGAACCCCATGAAGATGGGCATGCGCCAGGGCTTCATCATCACAGCGTTCCTGGGCACGGTGTTCATCTCCGGGCAGGTGTGGGAGTACTTCAACCTGTTCTCTGAGGGCTTCACCATTCAAACCAACCAGTACTGGTCTGCATTCTTCCTCGCCACCGGCTTCCACGGACTCCACGTCCTGGGCGGCATCATCGCCTTCTGGTACGTGCTCGCCCGTTCGTACATGACCCGCACGCACACCCACGAGCAAACGGTCGGCGCCCACGTCGTGTCCTACTACTGGCACTTCGTGGACGTCATCTGGATCGTCTTGTTCGGCGTGATCTACTTCCTCCGCTGACGGAATCAGGAGCATCGTCTTGAGCACTCAACGCAAGCGCAACCGCAAGGCCTTCGCCCGCCCCTGGCTGCTGATCGTGGCTCTACTCGTCGTCGGCGTAGCGTACGCGTCGGTAGCCCCCGCGCCGAGCTCTGCAGACACGCAGATGACCCAGCAAATCGCCGAGGGCAAGGCCATCTTTGAAACCTCGTGTGCGTCCTGCCACGGCTTGAATGGTGAAGGTCTCTCTCGCGGCCCGTCGCTGATCGGCGTCGGCGCCGCATCCGTCGACTTCCAGATGGGCACCGGGCGCATGCCGGCTGTCAAGGAAGAGGCCCAGGTCCCGTCGAAACAGGTGGTCTACTCGCAGGAGCAGATCGACGCCGTCGCGGCCTACGTTGCCTCGCTTGGCCCCGGTCCTGCGATCCCGGAGAAGGGCCAGTACGACCCCGAGGGCCTCACCGAAGAGGAGATCGCGCACGGCGGCTCGTTGTTCCGCGCCAACTGCTCCGCCTGCCACGGCATCATCGGCGGCGGCGGTGCCATGCCTGAGGGCAAGAAGGCACCGAACCTCTCCAACACGAGCTCGGTCCACATCTGGGAGGCGGTGCGCTCTGGCCCGCAGCAAATGCCCACGTTCAGCAAGGAAGTACTCCACGACGACGACGTCCGCGCCATTATCGGCTACCTGAATGAGGTGCACGAGCAGCCTCGCTATGGCGGCCTCGGCATGGGCGACAATGGCCCGGTTAGCGAAGGTCTGTGGATCTTCATTCTCGGCATCGGCGGGCTGTCCATTGCCGCCGGCTGGATTGCGAAGAAGGGAGCTCGCGCCCGATGAGCAACAACCACCCCGTAGTAGACCCGACGACCGACCACGTCGTCGACAACCCGGGCATTGAGGAGCACGTCGAGCGTTACACCAACGTCGACAAGGGTGCCGGCAACCGCGCGTACGGCGCCATCTTGGTGATGCTCGCGGCGGTCCCAGTGCTGGCCATCTGCAACCTCGTGATCTACTTTGCAGTCCCCCGCGGTACCCAGATCAACATTGAATTTGCGGGAGTGAGCTTCCTGCACGCGAACGCCCACAACGTCGGATTGGGGCTCACCCTCGGCCTGGGCATCCTGCTCATCGGGCTCGCTGTCGTGCAGTGGGCGCGTGCACTCATGGGCGACCACGAGATCCAGGAAGAACGCCACTCGGCCGCGTCGGATGAGGACACCCGACAGGCCGCCATCGAGGTGTTCAACAAGGGCGTTGAAGAATCGAACGTGAAGCGCCGCCCGCTCATCCTCGGTGCGCTCGGCGGCGCCATCGGCTTCGCGGCCCTCCCCGCCGTCGTGACCCTTGCCGACATGGGCCCCTGGCCGACGAGCAAGCACCGCAAGGAAACCATCGAGAGGACGCTGTTCGCCGCTGCGCCGGAGAAGGAAGTCATGCTCGTCAACGACGAGACCTGGCGCCCCATCAAGGCCTCCGACCTCGAGATCGGTCAGCTGGTCAACGCTGAACCGTCGAACCTGCACGGCTGGGTTGACGAAGACGGCAAGCACCACGACGAAGACGCCCTGCACGGCACCGAAGGCCACCAGGCGAAGGCCAAGGCCGCCATCGTGATCGTGCGCATGGATCCGAACGACATCAAGATCCCCGAATCTCGCAAGGACTGGCACGTCTCCGGCATCCTGGCGTACTCAAAGATCTGCACCCACGTCGGCTGCCCCATCTCACTGTGGGAACGCCAGACGCACCATCTGCTGTGCCCGTGCCACCAGTCCACCTTCGACCTCGGCAACTCCGGCGTCGTCGTGTTCGGACCAGCGGCCCGCGCGCTACCCCAGCTCCCCATCACGGTGAACGAGGACGGCTACCTCGTTGCCCGTGGTGACTTCACCGTTCCCGTCGGCCCGAGCTACTTCGAGCGCGACTCCCGCCACGACTACAAGGATGGTGACCAGTGATGGCCAAGCCCACCACCATGACGGTTGAGGACGAGGCCAGCACGAACCTCGAGCCGCGTCCTGCCGAGCATTCGACCAAGCACCCCGCTGGCGGGCTGGCGGACTGGGCTGACCAGCGCATGGGCCTCGGCAAGATCGCCAAGTTCGGCCTGCGCAAGGTCTTCCCCGACCACTGGAGCTTCCTCCTGGGCGAGATCGCGCTCTACACCTTCATCATCTGTCTACTGACCGGCGTGTTCCTCACCATCTGGTTCAAGCCGTCGATGGCCGAGGTCATCTACGACGGCTCCTATCAGCCGATGAAGGGCATCGCCATCTCTCAGGCCTTCGAGTCGACGTTGAACATCAGCTTCGACGTGCGAGGCGGCCTCCTGCTGCGCCAGGTGCACCACTGGTCGGCGCTGCTGTTCGTCGCCGCCGCGACGGTACACGCGCTGCGTGTGTTCTTCACCGGCGCGTTCCGCAAGCCGCGTGAGATCAACTGGCTCATCGGAGTCGGTCTTCTGGGCTTGTCGCTGCTCGCCGGCTTCTCCGGCTACTCGCTGCCCGACGATCTCCTGTCCGGCACTGGCTTGCGCTTCGCTGACGGCCTCATCCGGTCGATTCCGCTCGTGGGCACCTGGGTGGAGTTCTTCCTCTTCAACGGTGAGTTCCCCGGAAACATGATCATCTCGCGCCTGTACATGGCGCACATTCTGCTGATCCCCGGCCTCCTGCTGGCGCTCATCGGCGCGCACATGACGCTGCTGGTGTACCACAAGCACACCCAGTACCCCGGCCCCGGCCGCACGCAGAACAACGTCGTCGGCTACCCGATGTTCCCCGTCTACGCGGCGAAGGCTGGCGGTTTCTTCTTCATCGTCTTCGGCACCATGGTGCTGTTCGGCGGTCTCTTCCAGATCAACCCCGTGTGGCTCTACGGCCCCTACGATCCCGCCAAGGTGACCGCCGGTTCCCAGCCCGACTGGTACATGGGCTTCGCCGAGGGCTTCGTGCGCATCATGCCCAACTGGGAGTGGCACATCGGGCACACCACGTGGAGCTGGAACGTGTTCATCCCCGGCGTGGGCGGACTCACCGTCTTGTTCACGCTGCTGGCGCTGTGGCCGTTCGTGGAGCGCTGGATCACTGGTGACAATCGTGAGCACCACATCCTGGACCGCCCCCGCAACGCCCCGACGCGCACCGCGCTCGGCGTCGCAGGAATGACGGCGTACGCAGTGATGTGGATGGGTGGCTCGAACGACATCCTCGCCATTCGGTTCAACCTGAACCTGAATGCCATCACGATCGCGCTGCAGTGGCTGCTATTCCTCGGCCCCGTCGTGGCGTTCATCGTGACCAAGCGCGTGTGCCTGTCGCTGCAGCGCAACGACCGTGAACGCGTCCTGCACGGCTCTGAGTCGGGCCAGATCGTCCGCACGCCGGAAGGCCGTTACTACGAGGACCACGTTGAGATCTCGCAAGGTGAGGCCTACACGCTCACCCAGCACGCGCAGTACGAGCCGGTGGAAGCCGACGACGGCACCTCGCCGCTCGGCGTGGAGGGCCCGCCGAAGGTCTCGAAGTTCCGTGCGGCCATCTCGAGGTGGTATCTCGGTCACGACATTCCGAAGCCGACGCGCGGCGAGATCGAGGACGCGCATCACGACGATGATGATTCAGATGCGCCGGCGCTAGAGCGCTGAGGCATTCCGTCTGCACGATAGATCAGGTTCGTGGTGGGTAGACCCGCCACGAACCTGATCTATCTTTGTCTGCGCTGCCATAATGGGCAGCGTGCGTTTCTTGTCTCAGCCCATCCATGACCTCACCTACTCCGATGTATTCATGGTGCCAAGCCGTTCCGGCGTCTCGTCACGTCTCGATGTAGATCTCACCTCCACCGACGGGCTCGCCACCCCGACGCCCCTCGTCGCCGCGAACATGACCGCGGTGTCAGGGCGTCGAATGGCGGAAACCATGGCCAGGCGCGGCGGCCTCGCGGTGTTCCCGCAGGACATCCCCATCGACGTCGTCGCCAAGTCCATCGGCAAGGTGAAGCGGGCCCACCCCATCTTCGACACCGCGGTCACTGTCTCCCCCACCACTACGAATGCTGAAACGCTCAGCCTCATCCAGAAGCGTGCCCACGGCGTCGCTGTGGTCGTCGATGACGGGCGCGTGGTCGGTCTCGTGCATCCTGAATCTGCGGAGAATGCCGACCGCTTCGCACAGGCCAAAGACGTGATGACCACAGACATCACCACCGTGAGTCCTTCGATGGACCCAGAAGAGGTATTCAACCTCCTCTCCTCCACGCACCAGGATCTGGCCGTCGCCATCGACGAGGACGAAGCTCTCGTCGGCGTGATCACTCCTAAGGGAGCCCTGCGTGCGACGATCTACTCCCCCGCGCTTGACGCCGACGGACGCTTGCGTGCAGGCGTCGCCGTCGGGATCAACGGCGATATCTCGGCCAAAGTGCGTGCCGCCCTCGACGCGGGCGCTGATGTGCTCGTGATGGATACCGCACATGGCCACCAGGAGAAGATGATCCAGGCGCTCAGCGTCGCCCGTGACGTACGCGACGAGTACGCCGCCCAGACTGGGCGACACGTGCTGATTGTCGCCGGCAACGTCGTCACCCCCGAGGGCGTGCGCGACCTCGTCGAGGCAGGCGCAGATATCTGCAAGGTGGGCGTCGGCCCCGGCGCGATGTGCACCACTCGCATGCAGACCGGCGTGGGGCGCCCCCAGTTCTCCGCAGTGCTCGACTGCAGCCTCGCCGCCCGAGAGCTCGGCAAGGCCGTCTGGGCGGACGGAGGCATCCGCCACCCGCGCGACGTCGCCCTCGCGCTCGCTGCAGGCGCCGGTTCCGTGATGATCGGGTCCTGGTTCGCCGGCACCTACGAGTCCACCGGCTACCTGAAGCACGACCATGACGGGCGGGTCTACAAAGAATCGTTCGGTATGGCCTCTGCGCGAGCCGTGCGCAACCGTACGAAAGACCAGTCGGCGTTCAGCAGGGCGCGCGCGTCACTCTTCGAAGAAGGCATCTCCAGCTCGCGGATGTACCTCGACCCGGCTCGCCCTGGCGTCGAAGATCTCCTGGACTGGATCACCTCAGGCGTGCGCTCGTCGTGCACTTACGCCGGTGCCAGCAACCTGGACGAGTTCGCTGACCGCGCCGTGATTGGCGTGCAGTCGGGTTCGGGCTACGACGAAGGCCGCCCCCTCGCTCAGAGCTGGTAGCGAAGGGGCGCGCAGGCGTCAGTGCTGGTAGTCGCCTCGGTAGAACTCCAGCACCCAGCCGGTGACGGCCCAGATGCCGACGCCGATGCCGAGCACGCTGATCCACCACTGCTCGACGCTCATGCCGAGCATGATGATGGTGACCACCACCGCACACCAGAAGGGCCAGGTGCTCTTCGGCGCGAAGAATCCGTAGTTGCCGGCGGCCTCTTCGATGGTGCCGTCTTCCCTGTCTTCTGGGCGGGCGTCGAAGTGCTTGGCCTCGTAGCTGAGGAAGGCCGCAATCATGAGGCCCAGCGCGAAGGTGAAGCCCAGCGCGATGGTGCCGATGATCTCCTTGCTCGCAAACCAGTAGACCGGAGTCATCACCGCGAAGAAGACCGCGATGAACCAAAAGATCCTGGATTCGGTCTTCACTTCGAGGCCTCCTCAAGCTCCAGAGCATCATCTTCGTCGAGCAGCTCGCCCGGATCGACGTCGTGCGGCTCCTCAGCCAGTTCGGGATGAGCCAGATCGAAGGCCGGGTTCACGGAGCGAACGCGAGGCAGCGAATCAAAGTTGTGCCTAGGCGGCGGGCACGAGGTGGCCCACTCCAGGGTACGGCCCCAACCCCACGGGTCGTTGACCTCCACCTTGGGGGCCTTCCGCGTGATCCACACGTTCCAGAAGAACGGGAGCATCGAGACGCCCAGGAAGAACGCGCCGAAGGTGGATACCTGGTTGAGCACGGTGAAGCCTTCCCAGGCACCGTAGTCGGCGATACGGCGCTGCATGCCTGCGACGCCCAGCCAGTGCTGCACGAGGAACGTGAGGTGGAAGCCGATGAAGATCATCCAGAAGTGCGCCTGGCCGAGCTTCTCGTTCAGCATGCGCCCGGTGAACTTGGGCCACCAGTAGTAGAAGCCCGCAAAGGTAGAGAACACCACGGTGCCGAACAGCACGTAGTGGAAGTGCGCCACCACGAAGTAGGAGTCGGTCACCTGGAAGTCGAGCGCCGGCGAGGCGAGGATGATGCCGGTGAGGCCACCGAACAGGAAGGTGACGAGGAAGCCGATGGCGAACAGCATCGACGTGTTCAACGTCAACGACCCTCGCCACATCGTGCCGATCCAGTTGAAGAACTTCACGCCCGTCGGGATGGCGATCATGAAGGTCATGAACGCGAAGAACGGCAGGCTCACCGCGCCAGTGGCGAACATGTGGTGGGCCCACACCGACACCGACAGGGCGCCGATGGTCAAGGTGGCGAAGACCAGGCCGTAGTAGCCGAACACCGGCTTGCGGCTGAACACGGAGAGTACCTCGGTGATGATGCCGAAGAACGGCAGCGCCAGCACGTACACCTCAGGGTGTCCGAAGAACCAGAACAGGTGCTGGTAGAGCATCGCACCGCCGGACGCAGCGTCGAAGATGTGCGACCCCAGCACGCGGTCAGAGCCGAGCACAAGCAGTGACGCACCAAGGACAGGGAACGTGATGATCACCATCATGGAGGTGACGAGGATGTTCCAGCAGAAGATCGGCATACGGAACATGGTCATGCCAGGGGCACGCATGCAGATGATCGTGGTGATGAAGTTCACCGAGCCGAGGATGGACGAAAGGCCCAGAACGTAGAGGCCGAACACCCAGAAGTTTGAGCCGAGCCCTGGCGAGTGCAGCGACGTCGACAGCGGCGTGTAGCCAAACCAGCCGAAGCTCGCGGCGCCTTCCTTCGTGAAGAACCCAGCACAGGCCAGAAGCGAGCCGAACAGATAAAGCCAGTAGGTGAAGGCGTTCAGCCTCGGGAAGGCGACGTCGGGGGCACCAAGCTGCAGGGGCAGCATCGCGTTGGCGAAGCCGGCGAACATCGGCGTCGCGAACATGAGCAACATGATGGTGCCGTGCATGGTGAAGAACTGGTTGAACGTCTCATGGTTCACGAACTGCATGCCGGGGTTCGCGAGCTCAGCCCGGATGCCCAGAGCAAGCACGCCGCCGAAGCAGAAGAAGAACATCGCTGTGACGAAGTACATGTTGCCCAACACCTTGTGGTCGGTGGTGGACAGGTACTTCATCATCGTGGCGCCCAACGAGTGCGTGGACTTCGTCGTCGCAGGCGACGGCAGCTGCGTCCGCCTGGCAATGGAATCGCTGCTCATCAGTTACCCTCCTCGGATGCTGCCGTCGTCTCCGGCAACACATGTTTGGTGGTCTGCGGCATCGGGAGCAAGCCCTCATTCTGGGGGTTCGAAGCAAGCTCCTGCACGTGCTTCGCGTACTCCTCTTCGGAAACCACGTGCACCTTGAAGATCATGGCCGCGTGCAATTCGCCACACAGCTCGGCGCACTTACCGTCGTAGACGCCCTCCTTGTTGGGCGTCACGTCGAACGAGTTGGGATGGCCCGGGATGACGTCCATCTTGAAGTAGAACGCTGGCACCCAGAACGAGTGGATCACATCAGCGGAGTCAAGGTTGAAACGCACCCGCTTGTTCACCGGAAGGTAGAGCTCGGGGATCTTCTCGACGGTGCCGACCTCATGAGCATCGACGCCCACCTGAGGATCGTCAGCACCGTGGTAGTTGAACGTCCACGACCACTTCTGCCCAATGACATCGACGACGAGGTCCGGGTCTTCGCTTTGGTCGAGCACTTCGTCGAACACCCGCACGGTGTAGAGGAAGAGCACGCCGATGATGAGGAACGGGACGAGCGTGTACAGCAGCTCAAGAGGCAGGTGGTACTTCGTCTGCCGCGGCGCGGGGGCGTCGTCGTCCTTGCGCCGGTAGCGAATGACAGACCAGAGGATCAAGCCCCACACCAAGGCGCCAATCACCAAGGCGGTGACCCAGAACCCCACCCAAAGGTTACCCATCGCGGGGGCCTGCTCGGATGCCGGTTCGGGCAGGCCGAACCGCGCACCCTGGCCGCTACAACCCGCCAGGCCGAGGAGCACGAGCACCCCTGCGATCGCCATGATCCTGCGGCCGGTTCGGGGCCGGGGAGGATTGCTTCTCACCACTGTTTGCCTTCCACGTTCTTTTCGCGACACATCGCTCGGATGTGTATAGCACTGCAAGGTCACCTTAACGCATAAAGGCACCCCCGGGTGAAGTCATTCAGCCCGGGGGTGCTAGTTATTCACAAATTCGTCGCGTGCGACGTCGCTTTCGTGACGATTAGTGGAACGAATCGCCGCACGCGCAGGAACCCGTCGCGTTCGGGTTGTCGATGGTGAATCCCTGCTGCGAGATGGTGTCGACGAAGTCGATCGATGCGCCTCCCAGGTAGGGCGCGCTCATTCGGTCGGTGACCACCTTCACGCCTTCATAATCGGTGGCCTGGTCGCCGTCGAGTTCACGATCGTCGAAATACAGCTGGTAACGAAGGCCGGAGCAACCGCCGGGCTGCACAGCAATGCGCAACGATAGATCGTCGCGACCCTCTGCTTCGAGCAGAGCACGCACCTTGTCGACGGCCGCTTCCGTGAGGGTAACGCCGGTTGGTGCATCAGTCTGGGTTTCAGTCACGCTGACTCCATCAGTAGGGGTGTTGAACGCGCCCCAGTGTACGTGGCTGTCGACGTGACTCCAAGCACTTCCCTTATTCGAACCGCCAGGTGCGCGCCACACGCTCCGCCAGTGCTGCGAGGTCACGCTCTTCGACGGTGCGTGGATCGTCGCCGGTGTGCACCGCGTGGGCGGCCTCGATACCGGACAGACGCAGTTCGCGCGACGACACGAAGTTGCGACCGCAGACCACGATCACGGGGCGCAGCGCTTCCTCCGCGATCCGCACAACACGTTCGACGAGCGGCCCGCCACGAGTGTGGAAGTCGAGGTCAGTGCATCCCGTGACTATGAGGTCGGCCTGGGTGGCCGTCTCCGCGAAGCCGGTGCGTTCCACGGTGAGTTCGAGCGCGCTCGTCAACGGTACGCCCTCACGCAGCAACAGCGCGCCGAACCCGTCGACGGCTCCCACGCCGGCGCCGTCGTGCACGCCCAGCGCTGCGAGCCATGCGCGCGCCTGGGCGTCCGCGTCGAGGCCGGCGGCAAGATCGTCGCCGCGCTCACGCGATCGCTGCACGGCTGTGCCTGTGAGTCCCGTCAGCGGCACCTCGACGTCCGCTTCAGCCACCACGGCCACGAAACGACGGCCGGCAATAGCCTGCGTGGCGCGGTCCGCGTCGGCCAAGCGAAACTCCAGCTGCCTCAGGTCGACGACGTCGGCCCCTCGTGCCAGCACGTCAGCAAGCTCATCGAGTGTGGAAGGCGCAGGCCAAGATGCTTCGAGGTCCACGACGGCAACCTCGGCACCTTCAGCTTGAAACGCCCGGGCGACGACGACGGATGCCGCGTGAGACTCCAGCGCGCCGACCGCGCCGGATGCGACAAGTACCCGCACCCTTCTGACTACTCCTGGACTTCGTCCGGCAGCAGACCGCCGTAGTAGTCGCGGGTGGTCTCGAGGACGAGCTTGACGTCGTCGAGGCTAGCCGTCGGGTCGGGCAAGACGACGTCGGACTCAGCCAGCACGTCGTCGGGCACCGGAGAGCCCAGTTCTTGGAGGCGAGTAAAGAGCTCTTGAAGCACTGCACGCATCGCCGCTTCGTCATCGGCCTCGACCGTGCGCTCCAGACGCTCATCGATTTCATTCAGACTCGTGAGGGCGTCGACGTCGATGGTCCACTGCCCCTCACCCATGACTCGGATGATCACTGCTGAGGCTCCCCGTACGGATCTGCGACGGAGCCTTCCTGAGCGGGAGCCTGCTGCGGCGTAGCCCCCTGGGCCTGGCTCGGCGTTTCATTCGGCGCGTCGATGGCGGCAGGCTGCGCGGGCGCACCGCCCGTGAGCTGCGCCTTCATCGAGGCGAGCTCGTCCTCCACTGACGAGCTCGACGCCAGCTGGTCGAGCTCTCGAGTGATGTCGTCCTGCCCGAAGCCATCCTCCAGCGCGCCGGAGGCAACCAGCTCGTCGACGGCAGATGCACGAGCCTGCAGCTCCAGCGTCTTGTCTTCTGCACGCTGGATGGCGAGACCAATATCGTTCATCTCCTCGCCAATGCCGGTGAACGCCTCATTGATGCGGGTTTGTGCCTCAGCGGCGGAGTAGGTGGCCTTGATGGTCTCCTTGCGGGTGCGGAAGGCGTCGACCTTCGCCTGCAGGCGGGAACTCGCGCGAACGAGCTTCTCTTCTTCCTGCTGCAACTGGGCATGCTGCGCCTGCAGCTCTGCGAGCTGCTGCTGCAGGCCCGACTTACGGGTAAGCGCCTCGCGGGCAAGGTCTTCCCGGTTCGATTCCAGTGCACGCTGCGCCGCCGACGTGAGGCGGTCAATCTCCTGGTTCAACTTGCTGGCTTGGAGCTCCACCCGCTTGCGGCTGGTGGCCACATCCGCGACACCGCGGCGCACGTTCTGCAAAAGCTCCAGCTGTTTCTGGTACGAGTAATCGAGCGTTTCACGGGGGTCCTCATACTGATCCAAGGCTTTGTTGGCCTTGGAGCGAAACACCATCGCAATGCGTTCAAAGATGCCGGCCACGAAAACTATCCTTCCGAAGGGGTCTGCCACATCAAAGGTACATGGTGCCAAGCACGAAGCTCGAGCGAACCCAGTAAATCTTTTTCTGCCGGGCACCCGACGTCAACTTCGAGCACCAGAGCGCAACCGGTAGAATGCAGCTTCGCCAATATCGTTCACCACTGTGAGGTAGTACACGTGGGACTCTTCCGCCCCTATGAACGCTCTGACAAGTCCACCCGGGCACGCACGTCGACCGTGCCCGAGAAGCTGAAGAAGGCCCCCGACGCGAACGCGGCAACGTCCACGGATGAGCAGGAGCCGACGTCGGCCCCCGCCGGCAAGAAGGTGGTTCGTCGGGGCGCGAAAACCGGGCCCACCCCCACCCGCAAGGAAGCGGAAGCGGCGCGCATGGAGCGCCTGCATCCGAACCTCAGCAAGAAAGAGCGTAAGAAGGCAGAGCGCGAGGCTCGGTATAAGGCTCAAACTGAGGCTTGGGAGCGCATCGAGAAGAGCCCCGAGCGCACGCTGCTGCGCGACTTCGTCGACACGCGCTGGACGCTTGCCGAATTCATGATGCCGTTCATGCTCATCATCCTGGCGGCCATGTTCGTGTTCATGGCAAATATTGAGATCACCACGATCATCGCGTTCCTGCTGTGGGGATTCTTCTTCGCCACTCTCATCAACATCTGGATCATGTGGCGAAGCTTCAAGAAGCTCCTCGCTGAGCGTGTGCCCAACGCACACACCAAGGGCCTGCTCATGTACATGATGAACCGCGCGATCATGATCCGACGCTTCCGTCGCCCCCTGCCCCGAATCAAGCGAGGAGACCCGATCTGATGAGCTATCACTGGGAACCCGCTACCGGGTCATTCGACCGCGAAGAGCTCGATCGCAACGACCTCCTGAAACGCTTCGACTCCAAGGAAGCCGCCGAGGAGTGGATGTCGCTGTTCTACGACGACTTAGTGAACCTCGGGGTCGCTGAGGCCACCCTCATGGAGGAGGACAGGGTCGTCTACGGCCCCATGTCGCTGCTTCCCTGATCGCACCAGCAATACGACGCCGAACACCGTCGCTATCGCACCGATCCCAATGACGAACGGGGTCTGCTCGCGCACGGTGCGGATGCGCTGCTCGTAGGTTTGCAGCTTCTCGTCAGTGTTGACCTCCGTGTAGGTCGATCCATGGCATACGTCGCCTGGCCCCATTTCCACTTCACCGCAGTGCGTCGTCGGATGCACGTAGGCCACCACACCCCAGCAGGTGATGGCCAAGGCCGCTGCGATGAACAACCAGTAGGCGATTCGTTTTCCCATGAGGGCAAAGTTACCCCGTCCTAGATAGGGTGGGAGAATGCACGATCTCTTGTTGGAACTCTCGAAATCTGTACCCAAGGACGCCGACGTGGTTATCGTCGGCCTCGCCACCGCCGGCGACGCAACCTCGCTCGTGGGCGGCACTTCCGAACTCGACAAGGCCTACACGAAGGCGTTCAACGCCAATGTCTCGACGCTGGCCACTGCCATGCGCGCGTCGAGCGCGCTAGAAAAGGTGACGGTGTTGCCGGAGGCCGACGGCGTCCGCGCGGTCGTCGTCGGGCTGGGTGAACCCGACGTGGCACCCGCCACGCTGCGTCGTGCCGTCGGCGCGGCGGCACGTGCGGTCATCGGGCTCCCGGACGCGGAAGGCCTCACCGTCGCGGTGTCGCTGGAACTCACTGATCCCGAGCTGCTGCAGGCCGCCGCGGAGGGCGCGGCGCTCGGCGCCTACCGTGTGCAGAAGGTCACCGGGCAGGGCACCCCTGAGCCGATCGCCAAGATCGCCGTCGTCGGTCCCTCACGCCTCGGTGGCGCACTCGTCGATGCCAAGGCGAACATCCGCGGCGTCTACCAGGCACGTGACTGGTCGAACACCCCGCCCAACCTCCTGTACCCCGAAACCTTCGCGGAGGCCGCGAAGGCGTACGTCAAGGATGAGCGGATCACCGTCGAGGTGCTCGACGAGAAGGCGCTCGCCAAGGGCGGATATGGCGGCATCCTCGCCGTCGGCGGCGGCTCGGAGCGCACGCCTCGCTTGGTGCGGTTGAGCTACGCACCGCGCGGCGCGAAGTTCCACCTGGCGCTGGTGGGCAAGGGCATCACGTTCGACTCCGGCGGCCTCGACATTAAGCCGCCCGCCAGCATGCTCGGCATGCAGATGGACATGTCGGGCGCCGCCATCGTGATTGCTGCCATTCGCGCGATCGCGGAACTGGGCGTCAAGGTGCAGGTCACCGCCTACGCGGCGATGGCCGAGAACATGCCGTCGGGCAGCGCCTACCGCCCGAACGACGTGCTCACCATGTTCGACGGCCAGACGGTCGAGAACTACAACACCGACGCCGAGGGCCGTCTCGTCATGGCCGACGCCATCGCCCGCGCGGGCACCGACAAGCCCGACATGATCGTCGACGTGGCCACCCTCACCGGCGCCTGCATGGTGGCTCTCGGCTCGCGCATCGCCGGTGTGATGTCGAACTCCGAGGACGCGACGGACCGCGTGCTGGACGCCGCCGAGGCTGCCGGCGAGGAGTTCTGGGAGCTGCCTATCACCGACCACATTCGGGAGCAGATCACCTCCGACGTCGCAGACTTCCGCTCGGGCGGCAAGAGTCGCTACGGAGGCGCACTCGTCGCAGGCGCATTCCTGGAGCGCTTTGTGCCCGAGGGCATCGCATGGGCGCACCTCGACGTGGCGGGCCCCGCGGATACTGACGAGGCCTTTGGCTACACCCCGAAGGGTGGCACGGGTGTGGCCGTGCGCACCCTCGTGGCGCTCGCGCAGCAAGCCGCGGAGTAACCCGGCAGGGGCGACGCGGCTAGATGCCGCTCAGCGATGGGCAAGATGCTTGGCAAGCCCTTCGTTGAGCGGCATCTGTGCGTACAGGGTGGCCTGCAGCACGTGGTAGAGGTCTGGTTTGCCGTCCCAGGTGCGTTTGGTGGGCTGCAGATCGTCGTCGAGTTCGGAGAACCAGGAGCCGCGCTCGTGGTCGACGAGGTGTTCGTCGGCGAAGGTCCACAGCCGCTCGTACCACGTCGCGTACTCGGGCTTGGAGGTGGCCAGGTGCAGCACGTGCGCTGCGCCGATGGCCTCCGCGACGCCCCAGAAGAAGCGGTTGGAGATCACCGGTTTGCCGTCCCAGTCGACGGTGTACGCGAAGCCACCTCCGGGTAGCCACGCGTCCGCGACGGCGCCCTGGAAGAGCTCCTCCGCCGCAGGAATGAGCCACTCGATGTCGGGACGGATGCCTGCGATCTGTACGCAGAGTTTCGCCCATTCCAGCCAGTGCCCAGGCGTGGAGCCATAGGGGCGGAATGGGTGGGCGGGCTCGTCGCGGTTGTACTCGGGCACGGGCTGCCACTGCTCGTCGAAGTGCTCGACGAGGCGGTGTGCCGCGGGGCGCCCGGATTCGAGCTGTCCCTTGGCGAACCGCTCCGCGAGGCGCAGCGCGCGGTCGAAGAGGCGCTCGTCGCCGGTGGCCTCGTACGCGGCGAGGAATGCTTCGGTGAGGTGCATGTTGGCGTTCAGCCCTCGGTACGGGTCGGCGGTGGTGAACGCGCGGTCGAATTCGTCGATGCCGGCGCCGTCAGCCTCTACCCAGTAATGCTCGTCGATGAGGCGAAGAGCTTCGTCGAGCAGCGCCTGAGCGGGCTCGATGCCGGCGGTGATGGCGCTGGAGGAGGCGAGGATGACGTGCGCGATGCCGTAGAGCTCCTTCGCGTCGTTGCACCCATCGGGGTTGACTTGGGAGAACCAGCCGCCGAACTCCTCATCGCGGCCTTGGCCCAGCAGGTACTCCACGCCGTGACGGGCCACGTCGAGGGCGCCGTCGCGGCCTAGCAGGTGCAGCAGAGAGAAGCAGTGCACCATGCGCGCGGCAATCCAGAGGCCCTTGCCCTGCTCGGGCTTCGGGGAGGCGTCGTCGCCGAGCCAGAAGTAGCCACCTGCAGGGTCGACCACATTGGGCTGATAGAAGTCGACGAGGTGCTTGCGGTGATCGTCCAACCACTCCAAGTGCTCTGGGGCGCCCCACGTGTACTTGCCCATGTCAACTCCGTTTCTTTCGTAGTCCGTATTCGCGCATCCGCTGAGGGTAGGGCACCACGCCCGCGTCGTAGCAGGGGATGTCTTGTTCGTCGGCGAATGCGTATCCGTATTCTTCGCTGGGCACGGCCCGCCTCGTAGATTCACCGTCGTAAGCGACGAGCAGCAGGGAGGCCTTATTGAACGAGGTTGGGCGTTCTACCCACGCCTCGACACCCCGTCGGGTACGACAAAACTCGACAAGGTGGTCGTACGAAGCGACTTGCAGCTCATCGGCAACCCGTTGCTCCTGGACCTGCTGTTTGCGTCTACGGAACCAACCCACAAGGGCCATTATGGCGTACCTCCATACCCAGGGTGCGACGACGGTGCGCCCCTCGTCGGACGAGGTTGAGGTGGGCGATACTCTGGGGTTGACTGTCGTATTGTGCGACGGCACTTCCTTGCACATGCGCGATCAAACGGATATAGGCTGAGTACCAAGAAGCGGCAAACCAAAGGAGCAAGCACACAATGTCTACCGAAGTAACCCTTCCTGCGCTGGGCGAATCGGTCACCGAGGGCACCATCTCGCGTTGGCTGAAGTCCGTCGGCGAAACCGTCGAGGCAGACGAGCCCTTGCTGGAAGTCTCCACCGACAAGGTCGACACCGAAATCCCCAGCCCCGTCTCCGGTACCCTGCTCGAGATCCGTTTCGAAGAAGACGACGTCGCCGAAGTAGGCGCTGTGCTCGCCATCGTCGGAGATGAGTCGGAGAGCAGCTCGGCCCCCGCTGACGACTCCCCTGCGCAAGACGACGCCCAGGAGTCGCAGCCTGAGCCGGAAGCCGCGCCCGAGCCTGAGCCCAAGGCTGAGAAGCCTGCGAGCGGTGGATCTGCCGCAGCTGGCACCGAAGTAACCCTTCCTGCGCTGGGCGAATCGGTCACCGAGGGCACCATCTCGCGTTGGCTGAAGTCCGTCGGCGAAACCGTCGAGGCAGACGAGCCCTTGCTGGAAGTCTCCACCGACAAGGTCGACACCGAAATCCCCAGCCCCGTCTCCGGTACCCTGCTCGAGATCCGTTTCGAAGAAGACGACGTCGCCGAAGTAGGCGCTGTGCTCGCCATCGTCGGGGAGCCCTCCGACGGCGACAGCTCCGGCGATGCTCCTGAGGAGGAAGCCGCTCCTGAGCCCGAGCCGAAGCCGGAGCCCAAGCCCGAGCCGAAACCAGAACCGAAACCAGAACCGAAGCCCGAGCCACAACCAGAACCGAAGCCCGAGCCCAAGCCTGAACCCAAGCAGGAGAAGGTTGAGCACTCCCCCGCCATCGAGTCCGCCGTTGCCCGCCGCGCTGCGGAGGCGTCGTCGGATGGCACCTACGTCACTCCGCTGGTGCGCAAGCTCGCCAAGGAGCACGGCGTCGATCTGACCTCGCTGCAGGGCACCGGCGTGGGTGGCCGCATCCGCAAGCAGGATGTGCTTGATGCCGCGAAGGCTCCTGCGCAGCAGGCCCCGGCCGCGGCGCCTGCCAAGCCGGCTCCGGCGAAGGCTGCACCCGCGAAGCCCGAGCCCAGCGCCGAGGCACAGGCTCTGCGCGGCAAGACGGAGAAGCTGTCGCGTCTGCGCAAGGTGATCGCCGAGCGCATGACCGCGTCGCTGGCCACGGCTGCGCAGCTCACCGCCACCGTCGAGGTGGACATGACCGCCATCAGCCGCATCCGCAAGGTGGCCAAGGACGACTTCAAGGCCCGCGAGGGCGCGTCGCTGTCGTACCTGCCGTTCATCACGGCAGCGACGGTGGAAGCGTTGAAGGCGTTCCCCGTCGTGAACTCGACGGTGGATTTCGAGGCCGGCACGGTTACCTACGCTGAGGCCGAGAACATCGGCATCGCCGTGGATACGCCGCGCGGCCTGCTCGTGCCCGTCATCAAGGAGGCCGGCGACCTCAACGTTTCCGGGCTCGCCCGCAAGATCGGCGACCTCGGCGCCCGCACCCGTGAGGGCAAGGTTGGCCCCGACGAGCTGGCCGGCGGCACGTTCACCATCACGAACTACGGTTCGGCTGGCAGCCTGTTCGACACGCCGATCATCAACCAGCCCGAGGTAGCCATCCTCGGCACGGGTGCGCTCGTGAAGCGCCCCGTGGTGGTGACCGACGAGTTCGGCACTGACAGCATCGCCGTGCGCGACATGATGTACCTCTCGCTCACCTACGATCACCGCATCATCGACGGCGCCGTCGCCGCCCGTTTCCTCTCCGCCATCAAGGCGCGCCTCGAGGAGGGCGACTTCGGAGCCGAGTTCGGGCTCTAAGCTCGCGATTGCGTGCACGGCGGGCGGTCTGGGGTTTCCCCGGCCGCCCGCCGCTTTGTTGACACCTCCGCCACGCCGGCGCGGACCCCGTCGGGTGTGCGTGTTGCCTACCCCCGGCAGGGGCAACCGCTACGCAGGCAGGGGCAACCTGTGCGGCTCAGTCCCGGCACAGGTGTCACCTGCTTAGCCGCGACGAGGCGTCGTCGGGAGGCAGGTGACACTTGATCCGCTCAGTTGCCGCACAGGTTGCAGGTGCCTGGACGGGGCGAGCTGTCGTGCAACCCGTGGGCCAATACGATCCCCCCCCTTGACGCCAAGGGGACACGCCATGCTACGGTGGGAGCGCTCACACAGAGATGTGCAGTAATAGCTCACCACAACTCAAGAACCATCTGTTCCCTCTGTGAATCACGCCATCTTTGCGTGTCACGTTATTGGAGCGCTCCCATATCGATCCAAAGGAGGATCACATGTTCACACCGCACACTCCAGTTTCTCGCCGTGGTTTTCTCGGTGCGACCGGTCTTGTCGCAGGCACTTCCTTGCTGTCTGCCTGCGGGTCGGGACCCGGCAACCCAGACGGCGTCGTCACCATGGGCTCGTACCAGTCCGATGACGTCCCGAAGAAGGCTTTCGCCGAGATGATGGCTGGTTTCAAGCAGGGTGAAGTGAAGGTCAACACGATCCAGCACGAGACTTTCAAGGAGGGAGTCAACAACTATCTCCAAGGGAATCCTGACGACACGTTCACCTGGTTTGCTGGCTACCGCGCCCGTAACTTCGCGGATAAGGGGCTCGTCGGCGATCTCTCAGACGTCTGGCAGAAGATCGACGGCATGCCTGACTCGATGAAGGTCGCGTCCTCGGATTCCAAGGGTCGACAGATCTTCATTCCCAGCACCTACTACCCATGGGCTGTCTTCTACCGCCCGAGCCTGTTCAAGGAACGCGGCTACTCCGAGCCCAAGACGTTCGACGAGTGGCTCACCCTCTCTGAACAGATGAAGAAGGACGGCATCACCCCCATCGCCTTCGCAGACAAGGACGGTTGGGAAGCCATGGGCACGTTCGACATGCTGAACCTGCGCGTCAATGGCTACGACTACCACATCTCGCTCATGGCTGGCCAGGAGGCCTGGGACGGGGAACAGGTCAAGAACGTGTTCAAGGCGTGGAAGGAGCTTCTGGCATTCCACCAGCCGGACGCGCTGGGACGCACCTGGCAGGAGGCCGCACAGGGCCTCATCCAGAACAAGTCCGGCGTCTACGTGATGGGCATGTTCCTGCAGCAGCAGTTCGCTGAGGCTGGGTTGGAGGACGACCTCGATTTCTTCGTCTTCCCTGAGTTCGACTCCAAGATCGGCGCCAAGGTGGTGGAAGCCCCGGTCGATGGATTCATGATGGCGGCTAGACCCAAGAACGAGAAGCTCGCCAAGGAGCTGCTCGCCTATCTCGCCACACCCGAGGCGGTCGGCGTCACTGTCAAGTCCGACCCTTCGGTGATCGCCGCCAATTCAAAGGCCGACCAGAGCACCTACAACGCGCTCCAGAAGAAGGCCGTGACGATCATCGAGCAAGCCGAGGCTCTTTCGCAGTTCCTGGACCGCGACTCACGCCCTGACTTCGCCAACACCGTCGTGGGGCCTGCACTGCAGTCCTTTGTCAAGGACCCTGCACAGATCGACTCCATCCTCACCAACGTCGAGGCCCAGAAGAAATCGATCTTCGGGAACGAGTGACAGGAACCCATCCATGAGCAACACCACTGACAAACGACGGAGACACCGCAACCTTCTCCTGTCCAGGACAGACAAGGTAGTCCTGAGCCTAATGCTGGGTATCCCGGTCCTCGTTGTGGTCGGACTCGTCTGGGGACCGGCCCTGATCACCGTTGCCTTGTCGATGACGTCCTGGGACGGCATCGGCGGGCTCTCAGACATCAAGTGGGTAGGTGGCCAGAACTACGTGGATTTGGCCACCATCTACCCTCCATTCTGGCCTGCGCTGTGGCACAACGTGCTGTGGCTGCTCGTCCTCTTCGCGGTGTTTACCCCGCTGGGGATGCTCTTCGCGGTCTTTCTGGACAAGGAACTGCGCGGCACCCGCTTCTATCAAACAGCGTTCTACCTTCCCGTGGTCTTGTCCGCAGCGCTCGTCGGATTCGTCTGGCAACTCATGTACAGCCGCGACCAAGGTCTGCTGAACGCGCTGCTGGGCACCTCGATCGACTGGTACGGGGATTCCTCCATCAACCTGTGGGCGGCGATCATCGCCAACGGGTGGCGCCACACCGGCTACATCATGCTGCTGTACCTCTCAGGGCTGAAGGGCGTCGACCCAAGCCTGCGTGAGGCTGCCAGCATGGACGGCGCCAGTCAGACCAAGACCTACCTGCAGATCATCTTCCCGGTTATGCGTCCAGTGAACATCATCGTGCTGACCATCACCTTCATCGAGGGGCTGAGAGCCTTCGACATCGCGTGGATCATCAACCGTGGCCGCAACGGACTGGAGCTGATCTCGACGCTGGTCACCACCAACGTCGTCGGTGAGGCCAGTCGTATCGGCTTCGGCTCAGCGCTGGCGACGATCATGCTGCTGATCAGTTCCATCTTCATCGTCATCCAACTCCGAGTGGTCATGAAGGGAGAAGAGTCATGACGACAACCACCGCCGGCAAACGCAACCAGGGCAATCGCCCGATGCGTATCCTCCTCCAGATCTTCCTTTTGACCATGGCTCTCCTATGGCTGTTCCCGCTGCTTTGGGCACTGTTCAACTCGTTCCGCGACTACAGCTACACCCTGCAGCACGGATACTTATCGTTCGGTGGATTCACACTGGATAACTACGTACAGGCCTGGGAGCGAGGCGGATTCACCAACAGCTTCATCAACTCGGCCATCATCACGCTCACGGCTGTCGTGCTGACACTGGTCCTCTCCTCGTGTGCCGGCTTCGTGCTGGCCCGCTACAGCTTCCGCTTCAACCTCTCCATGTTGGCGGTGTTCGTCGCGGCCAACCTCCTGCCGCCACAGTCCCTCCTGATCCCCATCTACCGCATGTTCCGAGCAGCGGAGCTGCCCTATTGGCTCTCGTCCTCCGGCTCGTTGCTGGACTCGCATCTGGGCGTCATCATCGTCAACGTCGCCTTCCAGACCGGGTTTTGCACCTTCGTGCTCAGCAACTACATCAAGACGCTTCCGAAGGAGATCTACGAGTCCGCCATGCTCGACGGCGCCTCCATCTGGACACAGTTCGCAGGGCTGACAATCCCGCTGCTACGCCCACCGCTGGCCGCACTCGCCACGCTGCAGACCGCTTGGATCTACAACGAGTTCTTCTGGGCGACCGTGCTGATGCAGTCAGGAGACAAGTTCCCTGTGACAAGTTCTCTGAACAACCTCAAGGGCGCGTTCTTCACGGATTACAATCTCCTGTCAGCAGGATCCATCATCGCCGCCCTACCGGTACTCGCAGTGTTCTTCATCCTGCAGAAGCAGTTCGTCGCCGGCCTCACGCTGGGCGCAACGAAGGGATAGGAACAATTCGCATGAGCACCACGATCGAGGACGTCGCACGAGTCGCGGGGGTTTCCCGCGGCACTGTGAGCCGTGTGCTCAACGGCGCGTCGAACGTGTCCGACGCTGCACGCGATGCGGTTCAAAAGGCGGTCGACAAGACGGGCTACCGCCTCAACTCGCACGCCCGCGCACTCGCATCGGGACGCAACCATGCCGTCGCGGTTTTATTGACGCAGCCCTCCGACGAGCTGTTCGACGATCCGACCATTCACGAACTCGTGAAGGGAGTATCGGAGGGCTTCGGCGACAGCTCAGACGCGCTCCTGCTCCTGCTCGCAGGTAGCGAAGTGGAACGACGAAGGACCGCCCCATTCCTCGACCGTCGTCGTATCGACGGCGTGGTGCACCTGACGCCACACATGACCGACCCCCTGCTAGACCGCATCATTGCCGCGGATCTCCCCGTTGCCGTGTGCGGTCGGCTCTCCGAGCGGTTCCTAGGGCCGAACGTTCGCACGGCTACGATCGACGACCTCACCGGCGCCACCGCAGCCGCCCAGCATCTGCTGGCCTGCGGTGCCCGCCGGGTGGCGATCATCACCGGCCCGGAGGATGCACCCGGCGCCGAGTTCCGGCTCAAGGGGGCACGCTCGGGGCTCGGCGACCATTTTGATCCCCGGCTCGTCCGCTACGGGGACTACGGCCCCACCTCGGGTGCCGCGGCGATGGAGGACTTGCTTCAACACCATCCGGATCTCGATGCCGTCTTCTGCGCATCGGATCGCATGGCTGCCGGTGCATACCGTAGCCTCGAGGCTCATGGAAAGCGCATCCCAAACGACGTACAAGTCGTCGGCTTCGATGACCACGAGATTAGCCGGGATCTCATGCCCGCGCTGACCACCATCCATCAACCCATCCAGCACGTCGGGGAACAGGCGATCCTCATGCTGCAATCGATGATCGCAGGTAAGGACCCCGGTCACCGCTTGTTTCCGACGCACCTCGTCGTGCGTGATTCCACTCTCAATCCAGCCCGCTGAACATCCTTGCTTTCGGAAAGGAAACCCATGTCGACCCTCGACGAAACCCGCCGCATCCTCGAGTCCACTGCCCCCGGCGATGGTGTTCCGCCCAGGGCCTGGCGACGCGACGAGCCGTACAGCTACTCCCTCGACGGCACCTGGCGCTTCCTGCTCTCCCCCAGCGTGGCGGAGGCGCCCGCTGCCTGCGACGCCGCCGACTACGACGACAGCGCCTGGGACGAGCTCACCCTGCCATGCCACTGGGTGCTCGAAGGCGACGGCAACTACGGGCGGCCGGCGTACACGAACATCAACCTGCCCATCCCCATGGACCCGCCGCACGCGCCCGACGAGAACCCCATCGGCGACCACCGTCGCACGTTCGAGCTGCCGGAAGGTTGGGACCAACACCAGCAGGTACTGCTTCGCTTCGACGGTGTGGAGTCGCTCGGCATCGTCGCCGTCAACGGCCAGCACGTCGGTGTGCTGCGCGGCTCACGGCTGCCCTCTGAGCTCGACATCACCGACGTCGTCCGCCCCGGCACGAACACCGTCCACGTGCGCGTCGCGCAGTGGTCGGCGCAGACCTACGTCGAAGACCAAGACCAGTGGTGGTTGCCCGGCATCTTCCGCTCGGTCACACTCGTCGCGCGCCCCGAAGGTTGCATCACCGATCACTGGGTGGACGGCGCCTACGACCACACCACCGGCGCCGGCACGCTCACCGTCGAAGTGCCCGACGACGCCTTCCCGGTGCGCGTCCAGGCAGCCGAGCTCGACGTCGACGTCACCTGGAACTCGCCCGCCGACGTGCAGCCCATCGTCATCGACGACGTGACCCCCTGGAGCCCCGATCGCCCAGCGCTCACCACCGTCGAACTCTCCAATGCGACGGATCGCGTCACCGAACGCGTCGGGTTCCGCACCGTCGAGATCCGCGGTGACCAGTGGCTCGTGAACGGAACCCCAATCAGGCTGCGGGGCGTGAACCGCCACGAGTTCCACCCCGAGAAGGGCCGCGTCTTCGACGAGGCGAACTGCCGCGAGGGCATGCTGCTGATGAAGCGCCACAACCTCAACGCCATCCGCACCAGCCACTACCCGCCGCACCCCCGCCTGCTCGACCTCGCCGACGAGCTGGGCTTCTGGGTAATCGACGAATGCGACCTGGAGACCCACGCGTTTGGCTTCGTCGGTTGGGAGAACAACCCCAGCGACGATCCCGGCTGGCGCGACGCGTACGTACAGCGCATGGAGCGCATGATCCACCGCGACCGCAACCATCCGTCGATCATCGCGTGGAGCTTGGGCAACGAATCGGGCAGCGGAGCGAACCTGGCCGCCATGGCCGACGCCACGCACCGCCTCGACCCCACCCGCCCCGTGCACTACGAGAGCGACTACGAATCCGCCTACACCGACGTCGTCTCGCGCATGTACAGCCCCATCCCGGAGCTGGAGGCCTTGTCGCAGGGGCAAACCACCACCGAACACGAACGTCACATTCCCGAATCCAGCCTGCGCAACAAGCCGAAGATGCTGTGCGAATTCGTGCACGCCATGGGCAACGGGCCTGGCAGCCTCGGCGAATACGTCGAGGCGTTCGAAACGCTCCCCGGCTGGCACGGAGGCTTCATCTGGGAGTGGCGCGACCACGGGCTCGCCACGCACACCCCCGACGGCACCCCGTTCTACGCCTACGGCGGCGACTTCGGCGAAGTCATCCACGACGGCAACTTCGTCATGGACGGGCTCGTGCACGCCGACGGCACCCCCTCGCCCGCGATGGCCGAGGTGAAGCAGCACTTCTCCCCCGTCGTGGTCGAGATCGGCGACGAGCTCACCGTGCACAACCGCTCCCACGCCGTCGGCACGGACCACCTGATCGCCCGCTGGCGCTGGGAAGTGGATGGCGAGGTGCGCTCCGAGGGCGTCATCGACGGCTTCGAGGTTGCCGCCAACACCAGCGCAACCTTCCCGCTGCCGGAGCTCCCCGACGAAGCCCGCACCGCGCCGCAGTCGTTCCTCACCGTCTGCATCGAGGAACGCGACGAGCGCCCCTGGGCACCTGCCGGGCACCCAGTATTCGTGGCGCAGCAGCGCCTCGATGACACCCCTGTGCCGCGCGCCCCGCGCCCGACGGCTGCCCCACTCGTTGCAGCCGACGTGCAGGTGGGCCCGGCCACCCTCGACGCGCACACCGGGCGGCTTCTCGCACTGGGCGACCACGCCGTCGAGGATGCCGTGGTGGAGCTGTGGCGTCCCCCGACCGATAACGATTCCCTGGGAGACTTCAACTCCTACGAGGTGGGCGATTACCACACCACTCGCGGCGTGGGGGAAGCGGCCCCGTCGTCGGCGGAACGCTGGCGCGATCACGGCCTCGACCGACTGATTCGCCGCACCACCCGCGCGGAAGCGGTGGGCGACGAGTTCGTCGTCGTGGAGCGCCTCATCCCGGCCCAGGGCCGGCACGGCGCCGAGGTCACCTACCGTTGGGCGGTGGCCGACGACCGCGCTCGGTGCCAGATTCTCGTCGCACCTATCCGCCCCCGCACCGACGTGACGTGGCCGCGCATCGGCTACCACATGATGCTGCCAGGAGCCTTCGAGCGCGCATCCTGGTTCGGTAGCGGCCCTGGCGAGAACTACCCGGATTCGCGGGCGGCAGCCGTCGTCGGCACCTACGAGGCCTCTATCGACGAGCTCGCCTTCCCCTACTCGCGTCCGCAGGAAACCGGCCACCGCGAGGGGCTTCGTCGGCTCATCATCGACGGCGCCAGCCACCCGCTGCGCTTCGAGACCTTCGGCCCCAACCTGCCGGGCTTCTCGCTGCTGCGCCACGACGCCCACGAGCTGACGGCAGCGGAGCACCCGCACGAGCTGCCACCCAGCCGCGGCGTGCACCTGTACCTCGACGCGTTCCAGCATGGTTTGGGCAGCCGTTCGTGCGGCCCCGACGTGCTGCCGCGCTACCAGCTGTGGCCGCGCAACGCCGAGTTCGGGTTCACCGTCGGGCGCTGAGCACAGCACACGGAGTTCAGGCGGCCCTCGCGACGGGTTTTGCCCGCGCGAGCAGGCCGTGCCTGGGCCCGAACGCCCATGCCAGCAAGAACATCGCCGTACACACCAGCACGATCGTGCCGCCGGTGGGTACGTCGAGCGCCCACGACAGATAGAGCCCGACGAAAGCACTCACCGCTCCGATGCCGGCTGCGGTGAGCATCATGGGCACGAGGCGGTCGGTCAGCATTCGGGCCGACGCGGCGGGTGTGACCAGCAGCGCGAGCACCAGCACGTTGCCGATGGTCTGGATGCTCATCACGACGGCGAGCGTCACCAGCACGTACAGCGCAATGTCGAGCGCCAACACCGGCATGCCCAGCGAGCGCGCGTACTCTCGGTCGAGGCTCACGGCGACGAGTTCCTTGTGCAGCGCCATCGCCACGGCGAGCACGCCGATGGTCATGGCGAGCGAGAACCAGACGGCCTCGTCAGGAATGCCGGTGATCGAACCGAAGAGGAATGACGTCAGCGAGCCCGCGTAGCCGGGCGAGAGCGAAATGACGACGATGCCCAGCGCGAATGCGGCGACGAAGAACACGCCGATCACCGAGTCCTCCCGCAGGCGCTTGGTCTGCGAGAACACCGCGATCAACACGGCGGTGACTACGCCCGCGACGATGCCGCCCACGACGAGCGACCCCTGCAGCACGAACGCCACGGCGATGCCGGGAAAGACGGAGTGGGAGACCGCGTCGCCGATGAACGTCATGCCGCGCAGCACCACGTGCGAGCCGATCACGCCGCACACGGCGGCCGCCAGCACCGACACGATCAGCGCCTTCGGCAAGAACGCGAGCATGGGGTTGGTGAGGTCGGAGAGGAAATCCAGTGGGGTCAGCATGCCTCAGCCTCCAATTCCGGATGTGCGTGCTGGTGGGTCACTGTGGCGCGGTGCACCATGCCCACCTGTTTCAGCAGCGGAGAGTGCGCCGACACGTCGAAGGTGCGCATCCACAGATCGGGCTGGCGCAGCGCGTCGGGGTGCCCGGTGGCGATGACTTCTTTGTTGAGCAGCGTGAGACGGTCGCAGGCGACGATGGCGTGGGTGAGGTCATGCGTCGACATGAGCAGCGTCGTCCCCTCCGCGGCGAGTTCGGCGAATAGCCCGGTGAGCAACTCCTGCGTAGGCATGTCGAGGCCGGTGAACGGCTCGTCGAGCAGCAGCAATCCTGGGTGCCGGGCCAGTGCTCGGGCGATCATCACGCGCTGACGCTGGCCACCGGACATCTCGGAGATGGGGCGGGCGCGCAGGTCCGTCATGCGCACCCGCTGCAGCGCCTCCGCCACGGCCTGCACGTGCCGCCGTCGAGGCAGGCGCAGGAAACCGATGTCGCGGGTGAGGCCCGTCATCACCACTTCCTGGGCGGTGATGGGAAAGTCCCACATCACGTCGTGGCGCTGCGGCACGTACCCCACGCCGCGGGGTGTGGCGATGGTTCCCGACGACGCGGGGATCAGGCGCATGATGGCGCGGAAGAGCGTCGTCTTGCCGGCTCCGTTGGGGCCCAGCAGTCCGTGCACGCCCCCCGTCTCCAGGTCGAGGTTCACGTCCGTGAGTACTCGGCGTCCGCCAAGCGTCACGCTGAGGTCACGCACGCTCAGTGCGGCGGTGTCACTCGGCATCGTTGAATACCTCGTCGGTCATGCGCTTCTGCCGGCGCATCACGAGCGCCACGACAACGCCTGCAATAACCACCAGCGCGACCCCGCCAGCCACCCAGGGCAGCGACGAGGCACCGTCGGCTTGTTCATTCGCATCCTCTTGCGCTGCTGGCTTGGCGGATTCGGAGCCCTTCGATGCCGCGCCAGTCGACGCTGCAGACGGCGCAGCAGAGGGGCTGTCCGACGCGCTCGCGTCCCCCTCGTCCGAGGACTCGGCGCCCGGCCAGGTCGCATCCATCGCGGCCTGCTCGTCGGTGCTGTCGCCCACGCTGAATCGCAGTACGGCTTCGGCGGAGCGCTCGGTCTTGTCGGTGCCGGTGGCGTCGATGGCCACCTTCACCAGGTACGTGCCTGGCTTGGTGAACACCCAGTTGGCATGCGTGTGGGTGTTGAGGTCCACCCAGATGTCGCCTGGCTGCTTACCGTCGAACAGCACCTGCGGCGGGGCGAAGTTGCCCGGCTGCAGGAACAGCGTCAGGGTGCCGTCGCCGTCGATCTGCTTCGCTTCTAGGATGCGCAGCGTGACACCGCGCTCGGTGCTCTTCACAACCTCCGGGTCCTGCGTGTTCCACCCGAGCCAGACCACACCCGGCGCCTCGGTCTGCGGCACGGCCCACACCTCGTCGCCGGCCTTCGCACCGGTGAAGGCGTACTCGTCGCCCTCTGGCAGCGACAGTTTGGCCTTGTCATGCACCTTGAACACGACGTCGTCGAGCTCGCGCCACACGGCTTTACCACCCTGCAGCTTCGCGGTGTCGTCGCGGGCGAGGAAGGTCCACTTCCCGTCGATGAGGCGCGGGCCGAGGTCGACGTGGCCTTCACCGATCGTCACGTTCCCCTCGCCCATCGCCTCGTCGGATTCGACGCGCTGCTGGAGGCCCGGTTCGTCGGAGCCGAGGTCGGGTGACGGGGTGGTCTCGTCCGCGTGCCCGATCGTGGGCACAAGCGCGAGGAAAGCCGCTGCGGCGGCGAGGAGCGTACGTCTCATTGGTTGTCCTTTGTGTCGTGGTTGCCGAGCGGTGTGCCGCCCAGGCAGCGGGCGAGTGAATCTGCGTTGGCCCGCATCATGTCTGCGTAGGTCGACACCTCTGGCGTGAAGGCGTCGCCCCAGATCCGGCAGATGGCGGTGCCTGTGTGGTTCGCCGCTTCGCGCAGAGCGCCCGCCTGCTGGCTGGCGTTCGGTTCGACGAAGACGGCGGGCACGCCGAGGTCGGTCAGCGTGCGGGTGAGCCGGCGTCGGTCTGCCAGCGACGGTTCCTGCACGGGCGACGGGGCCACCACTGCGGCGATGTCGAGGCCGTATCGGTGGGCGAGGTAGCCGTACGCGTCGTGGGTGGTGACGAGGTGGCGGTTGCGCTTTGGAATGGAGTCGACGGATCGCTGTACGTAGTCGTGCACCTCATCGAGTTCCGCGATCTCCTTCTCGGCGTTGGCGCGGTAGGTCTGCGCGTTGGCAGGGTCGGCCTTGATGAGCTGATCCCGGATGACCTGGACGTAGGCCTGCGCGTTGCGGACGTCTTGCCACAGGTGCGGGTCGATCTCGCCGTGCACGTGCCGCCCGAGCACGGCCTGCGGAAGCTGGTACACATCCTGACCGGGGCGAGCGATGAATCGGTACGCGGGGTCTCCTGGCACCGGCATGAGGGCTTTCGGCGGCACCGAAATCACCACGTCTTCGACGGGCACCGCACCCATTCCGGGCGGGGCGCCGGCGCCGTCGGACTCCTTGTCAGTGAACAGTTGCAGCCGTCCCGCCGAGAGGTCTGCCGTGATGTCCGCGTGCCCCTCAGACAGCACCACCTTCTTGCCCGTCGATGCGGGGTCGACGCCCACCGCGACGGTGAGCGTGCCGGTGATGACGTCAACTGGCCGCGCGCTGGGGTTGCTCAAGTACTGGGCGCGAAACGTTAAGTGGTACACGCCCGGCTTCGTGAATGCCCAGCTCATGTGCGTGTGGGCGTCCATCGGCAGCGTCGTGCGGTCGCCGTCGAAACCCTTCGACGAGTCGAGCCCGTCCGCGCTATTAAAGACGCTCTGGGGCTGCCCGAAGGTGCCGGTGACGAAGCCGTGCGCCCCGCCCGGGCCTTCGGCTTCCACGAGAGCCATCTCCACCGCCGACGAGCGGGTGGCGCCAGGCTTCGTGCCATGCACGCGCAATCCGAGCCACACGGTGTCGAGCGAGTGGTTTTCTACCAGCGGAATGATTTCCGCGGAGTACCCGCTGGCTTCCTCCGCGAGCGCAATGTGCGTCGCGTTGTGGGGAAGGTTCGCGTCGATGGAACGAATGAGCGACTGCTCTTCCAGCATCAGGTAGTTGGAGAACGCGAGCTTGGCGTTGACGATGCTGCGCACGTCTCTAAGGCTCGGCTCGTAGGTGTGTGGATCTGCGCCAGGCGGCACGAGTGCCACCACCTGCGCAGCGTCGCCCGCCACTCCTTCAGTGAGGTCAGCGAGAATGCCTGTGGTGGCGACGACGGTGAGGCGCCCGTCTGATGCAGCCGACGGTGAACGTCCAGGCGCCACGACGGCGACGGTGAGGACAAGCCCCACCGCCGCCGCCTTCAGCCACTTGCTCACCGGTTGGCCCGGCGGGCAAGCACGGCGGCTGCACCGATGAAGGTGAGCAGCGCAACAGCCGCCGTCGATGCCGCACTTGCGGCGGAAGCTGACCCAGCGGAGGCAGGGGGAAGCACCTCTGCGCCGTCAGCGCCCGACTGAGGCATACCCGCGCCCGGCTTGCACGGTGTGCCGTTGGCGTAGGCCCAGGTGACCTCATTGATCATGGCCTTGCCATCCTTCATGAACACACCGCCGTCGCCGGCTTCAGCTTGGGAGGAAGCAAGCTTGCCTGCCGGCTTGGATTGCGGTGCGCTTCCGCCAGACTTGGTGAACCACAGCTGGTCCACCACCTGACCGAAGTTTCCAGAGGTGAACACCCCTACCTTGCCCGGCCCGGAGGCGCTGACGAGGGAGAAACGCACCTCGCCGGTGCTTCCAGCTAGCAGGGATTCGTGCATGGTGTTCGCCCCGAGCCACGGCACACCCGATACCTGCGCGGATGCAATCATCCACACCGGGCTGCCCTGGCTGGCCACAAAGTCGATACCGGCGGGAGCCGTAGCCTTGGCCGCGTTGCCGACGATGAACGTCTGCGACGCGGGGTCAACCCACTGTGCGGGAGATTTGCGGTCGTCCTTGAGCGATGCGACGAGCTTGCCGCCCTCGATCTTGGGTCCGAAGTCGAAGTGACCGTTCGTCGCGCCTTGACCACCGGAACCCACCTTGAAGCGGAGGGTCGACGTCGTAGCCATGGGCTGGCCGGACTTCGACGTGGTGGACATCTTCACAGTGAGCGCGTAGTCACCCGGAGCGGAGAACACCCAGTTCGGGTGCACGTGCGTGTTGGCGGGGATCGTCACCGAGCCACCGGACTTGCCGCCTGGCCCCGAGGGCTGCTTGGCGGTCTTGGCAGCGGCGATTTCTTCCTTCGTGGCCGGCCGCACGTTGGTGTGCTTCTTGCACTCCCCCAGGCTTGGCTTCATGGTGGGTGCGTTGTCCGACGGTGTGCTCGTCGAAGACGCCGACCCGCCTGCGGGATGCTCACCTGCGGGCTTGCCGCCCGACTTGTCAGCATCATTGCGATCAGGGGCGCTTGCCGGAGGTTGGGCCTTGCCGTCACCGGCGGATGCGTCCGCATTGCCCTTGCCGCGGAACTGGTCGCCGACGGTGAACGTGTAGGTCTTCGGCTCAGACTTCACATCCTTGCCACCCGCGGTACCTTCCGCCACGACGGTGAACTTGTAGACACCTGGCTTGGCGAAAATCCAGTTCGCATGCACGTGCGCCGGGGCATTCACGGGAAGCGTCGCCCCGTCGACAAGCTGGTACTGGTTGCCATCCAGCAGCGCCGACGGACCACCGAATGAGGTCTGCCCGTAGACGTGGACGGCTCCCGGGCCTTCGACGGACTGGAAGCGCAGCGTCACCTTCGGATCGACGCCGCCGCCTTGCGTGCCGAGCGTGTCCCAGCCTGGCCACAGGAGGTTCGGATCTTGCGTCATGGACAGCGCGTACCCCTTCGGGCCGCCTGGCCATCCGGCCGGAATCTTCTCGTTCCAGGCGGCAGACTTCACGTGGAGTTCCACCTTGGCCGGGTCTCTACGAACGTGGGAGCCCGTGACGTCTTCCTTCAGATCCAACGCCAACTTGCCCTGCCTGGCCGTGACATTGAATGCATCGACGTGGCCGCGGTCAAACACCGTCATCGCCTGCGGCGCAGGCTTGGGAGCAGGCTTCGCGGTCGGCTTAGCGGTTGGCTTCGCGGTTGGCTTGGCAGTCGGCTTAGCGGTTGGCTTCGCAGTCGGCTTGGCAGTCGGCTTAGCCGTGGGCTTTGCAGTCGGCTTAGCGGTCGGTTTCGCCGTCGGCTTGGCGGTTGGCTTCGCAGTCGGCTTCGCCGTCGGCTTGGCGGTTGGCTTCGCAGTCGGCTTGGCCGTTGGCTTTGGTGAAGGTTTCACCGAGGGCTTGGGCGAGGGCTTCGGCGTCGGCTTGGGCTCGGGCGCGTCAGTGGCATACCCCTTACCGCGGAACTCATCGCCGACGGTGAACACGTACTGCTGCGAGGCCGACTCCACCTTCTTGCCGCTCTTCGTGCCTACCGCTTTCACCTTGAGCTTGTACACGCCGGGCTTGGTGAAAATCCAGTGGGCGTGCGTGTGGGCAGGATATGTCTGCTTGCGGACGGCACCACTCTTCAGATCCAGCGTGCCGCCTTCGAGCAGCGGCTCAACACCGCCGAAGGAGCCGCTGCTGAACAGGTGCACGTTGCCCGGGCCCTTGACGTCCTGGAACACCAAATCGACGGCCTCTTCGAAGCCGGTGCCCTGGATACCAAGAGTGTCCCATCCCGGCCACAGCAGGTTCTGGTTCTGCGTCATGGGCAGCCAGTAGGCCTTCGGCGCGCCCGGAACCCCGTCAGGGATGTCCTGCAGCGCTGCCGATTTCACGTGCAGTTCGACGCTCTCAGGTGCGCGCTCAACGTGGCTACCCGTCGCATCCTCCTTGAGGTTCAGTTGCAGCGCCCCGTTCTTCACTGTCACGTTGAACGCATCAACGTGTCCCTGATCGAGGATGAGTGGGGCGCTATCAGCTCTCGCCGTCGTCGGCACAGCCACGGCGAGGAGCGCGGCGATCAAGCTGATGGCTACGGCCCGCCAGGCGGCGGGCGCGCTGCTTCGTATGCTCATGTGTCACTTCCAATCTCTGACATTCATGAAAATCATTATCATTAGCTCTGGATGGTTTTCAAGTTGAACGGGCGTAGGATGTTCGAATGCTGACGTTCGAGGAGCTCGGCTTGGGGACAGCCGACGCGGAGTACATGGAAACTTGGGAATACCAACGCGTCATTCACGACGAAGTCGCCGCCGGGAAGCGCGGGGGGCACGTGTTGCTCGTCGAGCATTCGCCGGTGTACACCGCCGGACGTCGCACCACCGACGAGATGAAGCCGCGCGACGGCACGCCGGTGGTCGACACCGACCGCGGCGGCCTCATCACGTACCACGGGCCAGGGCAACTCGTCGGCTATCCCATCGTCCACCTTGCAGAGGGCATGGGCGTGGTCGACCACGTGCGGAAACTCGAGGAAGCCATCATCAACCTGCTGGACGAGTACGGCATCGCTGCCGGTCGCGTCACCGGGCGTACCGGGGTGTGGCTGCCCGCCACCCCCACCAGGCTCGAGCGCAAGATATGCGCCATCGGAGTGCGCGTGAGTAGACGCACTACGCTGCACGGCTTCGCCCTGAACGTGCGCTCCAGCGCCGAGCGCTTCGGCAACATCATCCCTTGTGGCATCGACGACGCGGATGTCACATCGATCGAAGAAGAGCTCCCCGGCGAGTGGACGGTGCAGCAGGTTGCCCGCGACATTCGCCCCCACCTCACCGCAGCACTTTCTTTCGCGAACTGATTGAGTAGGGTTGCATCGTGACTGCCGTGAAGCCTGAGGGCCGGAAACTCCTTCGAGTCGAGGCCAAGAATGCCCAGACCCCCATCGAGCGTAAGCCGGAGTGGATCCGCACCAAGGCGAAGATGGGCCCCAACTACAACGATCTGCAGCACATCGTGAAGTCGGGCGACCTCCACACCGTGTGCCAGGAGGCGGGCTGTCCCAACATCTACGAGTGCTGGGAAGACAGGGAGTCGACGTTCCTGATCGGCGGCGACCAGTGCACCCGTCGCTGCGATTTCTGCCAGATCACGTCCGCGAAGCCTGATGGCTACGACCCGACCGAGCCCCTACGCGTTGCCGCATCCGTGAAGAAGATGGGGCTGCGCTACGCCACCGTCACCGGTGTGTGCCGCGACGATCTGGAAGATGAGGGTGCCTGGCTGTATGCCGAAACGATCCGCCAGATTCACCAGGTCAACCCCGGTGTTGGTGTAGAGATGCTCGCGCCCGATTTCTCGGGCAAGCGAGATCTCGTGCACCAGGTGCTCGACGCGAAGCCCGAGGTGTTCGCGCACAATGTCGAGACAGTCCCCCGTATCTTCAAGCGCATCCGCCCCGGTTTCCGCTACGAGCGCTCACTCGACGTGCTCCGCATGTCCCGCGACGAGGGGCTCGTCACCAAGTCGAACCTCATCCTCGGCATGGGTGAGACCCGCGACGAGATCTCCCAGGCGTTGCAGGATCTCCACGATGCAGGCGCGGAGCTCATCACCATCACGCAGTACCTGCGCCCTGGGCCGACGCTATTGCCCATCGACCGCTGGGTGACGCCGCAGGAGTTCGATGAGCTGGCGGAGGAGGCCAAGGAGATCGGATACGCTGGTGTGCTGTCCGGGCCGCTGGTCCGGTCGTCGTATCGCGCGGGTCGGCTGTACCGAACCGCGATGGAAGCTCGGAAGAAGTGAGCTCGGAAAGGCACCATGGCGAAAAGTGAACGCGCGAAGGCGCTAGCGGCCAAGCAGAAGGCGGAGGCCAAGGCGAGGAAGCTGGCGAAAAAGAATTCCTCCGACCCCAAAGACTGGGGCATGGTCAAACAGATCAGGGAGGTCTACCGGGTCACCAAGGAGCAAGACCCGAAGCTGCCGCTGTACCTCGCGCTCGCTTTCCTCATCCCCTTCGCCATCATCCTCGGCCTGACGATCTGGCTGTCGAACGGCTGGCTTGGCATCGTTTTGTGGGGCGTGCTTGCCGTCATGACCGGCATCATGTGCATGACGATCGTGCTCACGCAACGCGCAAAGAAAGCCACCATCACCCGCTACGAGGGGCAGGCCGGGTCAGCTGAGGTCGCCCTGTCGATGCTCCCGGAGAAGAAGTGGTTCTCCACCCCCGGTATTGCCGCGAACCGTCAGCTCGACGTCGTGCACCGCACCGTTGGCCCCGGCGGGTTGATCCTGATTGGTGACGGCGAGCCGGGGCGCCTGAAGCAGATGCTCGCGAGCGAAAAGAAGAAGCACGACCAGATCCTCTACGGCGTCCAAGCGCAGATCATCCAGATGGGCAATGGGGCTGGCCAGGTGCCGCTTTCGAAGCTCACCGACCACATCAAGAAGCTCCCCAAGCAGCTGACGGATTCGCAAATCCAGGAGACACGCCAGCGGCTGAAGTCGCTCGACGCGATGCGCCCCAAGATGCCCATCCCGAAGGGGCCCATGAATATGAAGGGTGCCCGCAAGGCCATGCGCGGCCACTGACGTGGCCAACATCGTCAACGCCGAAGGTATCACGCACGGCTTCGGCACCAGGATTCTCCTCGACGACGTCTCCCTCGGCCTGGGAGCCGGCGACGTGGTGGGCGTCGTCGGGCGCAATGGCGACGGCAAATCCACGCTCCTGCGCATCCTCACCGGTTCGCTCACTCCCGATGCGGGGCGGGTGACCGTCTCCAATTCCGCATCCATCGGCACGCTCGGCCAGCAGCACATTGGCGACGACACCGACACCATTCGCGACGTCGCCCTCGGCGGCGAGCCCGACCATGTATTCGCGCGTCACGCCGAGCAGCGCGCCGTCGTCGAAGCACTACTGCCGGGCATTGATCTCGACCGCCCGCTGGGTGAGCTCTCGGGTGGCGAGCGCCGTCGCGTGGGGCTGGTCTCCGTGCTCCTCGGCCCGCACGACCTCCTCGTGCTCGACGAGCCCACGAACCATCTCGATGTCGAGGCCATCGCGTTCCTAGCGGGGCATCTTGCCGAGCGCACCCGCGCAGGGTTGGCGATGCTCGTCGTGAGCCACGACCGCTGGTTCCTCGATGCGGTGTGCACCCGGATCTGGGAGGTGCACGACGCCATGGTCGACGCCTACGACGGCGGCTACGCGGCCTACGTGCTGGCTCGCGTGGAACGCCAGCGCCAGGCGGCGGCGAACGAAGCTCGTCGGAAGAATCTGGCCCGCAAGGAACTGGCCTGGCTCAGGCGCGGCGCGCCGGCGCGCACGTCGAAACCGAAGTTCCGCATCGAGGCCGCCAACGAGCTCATCAAGGGCGAGCCGGAGCCGCGCGACAAGCTGCAGCTGGAGCGGTTCGCGACCGCGCGCCTGGGCAAGGACGTCTTTGACCTCATCAACGTGAGCTACGAGGTGGGCGGCAAGCGTCTGCTGCAGGGCCTGGATTGGTCGATCGGCCCTGGCGAGCGCATCGGGCTCGTAGGCGTGAACGGGGCGGGGAAAACGTCGCTGTTGGATCTGCTCGCGGGGCTCCGCTCCCCTAGCCAGGGCAAGATCAAGCGCGGCCAGACCATCCGTTTGGCCTACCTCTCGCAGGCCGTTGGCGAGCTGGATGACGACGATCGGGTGCTGCAATCCGTACAGCGGCTCAAGCAGGAAACCAAGCTCGCCACCGGGCGCGAGGCCAGTGCATCCAATCTGCTGGAGGAATTCGGGTTCACCGGCGACAAGCTCGTCGCACGCATCGGAGATCTCTCCGGCGGCGAGCCGCGACGGCTGCAGTTCCTGCGTTTGCTGCTCACCGAACCGAACGTGCTCATCTTGGACGAACCGACGAACGACCTCGATATCGACACGCTCACCGTCATCGAGGACTACCTCGACACCTGGCCGGGCACGCTCATCGTCGTCTCCCACGACCGCTACTTCCTGGAGCGCGTCACCGACGTCACCTACGCGCTGCTCGGCGACGGCACGTGCGGGCTACTGCCTGGCGGGGTCGACGAGTACCTGGCACGCCGGCGTGCGGCGTTGGAGGCGGCGAACGAGACCGCCCAACCGGCCACGCAGAAGCAGCCTTCCGACGCCGCCCAAGAGCGTGCGCGCAAGAAGGAATTGGCGAGGCTCGAAGGCCAGCTCGACAAGGTGGAGCGAGAGATCGCCACACTGCACGAGAAGATGGCGGCAGCTGCGACGGACTACGAGCGCCTCGCCGCGCTCAATGCCGAGCTCCAAGACGCTGAGGCTCGGCGGGACGCAATTGAGGAAGCCTGGCTGGAGGCGGCACAGTAGCGGCTACCTACCGTCGCTGAGCATGGCGGCGATGCGGGCGTTGCGGGCGCGCCACTCCTGCGACGTGTGCGGCTGCTCCAGCACCTCGACGCCGCTGGGTGCCACGCGCCAGGCGCCGACGGTAGCGACGATAACCTCCCACGCCTCGGCGTCCGTGGCCGATTCCCGCCAGTGGGTGAGCCACTGTGCGGTCTGGAGGTCGTCGGGCTCACCGTGTAGGTGGAGGGTGCACCGTCGCGTATCCGGGGATACTTCTATGCGCTGGACGTCTGCGTCCACGAGCGCCGTGAGCAGTGTGGGCTGCAGCGGTATCGGTTCGGGCGCTGAGCGCACCACGGCGCTGGCGCCGTCGCGCTCCCAAGAGCGCAGCCAGGAGCGAGCGCCGTCGGGGCACGCCGCGAGGAGCAGCGTCGAGACCGCGTCGAGCGAAGCGGTGAAACGAAGCCGTACGTCACCGTCGCTGGCTTCAGTGGATCCGCCTCCGATGCGCGCTTCGTCGAGCAGTGTTTGCAGCGCGGTGTCGTCGACGGGGCTGGTCCATCGTTGCTTCCACCGGGAGAGTTTGAGCAGCACGGTGGCGGCACCGGTGGGCAGCGTGACTTCTAGCCGTGGGTCCAGGATGCTGCGGGCGCGGCCCTCGTCGAAGATCGTCTTGCATTGTTCGACGGCGCGTCGCACCGCCACCGCGTCGAGGTCGGGCCGAAGCGTGATGTGGGCCCGGTAGGTGCGTGCGAGCCCGCCCGCCGTCACTGGGCGGTCGACGCTCGCCTCGACGACGTCGTCGACGGTGCGGAGCTGCTCGACGAGAGCCTCCTCCAGGCCGATCCGGGCGACGCTCTGGGCGCCTTGCGCCGCCGTTCCGGCCGCAACGCGCCCAACGAACCCCAGGCCCCGCAGCAGTTTCGACACCTTCATGCCCGCACCTTTCCGTTGAACCCAAAGATAGATCAAGTTCGTGGTGCGTCTACCCGCCACGAACTTGATCTATCTTTGCCCCACCGAATGGGCGACGCCGCAATGTGTCAGACCCGGCACCTACCCTTGGGCGCATGTACACGACATTGGCTGTCTCCGGGTACCGCTCGTTGCGCGACGTCGTGCTGCCGCTCGGGCGCGTCACCGTGGTCACCGGCGGCAACGGAACAGGAAAATCCAACCTCTACAAGGCCCTTCGCCTGCTGGCAGCCTGCGGTCGGGGCGGGGTGGTCGGGGCCCTCGCCGCAGAGGGCGGGCTCCCGTCGGTGTTATGGGCAGGCCCAGAACAGCTCAGCGGCGCCAGGCGCACCGGGTGCGTAGAGGGCACGGTGCGCTCCGGGCCCGTCAGCCTGCGCATCGGCGTGGGCGGGCAGGCCACCAGCTACCTCATCGACCTAGGTCTGCCCCAGCAAAGCCACAACACCAGGTTCAACCTCGACCCGGAGATCAAACGAGAAGCCGTCTGGCTAGGGCCCATTCTGCGCCCAAGCGCCATCGTCGCCCGCCGCAAACACGCCGCGGCGGAAGTCCGCGACGAAGCCTGGCAGCGTGTGGCGGCGCTGGCCCCCTACGAGTCGCTCCTCGACGCCACTGCACTCGACGTGGTGCGAGACATGCGCGACGAGCTCGCCAGCTGGCGCTTCCACGATTGGCTGCGCACTGACCCCGACGCTCCCGCCCGGCGCCCGCACGTCGGTACCCGCTCCCCCAGCTTGTCCGACGATGGCGGCAACCTGGCCGCCACACTGCAGACCATCATCGAAGCCGAGAGCGCGCCCGTCGGGGCACTCATCGACGATGCCTTCCCCGGGTCCGAACTACATGTCCACACCGACGGCGCCTTGTTCGACGTCGCCCTCACCCAGCCCGGCATGCTGCGCCCACTGCGGGGAGCCGAACTGTCCGACGGCACGCTGCGGTACCTCATGCTCGTCGCGGCCTTGCACGCGCCGCGCCCGCCGGCGCTCATCGCGCTGAACGAGCCGGAGCAGAGCCTGCATCGCTCCCTCATCGAGCCGCTCGCGCGCCTCATCGAGGGCGCAGCGCAGCGCACGCAGATCATCGTCGTTACCCATAACGACGAGTTAGCAGCCGCGCTCGAGCAGGGCCCCGACACCGAACACATCCACCTCGCAAAAGACCTGGGCGAGACGCTGATCGAGGGGCAGGGCCTGCTCTCGAAGCCGCATTGGGAATGGGGACGCCGCTGACGCTTCGTCGCCCTGGCGAGTGCGGGTTCGTGCGCCTGTTTGGCCCACTCCACAGTGCGGTGCTAAAGTTCAACACATGATGAATTCAACGAGTGTTGAACCTGCGGTAGAAGTGCAGGACCTCCGTATCCGGCGAGGCAAAGTGGAGATACTTCACGGCATTTCTTGCAGCCTTCCTCGAGGGTCGATCACCGGTTTGCTTGGCCCCTCAGGCTGCGGAAAAACCACACTGATGCGCTCTATCGTCGGCGTCCAACACATCACGTCAGGCTCGCTGCGAGTACTGGGCCTCCCTGCCGGCGAGAAAGCACTGCGGCATCGCGTGGGCTACACCAGCCAATCGGTCAGCATTTACACCGATATCTCGGTGCGCGCGAATGTACGGCACTTCGGCCAGCTCGTCGGAGCGAGCCGCGACGATATCGACATGGCCATCGAGCGCGTCGAGCTCTCGGACTATGCAGATCGGCGCGTGGATCAGCTCTCCGGCGGCCAGGCCGGACGGGCTTCACTCGCATGTGCCCTCGTGGGCCGCCCTGAGGTGCTCATCCTCGACGAGCCCACCGTCGGCCTCGATCCCCTCACCCGCGAGGAGCTCTGGAATACCTTTCACTCGCTGGCCGCCTCCGATACGACATTGCTGATCTCCAGCCATGTGATGGACGAGGCCGTCCGCTGTGATTCCGTACTGCTCATGCGCGACGGCAAATTCCTCGCCCACGAACCGATGGCCGAGATTCAGCAGCGCACCGGCACCACCAATCCGGAAGCAGCATTCCTCGCCCTCGTCAAACACTCCACTGCCAAGGAGCAAGCATGACCACCGCCCCTCGCCACATGTCGCCAGCAGGCACATCTGCCGAAACACCCTCCTCGCGCGGGCGCAGCCACCCGTTCACGACGATGGGCCGCATTGCCGCCCAGCTCCGCAGCGATCCACGCACTGTCGCCCTCATCCTTGTCGTCCCGCCGCTGTTGCTCGTGTTGCTCTACTACGTGTTCCACGACGCTCCCGTGCCCCCTGGGCAGAAGCCCGTGTTCGACAGTGTTGGTCCCATCATGTTGGCGGTGCTGCCGATGATCCTCATGTTCATCGTCACCAGCGTCGCAATGCTGCGCGAACGCACGTCGGGCACACTCGAGCGCATCCTCACCACACCGCTGTCGCGCTGGAACCTCGTCGCTTCCTACGGCGCGGTGTTCGGCGTCCTCGCCCTCATACAAGCAACGATTCTCGGCTGGCTCATTCTCGGGCCGTTCGGAGTGGAGCTCGAAGGCCCGTGGGTCATGCTCTTCGTTATTGCTTTGCTCGACGCCCTGTTCGGCGTCGCGTTTGGGCTGCTCGCGAGCGCTTTTGCAACGACGGAGTTCCAGGCCGTGCAGTTCATGCCGGCGTTCGTCGGCCCACAGATCTTCCTGTGTGGCCTGCTCGTGCCCATCGAGCACATGCCCGACGCCCTAGAAGCAGTGGCGAAGTTTCTTCCCATGACCTGGGCTGTCGACGTGGTGCGTGACATACTCACCAACGCCGAGCTCAGCGCCGGCATGTGGTGGCGCATCGGCGGGCTCGCCGTAGCCGTGGTGTTGGCACTGTTCCTGGCGGCACGCTCCATGCCGAGGCAGACCAAATGACGCCCCCCACCAAGGGTGAGCAGACCCGTCGCAGAATTCTAGAAACTGCCTCGACGCTGTTCTCGCAGAAGTCGTTCGATGCTGTGAGCATGCGCGTAATCGCAAAGGAAGCGGGAGTGGATCCAGCCCTCATCAGCCACTACTTCGGCTCCAAGGAAGGGCTGTTTGAGGCGATGCTCGAGCAGTCCGTCGGGGTCGATGCAATCGCAGCTGAGATGTTTAGCGGCGATGTCACCGGACTGGGTGCGACGATGGTTCGCGTCGCTGAGCAACTGTGGGCATCTGAGGCCGGTAAGGGGGTGATTGCCATCATGCGTCGTGCGTTCGCCGACGATTCCCAGCTCGTCCGCCAGTTCGCGACGAAGGCGCTCCTGGGGCGATTGGTTGAGCGCCTCCCGAACGATGAGGACGGGATGCTGAGAGCATCGCTGGTTGCCACCCAGATGTCCGGGTTGTTGTTTGCACGGCACGTGCTGCGCATTGAGCCGCTCGCCAGCCTCACAGCCGACCAGGTGGTGGCGCTGATAGGCCCCGCGGTCCAGCACTACTTGACCGGGGAGCTCAGCGACAGGCGATGAGAGCCGGTTCCCTCTGACGCGCGCAACGCACACATCCCGACCTTAGGTGGCAGATCGCCGCCCAACTATGGGCGCTGAGCTGCCACCTAACGTCCAGTGCTGGCGAGCTGGCTAGTTTGAGACGACATAGACTCGACATCAACGCCGATTCCTAGGAGGCACCGTGACGCTCACCATCCCAACCATCAACTTTGCCGACGGCACCCCCATCCCGCTCGTCGGGCTCGGCACGTACGGGCTGCAGGGCAACCCTGGCGCCGACGCCGTCGCTGCCGCCCTCCAGCAGGGTTACCGTCTGCTCGACACCGCCGCCCAGTACAACAACGAGACTGCCATCGGCGAGGGTATTCGTCGAAGCGGCGTGCCTCGCGACGAGGTGCTCATCACGACGAAGGTGGCCGGCGGCAGCCACGGTCGAGCCGCGACGCGCACCGCCGTCGACGAGTCCCGTCGCCGCCTGGGCGTCGACACCATCGACATCATGCTCATTCACTGGCCGAACCCGTCGCGCGGGCTCACCGTCGAGACGTGGGAAACCCTCGTGCAGCTCAAGGAGGAAGGCGCCATCACCCACATCGGGGTGTCGAACTTCCGCCCCGAGCAGCTCACCGAGCTACACGACGCCACTGGGGTGTGGCCGGTAATGAATCAGATTCAGCTCTCCCCCGCGCTGGCCCGTCACGAGGCGGTCGAGTTCCATGCTGAGCACGGCATCGTCACCGAGGCGTGGGGCCCGCTCGGCAAACGTGAAGGCCTTCTTGACCAGCTCGTCGTCCACAAGATCGCTGCCAAGCATGGCGTCGACCCCCGCCAGGTGGTGCTGAAGTGGATTGTTGATCGAGGCATCGTCGTGATTCCAAAGTCGAGGAATCCCGAGCGTCAGGCCTCCAACGCCACCTTCAGCTTCGAGCTCGACGACGATGACCGCACGCTGCTCGCCAGCCTCGATCTCGGGGAAGAACACGCCTGGGACAGCCGCGAGCACGAGGAGTGGTGAGGTTCGTCCGCGACGAGCGCACCGCGAGCCGCATTAGTCTCCGCGCGTAGGGTTGCTGATATGAATATGCCGAAGAACGTCCTCGTGATTGGTGGCCACGGGCGGGTTGCGCTGCGCACGCTGCCCTTGCTGACCACCGCCGGCCACGATGTGGAAGCGCTCATCCGGACGACCGAGTACGAGCCTGACATCGTGGCCCGTGGTGCACGGCCTCACATTGCCGAGATGCTCAACTTTGATGACGCCGAGTGGGATGCGCTGCTGCGCGACAAGGACGTCGTCATTTGGGCGGCGGGCAACGGTGGCAGAAACGGCGTTGATCAGACGTATGCCATCGACCGCGATGCTGCGATCGCATCGATCGACGCAGCTGCCCGCGCGCCCAAGCAGCCCCGGTACCTGATGGTAAGTTTCGCGACGTCGTTCGTGCACCCCGTCGATGAGGATGATCCCTTCCACCACTACGTGTTGGCCAAGCGTGCCGCCGACCAGCATCTCCAGAGCACCAACCTCGACTACGCCATCGTCGGCCCGGGTGCCCTCACGGATGACGATGAGCCCACCGGTGTACGGCGCTTCGATCCCACCAACGCTGTGCCGGAACGCACGGACACGAGCCGGGAACTGGTTGCCCAGGTGCTGGCTCACCTGGTTGAAGCAGATCAGCTTCCAGACGACAGGTTTGTTGCGTTCATCGATGGAACAGACCCAGTAGCGAGCCTCTGAACTACTTCCTGTTCACGACGACGGTGCCGAGCAGCAGGTCATCAAGGTGACGGCGCTCGGCACCGATGACGATCACGGGCAGTACGAGGCACTTCAGCAGCGACCGCACCGTCGGACGCCACCAGCCCAACGGGCCGCCATCCACGCGGGTCACGCCGATGCGGGCCAATAGTTGCCCGAACGACGACCCCGTGAGCGTGGTGAAGATGGAGGATTCGACGAAGAACACGGTGAGCGGCATAAATGTGCGCCAGCCCGACCCCGTCATGACCTCGGTGCCGAAGAGCACGATGGCGACGAGCATCGACGCAAGCCAGTCGACGAGGAGCGCTGCGCATCGCGCTCCCCAACTCGCCAGGCTGCCGCGCCCCGTCTCCGGGAGGCCGATGCTCTCTCCTGGGTACCCTTCGTCGTTGTCCACGCGCGTGAGCCTAGCCGTTCGCACGGCTGTCAGCCATTCGCGCTAGCACTGTTCGAACCGCGTCGAGCGTGATGGCTCCGCTCATGGACACCGCTGACGATCCAGAAACTGGGGTCCGTAGCATGAGGCGTGGAAACTGAAGGATGAAGGGGTTCCCATGTTTATCGACGCCGCCGAGCTGATCCGCTACCTCAAGGACGAGGACGTCGAAACCGTCGACGTCCGATTCTGCGATCTGCCCGGCGTGATGCAGCACTTCACGGTGCCTGCAGCGTCCTTCGACGAGCAGGTATTCGAGGACGGCCTCGGCTTCGACGGCTCATCCATCACTGGCTTTCAGAAGATCCATGAGTCGGACATGACACTGCTGCCGGATCCGACGACGGCCTACCTCGATCCCTTCCGTCGGTCCAAGACGCTCAACGTGAACTTCTTCGTGCACGATCCGCTCACCAAAGAGCCGTATTCGCGCGATCCGCGCAACATCGCGCGTAAAGCCGAGGCCTATCTCCTCTCGACGGGCATCGCCAACACGGCGTTCTTCGCGCCCGAGGCCGAGTTCTATGTGTTCGACGACATTCGCTTCGACGTGTCTGCGAACAGCTCGTACTACCACATTGATTCAGAGGCCGGCGCCTGGAATACGGGACGCGTCGAGGACGGCGGTAACCGGGGTTACAAGGTGAAATACAAGGGCGGCTACTTCCCCGTCTCCCCCGTCGACCATTTTGGGGACCTCCGTGACGACATTGTGCGCCACATGGGCGAGGCGGGGCTCGTCGTGGAGCGTGCCCACCACGAGGTCGGCACCGCGGGGCAGGCGGAAATCAACTGGCGGTTCGACACGCTGCTCACTGCCGCCGACGATGTCATGAAGTTCAAATACCTCGTGAAGAACACCGCCTGGCAAGCAGGGAAAACCGCAACCTTCATGCCAAAGCCCATCTTCGGCGACAACGGATCGGGCATGCACTGCCACATGTCGTTGTGGAACGACGACCAGCCACTGTTCTACGACGAGCACGGCTACGCCGGGCTGTCCGACGTCGCGCGTTGGTACATCGGCGGCGTGCTCCACCACGCGCCCGCGCTGCTGGCGTTCACCAACCCATCGGTGAACTCCTACCACCGTCTGGTGCCTGGGTTCGAGGCGCCGGTGAATCTGGTCTACTCGCAGCGCAACCGCTCGGCGTGCATCCGGATTCCCATCACTGGGTCGAACCCCAAGGCGAAGCGCGTCGAGTTCCGCTGCCCCGACCCGTCGTCGAACCCCTACCTGGCCTTTTCGGCGATGCTGCTGGCTGGCCTCGACGGCATCCAGAACCGCACTGAGCCGCTCGATCCCGTCGACAAAGACCTCTACGAGCTTCCCCCGGAGGAACACGCCCAGGTTCCGACGGTGCCGACGAGCCTGCCCGCCGCGATCGACGCGCTTGAAGCAGACCGCGACTTCCTGCTCGCAGGCGACGTGTTTACCGACGATCTCCTCGACACCTGGGTCGAGCTCAAGCGCGCAGAGGTGACCGCGATTGCGCAGCGCCCTCACCCCTACGAGTTCGAGCTGTACTACGCGCTCTGAGGTGGCTGGGCTACGGGGAGAGACGCACTTAGCACCCACTGCCCAGCATGCCTGGCAGCGGTGAGTTCCCCGCCAACCTGTGCGACGCGCTCGCGGAGCCCCTGCAACCCCACCCCTGCGGAGGGGGACTCGTTCCCAGCAGCGTTGCGAAATGTCACCTGGATTCCTCTGCCCTCTGCGACGAGCCGCGCCCGCACCTCGCACGCCGAGCGTCGCTGCGCATGCCGAAGGATGTTCGTCGTAGCTTCCAGCATGAAGTACCGAAGGACAGCGCTCTGCGCCTGAGCGAGGTCTTCGAGAAGTTCCGCTCCTTCGACGTCCACCTCAAACCCAGCTTCACGCAGCGTGGTAGTCAGCCTTACAAGCAAATCAGATAGCTTCTCGTCAGTGCCGTGATCAGACTGGCGGCTATCCCTGAGGAGCTGCACTAATTCACGCAGTTCCTGCACAGCATTGCTCGTGTACCGGCGAACGGCCTTCAGCGCCGTAGTCAGCTCTTCGACGTCATCGCTGCCATCTGCCGCCTCGAGCTGCAGGGAGATACTGGCCAAATTATGCCCAACGAGATCGTGCAGTTCCCTCGCAAGTGACGCTCGCTCATCACGACGTAACGCTTCCAGCGCGGCAGAGAGCTGCTGGGCGCTCTGGCGACGGGCTGCTTCCGCGCGCATTATCCGTCGGATCATGAGTCCGATGAGTGCCCCGATAACCCCCATAGCCAGGGTCATCACCGTCCGAACGGACATGTGCTCCGCGGGGTTCCCGATTGCAAATAGCACACCGCCTAGTGCACTCAGCGCCACTGCCTTTCTGCCCGACATCGAGATAAACATGCTCATACACACAGGAAAGAGGGTGAACTGAGCAAGCGACATATCTCCCAGCGCAATTCCGAAAACGAGCGAGAGCAGGAAAGCGATCACGCATGCACCTGAATGCCAAGGGGATGTTGAAATCGCTATGCATGCCGTCAACAGCCCTCCCCAATACACCACCGGGTCTTCTGGTTGGCCTACGACATGCACTACCCACCACAGTTCCATGAGCAGTAACCCCGTGCCCGCAATGGGCAGCAACACCCTCGCTGCTTGGAGTGTCCGGACCCCCAGCGGGGTAAGCGGCCTCACCATGCGATCACCTGAGTCGTGCAGGTTGGGTGTGGTTTTGAGGGTTTGTGTTGGGGATGTGCTTGTCAGGGTGGGTTAGGTTTCTTGTTTTGGGTCACTAATTGCGGGGCTAGGATTGGGTGGTGGGCCAGTTTCTTCGTCGAGTGAAGACCTCTTCTGGTGCGACCGCGGTGCAAATCATGGTCAAGCAGGGCCGGCGCAACAAGCTGGTGGAGCATGTCGGCTCGGCCCATAACGAGCAGGAACTCGCCGCGCTGGAAGCTGAGGCTCGTCGCAAGATGGTCCCGCAGACGCAGGATGTGTTGCCGCTGGACCCGGTGGCGGCCCGGGCCGGGAGGCCCACCGTGGTCTCGCAGCGTAGTCAGTTGTTGTGGGATGTGCTGGCCACAGCGTACAAGGTGCTTGGTTTCGATCAGCTTAAGGATGCGGCGTTCCAGCAGCTTGTGCTGGGCAGGATCATCGAGCCGACCTCGAAGGCCGACACGATCCGGGTCCTTGACGAGCTTGGCATCGAACACGTCAGCCGGCGGACACTGTTCGCCAGTCTCGCACGCGCCCGGGAACGCGACTATCGCACCCAGATCGCCAGTGCTTGTTTCGACCACAGCCATGCCCGAGGCGGGCTGAGTTTGGTGCTCTACGACGTGACCACGTTGTACTTCGAGGCGGAGAAGGAAGACCAGCTGCGCAAGGTTGGCTACTCGAAGGAACGCCGGGTTGATCCGCAGATCGTGGTCGGGCTGCTGGTCGACCGCTGCGGGTTCCCACTGCAGATCGGCTGCTTCGAGGGCAACAAGGCCGAAACACTGACCCTGCTGCCGATCATCGAACGCTTCCAGGACCTGCATGGGTTGGCTGATCTCGTGGTGGTCGCCGATGCCGGGATGCTGTCAGCGATGAACCTCACCGGGCTGGAGGATGCCGGGTTACAGTTCATCGTCGGCTCCAGGATCACCAAAGCCCCTTACGATCTGGCCGATCACTTCGCCCGTCACGGCGACGCGTTCAGCGATGGGCAGATCATCGAAACCTCGACCACGATGGGCCGGGACAAGCAGCGCCGCAGGATGGTCTACCAGTACTCCCGGAAACGGTTCGTACGCGACAACAAGACCCTCAACCAGCAGCGCAACCGCGCCCTGTCCATCATCGAGGGCGCAACCCGCCCGAAGAAGGCCCGATTCCTCAAGACCACCGGCCAGGCCACCAGCTTCGACCACAACGCTTACGACAAGGCCGTCAGCCTCGCCGGGTTGAAAGGCTACGTCACCAACATCCCGACAAACCAGATGACCGGCGCGCAGGTAATCGCCGCCTACCACGACCTCTGGCGAGTCGAGCAAAGCTTTCGAATGTCCAAATCCGACCTCGACGCCCGCCCGATCTTCCACCACACCCGCGACGCGATCGAAGCCCACCTCGACATCGTCTTCGCCGCCCTCGCGATCGCCCGCTACCTCCAAGACCAAACCGGCTGGAGCATCAAACGACTCGTCCGAACCCTACGCCCGCTACGCGAGGTCACCATCAACATCGCCGGCCACGAACTCACCGCCGAACCCACCATCGACCCCAACACCCAGAACATCATCACCAAAATCCTGGGTCACTAACCTGCACGACTCAGGTCACCATGCGATCAGGCCAGACTTCGCTGCTGCAATCAATATCTGTGTTCTAGTAGAGACACCGAGCTTGTTCGCAATCGTACTCACATACTGCTTCACTGTGGACTCCGCCAGGAAGAGACGCTGTGCAATTTGTTTGTTGGTTTCCCCATCACATAGAGCACGGAGTACATCGAGCTCACGCTGCGAGAGTGTGGCGCCATTTCCTTTCACGGATTGGCTGCCCCTAACGAGCATTCCAGCAATCTCTGGGGAGAGAGGGAGGTCATCCGCCGCAGCGGCATACAGCGCCCATACCAGCTGCTGCGCTGATGCTGTTTTCAGCAGGTACCCTGCTGCCCCCAGCCGTAAGGCGGTGACCACAAGGAAGCGATCATCAAAGGCGGTCGAAACCACTACCTTGGTGCGCAATCGGTGAGGTGCCAGGCGTCGCAGGACTTCCAGTCCATCAATTCGAGGCATATGCAGGTCGAGGAGCGCAATGTCGGGCGCTATATCGATGATGGTTTCGGCTGCTTTCGAGGCATCGTCGATGCTTGCAAGCACCTCAAGGTTTGGAGCATGGCGGTGAAGGATTGTTCGATAGGCCGCAAGCGTGCTCGTTTCATCGTCGACGAGCACCACCGTGTGGCGGGGCAGCTGAACTGCGCCTGACATCATCTGAGCGCCACCACGGCCGAGACGTATGCGTCACGCATGTTGCCGGGAACGGTCAGATTATGCTGAAACAACGGTTTCAGCTGTGCTCCCGTGGCATATGCATCAACGTGGAGGCCGTCGACATCATGATCGCCGAATGCAACCATCAGATCTCCCCGTACTGACAACTGTGCAAGGCCTCGGTCGAGCTGCAGGGTTTCGACTTTCATCGAGGGAAGCCGAACAACGGACACATGGCGATAGTCGGAAAGAGGACGAACGCTGGGGTTCATCGCTGTGTGTGCGATGTACATTATGCTGTCAGCGCCGTTTGGCACCGGCGTCAGCCAATACGGTGATGCAGCGGAAAGCTCCGATTGTTCCAGTGCCCCAGTATGCAGATTCAGCCGGTAGAGTTCCCTTGTTTCCTCATTTCGTTGTTCATCAAACGCACTCGTGAATATGGCGTACTCGCCCACCATAACGGGATTCTGCCAACCGAATGGAGGCACAGGGACCTCATGCTTCCACCGTTCATGCAGTGTCTCTGGGTCGAGGCGACGCGCGATGAATCTGCGCGGTGATCCATCACCGGTGTGCCAGTCACTCGCAATATCCGTGAACAACACCACAGCATCTTCGCTCATACCAACCCCCGACGTGCCTTCTTGAGGAAAACGAGCTTCCGCGATAGTGGCACCATCGAGCGAAAAGCGAGCCACATGTGCCACACCGTCCACCGTGTCCATCGTGACCACAGCCCCGTCTCCGGCCGTCCACCCAAAGATACCGCTGGCATCGATAGGGATGGTGTTTACCTTGCACTGCTGCGGGTCGAACACAACGATATGGGACTTATCACGTCGCTGGTTGCCGGTAGCGACGGCGACCAATGCATCCCCGTCCCTTTCCATTCCCCGCGAAGGCTGCAAGCCCTGCACAGCGATAGCCTCTTCCCACAGCAGCTCCGTGTTGCGAAACAGCTGCAACGTTGCATCACTGGATTCGCTCGACCACAAGACAGCGTGAGTGGCATCCGTCGGACAGGATTCCGGCATGCGCCAGTGGGAGCACGCGCTCAACGTTACTCCCACCAATACGATCATGGCCGCAGCCACTACTTTGCGCATCGATACTATTTCTTTCTCCACACAATGTGCGTCTTGTTCGTGGTGACGAGATCCATAGGATGAATTGCCGCACCCCATGCCCCAGTGTCAAGATCAATATTAAAGTTGTTCTTGAACGCCGACCAGACTAGCTGAGAACAGTAAAACTTCTTTTGCGTCACTTTATCAAGGAAATTAAAGTTATACGGTTTTCCATACTGCTTATTGGCCCAGTCGGCTGCTTTCCTATCTTGGTCCCCAGATGTGGAACGCACAGTAACTCCATACGCTTTCTTCTTGCTTCGATACCAGTCATTACTTCCAGTTACCACGCCTTTATCAATCGATTCCACCACCTGTGTGGAATTAAGAATAATACCAGCATGCCCTGTCGGAATAAGATTCTTATACCTATCTGGAGTTACAAGAATAACCCCCCTTCCTTCGAGGATACACCCCAACTTCTGTAGATGAAATCACTTCCTCCTTCATACTCTCGGAAATCTGGAACTTATCCGGCACCACTGGATGGCTATCAGCCGTACGAATCTGCCTCGCCAATTCCTGATCCGCCTGTGTGCCTTCTTCGGCGTAAGCACTCACCCCACCCAACAAGGTAAGGCCAAGCACCACGGCAAGTAGCCTCGTTGCCCTCATATCCGCTCCTCACTGATGACGAATTACAGTACAGATCACCCTACGACTTGCGAAGTACGCCGACTACCTACTTTCGTAGGTAGTCGCGAGGTCGCTGTGGGCTCTTGCACAGCAAGTGACGCCTCGATGCTCGATTCTCCGCCGAGCCCGGTGGCTGAGTAGCGCCCGAAGCTCGCATATCGAAGCTGGACTGCGAAGTGTAGATCCGTACCCACACCGAACACGCTCCCGCCCGCGTGTGGCTGGGGGAAGTAGTCACGCGGGCTCCGGAGTCTGAATCCAACGCACCCACATCCTCGGTCGGCGGGGCAGACCCTCCACGTTGGGGTGAAGGCACCACTTTCTGCCGTGACACCCGGCCAGAACATGGTGATCTACGAAGGTACCCACGTACTGACGCAGACCACAATCGACCGGGTAAACCCGACAGCATAAACCTGCGTGATAATTGGGTGCCGTTCTGATCCTGAGGACCACTCATGAGGCCCATTGACCGCTCGGTACAGATTTTTATAGACCTCGGCTGGGATGCAGCCACCCGCGAGGACGCCCCTACCCTTCCGCTGGGGACGAACGAGACCAACAGCGTACCGCGCTCGCGGGCCTGCAGAAGGGGACTCCGAGCGTGGACGTTGACCTTGGAATGCTCGGCATGTTCGCTATTCGGTTGGGTGTGAACGGACGCAGAGCAGCCGAACTCGCCAAGGGCTCAGACCAAGCGCTCTTGGACTGCCTTCTGCAACGCGATGAGAAGTTCGCGCTCGCGTTTGCCGAACGCGCGTGCTGGCTGTGGGCGAACACGGATGCAATGAGCGAAAACGTGGCTGTGGGACTCATCCTCAAACACGGCTTGGAGATGCCCTACACACTTCCGTCCCTCGAAGCCTGGACTGTGACGGCTCACCAAGGACTCACAGGTCAAACACTTGGGCGCGGCTCATGGATTCCGTCCCTCGACGATCTGCGCCCGTCATTTGCCACTCACCTGCGCGCCGCACTGGCGCTGGGTGTCTCCGTGGACGGCCCGTTGGGTGCAGTGCTGCGCATGGGGGGTTCAACATGGTCTCATCAGCCGTGATCAGGCACTTCAACACGCCATCACCGGACTGGACACCGCCCCCAAACCTGGGGACCGCAAGGAACTGGTGCGAATTATCACGGATGCGTTGAGCGCCAGCGATACCGAACTGTTAGACCGGGTGGCTGCATTGGTTCCTGCAATCTGTGCGGGTGAGGGGCCGGTGGTGGAGGCGCTCGCACCTCGGCTCATTTCATTCGCCCCTCCCGAGGGGGTTGCTGAGCTGACGCTGCCTGCTCTGTATGCCAAAACAGTTAAGGCAAAGCGTGCGGTGGTTAAGGCACTGGCACGCAGAAACGACCTGGGGCCTGAGCAGATTCACCAGCTTGTGGACCGGGTGGGCGAGCTGACTGCGGAGAACAATGCGGCGCTAGCTAAGCAGGCACATCGGGTACTGGACGGCTGGGGAGCAGTGGTCACCCAACTCGCTGTTGAAGAGCTCCCCACACGCAGGGCTCCTGGTTGTAAGGCCGAAGAGTTTGACGCCGAGAAATTTAACCGAGTGTGGCCACCTGATGCGGGAACTGCTTCCCGTATCGACGACGGCGTCCTCATCAGTGCACACTGGGAGGACCCTCATGCGAGTCACCGCAGGTTGATGTGCCACCTCACACTCCCCACGAACCAGACATTGACACTGAGCACCTTCACGGGGGCATTCCTGAGTGAAGGGTGGGTTCTATCTACCGAGGACGAGCGCGTGTTCTTTGACGGTACGCAGGTGGTTGCTGAACCGTTCGGCAACAAGGAACGCAATGCGTGGCAGCGCCGGAAGAACAAGCGAATCACCGACCAACAAACGCGTTCAGATTCACTGTTTGGCGTGTGTTTGACCGATCTTGCGACTGACGGTGATGTGACTATCCCGCGTAATGAAGTAGAGCAGTTGGTCGTCTCGGGAAAGCTCGGATGGGACACCGTCCGAGCCGTAGTGCCCCAATTGATGCCAGGTGGGGCGTGGAGTCCCGCACGTGCCATTCACGATCTCGAGACGAAACCGGAACTCCTTCCCGCGCTGTGGCCCATGCTCACCGAGCCATTGGTTTTCGCTGCCGAACACGCACCTGTGCCCAGATGGGTCAACCGGGTACTCGACGTGATAACTCTGCACCACCAGATCCTTGCTGAAGCCACCCGACGCGGTTACATTCCCGCGGACGCGTGGAATGGCCTGCACACCTTTGTCTCGCAGAAAGGTTCGAGTGTTGCACTCAAGAAAGCGAGAGTTCTCAGCGATGCACTCCGCTCACATCCCTACAGGGCGTCATGCTCGGAACCCTGAGAGCGGTCGGTGGTGAGGCCGGTATTGGACGATCGTTGGCGGCACCCCCTCGTTCGTCCTCGATTGATTGCAGAAGCGGCCGAGGTGGCGAGCGCAGTGGCGTCAGAGTCAGCGCTTGACGGGGCGCAATCGGGCGTGGAGTCAATCAACGTTGATCTGGGGCCAAGGTCTCGCACTCTGCTCACCATCACAGGGGCTCAAAAGAAGCGGAATAAAACCCAGGGCGATTCAGCGCTGGCCCCGAGGGCGAGGGGATCTTCGAGATGCGAAGATCACTCCAATCGGGCTAGCGCTCCAAATCGTCGCCCAAGGGTTGTGACCAAGGGCGGATGTACCATTTCACCCTATCCGAGTGCATCCGAAGTGACGCCGGGTCATTGCAGATGATGTGGGTGATGCGAGGGAGAGGAAAGCCTATGCAGTCCACTGTGAGCCCAGGTCGTCGTCGATTCTTCGTCATCTGGTCGCTGGTGATGCCCGTCCTCATGGCGATCCCTGTTGGTGTGGGCTTTCTCTTCCCGCAGCGGCGCATGGCGGCGATGATCGCAGCGATCGTGGCGACACTGGTGGTCGGCCTCATCTGTTACGGCGCAACCACCACACGGACGCTGTCCAAGTGGGTGCTGGGTGTGCTGCTGACTATTTCCGTGGTGCCGTTCATACTCGGTGCAGGTGAGCTCGGCCCGAACCTGGCCCTGGAGAACGCTGGTGAGCCCGTCGAGGCGCGGGTCACCGAGGTCGACCGCGAAGAACGACCTCCGAGTGGCAACAACTCGAGCCCCACCGTCACCTACACCTATTTTTTCGAACGTCTAGACGGCGGCCCGGATCCCGGCGTAATCGTGTACCGCGGTGACGGCGGTTACGACGGACTGTTCGAGGGCTCCACAACCACCCTGCTCGTCGACCCGACCGGTCGCCTCGAGCCTCAATTGCTGAGCGAGGTTGACACTTCGTCATCGCTGGGAATGCTGATCTTCGGGGTGATCGCAACCGGCGTGACCTGGGCTATGGGTTGCCTCACTTACGGGCCGCGTGTGCGCCGGATGAACACCTAGCGAGGGCGCACCTCCACCCGGTGGTTGAGCAGCCCGCCACACCCCGGTGGTTGAGTAGCCCGCCGAAGGCGGCGTATCGAAACCCCACGCACGGAAAGGTAGCTCGATATGGCGACTTCGTCGCCTACTCGATGAGCGAGGCCCTGTCCGCTGATGGAGCCGAACCCGACATCTCCAACAACATCGCTGAACTACTCACACCAGCGGCACGCCAAAGAGGTCCAACTCACCGGATGAACTGCTGCACCAGACGCCCTGGGACTGAAAAAGTTCCGGCGTTCCCGGCCGAGATAAGATTTTTGTACCTATCTGGACATACAACAACCACCTCGCCCGACGAGGTAAGGACAAGGGCCAAGGCAAGTAGCTTCACTGCTCTCATGCCCCGGTCCTCACTGATCACGAAGTATGCTACGGAGCCTCCTACGAACTGCAGGCCGTACCGACTACCTACTTTCGTAGATAGTCGCAATGTCGAGTGTGGATGCACCCCACACACAGCTGCTCAAACCGCTTCGAAACCGCGAAACCGTGGTCTCATCGGTCACTCGCCGGTGATCGCCAGCACCACTATTGGCTCCCGCACAGCGAGCCACGCCTTGGCGTGCCATGCGCCATCCGAGAAGAATTGATCGAGCTGCTGCGAGGCCACGAACGGCCCCTCCGGGGCACGGGAACGAACCGCGTCATGGAGGTCATCAGGCAGCCCCACCTCATCAGCTGAGACCGCTCGTGCTGCGACCGCCGTTGCATCGTCCAGCTCAACCACAGCATCGATCCAGTACAGGGTTGGTCCGGGAACTCGGGAGTCACCGAGTTTGCCGCTCGTCCAACTCGCGGCAGTAGCGCCTGCCAGCTTCGGTAAGCGTCGCACAAGTGGTTCGAGATCGTCACGCAACACACCATCGCCTTGTTTCTGCATGGGGTCCTCTTTCCTCGAAGGTGCGCAGCCCACCATTGCCAAGGCGCCGAGAATGATCCATCGCCGAGGGAGCTTCCAAGACACGCTCAACGCCTCCTTTCTTTGTTGCAACTGACGAATATCGGGATGGTTAAACCTACAGACTAGGTAACAGTTCAATTTCTCGAGCCGAGCGAGTCGAAACCTTATAGTTGCCATGCCTTCTTTAACGTGAACGCTAGCCAAACTCCACGGCTGGTGTCCGTCAATGGTCGTTTGCCGTTTCTCTGCCTCAGGATCGCACGGCTGTGAGCCTCGCCTCCTACCTGAACCTGAATTCTGCCTGTTTTGCCATCTAAGCTACGGCTTCTGCAACTCATGCGACGTCGTTACCAAGGCGCCCGCGGCAACTAACCCAATATCCACACGCGTTTGCTCAGGAGGGCGTTTTTCCCTTGTTTTGGGAAACCCATGTGAGTATTGGGTTGGTTTCGTGAGGCGTCTCGATACAGCAGCTGCGCTGCCTACTCGACGGTCGGGGTTGCGGCCTACTCGACGATCAGGTGACCACCCGGTGGTTGAGATTCAAGCTCAACCGATGCGGTGGCCGGGGGCGCCCGCGCCGGTGATCAGCGTCGAGCCTTGGCACGCGCCAATCGCGGCGTGGTATCGCTCGAGCCAGTCATCGGCGAAGGCCTCGGCGTCGGCGGCGCGCACGAGCGCCCAGACGCTGCCACCGAAGCCCGCACCGAACGACGAGGCCGCCGCGGCCCCACCGCGCAGCGCCGTCTCGACGAGCGCCTTCGTCTCCGGAATCTCGTTCTCCAGTCCGATCACCGCAAGCGCCTGCGATTCGGCGCACAGCGCGCCGAACTCGTCGACGTCGCCTCGCTCCAATGCGTCGAACGCTCGGGGCACAAACTCCCCAGACTCGCGCACGAACTGCGTGAGCCGACGTCGCTCGTATCCAACCGCAGTACGGGCGAGGATCTCGTCGGGGCCCACTCGCTCCAACACCTGCTGAACGCTCGAAGCCTCCGCACCGGTACGCTCATTCCAGTTCGCCAACCACGAGCGCAGCGTGGCCGGGCCGCGGTTGTACAGCTCTCGCGCAGCCCCCGTCTTTTCTGCTAGCACGCCACTCACGCCGACGACGAACACCCACCCGTCGGGCAGAGAGACCTGCCCCAGCTTCGACGTCGGGGCGAACTGCACGTACGACACTTTGCCTGCGGTGCTCGCCAACATGCCGGTGTGGTCGAGCGAACCGCCGCTCGTCCCCACGCCTGCCGCGCCGGCGAGATCCCCGTAGCGTCCGCCGTTCTCAATGGCCGCCAAGTATCCGGCCAGCGCCATGCGGTCGTCGCAATGGGTGCGCCACAGCTCACTCGTCGTGAATCCAGACATGTCGGCGAGGGTGAGCGCCACAGAACTGAGCAGCGCCGACGAGCTGCTCATGCCCGATGCCGGCGGCAGGTCCGCCGTAATCGTGATCGACGCCGGCGCCACAGGCCCAAAGTTCGAGGTCAAACGGTCAATGACCGTCTGCACATAATGCCCCCAATGCCCCGGCGGCAAAGCCGGGGACACACCCGCATGCAGCTCCACCACGTCGTTGGGGAACACCGACGTGCGGGCGCGCACCCCGTCGCCGCCCGGCACCGCTTCAGCGGTGACACCGCGCTCCACCGCGCACACCAATACTCGCCCGCCGCCATAATCGGTGTGCTTGCCGAGCACCTCGATACGGCCGGGAACCCACCACCCTGCGCTCATAGGCGCACGTGGAACTCGGCCAGCCGGCGCTCCACCTCAGCGATATCATCGCGGCGCGACAAATCCAGCACGCCACCCGCGAACGGAACGACGGCCACGTCGTCGAGCAAGGCTACGGCGTCCACGATCTCGTATTCCCCACGCGCTGACTTCTCAATGCGCCGACAAGCATCGATGATCTCCGGGGTGAACGCGAAGCAGTTCATACTCACCAGCGCATGCGGCCCGGCAGCTTCCACGACGGCGGCGTCGGGCTTCTCGACGATGGAACGCAGCATGCCCTCCGACTCGTCGATGAGCGCAAACGCGGCGATCCGCTCCTCCGGAATGTTGCTCTGGGCCACCAGCGCGCTGCGGTCGAAACCCAGCAGCGCGTTACCGCCCCGCTCAGCCAGGGCACGCAGACCGTCGGCTGGGTACAGGTTGTCGCCGTTGACGACGATGCAGCCCTCGCCCGCTACGGCGTCGGCAGCTGCGGCGACGGCGTCGGCGGTGCCCAGAGGCTCCTCCTGCACCGCGAACGCCACGTCGAGGCGCTGTGGCCGCACCTGCTCGATGTGGGCGCGGAACTCGTCGTGATCGGGCGCAACGACGAGCACCACGCGGCGAATCCCGGCGTCGGCCAAGGCGGAGAGCGAGTAGTCGACGAGACGGTGCTCCCCGATCGGCATGAGCGCTTTGTATCCAGCGGATGCGGCCGCGCGCTGCGCTTCGCTCAGTTCGCCGCTGCCCTCGGCGCGCATGCGGGTGCCAAGGCCTCGGGCCAAAACAACTGCAGTGGTAATCATGCAAGCTCCAAATGTTGGGCGACGGCGTTCGCGATGGCGTCTGCTTCGTCGCGGGTTGGCATTTCAGCAAAGACTCGCAGCACGGGTTCGGTGCCAGAGAACCTGATCGTGGTCCAGCCGCCGTTGGTGAAGTACACCTTGCATCCGTCCTCCCAGCTGATGTGGTCGATCTCGTGGTCGAATGCGGGAAGATCATGGTCGGTGAAGACGCGCTCCCGCAGCGCTTCCTTCCGGCTCGGGGTGAACCCGTAGGCCGCCTCCACCATGACGAGTTCCCCGTAGCGCTCGACGAAGTCGGCGTACATCTCGGACAGCTTCTTGCCCGACGCGGCCACCGCTTCGACGAGCAGGCTGCCGGCATGAATGCCGTCCTTGCCGGGAATGTGCCCACGTACGGTGAGGCCGCCCGACGATTCGCCACCGATCACCGCGTCGGTTTCCGCCATCTTCGCGCTGATCCACTTGAATCCGACGGGAACCTCGTAGCACCGCTGTCCGTGGGCCTCGGCGACACGATCGAGGAGGTGGGTGGTGGACATGTTGCGCACCGCGGGGCCTTCCCAGCCCTTCTGCGTCACGAGGTACTCGTAGAGCAGCACGAGCACCTGATTAGGCGTGAGGTAGTTGCCCTCGTCGTCGATGATGCCGAGGCGGTCGGCGTCGCCGTCGGTGGCGATACCCATGGCCGCGCCGGAATCGACGACGGCCCGCCGCAGCGAATCCAGGCTTCCGGCAGCAGGCGACGGCATGCGCCCGCCGAACAGCGGATCGTGCCGGTCGTTGATGACGTCCACCTCGCAGCGGGCTGTGAGCAGCACGGTCTGCAGCGCGGTCTGTGCAACGCCGAACATCGGATCCAGAATGATGTGAAGGTGCGCGTGGCGGATGACGTCGAGGTCGAGGCTGTCCATGATGGCGTCGAGGTACCAGTTGATCGACGTCTGCACCGTCACCAAATCGGAGGCCTTCGCCTCGTGCGGTTCGACGCTGCGCACGTCGTCTTGGGTGAGGGCGTTGCATTCGCTGGCCAGCTCGTCGGTGATAGCGAGCTCTGCGTCGCGCCCGCCTTCGGTGAAGAGCTTGAACCCGTTGTAGAGGGCCGGGTTGTGGGATGCCGTGACAGCCAAGCCGTACGCGCAGCCCTTGTTGCGCACGGTCCACATCCCCATGGGCGTGGGCACGGGGCGCCCGATCACCGTCACCGGAATGCCGTTGGCGACGAGCACCTCGATGGCCCACCACGCCGCGACGTCGGAGAGGAAGCGACGGTCGTAGCTAATCACGAGCCCCCGGTCTACCACGCCCTCGCGGTGCATACGATTGCTGAGCCCCTGTGCCAGGAGCCGAATATTTGCCCGATTGAATTCATCGCCGATGATGGCCCGCCAGCCACCGGTGCCAAACTTGATCATGCCCAGCCAATCTTCCCGGGCTCGGCCTGTGCAGCCTCCACCCGCCATTAGGTTTAGATCTTGAACCAAATGTAGCGCACGGCAGTACATCATGTCTGCATTCGAGACGAAATCACGCACCTACGTTGCGCGCACCACCGTCGGGTCCCGGAACACCCGCTCGAGCGCCATCACTGCGCCGCCCCTCGCCGCAGCCTGCAAGCCGTGCCCACACGTCGTGACGTCGACGTGAGTACCGGGGTCGATGCTGGCCTGATCGAACCGTCGCTGCAACACCGGCACCAGCAGCTCTCCGAAGTAGCCGAAGTAGCCGCCCAGCACGAGCACCTTCGGATTGAACAAATCGACGACGCTCTGCAGCCCGCGCGCCAGATCCTCGGCAGTCCCCCCCGCCGCCGACGCGATACCCTCATCCCCCGCCTGCATCTGCGCCCGAAGCTCGTCGAGCTGCTCCCCGAGCGATCCGTCGGGGCTCACGTCGATGCCGGCTTCCGCCAACCGGCGGCAAAATGCTGGCCAGCCGACGGCAAGCTCCAAACAGCCCCGGCGCCCACACGGGCAACGCGGCCCGTCGGCATCCAAGGTGGTGTGCCCCAGCTCGCCCGAGTACCCAGCGCCTCCGCGCAGGAGGCGCCCGTCGGCGATCACGCCAAGGCCGATACCCGCTCCACCGGTGACGTGCACCAGGTCGCGTACCTTCGCGTCACGGTGGTCGACGAGGGAGCTCAGCGCGGCGAGTTTCGCGTCGTTTTCAATGTAGGTAGGCAGTGCCCCATCGAGCTGGGATGCGAACGACGGCGCCACCGGGGCGTCGGTCCACCCCAAGGCGGGCGCGAGTCGGACCATGCCGCGCTGATAGTCGATGAGCCCGGGAGCAGCCAGCGTGCAGGCCGCTACCGGGGCGTCCAGTTCGTCGAGGACGCGGCGCACCAGCTCGGCGGCCTCACGCACGACGCTTTCCGCGTCGCCGGGGTCCGCGGAAAGCGCCACCGTGTGTTCCACCACGGGTTCCCCGACGAAGTTCACCACTGAGAGGGCCAGATGGTGCTGTGCCAGTTCGATGCCCAGGCCGCGGACACCGTCGGGGCGGAGCCGAATTTCGATGCCAGGGCGCCCCACGCGTCGGTGATGTTCGACGTCACCTTCCTCAATGAGACCCACACCGGCGAGCCCGGCGATGACGTTCGTGATGGTGGCCTTCGACAGCCCCGTCTCGGCGGCGAGTTCGGCCCTCGAGCGTCCGCCATGATCGCGGAGATATCTCAGCACCAAGCCGAGGTTGGCGGCACGCATCTGCGCGTGCCCGATCGGTCGCTGATGGCCCGCCTGCGGGATTCCAAAGCCGTGATGTTCGTCCATGATGCGTTACAACGTACGTCGTGCCCACAAAGGCCGTGGGGCCGCACCCCGGAAAGACAGGGGTGCAGCCCCACCAGGGCTCTCGCGGGTTTCTTACTTCTGCATCGTGTCGGTCTCGAGGAACCGGGTGTGGAAGTCGAAGGCGTGCGCAAGATCATGCGGGGTTTGCATGGTGCCGGCCTTCTGGTTCGCCATGTCGACGTACTCCTGCAGGAGCGGACGGAAGTCCGGGTGAGCGATGGAGATCATCTTCTCGACGCGCTGCTTGGGCGCGAGGCCGCGCAGGTCGGCGTACCCGTATTCCGTGATGACGACCATCACGTCGTGCTCGGTGTGGTCGATGTGCGACGCGAACGGCACGATCGCGGAGATGGCACCGTTCTTGGCCTCCGACGGGGAGATGAACGACGAGATGAAGGCGTTGCGGGTGAAGTCGCCCGAGCCGCCGATGCCGTTCATCATGCGCGAACCTGCCACGTTGGTGGAGTTCACGTTGCCGTAGATGTCGGCTTCGATGAGGCCGTTCGTGGCGATCAGGCCGAGGCGACGGATCACCTCGGGGTGGTTCGACACCTGCTGCGGGCGCATGACGATGTGCTCGCGGTAGAAGCCGGCGTTCTCGTTCATCCGCTCGGCATATTCGGGCGAGAGCGAGAACGACGTCGCGGAGGCCACAGACATCTTGCCGGAGTCGATCAGGTCGATCATGCCGTCCTGGATGACCTCGGTGTAGGCCTGAATGTTCTCGAACTTCGAGTCGAGCAGGCCTGCCATCACGGCGTTCGGCACGTTGCCCACGCCGGACTGCATGACGTACTGGTCGTACTTGAGGCGCCCCGCGGCGACTTCTCCTTCGAGGAAGTCGAGGAAATGGCCCGCGATCTGCTTCGACGTGTCGTCGAGCGGCTTGAACGGTGCGTTGCGGTCGGGAGCGTCAGTTTCGACGACGGCGACCACCTTCGACGTGTCAATGTCGATGTAGGGGGTGCCGATGCGCTGCCCGGCTTCGGTGATCGGGATGGGCTTGCGGCCGGGAGTGTTGCCGATGCGGTAGATATCGGCCATGCCCTCGAGGTTCTCGGACTGCCAGGAGTTGACCTCGATGATGATCTTCTCGGCGGAGTCGAGGTACTCGACGTTGTTACCCACACCAGACGAGGGGATGATGTTGCCGTTTTCGTCGATGCGTGTGGCCTCGACGATGGCGACGTTCATCTGGCCGAAGAATCCGTAGCGCACCTGCCAGCCGGCGTGCGAGAGGTGCACGTCGTCGTAGAGGATCTTGCCGGCGTTGATGCCCCTGCGCATGACGGGATCCGACTGGTAAGGAGAACGGAAGCGCACCGCGTCAGCCTCGGCGAGCACACCGTCGCAGTCGGGCGCGGTGGAAGCGCCGGTGAAGACGTCGATCTGGAATTCGCGTCCTGCCTCGTGCTCAGCCTTGGCACGGTTCGCGATGGCGGTGGGCAGGGCTTTGGGGTAGGCGGCGCCGGTGAATCCGGACAGGCCGACGCGATCACCATGGTTGATGAACTGGGCGGCCTCGTCGGCCGACATGACCTTGCCGCGCAGGTCGGCGTTGTCGATACGGGACATGTGCTCAATCTCCTTGTTCTGTCCTATAGAAGAGACTCGCTCCACTGCGAGATCGGACGTTGGACCGGACAGGTTTCGTCTAGTCTGGCACGAAAACAAGCGCAAGAGAACCGTCGCGGGCGACGTGTTCCATGCCGGTCACGTTACTCGAACTCGCAACTATGAATATATCGGCTGCGTTTTGGGCGCCGACGCCGGCCCTCCCTCGTCGCGTAGCATGAAGCTATGCGCGCAATCGTCGTTCGTGAAGAGTCCGTATCCGTCGAGAATCTCGAGGAGGCGTTTCTGCCCGACGCGCCCGTCACCGTCGACGTGCGTTGGTCTGATCTGAACTACAAGGATGCCCTCGCAGTGACTGGCCGCAAGGGCGTCGTTCGCACCCATCCGCTCATCGCAGGCATCGATTTGGTTGGTGTGGTTCGCACCTCGCGCGACGAGCGCTTCGCACCCGGTGAGTGGCTGATCCTGAACGGCGCTGGGCTGTCCGAGACGCTGCATGGCGGCTACGCCACCGTCGCCAAAGTCGATCCAACCCTCGCCGTGCCGCTGCCCGAAGCGTTCTCCCCCGCACGTGCTGCCGCGCTCGGCACCGCCGGTTTCACCGCCGCACTCAGCGTCCTACGCCTAGTGATGGAAGGCGTCTCCCCTGAGCAGGGTCCGGTACTGGTCACTGGCGCGACGGGCGGCGTCGGCTCCATTGCGACGATGCTCCTCGCAGCCGCAGGGTTCGAGGTAGCGGCGGTGACAGGGCGCCCCGATGAGTTCGGCGACCTACTCACCCGGCTTGGCGCCAACGAGGTGCTGCACCGCGACGCATTCACAGGCCGCGGCAAGCCGCTCCAGCGCGCCACCTACGCCGGTGTGGTCGACTCCGTGGGCGGAGAAGTCCTCGCTAACGCCATCGCACGAACCCTTCCCGACGGCACCGTCACCGCTTGCGGTAACGCAGCCGGGCACGAGCTGCCGTCGAGCGTGATGCCGTTCATCTTGCGAGGCGTCACGCTCGCGGGCATCAATTCGGTGACAGCCGACGCTGCCGACCGCGCCGACGCGTGGCGTGTGCTGGCCCAGGGCGTCGATCAAGCGCTGCTCGACGAGATGACCACCTGCATCGGGTTGGATGACACGATCGCCGCCGGCGAGGAGCTGCTCGCCGGCAAGCGGCATGGTCGCACCCTCATTCAAGTGGGCGACTGATCGGTTTACGGATCGACAAGGTTGTTGTAACGCCAGGCTGACGAGGTGTAGGGCGCGGATCCCCACGTCTGCACCTTCTCGACGGCGCGCGGCGGGGTTTCCTCGATCGTGCGGAACTGGGTGCGCGATTCGTCAACCCATCCGTTGAAGATCATGACGTGCCCACCGGCGCCAGCGGTGCCGGGGCCGAGGTTGCCGACGATGTCGCCGGGCTTCAAGTCGTCCTTATTAATGGGATGCACGGCGCCTGGCAGCGTCACAGTGCTCTCGCTGTTGGGCAGGTGCAGCGCCATCGACACTAGACCCGAGCAGTCGGTGCGGTACGACTTGCCGTTGACGTCGCTGGTGTAGGCCTGCATGGAGTAGGGAACTCCCTGGTTGCTCCAATGCCGCGCTCGGTCCAGAATCTCCTGGCGTGTCACGGGGCCGCCGACAGAACTGTTGTTCGCAGGGGCCGAAGGCGCGCCACCGGCGTCGCCCTCCCCCGGATTGCCTCCGCCCGGCGCAGGCTGCCCGCCACCGTTGCCCGGATTGGGTGGCGGCGGGCCGCCCGGATCGCCGGCAGCGACTGGTCCGCCTGGTTCGCCCGCACGGCGGCCCGAGTTCACCCACCAGATGGGCTGCGGTCCGAGCGTCATGATGCCCGCATCGATCACGTCGTGGGTTACGTTGCTCATCGCTGTTCCTCCATCTGCATGCCCATTGCCGAAAGCAGGTACGCCTGTGCCTGCCACAGTTCCGAGAAGATTCCCGGCGTACCGCCTGCCTCCAGCAGCGTGTTGTGCACCGCCTGACGGTGCTCGTCCAGGGCCCTATTGAGCACCTCGACGAGGTGGGTTTCGAACTCTGCATCGGGTGCCGTCAGCAGCTCGTGGGGCATCATGATCTGCGTGCAGGAGCCATCTTCCATGCAGATCTCGGTGAGGCCCTCGTCGGCGGTGGTGATGGTCTGCACACCGGCATCGGGAAACTCCATGGGCTCGAACTCGCCGCGCTGCACCTTACCGATAAGCGATACGAGCGTGTCCATCTCTTGCTTGACGTCAATGCCGAGGCTCATCCGCGGATCCTCCCCGCTGCAATCGAGTCGACGGTGTTCAGCGCGCCGTGGGCAGCCTGTGCTGCAGACTGAATAGCCATCTCCGCCATAGGACGGAAGTGCGGCGGCACAATCTTGGCCGCGTTCATCATGGCCTGAATGCCACCCGAGACGAGCATCGTCGCCACCTTGAGCGCCACGACGAGGCCCGCGGCGATCGCGCACGTGCCAGCCGCGATAGCAGCGATGGCAGCCAGCCGGGCGGTGCCCGTCGCGTTCGATTCGCCAGCGTTGTATTGGATGAATTGATCGGCGGCCTCGCCCTCGTTTTCAAGTGCGACGTGCCCCGCTGCTCCGGCCAGGTCACCGGTGATCTCCGTCAGACGGGCGGCGATTTGCCCGAGTTCGATGGCCAGCTTCGCCAACTCGGTCTCGTCCACGCCGGGGAACATCGAGCCGATCCGCGAGAGTGCTTCTTGCAGGAAGGGAGGAAGTTGAATGGGCATCTCACAACCCCGCATTCTGCGCCAGCTCGGCGTTGTGGTCTTCAGCCTTGGCGTAATCCTTGCTGGTGGCTTCCATGTTGTCGGCGTCTTCGCGCAGTCCCTGACTGAGCCCTGCTGTCGCGCGCTCGAAGCCTTCGGAGAGGCGGCGCAGGGCGTCGGCGACGGCGCCGTCCACCTGGGTGGGGCCGCCGGTCCCCGTCGGGATCTTGATCTGGCTCACTGCCTCGCTAGCTTCCCGATAGGCCTCAGCCGACCGGGACCACGATTCGGGTGAAAACTTCATCGTGCCTCCAATTCGAGTGCTGCATCGTGCAGCACCTGCTCCATTTCGGGAACCGGTTCGCTCCCGTCGATCGCCGCAGACAGTCCCTCGCGATCCTGCGTGAGGGCGTCGTTGAGAGCCTCAACCACACCGCGGGTGACTGCGCGCGGAGGGGCACTCTCGCGCCATGCTTCGTTCGCGCGCACGCCAATCACCCGGCCGTGCTCCATTTCAACTTCGACTTTGCCGTCTGCTCCGTAGCCAATCACGACACCCACGCTATGGGATTCACAAGGTCATCTGTGCGGCAGTTACGGCACTGTGTTGAAGACTGAGCCGGGCTACTTAGGCATGTCTGGAGCACCGTCGCGATGCCATAGGATGAACGCGTGGCGAAGAACGAAACCTGGCGTGACCCGATAGCCGTCGCCATGTGGGTGATGGTGGCCGTCGTGTTGTGGCTCATCATCATGGCGAGTCCGCAGCTGGGTCGGCTGGTGTGGGAACAAACGCATGGTGGGGCTTCCACCGTCGCGGATCCACTGGCCGCTCCCCCGTGGCTGATCTACGGGCTGGTGGCCGCTGGCGTCGCGCTCGTCGCGGTGATCGTGTTGTGCGTATGGCTGCGGCTGGGGCTGTGGTGGCTACTGCTCACGGTGTTGGTATCGAGCCTCACCTACGCGCTACGCGGCGCACTGCCCGAGCCGCTCGACACGGTGATGTTCCTCGTCGTGCCGCCTATCGTGGCAGCGCTGGTGTTCAAGCCGAAGTCGTACGCGCCCCGCGACTGAGCGCTACTTGATGCCTGCCTTCTGCAGGAACTCCTCCATCCGCTGCATGGCAGCCTGGTCGACGTCGATGTGTGGCGCGTCCGCGTCTCCCTTCCAGAGTTCTGCGGTGGCTGCGAGCACCCGCTCGGCGCTCGCACGCTGCTCGGCCTCCTGCAGCGCGGGCACTTCCTTCGCCGTGGCATCGATCGCGGCCTTCGGGTCGTCGACGATGCGCCGCTCTGCCGCGAGCATCCCATCGACGATGGCCTGCACGCACGGCTCCTTCGCGCGCTCCTTCGTCGTGATGAGGCTGGGGCCAACGAGTACGGGTTTGGGCGCGATGGGCAGCGAGGCCACTTCGATCCCCTGCTGTTCGAACTGCACGAGCTCGTTGTTCCTGAATCCGACGATGGCATCCACCTTGCCCGTCGAGAGTGCCGCCACCGACGTGAACCCGATTTCCACGAGCTTCACGTCCTGCTCCGTGAGTCCGGCGGTATCCAGCGCGGCGAGCGCGGCGTAGTAGCTGGAGCCGAAGCGACCGGGGATGCCCAGGGATTTCCCGCGCAGATCCTCCAGCGACGACGCTTCTCCCGCGATCATGATCTCGGCCGGGTAGCGCTGGTAGGCGGTGGCGACCACCTCGAGGTCGCCGGCGACGACGGCCTCGTCGGCTGAGGCGAACACGATGTCTTCGCGCCCCAACTTCACCGCCTCAAACAGTCCCTCCTGTTCACCGTGGTGGCGCAGCGTCACGTCGAGGTTGTCGAACAGGCGCTCCTGCACGCCCAGGTAGAACGGGCAGAACTGCACGTTCGGAATGTAGGTGAGCCCGACGGTGATCGCCTCGCGCTCGGCTGGCTGCTGCGACGGGCTACACGCGGCGAGTGCAGCCAGGCTCGCGCCGGTGATGAAGATGCGGCGGTTGATGGTCATGTGTCCTCTCCTTGGACGCGGTTGGTGGCGGCTCGCTCGCACAGCGCGACGAGCCAGTAGAGCACCATGGCCACCGCTGAAATCCACACGATCACGGTGAACACCCCGACGGTGTCGGAGGCCTGCCGAGACAGCGTGAGCAGGGTGCCGAGCCCCGTGCCGCCCATGACGAATTCGCCGACGACGGCGCCCGTCATGCCCAGCACGGATCCGGCGCGGATGCCCGCCAACACGGAGGGCGCGGCCATGGGGATCTCGACGACGATGAGGCGCTGCCAGGGGGAGGCGCCGTCGAGCACGGCCTGTTCGAGGACGCGCATGTCGAGATTCCGGAACCCGACGATGGTGGTGGTCACCATCGGGAAGAACGCGACGATCGCGCACAAACACGCGATCGGCACGGTGCCGTATCCGAGCCAGAGGACGAGGAGAGGGGCGATAGCGACGAGCGGCACGGTCTGTGACAGCGCCACCCACGGCTCAAACACCGACGCCAACCGGCGCGAGTGCGTGACGAGGATGCCGATCGTCACCGACGCGATGACGGCGATACCGACCCCAAGCAGGGCCGGGCCCACCGTCGGCCACAAGTATTGGGAGGCGACGCCGTTCACGGCCTGCTGCCCGACGCGGGTGGCCACGTCAATGGGGCTCGGCAGGAGCAGCGTCGGAACGAAGAGGCTCACTACCCACCAACAGGCGACGAAGACGACCGCCGAGATTGTGGGCACGACGATGCGTTCGGTACTGGTTCGGGGGCGCGAACGCGCGGGGAAGGCGGTCCAGAACCGCGATCTCGCTGCCATCCGGTGTCCCTTCTTCCAATACCGGGGCAGCAAGCGGGCACGCGCGATGTAGGGCGCGAGCCGTTCGCATTCCTCCCATCCAGACTCTGACTGTCGGCCTCGGAGTTTCACCGAGTCAACCTGTTGCTGCGTAAGGCAGCGCGAGGGTCGCGGGCTGTCACCGCCGGTTCGGACTTTCACCGACCCCGGAATACGTGCCGCTCACTGTACCCCACCGCACCTCGGCATCGTCACTCGCCCCAGAAGTAGCGCTCGACGACGGCCGCCGCTCGGCGCGCGTGTCGTCGGGTGATCTCGACGAGCTCACTCGCCGGCCCGTCGATGCCTAGCAGCGTGTTGATGGCCGCGAGGTCTCTGAGGTCGGTGGGGAGCGCGTCGGCGGCGCGGCCACGCACGAGCATCACCGCGTCGCGAACGCTGCTGGCGTGTCGCCACGCCTCCTGCAGCGCGTCCGCGTCGGGGGCCGCGATGAGCCCGAGCGAGCGGGCGGCGTCGAGGGCTGCGAGCGTCGACGTGGTCTGCAACTCGGGGTTCGCATGGCCGTGCTGAAGCTGCAGCAACTGCACGGTCCATTCGATGTCGGCCAACCCGCCCGGGCCGAACTTGAGGTGGCGGTCGCGATCGATACCGCGCGGAATGCGCTCGCGCTCCATGCGCGATTTCAGTCGACGGATCTCTGTCACCTCCGACGGCGCGAGCCCCTCGGTCGGGTACCGGTAGGGGTCTGCGTCGTGCAGCAACTGCGCGACAAGCGCGGCATCACCGGCGCCGTGTCGGGCGCGAAGAAGCATCTGCCGTTCCCACGTCGCGGCCCATCGCTCGTAGTAGGTGCGGTATGAGGCCAGGGTGCGCACCTGCGGGCCGCTCTTCCCGCCGGGCCGGAGGTCGGAATCCAGGGTCAGCCCGTGGTCTGGGCCGGGGCGCCCCAGGATCTCGGCGGCACGTCGGACGAGTTTCGTCGCCGCTTCCAGTCCGGCGGCGTCGGTGTCGTCGGGTACCACGAACATCGCGTCGAGGTCTGACGAGTAGCTCATCTCCGAGCCGCCCCAACGCCCGAGCGCGACGACGCCAAGCTCCGGCGCGGCGTGCACGCGGCGGGCGATATCCAGCGCAGCCTCGAGCGTCGCGTCCGCCAGCGACGACAGCGCCTGGCCGCATTGGGCGACGTCGACGCGGCCCAGCACGTCGGTGATGGCGATACGGGCGAGCTCGGAACGCCGCAGCGCGCGCATGGACGCGACGGCGCGATCGGCGTCGTCGTGGCGGGCGGCGGGGTTCTTGAAGGCGGCGACGAGCTCGTCGCGCGGGCGGGGCTGGAGGTCGTCGTCGGAGGCCAGCAGCCGCACGGATTGCGGCACCCGCTGGAGCAGCGCGACGGCGAACCGGCTGGTGGAGGCAACCGTCGCGAACCGCCTGGCCATGTAGCCCTCGTCGCGCAGTGCCCGCAGGTACCAGCTCTCCTCCCCCAGCGCTTCCGAGAGCTGCCGAAACGACAGCAGCCCGAAGTCGGGGTTCGGTCCGTCGGCGATCCATTCGAGCATGGCCGGCATGAGGTGCCGACGGATCTCCGCCGCCCGCGAGGTCCCCGTCGTGAGCGCCTCGATGTGCGTGAGTGCGGCTCGCGGGTCGAGGAATCCAAGCGCCTTCGCGCGCGCTCGGGCGGCGTCTTGACTGAGCAGGGCACCCGACGGTGATTGCGCCACCACGTCGAGCAGCGGCGAAAAGAAGATGCGCTGACGCAGACGCCGCACATCACGTCGGGTGGTTCTCCACTGTTCCCACACATCCGGTATCCGCGCGGTGCGTGAGAGCTCCGCGAGCTGGTGCTCGTCGTCGGGAACGAGGTGGGTGCGCCGCAATCGGGCGAGTTGGATGCGGTGCTCGATCACGCGCTGGATGCGGTAGTCCTGCGCGAGCTTGGCGCCGTCGTCGCGCCCGATGTAGCCGTAAGCGACGAGCGCTTCGAGGCCGTCGAGCGTGCCTCGGCAGCGGATGCGTTCGTCGGAGGTGCCGTGGACGAGCTGCAGGAGCTGCACGGAGAACTCGGTGTCGCGCAGGCCGCCGCTGGCGAGTTTGATGTCGCGGTCGGCCTGCGACTTCGGGATAAGTGAGATGACCCGCTCGCGCATGGCGCTCATCTCGGGGAGGAAACCGTCGGTGTGAGCGACCTGCCACACCCGAGGCGCAAGCATGTCGACGAACGCCTGCCCGAGTTGCAGGTCGCCGGCGGCAGGGCGGGCCTTCAGCATGGCCTGGAACTCCCAGGGCTTCGCCCAGCGTTCGTAGTAGCGGCGGCATGATTCGAGCGTGCGCACCAGCGGCCCGGCTTTGCCTTCCGGGCGCAGCGCGGCGTCGACAGTCCAGATGGTGCCGGCTCTGGTGTGGGCGGCGCAGATGCGCGCTTGGGCCGCTGCGATGCGCGTGGCGACGGCGAGGGCGTGGTCGGTGGGCACGTCGTCGCGGGCAGGTTCGGCGACGTAGAGCACGTCCACATCGGAGAGGTAGTTGAGTTCCTGGGCGCCCGTTTTGCCGAGCGCGATCACCGCGAGTTTCGCGTCGGCCCACTGCGGTACTTCGGCGCGCGCGAGGGCGAGCGAGGTGTCGAGCACGGCGTCGGCCACGTGCGCGAGCTCCCTGGTGATGTCGGCGAGGAGCGTCGTCGGATCCTCTGCCTCGAGGTCCCGTGCGGCGATGAGCGTGAGCGCGGCTCGGTTCGCCAGGCGCAGCTCGTCCGCGGCGCCGGCGCAGACCCCGTCGACGATGGGCAGGCGCTCCGCGAAAAAGCGGCGCCAATCGTCGGCGCTGCGCGGGCGAGGTGGGTCACGTAGGAGATCCAGCAGGTGTTCTTCGCGCCCGAGCGCCGTGGCCAGCACCGACGATGCACCCGCGACGAGGAGCACGCGTCGCGCCCAATCCGCGTCGCCCAGCAACTCGCGATGCCGCCCGGCCTGCACGATGGCGTCGAGGGTATGGAGGGCGCCGAAGCGATCCCCTGCCGGGGCGAACCAGTCGAGATCCACCTTGGCTCGAACATCGTCCGGCCAGGATTGCCAGATACGCGCGGCCGAGGTGGGTTGGGCGAATCCTCGCCGCGCAAAATCAGCTTGGGGTGAGTGGAGCCGCGCCATGGAAGGAGTCTACGGCCCTCGACGCGTCGGCTACAGGCGTGCCCGGCTAGGCTCGACGCATGTTTCGCCCCACCGATGCCATCACGCAAGCACTCCGCCCGCTCGTGGATGAGCGCGATCTCGATGCGGAATTGTCGGCGAAGCGCCCCGATCTCACGCAGCTGCTGCTGCGGGCGGCGTCGGAACATGAGCAGCTGCCGCGCCCCCTCATCGCAGCGGCTACGCGCGCGGCGTGCGGGCTGCTGGGTGAGCGCTTCGGCGGCCACGCCATCGAGTTGCGCGTGCCGCCATTTGCGGCGGTGCAGTTGAGCTTTGGGTCCGGCCCGCGGCACACGCGCGGCACCCCGCCCAACGTCGTCGAGATTGAGCCGACGGTGTTCCTCGCCCTCGTCACGGGGCGCGTGGCCTATGCGGACGCTTCGGTTCGGGCGTCGGGCGCCCACGCGCACGAGGTGGCGCAGGCATTTCCGCTCACATGACGGCGATGTTCTGGTCGATCTCCCATTGCGAGGTCTGGCGGCGGTAGTCCTCGAACTCCTCGTGCTTGTTGCGCAGGAAATGTTCGAAGACGTGCTCGCCGAGCGTGTCCGCGACGAGTTCCGAGCCCTCCATCACCCGCAGCGCACCGTCGAGATTGCGGGGCAGCTCGTCGATGCCCAGCGCCTGGCGTTCGCGACGAGACAGCGTCCACACCGCCTCTTCCGCCTCAGCCGGCAGGGGGTATTCGCCCTCGATACCCTGCAGCCCTGCGCGAAGCAGGAGGGCGTACGCGAGGTACGGATTCGCGGCGGAATCGATCGCCCGATACTCCACGCGCGCACTCGACGCCTTGCCGGGCGTCCATTGCGGAACGCGCACGAGGGCGGACCGGTTGGCTCTCCCCCAGCACACGTAGCTCGGGGCCTCGTCGCCTGCGGCGAGGCGCTTGTAGGAGTTGACCCATTGGTTCGTCACCGCAGTAATCTCGGGAGCGTGCCGCAGCAGCCCCGCAATGAAGTGCCGTCCCACCTTCGACAGCTGGTATTCGTCGGCGGCGTCAAAGAACGCGTTCGTGTCGCCCTCGAACAGCGACAGGTGCGAGTGCATGCCCGAGCCTGGATACTGCGTGAACGGCTTCGGCATGAACGTGGCATGCAGACCGCGAGAGGCTGCGGCCTCGCGCACCGCCACCCGGAACGACATGATGTTGTCCGCCATCGTGAGCGCGTCGGCGTGACGCAGGTCGATCTCGTGCTGTCCGGGGGCGCCTTCGTGGTGGCTGAACTCGACGGAGATGCCCATGTCCTCGAGGCCAAGAATGGCCTCGCGTCGCACGTCGTTGGCTCTGCTCAGGGTGGTGTGGTCGAAGTATCCGCCGTTGTCGAAGGGCACTGGCGGGTTGAGCTGGCTCAGCACGAAGAACTCAATCTCGGGGTGCACCTGCAGGCTGAACCCGGCGTCGGCGGCTTTGTCGACGGCGCGTTTCAGTACGTAGCGGGGGTCGGCGAAGCTCGGGGACCCATCACGGAGCCGCACATCACAGAACATGCGTGCCGTGACAAGGCCGGATTCGGTCATCCACGGCAGCACTTGGAACGTAGAGGGGTCCGGGTGGGCCACCATGTCGGCCTCGAACACGCGGGCAAAACCCTCGATGGCCGAGCCGTCGAAGCCGACGCCTTCCGCGAGCGCCACCTCAACCTCACCCGGCCCGATAGCCACGGATTTCAGGTTGCCCAGCACGTCGGTGAACCACAGCAGGATGAATCGAACCTGATGCTCTTCGATGAGTCGAAATACGGTTTCGGCCTGAGTGTCCATGGGCCCAAGTGTGCCGTACGGCGCACCGTCGCGGCGCTCACACCACGGTTTGTTGGACAACTACACTGCGGGGTATGAGTCAGCCCGGCTGGTACCCCAACCCGGAAGGCCGCGGTACGCCGCGGTACTGGGATGGTGCCCAATGGCACGACGAGAAACCCCAGAAGTCGTCGCCTGCGGGCTGGATCGTCGGCGGCCTGCTGCTCATCGCGACGGTGATCGTCGTTCTGGTATTGCAACCTTCGAGCATCATGAAACCTCTCGCTGCGCCGCCAGAAGATTCCCGCTCCGATCGTCCGAGCGTGAAGCCGTGGGATGAGCGCACGCGAGAACCCGACGAACCCGCGCCCACCGAGGACGGCGGCGCCAAACCTGAGGACTGCCCCACCGTCGGTTACCCGACGAGTGAAGTGGACGCGAATGGGCTGTTGCATGGCGGCGGGCTCACCGTCGTGGCTCCGAGCGCCGACGGTTGGAGCAACGAGCCCACATATATGCCGTGGATGGCGGAGCAAAACTCGGTGACACGGCAAATCGTGCCGGGCTGGGTGGCGTCGATGGACATCGGTACCGTGCGTGCCGAGGACGGGTTCCGCAACCCGAAGCAGGCTGCGGCGGCGATGGTGTCGTGCATGGCGTCGTCGTGGATGTACGACGGCTTCACTGGTCGCGAAGACCTGGTCAATGAACAGGTGGAGATTTCCGGGGTCACAGGTTGGCATATTCAGACGAACATCTATGTGGACAGGGAGGACGGCATCGAAGGCGACCTACTGGATGTGTACGTCTTCGATCTCGGGCGCGACGGTGAGCTCAGCGTCGTGGCGGGCTGCGCCACCATCGACGATGCCTCCTCCATCGAGGAGGTTCGCCAGTCGCTCGACAGCATCGCCGTCGAGTGAACCCGCCCGAGACAAGCGCTAGGGTGAAACTGTGAGCATCATTACCCCGCATACCGTCTCCCCCGTCCGCCCAGTTCCCGCGTCGATTGCCCGGCCGGAGTACGTCGGGAAGGAAGGGCCGACCCCCTACACCGGGTCGCATGTGCAGTCCGACGACGTGATCGAGCGCATGCGGGTGGCGGGCAAGATTGCCCACGACGCGATGCACGAGGCCGGCAAGGCCGTCGCGCCCGGCGTTACGACAGATGAGCTCGACCGCATCGCGCACGAGTACATGCTCGACCACCACGCCTACCCGTCGTCGTTGGGGTACCGCGGCTTCCCGAAATCGATCTGTACGTCGGTGAACGAGGTCATTTGCCACGGCATTCCGGATAGCCGCCCGCTCGAAGACGGCGACATCGTGAAGATCGACTGCACCGCGTTCTACGACGGCGTCCACGGCGACAACTGCTACACCTTCCTGTGTGGCGACGTGTCCGAAGAGCACAAGCTGCTCGTCGAGCGCACGCAGGAGGCGCTCAACCGCGGCATTAAAGCAGTGAAGCCCGGGCGGCCGATGTCCGTGATCGGGCGGGTGATCGAGAGCTATGCCAAGCGCTTCGGGTACGGGGTGGTGCGTGACTACACCGGCCACGGCGTGCACACGCAGTTCCATTCCGGGCTCGTGGTGCTGCACTACGACGAGCCACGTCTCGACACACGCATGGAGCCGGGCATGACCTTCACCATCGAGCCGATGCTCACGCTCGGCAACTACGAGTCGGAGGTCTGGGACGACGACTGGACCGTCACCACACTCGACAAGTCGTGGTGCGCCCAGTTCGAGCAAACCCTCGTCGTCACCGACGACGGAGCCGAGATCCTCACCGCCTGAGCTGCTCCCGACTGTTTCCCCGCCCCAAACAAAACTGCAAAACTCGACAACAGCTGGATGCCTCACGCTCACCTGAGCGGGGACAATTCCGTCTGATGGCGAGTTTTGCAGTTTCTTCATCCGATGATTGAGCCGCGGGCGCAGCGCGCGAGTCGAAATCATCTGCCAGATGTGGCTTCGATACGCGCCTACGGCGCTACTCAACCACCGGTGCCGAGGCGACTGCCCCCCCCCCCGACCGTCGAGTAGGGCCGCAGGCCCGTATCGAGACGCAGCAACGAGTTTCGACACGCCGCATCCGATGCTTGATCCGCTGCCCAAGGCAGCGGGTCGAAATCATCTTGAGCGCCAAAAGCTCTGCAGATTACAAGGTCCCCCGACTACCAGCTCAAGGATGCTCCCAGAGCGTGGCGACGGGCAGCACGTAGAGAGGAGGACCATCACCGCGATTGAGGGTTATCGCGCGTGAGCCTGTGTAGCAAAGAACCCGTGCGGCCACTCGATCACCCAGGCGCGTAGCGACAGCATCCAGGTTCTGCCATGCGCGCTCGTCCACGGACACCGCCGCCTTCACCTCGATGAGAACCAGCCGAGAGTCCGCAAGTTCAACGAGCAGATCTACTTCACGGTCTCGTTCGCGGAAGTGATGAACGGTGTAGCGCTCCTTCGACCAAGCAGCCTGAGCGCGCAGTTGCGTCGCGACAAACCCTTCCAGCACAGCGCCAAACAGTTCTGCACCACCGGCAGCCCGGGCTTTATCGACGGTGAGCCCCGCCAGGAAACACGCCAGCCCTGAATCAGCGATCGCCACCTTGGGGCGCTTCACAGTGCGGTTGGTAAATCCGATGCCCCAGCCAGGAGTGGAGTCGATGAGGTACATGCGCTCTGCAAGACTCAAGTAACTCGTGAGCGCTGTCTCGCTCACGCCTAGCGCCCTCGCAGTCTTCGCTTTGACAAGCTCCGATTGGCCCTGTGCCGCTAAGTACCGCAAGAGCGCAGACAGATGCTCAGGGAAATCTCCCGCCCCAAGTTCAGCGGCATCGTGTTGCACTAAGGAGCTGAGATACGAGTCGAACCAACGAGCTTTTCGCCGCTCTCCGTCGCGTTGAGCAGGTACCGGGTAACCACCTTCGACGACGATCTGTCGAAGCGTCTCGCCGCTCGTGAAACCCTGACTTGACGCGCCCCCAGCAACGTTCTCTGCACCATTGAGGATCCATGCAACCCAATCCTCTGGATGGGCACGCTCGATCATCTCTCCGGGCGTGAATGGGTACAGGCGTAGAAACTCGGCGCGCCCAGCAAGGGAATCAGAAACCCCAGGCGTGCGGAGCAAATCGGATGACCCGGTCACTGCAAATCGACCCGGGCGACGATCAGCGTCGATCGTGCGCTTCAGCTCGAGAGCAAGAGATGGCACTCTCTGCGCTTCGTCAATGACCAACGTCTTTTCCGGCTGCTGAGCCAGGAAGGAGGCTGGGTCCAGCTGTGCAAAACTACGCTCAAGTGTGTCGTCCAGAGAGATGAAATGAGCATCTTTTGACGAGAGGGCTTGCTTCAACAGCGTTGATTTCCCCACCTGCCTTGCGCCCTGCACAACGAGCAGTGGGGAATCTTCGAGAATCTCCCGGGCTAGCATCACGGCATGGCGTGGGACCTCGCGTTCTGACAGTGTCATGAACCCATACTACGATTACAGCGCGAGGATTTGCCACCCTCAGCGCGAGGTTTTACCACCCCTAGCGCGAGGATTTGCCACCCCCAACGCGGGGATTTACCACCCCAGCGATTCTGGTCTGATGACTTCGAGGGCGATCTCAATTTCGGACTCGGGCATTCCAACAAGATGAGCGACTGGCTCACGCATCTCTTCCTCCGCCTGGCTGAGTGTGTGCGCCTGGCTGACAGCACCGTTATCAGATTCAAGAACCCACACACCGTCGCCGCGTTCGGCGATCACACTTACGGTCATCATCGGCGTGGTCCTCTCCAGCTGAGCGCATCGACTTACTCGCCAATATTCTCAGACGCTCGAACAACGAGCTGAAGCCAATACGTGTATGCGGCGAATGGTCAGCGCTGGCGACGGGTGAGTGGTGGTCACCCGTGCGCGTTTTGCGCAATGCTCGCGACTCGCACTGACTACACCTCGCGGTTCTCGTTCGCTGGGTGAGAGGTATCACGACAATTGCGGCTGCACTATGGCTGAGGTGTTCGACGATTGGGAGCCGTCTCACGCTGAGCGGCAGTAGAAGGCGCTCTACGAGGAGGCTCGGAAGGCCTGCGAGGAGAAGGGACTCGAGCCGAACCTGAAGAACATCTTGGCGCAGATGCGTGAGCTTGGTGACGGCACCATCCAAGACGCGCTCCCCTTCGACACGACGGGAGCGGAGATGAAGCCGCACGAGATCGAGTTCGAGGAGGCGTTCATCGCGGATGAACACGAAATACTGCGATGGGTACCCCAAGGGGGCGTAGACGCAACCGGTCGCATTCCAGCTCAAAGCGACTTCGAATAGGAGCCGGGTTGCCTCCTCGAACTCAAGCGAACAGGCAAGCCGGGGACGATGAAGCGCTACATCAAGTACAATCTCGTGAAGGGTATGCGCATCTTCATGGTCGACTTCGGGGACATTCGTCCAGCCACCAAGGAACTACGTAGCTTGCGGAAGCTCGCGCCCGAAGGCAATCCCGGCTTCGAGCTCTGGGCCTTCTGGGATGGCCATCTCGAAAGCCTGCAGTAATGCAGGAGCCGTGACGCTCCGGTTTTGCTGTAGTCCTGTTTCAACTACATCCCGGGTCTGCGGCTCCTGCCTGCACTACTCTACCCCACTCAAGCTTGGGTGTCAGCAACCGGCGTTGCACCGGGTCTGAATAACCTGCACCTTCGGGCGTGGAGGAGTCGGCGCCCTCGGCAGCCACCAACGCCAGGCCCAGTAGGTGTTCCTGCGGGGTTTCTCATGGCCAGCCCGAGCAGGCGAAGCCCGAGTTTCAGCCGATCACGTCGCAGGAGCAGCTCAACGCGCTTCTGGGTGACCGGCTGGCTCGCGAGCGGACGAAGTTCGCTGACTATGACAAGCTGAAGGCAAAGGCCGAGAAGGCCAACCTGTCGGAGCTGGAGAAGGCGACCAAGGCGAATGCGCAGCTCAAGCAAGAACTCGAAGTGTTCAAGCTGAGGGACTTGCACAGTCAGGTTGCCGCGTCCAAGGGGTTCTCCCTGGAGGCTGCTGCGCATCTCGTCGGTCCGCACCTTTCCAAAAGCACGCTCGCATTCCCTAAACATGCCCCAACAACGCGATATATCACCTAAGGGACCAATTCTGCGCTGGCGCCCTGCTCAAGATTGATAGTCACACGAGTGCCGCTTCGAGGGCTTCACGCACGATCTGGGAGCGTCGTTTTCCGGTGCTGGCGACCGCGCGATCCAGCTTGGCGCTGAGCTCCTCTGGAAGACGGACAGTGACGGATGGAGAGTGGACGCCGGGAGCGCTCAGCGACGGCCGCCCCGCGCTACGGGCTTCTGCGGCTGCCTCGACGAACTCCCCCACCACCTCATCCGTCAGACGTCGCCCGGTGCTGGTGCGCACATCTTCAGTGTCGAGATCAACGTCGGACCCAATTGGGGTATCCAGGGTGACCTTGGGTGCTTCACGCATGTCAGTATCCTCTCAGCGCCGTAGGCATGGCGTGGATGACGAGGAGGCCTTCGGGTACTTCGACGGCGATGATTTCGAGTTCGCATTCTCGGTCGTCGACTCCGATGTAGAGCCATCCCGCGTCACCGCGTTTGGTGGTGGTCGGTGTGGGCTCGGTTGTGGCCACGACGTGGCGGACGTGGGCTTTACCGACGCGGTGCTTGCGAGCCGCCTGCGTGAACCTCAACTCCACACACCCATTGTGCCTCACACAATCCAACTTAGGCAAGGCATAGCTCTAGGTAGTTCGCCAGGCGGATTCCCATACGTTCACGGCAATCTTGGCCGTATCACCCGAAACAAGGCACTCGGTTCGGGCCTACGCTCCCAGCTCTCCCCTCCCCTAAAAGCCCACGACTGATGGCAAGAGGGGCCGAGCCCAGCAAATCCGGTTTCGATACGCGAGCTACACCCGCTACTCAACCGCCAAGGCTGGGCACCCAATCCTTTAGCCGACGCACACCCCCCCGATGATTGAGCCGCTGCCGAAGGCAGCGAGTCGAGATAACCCCAGATGAGCTTCAGTGGCAGAAATGCGCCCAAACATGGACGGGAATCTGCCACCTAAGCGGGTGTGGTTTCGATACGCGAGCTTCGCTCGCTACTCAACCAGCGAAATGAGCAGCGCCCAACCGCCACGACGAGGAGGTGACGAGTCGGCCTGTACAGCTCTTAGAGACGCTGCACCCGAAGCCCACCCGACCGCGTGCGCTGCGTGTGCGCTACGAGACCACGAGCTCCCTCGTTTTGCGCTACGTTCTCGTACATTTCCGTACATTTCCACACGTTCCCTAACGTTCCCCGAAACGCGTTCTGACAACGTCAAACACCGCCCACAAGGGGCGATATCACGATACGGAGGGGACGAGCCGGCCTATAAGCCGGGTTTTGTAGTCGGTGATCATCTATCTAAGGCGGCGCGTTGCCGCGTCGCTCAAGCAACCTACCCGGGCACCTCGCGCGAGCAGCGCTCCGACGGTGTCCGCAGCCGGCGAAACCGGCCTTCTTGGTCTTGCTCCAGGTGGGGTTTACCAAGCCGCCCCAGTCACCTGGGACGCTGGGGGTCTCTTACACCTCCGTTTCACCCTTACCCGTTGCCGGGCGGTCTGTTTTCTGTGGCACTATCCCGCGGGTCACCCCGGGTGGGCGTTACCCACCACCTTGCTCTATGGAGCCCGGACTTTCCTCAGCCCTGCATCAGGGCCGCGATCACCCGGCCGACTCGTCCGTCGGACGATTCTATCGGCACCGCATGGCAGCGTCGCACCCAAAACGGCGTACACTCATCATTCGTGGCTCTTCCCTTCAGGGGCTCGCGTCCGACGCGCACCATCCTGTTCGGTTTCTTGCTGGCGCTTATCATTGGCACCGGGCTGTTGATGCTTCCCATCTCCACCCAGTCCCCCGGCGGCATCCCGCTCCTGCCGGCGCTGTTCACGGCGACGTCGGCGCTGTGCGTCACGGGGCTGTCCGACGTCGACGTGCCCACGTACTGGACCCCATTCGGGCACGTCGTGATCATGTTCCTCATCCAAATCGGCGGCTTCGGAGTCATGAGCTTCGCCACGCTACTGAGCCTGCGCGTGATGGGGAAAGTCTCGCTGGGCAGCCGCATCACGGCGGCGACCGAAGCGCACGGTTCCGTCGGCGGCCTCCGCCCACTACTGCGACGGGTCCTCGTCACTGGCCTCGTGATCGAGGGCATCGTCATGGCGGCACTCACCATCCGACTACTCACGCTGGGGTACTCTGTCGGAGATTCCCTCTGGTACGGGCTCTTCCACGCGGTGTCGTCGTTCAACAACGCCGGGTTCTCGCTGTTCCCCGGCAACATGACGCCCTTCGTCGGCGACTGGGGCATCTGCCTTCCCATCATGGGCGCCATCATCGTCGGCGGGCTCGGGTTCCCCGTGCTGCACCAACTCGCCAGGGCGTACCGGCATCCGCACCGGTGGACCATGCACACCCGCATGGTGTTGTTCGGCACCGCCGTGCTGCTCGTGCTCTCGTCGATCTACGTCACCGTGCTCGAATGGAACAACCCGAAGACGCTGGGCGAACTCCCCTGGCACTCCCGCATCCTCGCCGGGGCGTTCCAAGCCGTCCAGACCCGCACCGCTGGCTTCAACTCCGTCGACATCGGCTCACTCCATGACTCGACGCTGTTCGGCATGGACATGCTGATGTTCATCGGCGGCGGCCCAGCGGGCACCGCAGGCGGTATCAAGATCACGACGTTCTTCGTCTTACTGTTCATCGCTTGGGCAGAAATCCGGGGTGACAGCGCCGTCAACATCTTCGGCCGTCGCCTGTCCCGCTCGCTGCACCGGCAGGCGATCACCGTCGCGTTGCTCGCCTCCGCCGTCGTCGGATTGGCGACGCTCGCGCTCCTCGTGCTCTCGCCATTCTCGCTCGACCAATCACTGTTCGAAGCCATCTCCGCGTTCGGCACCGTCGGGCTCTCGACGGGGATCACAGCGCAGCTCAACCCCGCATGCCAGCTGGTCCTCATCGGCCTTATGATCGTGGGGCGGCTCGGCCCCATCACCGTCGCCACGGCACTCGCAGCACCCACCACGAAGCGGCACTACCAGCTTCCTAAGGAAAGGCCGATCATTGGTTAACAGACTCTCTAGGCGCTCCGTCCACGACAAGCGCGCCGACTCCGTCGCCGTCATCGGCCTCGGGCGTTTCGGCGCATCGGTCGCCCTCGAGCTCATGGGCATCGGCGCGGAGGTGTTCGGCATCGATGCCGACGAAGAGGTCGTCCAGCGCTTCAACGGCCAGCTCACCAACGTCGTCCAGGCGGACACCACCGACGAGGTCGCCCTCCAGGAACTCTCCCTCGCCGAGTTCGACAAAGTCGTGGTCTCCATCGGGTCGAAGCTCGAGGCCAGCATCCTCACCTGCTCACTGCTGCTGGACATGGGGGTGCCCGACGTGTGGGCGAAGGCGACGAGCATCCCCCATGGCCGCATTCTCAGCCAGCTGGGCGCCCACCACGTCGTCTACCCGGAAACGGAGATGGGCAGACGCATCGCCCACCGCGTCCGCGGGGCACTGCTCGACTTCATCGAGATCGGCACCGACTTCGCCCTCGTGCGCACCGAGGTGCCCGCTGCCCTCGCGGGCGGCACCATCGACGAAACGCTCTGCTGGCGGAAATACAAGGTGAAGCCCGTGGCCGTGAAGTCACCGTCGCTGGGCTGGATGCCCATCGTGAGCGACACCATCGTCAACGAGGGCGACCTCATCCAGGTCGTCGGCAAGATCGAGCACGTTGAGGCGTTCGCTCGCGTGCAGTGATTAGTTCACCCGAGTGAGTTTCACGTTCCCCTGCTCCACATCGACGCGGTCGATCCGCACGCGAATCACCTCGCCGACATCGCTCGGTTTGGCCGTCACGGCTAGTTCCACCGCCGACTCGAAGATCTGCACGACGCCACGCTTATTCTTGGGATTCACGTCGACGAGAACCCCCTCCATCGTCTGCCCCTCGCAGCCCGCGAGCACCAGCGCTTCCGCGATGTCCATCACGCCGCGCTCGTACGCCCGCGCACGCCTGCCCGACTCACGCATAACCTCAGGGAGATCGTCGAGCCCGTCCAGCGCCCATTGCGGAATGTCCTGGCCCTGCGCATGGGCGAGGCAGATCTCCAGCACGTAGCGGTCGACCAGTCGACGCAGGGGCGCCGTCGTGTGCGTGTAGGGGGCGCCGAGCGCAGCCTGAGCGAGGTCGCCGTCGGGCGCCCCACCTGTGAACGTGCGGTAGTCGGCGCCGCGGAACAACACGGTGCACTTCATCAGCACAGCCAGTTGCTGGGGATCGTTCGGATCGAGGCGTCGCACGAAGTCAGGGTACGTTTCCGCGTCATCCCATGGCACGCCGATAGTGGCCGCCGCACGCTTCAGCCGTCGGACGGATTCTGGCTCGGCTGCGGGGAGGGTGCGCAACACGCCGGTGCCGCCGTCGATCTGCATCTGAGCGGCCACAAACCCCGTCAGCAGCGAGATCTGCGCGTTCCAATCCTCGACGGGATGCAGCGTGCGAAATGTGAGGCTCCAGGCGTCCTCATTTTCGACGATCTCTTGTTCCGGCAGATTGAGGGAGATGCCGCCCCGCTCCTGCTCCAACTGTTGGCGCAGCCGTCCCACTTCGGGCAGCAGCGCGACGCTCGGATGCGCGCGGCCGGCGTCGACGTCGGCCTGTACTTGGTCGTAGTTGAGCTTCGCTCGGTTGCGCACCACCGCACGCTCGACGGTGGCTTCTCGCACCCGACCCTGAGCGTCGAGATGGTGACTCCACAGCACTGCCGGGCGGGGTCTGCCGTCGGCCAAGAGCGACGCCGCGTCCTCCGACAGCGCCGGCGGGTGCAGCGGAACCCGGGCCCCCGGAGCGTAGAGAGTCTGCCCGCGCCGATGCGCCTCGACGTCGATCGGCGAGCCCGGCTCCACCCAGTGCCCCACATCAGCGATCGCGTAGTGCACGACGAAACCGTCGTCCTCTCGTGCGATGTGCATCGCCTGATCGAGGTCCATCGACGACGCCGGATCAATCGTGACGAACTCGATGTCGGTCCTATCGACGTGCGCCTCGCACGCAGGTGGGTGCTGGCGCAGCTGCTCTGCCTGGTCGAGCACCGCCTTCGGGAGCTCGAGCGGCAACTCCAGCTTGCGCTGTAGCTTCGCTATCGCGGAGCGCGCCTTCTGCGGCACTTCGTTGAGGCGATGGTGGCGCATGACAGGTTCACAGCTCCTTGGTGCGCACCAGGATGCGGTCGCATTCCGGGCAGCGCAGCACCGCGTTGGCGGGCGCCTGCTGGATGTCGTTGAGGTCCGACACGTTCAGCTGCAACTGGCAGCCCCCGCATCGCCCGCCGGTGAGGGCACCGGCGCCCGAACCCGACGTCGCCCGGATCTTCTCGTACAGGTCGAGCAGAGGGCCCTGCAGCTTCGACGCGAGCTCCTTACGAGACTTCGCCACACCGACCGCCTCCGCCTTGAGCTCCGCCACGGCTGTGTCCCTGGCAGTGACCTCGTCGCGCAACTGCTGCTCGACAGCTTCCTTCTTCTGGGCAAGCTGGTCGCGGTGCGTCGCGGCTTCCTCGGCTCTGCTCATCGCTTCCAGCTGCTCGTCTTCCAACGTCGCGATGCGCCCGGTGAGGTGTTCGATCTCGGCGACGAGCCCCTGCACGGCCTTCGCATCGGTGACGCTGCCGTCGTCGAGGCGCTGCTGGTCACGCTCGAGCCGGGCCCGCACTGGCACCAGATCGGATTCCGCGCGACGCGCGGCCACATCCAGGTCGTCGGCGTTGGTGGTGGCTGCGGTGAGCGCGTCGGAGAGTTCCCGACGCTGTTCCATCAGCGAAGCGATTGCCTGATGCTGCGGCAGCGACTTCGCGAGATGCGTCACGCGAGCGATGTCGGAGTCGAGTCCGGCCAGGCGCAGGAGTTCGCGCTGTACCGCTGGTTCGGCTTGCATCAGTTGATTCCTCTTCCCTGTTGGATTGTGCTGGTGTGTGGCTCTGGCGGGCGTTACAGCGTGAGTCGTTCGCGAACCACGTCGGCGAGCGACTCGGCGATGGAGTCGGCTTCGTCCTGCGTGGGCGCCTCTACCATGACGCGCACCACCGGCTCCGTGCCCGACGGCCGCAGCAGCACGCGGCCGGTGTCGCCCAGTTGCATGGAGGCGTCTGCGACGGCGCGGTTGACGTCGTTATCGACGCCTGCGCGCAGCTTGTCGACGCCCCGAACGTTGATAAGCGCCTGCGGGAATACCGTCATGACCTTCGCGAGTTCAGCAAGCGGCTTACCCGTCTTCGCCATCCGAGCCGCCAGGTGCAGGCCGGTGAGGGTGCCGTCGCCGGTGTTGGCGAACTCGTTGATGATGACGTGCCCGGATTGCTCACCGCCGAGCGCAAAGCCGTTGGCGTTCATGGACTCGAGCACGTAGCGGTCGCCCACCTTTGTTTGGTCGACGCGGATGCCGTGCTCACGCATGGCCTTCACCAAGCCGAGGTTGCTCATCACGGTGGCGACGAGCGTGTCCGAAATCAGGCGGTGTTCTTCCTTCATGGCCACCGCGAGGATCGCCATGATCTGGTCGCCGTTCACGAGGTTGCCATCGGCGTCGACGGCGAGGCAGCGGTCGGCGTCTCCGTCGAGGGCGATGCCGAGGTCGGCCCCCACTTCCGTGACGCGCTGCATGAGCGACTCCATGTGGGTGGAGCCACACTTGTCGTTGATGTTGATGCCGTCTGGGTGGTTGTGCATCGGGATGACCTGCGCGCCCTTGGCCTGGAACGCTTCGATCGCAGTGGTGGAGGCCGCACCGTTGGCGGTATCGATGACGACGGTGAGCCCCTCCAGCGAGGTGTCACCGAGCGAGTTGGTCAGGTGATCGACGTACTTCTGGTGGAGGCTGACATCGGAGCGAACCCGGCCAACCGCAGCACCCGTGGGACGCGTCCATTCCTCGCCCATGTGCGATTCGATGGCGTCCTCGAGGTCGTCGGCAAGCTTCACGCCACCACGGGAGAAGAACTTGATGCCGTTGTCAGGCATGGCGTTGTGCGAGGCGGAGATCATCACGCCCAAGTCAGCATTGATTTCGTCGACCAGGAACGCCACACCTGGCGTCGGAAGCACGTCGACGAGCACCACGTCGATGCCTGCCGAGGCCAGCCCGGCCACGACTGCGGCTTCGAGAAACTCGCCGCTGGCGCGCGGGTCGCGCCCCACCACGGCGAAAGGTTTGGTGCTGCGAAGCGCTCCAGCTTCACCCAAGATGTGTGCAGCGGCGACGGAGAGATCAAGCGCCAATTCCGCGGTGAGTTCGACGTTGGCGGTGCCGCGTACGCCGTCGGTTCCAAAAAGACGTGCCATAAAACGCAACAGTACTCGCGATACCGCGTTCTTGGCGAGGAGCCGCCCGTCGCCCACCGTGAAAACGCAGCGGCACCGACGGCCAAAACTGCAAAACTCGCCATCAGTGGATGCCCTTACGCAGGAGCTGAGCGTGAGCGTTGCCACTGTTGGCGAGTTTTGCAGTTGTTCTGGCGATACCCGCGCCTCGAGGCACGCCGTCGCCGAAAAACAACTGTGGGGCAGGTCCTTGCCGGACCTGCCCCACAGTGCATGAGTGTTGATCAGCGCTTGCTGTACTGAGGCGCCTTGCGGGCCTTCTTGAGACCAGCCTTCTTACGCTCGGGCACGCGGGCGTCGCGGGTGAGCAGTCCAGCCTTCTTGAGCGCGGGGCGCGAGGCCTCAGCGTCGACGGCGTTCAGCGCGCGGGCGATCGCCAGGCGCAGCGCACCTGCCTGTCCCGACGGGCCGCCACCCACGATGCGGGCCACGACGTCGTAGGAACCAACGAGGCCAGCGACGACGAAAGGCTCGTTGATGGCCTGTTGGTGCAGCTTGTTGGGGAAGTAGTCTTCCAGAGTGCGGCCGTTGATGGACCACGAACCGGAACCGGGGATGATTCGGACGCGGGCGATAGCCTGCTTCCGACGGCCGACGGCCTGACCAGGGGCCACGACGGCGGGCCGAGACTGGGCGCCTTCAGCGGCGGCCGGGTTGGAATCGGAGCGGTAGGCGATCTCGCGATTCTCTTCATCGGTGAACGGCGTGATCTCGTCGCTCACGGTCTCCTCGACAACTTCAGTGCTCATATATGTCTCTGCGCTCTCGTTACTGGGCGATCTGGGTGATCTCGTACGGCTGCGGCTTCTGCGCAGCGTGGGGGTGCTCAGGGCCGGCGTACACCTTGAGCTTGCCGATGAGCTGACGCGACAGCTTGTTCTTCGGCAGCATGCCCCACACCGCGCGCTCGACAGCCTTGCGCGGGTTCTTCTCCAGCAGCTCGCCGATGGAGGACTGCTTCAGCCCGCCCGGACGGCCGGAGTGAGAGAAGCGCATCGACTTCTGAGCCTTGTCGCCGGTGAGCGCGATCTTCGACGCATTGACGACAATCACGAAGTCGCCGCCGTCGACGTGCGGGGCGAAAGTGGCCTTGTGCTTGCCACGCAGCAACGTTGCGGCAGTTACCGCGAGACGTCCGAGGACAACATCCTCGGCATCAATCACATACCAGTTCCTGGCGATTTCGCCTGGCTTGGGGGTGTACGTAGTCACGGACGCAGACCAACTTCCAGTTTGTGTACTTCTTGCCTTGGGATTGCGTCCCAGGGCACGTGAGCCAGCCCGCAGGATGCGCAACAGCTACCTACCCTAGAACAGGGAGGCCAATCGGTCAAAATCCGCGCAATGTCGCACGAAGATTCTGGGTAGAAAGCGTAGCTCATGGCCGATGTGGAGGGTCAACGAGCACTCCTGGCGCCCAGGACCGCGCACGCGATGCCCCCTGCCACGAACGTCGCGAGTGAGACGAGCCTCGTCGATCGACGCACGGCATGTGCGTCGGGGCGCGGACCATCACCAAGCAGCCCTCGCTCCTCGACCCGCCCTCCGTAGTAAATGTTGCGACCGCCAAGTTGCACGCCCAGCGCGCCCGCCATCGCTGATTCACACCAGCCCCCGTTCGGGCTCGGGTGCTTGGCATGGTCGCGTCGCAACACTCGCCACGCTCGACGTGCATCGCCACTCACGGCAGGCGCGAGCCCTGCAAACAGCATGCCGGTGGCCCTGGCGGGCAGCAGATCGAGCACATCATCGAGTCGCGCAGCCACTTTCCCGAACCGTTCGTAATGGGCGTTGCGATGCCCGATCATGGCGTCGAGGGTATTCACCGCGCGGTGCACCAGCATGCCTGGCACACCCAGCGTCGCACCCCAGAAGATCGACGCGACGGCGGCGTCGGCCGTGTTCTCTGCCATCGATTCGATGGTGGCTCGAGCGAGCTCCGGCGCGTCGAGCGCGTCGGCGTCTCTGCCGCACAGATGCCCCAGCCGCTCGCGGGCGCGAGGCAGATCGTCGGCGTCGAGGGCGTCGGCCATGATGCGTCCTTCCTTGGCAAGGCTGGTGGCCCCGACGACGGCCCAGGTTGTGCAGGCGGTGGCAACCACCCGAACCCACGGCCAACGCCGCCCGGCGCATTCCACGACGGCACCGCCCACTGCGAGTGGGGCGAGCAGTGCCGCGACGTGCATCCCGCCGGCGCCCACGTCGTCGGCGTAGGTGTGCTCCTCGATTCGGCTGGCCGCCGTACCGAACCACGCGACGGGGTGATGCCGCGCGGGGTCGCCGAACGCACGGTCCGCCACGAGTCCCAGTGCCAAGCCCACCGCACGCCACTTCATGGCTGATCTCCTTCCGCCTGCACCGCGGCGAACGCGGCAGCAAGGCGCTCATGAGCTCGTGGGGTGCGCACGGCCAGCCGAAGCCAGCTAGGCCCAAGCCCCGGAAATGTTTCGCATCGACGAACCGCAAACCCCTGCTTGGCGAGCGGCTCGCGCAGCGACCCAGCCCCCATCGACGAGGTGTCCGCCAGCACGAATGGGCTCTGCGACGGCGCCACCCACAGCCCGAGCGTTTCGAGACGCCGCACCAGGTCGTTCCGCGCCGCCGGAATCGATGCTGCCTCGGCACGCACGAAGGCGAGCGCTTCGTCGGACATGCACGCCTGCATCAGCGTGATGGCGGGCGAGGAGACCGACCACGGCGTTTGCTCACTGCGAAGCCTCGCGATCAGATCGGGCTCCCCCACCGCGTAGCCCGCCCGCACACCGGCGATCGAGAACGCCTTCGTGAGGGAGCGCGTCACCAGGAGCCCCGGCATCGCGGGCGCGATGAGGGAATGGTCGTCGCCCACTTCGTCGAGGAAGGCTTCGTCGACGAGCACCACCCGCCCAGGGCGGGCCAACCGTCGAAGCACGTCCGCCGGGTGCAACACCCCGGTGGGATTGGTGGGGTTACCCACGACGACGACATCGGCGTCGTCGGGCACGTCACCCGAGTTCAGCGTGAAGGGGCGATCGAGCAACACGCGCGACACGTGATGCCCGGCCCGCAGCAAGGCCGCTTCCGGCTCCGTGAACTGCGGGTGCACCACCACTGCCTTGCGGGGCCGCAACGCGCGCGCCACGAGGGTGAACGCCTCCGCTGCTCCGCTGGTAGGCAGCACCATCTTCTGCGGCACGCCCCACCTGCCCGCGATGGCAGCAATCGCCGGCGCGGGGTTGGGATACGCAGCCCACGTCGAGACCGCGCGCATGAGTGCCTCTTGCACAAACGTCGGCGGCGTGGCAGCCCGCACGTTCACGGCGAAGTCTTCCAGACCTTCTCCCAGGTCAGCGTCGCCGTGGTGCAGTAAATCCGGCCAACCGGAATCCGTGGCACAATACCCGCGATGACTCACGCTTTCTCTCCCGTTCCCGGTCTGCCCGACGACGCGTTCGCCCATGATGGCCTCATCACCAAGCGCGTGGCCAGGGCCGCCGCGCTCGCGCACTTGCGCCCGTCACCGAAGGAGCGACTGTGGGACGTCGGCGTCGGTGCGGGCAGCGTGCTCGTCGAATGGCTTCGGGCGCTGCCTGACACCACAGGCATCGGCGTCGAACGCCGCCCCGAGCGCCTGGCGAACGCGCGCGAGAATCTGCACCGTTTCAAGGTGGCTGATAGAGGTGAGCTGGTGGCCGCCGACGCGCAAGACGCCCTGGCGGGACTCCCCCAGCCGGATGCGGTGTTCATCGGCGGCGGATTGAGCGACGGTGTGCTCACCCAGTGCGTGGATCGGCTGAAATCGGGGGGCAGGCTGGTGGCGCATGGGGTCACCGTCGAGGCAGAACTCCTGCTTGCTGCTGCGCAGGCCACCCACGGCGGGGAGCTCATGCGCATCGCGGTGGAGGTGGGCGACACCATCGGCTCGTTCCGTGGCTGGAAGCCGCTGCGCACTATCACGCAGTGGGCCTGGCAGCGCTGATTCATCTCAGGCACCGCACCATCTCGTCGAGGGTTCGCGGGCGCGCATCGAGCCCCAGCTGGCTCGCGAGTTCGAGCGGCCACGGCCTCGTGAGCCGCGCCGAGGTCAGGAGGTCGACGTCGTTCAGCACCTCGACGGGCTCCCCCACCGTGAGCTTCCCGCCGGCCACCACGGCAACCTGCGTGGCGATCCGCAGGGCCAGGTTGAGGTCGTGGGTGGACATGACGAGCGTCGTGCCCAGCGCCTGCAGGCGCTGCAAGATGCCCAGCATCTCTTCCACGCCTGCCGGGTCAAGGCCGGCGGTGGGCTCGTCGAGCAGCAGCACATCGGGCCGCATGGCCACGGCACCGGCGAGCGCGACGCGTTTGCGTTCGCCGTAGCTGAGCTGGTGGCAGGGCCGATCCGCGAGGTGGGTGATGGATAGCAATTCGAGGGTCTCGTCGACGCGCTGCAGCACGGCATCGGTCTCCATGTTCAGGTTGGTTGGCCCAAACGAGACGTCTTGGCGCACGTCGGCGCTGAACAGTTGCTCGTCGGGATCTTGCAGCACGAGCTGAACGCGCTGGCGGTGCCGTCGCAGTGCACTACGGCTGTGCTGTAGCGGTTCGCCATCGACGATGATGTCCCCCGCCGTTGGGCGCAGGCTGCCGCACAACGCGCGCAGCAAGGTGGTCTTGCCCGAGCCGTTGGCGCCGATGAGCAGCGTCCGGCTTCCTGCCTCGACGGAGAGATCAACCGCGGAGAGCACCGTCGGGCCGCCATGATCCAGCGTGAGCCCGCGTGCCTCGAGTTTCATCGCCACGGCAACCACACTCCCAGTATCCAGATGCCGGCGACGGTCAGCGCGCATCCGCCCAGCATCGCCCAACTGCGTTGCCTTGGCAGCGCCGTGGTGCGCAGCCCTTCCTCCATGCCTCGTGCGGTGAGGCCCTGCTCCAGCCGCTGGGCACGATCCCACGCGCGCAGCAGCAAGGTGCCGGTCACTGCCCCGGCGCTGTGCAACGTCACGCGCCCGCAGCGTCGATGCTGGGCGTCGAGCAGCGACGTGGCGGTGTCGAGCAGGATGAACAGCATTCGGTACGTAAGCGAGGCGATGTCCACCAGGGGGCCTGGAACCCGGTGACGCTCCATCCAGTTAAGCAGATCAGACATCGGCGTGGTGAGCGCTAGCAGCATCACCGCAAGCGTGCCGCATATGGCGTGCAGGAATAGTCGCCACGCCATGCTGACCGATTCGGGTCCGACGGAGAGCAGCCCTAGGCTCCAGTAGGCGTCGACAGGGTCTCGCCCTACCGAGCACAGCACTGAGATGGCTCCCACACAGATGAAACCGAAGGGCACCGCCATCGCGGTCACCACCATGGATGCGGGGATGCGCGCCGGCCCTAGGACGAGCGCGAGCGCCACCACCCCTGCTGCGACGGTGGCCCAGATTGAAGGCACCGCGAGCGCGGTCACGACGAGGGCCCCGCTCCACAACACCTTCTCACCTACGCGATGACGCCGCCAGGGGCTTGCCCAAGCGGCGTCATCGAGCGCCAGTGTGGCCACGGTCAGTCGGCGTCTATCGTGCGTGGCTCGCCGACGGCGCCATCTTCGTCGCGAGCCGCTTTGCGTCCGCGCAGGTTGCCGAACGCAAACCCGACGATGCCCGCACCCACCGCTGCCTGGAGCGCGAACAATCCCGACTCCAGTTCGCCGGAGCCAGGCTCGAAGATGGGTTGGAACCAGGGCTTAGCGCCTTGTTCGTCCATGATGTCCACCACGACGGAGTCCGTGCCGACGAAGCCTTCCTCGCCCTCCTGCACAGTCTTGCCGCCGAGGCTGAACGACACCGCGAAGAGCACAACGATGCCCAACGCGCAGATCACATTCACCCAAGGGAAACGACGCTCAGACATGGACGGGCTCCTTCGGTTCGGCACGCAGTACGTGGAGACGGACGAGGTCAGACTTGGCGACGCGCGTCAGGAAGCGCAACACGATCACGCCCAGGAGGCCCTCCATGATGGCGAGCGGGATCTGGGTGATGGCGAACACGCTGAGGAACTTCGCGGCAGCACCGCCGAGCCCGCTCGTCGGGTCGGGGTAGGCGAGCGCCAGCTGCAGCGACGTCACGCAGTAGGTGCTGAGGTCTGCGAGGGCCATGGCGAAGAAGATGCCGATGTCCTTCGAGCCGCCCAGCTTCCGCACGAGCACCCACGCCCCGTAGCCAACCCAGGGGCCGACAACGGCCATCGAGAAGACGTTCGCGCCGAGCGTGGTGAGGCCGCCGTGGGCCAGCAGCAGCGCTTGGAACAGTAGGACGATGGTGCCGAGGAAGGCCATCACGGGCGGTTTAAACAATACCGCACCTAGACCTGTGCCCGTCGGGTGCGAAGAGCTACCCGATACGCTGGGCAGCTTGATGGCCGACAGCACGAAGGTGAATCCTGCGGCGGCGGCCAAGAGCAGTTTGTTTTCGGGGTTCTTGCGGGTTTCTTTGATGACTGCCGTAGCTCCATGGATGATGAAGGGCGCCGCTGCCACACTCCATCCGACGGCGTGGGCCACCGGCAGGTAGCCCTCTGCGATGTGCATCGTGCACGATCCTTTCCTCGGGATTACGCGTCCCGAATTAGGTCTGGTGGCGAGTTCCTGACTAACGCCCCGATGGGGCGATCACAGTGGCGCGACCGTGCTGGCTTCACCAGCTTCCTCGCAAATTCACCAGAGATTCAGTAGTGAGGCTGAGCCTATACCACGGCAATTCGCAGACAGCCGGTATCCCGTCCTAACGGTTCACACGCTACGGTTACGGTGTGCAGTACGACTATCTGAAGCTCGGTTCCGACATCTACCGGCGCTCATTCGAGATCATCCGTGAAGAGGCGAACCTCGAACGTTTCCCCGCCGACGTGGAGCCCGCCGTCGTGCGAATGGTGCACGCTGCGGCAGATCCAGCCATCGCCGACATGGTGGCGTTCACCCCCGACGTCGCCTCGCGCACGCTGGCCGCGTTGGAGTCCGGCGCGACCATCCTGTGTGACTCGTCGATGGTGGCCACCGGCATCATCCGCTCACGGCTGCCTGAAGGCGCGCAGGTGGTGTGCCACATCAAAGACCCGCGCCTGGTGCAGCTCGCGGAGGAGCAGGGCACGACGAAAACTGCGGCCGCGGTGGATTTGTGGCAGCACGATGGGCTGCTCGACGGCGGCATCGTCGTGATCGGCAACGCCCCCACCGCGCTCTTCCGCACGCTGGAGGTGTGCCACGCCACCGGCGCACGCCCAGCCGCGATCGTCGGCATCCCCGTCGGGTTTGTGGGTGCGGCGGAATCCAAGCAGGCGCTGGTCGATGACACCCTTGGCCTGGAGTACCTCACGGTGTTGGGCCGCCGCGGCGGCTCGGCGATGGCTGTGGCTGCCGTGAACGCCATGGCCAGCGCAGCCGAAACCACGAATGACCGCTGACGAACAGGCTCGATTGGCCGCGGAGGGGCGCGACGCGCTGCGTCCCCGCGGGCGTGCCGCACAGCTGGAGCATTCCGAGCTCCGCCCCGGCTGGACGACGGGCGCGTGTGCGTGCGCGGCCGCCACGGCGGCCTTCGAAGCTCTGCTGACCGGCGACTTCCCCGACCCCGTCGAGATCACCTTGCCCGGCGGGCGCACACCAGCGTTTGCGCTCACCCAGAGCCGGTTGAGCGACGGCGAGGCGATGGCGGCTATCACGAAGGATGCCGGCGACGACCCTGACGTCACCCACGGCGTGGTGGTACGTGCCACGGTGCGGCGCACGTCGGACGGTGCAGGCGTGAGCTTCGTGGGGGGCGCGGGCGTCGGCACCGTGACGCTGCCTGGATTGCCTCTCGAGGTGGGCGAGCCGGCCATCAACCCCATGCCCCGGAAATACATCACCGACAACCTCGCATCCGTGGCGCATCGCCACGACGTGAGCGCCGACGTTGAGGTAATCATCAGCATCGACGACGGCGAACGCGTCGCCAAGCGCACCTGGAACGCCCGCATCGGGGTGCTGGGCGGGCTCAGCGTGCTCGGCACGACGGGCGTGGTGGTGCCCTATTCCTGTTCGGCATGGATCGCCTCCATCCACCGCGGCATCGACGTCGCCTGCGCCAGGGGCGCGCAACACGCCGCGGCCTGCACAGGCTCCACGTCGGAGCGAGTGGCCGAGGAGCTGTACCCCGGCATCGAGCTGCTCGACATGGGAGATTTCGCCGGCGCCGTGCTGAAGTACTTGCGCAAGCATCCCCTGCCGCGCCTCACCATCGTCGGGGGCGTGGCGAAGCTATCGAAGCTGGCGGCGGGTTATCTGGATTTGCACTCTCACCGCACGCAAATTCAGCCCGCCCACTTGGTGCAGCTGGTTGCTAGCGCTGACGCCAGTGAGGCGCTGCAGGCTCAGATCGCGGAGGTGTGCACCGTCGCGCACGCCGTGCAGCTCGCCGACGAGGAGGGCATCAATCTGCCCCACCTCATCGCAGTATCTGCCCGCAATGAAGCCCTCGAGGTGCTCAAGGGCTCCCCCGTCGAGGTAGAGATTGTGGTGGTGAACCGAGCGGGCGACATCCTCGCCCGCGTCGGTTGACCTCAGCGTCAGCCTTGCAGTGCTTTGAGCAGCGCGTCGCGCACGCTGACGGAGCGTCGGGGGTTACGGTCGCCTACGACTGCGACGGTGAGCCCGCCCGCAGACGCGGTCGCCGGGGTGGCGGCGGATCCTTCCAGAGACTTATCCGCGCGCACGCAGAACGTGTGCCGACGCTCGGCTTCTTCCGCCACCATCTGGTTGACCGCAGGGTCGTTGCTGGCCGCCAGCACGTACCAGGCGTCGGCCACATCGTCGGCACGAACGGCGCGCTGCTCCCAGACGATCGCGTTGCTCGCCGCGAGCCTGCCAACCTTGATGCCCACGTTGGGTGCCACCACTCGCACCTTGGCGCCGACGGCGAGCAGCGCGGGAATGCGCCTTGCTGCCACGGCTCCGCCGCCAACGACGAGCACGTCGCGGCCCGCGAGGGAGAGGCTCGATAGGTAGCCGGGCGCCCCGTCATCCACGCCTTCGGCGTCCAGCTGCTCCGCGTAACGATCCACCACGAGCTGGGCGAGCTCGTCGCAGTCTCCAATAACTTCGGCGACGCGCACCTCCACCTCGGGGTGCTGCTCGGCCCACGCCTGCACTTGGTCGAAGGTCCACGTGCGCAGCTTGCCGGGGAACAGGAAATGCTGCCCGACGACGATCTGCGTCGCCCCTGCGGCCAACGCCTTGTGCAGCGCCTCGGGAATGGACGGGCGCGACACCTGCACGAAGGCTGGCTCCACATCGGCGAGCTCGCCTTCCTCCATGACGGTGCGGGTTAGGCGGTAGTGCTCGGCGTTGGCTTCGGTCACCAGGTTGCCTCGCCCGACGAGCACCCCCACCGTGTCCTTGGCACGCCAGGTGCCCATCGCTTCGCGCATTCGCTGCAGCAACGCGTCGAGCAGCAGCGGGCTGGGCAGCAGCGGCTGCGCGTAGCGCACATCAGCGTCGCCGCGCCCCTCGTCGAAGGCCTCCGGGATGTCTTGCCGCACGTGCCCGCCGGTGGCGAGCATGAGGGGTACGACGACGGCGTCGGTGTCGCCGGTGATCTCGCGCCCGTCGAGCGCTTCGCGCACCGCCTCAGCGATGGTGGGTTCCGCGAGTTCTACGAACCCGAGGGTCACGCGTCGCCCAGGCAGCATGGATCGCACCCGATCCACCAGGGCGCGGCAGGCCTCAACGCCGTCGGCATCACGGCTGCCATGGGCGGCGATAATGAGCGGCACGTCGCCGGTCACGTCAGCGATCTTCATCAGCAGTTACCTCCTTGTATTTTGCCCATCCACTGATAGTCGCGCGGCGTCACGATGGCCTCTTCACCATCGCCTGTGGGAACCACCTTCGTGCTGGATGAGCCGACAATCACGATGGTGTGCATGTCCACCCACTCCGGGTCGAACGTCTCGAACGTGCCCCACCGGATGCGCTGCTTCTTGCGGTACGCCTCGTACACCGCCATCACGGGCGTTGTCGCCGGGCGTTTCGCACCCAGAATCTCGAGCGCGCGAGGCAGGTGGCGGGTACGTTTGCGCGATCTCGGGTTGTACAGCGTCACCACGAAGTCGCCCTCCGCGGCGGCCTCCAGCCGTCGCTCGATGTCTTCCCACGAGGTGTGCAGATCGGACAGCGAGATGGTGACGTGGTCGTGCCCGAGGGGCGCGCCCAGCAACGCCGACGCGGCGAGCTCCGCTGTGACGCCGGGGATGACGCGCACGTCGATGCCCTCGGTGCCCGTCTCCAGGGTGGGCGATGCCATGGCGTAGATGGACGGGTCACCCGACGACACGAACGCCACCGCGTGCCCGGCCCTGGCGCGTTCAATGGCCAGCGCGGTGCGCTGCGCCTCGGTGCCCATCTTCGTGGCAGCCACCTCGGCGTGCGGCGAGATGAGGTCCTTGATCTGACGCACATACGGGATGTACCCCACCACCACCGATGCGGTCTCGATGGCGTGTCGCGCCATGGGCGTGAGGAGATCACGCGAGCCAGGACCGAGGCCCACGACGCGCAGCTCGCCGCGCGCGGGCAGACGCCCGATCGCGCAGGTGGCTTCCGTGTTCTTCTGCTTCGGCACGACGATCGACGCGCCACGCGCCAGCACGGACGCCTCGCTGACGCTGGGGGTGCCCACCTCGTCGGCGACCACCGTCGACGGCGTTGGCACGTCGCGATCGCGAAGCTCCGCCGCCTCGTAGGTGACGAACGGCACGCCCAGTTTCTTCGCCAGCCGGACGAGGGCACCTTCGTGGGCTTTCACGTCGATGCTGGTGAGTGCGGTGACACTGTGCGGCGAGAGGCCAGCGTCGGCGAGGGTCTGCTCGAACAGGCCGTGTACCTCAGCGTCGGGAGCCGCCTTGTTGCAGCCCATACCCACCACCAGCGACTTGGGGTGCAGCACCACGCGCGGCACCGTCGGTGATTCCAAGGCCTGCTCGTCGCGATCCGTCACGACGATTTCCCCCGCCGGCTGCGTGCCTTCCGGTAGCTCCTCCGACACGTTCGGGGGCAGCGGCGGCAGCGGCCAGAGCGCGTCACGCACCAACCGGATGGGTTGCCCGTCGAGCATGGCTCCGGTGACGGCAGCCACGTCGCCGCTGTGCGCCCAGCCGAGCGTGTCGAGCGCGGGGATGCCCAGTGAATCTGTGGCGGTGGTGACCACCGCCTGGCCGCCGAGTGCCGTCGCTACCTCTTCTGCCAGACGGTTCGCGCCGCCCACGTGCCCGCCTACCAGGGGCACCGCGAAATGGCCGCCCTGATCGACCACGACGACGCCCGGATCGGTCTTCTTCGACGCCAGCATGGGCGCGAGGATGCGGGTGGTAGCGCCGAGCGCCAGGTGGGAGATCACCATGTCACAGGAGTTGAAGGCCTCGACGAGGCCCTGGGTGGCGGCGCCGTCGAAGCGCACGGTCTCTACACCCAGCGCCTGCTCGATACGTTCCGCGTTGTGGCGGGCGGCATCCGAGCCCGTCACCTGGCCGATACGCAGGCCCTCCCAGCCGTCGTCACCCACGCGCTCGTGAGCGACGCTCGGTGCCGCCGCGGGGCGGGGCTGGGTGCTCACCACGGCTTCGTCGTCCCAATCTGCATCGGGATGGTGCTCCAACACGAGCACAACGTTCGGGTGACGGACATCGTCGAGATTTCCCAGGGTGGGGCCGTCGAGCACGCGCACGCGCTCGTCGCTCTCCCCCAGCCGCTCAGCGAGCACATAGGTGCGGTCGAGATCGGCGAGGGGTTCGGTGAGCGCGGAGAGCGGCTCGCGCGGGTCGGTCATCACCGCCACCTTCGCGAAGCGGCGAGCTGCGCTGATGGCCGCGTCGACGGGCCGGCCGTGCGCAGACACGGTGATGGCGTCATCCCAGGGCAGTCCGACGCGCGCAAAGGCCTCCGCTACCGACGAGGCTGCCGTCACCACGCGGGGGCGAAGCCCGAAGGAGCGAAGCTTGCGCACCACGCCGAACCACAGCGGGTCGCCCGAAGCGATCACCACCACGTCGGTGTCCTCCGGCAGCTCGCGGATGCGTTCTACCGCCGGAGTGAGCGCGCCGAGCGCGATACGTTTGGGCTCTGGCACGTCGAGCTCATCGAGATGCCTGGTGCCGCCCACTACGACGTCGGCGTGAGCGGTGGCGCGACGAAGCTCGTCGCTGGGTGTGCCGAGGTGTCCATACACAGTAATCATCGACGGTCTTCCTCCAGGTTGTAGGTGGTTGCGCCCTCGGCGCGAAGGGCATGTTTCGCCTCGCTATCGGCGGCGCGATACTCGTGCCGAAAGCCTGGGTGATACAGGTGGGAACGTTTCGCGGCGCGCGTGGTCGACAGCGCCGGCCCCACGAGCACGACGGTGTGTTTCCAGAGCTTGTTGGCTTTCATCGTCGCCGACAAATCCTTGAGTTCACAGCGCCACATCTGCTCGTCGGGCCACGTGACCCGGTAGCCAATGACGCAGGGGGTGTCCGGCGCGTAGCCGCCGGCGAGCAGCTCTTCTTGCAGCTGTTTGTTGCGCGCCGCGGAGAGGTAGAGCGCCATCGTCGTGCCGTGAGCCGCGAAAGAGCGCACAGTTTCGCCGTCTGGCATGGGGGTTCTGCCGCCCTCCAACCGGGTGAGGATGAGCGACTGGGCCACCTCGGGGAGGGTGATTTCCGCGTCCATCCGCGCGGCCGCGGCACTGAACGCCGAGATGCCGGGCACGGTTTCGGTGGCGATGCCGATCTGGGCGCAGAGGTCGCGCTGTTCTTGGGTGGCTCCGTAGATGTCCGGGTCGCCGGTGTGGACGCGCGCGACGAGCAGCCCCTCGTCGCGGGCTCGGGTGTAGAGCGGCACAAGGTCTTCCAACGGAATCGACGCGGAGTCGATCACTTCCGCGCCTTCCTTGTGGCCGGCGACGATGCCCGGGTGCACGAGAGAGGAGGCCCAGATGATGATGTCCGCTTCCGCGATGATGCGGGCGCCGCGCAGGGTGATGAGGTCGTCGGCGCCCGGCCCCGCGCCCACGAACACCACGAGCCCCTCGGATGGGTCAAGGCGTAGTCCGCTCACAGTCGTCCTCCTGTCTTCGTGCGCGATGCCGGCGCGAGCACCGTCGAGAAATAGGGGGCCTTGCTCTCGTCGAGCTCGGCCAGGCGGGTGATGCGCTCATCGGGGAGGCCGACATCGGTGCCGATGAGGGTGCCATCCAGTCGGCCCTGCTCAGCGAGCGCATCCTTCAGCGCGGCGAGTTGGCGTCCGCCCTTGTAGATGGTGACGGTGTCTGCCACCTCGCACACTTGGCGCAGCGCCTCCTCGCCCACGGTGGCGGGCACCAGCGCGAGGATTTCTTGCCCCTCCGCCAGCGGAGTGCGGCTGCGGGCGGCGATGGCCTGCATGGCCGTGATGCCCGGCACCACTTCCACGCTCACCTCGCGCTGGCGGCGTACCACGTCGCACAGGTACGAGAACGTCGAAAACACCGACGGGTCCCCCACCGTGGCGAGCGCGACGAGCTGGGCGCCGCCGGCGAACGCCTCGAGCGCAACGGCTGCGGAGGTTTCCCACGCGTTGGATCTGCGCTCGTCCACGCCACGGCGCTGCGCCATCGAAAACGGCACGCGATGGATCTGTTCGGCCTTGTGGGGAAGGTGTTCGACGACGATGCTCTCGGCCCTGCCCACGCTGCCCTCGCGCGCCTCCGTGGCGGGAACGAGAATGGCGTCGGCGGCGTCGAGCACCTGCAACGCGCGCAGCGTGATGAGCGCCGGATCTCCCGGCCCCACTCCTACTCCAGCGAGCGTAGGCGTATCTACAGATTCCACACGGCCTCCTCGGGTGCTTCGCCCGTTCGACCCAGCCGATCCGAAGTTCCTGGCTTCCACAAGACGTGGTTACAGTGGCGGCACCGCTCCCGGATTTGCACCGGATTCCTTCGGCGTCGATCGGCTGACGATCAGTTGTCGTAGATGAGTCTACCCACACGCAGCAGGGCATCGATGTCGAGGTGTTCCTCGCAGGCGTCGGCGAGCGTGTCGATCATCTGCTCGCGCCGCCCGGCCATGCCGGGCGCGGTGGGGTCGGGCGCCCAGGGCGACCCCGTGCGCGCGGCCACCTCGCCAAGGAATGCGCGGCGGAACTCGTCGGATTCGAGCGAGCCGTGCATCATCGTGCCCCAGCAGGAGCCCTCGTGCACGCCGTCAAGGAAGGATTCCGCGCCCGGACGCGGCGCGCAGATGCCGTGGTGAATCTCGTAGCCATCAACGTGGTGTCCCCGCCACGCCGACGAAGTGCGGGCGAGCACTTTCTCGTCGTGGAACTGTGTGTCCACCGGCAGCAGGCCGAGGCCGTCGCCTGTCTCCCCTGCTTCCACGCCGTCGCGGATGGCGTGGCCGAGCATCTGGAACCCGCCGCAGATGCCCAGCACCGGCAGGCCCTGCTCGGCGCGCTGCTCGATAGCGTCGGCGATACCTTCCGCGCGAAGCCAAGCTAGGTCGGAGAGCGTGGAGCGGGAGCCGGGCAGCACCGCCAGATCTGCGCTCAGCACCGCGCGGGGGTCGGTGGTGACGAGCACTTCCACCCCGGGTTCTTGCGCAAGCGCATCAACGTCGGTGGCGTTCGAGATACGCGGCAGGCGCACGACGGCGACGCGCAGGCTGCCGTCGCGCGATGCTTCGGCGCGCCATCGGCCGACGGCGAGGGTGTCCTCCCCATCGAGCCATACCCCCGGCAGCCACGGCAGCGTGCCCAGGTGTGGCAGCCCGGTGCGCCGGGTGAGCTCGGCAAGGCCGGGCGCGAGGATGGTGTCGTCGCCGCGAAACTTGTTGATGACGTATCCGGCGAGCAGGCTGCGGTCGTCGTCGTCGAGGAGCCCCCAGGTGCCGAAGATCGACGCGAGCACGCCGCCGCGATCGATGTCCCCCACCAACACCACGGGCAAGCCAAAGCGCCTAGCCAACCCCATGTTCACGTAGTCTCCGTCACGAAGGTTGATCTCGGCGGGGCTTCCCGCGCCCTCGCACACCACGAACTCGTGGTGCGCGGCGAGCTCGTCGTAAGCCTCCCACGCGGCGCCCGCGAGCGCTCGCCTGCCGGTGGCGTACTGCCCGGACTCCAGCACCCCGCCGGGTTGGCCGCGCACCACGATAAAACTGCGACGGTCGGTGCCCGGCTTCAGCAGCACGGGGTTCATCGCCGACGACGGCTCCACCTCTGCGGCCAGCGCCTGCAGGTACTGCGCCCGCCCGATCTCCGCTCCGTCGGCGCAGACCATCGAGTTGTTACTCATGTTCTGGGCTTTGTACGGCGCGACGTCGATACCGCGACGCCTCAGCGCACGGCATAGTCCCGTCACGACGAGCGACTTACCAGCATCCGAGGAGGTGCCTGCCACCAAAATCCCAGCCATGCCCGTGAGCCTAGCGAAGGTGAGGTTATGCAAGGATTGCTAGGTGCCAACGAGTAAAGAGCCCACCACTGCCGAGCTGCGACGCCGCCCCGTCGTGCTCGTGCACACTGGCGAGGGCAAGGGCAAGACGACGGCGGCCATGGGCGTGGCGCTGCGCACCTGGGCGCAGGGCGAGTCCGTGGGTGTGTTCCAGTTCGTGAAGTCGGGCAAGTGGCGCACCGGCGAGCACCTCGCGCTCACGACGTTGGCTGAGGCAGGCGGCGGAGCCATCGAGTGGGAAACTCTGGGCCAGGGCTGGTCTTGGATTCGCACCCCGTTCTCCGAGGAGCAGCGCGCGGAGGCCGCAGCCGAGGGCTGGCGGCACATCGCGGAGGGCATCCGCAACGAGCGTCACCGGCTGTGGGTGCTCGACGAGTTCACTTACCCGATGACCTGGGGCTGGGTGGATCCGGGGGAAGTCGCCGACGTGCTGCGCACCCGCCCTGGCCGCCAACACGTCATCATCACCGGGCGCAACTGCCCGGACGAAATCGTCGAGGTGGCCGACCTCGTCACGGAAATGGTGAAGGTCAAACACCCCTTTGATAAGGGGCAACGCGGACAGGCAGGCATCGAATGGTGACCCTTCCCCGGATACTGGTGGCCGCCCCGGCGTCGGGACACGGCAAGACGATGCTGAGCGTCGGCCTCATGGGTGCGCTGCACCGTCGCGGCCTGGTGGTGGCGCCGGCGAAGGTGGGCCCCGACTACATCGACCCCGGCTACCACGCGCTGGCCACGAAGCGCCCATCGCGCAACCTCGACCCAGTGCTGTGCTCGCCCCAGCTCGTCCCCCAGCTGCTGCTGCGCGGCGCCACCGTCCCCACACCCGCGGACGTGGCCGTCATCGAGGGCGTGATGGGGCTATTCGACGGCCGGGTCGGGCGTCACGGCGAGGGCTCTGCCGCGCACGTCGCCCAGCTCACCGACACCCCCGTCGTGCTGTGTGCAGACGCGTCGCGCACGTCGCGCACCATCGCCGCGACGGTGGCGGGCCTGGCCGCGTTTGATCCGCGAGTACGCGTAGCGGGAGTGATCTTCAACAAGGTGTCTTCACCACGGCAACGCTCTGAGATCTGCGATGCCATGAGCCACGTCGACGTGCCGGTGTTGGGTTTCCTACCCAAGGACGAGTCCGTCGAGGCCCCGTCGCGACATCTCGGGTTGGTGCCCGCAGCCGAGCGACCCGACGCCGCCGAGCGGCTCGACGGGCTCTTCAATCTCATCGAGGCCCACATCGATCTCGACGCCCTGCTCAGCCTCGCCCGCACCGCACCATCCCTTCCTCACAAGGCATGGGATCCCACTGACGTGGTGCACGCCCCCAGCGCGCGCAGGCCCGTCGTCGCAGTCGCGGGCGGGCGGGCGTTCACGTTCCGGTACGCCGAAACGGTGGAGTTGCTGGAAGCCGGCGGGTGCATCGTCGAAGAGTTTGATCCGACGTCGTCCCCGCACCTGCCCGAGGGCACCGCAGGGCTCTATTTGGGCGGGGGCTTCCCCGAGATGCACGCGACGGAGCTCGCCTCCAACCAGTCGCTGCTCGACGACGTGCGCCGCGCCGTGGCCGACGGGGTGCCCACCGTCGCCGAGTGCGCAGGCATGCTCTACCTGGGCGAATCCCTCGACGGTGTACCCATGGCGGGAGCGCTGCCGCTGCACGCGGCGATGGGTAAACGCTTGCAGATGGGGTATCGCGACGCGGTGGCCCTCGTCGATTCTCCCCTCGCTGCCGCCGGTACCCAGGTGGTGGGGCACGAACACCACCGCACTGCCGCGCAGATTGAGTCGCCAACAGGCTGGGACTTCCCCGGCCTGCATCGCGACGGCGTCGCCACCAGTTCGGTACACGCCAGCTATCTCCACGTGCATTGGGCAGGGCATCCGGCCTTAGCCCAGCGATTCATCACAGCCTGCCACGAAAGGAACATCTGATGGAATTCACGCCTGGAACGGTCACGCTCGTGGGCGGCGGCCCCGGAGACCTCGACCTGCTCACCGTCGGCGGGCTGCGCGCGCTGCGTGCCGCTGACGTCGTGCTCTACGACCGTCTCGCGCCGCTGGCTGCGCTCGACGAGTGCCGCGACGACTGCGAGCGCATTCCTGTGGGCAAGGTGCCGCGCGGTAAGTTCACTCCGCAGTCAGAGATCAACGAGCTGCTCGTCGAACACGCCCGCGCAGGCAAGGTGGTAGTGCGGTTGAAGGGCGGAGACTCCTTCGTCTTCGGCCGTGGCGGCGAGGAGTGGCAGCACTGCGTGGCTGCAGGCGTGCCCGTCCAGGTGATTCCCGGGGTGACGTCCAGCGTCGCTGCACCCGCGCTCGCCGGCATCCCGGTGACGCATCGCGCCTTGTCGCGCGGGTTCAGTGTCGTGTCCGGGCACGTACCCCCTGGCGATGAGCGATCCGACGTGAACTGGGATGCGCTCGCACAAACGCACACCACCCTCGTCATCCTCATGGGGGTGAAACACCTGCCGGAGATCACGTCGGAACTGCGCGACGCGGGCCTCGCGGACGACACCCCTGCCACCGTGATCGAGGATGCCGCTAGCGATGACATGCGCGTCGTGCACGGCACGCTCGCCACCATCGCGGAAGTAGCCGTAGAAGCCGACATCCGCCCACCGGCGATCACCGTCATCGGTGCCGTGGCGGGCGAGATTCTCACGCCGCACGCCGAGTAACGACGCTGAGCCAGCCCACGGCCTCGTCGACGCTGCTGATCACCTCGCCTTCCACCTCGGGGCGGCGCAGCATCACCACTTGCACGCCCAGCTCGCGGGCGGCGTCGAGTTTGGCTGCGGTGTGGTCGCCACCCGCGTCCTTGGTGACCAGCACGCCTATCCGGTGTTGGCGCAGGAGGGTGCGTTCGTCGTCGAGGGTGAAGGGCCCTCTGGCTTCCAGGATGTGCCATTTCGGCGGCCAGGGAAGCTCCCCGGCGAAGGCCACGCGGCACACCACGTCGTGTTCCGCTAGGGCGTCAGCGTACTCGAGGGAGTGCTGGCGCCCGACGGTGAGGAACACCGTGCCGCCGTTGGCGGCAGCCACGACGGCGGCTTCGGTGTGAGACGCCACCCAAATCCAGTTGTCGTCGCGCTCCGCCCAGCTCGGTCGGAGTAGCCGTATCAGCGGCACGCCCGTCACTTCCGAGGCAGCCACGGCATTACGCGCCATCTGCGCGGCGAAGGGGTGGGTGGCATTGATAACCGCGCGAATGTCCTCGTCACGCAGGAACTGCGCGAGCCCCTCCGCGCCTCCGAAGCCACCGACGCGCACTGCCCCTGCCGGAACCACCGGCTGCTTCGTGCGCCCTGCTAGCGACGACACCACATCAAACCCAGCGTCCACCGCTGCCGCCGCAATGGCACGGCCTTCCGCGGTGCCGCCGAGTACCAGAATTCGCATACCTGCACGCTACCGGCCTCATCCGCGACTGAGCGCACGCCAGATGCAGATTTTGGTGCTCTGAGCCCCATTTTCGTCGTCTGGTGTGCGCTCAGGCGCGGCGAAGGCGCGCCATGACGGCCTTCACGATGTCAATGAGCGTGTCCATGCTCGGGGCCGTGAAGCGCAGCACCGTCCATCCCCTACGCACTAACTCCGCATCCCGCCGGCGGTCCGCCACAAACTGCTCGTAATCTCGATGAAACTCCCAACCGTCGAACTCCACGATGAGCTTGAGCCCAGGCCAAGCGACGTCCGCGAAGATGATTGCATCCTGCAGGTTAATGAGGTAGTTACTCTTCCATCCACCGATCCCTGCCTCGCGTAAGAGCTGATGCCCCTGCCGTTCCAGATACGACCAGGGCTCGTCTCTGGATTCGATCAGCAGCCGCGCTGCTTCCCGGTTACCGTCGCGCCCAGGGATGAGGCGCAAGGCGCCGATGAGATCCCCCACCCGCACCGCTCTTCGCCTGAGCGCTTCGTCGATGGCCTTGGCTCCATCCGTGGGGATCATCTGCAATACGGCCAGCGGAGGCGCCGCGTAGCGAATCGTTGAGCGCTCGATCACGAGTTCCTCGGGGATGTCACGCCGCCGAATCTCGAACCCAACCGGGGAGGATCGGGTTTGGCGTCGCGAGCTGGCGTGCACCGTGTCGGTGGGGTGGTCGGGCCACCATGTTGCTTTCGCCGCAGTTGCGCTAATCACGATCGCGTCGGGGTCCCACTGCTGGAGCGCGAGCACCCGCGAGGGCAAGGAGCAGTCGGGGGCGTAGACGCCCGGAAGCACGCGCACGAGTTCCCCGCGTTGCACCGCACGCCGCACGCGGTCACGCAGATGGCGGTAGCGGCGGATGTCGATCACGCCCTCATCGGCAAGTACATGAGCAAGTTGTTCGTCCATGCCCTACGTTGTGGCAGCGACACGCCCGAGATTTGCATCCGAACTCAAACCTGTGGATAACTCCCGGACTCGACTGAGCGCACTCCAGATGCAGATTTTGGCCCTGTAGCGCCCGTTTTCGTCATCTGGAGTGCGCTCAGTCGCGGTGTGCTCCGGTACTACCCTGGGGCGCATGCGCATCGTGGTACAAAGAGCGAAGTCCGGCAAAGTCACCGTTGACGGCGAGGTGGTGGGCCAGCTCCCCTCCCCCGGATTGGTGCTGCTCGTGGGCATCACGCACGACGACACCCCCGAGATCGCCGCGAAGCTCGCCAAAAAACTGTGGACTCTGCGCATCCTCGATGGGGAAGTCTCCGCGAGCGATGTGGGCGCACCGATTCTGGCGGTGAGCCAGTTCACCCTCTACGCGGACATCCGCAAGGGCCGGCGCCCGTCCTGGTCGAAGGCCGCGCCGGGGCCGATCAGCGGCCCGCTGTTCGAGCGTTTCGTTGAGGAGTTGCGCGCCCTCGGCGCGCACGTCGAGACGGGACAGTTCGGCGCCATGATGGATGTGGAGCTCGTCAACGACGGCCCCGTCACCATCTGGATGGATTCCGACGAGCTGCGCTGAGGCGCGTCAGCGTCAGGCGCTCACGATGCGCTTGCCGAAGGGGAAGCAGCTCACCGGAATCATCTTGAGGCTCACCACAGCGTTGGTGATGCCGATGATAGTGACCGCCTGACCGAGCGCGGTCACCACGTGCACCAGCGCGAGCGCCCACCCCAGCAGGATGAACCAGATCACGTTGATCACGGTAGAGAACGCCCCAGCGCTCGGCTTCCTCTCGACGCGTTTCCCGAACGGCCACAACACATACGCGGCCATCCGCATGAACGCCACCCCCACGGGGATGGTGACGATCAACAGACAGCTGACCAGGCCCACCAGGAAATAAGCCAGCGCCAGCCAGATGCCGCCGAATACGAGCCAGATGATGTTCAACACAGTACGCACGGATGCCTCCTTGGTTACCTCGAGCCTACCTGCTCCCCTGCGCTGATCCAGGCGGTTCTCGATACAGTGGTGCGGTGACTTCCGCCCGCCCCCACCGTGACATCGTGAGCTTCGTGCGCCGCAGCTCCCGCATGAATGATTCGCAGCGCACCGCATTGGAGCGCCACGGCAGCGAGTTCATCGTCGACGTGCCCACCGGCGAGCTGGAGACGTCCATCGCCGACGGCGCCAGCGTCGACTGGGCCGCGACGTTTGGGCGCGAGGGCGAGCTCATCGTCGAGATCGGCTCCGGCACCGGCGATTCCCTCGTCCCCATGGCTGCGGGGCGCCCGGAGGCGAACGTCGTCGCCTTCGAGGTGTTCGAGCGGGCGGTGGCGTCGACGGTGGGACGGCTCGCCCGCGAACAGGTGTCGAACGTGCGGCTCGTGATGGCCGACGGCGCCCAGGGCCTCCGGCAATTGTTCGCCGACGGCTCCCTCGCCGAGGTCTGGACGTTCTTCGCCGACCCGTGGCACAAGGCGCGTCACCACAAACGGCGGCTGGTCTCGCGTGGGTTTGGCGACGTGGTCGCGGCCAAACTGCGCCCTGGCGGGTGTTGGCGGCTGGCCACCGACTGGGAGGACTACGCGCTCTGGATGCGGGAACAGCTCGACGACCACCCGCTGCTGCGCAACGTGCACGACGGCTGGGCGCCACGGCTCGCTGAGCGCCCGATCACGAAGTACGAGGCGCGCGGGCTCGCCGCGGGCCGCCAGGTGTTCGACCTCACGTACGAGCGCCAGCCATGAGGCTCCGCATCGACCTCGCCTACGACGGGCACGACTTCCACGGCTGGGCCGCGCAACCCGGCCTGCGCACGGTGCAAGGCGAGCTCGAAACATGGATTGGCAAGGTGCTCCGCAGCGCCGAGCCGTCGTCGCTCACCGTGGCCGGCCGCACCGACGCCGGCGTGCATGCCCGCGGGCAGGTGTGTCACCTCAACGTCGAACGCCCGTCCCCGACGATCTGCGACGACCTCCGCCGGCGTCTACGCAAGGTGCTGCCCGACGACATCGTCGTGCGCAACGTGTCGCCGGCGCCCGACGGCTTCGACGCGCGCTTCTCTGCCATCTGGCGCCGCTACTCGTACCGGGTGCTGCCCGCAGATCGGGTGCCCGACCCACTGCAGCGCGGCCACGTCGTCGCGCTGCGGCACGGCGTCGACGTCGAGCTCCTAAATGAGGCCGCTCCCCTGCTGCTCGGCCTGCGCGACTTCGCCCCCTTCTGCAAGCCTCGCGACGGCGCCACCACCATCCGCGAACTCCGCGAGCTGAGCGCCATCCAGCAGGGCGATGGCGTCGTCGAGATTCATCTGCTCGCCGACGCGTTTTGTCACTCGATGGTGCGCTCACTCGTCGGGGCACTGCTGGCAGTGGCCGGCGGGGCTCGCGACGAGACGTGGCTGGAGCGCGTCGCCGCGCACCCTGAGCGCCACAACGAGGTGCTCGTGATGCCCGCGCATGGGTTGGTGCTGGAAGAGATCGGATATCCGCCCGACGACGAACTCGCCGCCCGCGCGGCCACAGCCCGCGCCGTTCGATCCCTCGAGGAGCCCTCATGAGTCACTATTTCGAGACCCCCGACGAGCCGCTCGTCACCCGCACCATTGCCGCCACCATCTTTGGCAACGACCTCACGTTCACGACGGCACGCGGGGTGTTCTCCGGAACCCGGCTGGACCCGGGCACGAGCGTGCTGTTGCGCGAGGTAGACCCACCGTCGGAGGGCCACATTCTGGATCTGGGCTGCGGGTTTGGCCCGATCGCGGTGGGGTTGGCCGTCGCGTCGCCGAAGGTCACCGTTGACGCGGTCGATGTGAATGCGCATGCCATAACGCTCACGAACATGAATGCGGAGGCGCACGGAGTGGCGGATCGGGGGCGGGCAGGGACGGATGCGGATGGCCCGTTCGACGAGATGTGGTCGAACCCGCCGATTCGGATCGGCAAGGACGCCCTCCACGCGCTGCTGCTCAGGTGGCTGCCGAAGCTGCGCCCTGACGGCACGGCCTGGATGGTGGTGAGCAAGAATCTGGGCGGCGATTCGCTTGCCAGGTGGCTCACCGACGAGGGGTGGCCGACGGAGAAAATGGCCTCTGCGAAGGGCTTCCGTGTGCTCAGAACCACTTGGGCGGGGGAATAATCCGGCTAGGGTGGGGGTTGTAGCCAGTGAAAGCTCCTCGAAAGGATATTGGCAATGACCTACGTTCTTCCCGACCTCGACTACGACTACGGCGCACTCGCCCCCCACATCGCCCCTGAAATCATGGAGCTGCACCACAGCAAGCACCATGCCACCTACGTCAAGGGCCTCAACACCGCGCTCGAGCAGCTCGCCGAGGCGCGCGAGAAGGGCGAGCTCGGCACCGTCAACAAGCTCGCCAAGGACGTCGCCTTCAACCTCGGCGGCCATGTGAACCACTCCGTGTTCTGGAAGAACATGTCCCCCGACGGTGGCGGCGAGCCCGAAGGCGCTCTCTCCGACGCCATCACCGAGGGCTTCGGCTCCTTCGAAGGCTTCAAGAAGCAGTTCAACGCCACGGCGCTCGGCATCCAGGGCTCCGGCTGGGCCATCCTCGCGCTCGACACCCTGGGCGGCCAGCTCCTCGTGCACCAGCTCTACGATCAGCAGGGCAACCTGCCGTCGTCGCAGGTGCCGCTGCTGCAGCTCGACATGTGGGAGCACGCCTTCTACCTGCAGTACAAGAACGTGAAAGCTGACTACGTCGACGCTTGGTGGAACGTCGTCAACTGGAACGACGTCGCCTCCCGCCTCGAGAAGGCCAAGAACGCGCAGGCTGCGCTCGCCTGATCCCAGGCAACACTCATAACGACGCCGTGCGGCGCTCCCCACATGAAGGGGACGCCGCACGGCGTTTCTTAGGAGAAGTGAGTCAGTCCGCATCCGACAAAATGCGCCCACTTAATCACGTGAGATCTCACACCACTTCGGATCGCTTTCGCTTGCGTACGTTCCGAGCGGAGACGGTTGCGGCGAGAGGCCCCGCGCATAGCAGCACAAGCACAATGGCTCCTATGCCAGACCATCCTGCCCCGGCGAGGTCGAAGATAGGGGGATACAGCAATTCCAGTAGGCCCGTCGAAATAATGGCGCTGAATAGACCAATAATGATTGGAACCACCATGAGTATTCCACTGATGGCACAGAGCACTCGCCAGCTCCAGCGCTTAGGGATCCCGTTGGCGTCGAGCCCTCGTACTAGAGGTCGTAGCCCCTCGACTTCTCGCCGCATTGACCATACGCACATGGGAATACTGACGAGCGCAAGTAGCGCGAATCCACCGGTGAGGTACATGGCTAGGCCACCAGCATACGAAGTGTGGACGTGCATAGCTATGACGTTGTTACCAGAGCTCTCGGGCCAGTCAGCTAGGCGCGAGGCTTCTTCATCATCGAGGCCGACGAACACCCACATTGGGGTCGGCTCTGGACCTTTGGGCACAGCGGCGGATAGCGCGTAGCCAAATCCCAGCGCCAACGTGCGTCCAGTTTCCGGCTTGTAGCCCACCACGTGGAGATTCACAGTGGAGCCGTCAAAGCCTTGCGCAGTGACAGGCCCATCTGCTCCTCCCGCGCGGAGGACCTTTCCTTGCTGCAACGCCTGCTTCGCTTCATCAGTCAACGGCCCGAGGACTGTTTCAGCCGCTTCTATAGATTCCAAGGTGAGGATAATGCTCTCGCCCTCGATGGAATACTGAGTGCGCGTGAGTACAGCATCATGACGGGTGTCAGTTGCTTCTTCCATAGTACGAAGCAGCTGTTCACCACCGGCTTCCGCGGGCGGCTCCTCAACCAAGACCATCCCGCGAGGCACGCGAGATGCCAGCAACTGGGTCTGCGCAGCCACAGATGCTGTGATGTTGACAAATACCGCGCACACGACCGACACCACCGCAGTGAGGCAGATGAAAACGGTGGCCCAGCGCTTTCCATCTTCGACTATGAGACGTCCGGCTAATGCTTCGGGCGATGCCGGGCGCTTTGCAAATTGTGATGCGATGCTCATCCCGAGCCATGGGGCCAGGCATGCACCGGCTCCAACGGTGAGCACGATACCTGCTGACATTGCCCAGAAGTAGCCTCCGGATGTCCATAGCACTGCCAGGGCTATCGCTAGGAGAATCACGCCAAGGGCGCCACAACGCCGACGAACACTAGGGCTCAGGGGCACGGCTGCACGGCTGCGCATGGAAAGCCGGCGCTCATCGCGGACTACACCGAGAAGAAAACCTGTCAGCGCTCCAGTCAGTGCGGCAATGAAGGCGGAGAGGACCACGGCGATGTGAAGATGCCATGGTCCAAGTGGGGAGCCTCCATTCAGTGCGGAGAGGAGCGGACGAACGACGAGGGCAGTCAAAGAACCAGACGTTGCCGCAACCAAGGCTGTGATGCCCGCAGCAGAGCCCACCGCAAGTAGCCCGCTGAGTCGTACCAGCTTCGAGGAGATGCCTGCCTGCGACAGCACAATCTGTACTTGACCGGCCCAACTCGCGACACGGGTGCTGAACACCAAGGGAATTCCCAATGCCAACAGGGCGGCAACACAAATGACGGCCAGGAACTCTTTCGCACTGGTGGTGGGGGCATCGAGAAGCTGGGAACGTCGACTGATCTCTAGCGGCATTATCTCGCCACTGTCCAGGTAGGGGGCAAGCTCTTGCATGAGATCGTCCTCATCACCGGCGAGGTAATAGGTGGCCGCAAGATATTGCGCAAATGCCGTATTGTCAGATATCTTCCAGGTCCCCCATGTGCCAGGGGCGCAGAACAACATCGTCGAAGCGGGATCGAAAACCATGTGCCCACTGCCAACCATGCGCAGCGGCCATGTCCCTACAGTGGGCTCCCACTGTTCGTCGGGCACATTCGACACGCACTCACCGGCGCTCTCCGGCCAGCGACCAGCGTCCAATTGCACTCGCCCGGTCACTGCGACGGACTGCGAACTCACTTCCAAGAACTGAACGCCGCTGTGAAGCGAACCACCTGGAGAACGCAAGTCGACCAAGGCCGAGTACTCAGCTTCCGCACCCAAGGAGCGTAGCCACTCGGGCTCCGCGTCATATGTGCCGGGACCAGCCTGCTCCTCGTCGGGTGGTGACATGTAGGTGACAGTCGCCTCACCCATATTCTTGATAGCTTCTTGTTCCGGTGATAACTGGAGCGCTTGCACTACCCCCCAGGCAGTCGTGGCGGTAAAAGCCACAGCAGCTGTGGCCACAATCAGACTTCTCAGAACCCTCGCACGCCAGAACAGAGGAATAAGACGAAGTACTGGCTTCACCGCACGCGCCCATCTTGCATCTCAATAACCCTGTCTCCATACTCTCGCGCAATGGGATCATGAGTAGCCACTAAGCAACCAATTCCATGGTCATGAGCGAGCGCCCTCAGATGGTCAAACAAGCTACTCGAATTGGCAGAATCTAAAGCACCAGTAGGCTCATCGCAGAGAAGAAATGGCCGCTGCCCAGCAAGAGCTCGAGCGATACCTACCCGCTGCCGCTGGCCGCCCGACATATTCGTCGGCAACCGTTCAGATAAATCCCGAATACCCACGAGATCAAGCAACTCTTCGGCTTCTCCCCTGGGGTTGTCTCGGCCCTGACATCGAAGCACAATCTCAATATTTTCACGCGCAGTAAACTGCGCCACAAGATTATGATCTTGAAATACCAACCCCATAGTGTTCAGGCGAAGATCAGTACGCTGCTGTGCGGACATCCCGGTGACTTCTTGATCAGCTACCCGGATAGTCCCCGAATCCGGTGTCTCCAAACCAGCAATACAGGCCAACAGTGTTGACTTTCCTGAGCCGCTCGCACCTTGCAGACAGACGATCTCACCTTGGGAGAGATTCAGATCGACCCCGTCCAGTGCGAGCACAGTTTGAGCGGCCATCGGGTACGAGAACCGAAGGTCCCGCACCTCGATGGCCTCCATCAGAAACCTAGCCATGTCCACGCACCGCCTTCTTACCGAGACGGCACCGCACAGTCATCTCGTACGCATGTCTGGCGCGGTATCGCATGGAGACCGCGGGAGGGGGCAATGCTGTCGTTTCCGTCGTCGGGAGCATCATCGTTGACTCCTCAGATAGTCCCCACAACCCTGGTTGATCAGTGGGTGTTTGAAACATAGATCACCCCCCCCCAGGCGTGTCAATAGATTTCCACCGGTGTCAGCGATCCGGCGTGTACACCGCTTTAGTGAGCGCGCGGTTCGTCGCGTTCCCCATACACCCACGTGGGCACCGGCTTCCCGGTAAGCCAGGCCCACCACACAATCGCGACGACGAACGGGGTCAGCGCAAGTCCCAGTGCCCAGCGCGTGCGGATGAACACGGGCAGCTCCTCGGTGAGCGGCACGAAGTTGATCTCGCCTGCCTTGTTCGACGCGGACGACGCGCAGGTGTCCAGCCACCTGCCGTCGACGCATACCTTCACCCATGTGTGCCCGCTCAGGAACCAGGGCCTGGAGAAGCCCCGCACCCGCGCGGCGTGCACAAGGCGCACGTCGAAGCCCAATCGTCGCAACACAAGCAGCAGCACCGTGTTGTATTGCGGGGAACGCCCGCGTCCGTGGCGAAGCGAAGTCGTGGGCGACTCCCACAGATGCCAGGCCGAGTGCACAGGGAAGGCGTCGGCAACCGCGCGAATCGCCGTGTTCACCAGGTCGATGCCCTCATCCCCGCCGGAGGCAGCCGCCTCGGCGGTGGATTCGACGGTCTCTCCCCGCCCAGTCGGTGCCGGCGCGAAGGCAGCCACTGCGCCTACCGCCGCACCCACTACCCCAGCCACACCGAGCATTGCCGTGCGTTTACGCATGCTTCCTCCTCGTGAATCCGTGCAGCGATCGGGCCGGAGCTTCGTCGGCCAGTCGCTCGTGGAGCGCCAGCATCTGCTCGACGGTGCGCCGCCAGCTGTACTGCTCAGCTCGGGCTCTGGCCGCCTGCCGCAGGTCTGGGCCGAGGTTGGGCGCCAGCCGCTCGACGGCATCCGCCAGCGACTTCGGGTCCGGCGCTCCCCACGCGCCCGACGTCGCGTCCACCAGTTCGTGCGCCCCACCGCGGTTCGACGTGACGACGGGGGTTCCTGAGGCAAGCGCCTCCAGCACCGCGAGCCCAAACGTCTCCGCCGGACACACCGACAGCGAAATGTCCGCCGCCGCGTAGCGCTTCGCGAGTTCGTCGCGCCCGTCCACAAACCCGTGGAAGAACACCGGCGCGTCGCCGGCGATCTCCTCGAGCTCGGCCTTGTCCGGCCCGGTGCCGTAGAGATCTAGTCGCACCGGCCTCCCCCGACGGTGCAACTCCACTGCCGTCGCCACAGCGAGCTGCGGCGACTTCTCGTGGCTCAGCCTGCCCGCGTAGCAGAGTTTGAGCACGCCGTCGTCGGCGGGTGCGCCCACCTCGGGGCGGAACGTCGCCAGGTCCACGCCCAGCGGCACGCGCTCCAGGTTGGCGCCGGTGTTCGAGAACTCCTCGGCGGCAAACTCACTAGTGACCACGACGGCGTTGAACTCTTTCGCCAACCGACGGTTCATCGCACCCACCGCGGCCTCCACGCCGAACGAGCGCTTGATCCACATCGCGAGCATGTCGGAGAGCCGCTCGTGGCTGAACAGCACGGAGCCGACCGCGCGCTTCTTCGCCCACCGGCCCGCAGGCGAGAGCGTCCACTTGTCCGACACCTCGATGGTGGTGGGACGGAACCTGTCCAGCACGTCGAGCGCGCGCCAGGGCTTCGAGATCATGCGGTACTGCTTCGTGATGCGCGGCGACCGCACGAACACGTGGATGCCGGATTCGTCCTCGACGATCTCGTCGCGCTTCCCGGGAGACACGAACACACGCTCGTGGCCGGCCTCGATGTAGCCGCGTCCGAGCTGCTCGATGACCACCTTCATGCCACCCGACGTGGGGCCGACGAAGTTGGCCATTTGCGCGATTCGCATGCCTACCAGTGTGCCACGCCCGGCTCAGCCACCCAGTAAGAACCGGCGCTTCGGATCCTCGTGCAAGAGACCCCGCACATCCCGGCCTACTTCCACTCCGATGTGGAGCGCGACGATCTCGGCCAGCACCTTCATCACGAGCACTTGCGTTTCCGTGTGCGTCCGAACGCACCACTTGGTCAAGGCATCGACCTGCGGCGCGAGCGCCTGATGCTGTTCCGCGCGCAGCGTGCGTGCTTCAACCATCTGCCCGCTCTCCCACAGCGCCGCCTCGCGGGCGGCGGCCGCGCTGGCGTCCGAGCACCACGCGGCGAGGTCGTCGGCGCGTCGTTGCTGCCAGTCCTCGTCCAGGTCGGCAAGGTCGTCGGCTTCGCTGCGGTTCACGGAGCGCCGCGCATGCGCGCGGAGTGTGGCTTCGAGGCCGGAAACGTCGACGCTCTCCCCCAGCCATTGCGTGTGCTCGACGAGTTCGTCGGCGACGATGCCCTCGCGCAGGTCGGTCACGAGGTCAGGAGTCGGGCGGCTGAGGATGCGGGCGCACCACTCCCACATGGCGGCACGCGATGCCGCCGCGGTGTGCATGTGTTGTGCGAGATCGTCGGTCATGGCTTCACGCTACGCCATCGGGCCTTGTTGTTCCCGCATCCGTCGCAGCCGCTCGATGGCTTCAAGCGGGAGCGTCGAGCCAAACGGGTTGGCCCGACGCATCGCGCACACCGGGCACAACGTCTCATCAGCCTCCGGATGGAATGCCACTCGGCAGCGCTCGCAGGTGCGCGTGGTGACGGTGATGAGCAGCGCGGGTTCGCCGTCGAGGAGGGCACTCCAAGGCGCGGGAGCCTCGACGGTGAGCGCCCGCTGATCGCAAAACTCGATGCAGCGGCGACACCCGTCGCACAGGGACACATCGAAGTGGAGCGTGCTGGCAGCGCCTGCGTGCGTAAGCTGTAGCGCCCCTTGTGGGCACGCCTGCACGCATTGTCCCTGCGCCGTGCAGCCGGCTGCTGCGAGTTGCACGCCTGGGCCGGGTGCGTCGTCGGGCACCTCCACGAGGGGCTGATCGCCTGCGAGCACGCGCAGCGCGGAGCGCAAGCGTTGATGGTTGGTCGCAGACAAGTCGGGTTCCCAGGTGGGCTCGGCTGGCTCCGCAGTGCGGCCTCCGAGCCCGAACAGCGAGCGACGTTGCACCGTCGGCATCGCGTCGGCCTGCAGTACGTCGCGCTTCGCTTTGCCGGGCTCCGGCTCGCCCAATTCCCGACCCACCAGGGCAAACAGCGTGCGCCACTGCTCGATACGGGGGGGGTGAGCCCAGCGTCGTCGGCGTCGGGCGCGATGCGCACGTCCGCGACGCCGAGTGCGAGCATCTCCAGCGGCAGGTGCAGCGGCGCGTCGGCGAGGCTTCCAGGCCAGCAGATGGGCACCACACCGCGCTGCCCGCGCGCGGGCGGCGGCGCGTCGCTGCTCCACAGCTCGACGACCCGCCCGGCCCCAAACAGCCGCGCCCAGGTGATGACGCCGTCGACACTCATTCGGCTACGACAAGCCTCTTCGCTGCGGCCAGCGCGTCTTGACCCAGGAGCCCGATGCCTCGGTAGAACGACGTATTCGCCGCCGCGGTCAGTTGCTCGAAGAAGGTGGGCACCCACCGCAACACGTGGTCGCGGCAGAACTCATCGTGCGCGGCGAAGTACTCGTCGGCGCTAGCGTCGCCCTTATCTCCTGCCTGCATTCCCCGCACCAGGAGCTGACTCAGAAACTCCAGTTCCAGGGAGACGTGATCGTCAGGCTCGACGTTCAACTTCGGCGCTTGCAGCCCGAAGCGCTGGTACATGCGTCGGACATCGAAGGTTTCCTCGTCGAACAGCAGCTGCTCTTCACCCAGGTGCACCGATCCCCACGGCACCGCCGCGGGCACACCTGGCCCACGCAGGAGCTGGAAGTGGTCGTCGTCGATCTCTTGCATCGTCTCCGACGACGCCTGCAGCGCCTCGATACCGCTCCGGGTGCGCTCACCGCCCAGGCCGGCGGCGTCATCGGCCAGCGGCCAGGCGGCGAGCATCGTCGGATCGCGGAACACGTTAACGGTCTGCTCAGCCGGGCATTCGGTGCCCACCACGCTAGCCAGCGCCGTCCAGGTGGCGGCGAATGCGTCTGCGTGCTGACGCATCAAATCCCAATCCTGACCATCGCCTCGTAGAACTGCATACGGCCGAGCAACTCACCGACGAACACGAGCGCCAGCGCGGCGGCGACGCAGATGGTGAGTGGCGTGGGGTTGGCGTGCGGCTTCGCGAATCCGTAGATGAAGATGGCGAGCAGGCCTGCGCCCACCGCGACGAGTGCGAGCCGCAGCACGAACAGCGCCCCGGAGTACGCCTCCAGGGAGAGCGCCCCGATCTCACCCATCTGGGCGAGGCCTTGCAGGTAAATCGGCATCATCACGAGCAACGCAGAGCCAGCGACGATCACCGTCACGGCAATGCCCTTCAGCGACGAGGCGACGAGGCTGTTCACCGTGGCCTCGTCGGTGGCATCGGTGGTGGTGTCGATGTCGACCTTCTTCTTGTTTCGGCCAAACACCGTCGTCAGCATGAATGCGGTACCCACCGCGAGCGATCCGAGGAGCACCGCGGTAATGATGAACTGCGCCGGGGTGAACCACGAGTGCCAGGCCGGCACAGTGCGCAGCGAGTAGTAGATCATGCTCATCACGACGAGCAGCCCAACGCCGACGAGCGCCGTGATCGCCGCGACCACCTGGCGCAGCCTAGCGCTGCCCCACTTGAACCACTGCATGAGGGCAAACAGGAAGCCGAGGCCGGCGAAGCCCATGCCGAAGATGATCTCGCGCGACAACCACGACGACTGCCAGCCGCGGAACACATTGAGCACGTGGAACACGTCGTTCATGTGGAACATTGACGCGATCAGGCCGAGCACGAGCGTCGGACCGATGGCGTAGAGCGCAGGGTCAGCAACGCGGTCGATGGTCTTGGAATCGTGCCGCAGCGAACCAAACAATTGGATGACGCCCAGCACCAGGAATGCACCCACCGACATTTGCGCCATGACGGTGAAGAAGATCATCGGGAGTTCGTGGAGGTTCATCTCACAGCTCCTTCGGGTTCGCGATGCGGCCGGTGCCCATCCCAGATGGTTGCGCATCCCGGTGCGGAGTAATCACGAGGTTCGGTTTCGTGATGTTCGGATCGGGCAGCGGCTCAAAGGCGCTCTGGTCGCCGTACTTCTCTCGCAGCTCCTCGATGGGCCCCCAGTCGAGTGCGCGCGACGGGCACGCCGCCACGCAGGCCGGGTCCTGGCCGGTCTCGCGATAGTCGGCACACAGATCGCACTTGCTCATGTGTCCGGTCTCGGGGTTGAACTGCGGTGCGGAGTACGGGCACGCCCACTCGCAGTAGCGACACCCGACGCACTTGCTGTCGTCGACGTACACCGTGCCATCATCGCGGCGGCTCATCGCCGTCGTCGGACACACTTCCATGCATACCGCGTTGTCGCAGTGGTTGCAGGCAATGGACGTGTAATAGGAGAACACGTTGGGGGTGTAGGTGTTGCCGTGTTGCTGCCACGTTCCGCCGGTGTACTCGGCGATGCGTCGCCAGTTCACGCCTTCGGGGAGGTCGTGTTTATCTTTACAGGCCATATTGCAGGCCTTGCAGCCGTTACAGACAGTTGCATCAAAATGAAAGCCCAGCATCAGTCGTCTCCTCAAGCTTTCTTAGGTGCCGGCTCAGGGCTGACGAGCTCCACCTGCACGAGGTTCGTGTGCTGACAATTGCCCTTCGAAACAGGGGCGGGATGCATGCTCGACAGCACGTTCACCGAGCCGCCGTGGTCGATCCCGTCCTTGTCCCATTTGATCCACGCACCCTGCGGGAGCGATGCGACGCCCGGCATGATGCGCGGCGTGACCTTTGCCTGGATGTGTACCCGTCCGCGGTCATTGAACAGCCCGACGATGTCGCCGTTCTTAATGCCTCGCTGTTCGGCGTCCATGGGGTTCAGCCACACCGCCTGCGGGTGCAGCTCGTTGTTTCGCTGCAAGTTGCCGTAGGTGGAGTGAGTGCGCTGTTTGTAGTGGTGGCCGATGAGCTGGATCGGATACTTGGCGTCCTTGGCCATGGCCTCCTCTGCGCCCTCCCACGTCGCAACATACTCGGGGATGGCGGATACCTTGTCGCCCGGGCGATTCTCCGGGAACTCCCAGGTCTTGCTCATCTCCCACAGCTCCTTGGAGAAGATTTCGATCTTCCCCGACGGGGTTTCCAGCGGGTTGGCGTCGGGATCGTCACGGAATTCCTTGAGCGACACGAACGTGCCCTTTTCCGGGTTCTTCTCATCCGCGTAGTAACGGTGCACGCCCTTCTTCACAAAGTCGTCGAACTTCTCCGGCAGCGACGGCACCTCCTTGCGGCCCTCGTCGTACAGGTGCCTGGCCCAGCCCTCGAGGTCACGGCCTTCCGTGAACTCCTCCTTGATGCCCAGCTTCTCTGCGATGCCCGTGAAGATGTCGTAGCCAGGCTTGGAATCGTAGAGCGGTTCGATAGCGGGCTCGCAGGCGATCAGGTAGGCCATGTCGCCGGTGTATTCGTTCGGCACCAAGTCCCAGCGCTCAGCGGTGGTGCAGTCGGGCAGCACCAAGTCTGCCAATTCGCAGCTACGCGTGAACTGGTTGTCGATCACGCAGATAAATTCACATTTGCTGTCGTCTTGGAGCAGTTTGCGCAATTTCCCGTTGTCAGCGTGCTGGCTGGCGAGCATGTTGCCACCGAATTCCACCATGAACTTGATGCCGGTCTTCAGTCGGTCGGTGCCGCGCACGCCGTCCTTCGTCGCGGTCATTTCCTCACCGTGATCGATGGCGTCGGACCATCCGAAGTTGGAGATGGCGTCGGGAATGGGGTTCTCGCCTGCGGGAATCCACGGGGTCTTGGGCCAGAAGTAGCCCTCCTGCCCACCGGTGCCGCCGCCAGGAATACCAACCTGGCCGAGCACCGCCGCGAGCGTGTAGATGGCGCGCACCTGATTCTCGCCGTTGGCGTGCCGCTGGGGGCCCCAGCCCTGGACGATGTTGACTGGCTTGGTGATTGCCAGGCGGGTTGCGAAATCTCGAATCTGCTCGGCCGGAACCCCGGTGATTTCCGCTGCCCACTCGGGGGTCTTCTCAACGCCGTCTTCGCCTTTACCGTCCAGGTACGAACGGTACGAGAGATTCGCGGGGACGCCCTCAGGCATGGTTTTCTCATCGAATCCAACGCAGTACTTATCCAGGAATTCCTGGTCCTGCAGGTTGTTGTCGACGATGTGCTTGATCATGCCTGCGATGAGCGCCGCGTCGGTGCCTGGGCGCGGGGCGATCCACTCGTCGGCGAGTACCGTCACGGAGTCAGACTGGCGAGGGTCGATGACCGCGATGTGGAGGCCTTCCTTCTTCGCAGCCTGCAGCGAAGTCCAGAGGTTGCCGCCACCCGACATGCGGGTTTCTTGCGGGTTGTGGCCCCACAACACCCACATCTTGCTGTGCTGGATGGTGTTCTCGATGGAGTTCGACGGGCAATCTCCCTCCATGCCGTAGTGGAACCTGGTGATGGTGCCGAGCTGCGAGAATGAGTAGTTGCCGTAGTAGTTCAGCTGGCCGCCCATGAGATTGAAGATGCGCTTGGGCAGGGCACCCGCGGAGAGATGCGCATTCCACACACCGGATCCGTAGACCATGAAGCAGGCCTCGTTGCCGTGCTCCTTGATGACGCGCTTCAGCTCGTCGGCGTACAGCTGGAAGGCCTCGTCCCAGGAGATCTCGTCCCACACTCCGTCGCCGCGCTTGGTGCCCTCGCGGCGCTTGAGCGGCTTCTTGATGCGGCTCGGGTTGTAGACACGCTGGCGCATGTTTCGACCGCGAACGCAGGCTCTGATCTGACGCCCGAGCAGGGAATCGTCGCCGGTGTTATCCGGCAGCACGCGCTTGATCTGGCCATCCACCACCTGCAGGCGAAGAGGGCAGCGCGAGCCACAGTTCACTACGCAGGCGCTCCAGGTGGTCTTCGCTTCGGCGATGCCTTCCGCCGCAGCGGCGACAGGGCTTTCTGCCGGCATGCCGAGGAACTGCCCACTGCTTGCTACCAACGCGCCGCCTCCGCCGAGGGCAGCGGACCAGGTGACGAAGGAACGACGGCTCACCCCAGACTGGGGGCGGTCGACAGATGGGGCTTCAGCGCTCATGTTCATCCTTGCACTCGTTGACCGATCGGCTTCAATCCAGCAGTCTACGACATGCCATAGTTGTCGTGACAACTATGGCATACGTGGCGCGAATTCGTTGTTTATTCCGGCGGAACCGGGTGTGATTTCGATACGCGGCCTGCGGCCGCTACTCAGTCACCGAGGGCTGCGCATCGGGCACCACCCGACCGTCGAGTAGCGGCGACGCGGTTTCGATACGCCACTTCGTGGCTACTCAGTCACCGAGGGCTCCGCATCGCGCACCACCCAACCGTCGAGTAGCGGCGAAGACGCCTATCGAGACGCAGCGAGGGGAAGGAACTAACCCAATATCCACACGCGTTTGCTAAATAGGCCGATTTTGCCCGGTTTCGACAAACGAATGTGGATATTGGGTTAGCCAAGCGATTGGAGGGGTGTGGTTTCGATACGCCACTTCGTGGCTACTCAACCACCGGAGGTGACGGCCCAGCCCCCACCACGACCGTCGAGCTCCTCACCGACCGACCGTCGAGTAGCGGCGAAGCCGCGTATCGAGACGCATCCGGGATTTCGACACGCCACTTCGTGACTACTCCACCACCGGAGCTGCGCTCAGATGGCGTCTTCGATCTTGGCGCGCAGCTCAACCGGGTCGCCACCGGCCGCCACAGCCAGGCCGAGAATGTACGCACCCACCGGCGCCATCGGGCGCTCCCCCTCGTGAGCGATGCGGGCGGTCAGTTCGAGGATGAGGTCCTCGTCGATTCGAGCCGGGTCAACTCCGACGGCCTTACACGCGCGCTCGATGAAGGGACGCCACTCGCTACGGTCTTCTTTGCTCATGTCTTTGTTCTCCTTATGCGTTCGACGGTGTGCCTCCAGCGAAGCACAATCAGGCCTCCGGGCGTGTCCAATCGCCCGAACGTCCACCGGATTTGGCGATGATCTTCGCTGACACAATCTCAGCCGAGCGGTCCACGCCCTTGACCATGTCGACGACAGCGAGCGCCGCCACCGTCACCGCGGTGAGCGCTTCCATCTCGACGCCGGTGCGGTCGGCGGTGCGGACCGTCGCGCGGATGTCGACGCCGTGATCTTCGATGGCGAGATCAACCGCGCACCCGTGCACACCAATCACATGCGCCAGCGGGAGCAGCTCGGGAACCTTCTTCGTCGCGGCAATCCCAGCCACGCGGGCGACGGCGAGCACGTCGCCTTTCGGCACCGTCCCGTCGCGCAGGGCCGCCACCACGTCGGGCGAACAGCGCACCGTCGCAACGGCCGTCGCTTCACGGACACTCGGCTGCTTGCCCGTCACATCCACCATGCGGGCGGCGCCGTCGGAATCAAGATGCGTAAACTTCATGGCCCTACTTCACCAGATAGACGTCGAGTGTGCTGCCGGGGGTGACTTCTTCGACGTCGACGGGCACGTACGCCAACCCGTCGGCACGCCAGAGCGAGGCCACCAAATGTGAGCCAGAGACGCGTTCGTTGGCGGGCTCCGCGACGTCGCCGTCGAGCATCACGGGCACGAACTGGGCACGACCATTCGGGGTGCGCCAACCGCGCGACACCGTGCACGCCACCGACGGCCAGGGCTCCTGGTGCCCCGAGAACGCACCCAAGAGTTCGCGCAAGAACACCCAGCCGGAGACGAATACCGACACCGGGTTGCCTGGCAACCCCAGAAATGCGACGTCGTGGCCGCCCAGGCGCACCCGCCCGGAGCCTTGGGGCTTGCCAGGCTGCATCGCGACGGGCGAGAAGTCGGCGTCGATGGCGGCGCGCACCACATCGAAGGCCCCGACGGACACCCCGCCGGTGGTGACGAGCACGTCGGCATCCGCGCAGGCTTCATCGAGCAGCTGCTGAAAGGCAGCGACGTCGTCGCCAGCCCGGCGCACCGCGACGACCTCGCCGTCGAAGCGTCGCACCAATCCCGCGACGAGCAGCCCGTTCGAGTCGGGGATCTGGCCGGGTTGGAGGGGCTCGCCGGGGCTGGCGAGCTCGTCGCCGGTGGTCACGACGGCCACCTTCGGGCGCGCGTACACCGGCACCGACCCATACCCGATGGATGCCAGCGACGACGCCACCGCGGCGTCGATACGCGTGCCGGCGGGCACGCCGGGGTCGCCCACCTGGATGTTCTCGCCCTGTGCGCGCACGTGCTTGCCAGGTTCAGCTGCCTCGACGATGCGCACGCGCTCGGGCAGCGGGGTGGCGCCGCGGGGTTGGTCGGTGAGTTCAACCGGCACGACGATGTCCGCGCCGGCTGGCAGCGGGGCGCCCGTCATGATGCGCGCGGCGGCACCGACCGGCAGCGGATCGGGTTCGCACGCGCCCGCGGGGATGTCGGCGGCGACGGGGAGCGTCGTCGGCGCCTGCACGTCGACGCCACGCACCGCGAATCCGTCCATGGCGGAGTTCGTGAACGGAGGGACCGGCACGAGCGCGTCGAGGCCGCGCGCGAGCACGCGCCCCTCGGCGAGCGCGAGCGGCATCTCCTCGATGGGCAGTTCGCGGGCCAGGGCACGCACGTGCTCGAGGTGTTCGTCGATGCTTCTCATGCGGTTCGCTTTCGGAATGGGATCACGTGGTAGTGGCACGCCGCCGCGTCGAGCAGCCACAGCTTGCCGACGAGCAGCTCGCCGAAGCCTGCCAGGTATTTGAGGGCCTCCCCCACCTGCAGCGTGCCGACCTGCGCCACAGTGGAGCCCAAGATGCCGATGTCGAGTGCGGTCGGGTACATCCCGGGCTCGGGCTCGACGGGGTGCAGATCGCGTAGCCAGAGCTCGTCGCCGTGCTCGTCGGGCAGCCCGAAGAAGGAGCACTGCCCCTGCATACCCACAGCGCTCGCCCACACCAGCGGCGTGCGGGCCGCGCGGGCGGCGTCGGAGATGAGGTACTTCGCGGTGAACTGGTCGGTGCAGTCGAGCACGAGGTCGGCCGACGGAAACAGCTGCGCGGCCAGCTCTGATGTCAGGAACTCCTCGACTGCATCCACCTCGACGCCCGGGTTCAGACGCGTCAGCGTCTCGGCAGCCGAGCGCGCCTTGTTCACGCCGATGTCGCGGTGCAGCACCTGGCGCTGGAGGTTCATTTCCTCGACGACGTCACCATCCACGACGGTAATGTGCCCGACGCCGGCGGCGGCGAGGTAGGGCAGCGTCGCCGAGCCGAGACCGCCCGCGCCCACCACCACGACGCGGCTAGCCAGAAGGCGTTCTTGCCCGCGCTCCCCCAGGCCGGGGACATCGATGTTACGGCGGTAGCGCCGTCGCTGTGCCTCCGTTAGGGGCACTGCGACCACTCCTCGCTTCCGTCCGTGAAGCGCTGGAGCTTCCAGATGGGCAGCGTTTCTTTGATGCGGTCGACGAGGTCCGACGCGCACGCGAACGCCTGCTTCCGGTGCGACGCCCCCACCACCACAACGAGCGCGGTGTCGCCGATGGCAAGGTCGCCCACCCGGTGGTGTGCCGCGACGGCGTGCACACCGTCGCGGTCCTGGAACTCAGCGACGGTGCGGCGCATCACTGCATCAGCCGACGGATGCCCCACGTAGCGGATGCCCGCAACCGCGCGCCCATCGTCGTGATTGCGCACCACGCCGCGGAACGTCACCACCGCGCCGGCGGCATCGTCGCCGACAAATGCTTCGAGGCGCGCGTCGTCGATGGTGACCTCGACGACGGCTGCGTCCATGCGTGCGGTCATGGGATTAGCCGCCGGCGAAGGGTGGGAGGACGTCGAGGGTGGTGACCCCGTCGAGCGAACCACTCGCGATGGGCTCCCCGTCAGCGAGGAAGGTGCACACTTGCAGCACCCGGGCGAGGCGTTCGTCGCCCTCGCCGAGTTGTTCGCGCAGGGTTTCGAGGGTGAGCCCCTCGGCGTCGACCTCGCGGATGTCACCGCCGGCAGCTTCTGCGGCTCCGGCGAAGAACCTGACCTGCATTCATCCTCCGATCGCACTCATGCCACGCTGTGGCTGCTCGAATTCGTCCGTGTCAATGCCGTGGGCCTGCGGTTTGCGACGGTGTGCGCCCGCCCAAGCCTCCGCAAGCGTAGCGTCGTCGGCCCCTGAGCGAAGAAGCCCGCGCAGGTCCGTCTCTGTGCGCGAGAACAGGCAGGTGCGGATTTGGCCGTCGCTGGTGATCCTGGTGCGGTCGCAGCTGGCGCAGAACGGATGCGAGACCGATGCGATCACGCCGATGTGCCCGCCGGGCTGGGTGTCGTCGGGCGCGACGCTCCACAGCTCCGCCGGTGCTGCTCCGCGCGGCTCGGTGGCGGGCGAGAGTTGGAAGCGCGCGCTGAGCGCGTCGAGGAGTTCCTGCGCGGTCACCATGTCGTGACGGTGCCACTCCCCCTTCGGCCCGAGCGGCATCTGCTCGATGAAGCGCAGCTCGTAGCCGCCCTTGAGCGCGAACTCCGCCAGGGGCACCACGTCGACTTCGTTGACCCCGCGCATAATGACAGCGTTAACCTTCACCGGCCGCAGCCCGGCTGCGTGGGAGGCCTCGATCGCTTCGAGCACGTCGGGGAGACGGTCGCGCCGGGCCATCTGCGCGTAGCGGGCCTCGTCGAGGGAGTCGATGGAGATGTTCACGCGGTCGAGGCCGGCGTCGCGGAGTTCCTCCACCCTGGGCGCGAGGCCGATGCCGTTCGTAGTCAGCGCAGTTTCCGGCGCGCTGCCGTCGGGTAGTCGGAGCTGCTTCACGCGGGCAAGAATGTTGACGAGGCCTGGCCGGATGAGGGGCTCGCCGCCGGTGAAGCGCACCTTGGTGATACCGAGTTGTTCCACCCCCACGCGGATGAGGCGCACGACCTCGTCGTCGGTGAGGGTCTCGTCGCGTGGGATCCATTGCATGCCCTCCGCGGGCATGCAGTACACGCAGCGGAGGTTGCAGCGGTCGGTCAGGGACACCCGCAGATCGCGGGCGACGCGCGCGTGTGCATCCCTGAGCTCAAGCATAGGGCGCAAGTCTAGCCGGGTATTGCCGTCTGCTCGACTGAGCGCACACTAGATCGCAAAAACCGCCTTTACCGGGGCCAAATCGTCGTCTGGAGTGCGCTCAGTCGCGCTTTGCCTGTTATCCATGGTCTCCCCCATCGAGCTGGTCGATGAAGTGTGTGAGGGCTGGCACGATGTGTTCGACGACATCGCGTGCGCCGCCCACCGACCCGGGCGCATTGAGCACCACGGCGCGCACGCCGTCGCAGGTGATGATTCCGGCGATGCCGCGCGAGAGCATGGCGTGCGGCTGAGGCCCGACGCGGCGCAACGTCTCCGCGATGCCCGGCAGTTCGTAGTCGAGCAGTGCGCGTGTGGCTTCGACGGTGACGTCACGCGGGCCGACGCCGGTGCCGCCACACGTGACCACCGCCCGGGCACCGTCGTGCACAGCATTCTGGATGGTGTTCGCGATGGCGTCGCGGTCATCGGGGACGATGGTGGGAGCGGGCGCGTCAAAACCGGCGGCGCGGAGCCCTTCGACGATGATGGGGCCCGAGCGGTCGGCATAGACGCCAGCGTGGGCCCGGTCGGAGCAGGTAATCACCATCGCGCGGTACAACATACGCCCACACTACCGTTCCGCATCAGCGGCTGATACCCTGCGCTTCATGTCGCAAATACGCATTTCACAGGCTGCTCGGCTGCTCGGGGTGTCGGATGACACCATGCGCCGTTGGGCGGACGCGGGCCGAGTAGCCTCGCAGCACGATTCTTCTGGAAAGTTAGTCATCGACGGGGCCTCGCTCGCCACCTTCGCGCAGGAGCAGGCTGCAGCGAACAATCCCGGAGCGCTGGACACCCGCTCCGGCCACCGCTCTGCGCGCAACCACCTCACCGGCCTGGTGGTGAAGGTGACATCCGACAAGGTCATGAGCCAGGTCGAGCTGCAGTGCGGGCCCTACCGGGTCGTGTCACTCATCTCCACCGAGGCGGTCGAAGAGCTGGGCCTGGAGCCGGGCGTCATCGCCACCGCGGTCATCAAGTCCACCAACGTCACGATCGAGGCATGATGCGCCGTTTCCTTGCTATTTCTTCCGCTCTCCTGCTCTTGGCAGGATGCGCTTCGACGCCTTCAGCGACTGAGGCATCCCAGTCCCCAGCATCGAACGACGGCACCGTCGTGTTCGCGGCAGCATCGCTGCACGCAGCGTTCGAGGAACTCGCTGAGGGCTCCAACGTTTCCTTCTCTTTTGACGGGTCGTCCGGCCTAGTCGACCAGATCGCCGGCGGAGCGCCCGCCGACGTCTTTGCCTCGGCCGACAAACGCAACATGGACAAGGCCGTCGAGAAGGAGCTCATCGACGGCGAACCGAAGATGTTCGCCACCAACACGCTCGTGCTCGTCACGCCGGCCGACAACCCGGCTGGAGTCACTGGCCTCGATGATTCACTCGACGGCGCAAAGCTCGTCGTGTGCGCAGCCGACGTACCATGCGGAGGTGCCACAAACCGGTTGGCAGAAACCGTCGGGGTGAGTCTGAAACCTGTTTCTGAGGAGACGAGCGTCACTAACGTGCTCGGCAAGGTCACTGCGGGTGAAGCCGACGCGGGGCTCGTCTACGCCACCGACGCGACCGGCGCAGGCGACAAGGTGTACACCATCGAGATCCCGGAAGCGAAAAACGACCCCAACACCTACTGGATCGCCGCGGTGCGCGGTGGTGACAGCGTCAAGGCGCGCGCGTTCATCGAGCAGGTGACGGGCGACGGGCAGAAAACACTCAGCGACTACGGTTTCGGCCCGCCGGCGCCCTAGTCGCCCATGCAACCACTTCCTCGGTGGCTGTTTGCCCCTTTCACGCTGGGTGTGGCGGTGCTTGCCGTGCCCCTGATCGGCTTGCTCGTGAGTGCCGATTGGGCGGCGCTGCCGTCGCTGCTCACTTCGGCGCGAGCGCTCGACGCACTCCGGTTGAGTCTCATCACGTGCAGCATTTCGACCCTCATCGTGCTGCTGATCGGGGTGCCGCTGGCGCTCGTGCTGGCGCGCAGTGAGGCCTGGTGGAGTACGGTCGTGCGCACGCTGGTGACGGTGCCGATGGTGCTGCCTCCAGTGGTGGCGGGCCTGGCGCTGCTCACGACGTTCGGCCGGCGCGGGCTGGTGGGGCAGTTCCTCGAGGTGGCGGGCATCCAGGTGGGTTTCACGACGGTGGCTGTGGTGATGGCGCAGACCTTCGTCGCGTTGCCGTTTCTCGTCACATCGCTGGAGGGGGCGCTTCGCACGCAAGGAGCCGAGTACGACGCCGTCTCTGCCAGCTTGGGTGCGTCGCCCACGCGCACGTTGTGGCGTGTGACGTTGCCGCTCATGTGGCCGGCGATTGCGTCGGGAACGGCGCTGTCGTTTGCGAGGGCGCTCGGCGAGTTCGGCGCGACGCTCACGTTCGCCGGGTCGCTGCAGGGTGTGACGCGCACGCTGCCTCTCGAGATCTATCTGTTGCGCGAGCAGGACGCGGACACCGCGATCGCGTTGTCGGTGGTGCTCATCGCGCTGGCGCTGTTGATCGTGTGCGTGGCCGGGCGCCAGAACACCTGGCGGGTGGGACGTCGGTAAGCTGCATGGGTATGCACGCGCCTTCGCTCGACTACGACGCCATCATCGTCGCCGGTGGTGCCGGTCGGCGCATGGGTGGGGTGTCGAAGGCTGATCTCGTCGTCGACGGGTCCCGCCTGCTCGACACCGTCGTCGGGGCAGTAAGCGACGCGCGGCAGATCGTGGTCGTCGGTGATGCTTCGGTGCCCGACGGCGTGGTGCTCACGCGTGAAGATCCTCCTGGCACGGGTCCGGCGGCAGGGCTCGGGGCCGGGCTCGCTGCGGTTGAGCAGCCGAGCCCGTGGACAATGGTGCTGTGCGTCGACCTGCCCGACGCGGCGCGCGTCGCGTCGCGTCTGCGGCACTCGTGTCTCCAGCTCGACCACCGCTTCGACGGCGTCGTCCTCGCCGCAGATGGCCGCACGCAGTGGCTCATGGCCTGCTACCGCACCGACGCGCTCATGCGTGCAATCGAGGAGTTCGGAAATCTCGAACATGCCCCGCTCCGACGAGTCCTCTCCCCCTTGCGCCTGGCTCACACGAGCCCCGGCGACGCGCTGCCCATCGATTTGGACTCGCACGAGGACCTTGCCCGCTGGGAACAGCTGCACTGACAGCTCCGCGAGCGGCGCAACTGTCTGGATAAAAGGGCGCCCCGCCTACCCCAGACCATCGAGTAGCACCAAAGGCGCGAATCGAATGCCCCCCCCTTCCCCGACCATCGAGTAGCGCCGCAGGCGCGTATCGAGATGCAGTGCCGGTGTCTATCCGCGAGCTTCGCTCGCTACTTAATTATCAGTGCCGAGCAGCCCGCGAGTCGAACTCATCAACAACAAGTTCAGTACTCCTATTGTGTGCGCATGTCCTGCATCAGCGAAGGATATGGATCTTCCAAGGGCTTACGACTCGCAGTGATCTCGTCGCGAACCGCTCGGAGTGCTGGGCCCATCACGTAGTGACGTCCACGCGTCTCCCCTCGCGCGATAAGCAGGTGATGTGCTGCGAGTTGTTTCAAGTGCCTCGTTGCACTCGTCGCGTCGAGTCCGGCCTGTTTTGCATACCCCGATCTAGTGATCCGGGCACCCAAGAATGCGTCATAGAGAGCATCGAGCGCGGGGTCCGGAAGCTGTTGCGTTGCCTGCAGCTCATCAAGCATCGTCCACACATGCGCTGACTCATCCAACCGCCGACGGACTGTTTGGGCCTGCATGTGATGCGCCCGTAGACAAAACCTCACCCATGAGCTTGCGTCGCGTTCCGGGCGCCACTCCCCTTGTCCGACGCTGGCCAATGCAGTGTAATAGTCGTCGGTGTTGTGCCCTAGCCATTCTTCAATGCTGAGAAACTCTGGAGAAAGCGTCCGTTCCCTCGCGAGCACCACCGTCTGCAGCGCACGAGCCATTCTTCCATTGCCATCTCGAAAGGGGTGGATCATCACGAGATTGAGGTGCGCCATGGCCCCAGCGACTAACGGCTCGGCATCGGTCGCCACGAGGCTGCTCATCAGCTCGTCCACCAGCTCCGGCACCAGTTCGGGGGCTGGGCCTCGGTAGACGACGCGGTCGTCACGAGAATCCCGAACATAGATGTCGGTGGCTCGAAACGATCCGGCTGATGAGCCGACGAGGTCATGTTCGAGCAACATGTAATGCATGATGCGTAACGTCTGAGAGTCGATGTGAAAATCTGGCGTGGACGCATGGTTGATGATGAACGTCAAGACACGTCGATACCCGGTGATTTCAGCCCAGGTCGCAGCATCAGCTAGCAGCGGCGACTCATCATCGACCGCCGCAACTGCATCTTGCTGAGTGATGGCGTACCCCTCGATGGTGTTAGACCCTCGAATGGCGCGAGCCTGCAATGAGCGACGCAAGTTGCCCTGCCACCTACGAGGCAGGCGGAGCATCCCAGCGAGACGGTCGCGCATCTCTGCGATATCGCTGAGTACCTCTTGGCCGCGAGCCGTCAGCTCCGGTGTTGCGAAGATCACACCTCAACAATACATGTAATATTGCATGCATCGAACTGCCGCGACACGTCACCACCAACAGTCACGATCGATTACTGGCTGGCGATGCGAGTTACTTCTCGCCGAACAGCCTGCCGAAGATGGATGTGTTCTTGCGCCCCTCCCCACCCGAGGCAGTTCCTGCTTCTTCATGTGCAGGCGTGTTTCCGTCGACGCCCGGCATGGCTGACTGATACGCGAAGTACTGCCCTTCGACGTCAAAGATGTCGTCATCAGCACCGATAGCCCCGATCACGCGCGGAAGCTCCTGAATGACGAGGTCGCCGTCTACCTCGACCGGTTCGTCGGCCCCGTCATTTTCACGGAAGGTAAACGGGGATTCGTCAACCACTGGCGCGCCTTCGTTGAGCTCCTCATCACCTGTGAGCATGTGCCGGACGAGGGTGCCGTCAACGAACACACGGTAATCCACGAACCCAGTCGAGGACACCGCGCTTGCCACGTGCCAGGTGCCAGGCAAGGTGATTGAGTCAGATTCGAAGCGCTCCGCGATCAGCATTTCCGGGTCCAACAAGATAGTCCAATCACGTGGCCGGGCCACCGCGAAGAACTGGTTCGCCGGGTCACAGAACGCGGTCCACAAGTCGCCGTTAGTTTGCGTGGGGGCAAGCCCCCAGGCTTGCAATTGCTCGTCCGTCACAGATTCACTTGTGAGGATCAGAGATGTTGTAAGTCCCATACGAAGGAGAATAACCAAATGGGGTTCAGCTGACGGAGTTTCGATGCGCGAGCTTCGCTCGCTACTCACTTGCCTGGGGTGACGGGGTTTCGACACGCCCGCTACACGGGCGGCTCAACCACCGGTGGACGCCCCCCCCCACCCGACCATCGAGTAGCGCCGAAGGCGCGTATCGAGATGCAGTGCCGGTTTCTATACGCGAGCTTCGCTCGCTACTCAGCCATCGGTGCCGGGGCAAATTCCTTGGTGTGGTGTTGTTTCAGGCTGTGGTGGTGACGATGCCCGGGCAGCCTACAGCGGCCGTTAGGACACGACGAGCATTCTTGCGTAAGACAACACGTCGCGACGGTGACCTCGGGCGATCTTGAGGTATGGGTGTTGACGCGCTGGTATCCCAGACAAGCGTAAGGCAATCCAGAGCGATGCACTCCGGTGAGGATGTGCAGGCACTGTTCGCACTTGAGATCAATTCGATGTGGAAAGAGAACATCGATGGGCTTGTGCCGCAGGATGTTGCGGATCTGCTCGTCAGAGCTTGTCGGGTTGATGACTAACCACCGCGCACTAGCTGGCGGCATCTATCAACCTCCGAATCAGGTCCGTCGATTTCGATCCCTCGGGTGTTACTGGCCCGAGCAAAAAGGAAGTGCCCCCGCTGGTTTCTTTTGAACCAGCGGGGGCACTTCCTTGGGCTGAGCTATTAGCTCAGGCGCTTACGGGCGACGATCAGTGCCGCGCCACCAAGGACAGTCAGCAGCAGAGCTGCGCTGGCGATTGGGGCTACGTTCTCAGCACCCGTACGTGGGAGCCCAGGCTTGACAGGCTTGTCAGGCTGCTCCGGGGTCGGCTCAGGAGTGGGCTCCGGCGTCGGCTCAGGAGTCGGTTCCGGGGTCGGCTCAGGAGTGGGCTCCGGCGTCGGCTCAGGAGTGGGCTCCGGCGTCGGCTCAGGAGTGGGCTCCGGCGTCGGCTCAGGAGTCGGTTCCGGGGTCGGCTCAGGAGTGGGCTCCGGCGTCGGCTCAGGAGTGGGCTCCGGCGTCGGCTCAGGAGTCGGTTCCGGGGTCGGCTCAGGAGTGGGCTCCGGGGTCGGCTTAGGAGTGGGCTCCGGCGTCGGCTCAGGAGTCGGTTCCGGCGTCGGCTCAGGAGTGGGCTCCGGCGTCGGCTCAGGAGTGGGCTCCGGCGTCGGCTCAGGAGTGGGCTCCGGCGTCGGCTCAGGAGTCGGCTCTTCAGTCACGGTCGGGTTCTCCAGCGCCACAGAAACAGGCTGCTCACACTCCCCAACCGTCACAGTAACCTCAGCACCCGACTGATCACCAACAGTGAACACCGGCTCACCGAAGGTAACCGTCTTGCCACCCTCAGCCTCAACATCAGCCGGCTTCTCCTCAGTCAACGTGACCTTCGTACCAACCGGAACATCCTCCGGCAGCGACACCGACTCACCATTCTTCACAGAAAGCGAACCAGTAACCGGTGCACCATCCAGCTCGTACGAGTAGTTCACGGTGTACTCAGCATCAGCAGGAACCAAGTCAGCACCATCACCAGTCACCGACTTAGTCACCGACAAGTTACCCTTCGGCTGCTCAGTCACGGTCGTCGGGTTCTCCAGCGCCACAGAAACAGGCTGCTCACCCTCCCCAACCGTCACAGTAACCTCAGCACCCGACTGATCACCAACAGTGAACACCGGCTCACCGAAGGTAACCGTCTTGCCACCCTCAGCCTCAACATCAGCCGGCTTCTCCTCAGTCAACGTGACCTTGGTACCAACCGGAACATCCTCCGGCAGCGACACCGACTCACCATTCTTCACAGAAAGCGAACCAGTAACCGGTGCACCATCCAGCTCGTACGAGTAGTTCACGGTGTACTCAGCATCAGCAGGAACCAAGTCAGCACCATCACCAGTCACCGACTTAGTCACCGACAAGTTACCCTTCGGCTGCTCAGTCTTGTCAGCCTTGTTGACCAGGTTGAGCTTGACAGGCTCGTTCGTGCTCGGCGTAACACTGTACGATCCGTCGTCGTTCTTGGTTACCCCGTCACCGGTGATCTCGTAGTCACCCCACTGGATGCCTTCGACCTCGGGGAGGTTGATTTCCGTGATCTTGAACTCGGTGCCGATCTTGTAGCGCTTCGAGTTCACACGGTTGTCTTCACCGGCCTTAATCTCAAGCGTGTCCTCTTCACCGGCAGCGGTGTACTTCACGGTGAACTTGGTGTCTGCAGGAACAAGGTCTGCGCCCTCGCCTTCAACCGACTTTGCGATCGAGAAACGGGTGTATTCCTTACCGGAACCGGTACCGCCGCCGATGGCGGTGTAGGTAAACGTTGCCTCTACGTCCTTACCGTTGACCTTTGCGGTGTTCTTGTAGACGTCACCTTCGAAGGCCTGACCGTCCATCTTGGACCAGTAGAGAACGCGGTACTGAACGCGCTTGTCGGTAGGAACGTTCTTCAGCGTTACGCTGAACTCCTTGCTGCCTTCCTTAGCGTCAGTCTCGTAGTTGGCCGGATCAACGGATTCCCAGTCTTCACCTGCAACGTAGGTGCCGTCTTCGTTGACGTTGCGGTACTCGACCGTAACGTCAAAGTCGTTAACCTTGTGGCGTTCGAAGTCGGTATCATCGACGAGCGCGTCACTAACGGTCACGGTGCCGTCTTCCGCGATCGTGTTGGGGAACACAATGCCCCATGCAATCAAGTCGGCACCAACCTTGGTGCGAGCGCTGTACTTGAAGGGCTCGTTGGATGCGTGGCCAGGACCCGCCGGGCCGATGCCACCGTCGCCGGGGATCGGAACTGGGACAACCTTGTTGTCGATAATAAAGTCGGCAGTGTTGCTGTCGCTCTCCTCGTCGAGGGTTGCAAGGAACCACAGCTCGCCACCGACTTCTTCCTTGCCGTTGACGAAGTCGGTCAAGGTGCAAGTGACGGTCGGTGCCGGCTCGTTGGTAACTACACAGGTAGCGACGGTCTCGCCCGTTTCCGTGTCGGGAACGTCGAACTTACCGTCAGCGTAGTTGGCGAATTCCTTCGGCAGGACCATACCAAAGGTTTCACCAGCCTGCGCGCCGTTTGGAACATTCCATTTGGCCGTGACCTTAATCTCGTCGTCAACTTGCGCTTGACCGCCGCCCTTGCCATTGAACTCGACATTGACGTCAGTAATCGCACCGGGGTAGGTGAAATCGGGCGCCGCCATTGATGGAGTGGCCCCAAACAGATACGACGTTGCCAAGACCAATGTCAGAAACAGGCCGCTGAGCCAGTTTCTCTTGCTTGTCATACGTTTTCCCTTCTCAGGTTTTGAACCGCCCGTTGCTCAGCTAAGTGGTTTAACCAGCAATCAAGGACGGCGACATGGGTACCGGCAACAGGTACTCGCCATTGGCAGGCTCGTATTCTGTTGCGATGCTTGTCACCCTACAACACGCTGGGAGAGTCAGCAAAGAGATGCTCACCGGTTGTGAGACATTTGTTCGGGCCGCAATCGAATGCTTTTGCATCGAGTGCTACTGGCGCCACAACAATACAGTGCAGCGTGCCTGGGTTTGCACCCGTGCAAGCTGTGCGCGAGATGGACTCAGAGCCCCACGCAGCAGCTCCTCAGAACTCAAACACCTCGACGCACAGTCCCTCCCCGACCATCGAGTAGGCGACGCAGTCGCCGTATTGAGATGCAGCGACGGGGTTTCGATACGCAGGCTTCGCCTGCTACTCAACCACCGGGCCTGACTGCCACTCAACCACCGGGCGCACCCATCGTGAGATTACAGTGTGCTGGTATGAAGGCCATCGCAAAGACGCGCCCAGGCACCGGGCTCGAGCTCATCGACGTACCCTGCCCCACCGTCGGACCCACGGATGTGAAGATCAAGGTGCAACGCACAGGCATCTGTGGCACCGACGTGCACATCGACCGCTGGGACGGATGGGCAGCCAAAACCGTCGCCACCCCCAGAGTGCTCGGCCACGAGTTCGCGGGCACCCTCGTCGAGGTCGGATCGGCGGTAGAAGGACTCACTACGGGCCAGTTCGTCTCCGGCGAAGGCCACTACGTCTGCGGCAGGTGCCGCGCCTGCCTGGCCGGACGACGCGAAGTGTGCGCCAACACCAAAGGCATCGGGTACGCCGTCGATGGAGCCATGTGCGAATACTTCGTGATGCCCGCCGCCAACGTATGGGTCTATCCCTTCGACATCGACGCGGACGTCGCCGCCATCTTCGACCCCTACGGCAACGCCGTCCACACAGCCCTCCAGTTCCCGTGTCTTGCCGAGGACGTCCTCGTCTCCGGCGCGGGCCCCATCGGCATCATGGCGGCACTCGTCGCACAGTTCCAAGGGGCCCGCAACGTGGTGCTCACCGATCTCTCCGACGAGCGCCTCGCCCTAGCCCGCCAGCTCGGCATCTCGCAGACCGTCAACGTGCGAACCCACCACCTCCGCGACGTGTGGCCACGGCTCGGCGTCAAGGAGGGCTTCGACGTCGGCCTCGAAATGTCCGGCTCCCCCGCCGCGCTGAGCACCATGATCGACCACATGGTGCATGGCGGACGCATCGCGCTACTCGGCACCCCCGTCGGCAGCGTGGAACTCGACCTCAGCAAGATCATCTTCAACATGCTCACACTCCAGGGCGTCACCGGCCGCCGCATCTTCGAGACGTGGTACCAAGGCACCGCCCTGATCTCAGCCGGGCTGGACATCTCCGGCGTCATCACGCACCGATTCCACTACACCGATTTCGAGCAGGCCTTCCGCGTCGCAGGCGACGGGACGTCTGGCAAAGTCATCATGAACTGGGAGGACTAACCCGTGTACGGCAGCATGCAACAAGCACTCCGCAACGAACTCCAAACCATCCGCGACGAGGGGCTCTACAAAGAAGAAGCCGCGCTCACCAGCGTCCAGTCGGCGCGCATCTCCGTCGAGGATGGGCGCGACGGAGTGCTCAACCTTTGTGCCAACAACTACCTCGGCTTGGCCGATAGCCCCGAATTGATCGCGGCCGCCAAGCGTTCCCTCGACGAGTGGGGCTTCGGCATGGCCTCCGTGCGTTTCATCTGCGGCACGCAAACCCAACACCGTCAGCTCGAGGAAGCGCTCACCGATTTCCTCAGAACAACGCCCGATGGCTGGGACACCATCTTGTATTCCTCCTGCTTCGACGCCAACGGCGGACTCTTCGAGCCGCTGTTCGGCCCCGATGACGCGATCATCTCCGACGAGCTCAACCACGCTTCCATCATCGACGGCGTCCGCCTCTGCAAGGCGCAACGCTTCCGCTACAAGAACCGCGACATGGCCGACCTGGAAGCCCAGCTCATCGCCGCCAAAGATTGCCGTTACCGCATCATCGCCACCGACGGCGTCTTCTCTATGGACGGCTACCTCGCCCCGCTCGACGAGATCTGCGACCTGGCAGAGCGCCACGACGCACTGGTCTTCGTCGACGATTCCCACGCCGTGGGGTTCGTCGGTGAGCACGGCGCGGGCACGCCGGAACTGTTCGGAGTTCAGGATCGCGTCGACATCCTCACCGGCACCTTGGGCAAGGCACTCGGCGGTGCCTCGGGCGGCTACACCTGCGCGAGGGCGGAGATCGTCGAGATGCTCCGGCAGAAGTCGCGGCCGTATCTGTTCTCGAACTCGCTCGCACCAGCCATCACCGGCGCAACCCTGCGCGTGCTGGAACTCATCCAGGGTTCAGGCGATCTGCTCGCTCAGCTGCGAGAGAACACCAGCTATTTCCGCACTCAGATGACGGCGCGTGGCTTCGAGATCCCCGAATCCACCCACCCGATCGTGCCGGTCATGATTGGCGACGCCGTGAAAGCGGCGAGGATGGCCGACGCAGTGCTCGCCCGCGGTGTCTACGTGCGCGCCTTCAGCTACCCCGTCGTGCCCAAGGGCAAGGCGCGAATCCGCACCCAGCTGAGCGCGACGCTCACCCGCGCCGACCTCGACCGCGCCATCGACGCATTCGTGCAAGCCCGCGACGTCGTCGAGGCGTAAAACCCCAAGCAGCTCCCCCACCAAACGCAAAGAGGGCCCCGAAAGGGGCCCTCTCAGTACGTTGGGTTACCGAGTCACTTGGACTCGGATTCCTCAGCATCAGCGTCGGCAGCTTCCTCGCCTTCAGCGGGAGCTTCCTCCGCAGCATCGGTTGCATCCTCAGGCGCGTCGGTCGTCGCCTCGTCGGCTTCGACTTCTGCCGTTTCCTCGGCATCCTCAGCCTCAACCGGGGTTTCCTCCGCCTTCGCGGGGGCTTCCTCAGCCTTGGGCTCAGGCTTAGCCTTCTTCTCGACCTTCTCAGTGACGAGCTCGATGATCGCCATCGGAGCGTTGTCGCCCTTGCGGGGGCCGATCTTGGTGATGCGGGTGTACCCGCCCTCACGCTCGGCCATCATGGGAGCGATCTCTTCGAAGAGCTGAGCCACAACACCCTTATCGGTGATGTCTTTCAGCACCTCACGACGGGCGGCCAGGTCGCCCTTCTTCGCCTTGGTGATGAGCTTCTCGGCCACCGGCTGTACGCGACGAGCCTTCGTCTCGGTGGTGGTGATGCGGCCGTGCTCAAAAAGCTGCGTGGCCAGGTTGCGCAGGATGATCCCCTGATGCGTGGGGGTACCGCCCAGGCGCGGGCCCTTGGTTGGCTTAGGCATGTCAGTTTCTCCAGAAAATGTGTTCGAGCCGTGGGCTCGGGGTCAGTACTGCTCGGTCTCCGCGAAATCCGCGTCGTTGTCCTCGTCGTAGCGCTCAATGGCTTCCATCGGGTCGAAGCCCGGCGAGGAGTCGCGCAGCGCAAGGCCGAGACCTGCGAGGGTTTCCTTGACCTCGTCGATGGACTTCGAGCCGAAGTTGCGGATGTCCAGGAGATCTTCCTCACTGCGGGCGACGAGCTCACCCACGGTGTGGATGCCCTCACGCTTGAGGCAGTTGTAGGAACGCACGGAGAGGTCAAGATCCTCCACCGGGAGGTTCAGCGACTCGGCGATCTGCTCGTCGACGGGGGAAGGGCCGATCTCGATGCCTTCCGCGTCGACGTTCAGCTCACGAGCGAGGCCGAAGAGCTCCACGAGCGTGCCACCCGCGGACGCAACGGCGTCGCGAGGTGCGATGCAGGGCTTCGTCTCGACGTCGATCACCAGGCGGTCGAAGTCGGTGCGCTGGGCGACACGGGTGGCCTCAACCTTGTAGGTGACCTTGAGTACCGGCGAGTAGATGGAGTCGACGGGCACGCGGCCAATCTCTGCATCCGGGTTCTTGTTCTGGCTCGCCGACACGTAGCCACGGCCACGCTCCACAACGAGTTCCATCTCCAGCTTGCCGTCCTCGGCCAGCTCAGCGATATGCAGCTCGGGGTTGTGAATCTGCACGCCTGCCGGGGGCTGGATGTCGGCGGCCGTCACGGCACCGGCGCCAGCCTTGCGCAGGTACATCACCACGGGCTCGTCCTCTTCCGACGAGAGCACGAGGCCCTTGAGGTTAAGGATGATTTCGGTGACGTCTTCCACCACGCCTTCCAGCGTGGAGAACTCGTGCTGGTTGCCCTCGATCTTGATGCTGGTGACCGAAGCCCCAGGAATCGACGAGAGCAGCGTGCGACGCAGTGAGTTACCGAGCGTGTAGCCGAAGCCAGGCTCGAGGGGCTCGAGCACGAAACGCGAACGGTAATCGGAGATGACCTCTTCGGTGAGCGTAGGACGCTGAGCGATGAGCATTGTGTTTCCTTCCCGCACCAACCGCTATTTGATGGTGCGATAACGGGGGCCGGAGCGGTTCCGGCCCCCAGGGGGCTACTACTTCGAGTAGAGCTCGACGATCATCTGCTCCTGAACGTCCACGACGATCTGTTCGCGAACGGGGAGCTGGTGGACGAGGATGCGCATACGGTTGGGGCGAGCCTCAAGCCACGCCGGAACCGTGCGCTCGTGATGCGTCTCGCGAGCAACAACCAGCGGGTGGAGGTTCATCGACTTCTCAGCGACGTCGATAATGTCCTTCTCCTGCACGCGGTACGAAGGGATGTTCACGCGCTGACCGTTCACCAGGAAGTGGCCGTGCACGACGAGCTGGCGAGCCTGACGACGGGTAGCCGCGAAGCCTGCGCGGTACACGACGTTGTCAAGGCGGGTCTCGAGGATGCGCAGCAGGTTGTCACCGGTCTTACCGGGGAGACGATCTGCTTCCTGGTAGTAGCGACGGAACTGCTTCTCGAGCACGCCGTACGCGAAGCGAGCCTTCTGCTTCTCCTTCAGCTGCAGGGAGTACTCGGAGTCTTTCGTGCGCCCACGCCCGTGCTGACCCGGAGGGTACGGGCGACGCTCGAACGACTTGTCGCCTCCGACGAGGTCAGTCCCGAGACGACGAGACTTTTTGGTGAGAGGGCCGGTGTAACGAGCCATGATTCTCTGCTGTCCTTTCTATCTCGAGATTGACTTACACGCGACGGCGCTTGGGCGGGCGGCAACCGTTGTGCGGCACGGGGGTCACGTCGGAAATGGTGCCGACTTCGAGCCCGATGGCGCCCAGCGAACGGATGGCGGTCTCACGGCCGGAGCCGGGGCCCTTGACGAACACGTCGACGCGCTTCATGCCATGCTCCATGGCGCGACGTCCGGCAGCCTCGGCTGCCATCTGCGCGGCGAACGGTGTCGACTTGCGCGAACCCTTGAACCCGACGGTGCCGGCGGACGCCCATGCAACGACGGCGCCCGAGGGGTCGCTGATCGAGATGATGGTGTTGTTGAACGTGCTCTTGATGTGGGCCTGGCCCACCAGCACGTTCTTCTTTTCCTTGCGGCGCATCTTCTGCTGTGCGCCCTTGCGGCCTGCAGTAGCCATAAGTGTGAGTTTCTCCTACAGTCTTCCAGCTCACCGCGGGGGTCAGCGTGCCTTCTTCTTGCCGGCGACGGCCTTCTTCTTGCCCTTGCGAGTGCGAGCGTTCGTGCGCGTGCGCTGGCCACGAACGGGCAGCCCGGCGCGGTGACGTCGGCCCTGGTAGTTGCCGATTTCAACCTTGCGACGGATATCTGCGGCGACGCTACGACGCAGGTCGCCTTCAATCTCGTAGTTACCTTCGATGTGGTCACGGAGCTTGACCAGCTGGTCTTCCGTGAGCTCGTGGACTCGAAGATCACCGCTGACTCCCGTGGCGGCGAGGGTCTCGGCTGCACGGGTCTTCCCGATGCCGAAGATGTAGGTGAGTGCAACCTCCAGGCGCTTTTCGCGCGGGAGGTCTACACCAACGAGGCGTGCCATCAGGCGGTACCTTTCTAGGTTTCAACTGGTTCTGGCCAGTTGCGAAGGTGTGTGGCGCGTCGCGTCCCCGCTGCCTTGGCTGGCCGATACTTCGACCACGGGGCCCCGGCCTTCGTCCGGGGGTGGGGGCTGGCGAACCAGCCTTTTGCGAACACGTTGCTTCAGTTGTCGGCGGGCGGACGATGCCGTATCCCGCGGCGGTTTGCGTTTAGCCCTGACGCTGCTTGTGGCGCGGGTTATCGCAAATCACCATCACACGACCGTGCCGGCGGATCACCTTGCACTTGTCGCAGATCTTCTTGACGCTCGGCTGAACCTTCATCGAGCAACCTTTTCAATCAGCGACTGGACATAGGGATGCCCAATCTTGTGGTGGATAATCACAGGAAGCCTGTGTTGCATCAGCCCTGAAAAGGGCATAGAGGCGGGCACAGACGACCGAGGGGCAACTTTACGCGCATTATCTCAGATCGCCAAACCCGCATTGGTTGGCGCGGCCTGGGCCCCGTCGTTGCTTCGACGGGGCGAGCCGGCCTCACTTGTGTCGGTAGACGATTCGTCCGCGGTTGAGGTCGTACGGAGACATCTCAACGACGACGCGGTCGGACGGCAGGATTCGGATGTAGTGCTGACGCATCTTGCCAGAGATGGTGGCGAGCACCTTGTGTCCGTTGCCGAGCTCCACGCGGAACATCGCATTCGGCAGTGCTTCAACCACAGTGCCCTCCATCTCGAGGGCGCCTTCCTTCTTAGCCATAAACTCTCAATCTTTGCCTGTAGGGTGGCACATGCGCACCCTTGGGGCATTCTACGCGTCCGCTCGCAGGTGCCCCAAATCCCCCGCCGCGACGCCGCCGTGCCGGCGAGAGTAGCATCACTGCATGAACTACTTCGCTGTGCTCTACACATATGCCACCGACAAGGCCAAGCTCGACGAGGTGCGCCCGGAACACCGTCGCTATCTCTCTTCTCTTGCAGAGAACGTCGGTGCGGGCCCGCTGCTGGGCACCGACCCCAGCCGCGCGCTGCTCCTGTTCCGCGCCGATTCGCTCGAGGCCGTCACGCAGCTGCTCGACGCCGACCCATTCCACGCCGCTGGCCTCATCACCAACCGCGAGGTGTTCGGCTGGAACCCCGCAACGGGTTCCCTCGCTCAGTAGCGGCTCACCGCACGCGCTCGGCGTCGACGGTCCAGGTGTTGCAGTCACCGATCGTCTGCGCTTGCAACCCTCTCGTACCCCAGTCCACGAGGGATGCGCGTGTGCCGTGCTGCTCGCTTTCTTGCATGGTGCGTAACCGTTTGCCCCAGGACTTGACGTCGTCGGCACCGAACTCGACGGCGTCGTTGCGAACGGTCATCATGCCCGACCAGCACACGGCCTGCAGCTCACTGCGGCGCATCAGGCTGCCGTCGGCGTCGTTCTCGCCCGCCCAGGCCTGCGAGATGCCTGCGAGCGCCTGGATGTGGTGGCTGTATTCGTGGTTGACCATCTCGTTCACCGACAGGTCCCACTCCTCCGCCATCTGGAGGTGCTCCCCACCGAAAAAGACGCTTCCACTCTTCGCAGCGCAGTAGAAGGCCGGAGCCTCAAAGTAGCCGCAGTCACTCTTCGAGCCAACGCCCGGGTAGAACATCACCTCGGGCATCGTCGTCGACCAACCCATCTTCTCGAAGATCGGCACCCACGCTTCGTGCACGCATTTCCACTGCTGGCGCACCACCTTGCGCCATTCCTTTTCATCGCGCAGCGTCGTCTGCTTCGGGCAATGGCTCAATTCGGGTGCGGGGAGTGCGTACAGCGGGTTGGATTGCAGGGCCGCATCCAGCGAACCATCCGCGGGTGGCAGCGGTTCCACCGACTTCACAGGAGCCGTTGGAGTTGCCTTCGACGGGATGACGCTCGCCGTCGGGCGAGAGCTCGGAGAAGCGGTACCGACGCTACTCGCGCTGCTCGTCGGCTGCGGCGAAGCGGCGCTGGGTTGGGCTTGCGGGGCACGCCCCGACACAGCGATACCGAGCCCGATCACCGACCCCGCGACGATGATGGCCGCCGCTACGAGGATGATGCCGAATCGGGAGAAGCGGGAGTTGTGTTCCGGCGACGGTGCACGTTCCTCCCAGCGCGGGCCGGGCGCCCTGACATCTCGAGACGGCGGCGTGGTCCATGAGGTCGGGCTGGGCGCGTTGGGGCGGCTCGCTTCCTCGTCGAGGAACCATGACGGTGGCTCCCCCGCGCTGGGCGGGACGATGTTGGGCGCCAGGTTCCGGCTCTCCGGGCGCGCCGGGCTGGGTGGGCCGTCGGGGCTGGGGCTGGCAGGCGAGTCCGGGCCACTTTCTGGTGACGCCTCGGCGTCATCATGACCCGACGACTCATTCATACCGTGCTCCTCATCCGACGAGGCCAGTGGGCACCTCGCTACGCACAGCCCACCCTACGTGCGACGAGGTTCACAGCAGCAGCGCGAGCACGACGATCACTACGAGGATTGCGCCGATGATCGACCCACCGATGACGATGGGTTTTAGCGCATTGGTCGTGATCGGCGCCAACTCTCCCGGTTCCCCGCTGCCCGTCTCGACGATGGCAGGCACCGCAGTCGTGCCATCAGGCAGCTCACGTACCACCGGAGCCAGATCCCCTAGTGTCGTGGCGGCATAGAGCTGATCGAGCAATTCGAGGTAGCGGTCTTGCTCGATACGACCGGCTTGAAACTCGTCGGTAAGCCGTGCTTCGAGGGATTTCCGCTCGGCCTCAGCGACGGGCTCCTCGCGGCGGGCAATGTATTTCGACGACGGCGAGAGCTCCATGCAGTCAGTCTACGGGCGATCAGTCCGCCAGCGGGCCAAACAACTCGCCCAGGCGAGCCTCTCCCCCATCGGGTTCGGTCAGCACCCAGATGCCACCTGCGGTGATAGCAACCGTGTTCTCCCAGTGGCTGCCCCTGGAACCGTCGGCGGAGACGACCGACCACTCGTCGTCGAGCTCGAGCGTTCGATGCCCACCGTTGGTCACCATCGGTTCAATCGCCAGCACAGTGCCCACAGCGAGCTGCGCTGAGCGCCCGAACGTGCGGACGTTGGGCACGTCGGGCGGCATGTGCATGGAGCGCCCGATGCCATGCCCGGTGTACTCACGCAGAATCCCGTATCGCCCCTGGCTGGTGATCGACTTCTCGATAGCTTTCGAGATGTCGTTGACCTTCCGCCCTGGGCGCATCATGCGCGTGCCAGCCCACAGCGCCTCTTCAGTCACACGGTTGAGAGTGCGGTCTTCTGCCGACCCCTCGCCAACGATGATGGTTCTGGCCGCATCGCCATGCCAGCCCTGCACAATGGCGCCGAAATCGATGCTGACGAGGTCGCCGTCTTGGAGCACGCGCTGATCAGGGATGCCGTGCACGAGCACGTCGTTCACAGAAATGCAGGCAACGCCTGGGAAGCCAATGCCGTATTCCGCACCGTAGTTCAGGAAATTCGACGTGGCCCCGTGCCGCGCGAGCACCTCGCGCCCGACGGCGTCCACTTCCGCAGTCGTCACGCCCGGCTTGGCCGCCTCGATCATCGCGGCGAGCCCCTCGGCGACGACGAGGCCAGCCTTGCGCATCAGCTGCAGCTGATCGTCGGTTTTCTTCTCCATCACTTCGCAGCGACGCGTTCGTCGAGCTGGGCAAACATGCGTGCCTGTACCTCGTCGACGCTGCCAGTGCCGTCGACCTCGACGAGGAGGCCCTGCTGTTCGTAGTGCATCAACAGCGGTGCGGTTTGCCCGGCGTAGACCTCCATCCTTCGGCGGATGGTGTCCTCGTTGTCGTCAGCGCGGCCTTCCTTCTCGGCGCGGCTGAGCAGGCGCTCCACGAGAGCCTCCGGGTCGACGTGGAGACTCACGACGGCGTCGAGCGCCGCGTCGTGTTCTGCGAGGTACTCGTCGAGGAAATGCACCTGGTGCAAAGTGCGAGGAAAACCGTCGAGCAGGAAGCCGGGTTCGCAGTCGGGCTGCTCGAGGCGATCGGCCACGATCTCTTCGGTGATCTCGTCGGGAACATATTCGCCAGCGTCGATGATGGCTTTTACCTTGACCCCCAGAGGAGTCTGCCCCTTGATATTGGCGCGGAAGATGTCTCCCGTCGAGATCGGTGGGATGCCGTACCGGTTGGCGAGCCCCGTCGCTTGCGTGCCTTTGCCAGCGCCCGGTGCCCCCATGATCAAAAGCCTCACTTGAGGAACCCTTCGTAGTTACGCTGCTGCAGCTGGCTCTCAATGCGCTTGATCGTGTCGAGCCCCACACCAACCATAATGAGCACCGACGTGCCGCCGAAGGGGAAGTTCTGGTTGGCTCCGACGGCCATGAACGCGATGGTCGGCAAGGCCGCGACGACAGCCAGGTAGAGCGAACCAGGTGCCGTGAGGCGGTTCAGCACGTAGCCCAGATAGCGCTCCGTGGGTTTGCCGGCACGAATGCCCGGGATGAACCCCCCGTATTTCTTCATGTTGTCGGACACTTCTTGAGGGTTGAAGGTGATCGACACGTAGAAGTACGCGAAGGCGATGATAAGAACAAACTGCAAGATGTTGTACGGCAGGCTGAAGTGAGAGTTCTGGCCAGCGAAGTACCGGCCAACCCACTGACCCGCAGCGCTCTCGGGACGGAACGTCGCGAACAGCACAGGGAGGTACAGGATGGAGCTGGCGAAAATCACCGGAATCACACCAGCCTGGTTCACCTTGAGCGGGATGTAGGTGGTAGAGCCACCGACGAGGCGACGCCCCACCATCCGCTTCGCGTACTGCACGGGGATGCGACGCTGGCCCTGCTCCATGAACAAGATGGCGCCCATCACGAGCAAGCCCACCAGGATGATGGCGACGAGGTAGAACCAACCGATGGCGCCCTCGTTCTGCGCCTTCACCGCCCAAATGCCGCTCGGGAACGCGGCGGTGATCTGTGTGAAGATCATGATGGACATACCGTTACCGATACCGCGCTCAGTGATGAGCTCGCCCATCCACATGATGATGCTGGTACCCGCAGTCATCACGAACACCATCGTGACGAGCGCGAGCAGATCCTGCGAGTAGAGGATGCCGGTGCAACCCTGGAGCAGCTGGCCGGTGTTCGCGAGGGTGACGAATGCCGTCGCATTCATCACGGCCAACACGAGGGTCAGGTAGCGCGTGTACTCGGTGATCTTCGCCTGGCCCTGGCCGCCTTCCTTCTTCAGGGCCTCAAGTTTGGGGATCACCACGGTCATGAGCTGCAGGATGATCGACGACGTGATGTACGGCATGATGCCCAGCGCGAACACCGTGAGGTGCAGCAACGCGCCGCCCGAGAACAGGTTGATCATCGAGTAGAGGCCTGCGGCCGAACCCTGGCTCGCCTGGGTGACGCACTCGCCGATGCGAGCCATGTTGACGTTCGGGGAGGGCAGCGATGAGCCAAACCGGAAGATCGCGATGATACCGAGCGTGAAGAGAATCTTCTTACGCAGATCCGGCGATCTGAACGCGTTCAGGAAGGCGGAAGTCATCCAGCGCTACTTTCAATCCATTCGCGGCCACGGGGCCACAGGGCCTAATACAACTCGGTCAGCCTAGCAACTTTGCCCCCACGGCCCCAAGTCGTCGACCAAACCCGTACAGCCCCGTGTCGACAGGGAACGTTCCTCACAAGTAACTCATCGCCAGGTAGCGCCCCACTCCTTCACTGGGACTGAACGAAGAGGCGCCGCAGTTTCCTAATAGGTGCACCCACTGGCCAATCTTCGATATTGTACTGCCCAACGAAATCTTTGTCGGAAGGTCGCGTCCATGCGAGTGCTTGTGATGACGCAGCACTTCGCGCCCGAGGAGAATGCCCCAGCGTTTCGCTGGTCATGGCTCGTCGAAGAGTTCCATCGACTTGGCATCCAGGTGGATGTCGTCACGTCGGCTTGGCAGAATAAGCCCACGTCCGAGCGAGCCCCAGGGGGCAAGCTCAACATTCATCGAGTCCGCAATGTGTTGTCGGGTACCGGACTGGGCAGCAGACTCATCAATGAACTCCTGGTGGCATTGAAGTCGGTCATGAGAGCAACACAACTGCAACGACCCGATGTCGTGATCGTCACCGCTCCCCCGCTTGGCGCGATGCTCTACGCACGGCCGTTGGCATGGCTGCTCCGTTGCCCGCTGGCGCTCGAGGTGCGCGATGTGTGGCCAGAACTCTTGGACGAATGGCCCACGTGGTCGGACTACGGCAACGGCCCCAAACCAAATTTCGCCCGGGATCTGGGTGTCCGATGCCTGACCTTCCTGATGAAACCTTGGCTCATCAAGGCGCGACGGCGTGCGACGTTGGTCGTCACCACAACCGAGTCCTTCGCCCAGTATTTGCAAGACAAGGGTCACCCCAACGTCATCTGTGTGCGCAACGCTGCGAAGGATGTGCCTCGACTGGCGCCCCGGGAGTTCGACGGCACCTTGCGAGTGCTCTACATGGGCAACGTGGGGCGTTCCCAGATGCTGGCGACGGCGGTTCGCGCCGCCAAACTGGTCGAGGACGCCGGAGGCAGTATCCGGCTCCGGATCGTTGGGCACGGTGCCCATCTCACTGCTCTGCAACGGCTGGTCGAGCAGCTGGGGGCCCCCGTCGAGTTTCTACCGAACGTCCCACACTCGCAGGTGACAGAGCAGTACGAGTGGGCCGACTCTTTGTTGGTCATGCTGCGGGATTGGGATGCGATGGCGATGACGGTCCCCTCCAAGCTGTATGAATTGCTGCGCACAGGACGGCATGTGACGGCGTCGGTTTGTGGGGAAGCCAAGGATCTCGTCGAACAGTCGAACACCGGAGACGTCGTACCACCTCAGGATCCCGAGGTACTTGCTCAACTCTGGCTGGATTTGATCACTTCACCCGATCGGCTCCGCACTACCCCTGATCTTCCTGCGGCCGTGACCGCTGCCGAGCCGCGCATCCTAGGTGAGCGCTACGCCACAGTGCTCCAGTCGCTGATAGAGCGGAATACATGAGCATCTCACCCAAGCTTTGGCGTGACGATCTGCGGCTCGTGGTCACGACGACGGCACGAGCTTTGCGCGACGATCCCCTAACCTTTTTACTGAACGTCGCGCGACGGCTCCGTCTCGGTACGGCACCGTCGTCGAGGAGAGCCGGTGTGTTGAACGCATACCGGTGGTTTCTGGCTGACAGGCCGGACGTGGCCGTGGAGCTGGCGTCGCAGGTCCGGGCTGGCGGTGTGCGAGGTCGGCTTCGTCGACGTTTGCTGGTCCAGCTGGGGGCAGAGAGCGCTACAGACGACGACCCGGAGCGTATCCGCTGGTTGGCGCGCACTGCAGTGGGCGATCTCGCTGGCGCGCTGGGCACGACACGCACTAGCTCGCCTGCGCATCGCCACACGGCCTCGGAGCTGAGGCTCTTGGCGCCGTCCGCCGCGCCGCCCCATCAGCGCGGCGGAACTGGAGGAGCGTTGTTTGTACTCACCAACTCGCTTCCCTACACGCACTCCGGTTACACCTCTCGGACCCAGTCGCTCCTCAGCGCAATCAAGCATCGGGGCATCGACGTGAACGCGGCGACGAGGATCGGCTACCCCACCACGGTGGGGCTCATCGGAAAGCCCGCGACTGCCACCGTCGGCGAAATCACGTACCATCGGCTTGCCACAGGGCACTTACCGCTCGAGCTCGACGAGCGAGCCCAACTCCACGTAGACCTGCTCTCCAAGCTCGTCGACGAGCTCCGACCCGGAGTCCTGCACACGACGACTGACTACACGAACGCCGTGGTCACCCAGGAACTCGCCCGCCGACGCTCGCTCCCCTGGGTCTATGAGATGCGTGGACAGCTCGAGCAGACGTGGGTCATGAACCGACCCGCGCCCCTGCGCGAGGAAGCAGCTGCAAGTGAGCGTGTGCGCCTGCTCCGGGCGAAGGAAACCGAGCTCGCCACCCAGGCTAACGCAGTCATCGTGCTCTCCGAGGTCCAACGTTCAGATCTCATCGCTCGCGGCGTGCCTGCCGCCAGCATCCACGTCGTCCCGAATTCCGTCGATGCACGGTTGCTTGAGATGGACGAGACCCCAACGACGGCCCGCTCGGCCCTTGGGTTGCCTACCGATGGCCTCTGGGTGGGCACGGTCTCCTCGCTCGTCGCGTACGAGGGACTCGATCTTCTGTTGCGAAGTGTCGCCGAATGTCGCGCTGCGGGCTTCGACATCCGCTGCGCGATCGTTGGCGACGGGGCCAGCCGGCCAGTCCTAGAGGCCCTAGCCGAGGATCTCGGGATTTCGAGCCACGTGGTGTTTCCCGGACGACAGCCACGGGAGGACTCCCTTCGGTGGTTTCAGGCGCTTGACGTCTTTACGGTCCCCCGCCTCGACGGTCTCGTCACGCGCATCGTCACACCCCTCAAGCTCGTCGAGGCCTCAGCCCTGCAGCGCCCCGTCGTGGCCAGTGATTTGCCTGCATTGAATGAACTGGTCGTGACTCCTCAGAGTGGATTGTCGTTCCTCAACGGGAGTGTGGATTCCCTTGCGGCGCAGATCACTCGATTGGCAGAAGACCCCCAGCTTCGGGCTACCCTGGCACAGCAAGGACGTGCATTCGCACGGGAGCGAACGTGGCAGAACGCAGCCGCGAAGGTCGCCGGGATCTACGAGGAGGAATGCGGTGTCAAGGTTCATTGACGAGGATATCCCCCTCGTTCGCGCCGCTCGCGGTGAGGCGCCGGCTCTACGACCGGTTAGCGTTCGCCCGCCATTCCATGTGTACGTCCAGCAGCTCTGGCAGCGACGCCACTTCATCCAGCGTCAGGCTTGGGCTCAGGCTATGGGACGCCACCAAGGGACGTGGCTTGGCAACATCTGGTTGGTCGTCGCCCCTCTCTTGGATGGCCTTGTCTACTTCCTGATCTTCGGAGTGATGTTTTCCGGCGCGCGTCGCGGGATCGACAATTTCTTCGGCTACCTGGTGATCGGCATTTTTCTGGTGTCCAGCACGTCCTCCGCACTCACCGGGGCTACGAGATCTCTGGAGACGAGCAAGGGACTTCTGAAGGCGTTCACCTTTCCTCGCGCTTCGGTGCCGCTCGCAGTTGTCTGGCGCGAATTCTTGTCGCTATTCCCCGTGCTCTATACCTTGGTTATCCTGTTGCTCGTCATACCGCCCTACGGCACACTTAGCTGGTCATGGCTACTACTACCAGCCGTCCTCATCCTGCAGCTGGGACTCAACGCAGGGCTGGGCCTCATCTGTGCCAGGTTGGGCAGCGCCTTCCCCGACATCAAACACATCATGCCCTACGTCGTCCGCATCCTCATGTACGTGTCCTGCGTGATGTGGACGATCGATCGATTCGACGCGTTCCCCGAGCCCGTGCCGACCTTGGCCCACCACAACCCGTTCTTTCTCATGCTGAGTTTGTCCCGCGAGATCCTGTTAGACGGTGTGATCCCGCCGATTGCACCGTGGCTCGAACTCGCTGCTTGGAGTGTAGGCAGCTTCACCCTGGGCCTTGTGTACTTCTGGCATGCGGAGGTGAAGTATGTCCGACGCGCCTACCACTAAACGCAACCTGACGGTCGTCGCCGACAACGTACATGTCACATACCGGACAGAAACGGAGAGCATTGAAGACGTGCCACCTCACCGGCGGCACGCCGCGCGGCTGGGCAAAGTGTTCGGTCAGCCTTTCCACGCTGATGTGCATGCGCTTCGTGGTGTCTCCTTCAGAGTCTCCGAAGGCGAGGCCATCGGCTTCGTCGGGGTCAACGGCTCCGGAAAGAGCACACTGCTACGCATCATCGCGGGAGTGGAGACGCCCACCCGCGGTCAAGTGCTGACCTCTGCGACACCGTCACTACTCGGTGTCAATGCAGCGCTAATCCCACACCTCACCGGCGCGCGCAACATCGAGATTGGTCTTCTTGCACTCGGCTACACACCCAAACAGGCCAAGGCCTTGCATCCCAAAGTGGCAGACCTTGCTGGCATCGGTAAGGCGATCCATCGCCCGATGAAGACGTACTCTTCTGGCATGAGCGCCCGTCTGCGGTTTGCAATCGCCATGGCTGTGGATCCCCAGATCCTCCTCATCGACGAAGCACTCGGGACCGGCGATGCGGCTTTTGCTGATCGTGCTGACGCTGCTATCTCCGAGCTGCGACAGAAGGCTGGCACGATCTTCCTGGTCTCCCATGCCGCGCAGACAATCGAGGAAATGTGTACGCGCGCTTTGTGGCTGCACGAGGGCGAGATCATCGTCGATGGCCCGGCCGACGTAGTCGCCCACCACTACCGCAAGTGGGCGTGGGCTGTCGCCAAGGGCAAGACAGACAACGCCGAGAAGCTCTTCGAACAAGCCCGGACGCTGGTTGCTGAGGATACTTAGAAAACCACGTGTTCAGTGGCATCCCCGAACTGAGTGACGCTACCTGTCGCCAGCAGTTCTATGTCGTTCGCCGTCCAGGTGTGCTCGCCACGACGCATCTGGACGAAGTTAAAACGATCGGCAGAATAGATGCCCGCCCCGGAGTCTGACACCCGTCGCAGGAAGTCACTATCTTCCCCTGTAGCGAGGTCGGCAAACGGTGTCTCCCGGAATACATCGGCATAGCCGGTGATGGTGGGGCCCATCACCATGTCCGTCCAGCGATGCTCCCGGTGCGCAAACCGCAGCAGTGTCGCGTCGAACCTGCTCAGATACATGTAGTGGGCTTGCTTGCCGACGACCGACGCACCTGAGTAGTGCAGCGCGTGCAGCAGATCTGCGAGGTATTCATCGCCGTACAGGTCGTCGTCGTCCATCTTGGTGAGCACGTCGCCGTCTGCCATCGTCACTGCCGCGCGCAAGCACGCTCCCAGTGGCACGCTCGCTGGCATTTCAGCAACCACCAGATCAGTAACGCCTGCGTCTTCCGCCCGACGACGAAGCTCACACTCGTCCACACCGAAACCATGTGTGACCAAGGCAAGCTGCACCTCGACACCCGCCTGTCTACCTACGCTGTGCAGCACGTGGTCCATTTGCCTTGGCCGATTCGTGGACACCAACGCAGTGACCTTCGGCGCAGTCAACGGTTCGGCGTCCAGACCGACGGCATCCAGCACCTGCTGCGCCCTCCGACGATAGGTGTGCTCTCTCCAGACGGTGCGCTGGGCGCGATGGACCAGACGGTCTCGCAGTTCCGACGAGTTGCACAGCGCTCGGACGAGATGCTGCGCCTCTTCGCGGGTCCGCGCGATGGGAACCTCGTCCTCACTGAAGAATTGGCGAATCGCTGCACTATCTGTGCTCAGGACCGGCGTGCCGCAGGCGACGATCTCGAAAATACGTCGGGCGCACATTGAGGGGCTATCGATGACGGAATTGACGTTGAGGAACAGCTTGTAGGCCTTATACGCCAGCAGCATGTCGGAATAGTCCAAGGTGCCGACCACTCGCTCGCCCAATGGGCCGGGGAAATCATATCGCGCGTCGACTCCTTGGAATCTGGAAAAGATGTCCAGGCCACGTTCCTGCCGAGGCGTCGCGTCCAACGCGCCTCCGAGTAATATGTCCATCTGTTCCCTCCGCTCAGGAAACTTGTGGGCGAAGTAGGTGCCGGCAAAAGCCACGTCGCCCTGCTGGTGCCCTCGCCGCAACCGGGCAGGATTGTGGATGTGCTCAGCAGCAGCAAATGGCAGGACACCAACACGGTCATGTCCGAGTCGTTCACGGTAATCGTCAATCTTGTTGGCATCCGTAGTAAAGACTTGGTCGAATAGGGACGCTGTCTCGAGGAAGTCTTCAAAGTGCGGGGGGTCCTCCTTATTCCAGAACACGGTCGGAATACCTTGATCCCGGCAATGGGCGATGAGCTCCCGAAGAGACGCACTTGGCGCCTGTGACCCCGTCAGCTGGTACTGCCACTGATTCGAGTTTCCGCACCACGCCGACTCGACGAACAGGAGCTGCACTCGTCGCGCTGCGAGCTCACTCCGCCATCCCATCGGTGAGACGGGAAGGAGATCGAACGCCTCACCCCAGGCCTGCATACTAAATTCATCGAGAATGCACGCTACGGTGGGACGCTTGCCGGTGCTGCGCCGCTCCGGTGGAGAGTCGATGGCGACATCCATCCGCGTCACCCGACGCACTGGACTACTCTCGACGTGGCGACCTCGACGACGTAACCAGCGCCGAACCTGCGCTGGACCTCCGTGCCGGAGGTGCCAAAAGCCTGTCCGCCACTGCACGAATAACGACCGCAGGTTCATCGTCCCAAGCCCTCCATGCGCCGCAGCAAGTCTCCGCAGAAGTGGCCGCTCGCTCAGCATTCGTCTAAATTACAAAAAGCATACTCGAAGGCCCTCAGGAGCATCCCATGCGCATTATGACCATTTACGGCACTCGCCCCGAGGCCATCAAGGTCGCACCCGTTATTAAGGAGATTGAGCAAGACCCTCGGTTCCAGTCTGTAACTGTTGTCACCGGTCAGCACCGCGAGATGCTTGACCAGGTGAACGAGATCTTCAGTATCGTGCCCGACCACGATCTCGATGTGTTCGAGCCAGGACAGTCACTCAATAGTCTTATGTCGAAGATGTTCGCCAGGCTGGACCCGGTGCTCGACGAGGAGCAACCAGACGCCGTACTGGTCCAAGGGGATACCTCAACGGTCGCAGCAGCAGCCATTGCGTCGTTCTACCGCGGAGTCCCTGTAGTTCATCTCGAAGCGGGCCTTCGGAGCGGAGACATCCGCTCTCCCTTCCCGGAAGAGGCAAATCGCAAACTAACAACGCAAATCACTGCACTACACCTTGCGCCAACGTCACGCTCGAAAGACAATCTGCTCCGAGAGTCCGTCTCGGCAGACGACATCGTTGTGACTGGCAATACAGTCATCGATGCCCTTTTGCTCGCAGTGGAATACCAGCAGCCGTTCACCGAACCTGCTGTGCAGGAGGCCGTCGACTCGGGCCGCCCCATCCTCCTTGTGACCACCCACCGTCGAGAGAATTGGGGCGATGCGATGGTCAATGTCGGCAAGGCACTCCGCGACATCGCTGAGGCCTACCCTGATTTCGTCATCATCCTGCCTGCGCATCGCAACCCAATTGTCCGCGAGTCTGTGCTTCCACAGATCGAAGGGCTGACGAATGTGATCGTCACCGAGCCTATGGCCTACGGTGAATTCACTCGGGTCATGAAAGCCGCCCACATTATCCTGACCGATTCAGGTGGCGTCCAGGAGGAAGCACCCTCGCTCGGCAAGCCGGTGCTCGTCCTCCGTGACAACACGGAGCGTCCGGAAGCCGTGGATGCTGGCACGGTACGACTGATCGGCACCCACCGTGAGCGTATTGTCCACGAATTCAAGCGTCTGGCGGATGAACCCGAGAAGTACCAGCTCATGGCCAATGCAGTGAATCCGTACGGCGACGGTCAGGCCGCAGCGAGGACGGTGGCTGCCATCTCCCAGCTACTCGGCGTGGGTCTGAGGATCGAGGATTTCCGGGGCTGATTTCTCCTCAGCAAAAGCGCGAATGCCTTCCACAAGTTCCGCATAGGTGATGCCGTGGTAGTGGAAGGCAGCACGCCCCCACTTGTGTTCCGACGCCGCCAGCGTCGTAGGGAGATGCAAGGTCGCGAAGCCCAAGGACTCGAGCACGGAAAAATGGCGTTCCAGCTGCTGATTGAGGATAGCGGCGCTCATACCAAAGCTCGGCGGAACAAAGACGGCTTGATCGTCAACCAGTGCCGCCGCCGGTGCGAGCACCAATGCATGTTCGAACAACCCGAGGCGGACGAGCTCATCGCGAACATCAATCGCGGCCGACGACCACAGGTCCAGGAATTCGTCGGATTCGAAGTCGACTACTTTCCCGGCGCCGTCGATCTCCTCCTGTATACCGCTGGCGATCCGATCTACGCTCCGGGTGACGACTCCGGTCTCGGTGATGACCACACCGAGCCTCTCATCGACGAGGTCCAGCAGGACGAGATCCACTGGCAGGTTGTCTTCCAAGCGCTGCAGAGCATCGCCGATGCTATCTCCCTCAGCCATCCGTATCTGGAACGGTGACTGCATCGCGCAATTCTTCAGATCCTTCACTTGATTGCCGTGCGAGAGCCAAGACTGCCTGGCAACGTAATGCGCCAGTTCATAACGGTCCGCAGGGAGGAACTCGAAGGTATCCCTGCTGACGCAGCTCCCCCAGATGAACGTCCTAATCATCGACTCTTCCAACGCAGATCCACTCATATCAGCTGGAGGATTCCGTAGGCAACGGAATCGGTCCAGGGTCCGAGTTCGACGGCTCCGGGTCCATTGTTGTCTGCGTCGGTTGCGGCTCCGATTGCGCTGGTTTAGAGGGAGAGTCGGACGTGGACTCTTGCATGGTCGGCGGCGAGGGCCGTGCGTCGTCGTTAGGAGCACCGTCGCGGGATCCCTTGTCACTGGACTCGGCACCACTCGGCCGCTCGACGAACAAGGACGACGCCGTACCGGGACCATCCTCACCGAGTGGGACGATGCTGATGCGAACCTCGTCAACATCCCAGATGATCGTGGCCGAGCGCTCATTGACAGTGCTGATCCGCGCGCCGTTCAGACGCACCTCATAACCCTCTGACGCCTCCCCTTCCCAGACAACCACGAACTTGCGGCGGGTATTGGATGCGAGTCGTAAATCGGAGACTACTGTGCGGCGTGACGTTGTTGCCGAGACGCTGGCCGAACTACTCGGCGACAGGGCGAGGCTCGCACTCGGCGATGGCGCGGCGCTCGTCGACACTGAGTCGGTTGTCGGCGAGGTCGTCGCAGAGTGCGTGCTGGAGGGCATGGGTCTGCCCGCGCTGGGGGTGGGGCTGGGAACAGCCTCCAGCGCGACGGGCTCAGCACCGGGCCGAGTCAGGTACACCCCGAGTGCAGCGAGCAACCCAAGTGCCAGCACTGCGCCGGTTTGCAACTGCGACTTTTTCATCTCGGCGTTGAGTCTACCGGCCCAGGTCGGCTTTCACGAACGCCGATTGCCGGGGGTCCAGCCAAACCCTCAGTCGCTCGACGTTTGGGTCCAACTCCCACGACGAGATCACTATTGGCGGCTCTTCAGAGTTGGGTGTGGGCACGCCGATCTGGCAGAGGTCCAGCGGGTAGACGTCGAGGTCCCCGATGATGAGCGGACTCTGACCTCTGCTCACACTAAGGACCTCGACGATGTACAACTCTACGTGCTCCTGCTCCGATTCGCTCAACCGCTGCTGCCGATGCGATTTTCTCCTCGACTTCCCCAACCTCCATCTGACCGCGGTGCTGAAGGACCCCACGGGCTTGGTACTCGAGGTGGAGTCCTGCGATCCCGTCGCCGGCTGTCCTGGCTGTGGAGTCATCGCCACAGGTCACGGCCGGATCGTGACCTCGATGCTCGACGCGCCCTGGGCGGGTCGGCCAGTACGGATACGGTGGCGCAAACGCCGCTGGATCTGCCGCGAGCCCCTCTGCGACGTAACCACTTTCATCGAGCAGAACCCGGACATCTGTGTTCCGCGGGGGCTGCCGAGCACACGCGCGATCCGGTGGGCAATCGGACAGCTCCGCCGTGAGTCAGCAACGATCCGGGGCCTCGCCCGCCAGCTCGGCACGACCTGGACCACGCTCTGGTCCCAGGTCCGTCCAGTCCTGATCGAGGCCTCGAACGACCCGTCCCGCTTCGAAGGCGTGCAGGGGTCTGCTGAAGGTTTGGTTGACGTCCGGGGTTATGCCGCCAGTGTAGCGGTTGGTTTCATGATGAGTTCGAACTCGACCGGGGAGAGTTTCCCGAGTCGGCGTTGACGGCGTTTGCGGTGATACTTCCCCTCGATCCAGGACACGATCGCCAGCCGTAGTTCCTCTCGTGTGCTCCAGGACCGTCGGTCGAGGACATTCTTCTGCAGGAGCGCGAAGAACGACTCCATCGCAGCGTTGTCACCACAGGCCCCCACGCGGCCCATCGAGCCACGTAGCCCGTGACGTTTCAGGGCTTTCAGGAAGCGTCTGGAGCGGAATTGAGACCCGCGGTCCGAGTGCACGATCACCCCGGCCGGCTGCCCTCGGTGGGCCACTGCCATCTCGAGCGCGTTGACAGCGATCCGGGCCTTCATCCTGGTGTCGATCGAGTAGCCCACGATCCGGTTGGAGAACACATCCTTGATCGCACACAGATACACCTTTCCCTCACGAGTGCGGTGCTCGGTGATGTCGGTGAGCCATAGTTCATTGGGGCCCTCGGCCGTGAACTGCCTGTTGACGAGATCGTCATGGACAGGCTCACCAGCACTCTTGTACCGGGACTTGCGTTTCACAATGGTCGATTGGATGCCAGCGACCCGGCACAGCCGCCAGACTCTGCGCTCCGAGAGTGTGTAACCCAGCTCGCCGATGTCGTCGGCCAGCACCCGGTAGCCGCCCTCGGGGTCGTCGGCATGGAGCTTGCGTAGCACGGCGATCAACTCACGTTCCTCGGCCTCACGCACCGAAATCGGCTGCTTGAGCCACTTGTAATAGCCCTGTTTGGACAATCCCAGTATCCGGCACGCGACCGCCACCGGCACCCTCACCGAGGCACCGACAGCAGCCACCTCCTTGACGAGCAGATAGATCATTTTGGGGATGTGATGTGAGCCTGCGACAGATACGCTGCTGCGCGGCGTAGCACCTCGTTTTCCATCTCCAACTCACGGATCCTACGCAAAGCCTGGGACATGTCCTTGCGTGCCTCGGGGTCCGTGGTCGGCGTCATCCCGTGGCACTGGAACCTCGCGTCACGGACCCACGCCTGCAGCGTGGTCTTCGCGACACCCAGGTCCTTGACGACCTGCTTCTGCGGGATGCCTGAGGCGACCAACGCGACCGCGTCGCGCTTGAACTCGTCGGTGTAAGTGATCTTCGGCATGGTTGCCATCCTTTCAGCACAACCTCCTCCCAGAAGTCATGCGGTCTTGGAGTCAACCAAACCTTCAGCAGACCCGCCGCATTTCATCAAACTTGGGCGGCCTGAACCGTACGCCGACGTCCCGAGTCGGACACAACTGTCCAAAGTGCGGATGACGAACCCAATACGAATCCATCCAGTGTCCCGCCTGAAAGTCGTTCAGAGACATGGCCAAGATAACTCGTCTCCCAAAACTCCCTCCCGGACCCACCTTGTTCAACAAGATGTTTAGTTGGCTGAGGAGGTTAGAGCTCGTGCGCGCGGAAGCGTACAGGTTCAGGGGGATCCCTTCCTGCCGGGCGAGAGTCTCAAGCTTGGCGGGATACCGATCTTCTTCAAGTGCGAAGCAGCCTTCGGCCACGCTGCAACCAAGAAGGAGGATTTCCTTAACTCCCGGACCGCGAAGGGTGGCATTGCCCGAACTGACGAAGCCATGATGGTCGCCCCTCAAGACATACTCGCGTCGCTCCAAGCCCGACGAGATGGCCATGGTGCCGTCAGGAGGTGTCCGCTTCTCGACGCCGCCGGGTGCGACTTCCTTCAGCCTGATGAAGCGCTGTTGGTTTGCTTCAGGATGCCAAGAGGTCGGGTTGGAGGGTGTCTCCAGCCACGTGATAGGGACGGCAAGCGCTGGGATTCTCCCAAGCCGATGCTCCAAAGACACAATCCAATCGCGGGAATCATCCAGCCCACTGATTTGAACCCATCTGGCTGTCGGCAAGATGTACTCAGCCGCCTCAGTCCGTTCGACAGCCAAAAGTCGGACAGTGTCGAAGTTCTCCACGACCTCCTGTGGCAGGAAGACCTCGACCACTCGCTTGAGACCGTCCCCCACCGCTCGGCATGCATAGCCGGTGATTTCGGACCCCGAATCCTGCGCATCCATCACAAGCTCACTTCCTGACGCAGCAGAAAGGCGGGGTCACTCCGTCGTTTGACAAACACCATCGCCCTGTCCGCCTCAGCGGCTTGCTCCCTCGAGAACACGAAACAACTTTCATCCTGATACGGCGTCCGCGCCACAACGCTCTCCCCCGCTTTCAAATAGCAGGCGAACTGGGTCTCAGCGGAAACCAGACCGATGACAGACGCAACGATGCGCACGCCCTCGTCGGACCTCTCTCCACGCACCTCCATATCAAAACCGATGCAGGAGTTCTCGAAGGACGAGAGGGTCGACCGCAATGGGACGAGCGCTGGTTCGCTCAAGTCTGTTGTCAGCGGAGGCGCAGACCGGACGACGAAGTTTGCATCGGAAACCGAAACTTGCCCCATGATGCTCAGGAGCGAGCGGCAGCGGGCCGCAGTTTCCAGCGAGTTGAGTGCACGGCTCTCGAGCATGTCGAGTAGTCCCCTCATGAGCTCAGGCGTCATCACGTCTGGAGCTTGCTCCGCAATCACTTGAAGCGCCCCCCGAGACCAGGCTTCACCGTAGCTGCGCCGATCTCCACGGAATCCGCGGTTGGGGAGCCTTTGCGCCGCAGAAACCGACGCCACAAAGCGATTCGATTCCGCCAATTCCTCCGCCCTCGCTGCGGCGATGTCGCTCAAGGAGCCTGCCACCGGATCGAGTCCGCGGCGTGAATAGAGCGAAACTGGCCAGCCAGGCGCGTTGTCGAACACGATGCGATTGAGTGCGGGTTCCAACCGCTCCAGAATGTCGAAGGCCAATTCCCCATCTCGTCGCTCACCATGGCTCAAGAGCTGAGCTGCGAAGTTGAATTCGGGTTGACACAACGGATACGACACGCGGCGCCCAGCCCGGAAGGCTTCTGCGGTAGAGCCAAAGTGAGCGCGATTCCTGAAGTAGGAGCAGTGGACGCTGAGCTGTTCATCCAATGGAGCCCCGGGGTGCAGGGAAAGCGCCTCAACGAAATGTGACCGAGAACGCAAGTACTGGGACCGAGGAAGCAGATGCCCCCGGGTGACCACACCGAACAGCGCACGGGCGTCCGCAACGAACGAGGCTGGCACGTTTCGGATGAGACGGTGCCACCAAGGGGCATCCGCATAGCCCTCATACTGAGTCCGAATCAGTTCCCCACCGGCTCCGCGAATCTCAGTAATGGATGTGGGCTGCCGCACCATCATGGTTTCGGCCCGGAACTCGAAAGAAGCCCCAGACTTCCGTCTCTGAAACTCACGCAAGCTCTCATCAAAGGTCAGCGGATCGCCTGCACGAGCCGCTGGCTCCAGAAATTTCAGCCCATATCGTGCTCGAATCTCAGTAGCTACAACCAAGTCATTCGCGACGATTTGTCTCGACGTACCTGGAGCAAACTTCGCAGGGTCTTCAGATACGATTCGAATGCGATCGCTTAGCCCTGCTTCCAATGCCAGCGCCAAACACATGCGACTGTCACGCCCGCCCGACAAGAAAATAGCGAGCGGCTCATTGGGAAAACGAGCGGCAAGGGCCTGCAGCTCAGCCACTGCCCCTTCGATGCCCTGATCGATCAGATCATCATACGAACGGTCGCTGCTATCGCGCTCGAAATCACGCGGCACCTCCCACCGGCTACGCCCATCCAAGATCACTCGACGCCCGGGGTCGACAGCTGCGATGCCCGCGTGCCAGGTGCCGTGGGCCCAGCGACCCGTAAGAAAGTTGTGGTTTGACGTCAGGGTGGGGAGCACATAGTCCCACGCAACTTGCCGATGCCCTTCAGCTGCCTTGATGGCAGCTAACGTGTCGAAGTCTCCTGAGATCGTCCAGAATTGTTTGCCCCCCGACTCGACAGCAGCAACATAAACACGCTGGAACGCGTGGAAATCCGTGACGACTTCGTACACAGGCCCGCCCAGCCCATGACGCTCGACAATCGCGAACCACTCACCAGTGCCCGCCAACAGGTCGGCATCCACCAAGGTTCGCCCCTCGGCAGCGAGCTCGTCCGACGTCAGAAAGCCGTGACGGCCACGCAAGATCCCGTAAAATTCAACGACGAGATCACTTTGCTGAGACGCTGCCTCCGTCATCTGCCCCAATCCCTCTCTTGGAATCCAGATGACAGGCTGGCTACCTAGCAAATGGTGTCGCGTCACGCGTTCTGACACACCGGCCTTCCTTTCGCGCGGTTCCCACGGGCGCGGTCCGAAGCAAGCAACTGAGTCCTGACGCGGTCCGCCCGGCATCAAGCATGGAAAATGCTATCAGCTCGGCCGTCGGCGGAGGCACGGCTCATCGCCTGTCACAGGGCTCCGCAGGACCCTGTGACTCAGTCTTCAAGGGCTTGGAGCGATTCCCCGCGCCGAGCGCACAAAAGCCCGCCGTGACACCCAGCTCGAGTGCTGGTCCGGCTGTCGCTCGCTGCCCGAGTACAGCGTCGAGGCCGGGGCCTGGACCCGGCGAGCATTCAGGCCCTCACTGACTTGAGCATGAGCTGCGTTTGTTCGACGGTCCCTGCCAGAGCGTAGTGGTCTTCCATATAGACACGCCCTCGCTGTGTCGCCGACCCGTATGCAGCCACGTCGTCGAGAGTGTGGCGAAGATACTCGGCCATCTCGTCGACCGTCGCAAAGATGAACTCTGCCGGATAGCAACTCTCGGCGCCACGCCACGGGAGCGAGACGCCCAAGGTCTCCGCGCAGTAGGCCTCACCAAGCGCGACTTGCATGCCCTCGTAGTCGCTCATTGAAATGACCGCGCCGAGCTCGCCGAGCGCCTCCTTGGTGTCCACCCAACCGCGATAGACCACGGAATCCTTGAGCCCGAGACGATCCACCATTTCATCGCATCTCGCGTAGAAGGCCTTCTCGTCGTCATCACGCATGAGCCAAGCAAGTTCGTCCGGACGCTTCCCAAACACGTGCAGCTCAAAATCAGGGTCGGACTTGCGGAGCTCCGCCAACAGCTCCAGCGCAAGATCAAATCGCTTGAGCTTGGGAAGGATTCCCACCATCCCGAGGACGTGTCGCTTCTTCTCCGCGACCGGCACCCGACGGTAACCATCGACATCGAAGGTATTGGGAATCAGGTGGAACTTAGAGCGGGGGATATCAAATCTGTCCGCGAAGTCCCCCAAAGTATGGGGCGAGATCGCTACGAACGCAGACACCTTGTCGGTCTTGACGTCCAGGCCAATGTCCGATGTCATTTCAGTCCTGTGCGTTCGCACAATGAGTCGCTGCTCGTTCTCCACGCGTTGCGAGTACCAAGCCGCGGCGCCCAGCATCCATTCCGCCCAGATCAAGTCAGCCCAAGCCAAGCAATCCTGCGAAGCTGCCAAGTCGTGTTGGGATGGTGCCGGCCCGCTCCATTGGTCCACCCTGACCTGGTAGTCCTTCTCGAACTCGGGCAGGAGATCCTGCATGAACTTGAGATCGTGACCCGCGACGAGCATACGAAGGCGGATGATGTCTTGGAACTTCTCATAGTCGCCGTCATATGCAGCCTTCGCCACATCCTTGACCCGGCTACGCATGGGGAATGTCTCGATGATTTCCCAGTGCCGACGACAGTAATCACCGAACAACGCAAAATGCTCACGTGTAAGGGGCTCCGAGCCGAACCAAATGAACTGGCGGATCGCATAGTTCATCGCAGCAAATCCGTGTTCCCGCACGAAAGAGACATTGCGGGTTTCCAAGATTTGTTCGACCTCATGCCAAGAGCGGACGAAGTCGGCAAACTGGTTAGAATTAATTCGTTGAGTGATGGATTCTTCCCCGACCGATGCCCGGATATACTTGCGGATGGGTAGATCTCGGTAAGAGATCCTGTTTGCCGCTTGGAGTCCCTGGGCCGTAAAGACGATATCTTCTCCGATTCGTCTAGTTTCGTCGAAGCGGATGTCATGCTGACGCAACATCTCCACTCTGAATACCGTGCTGCAGGTCAAGCTCTGGTATTTGGTGATGGCACGAAGTTGTGATGCCAGATCAGTCAATTTGTCCCAGCCGGGGACCCGATCCGCCATGATTTCTGACCCGTCACCGAATCGGACCTTCAGCGACGATCTGACAGCGTCTAGATCCTGCTGGGTGGCAATCTCAACAGCAGCTTTCACACCCTCCGGTATAAGCACGTCATCCGAGTCGAGGAAGAACACGTACTTCGTACGCGTGAGCTCAATTGCTCGGTTTCTAGGGCGAGCGGCCGTGCCTGAATTCTCTTCTAGCCGCTCGATTCTCCAGCCCGTTCGTTCCGCGCATAACTCGCTCAACCGTTCAAATGTATCGTCCCTCGAACAGTCATCGACAAAGACTACCTCACAGGGTGTAAGATCGCATGTGGCTTCAAGAGACGCAATCGTATCAGCCATCTTATCGATGCTGTTGTAGGTGGGAATTGCAATGGTGAGCAAAGCTTCAGACATCGAGAGTACCTCTAAACAAACATAACAGTGCTGGCAGTAGGACTCGCGAGTGCGTCGCGGAACGCTTCAGCTGGCACGTAAGCCCCTGACAGCCCCGTACACCCAGTACTGAAGGACGTTTCTCCAGCCTTGCGATGCACGACTGGAAGGCCCGTGTAGTGCCAATGTGACGACAGGTAGCCGATATCCTGCCGATCGGGGAACTCCTGACTCTCATCCGCCACGACAACGCCACGCCTGTCAAGCAAGTTGCGCGTACGGTAATCCTGCCTAGCCAATTCGTTGGCAGACACTGAGACCCAACCCGGGATGTGTTCACGCATCAGCTGCATGAGGAGGCCCGGATCGGCGTTCTCACCCACGCACGCGACGCCTCCCTCCAAGCCGCTCAGCGCAGCATTCGCACGCAAGGCATTGAACTCCGCGCGCGTCGCGACCGTACCAAATGCTGCCGGAGCCTCATAGCGTGAGATGAATTTGATACCAGCTGCCCTCAGGATCGTCTCGGCACGATGTGTATACGTGTTGTCGAGAGCCACGGTCAAGGCTCGCTGCTGTAAGTCCATGTACGTTGATTCGGACATGTCAGTGAACCTGACTGGATCGCGATCGACGAATATGACACTGTCCCCGAAGAATCGCTCAACCCCTTTGGAGTAGTTAGAGAGAACGACAGCCCCCGATGCCGCAAGCTCGAAAACACGCCGAGCAAACATGGTGTTCGAGTCAGTAACGGTGTTGAGTGTGATGCCGAATCGCGACTGTTTATAAGTGGCAGCGGTCTCCGCATATGGGATGGAAGGGCGCACGAACGTCCGAAACCGTTCGGGATAGCGATAGACAGGGTTCGAATGACCAAACATCCGGTCGTAGATGACCAGCTCACGCCCAGTCGCGAGCACTATGTCCATGATCTGTTCTGCTGCACGACTCCGTTCCGGATACATTCCATACCATGTGCCGGCAAAATTTGCCCGGTCCTTCGCGTGTTCCCGGCCCAACGGGTTGAACATGCGCGGCTGCACGGCGAAGGGCAGGACATCGACGTTACCTCGCTTCAAGTCGTACTCGTAGCGCGGGACGCATTCCTCGGCCGTTGTGAACACGTAGTCGAAGAGATACGCAGTGCGGATGAAATCATTTATTCGATCTCCGTAGTGCGTCGGATCTTCCTTATTCCAGAAAACGGTCGGAATTCCGTTCTTCCGACAGTACTCTATGATGCTAAGCAGCTCCTGACGGTTCTCGTGAGAAAACCGTGCGGAAGAGTATATGCGCCCCTGCCATGGCGCCTTTGACGGATCTCCCCCCTGCCAAGCCGATTCACAGAAGAACAGCTGAGGCTTGACCTTCTCGAAGGTCTCACGCCAGGTTTGAGGATGCAGCCGGCACGTATCGAACTCAGACCGGAAAGAATTGAAGGTGAAGTCGTCCGCGATCATCGCCACTGGAATATCACTGGCAAAGGGGACCTCGCCTGTACGGTAGGCCGGCTGCTTCTCCTCGACAACGAAGCGTGAGCCGGCTTGGCGGCTTGCGGACCATCGTTTTGCGGTCCACCCAGTCATCGGGCGATACTCACGCTCGAGCACCACCTTGAGCGGGGCCCGGTCAACGCGTTTCACCCGTCCACCCGCATCTAACCGACGCACCTGCGCCGGTGACTGTGTCATTGCTCTCGCGGCTAGCGTGACGGAATTCGATGGAGCAGCCTGCTGAGCCTTTAGTTCACCCAGCGAGTGGACAGCCACCGACAGCTGATCTGCGACCTCGGAAAGGGCTTTGGTTGAATCCCTCGTGGTATCACCCAGGCGCTGGATGTGGTACGTAGCACGAGACTGCTCCCGAACCGACTTCGTGAAGAACTCACGTAGAGCTTTACCTCTCGAGCGATCACGGGCCCACAGCGGATAAACCATGCCCATACTGGCGCAACAAAGCAACGTTGCGGCACATCCCAGAATCCATCCTGGCGCTCCTCCGATCGCCAAGCCCAGCCCCAACCCTGTGAGCAGAGCCCCCAGCACGCCAAGGAAGATGACGATGGCCTTCGGCCTCAAAAGTACATTCATTTACGCCTGTCCATCCTCAGCGAGCGTTGAGCAGCCGACCTGACACCATGCGCAGATCAAAGCCAGACGCCCCGCGTGTCAATCAGTGGCGCGGCCGGTCGTTGGTCTGCCGGTAGTTCCTTGAAGGGGGTGTGGTCAACCAGCAGAATCACCACGTCAGCCTCGGCACGAACGCGGTCCATGTCTGTGAGCACGACGTTCGGGATGCCATCGAGCCCCTTAGGGAGAGCCTCGATGTTGGGCTCGACTGCGAGGATGCGAGCCCTGGGGTATCGCTCAGCCAGCTCCTTCGTGATGCCCAGAGCGGGCGACGCGCGCATGTCGTCGATGTCCGGCTTAAACGCCAGACCCAAGCACGCAATGGCAGCGTCCTCACGATCCCCAAGAACCCCAGCCACTCGATTCATCACGTACTCGGGCTTACTGTCATTCACTTCTCGAGCGGTTCGGATCAGCCTCGCGAGCTCGGGGGTCGAAGAGACGATGAACCAAGGATCCACGGCAATGCAATGTCCCCCGACGCCGGGCCCAGGCTGCAGAATATTCACGCGTGGGTGCTTATTGGCAAGTTCGATGAGTTCAAACACATTGATGCCCAAGTTCTCCGAGATGATGGAGAGTTCATTGGCAAAGGCGATGTTGACATCTCGGAATGCATTCTCGGTGAGCTTCGCCATCTCTGCCGTCGTCGCATCCGTGACGTGCACTTCAGCCTCACAGAATGTCTTGTAGAGGGCGCGGGCACGCTGGCCAGCCTCGGGAGTGAGTCCCCCGACGATACGGTCATTGGTAACGAGTTCGATCATCACCCGGCCAGGAAGCACTCGCTCGGGAGCATGGGCAAATTCAATTGTCCGGGTACCCTCAGCGCCGTCCAATGAAAGGTCGGGCCTCGCAGCGAGAATGCGAGCCGCCATGTGTTCGGTCGCTCCAGGCGGCGAAGTGGACTCGAGGATGATGAGCTCATCCCCTTCAAGCTGAGGCGCGATGTTGTCCACAGCGGCATCGATATAGGAGAGGTCAGCGTGGTGATTCGCCTTGAACGGGGTTGGTACCGCCACAATGTAGGCGGTTGCTTTGGGGGTCTCTTTTTGAGCACGCAGATTGCCGTTGGCGACATTGCGCGCTACGAAGTCAGCAAGGTCCGGCTCGATAAAGGGAACCGTGCCAGCATTCACTGCATCGACGTGCTTATCGGAGACGTCGACGCCGACGACTTTATGGCCCCTGTCGGCCAAGATCGCAGCTGTCGGTAAACCAATATAACCCAGCCCGATTACCGCGACGCTTTCACGTTGATGCACGTCCATCCAAGTTCCCTATCAGTCGAGCGTGTGGGATGAAGATTAGCATCATTCAATCATCAATGCTCGACACGGACTATCAAGTCCCCTCCCGAGAAAACGGGAAGTGGCCGGCCCCAACAGGGACCGGCCACCCACCGCTAGTAGACGAACTCAGAGCTCGTTCGCAGAGCCGCCGGCAGCAGCCAGCTTGTCCTTCGCAGAACCCGAGAACTTGTGGGCAGTCACGTTGAGCTTAACGCTCACTTCGCCCTGCCCGAGCACCTTGACGAGGTGGCCGTCGCGCACCGCGCCAGCTGCCACGAGATCGTCGACGGTCACGTCGCCGCCCTTCGGGAACAGCTCGGCGATGCGGCCGACGTTCACGACCTGGTACTCCACACGGAACGGGTTCTTGAAGCCCTTGAGCTTCGGAATCCGCATGTGCATCGGCATCTGCCCGCCCTCGAAGTTCTCAGGAACGTTCTTGCGAGCGCCAGTGCCCTTGGTGCCACGGCCTGCGGTCTTACCCTTAGACGCCTCACCGCGACCCACGCGGGTCTTGTCGGTCTTAGCGCCAGGGGCAGGACGCAGGTGATGAATCTTTACTGCCATGTCACTTCACCTCTTCAACCGTCACGAGGTGCGACACGACGTTAATCATGCCGCGCACCTCGGGGCGGTCCTCACGGACGACACTCTGGCCGACGCGCTTCAGGCCGAGCGAACGAAGGGAATCCTTCTGGTTGCTCTTGCCGTTGGCGCCGGACTTCATCTGGGTGATCTTCAGCTGTGCCATTTAGCTCGCCACCTCTTCCTTGCTGGCGCGAAGCATCGCTGCGGGAGCGACGTCTTCGACGGGCAGCCCACGACGGCGAGCCACCTGCTCCGGCTGCTCGAGCTGCTTGAGCGCATCAACCGTGGCGTGCACCACGTTGATTGCGTTCGGCGAACCGAGCGACTTCGACAGCACATCGTGAATGCCTGCACACTCGAGCACGGCACGCACCGAGCCACCGGCGATCACACCGGTACCGGGCGTTGCCGGGCGCAGCATGACGACGCCTGCAGCCTTCTCACCCTGCACAGCGTGCGGGATGGAACGCTGGATCATCGGCACATGGAAGAAGTGCTTCTTGGCCTCTTCCACGCCCTTAGCGATCGCGGCCGGCACCTCCTTCGCCTTGCCGTAACCCACGCCGACGGTGCCTTCACCGTCGCCCACTACGACCAGCGCAGTGAAGCTGAAGCGGCGACCGCCCTGCACCACCTTGGCGACGCGGTTGATCGCAACCACGCGCTCGAGGTACTGCTTCTTGTCATCACGAGCATTGTTGTCACGGCCACGACGATCGTCACGGCCACGACGCTCACCACCTGCGCGGTTGCCGCGCTGCTGGGTTTCACTCATCGTTTCCTCTTTCGTCGGGTCAGAAGTCGAGGCCACCCTCGCGGGCGGCGTCGGCCAAGGCCGCGAGGCGGCCGGTGTACTTGTTACCAGCGCGGTCGAACACGACCGCAGCAATGCCCGCATCCTTGGCGCGCGAGGCGAGCAGCGTACCCAGCTTCGCAGCCTTCTCGGACTTGGTGCCTGCCTCGTTGCGCAGGTCGGCTTCCATCGTCGACGCGGACACGAGCGTGCGACCCTGGACGTCGTCGATGACCTGTGCGTACAGGTGGCGGGGCGACCGGGTAACCACGAGACGCGGACGCTCGGCGGTGCCGGTGATCTTCTTGCGAGCGCGAAGCTGGCGACGGGAACGCGACGCGGTCTTCGGAGCCAGCTTCTTGCCCGTGCGGAGCGAGATAGCCATTACTTACCAGCCTTTCCAGCCTTGCGACGGACGTGCTCACCCGCGTAGCGCACACCCTTGCCCTTATAAGGCTCAGGCTTACGCAGCTTGCGGATGTTCGCGGCCGTTTCGCCGACGAGCTGCTTGTCGATGCCCTGCACAGAGAACTTCGTCTGGTTCTCGACATTGAAGGTGATACCTTCAGGGGCGTCGATGATGACGGGGTGCGAGAAGCCGAGCGCGAACTCGAGCTGCTTCGGCCCCTTAGAAATCACACGGTAACCAACGCCGACGATCTCGAGCTTCTTCTCGTAGCCCTCGGTGACGCCGGTGATCATGTTGGCGATCAGCGTGCGGGTGAGCCCGTGGAGCGAGCGGTTTTCGCGCTCGTCGTTGGGGCGAGCCACCTGGATTGCGCCGTCGTCATTCTTGCTGACGGTGATGGGCTCCTTGACGGTGAACTGCAGCTCACCCTTCGGCCCCTTCACACCGACGTGCTGTCCATCGAGCGTGACCGTAACGCCGTTCGGCACGGTGACGGGGTACTTACCAATACGAGACATGGTTCATCTACCTCCTGTCACCACACGTAGGCGAGCACTTCGCCGCCCACGGATTGAGCCTTGGCCTGCTTGTCAGTCAGCAGCCCCTGCGAGGTGGAAATGATGGCGATACCGAGACCGCCAAGCACCCGAGGTAGCTGGTTCGCTTTCGCGTAGACGCGAAGCCCCGGCTTGCTGATACGACGCAGCCCAGCGATGGAACGCTCACGGGAGTCGCCATACTTCAGGGTCACCTTCAACACCTTGCCGACCTGGCCTTCAACCTCGGTCTGCTCGAAATCGGAGATGTAGCCCTCTGCCTTCAGGATCTCGGCGATCCCGACCTTGATCTTGGACGACGGCATCGACGTCGAATCCAAGTACGCCTGATTGGCGTTGCGCAGACGCGTCAACATGTCTGCGATGGGGTCAGTCATTGTCATGACCTGTACCTCTTTCTCGCGCCGGTTTCCTTAATGCTCAGGACCTGTCGCGTTCATGATGTTGGTTAGACGGTGGGACTCACCAGGACGACTTGGTGACGCCCGGCAGTTCGCCTGCGTGCGCCAGCTCGCGCAAGCACACGCGGCACAGGCCAAACTTGCGGTAGACCGACTTCGGTCGTCCGCACTTCTGGCAGCGGGTGTAGGCGCGCACGCCGAACTTCGGCTTGCGGGCCTGCTTGACTTTGAGTGCAGTCTTAGCCATGCCTCAGCCTCACTTCTTCTTCTTGGCGTAGTAAGCCGGGCCACGCTTGGCCTTGGGCTTCTTCGGATCGTCCTTGGCCTTGAACGGGAATCCAAGGTGCTTCAGCAGCGCGCGACCTTCGACGTCGTTCGTCGCGGTGGTGACGAACGTGATGTCCATGCCGCGCACGCGGTCGATCTTGTCCGGGTCGATTTCAAGGAACATGACCTGCTCGTTGAGACCGAAGGTGTAGTTACCCTGGCCATCGAACTGGCGGCCGTTGAGTCCGCGGAAGTCGCGGATTCGGGGCAGCGCCAGGGTGAGCAGACGGTCAGCGAACTCCCACATGCGATCGCCACGCAGCGTGACGTGGCAGCCGATGGGCTGGCCTTCGCGCAGCTTGAACTGGGCGATGGACTTGCGAGCCTTCGTCACCGCAGGCTTCTGGCCGGTGATAGCGGTGAGGTCACGGATCGCGCCGTCGATGATCTTCGAGTCGCGAGCAGCCTCACCGACGCCCATGTTGACGACAACCTTCGTCAGGCCGGGGACCTGCATGGGGTTCTCGTACTTGAACTCCTCCTGCAGGGCCGCAACGATCGTCTCGCGGTACTGCTTCTTCAGGCGGGGCATCTCAGTCATCAGATCTCCTCCCCAGTAGCGCGGGCGATACGGACGGAACGCTCCGACTTGTACTCCGAGCCGTCGGGGCGAGTCTTAGTAACTTCGACGCGCTTGTAGCCGACGCGAGTGACCACGTCCTTGCCGTCCTTCTTCACCACAAGCTGCACGTTCGACACGTGGATGGGCGCTTCGGCGGTGATAATGCCGCCCTCAATCTTTCGCCCGGTGCCGGTCTGCTGCTCACGACGGTGCTGCTTGACGACGTTCACACCCTGCACGGTGACCTTCTGGTCGTCCGGGTACACAGCGATGATCTCGCCTGTCACGCCCTTGTCCTTGCCTGCGATGACCCGAACCTGGTCACCCTTCTTCACGTGAAACGCCATGTCAGATCACCTCCGGAGCGAGGGACACGATGCGCATGAACTTCTTGTCGCGCAGTTCGCGGGCCACGGGACCGAAGATACGGGTACCGCGGGGCTCGCCGTCGTTCCTGAGCAGGACGGCGGCGTTCTCGTCGAACTTGATGTAGGAACCATCAGGGCGACGGCTTTCCTTACGCTGGCGGACGATAACGGCCTTGACGACCTCGCCCTTCTTGACGGTGCCGCCAGGGATAGCGTCCTTGACGGTGGCGACGATGGTGTCGCCCAGATATGCGTAGCGGCGTCCAGAGCCACCGAGCACACGGATGCAGAGGAGCTCCTTTGCACCGGTGTTGTCGGCGACCTTCAGCCGCGACTCTTGCTGAATCATTACTTCTCCTTGTCCCACCGGTTCCAGGAACTGGCCTTGTGAAACTAGAAACGGCCCCCCTGGATTTTGCCAGGAGGTAACCCCCGCCTCGAGAGAGTGGGAGCCATGTTGCGGCCCGGGAAAGGTCCCCTCGAAAGGGCACAGACCCAAAGCAACTTGCCCATGTTAACGCAGCCAGGCGCGAGCGCCTAATCGCTGGCGGGCCGGGCTGCCGGGCTCAGCGCTGCGAACCTGCCAGCAGTGCCTGCACGAAGTAGCGCTGGAACGCGAAGAACACGATCAGCGGCACGATCATCGACAGGAACGCGCCGGCCGAGAGCACATCGATGTTGGATCCGAACTGGCGTAGCTGCTGCTGAATGGCGACGGTCAACGGCGCGGAGTCACCCGAGGTGAAGATCAGCGCGACGAGCATGTCGTTCCAGGTCCAGAGGAACTGGAAGATCGCGAGCGACGCGATCGCCGGCAGCCCCAGTGGCAACACGATGCGGATGAACACCATCCAGTCGCTGGCGCCGTCCACACGCGCGGCCTCGAGGAGTTCCGTCGGGAACTGTGTGAAGAAGTTACGCAACAGGAAGATGGCGAACGGCAGGCCAAACGCGATGTGGAACAGGATCACGCCCAACACGTCGCCGAAAATCCCCAGTGCGCCGAACAGCCCGGCGAGCGGAATCAGCGCCACCTGAATCGGCACAGCGAGCAAGATGACCACGACGATGAACAGCGCGTCGCGACCAGGAAACTTGAGGAACGCGAACGCATAGGCCGCGAGCGCGCCGATGACAACCACGAAGAACGTGGACGGCACCGCGATGACGACGGTATTCCAGAACGACCCGGTGATCGTGGGGTTCTGCAGTAGATTCACGTAGTTATCGAGCGTGAGTTGCGCAGGCTTCGTGAAGACGGTCCACCATCCGGAGGCGGCGTTGTCGCCAGCGCTTCGAAGCGAGGTCAGCAACAGACCCAGCGTGGGCACCATCCAGAAGACAGCCACGATTGCCAAGACGACGTTGACCACAGCCTTGCCAACACTGGCTGCGAAGCGCAGCGTGCGCTTGTCGCGCTTGCGCGACGGGCTTGCGGGAGAAGTCATGAGCGCTCCTCCTTAAAACGCCGAACGTTGATAATCATGCTGGGCAACACCAGGATGAGCAGCAAGACGGCGAGCGCCGAACCCAAACCGAAGTGCTGTCCGCCGCCGAAGGACTGCGTCCACATCTCGACGGCAATAACATTGGCTGCCGGTTTCGACGTACCCGGCGGAATGACGTACACAAGGTCGAAGATCTTCAGCACGTTGATGATGAGTGTGACGAACACCACGACGAGCACCGGAGCGAGCAACGGCGCGGTGATTCTGGTGAAGACCTTCCATTCGTTCGCGCCGTCCATCCGTGCGGCCTCTTGGAGCGAGCGGTCCATCGCGGAGAGCCCGGACGCGATCATCACCATGGCGAAGCCGGCCCAAATCCAAATGTAGGAGAGCATCACGACGGCATTGATGAAGGTCGAACCTAGCCAACTCACGCCCTGAGCGCCTTGCGAAAAGTTCGACGCAGGAAGCGCCACCTTGTACTGACCGCCGGATTCCAAGCCGTCGATCACGAACGTGCCGTCCGGATTCGTCTTGGCGTGGCCGGCCACCTTACCTTGGGCATCGACGGCGTCCACCCTGATGCCGGGCAGCCCGCGCTTACCCTCGTCAATCTGGCCCTGTTCTCCCCCGCCGCCGCGGATCACGTCGAGCCATACCGTGCCTGCGATCTGTGTGTCCCTAGGTGCCGGGCTTTCGACGGCCTGCACCGCCTCTTCAGGAACGTTGTCTTGCTTGATGGCGATCAGGGGGAAATGCTGCACCTCCCCCGCACGCACCTGGTTATCAGAGGCGATGATGCCCGCTTCCGCCCCGATACCTACGTCCTTGCGCGGTTTCGCGCCTGGATAATGCGCAGCGTCGTTGAACCACCCATCGACGGCCACCACCGCCGCGTTCACTGTGCCTAGCTTCGGGTCTTCTTGGAACATCGAGCGGAAGATCACACCGGCGGCCAGCATCGAGATAGCCATGGGCATGAACACGATGAGCTTGAAGGCAGTCTTCCACCGGATCTTGTCCAGCAACACCGCGAAAATGAGCCCCAGGATGGTGCAGGCCGCCGGAGCGACGAGCACCCACAAGATGTTGTTGCGGATGGCCATGAAGGTGGTCTCGTTGGTGAACATCGTGACGTAGTTGTCCCAACCAACGAATTCGTCTCCCGACTTGCTGTAGAACGAGCGCACCACCGTGAAGATCACGGGGTACACCACGAGTGCTCCCAGCATCACCATTGCCGGGAGCAGAAACGACGCGACGGTGAGCCACCGCCTCACGGACCATCGTTGCCGTGAGGCGGTGCGCCCACCTGCAGTTCGCGGTGAATCTGCCATTTACTTGTATGCGGACACCGCTGCGGCCTCGAGCCGCTTCATGGCGCCTGCAACGTCGGACGGGTTCTCGTAGAACGTGATGAGCTCCTGCCAGAAGCCCTGGCCCTCCGTGCCGCCGAATGCCGACGGAGTGAGGTCGGACATGTCGAAGCGGAAGTCTTCCGCGTTCACCAGCGCCTCAGCGATCTGCTTCGAGGTCTCGTCGGGGTACAGCGACGTGTCGACGGCCTTGTTCGGCGAGGTGAGGCCGCCGTTCGGGATCCACTCAGCCGCGGACTCCGGCGAAGCGAGGAACTTCATGAACGCGTTGGCTGCTTCATCTTCAGTGAACTGCACCGCGACGTCACCGGCTCCCATGACGGCCGGGGCGGAGCCCTTCACCGACGGGAAGTCGAAGAACTTGGCGGTCTCGCCGACGGTGGAGTTGCCGTCTGCGGTAATGTTGCCCGCCACGAAGTCGCCTTCGTAGACGGTGCCCGCCTTCGGATCAGCGCCGAACGTCTCGGTCACGCTGGTCGGGAAGTCGCGCTGGCCACCGCCGGGCTGCACCACATCGGAGCCCCACAGCTTGCCGAGAATCTCGAGGGTCTCCTTCACCGAATCATCGGTCCAGGGGACCTCGTGCTTGGTGAGCTGATCGTACTTCTCGGGGCCGGCCACACGCAGGTAGACGTTCTCGAACCAGTCGGTGAGCGGCCAGCCCTTATCAGCGCCAACGGAGATGCCTGCGTAGCCCGCGTCGCGGATGAGGCCCAGCTGCTCCACGAAGGCGTCCCAGTCTTCTGCGGCCTTCTTCGGGTCGGCGCCAGCCTCATCCCAGATGGTGGTGTTGTACCACATCGTCGACTTGTTGGCTGCCTTGAACCAGACGCCGTAGTTCTTGTCTTCGACGCTACCGAGGTCAATCCACGACTCCGAGTAGTTCTCCTTGACGACGGCTTGCACGTCCTCTGAGAGCGGCTTGATGTTGCCGTCCTTGGCGAGGCTCTGCAGCAGCGCAGGCTGGGCGATGACCGCAACATCGGGTGGGTTTCCACCCTCCAGGCGGGTCTGAATGAAGGTAGGACCGTTATCGCCGAACGACTCGTACTTCACCTCGGCGCCGGTGAGCTCCTGGAATTTCGCCAGGACCTTCTCGAAGTTCTTCTGCTCGTCACCCGACCATGCAGCGACGACGTTCAGGGTCTTGCCCTTCAGATCGGGGTAGTCCGACGCTGGTGCTTCGCTCTCCTGCGAGGACGAGGCATCGTCGGAGCTCTCAGGCGCTGCTGAAGAACCCCCTCCGGAGCCACCCGACGAGCACGCCCCAACGAGTGCGAGACTTGCGGCTGCCAGGCTTGCGAGCACTGCTTTGAATCTGTTGGTCTTCATTGATCTCCTCCACTTGGCGCGACGCGAGGACCAACACTACAGTTGATTCCTCAATCGGTCTACGCACCGAGAAGTATATCCAACACTCGCCTCTCGCACTACATACGACGGTGGCCCGCCCCCTAGGAGAGGGACGAGCCACCGTCGACAGTTGTGTTGAGTCGCAGACTACTTCGCGCGCTCCACGATCTCGGTCAAACGCCAGCGCTTCTTGGCGGACAGCGGGCGGGTCTCCATGACGCGCACGCGGTCACCGATGCCAGCGGTGTTCTCCTCGTCGTGCGCCTGGAGGCGCTCCGACTTGGTGATGACCTTGCCGTACAGCGGGTGCTTCACGCGGTCTTCCACCATGACGACGATCGTCTTGTCCATCTTGTCGCTCACGACGACGCCGGTGAGGACCTTGCGACGGCCACGCTCCTCGGTCTGCTCGACCTGGGTGTTCTGTTCAGTCATCACTTCTCCTCAGAGGGCTCTTCGACGATGCCCAGGTTGCGTTCCTGGAGCACGGTGTAGACACGGGCGATGTCCTTGCGGACTTCGCGCAGACGCCCATGAGATTCGAGCTGGCCGGTAGCGGCCTGGAAGCGCAGCCCAAACAGCTCCTGCTTCAGCTCGACGACCTTCTCGTTGAGAGCGTCACGGCTCATGCCGCGCAGTTCGGCGGCCTTCAGTGCGTTGCTCATCAGAACTCACCTGCTTCGCGCTTGATGAAACGTGCCTTGAAAGGAAGCTTGTGGATGGCGAGGCGCATTGCCTCACGCGCCACGGCTTCGTCGACACCCGAGAGCTCGAACACGACGCGTCCGGGCTGGATGTTCGCGACCCACCACTCTGGAGAACCCTTACCGGAACCCATGCGGGTTTCAGCCGGCTTCTTGGTGAGCGGGCGGTCCGGGTACACGTTGATCCAGACCTTACCGCCACGCTTGATGTGACGGGTCATTGCAATACGTGCGGCCTCGATCTGACGGTTGGTCAGGTACGACGGTTCGAGCGCCTGGATACCGTAGTCACCGAAGGCCAGCTTGGTGCCACCCTTGGCGACGCCGCTGCGCTTAGGGTGATGCTGCTTGCGGAATTTCACTCGACGTGGAATCAGCATGTCAGGCTCCTGCGTTCTCGTTCACGGCAGCCTCGGCCTGAGGCGCCGCGGCCTGTGCGCGACGACGTCCGCCGCGCTCGGGACGATCCCCACGATCGCCGCGGCCCGGGCGACGGCCTGGACGCTGGCGGCCACCGGGGGCCTGGTTACGGGCGGCCTTCTGGGCTGCGCGTTCGGCGCGCGTGCCAGTGACGTCGCCCTTGTAGATCCACACCTTCACGCCGATACGGCCGAAGGTGGTACGGGCCTCGAAGAAGCCGTAGTCGATGTCCGCGCGCAGCGTGTGCAGCGGAACTCGACCCTCGCGGTAGCCCTCCGAGCGAGACATTTCCGCGCCGCCGAGACGCCCAGAGCACTTGATGCGGATGCCCTTAGCCCCAGCGCGCATGGCCGACTGCTGCGCCTTGCGCATGGCGCGTCGGAACGCGACACGTGCGCTGAGCTGCTCAGCAATGCCCTGTGCGACGAGCTGGGCGTCGGTCTCGGTGTTCTTCACCTCAAGGATGTTGAGCTGCACCTGCTTGCCGGTGAGCTTCTCGAGCTCGCCGCGCACGCGCTCCGCCTCCGCGCCGTTACGCCCAATGACGATGCCAGGGCGGGCGGCGTGCAGGAAGATGGTGACACGCTCAGAGCGGCGCTCGATCTCGATCGACGAGATGCCCGCGCGCTCCAGGTTTTCCTTGAGCCATTCGCGAATCTTGACGTCTTCACCAACGAGTGCAGCGTAGCCCTTATCAGCGAACCAACGGGTGGTGTGATCAGACGTCACGCCGAGCCGGAAGCCGTTCGGATTAATCTTTTGTCCCACGATCAATCCTCCTTCGACTCGCGGGGTTCGACAACGACGGTGATGTGGCTCCCTCGCTTGAGGATCCGGCTGGCAGAACCCTTAGCGCGGGGGCGAATCCGACGAAGGGTGACACCTTCGTCGACGAACGCCTTGGAAATGTAGAGGTCATCAGCGCGCAGGGCCTCGGCGGACTCGGCGTTGGCGATGGCGGAAGCCACCACCTTGTACACCGGTTCAGAGGCTGCCTGCGGCGCAAACTTCAGCGCGGTGAGGGCGTCGTTGACGTCCATGCCGCGCACCAGGTCGACGACGCGTCGGACCTTGCGGGGGCTCATCCGGACGTGGCGCGCAATGGCGTACGAGCCAGGACGATCCCCGAGCAGGACCTCGCGGCGACGGCTCAAGCCGTTTTCGTTGCTCATAAATCAGTTCCCTATTTCTCGAATTGCCTTAGCGCCGGCGTGCCTTCTTGTCGTCCTTCACGTGCCCCTTGAAGGTGCGCGTGGGGGCGAACTCGCCGAGCTTGTGACCGATCATCGACTCGGTGACGAACACCGGGACGTGCTTGCGGCCGTCGTGGACAGCGATGGTGTGACCCAGCATGTCCGGCACGATCATGGAGCGCCGGGACCAGGTACGAATGACGTTTTTTGTGCCCTTTTCGTTCTGAGCGTCCACCTTCTTCATCAGGTGGTCGTCAACGAAGGGGCCCTTCTTCAAACTGCGTGGCATTGTTCAGGCTCCCTTATCAGCGCTTCTTGCCGGTCTTGCGACGGCGGACGATCATGCGGTTGCTCGCCTTCTTCTTGCTGCGAGTGCGGCCTTCCTTCTGGCCCCAAGGCGAGACAGGATGGCGACCACCCGACGTACGACCCTCGCCACCACCGTGAGGGTGGTCGACCGGGTTCATCACGACACCGCGGACAGTCGGGCGGATGCCCTTCCAGCGGTTACGCCCGGCCTTACCCCAGTGGATGTTGGCCTGCTCAGCGTTGCCGACGGCACCGATGGTGGCTCGGCAACGGACGTCGACCATACGCATTTCACCCGACGGCATACGCAGCGTGGCGTGCTTGCCTTCACGAGCGACCAGCTGGATAGACGCGCCGGCCGAGCGACCGAGCTTCGCGCCGCCGCCGGGGCGGAGCTCCACAGCATGCACAACGGTACCGACGGGAATCTGGCGCAGCTCGAGGTTGTTACCCGGCTTAATGTCAGAACCCTGTCCAGCAACCACCTGCGCGCCCTGCTGGAGACCGTTCGGGGCGATGATGTAGCGCTTCTCACCGTCGGCGTAGTGCAGGAGTGCGATACGCGCGGTGCGGTTCGGGTCGTATTCGATGTGCGCGACCTTGGCGGGCACGCCATCCTTGTCGTAACGCTTGAAGTCGATCAGGCGGTACGCCTGCTTGTGACCTCCGCCGATGTGACGCGTCGTGATGCGCCCGGAGTTGTTGCGACCGCCCGTCTTCGTCTTAGCAACGAGCAGCGACTTCTCCGGCGTCGAGCGAGTGATCTCGGCGAAGTCCGAGACGCTCGAACCGCGACGGCCCGGCGTAGTCGGCTTGTACTTGCGGATACCCATGAGAGTTCAGTTCCTTCCTCGCCGCTCGATCACTCGGTGGGGCCGAAGATGTCGATGCGGTCGCCCTCAGCCAGGGTGACGATCGCACGCTTGGTGTCGACGGTCTTGCCCATGCCGTAGCGGGTACGACGGGACTTGCCCTGGCGGTTGGCGGTGTTCACGCTGAGGACCTTGACGCCGAAGATCTCCTCGATGGCGATCTTGATCTCGGTCTTGTTGGCGTCGGGAGCGACGATGAACGTGTACTTGTTCTCGTCGAGCAGGTTGTAGCTCTTCTCGCTCACGACGGGGCGCAGGATGATGTCTCGGTGGTTGCGGATCTTCAGACCAGTCACTTCTTCTCCTCCTCGGAGTTGTTAGAGACGGCGTTCACGAAGCCCGCGGCCTCGGCGGCCTCGACGCTGTTGAACCAGACCTCAGCCTTGGTGCGTCCGTACCACGGGGACTCGGGGGTGTGGAACTTACCGGAATCGGCATTGCCCTTGATGTCGAACCCTGCCGGAGGATTGTCGCCCTTGTAGGAGCCGTCAGCGGGCGCCTCGACGTCGGCGGCCTCGGCCGACGTCGCTGCCGCCTTCACCGACTTGCCCTTGGCGGGGCCGGCGACGAATGCCGCGAGCGCTGCCTCAGAGAACACAACCTTGTCGTTGACCAGCACGTCGTAGGCGTTCAGCTGGTCGACGAGGATGGCGTGCACCTGCGCCGCGTTACGGACGGACAGCCAGGCGACTTCCTCGAAGCGGTCGAGCACGACGAGCACCTTGTCGATCTCGCCGAACTGCGCGAGCGTGGCCAGCGCGGCCTTCGTCGACGGCTTCTCGCCAGCGACGAGCTCCTTCACGACGAACACCTGCTGCTCACGAGCGCGATCAGACAGAGCGCCGCGGAGCGCAGCTGCGACCATCTTCTTAGGGGTGCGCTGGGCGTAGTCGCGGGGCTGCGGGCCGTGCACGACGCCACCGCCCGTCCACTGTGGTGCGCGGATAGAGCCATGACGGGCACGGCCGGTGCCCTTCTGGCGCCAAGGCTTCTTGCCGCCGCCACGAACTTCGCCGCGGCCCTTCACCTTGTGCGTACCCTGGCGCGCGGCAGCCAGCTGGGCTACCACGACCTGGTGGATCAAGGGGATGTTCGTCTGAACGTCGAAGAGTTCAGCGGGCAGCTCAACGGAGCCGGCCTTCTTGCCCTTGACATCAATCACGTCAACATTGTTGGTGCTCATGCTGCGTCACCCTTCCGGGCAGCGCTGCGCACGACGACGAGCGAGCCCTTGTTGCCGGGGATCGCGCCGCGCACGAGCAGCAGACCGCGCTCGGCGTCCACGGCGTGGATCTTGAGATTCTGGACAGTCACCTTGTCGTTGCCCATACGGCCAGCCATGCGCAGACCCTTGAACACGCGACCAGGGGTGGAGCATCCACCAATCGAACCGGGAGAGCGGTGCTTGCGGTGCACACCGTGCGAGGCGCGCAGACCAGCGAAGCCGTGACGCTTCATCACACCGGCAGTGCCCTTACCCTTCGTGGTGCCAGTCACATCGACGATGTCGCCATCAGCGAAGACATCGGCGGTGAGCTCCTGGCCGAGGGTGAACTCGGATGCGTTGGCAGTGCGAAGCTCGACGAGATGCTTGCGCGGGGTCACGTCAGCTTTCGCAAAGTGGCCAGCCGCGGGCTTGGTTACCTTCTTGGCCTTCAACGCACCGTACCCGAGCTGCACGGCGGAGTACCCGTCGACCTCGGGGGTGCGGACCTGCGTCACGACGCACGGACCGGCTTGGATCACGGTTACGGGAACGACCTTGTTGTCATCGTCCCACATCTGGGTCATGCCGAGCTTGGTGCCCAGAATGCCCTTCACAATTCGTTCACTCATGCTTGACACCTCACGGAAGCTTGATCTCGATGTCGACGCCCGCAGGAAGATCAAGGCGCATGAGCGAGTCGACCGTCTTCGGGGTGGGGTCGAGGATGTCGATGAGGCGCTTGTGCGTGCGCATCTCAAAGTGCTCGCGGCTGTCCTTGTCCTTGTGGGGCGAACGAATAACACAGAACACGTTCTTCTCGGTGGGCAGCGGCACGGGGCCAGCCACCTGGGCACCGGTGCGAGTCACAGTATCGACGATCTTGCGCGCCGAGCTGTCGATGACCTCGTGGTCATACGCCCGCAGCCGGATGCGGATCTTTTGTCCCGCCACAGTTGTTCCTTCTTCTCGTCCCTATTGAACTGGAGTTCATTGGGGTAAAACCCCTTGTCGCTCCCACCCCCGCGGACGGGAGTGTCGCGCTCGCACCCGGCTGAAAGCTGCCTTCCGAACTCAGAAGGCCTTCCAAACACTTGAGTGCTTGCCCGACCATGCCGGCGGAAAAACAGCCCACAAAACGGGCACCGCTCAGCGGAGCAACCTGACTATCTTGACACGGACGCCCCGCACACACCAAATCGGCCCCCGTCAAGGCGCTCACCACCTCGACGGGGCCGCTGGTCATTTCTGCTTCGAGAGCTCCACTGCGGCCTGCTCTACCTCGGACTTCGACGCCGCACGACTTCCAGAACCAGTGTCGAATGCTACGACAGAGAACCCCTTCTTGTCCTCATAGATCACGGCGCAGGCAGTGCCCTTGACGCCCTCACTCTCACCGCTGTAACAGACGACGCCTTTGGCGGGCTTGGTTTCCTCGAACTTCGACTCGTCGAAATTCTCGTCCTGGATGACATCAGGCTCGCCGTCCTCATCCTCCTCAAAGTCGAACTCGTCGACCAGCAGCTGCTTGTCGTCCTTCTCGTACACGTTGCCAATCGAGATTCCGAGACCCTGGTCATCCTCGGTCTTTGACCAACCCCCGAACTCGCTGGGCAGCGCTGGGCGCTCCTTGCCTGCGTAATTGCCGCCACCCAGCACCAAAACGAGCGTGGCAATGATGGCGATGAGCAGCAGAGCACCGACGCCTATGCCAATCCACAAACCAGTCTTAGACTTCTGCGGTGCGGGCTTTCCCCACTGCTGACCGTTCCACTGTTGCGGCTGCTGGCCCCACTGCTGCGGCCCCCCTTGAGGCGCCTGTGGTCCGCCCCACTGTTGCGGCGACGGCTGACCACCGGGCTGGCCTCCCCATTGCTGCCCCGAGGCTGGCGCAGTCGGCTGCCCACCCCACTGCGGCGCTGACGGCTGACCCGTCGGTTGGCCGCCCCATTGCTGGGGGTGCTGGGGATAGTTGTTCCCACCTTGATTCCACGGCTGCTGAGGTGGATAGCTCATTACGGTTCCCTTCGTCGAAGTATTACGAGAGTATCCACCGCGTGGGCTCGCGCACCATTCCTCCATGGCCACAATTCAGAAACAAAACCCTTGCGTATTATGTAAGCTAGTCGTCACCATGGAGAAACCTATGCCTGCCGCAATCAACCCTGCGCGCCCTCAACCTGCGATCGCCCGGCTCACCGTCGCACGAAAAGAACAGCTCTGCGACTCAATGATTCGCATCGTCTTTTCCGTCGATCAGTTCAGCTACACCGGCTTCACCGATTCATATCTCAAATTCTTGTTCGACGAGCACGGCCCCCTACAGCACGTTCCTGAGCAGCGCCCCACACTGCGCACTTACACCGTACGGCGCTACGACGCAGACGCACGTGAGGTAACCGTCGATTTCCTCGTGCACGGCTCCGAGGGTTTGGCAGGCCCGTGGGCGACGCGCTGCGTGCCAGGTGAGCAGGTGCTCGCGCGAGGGCCGGGCGGGAAATGGTCACCAGCCACCGATGCCGATTTCCACCTCTTCGTCGGTGATGAATCAGCCATGCCAGCGATCGCCGCCGGCCTCGAGCGGCTTGACGAACGCGCGCGCGGCTTGGTCATTATCGAGACTGGGCACGGCACCCACCAGTTGGACGCACCCGACGGCGTGGAAGTGCGGTGGGCACCTCGCGATGGCGACCCATACGACGAGCAGCGGCTAGCGCAGCTCGTCGCCGCACTCCCCTGGGACGCCTTCGGTGACATCAGCGTCTTCGCTCACGGAGAGCGCGGCGCGATGAAGGCGCTCCGCGCGGTGTTCAAGGAACGCAATGTGCCTGCCGACCGGTTGAGCATCTCGGGATATTGGGCATTCGGCCGCGTCGAGGATGAGTTCCAGGCAGAGAAGAAGACTGCCATCGGCAAGATCTAGCGCTGCTTCCAGCTGCCCTCCGTCGCATCCGCATCACAGCAAGAGTTCATAACAATCTGCCGATGCGTTCCACTTTCGTCCACGCGTCCGCTAGCGTATGTCGCGGCCAATTCAACGACGCATTTTATTTGAGGTCACCGTGGACACCATGCAACGAGGCAAAGCCATCCTCGAGATGCAGCGCATCACCAAGACATTCCCAGGTGTAAAAGCACTTGACGAGGTGAGCTTCGAAGTGCAGGAAGGCACCATCCACTCGCTCTGCGGCGAAAACGGTGCTGGAAAGTCCACGTTGATGAAGGTGCTCTCCGGCGTGTGGCCGTACGGTTCCTACGAAGGCAGCATCATCTTCGACGGCGAAGAATGCCAGTTCGCTACCATCCGCGATTCCGAGGCTAAGGGCATCGTCATCATTCACCAGGAGCTCGCGCTCATCCCCGAGCTCTCCATCGCGGAGAACATCTTTCTGGGCAACGAGCGTCGTCGGGGGCTCAGCATCGACTGGACGCAGACCCGTCGAGAGGCGAAGCGACTCATGGAAGAGGTGGGGCTCGACGACAACCCCGACACCCCGGTGAAAGAGATCGGCGTCGGCAAACAGCAGCTCGTCGAGATCGCGAAAGCGCTCTCCAAAGACGTGCGCCTGCTCATCCTGGACGAGCCGACTTCGGCGCTCAACGAAGAGGAATCGGCGCACCTGCTGAACCTCATGCGCGCCCAGCGCGAGCGCGGCATTTCGCAGATCATGATCTCGCACAAGCTCAATGAGATCGCGGAGATTTCCGACGACATCACCGTCATCCGCGACGGCAAAGCCGTCGAAACCATGCACATCACCGACCACCAGGTGGACGAAGACCACGTGATCCGTCTCATGGTGGGCCGCCCCCTCGACAACCGCTTCCCCGACCGCGAACCCCACATCGGCAAACCCCTCTTCGAGCTGCGCGACTGGACGGTGCGCCACCCGACCATCCAAGACCGACTCATCTGCAAAGGCTCGAACATCGAGGTCCGCGCCGGCGAAGTGGTGGGGCTCGCAGGCCTCATGGGCGCCGGCCGCACCGAGCTTGCGCGCTCCGTGTTCGGGCACTCGTACGGGGTAGTCCAGCATGGCATGGTGCTGATGCACGGCAAGGAGGTCGACACCAGCTCCGTTCCCGCTGCGATCAACGCCGGCATCGCGTACCTGCCCGAAGACCGCAAGACGCAGGGGCTGAACCTGCTCGACGACATCAAAGGCCAGGTCGTGTCATCGAAGCTGAAGAAGGCCTGCCAAGGTGGCATCAGCATCGACTGGCACCACGTGCGCACCACAGCGCGCCAATACCGCGAAGAGATGCGCATCAAGGCGCCCACCGTCGACACCCCCGTTGCGACGCTGTCGGGCGGGAACATGCAGAAGGTCGTGCTGGCGAAGTGGATCTACAGCGACCCAGAGCTGCTGATCCTCGACGAGCCCACGCGCGGCATCGACGTCGGGGCCAAATTCGAGATCTACCAGCTCATCAACAAGCTTGCGGCGGACGGTAAAGCCGTCATCGTCATCTCCTCTGAGCTGCCCGAGCTGCTCGGCATCACCGATCGCATCTACACCATTTTTGAAGGCGCCGTCACCGGTTGCCTCGACACCCAAGACGCCGACCAGGAATCCCTGATGCGCCTCATCAACCCCACCTCGGCACGCCCCGCCACAGTCTGATTTTGGAGGCATTGCACAACTATGTTGGAGAAGCTCAAGCAACTCATCGGCGGTAACTTCCGCCAGCTCGCCATGGTGGTGGTGTTGCTCCTGGAAATTGTGCTATTCCAAGTGCTCACCGGCGGCACCGTCTTGTCTGCACAGAACCTGCAGAACGTCATCTCAGGCAACGCCTACGTGCTCATCTTGGCGATGGGCATGGTGCTGGTCATCATCGCCGGGCACATCGATCTCTCTGTCGGATCCGTCGCCGCTGTCGTCGACATCGTGCTCGCGGTGCTGACCACGTCGATAGGGCTGCCATGGTGGGTCGGCATCCTGGGCGGGCTCGGCGTCGGCGTGCTCATCGGCTTGTGGCACGGCTTCTGGGTGGCGATCGTCGGGGTGCCCGCGTTCGTCGTAACCCTGGCCGGCATGCTCATGTTCCGAGGCCTCAACCAGTACATCGGCAATTCCAACTCGATTCCCGTACCTCAAGAAGTCCGCAAGCTGGGTGCCGGCTACATGAACTTCCTGCCTCCCATCGAGACGGGCAACTGGATCATTAACTCCCCGACGGTCATCCTCGCCGTGGGCGCGGCACTGCTGTTCACCGCTTTGAAGATGCGCAGCCGTGCGAAGCTGGTGCGCGCTGGTGCCGAGGTGCCGCCCGCCTGGGCGCACTGGACGCAGATCGTCTTCGCGTGCGCGGTGCTCCTGGGCCTTGGTTGGGTATTCGCGACGGGGCGCCCCGGCACGTCGTTCCCCATCCCTGGCGTGCTGGTGATCGTGCTCTTCCTCTTCTACAACTTCCTGGCGCGCAACACACCGCTCGGCCGGAGCGTGTACGCCGTCGGCGGTAACCGCACGGCTGCCGCACTCACCGGTATCTCGGTGCGCAAGGTGAACTTCTTTGTCATGTTCAACTCCTCGGTACTCGCCGCGATCGCTGGCATGGTGTTCGTCGGCCGTTCCACCGCGTCGACCCCCTTCGACGGCAACATGTGGGAGCTGGATGCAATCGCGTCGGTCTTCATTGGCGGAGCGTCAGTGTGGGGCGGCATCGGCACCGTCGGAGGCACGATGGTCGGCGCCCTAGTCATGGCGTTCCTCAACAACGGCCTGCAGCTCATGGGTGCCGGCGCGGACTGGACCCAGATGATCAAGGGCCTCGTGCTGCTACTCGCTGTTGCCTTCGACGTCATTTCGAAGCTACAAAGCAAACCATCCATCATCGGGCATCTCCTCAAGAAGAGACCCGCTACCCAGGGCGAAGCAACCGCTGAGCCCGTCGCCGAGAAGCCGGACGTGGCTTAGGCACATCTACCCGGATCCAACAGAAAGGTACACAACATGCGGATCCTCAAGTCCATCGCAGCCATCAGCGCGGCTGGCGCCATGGCACTCTCCCTGGCCGCTTGCGGAGGCGGCAATGCCGGCAACGCAGGCAATGGCGGCAACGGTTCCGACCAGGGCGGGGGCGGCAACACTGAGAACGTCAAGGTCGGTATCGCGCTGCCGCAGAAGACCTCGGAAAACTGGGTGGAGGCCGAGGGCTTCTTCCAGGAAACCTGCAAGGAGAAGAAGCTCGACTGCACGCTGCAGTTCGCCAACGGAGGCGTCGCTGAACAGCAGAACCAGGTAGACGCCATGATCACCTCCGGAGTGAAGGTGCTCATCATTGGCGCTCTCGACGGCACCTCGCTCGGCACTCAGCTGCAGAAGGCCAAGGACGACGGCATCGCGGTGATCGCCTACGACCGCCTCCTCATGGACACCGAGAACGTCGACAACTACGTCGCCTACGACAGCTACCAAGTGGGCGTGAAGCAGGGCGAGGCCCTGCTCGAGGGACTCAAGAAGCAGAAGGGCGACGGCCCCTACACCATCGAGCTCGTCGCCGGATCCAACGACGACTCCAATACGTCGCGATTCTTCGAAGGCGGCATGTCCGTGCTGCAGCCGAAGATCGACGACGGCACCATCACCGTCGGCTCGGGGCAGACGAAGCAGTCGCAGGCCGCTACCCAGGGCTGGGACCCGAAGAACGCACAGTCGCGCATGGACGCCATCCTGTCGCAGAATTACCCCGGCGATAAGGTGCCCGACGGTATCCTCTCCCCCAACGACACGCTCGCTCGTGCGGTGCTGACCTCGGTGCAGCAGGCAGGCAAGGAACAGCCTGTGGTGACGGGCCAGGACTCCGAGATTGAGTCGCTGAAGTGGATCATGGAGGGCAAGCAGTACTCCACCATCTCGAAGCCCACGCTGCCGCTGGTGCAGGCCTCGGTTGATCTCGCGATCAAGCTGGCCTCCGGTGAGAAGGATCTCAAGGAGCTGAATGGCATTCAGGTGAGCACCGACCAGTCCAACAACAACACGAAGGACGTGCCGTCCTTCCTGCTGGAGCCGATCGTGGCCACGAAGGAGAACGCGAAAGAGGTGTACAAGGACGAGCCGAAGAAGCTTGAAGCCGTGAACTCGGTGGGCTAATTCGTCGCTTCCTGCACATCGGTGGGGCTGGGGCCTGCAGGCCTCGGCCCCACTTGTTTGCGCTTTGCCTTCGTTAGAGTGTGAGAATGCAGTTGGAGGAGATACCCCTCAATACGCCGTTGGAGCGAGCACCTCGTCGACTCCTGGTAGAGACCGATCAGGGACGTGTCTTCTTCGAACATCGAACCGGTACCGATCGAAACCTCTTCATCGCATACCTTCCTAGCGGCCGGAAACGCGAGGCGTGGGGTTTTCCGCGCACACAAACGGTGCGTCAGGCGGTGGCGGCAGCGGCGGGATTGCGCCCCTTGCGTGCCTTTGCAGTGGAGCAAGGGATCATCGTCGCCAAGACCCACTACGCACGCCAGGTACTGAACCTTATCCCCTTCATCGTCGGTGGGGCGATGGCGATCGTCGGCATTGCGTGGGAGTCCCTCGGATTCCTACGGTTCTTGATCATGGGTATTGGTATTGCCGCGGTGGTGATTGGCTACGACGCAGCGAAGAAGGGAAACTATTCGCGCTCCTGGGTGGTGCGCCAGGGGAAGAACGACGAGATCACCACGGCCGAGCAGTTCCAACTGCCTGCGCTACCGCAGGACGTGGACGTCGACGATGTGAAGGCTGAGTACGGCAGGCTGCTCAGCGACGTGGTGTACCGCATCGAATGCCCCGCGCTGTTTGATCCGCACGAGCCCACGTCGAAGGCCTTCACGCTGGCGCTCCTCCAGTGGGACAACAATGACGGCATGCTGAGCGACGAGGAGCGTCACGCACTCGCTATTCAGGTGCGCTCCACATTCGACGCAGCCCGTGCCAACGCTGAGCGCATCGGGATGGCGCACATTCCCGCGGCGTCTCGGGAGAGGGCTGGCACCGCGCTCAAGGCCGCACGGCTGGCTGCGGACCAATCGGCCACCGACGCGGAACGTGCCGCTGCGCTGGATCGCGCCGTCGCCATCCTCGACGAGTTGGCGCTCTACTACCTTCCCTCTGGCGCGCAGGCGCGCAAGGCCATCACCGGACGCGCTCCGCTCCAGCTGCCTGGAAGGAGGGCGTGATGGTCGACACTTGGCAGCCCATCCCGCTGCATGCGACGTGGGGAGAATTCGAGCCCGGCTTCTGCCTTCTCTACACCAACGTCGACGCCATCGTCGTGGATGCTCAAAGAGACTATGACGGAGGCCGTTGGGCTGACAACGATGTCAAGCTGGTGATGCAACGCACCAACGGCGCCCGCTTTACGGAGGAAGTGAAGCCCAGCGAAACCATCGGCAGGACCGGTACGGAGCTGCTCTTAGACGATGGGACGGACGACGATGCCGTCCGGGCGTTGGCTATCCCGACAGTGATCTGGAGTGAAGACAAGCTTTTTTCGACACGCAACCTCGTCGTGTTGTTGGCTACCACGCTCACCATCACACTCGCAATGGCCATCGTTCCTAAATCCATGTTCTACTTCGTTTTCTTGGCCGGCGGCGCGGTGGGCGAGTCGATTCGCCGGTTCTGGAAATCGCGCAACCACGCGCAGATCATGGCACCAGACAAGCTGGGCATCACGATGGAGACCATCCACCCCTACGCGCTCACCCGCGAGCAGGGCAAGCTGTGGGTGCCGCCGTCGGCGAATGCAGACCGTCGTCAGCTGGTGTTCCAACGCGTCGATGCCATCCGCACGCACTATTTGGAACTGCGCGAAGACATCGCCTACCGGATCGAGTGTTCGGCACTCTTCGACCAGGCCGTGCCCGCGACGGCCGAATTCGAGGCTGCGCTCGTGGCGTTCGACGACGCCACCGACGCCACAGATACTGACCAGCTCGACGCGCTCGCTTCGGATGTGGAGGTGAGCTTCAACGTCGCCCAGGCGAACGCTGAACGGCTCGGCTTCGAGCATCTGCCTGAGCAGGCTCGCTCGGATGCCCGACGAGCCGGCAAGGCCGCGCGCCTCGCGGCCGGGGCCACGACGGAGGGCGAGCGTCAGGCGTCGCTCACCCAGGTCAAGCGCATTCTTGACTCGCTGGCGCTCTACTACCTGCCCACACTCGACGAACGCCTCGCCATCGAAGCCGGGCCGAGCGCCGTGCAACCGTGATGGTGTGAGATCTATTGCGGATTTCCGCAACAAATCTCACACGTTGAGGCATCTGCAGTACGCCCGCGCCCTCTTGCCACCCCACCCGCCCAGTTGCAATCCGCGGGCTACTTGCTGCGCGCTCGTGCACGCGTCGACGACGACCTGCCGCCAGCCGAAACGCACGGTGCGCTCGTCGCGGTCGAGCATGTGCACGTTGTCGCGGTGGTAGTCGTGGGCCTTGTCACGGTGGTAGCGGCCACCGTCGAGTTCGACGATGAGCGCGTATTCGTCGTACACGTTGTCGACGCGTCCCCCACTGCGACGCTGCTGCCTCGCCGGAGCCGGCAGCCCATGCTTACGCAACACGTTGCGCTGGAACAGATACTCCAGCACGCTCTCGATGCCGGCGCCCGCAGTGGAACACAGCTCGACGATCAACGCACGGTGGCGCTGCCTGGCGCGCTGGCGAACGCGATTGAGCACACGCTGTCTGGTGGTGAACCCGTCGGCCAATGCACGCGTGAGCAGAGCGACGGCGGGGATTTCCGGGCGAATGTCGGCGGTGTCGAGCACGGTGTCCTCGACGGTGGTGATGGCCGGGGTACCCCGCGAGGCCCGGGTGCCCCGTCGGAAGCGAATCCGGTACGGCCCGAGCTGGAACTCCCGCCTCGCATGGGCCACGCAAATCACGATCTCCTTGGGCTCATCCTCGATGATGCCGCGCACGAACGCTGCGGCTTCCATGCCCGCTACCGCATCGTCGCCTCCGACGAGCAACCCCGCCCACAGCGCACTCATCCAGGTGAGCGGCGCCGTCAGGTATACGCCTGGTGCGCATCGCTGCCACCGGCGGGTGAGACGCATGATCTGCCCGCGTGAATAGCCCATGGCGGTGAGCTGGCGGCTGCTGATCACGCCCGCTTGTTGGCGGAGGACTCGCTCGAGTTCTTGCGCTGCTCCCATTCCACGATCCTGGCGCACGCAGGAGGCCACACGAAAGGGGGTGTGGATAACTCACAATGTGTGAGATCTATTGCGGATTTCCGCAACAAATCTCACACTATGAGGGCTGTGGGCCCTACAGTTCGGCGCGGAGGGCCTGCAGGCGGCGGACGGATTCGTCGCGGCCCAGGATTTCCATCGACTCGAACAGTGGCGGCGACACCTTCTTACCCGCGATCGCCACCCGCAGCGGGCCGAACGCGAACCTCGGCTTGATGCCCAAGCCATCGCACAGACGTTCGCGCAGCGCAGCCTGGATTGCGGCGGCTTCCATGGGCACCGATTCCATCACCGCGAGCGCCTCGTCGAGCACCTGGGCGGCGTCCTCCTTCAGCGTGGCGCGGGCGTCGTCGGCGATCTGGATGTCGTTCGAGAACAGATAGTCGAGCTGCGGCAGCGCACCCGAAAGCGTCACCAAGCGCTCCTGAATGATGGGCACGGCCTGGCGCAGCACGTCGAGGCTCATTTGCTCCTCCCACTGCCCGTATTCCTTCGCCCATGCGACGATGCGCTGGGTGAGTTCGTCGGCGCTCAGCGAGCGGATGTAGTGGCCGTTCAGCCAATCGAGTTTCTGGAGGTCGAAGATGGGCCCGACGGTGTGCACCTTGCTCCAGGAGAACTCGGCCACGAACTCGTCGAAGGTCTTCACCTCGGATTCCTCGTCGCCGGCGTAGCCAAGCAGCTGCAGGAAGTTACGCACCGCCTCCGGCAGGTAGCCCTGCTCCTTGAACCACATGAGCCGCGCGGCAGGGTTCTTGCGCTTCGAGATCTTCGACTTGTCGGTGTTGCGCAGCAGCGGCATGTGCGCGAACTGCGGCACCTGCCAGCCCAGCCACTGGTAGAGCAGCACGTGCTTCGGCGTCGACGAAATCCACTCCTCGCCGCGCACGACGGTGTTGATGCCCATCAGGTGATCGTCGACGACGACGGCCATGTGGTAGGTGGGGAACCCGTCGGTCTTCAGGATGACCTGGTCGTCGGGGCGGGGCGCCTTCACCTCGCCGCGAATGAGGTCGTCGAAGGTGAGAGGGACATCGTCGGGAATGAGCATGCGCACCACCGGCGTCTCAGAAAAGCCGGGCAGGGCGGCGCGCTCTTCCTTCGTCTTGCCGTAGCAGAGTCTGTCATAGCCGGTGATCGACTGCTTGCTCTTGGCCTGCTCGTCGCGCATCTGTTTCAGCCGCTCGGGCGAGCACCAGCAGTAGTAGGCGTGGCCGTCGGCGATGAGCTGTTCGACGTAGGGCTGGTAGGTTTCCAGTCGCTCGGACTGTCGGTACGGAGCAAACTCTCCACCGATGTGTGGGCCCTCGTCAGGCTGCAACCCGAGCCAGGCGAGCGAATCGTAGATCTGCTGCTCGCTGCCTTCGACGAGGCGGGCCTGGTCGGTGTCTTCGATACGGAGCACGAACTGCCCCCCGGTTTTCCTCGCCCATGCAAGGTCGAACAGGGCCATGAAGGCAGTTCCGACGTGGGGATCTCCGGTGGGCGATGGGGCGACGCGGGTGCGGGCAGGCGTGATCTCAGACATAGTGCAGCCAGCCTATCGCCTGCCGGCACAATGAGCGCGCTCAGCGCTCCTCGTCGATCTTCTTGACAACGTCCATCTCGACGCCGGTGCCTTCCGGGTCGCGCAGCCTGGATGCGGGGTCGACGAGCACCAGCCGCCGCTCCCCTGTTCCGCCCAGCTGCTCCATCGCATCAAGCAACATGCGTCGACCGATCGGGTTGATGTGCGTGACGTCGCTCAGATCGACGACGACGGTGTCCTCGTCCGGAATATCGGCCAGCTCGCGCAGGAGGCGCTCCACCGAGCCAAAGTACAGCGCGCCGCGCAGTCGCAGGTGGCGGGCCAAACCGTCGCGCAGCTTCACTTCGCGGCTCGACTCCAGCAGGCGCACCCTCGCTTCCTGCACCTCCATGAGATGCAGGTTGAGGTCGCGCGAGAGATGCTCAAATATGCGCACCCCGCGCACACTGTGCCCGTGGCTGTCTACCTTCGGCGAGAAGGCTGCCAGACCGGCCTGGCCGGGCAGTGCGCCGAGGATGCCGCCTGACACCCCGGATTTCGCGGGGATGCCCACGGTGGTCATCCAGTCGCCGGCGGCGTCGTACATGCCGCAGGTCATCATCACCGACAGCACGTACCGGCACACCCACGCCGGCACCACCTGCTCGCCCGTGACAGGGTTGCGCCCGCCCATCGCCAGGGTGACGGCCATCGTCGCGAGGTCCTTCGTCGTCACTTTGGTGGCACACTGGCGCGTATATTCGCCGACGATGTCGCGCGGGTCCTGCTCGATCACCCCGACGTTGCGCAACATGTTGGCGATTGCGCGGTTGCGAAACGACGTCGCAAACTCCGATGTGTAGACGTCCTCGTCGACGGTCAACTGCCGCCCCGCAAACCGCGACAGGCCCTCGACGATCATGTCGGTGCGCGCACGCAGCGGCGCCTGCGGACCACCGATCATGGCGTGCACCGCCATGGCACCCGCGTTAATCATGGGGTTCTGTGGCCGACCGTCTTCGCGCAATGAGAGGTCGTTGAACGCGTCCCCCGACGGCTCCACCCCCACCTGCTGCAGGGTTGCTTCGAGTCCTCGTTCGTGTAGCGCGAGCGCGTACACGAAAGGCTTCGACATCGACTGAATCGTGAACTCGATGTCGGCGTCGCCCGCACCGTATACCGTGCCATCGCCCATGCACACGGCGACGGCGAGTGGGTTCGGGTCGACGTTACCTAGCTCGGGGATGTAATCGGCCAGGGCCCCCTCGTCGTTACGCTCGCAGGCCTGGAGCACTTCTCGAAGATATTGAGGTACCTGGGTGCGCATGTGCACAGGCTAACTGTGATAGCTACTTCGACGCACTTCCGGCATGCTTAGATGCATGGACGACGCCACACGCGCAGCACGCGACGAGATTCGGCAGGAGCCTCCTTCGACGCCGGCGAAGGCGACGCGTTTCCTCACCCACATCCTCGACGACGTGGCCACGATTCCGGGCACCAACATTCGGGTCGGGCTTGACCCGGTGCTGAGCCTCATTCCCGGTGTGGGCAGCAGCGTGGGCGCCGTGCTGGCGACGTCGGTCATCATCGACGCGATCCGGCTGCGCGCACCTCTGCCGGTGCTGGCCCGGATGGGCGCGAATTACCTCATTGACTGGCTGATCGGGCTCATTCCCATCGTCGGGGCGCTGGGCGACGTCGCGTACCGCTCCAACCGCCGCAACCTTCGGCTTCTGAACCGCACCATCGCTAATCGGGAGCAGGTGCGTAAGGCGAGCGTGAAGTACTGGATCGCCGCGGCTGCCATCCTCGTCGGCGTACTTGTTGTGACTCTCGTGTTGGGAATTTGGCTGCTGGTGTGGCTGTGGCAGGCCCTCGCTGCGGCGTAGCCCTGGTGGTAGTCGATATGCTCTAGAGCATGACTGCGCAGCCCTCGAACTACCTATACGAAGCCGTCAAGGCTGACACCGAATCCGGTCGATACGGCCACCGTGTGCAGACCCGGTTCCCACCCGAGCCCAACGGATATCTCCACATCGGCCATGCGAAAGCCATCGTTGCTGACTTCAGCGTCGCCGAAGACTTCGATGGCATCTGCATGCTGCGCTTGGACGACACCAATCCCGAGGCCGAAAACCCTGAGTTCGTGCAGTCCATTATCGACGACATTCGCTGGCTGGGCTACGAGCCGGCGGAGGTGCGGTTCGCGTCGGACTACTTCCAGCAGCTGTACGAGTGGGCCGAGCAGCTCATCGAGAAGGGGCTGGCCTACGTCGACGACCAAAATGCCGAAGAAATCTCCGCCACGCGGGGCTCATTCACCGAGCCGGGGACCCCGTCGCCGTACCGCGACCGCACCCCGGAGGAGAACCTCGACCTGTTCCGCCGCATGCGCGCTGGGGAATTTGCCGACGGCGAGAAGACACTGCGCGCCAAGATCGACATGGCGCACGAGAACATGCAGATGCGCGACCCGCTGATGTATCGCATCCGCAAGATAGAACACCATCAAACCGGCTGGGACTGGCCCATCTACCCGACCTACGACTGGGCGCACGGGCAGTCTGACGCGATCGAGGGCGTCACGCACTCGATGTGTTCGCTCGAGTTCGAATCACACCGCCCGCTCTACGACTGGTTCCTGCAGGCGCTCGAGCTCGAACAGGCCCCCCGCCAGATCGAGTTCGCCCGCCTCGAGCTCACGCACACGGTGACGAGCAAACGTCGGCTCCTCAAACTGGTGCAGGAAGGTGTGGTCGATGGCTGGGACGACCCGCGCATGCCCACCATCCGTGGGCTGCGTCGACGTGGCTACCCCGCCACTGCGTTGCGCGAGTTCTGCACGGCAGTGGGCATCACGCGCGTGCAGTCTCGCAAGGCCATCGAGGAGCTGGAGAGCTACGTGCGCCAGGAGCTGAACCGCACTGCGCAACGCCGCATGGCAGTGCTCCGCCCGCTCAAGCTCACCATCACCGACTGGCCGACCGACGAGGGCGGTGAGCCCGTCGTCGAGTGGTTCGAGGTCATGAACAACCCGGAGAATCCCGACGACGGCACCCGCAAAGTGCCGTTCACGGGCGAACTGTGGATCGAGCAGGACGATTTCCGGGAGGTGCCGCCGCCGAAGTACTTCCGCCTCTCCCCCGGCAAGGAAGTGCGGCTGCGCGGGGCATTCCTCGTCACGGCTACCGACGTCGTGAAGGACGAGGATGGCAACGTCGTCGAAGTGCTGTGTACGCACGATCCCGAGTCGCGCGGCGGCACCGCGCCCGATGGTCGCAAGGTGAAATCGACGATGCACTGGGTGTCGCGACGGCACGCCGTCGACATCCAGGCGGCGCTCTACGAGCGGTTGTTCACAGCGGAGGCTCCCGGCGCTGCCACGGGCGAACCCCTCGACGACCTCAACCGCAATTCGCGTGAGGTGCTTGAGCAGTGCAAGGGCGAACCGGCGCTTGCCGACGCTGACTCTGGACAAGTGTTGCAGTTTGAGCGCATCGGCTATTTCGCTGTCGACCCGGAACAGCCCCGGCTGTTTCACCGCACCGTCGGGCTTCGCGACGAGTGGGCGGCGCTGCAAAAGCGCGCCAACAAGTAATGAGGAGGAGGCTGAATGCCCACTGAGGACACCACCGCCGAGGTAGCCCTCGACGTACTCTCCGTCGTCGCGCACGGGGCCTTCGGGTTCCTCGCTGGCGCCGTGCTGGCGCTGCTCATCGGCGCCTTCGCGCGAGTCTTTATCCGACGACGCCAGCACCTCAAGCCGTTCAGCAAACGCCTGAGAACCCCGATGCGGATACTTGTCATCATCATCGGCACCGGCGTCGGCGTGCTGATCGCGATCGGGGGGCCCACACGCGCACCGAACGTGGAATGGGCGCCCATGTTCCTCCACGTATGGACGATCCTGCTGATCATCTCAGGCGCCTATCTCCTCAGTGGGCTCATCAGCGCCATCGCAGATTCACTGCTGCTCGCACACGCAGACGCACAAGAAACCGTGCACTCACGCAGGCTGCGCACCCAGACGCAGGTGATCTCCCGCGTCGGTGTCGCGGTGGTCTGGGTGCTGGCTATCTCCGGTGTGCTTCTCACCTTTGAGCAGTTCCGGGCCATCGGCGCCTCCATGTTGGCCTCCGCTGGTTTGCTGTCTATCGTCGCCGGTCTCGCAGCCCAATCATCGCTCGCCAACGTGTTTGCGGGTGTGCAACTCGCGTTCACCGACGCGTTGCGCGTGGGCGACATCGTGATCGTCGACGAGCACTGGGGCACCATCGAAGAGATCACCCTTACCTACGTGGTGGTGGCGAGCTGGGATGGGCGACGGTGGATCGTGCCGTCGACGGTGTTCATCTCGAAGACCTTCGAGAACTGGACCCGCAGCAGCCCGAAACTGCTCGGTACCGTCGAATTCGATCTGGACTGGCTCGTGCCCGTCGAGGCGGCGCGCGTCGAGCTGCAGCGCATCGTGCGGCGCTCTGATCTGTGGGATGGGCGGACGGTCAGCATGCAGGTAACGGAGGCCACCGGGGGCTACGTGAAGGTACGCGCGACGGTATCCGCCGCCACCTCGGGTGACCTCTGGGATCTGCGCTGCTACGTGCGAGAAGAGCTCATCACCTGGCTGCAGCAGCGCGCCGTCTATGCACTCCCCCGCACCCGGCTGGAACCCGACGTCACGCCCGCGCCGTCGTCGGAGGAACGCAAACGATTCGTGGCGGAGACCAAGGCCGCATGGGACGACGAGCGCTCGGATGACACAACGGAGGAGATACCCGTCGTGGAACTCTTTGACGACGAGGCGTCGGGCGACAGCTTCGACGCCCGTCGGCGCAACTGGTTCAAGGCCCTGCGTGATCGCCACACCCCTCCCAGCGGAAAGAAGCCCGGCGACCGGCAACGCCCGCAGCTTGACGCGTTGATCTCGTCAGTGCTGCGTTCATCAAGTGCGGCAGACTCTGAGGAGCCGACGACACCTGACGACGGCCCTAGCACCGCTGAAATGCCGAGCGTCGAGGTGACCGATGGGCGCGGCGACTCGCTCAGCATCACGGCACGCGTATTCTCCGGAACGCCCGAGGCAGAGGAGCGCAACCGCCAGTATGCCGGCCCGTCGAAGGAAGACTTGGAAGAGCGTGAAGCTCGACGCAAGGAGCGGGAAGGACAGGAGCGCGACGACCTGCCGAAGTCGAGCGATGAAGAGGATGCCTAAACTCGACGAGTGACGGTGAGGCTGATCCCTAAAGCTCGACACCCGAACAGGCGCGACGCGACGCGCACGCATAGATAGACGAGGCGGCCCCCACCAGCACTTGGTGGGGGCCGCCTCGTATCGCGTCAGATTAGATCACTTGATGATCTTGGTGACGGTGCCAGCACCGACGGTGCGGCCACCCTCACGGATAGCGAACTTGAGGTTCTCTTCCATGGCGATGGGCTTGTTGAGGTGCACGGTCATCTCGGTGTTGTCACCGGGCATCACCATGTCGGTACCCTCAGGCAGCTGCACAACGCCAGTCACGTCGGTGGTGCGGAAGTAGAACTGCGGGGAGTAGTTCGAGAAGAACGGCTTGTGACGGCCGCCCTCTTCCTTGTTGAGCACGTAGACGGAAGCCTCGAAGTCAGTGTGCGGGGTGGTGGAACCGGGCTTGATAACCACCATGCCGCGCTCGACGTCTTCCTTCTTGGTGCCACGGAGCAGCAGGCCGACGTTCTCGCCAGCGCGACCCTCGTCGAGGATCTTGCGGAACATCTCAACACCAGTGATGGTGGTGGTCTGCTTCTCGTCGCGGATGCCAACCAGGTCGACAGTGTCGCCGGTCTGCACAACACCGCGCTCGATACGGCCGGTGACGACAGTACCGCGACCGGTGATCGTGAAGACGTCTTCCACAGGCATGAGGAACGGCTTGTCGGTGTCGCGCTCCGGGGTGGGGATGTACTCGTCGACAGCGTTCATGAGCTCGAGGATGCTCTCGGCCCACTTCTCGTCGCCGTTGAGTGCGGGGAACGCAGCCACGCGCACGATCGGCAGGTTGTCGCCGTCGAACTCCTGCGCGGAGAGGATCTCGCGAAGCTCCATCTCAACGAGGTCGATGAGGTCCTCATCGTCGGCGTCGATCATGTCGCACTTGTTGAGGGCGACAACGATGGCCGGCACGCCAACCTGGCGGGCGAGGAGGATGTGCTCGTGGGTCTGAGCCATCGGGCCGTCAGTTGCAGCCACAACGAGGATGGCGCCGTCCATCTGAGCAGCGCCGGTGATCATGTTCTTGACGTAGTCGGCGTGGCCGGGGCAGTCAACGTGCGCGTAGTGGCGGTTCTCCGTCTGGTACTCGATGTGCGAGACCGAGATGGTGATACCACGCTGGCGCTCTTCCGGGGCCTTGTCGATCTTGTCGAACGGGGAAGCCTCGTTCAGATCCGGGTACTTGTCGTGGAGCACCTTGGAGATCGCCGCGGTCAGAGTGGTCTTGCCGTGGTCGACGTGTCCAATGGTGCCGATGTTTACGTGCGGCTTCGTCCGCTCAAACTTGGCCTTTGCCACTTGGGCTCCTTCTCAGTGACACTACGCACCCTGCGCAGCGCTTGGATTTTGGGCCCCCTGAAATTGCCGCAGGGGACTTGTTTATTCTTGTGCAGCCTCAGCCGATAGTCAAACCAGCCGAGACACGCTGATAGGAGAGTCTAGCGAACCTCGTCGCTGCGCAAAACATGAACTGCGTTCACATCTAGTATGACGCCCGCACCATGGTCTGATGCGGGATGCCCGCCTCGTCGTACGGCTCCCCCACAGGCTGGAACCCGAAGCCCTCATAGAGACCCATGATGTAGCTCTGCGAGTGCAACACGATTGCCTGGTCGCCCCAGCGTTCGACAACAGCCGCGACGAGGCGTTTCGCCAGGCCAGCCCCCCGCCGGTCAGCGCGCACCGCCATGCGGCCGAGGGCGATCGTCGCTCCTGCTTCGGGTTGCGGCAGCTGGTAACAGCGAAGGTATGCAGCCACGCCCCGCTCGTCGGGAATCCAGAGGTGGTGGGTGCCTTGGGCGCGGTCGACGTCGTCGAAATCTTGATCTGTCACCCGCTGTTCGACGTAGAACACCGCGCAGCGCAACGTAGCAATCTCATAGAACTCGTCCTTCGTGAGCTCGTCCCAGGTTTTGATCCGCATGGTCACGGACGTTGAGCCTAGCAATACAGCAGCGGCTGTCTGGGGCCTATTCGATCCGTGGAATGGAGTCGGGGTCGATCGGCGTCGCATCCGGGCTGCCGAACTGCGGCCACGCTCCCCCATCACGGCTCACGACGACGCCTCGCTGCCTGCCCGCCACTCCGGCGCCCGCCGGCAACCGATAGAGCTCGGTCACTTGCCTGCGACCACCTTCCTCCGCGACCACCACAGTGACCGGCAGTGTGTCGAGGTCGGTGCCCCATGGCAACCCCTCATCCGCATGGAGCTGCTCGGTGGCGCAATCGACGTCGTGGAGCGTGAACTGCTGTGCATAATCCGTCATGGCGGATCGCTGGTACACCGTGAACGTCGCTGTCCGCGCGCCTGAGGGGCACAGCTCCAGTGTGAGGTCGTATTGCATCTTGAACAGCTTCACCATCCACGAGCCGCCCCACAGCAGCAGTAGCACGAGTGCCACCGCCACGGCTCCACCGAGCCACCGTCGCGGGTTCGCCTCGTTCGCCGTGCTCATGCGACGGCCTTGTCGCCCAGCGGCACGCTCGCGGTCGGCACGCGAGTATGCGGTTGCGTCGAGGGATCCAGTAATCGCCCCGGTTCCATGAAAACCTCGCCGTTGCGCAACCGCAGCCACCCCGTGGCGTCGGTGTACAGCCACGACTCAAATCCTGGCCCCAGGGTGCCGCGGAGCAGCTCGAAGCGCCGGCCGTCCCGCAGCTCGACGACGTAGGACTCGTACCACATGCGCGACGGCGGATCTCCCTTGGTTCCGCGCAGCATTAACAGATCGTCGGCGACATACGCCATGGCTTCACCGGACGGCACGTCAATGTGGATTGCTTCCCTGTCACCGGCCGCAAATCCGAAGGCCTCGATGCGCACCACGTCGACAACGTCCGCTCGGTCAGGCATCGGATGCACGGCTCCGCATGCCGTGAGAGTCACGACCAGCGGGAGGGCGAGCAGCCCCCTTACGACGAACCTCACTTCGGGTCCTGCGCCCGATGTACGTCGTCCTCGAAGACCGTGGAGATGTCCGCGGGCAGCGAGGATACGTCAGTGATTGTGGAGTATTCCGTTGCGCGGCCATGTTCCGTCGTGCGCTCAATGTTGCGCACGGCCTGCTTCGTGGTGGTGATGAGGAGCTGGGGAACTGGCGGCATCAACTCTGACATGTTCCAAGAATACTGTACTGAGGCCACTCGATTGAAGAAGGTGGCGCCTCGAATGCTCGAGACGCCACCGCTGAGGGGAGGGATACAGACGATCAGGCTTCGGTGCCGCGCGCCTTAGCGATGATCTCGTCGGAGACCGACGTGGGACACTCCGCGTAGGAGTCGAACTCCATCGAATACGATGCCTGACCCGAGGTCTTCGAGCGCAGATCGCCGACGTAGCCGAACATCTCCGACAGCGGAACGAGCGCGCGAACGACGCGGTTGCCGTGCTGTTCGTCCATCGACTGCACCTGGCCGCGACGGGAGTTCAGGTCGCCGATCACGGTTCCCAGGAAGTCTTCCGGAGTGGTGACTTCGACGGCCATCATCGGCTCGAGGATGGCCGGGTTCGCCTTGCGAGCAGCCTCCTTGAACGCCTGAGCGCCGGCGAGTTTGAACGCGAGCTCCGAGGAGTCGACGTCGTGGTAGGCGCCGTCGGTGAGCGTCACCTTGATGTCTTCGACGGGGTAGCCCGCCAGCACACCAAACTGCATGGCTTCCTGGATGCCAGCGTCCACGGAGGGGATGTATTCCTTGGGGATGCGGCCACCCGTAACGGCGTTGACGAACTCGTAGCCGGCACCCGGCTCCTGCGGTTCGAGGTCGATGATGACGCGACCGAACTGACCGGAACCGCCGGTCTGCTTCTTGTGCGTGTATTCGACCTTCTCGACCTTCTTGCGGAGGGTCTCGCGGTAGGCAACCTGCGGCTTACCGATGTTGGCTTCCACCTTGAACTCGCGCTTCATGCGGTCGATGAGCACGTCGAGGTGAAGCTCACCCATGCCGGCGATGATGGTCTGGCCTGTTTCCTCGTCGGTGTGGACGCGGAACGTCGGGTCTTCTTCAGCGAGGCGCTGAATAGCGTTCGAGAGCTTCTCCTGGTCGGACTTCGTCTTCGGCTCGATAGCCTGCTCGATCACCGGAGCCGGGAAGGTCATGGACTCGAGCTGAATCGGGTTCGTCGGGTCGCACAGGGTGTCGCCGGTGGTGGTGTTCTTCAGGCCCATGACGGCGCAGATCATGCCAGCGCCGATCTCTTCGATCTCTTCACGCTTGTTGGCGTGCATCTGGTAGATCTTGCCGATGCGCTCCTTCTTACCGGTCGCGGTGTTGAGCACGTTCTCACCGGACTTGAGGATGCCCGAGTAGATGCGCACGTAGGTGAGCTTGCCCAGGTGCGGGTCGGCGGCAACCTTGAACGCGAGCACGGACAGCGGCTCGTCGTCGCTGGGGTGGCGCTCCAACTTGGTGCTCTCATCGCCGGGCTTGAATCCATCGATGGCGGGCACGTCGAGCGGGGAAGGCAGGTACTTCGTGACGGCGTCGAGCAGCGGCTGCACGCCCTTGTTCTTGAAGGAGGTTCCGCAGACCACTGCGGTGAACTCGTTGGCGATGATGCCCTTGCGCAGGGCGGCCTCGATCTCCTCGGGGGTGATTTCCTCGTCCATCAGGAACTTCTCGGCGAGCTCGTCGTCGACGTCGGCGCAGCGCTCAAGCAGCTCCTGGTGACGCTGCTCGGCGAGCTCCTGCAGCTCGGCGGGGATTTCCTCGACCTCGTAGTCTTCGCCCATCTTGGTTTCGCCGCGCCAGGTGAGCGCACGCATGCGCACCACGTCGACGACACCGAGGAAGTCTGCTTCTGCGCCGATCGGGATCTGCAGTAGCACCGGATCGGTGTTGAGGCGCTCGCGGATGGTCTTCACGGCGTGATCGAAGGAAGCACCGGTGCGGTCGAGCTTGTTGATATAGCAGATTCGAGGAACGTTGTACTTCGTAGCCTGACGCCACACGGTCATCGACTGGGGCTCCACGCCGGCAACGCCGTCGAACACGGCGACCGCGCCGTCAAGCACGCGCAGCGAACGCTCCACCTCGACGGTGAAGTCGACGTGACCAGGCGTGTCGATGATGTTGATCAGGTGGTCTTTCCAGAAACAGGTGGTGGCTGCGGAGGTGATGGTGATGCCGCGCTCCTGCTCCTGTTCCATCCAGTCCATGGTGGCCGCACCGTCGTGCGTCTCACCGATCTTGTAGTTCTTACCGGTGTAGAAGAGAATGCGCTCGGTGGTGGTGGTCTTACCGGCGTCGATGTGGGCCATGATGCCGATGTTGCGCACCTTGGACAGGTCGGTCACTGTTGCAGTCCTTTGCGTTGGGTGTGGCTTCGTGTAGTTGGAACTGGAAACGCCCCCGCGCCTGGGCGCGGGGGCTGAACGTCACCAGCGGTAGTGCGCGAAGGCGCGGTTGGCTTCCGCCATCTTGTGCGTGTCTTCACGACGCTTCACAGAGGCACCGAGGCCGTTGGACGCGTCGAGGATTTCATTCATCAGACGCTCGGTCATCGTCTTCTCGCGACGCTCCCGCGAGAAAGCAACGAGCCAGCGCAGAGCGAGGGTGGTCTGTCGAGCAGGCTTCACTTCGACGGGCACCTGGTAGGTGGCACCGCCGACGCGGCGAGACTTGACTTCCACGGAGGGCTTGACGTTGTCGAGTGCACGCTTCAGCGTCGCGACGGGATCGTTGCCCGTCTTTTCGCGAGTGCCTTCGAGTGCGTCGTAGACGATCGACTGCGCGGTGGATTTCTTGCCGTCGAGCAGGATCTTACTCACGAGCTGGGAAACCAGCGGGGAGCCGTAGACGGGGTCAGCGATGATCGGACGCTTCGGAGCGGGTCCCTTACGAGGCATTACTTCTCCTTCTTCGCGCCGTAACGGCTGCGGGCCTGCTTGCGGCCCTTGACACCCTGCGTGTCGAGCGCGCCGCGGACGATCTTGTAGCGAACACCGGGGAGGTCCCTCACACGACCTCCACGGACGAGCACCATGGAGTGCTCCTGCAGGTTATGACCCACGCCCGGAATGTAGGCAGTGACCTCAATGCCCGAGCTCAGTCGCACACGAGCAACCTTGCGCAGTGCAGAGTTCGGCTTCTTCGGGGTGGTGGTGTACACACGGGTGCACACGCCACGGCGCTGCGGTGAGTTTTTGAGCGCGGGCGCGTCACTCGTCTTAATCTTGTCCTTCCGGCCTTTACGGACCAGCTGCTGAATTGTTGGCACCTGTTGGCATCTCTTTCGTTGTCTGTGTGGAATATTGCATCCCTGGCGTGCAGTGGTTCCGTCGCGGGAACAGTTCACCGTTCCTGTTCCGTCGCGCGGTCGCGCTGCCGTGCGAACTCCGCACGAAGTCAGCTCCTCCGCAACGAATGAGAAGCGACGATTCATGCCAGGGCACGCACAAAAGTACCCGAGCAACCGGGCACGTTGATCAACATTAGTTGAGCGGGGCCCTCCGGTCAAAATCGCGCTCTCCCGGCAGCGCTCAGCGTCGGGACCGCTCGCCGCCGCGTGCCTCGTCGGGCGTGGGTTTCCTCTCCCGACACCTGCAACCTGTGCGGCAACTGAGCGGATCATGTGTCACCTGCCTCTCGACGACGCCTCGTCACCGCTAGGCAAGTGACACCTATTCCGGAACAGAGCCGCACAGGTTACGTCTGCCTGGCGCGGGACACGCAGGCACCGACAAGAGTTATCCACAGATTTGCTTGGCGATGCAAGTTTGGGGTCGCTCGCTGCCATAACAAAGAGTGTGATGAAACGTAAGCAATGCATCCCTGACGGCCTGTGGGCCGTGGCCCGACGACAATCCGGCGCCATCAGTCACCAGCAGGCGAGCGCATTTGGGCTCACCCGGCACGTCATCCATCGCGCACTGGACGACAAACTCTGGTGGCAGATGATCCGCGGCGTCTACTCGCTCTCCCCCGATCCGCCCTGGCTTGCACACGCCTGGGCCGGCTATCTCCTGGGCGGCGAGAACGCCGTGCTCGGTTACAACACTGCCGCCCACATCTACAAGTGGGTATCGGCGCCCAGCACCATCGACGTGTTGGTTCCCCGTCGTGCGCGAAACCGCGGCTGCTGGGTGTTTCACAACACGGCTGCGACGGGGCGCGGCGAGCTGCCCATCACGTCGCCCGAGCAAACTGCGCTCGACGTCTGCACGGTGCTCACCCCGGGCGCGTCGCTCAGTTTTTTGGCCGACGTGCTCACGTCGCGAATGACCACTGCCGAGCGGCTGCGCACCCTCGCCGCGGGGCGGATGAACTTACCCGGACGCAAGATGATCTTGGAGGTACTCGGCGACGTTGCCGACGGCATCCACAGTCACCTCGAGGAACGGTTTCGAACGTTTGTGGAATGCGCTCACGGGCTCGACGGCCTCGCCAGGCAGGTGACCGTCGCGCCTGGGCAGTACACCGACATCGGCCTGGAGGATTACGGCACGCTCATCGAGCTCGACGGGCACCTCGGCCACGACGGGCGGCATGCCTTTCGCGACCGTCGGCGTGACAATCGAAACGCGCACTTGGGCTACACCACCCTGCGATACGGCTGGCAGGAGGTCGTCGGAGACCCCTGCGCCGTCGCGCGCGAGATCGTCGAAGTCTTGCGCTCGAAGGGCTGGAGGGGCGACGTCCGTCACTGTCCTCGCTGCCCCAAGCGCTGAGGCCTCGCACAAGGCACCAGCAACCTGTGCGGCTCAGTCCCGGAACAAGTGTCACCTGCCTAGCCGCGACGAGGCGTGGTCGGGAGGCAAGTGACACATGATCCGCTCAGTTGCCGCACAGGTTGCAGGTGCCTGGCGGGGCAACCGTGCCCGACGGAGCTCGCGCCGGGTGGGCGAGCGACCTGCCCGTGAAAACGCCGACGGGCGCCGGGCCGAAGCCCGACGCCCGCTCGCGTCTACGAAGTCACACGACTCAGCGAATCTCGCCGAAATCCAGCTCATCCAACGGGACGGAAGCGCCCGAGCCGTCGGATCCGAACGAGTAGTCGTAGGGATCATAGGTCATCGTGTAGGCCTGCGCACGGGCCTCTTCCGTCGGCTCCACCCGGATGTTGCGGTAGCGGTCGAGACCAGTACCAGCTGGGATGAGCTTACCGAGGATGACGTTCTCCTTGAGGCCAACGAGCGAGTCGCTCTTACCCTGAATCGCGGCGTCGGTGAGCACCTTCGTCGTCTCCTGGAAGGATGCGGCAGACAGCCACGAATCCGTAGCCAGCGACGCCTTCGTGATGCCCATGAGCACCGGACGGCCCTCGGCGGGGCGGCCACCCTCGGTGACAGCCTTCCGGTTGGAGGCCTCGTACACCGAACGGTCGACGAGCTCGCCAGGCATCATGTCGGTGTCGCCCGACTCGATCACGGTCACCCGACGCAGCATCTGGCGGATGATGATCTCGATGTGCTTGTCGTGGATGGGAGCGCCCTGCGTGGCGTACACCTTCTGCACACCGTCGACGAGGTACTCCTGCACCTTGCGCAGACCGCGGATGCGGAGCACGTCGTGCGGGTCGACCTGACCGGCAGTGAGCTGCTGGCCGATGGAGACATGCACACCGTCGGCGATACGCACCCGCTGGCCGTTGCCATCTTCGAACTCAAGACGCGTACGACGAGCGATGGGGTACTCGAGGTCTTCCCCGCCGTCGTCGCGAACGATGATGATCTTGCGGTTGCGGTCGCCGTCCTCGATGCGGACCGTGCCGTCTGCTTCCGCAATCGGCGCCTTACCCTTCGGCTGACGCGCCTCGAACAGCTCCTGCACACGCGGCAGACCCTGCGTGATGTCATCGCCGGCCACACCACCGGTGTGGAAGGTACGCATCGTGAGCTGGGTGCCGGGCTCGCCAATCGACTGAGCAGCGACGATACCGACGGCCTCACCCACGTCGACCACCTTGCCGGAAGCCAGCGAGCGACCGTAACACATCGCGCAAGCGCCGAGGGCGGACTCACAGGTGAGCACGGAGCGGACCTTCACCTCGGTCACGCCGGCCTTCACCAGATCATGGATGTTGGCGTCACCCAGGTCAGTTCCGGCCTCCAGCAGCACTTCCCCGTCGGGGTTCGTGACGTCGGCCGCCAGGCAGCGGGCGTAGACGGCGGTCTCGACGTTCGGGCTCGTCTCGACGGCAGCGCCCTCCTCGAAGGGCTCCGCCGGCACAGCAATCGCCTTGCCCGCATCGTCGACACCGGGCTTCGTCCACTGGGCGATCGGCTTCACCAAGCCGCGCGACGTGCCGCAGTCTTCCTCGCGGATGATGACGTCCTGGGAAACGTCAACGAGACGACGGGTGAGGTAACCCGACTCTGCGGTACGCAGCGCGGTGTCAGCCTGGCCCTTACGTCCACCGTGGGTGGAGATGAAGTACTCCAGCACAGACAGACCTTCGCGGAAGTTCGACTTAATGGGGCGAGCGATGATGTCGCCCCTCGGGTTTGCCACGAGGCCACGCATAGCGGCGATCTGACGCATCTGGGTCATGTTTCCTCGTGCACCCGAGTCGACCATCATGAAGATCGGGTTGGTGCGCGTGAAGTTCTTGCGCATCGCTTCCGTGAGCTCTGCCGTCGCGTCGGTCCAGATGGAGATGAGCTCCTGACGACGCTCGTCTTCCGTCACAGAGCCGCGCTCGTAGAGGCGGTCGATCTTCGATGCACGCTTGTCGTAGGCAGCGAGGATGTCAGCCTTGTCGGCCGGCGTCTGAACATCGTGAATCGAGACGGTCACACCGGAACGAGTGCCCCAGTAGAAGCCCAGATCCTTCAGCGCGTCGAGCGTCCGCACAGCCACCGGCGTCGGGTAACGCTCGGCCAGATCGTTGACGATCTTGCCAATGCCCTTCTTGCCGATGTGCTCGTTGACGTACGGGAAGTCGTCGGGCAGCACCTCGTTGAACAACGCGCGGCCGAGTGTGGTGTCGATGACGACGGACCCATCGGCGCGCACCTTGTCGGCGTACTCAGTGGGAGGAATGACGTCGCGCAGGCGCAGTTTGATGGGGGCGCCGACCTTCAGGTCGCCCGCGTCGTAGGCCATGATGGCCTCCGCCACCGAGCTAAACGCCTGCCCCGCGCCCTCGAGCTCCGGACGTTCCATGGTCAGCCAGTAGGCGCCGATGATCATCTCGTGCGACGGCACCGTCACCGGACGGCCATCCGCCGGCTTCAGAATATTGTTCGTCGAGAGCATCAGCACGCGCGCCTCAGCCTGCGCTTCAGCGGACAGCGGCAGGTGCACAGCCATCTGGTCGCCGTCGAAGTCAGCGTTGAACGCGGCACACACGAGCGGGTGCAGCTGAATGGCCTTACCCTCAATGAGCTGCGGCTCGAACGCCTGGATGCCCAGACGGTGCAGCGTAGGTGCACGGTTCAGCATCACAGGGTGCTCGGCGATGACTTCTTCGAGCACGTCCCACACGACGGGACGGTGACGCTCAACCATGCGCTTGGCGGCCTTGATGTTCTGCGCGTGGTTCAGGTCGTCGAGACGCTTCATCACGAACGGCTTGAACAGCTCAAGCGCCATGGCCTTCGGCAGACCACACTGGTGCAGCTTGAGCTGCGGACCAACGACGATCACTGAACGGCCGGAGTAGTCAACGCGCTTACCGAGCAGGTTCTGGCGGAAGCGGCCCTGCTTGCCCTTCAGCATGTCGGAGATCGACTTTAGCGGACGGTTGCCGGGGCCCGTGACAGGACGGCCGCGTCGACCGTTGTCGAAGAGCGAATCGACGGCTTCCTGGAGCATGCGCTTTTCGTTGTTGACGATGATCTCGGGCGCACCCAGGTCGAGCAGTCGCTTCAACCGGTTGTTGCGGTTGATAACGCGACGGTAGAGGTCGTTCAGATCCGACGTGGCGAAGCGACCACCGTCGAGCTGCACCATGGGGCGCAGGTCCGGGGGAATCACCGGCACGCAGTCGAGCACCATCGAGCTCGGCGCGTGCTGACCGGCGATAAACGCACCGACGACCTTCAGACGCTTGAGCGCGCGGGTCTTGCGCTGGCCCTTCGCCGTCGCGATAATCTCGCGGAGGCTTTCTTCCTCAGCCTTCAAGTCGAACGACTCGAGGCGCTTCTGCACCGCCTCGGCGCCCATGTAACCCTCGAAGTAGCGGCCGAAACGCTTCTTCATCTCGCGGTACAGCGTCTCGTCGCCCTCGAGGTCTTGCACCTTGAGGGTCTTGAAACGCTGCCATACCTCGTCGATGCGATCCAGCTGACGCTGAGCGCGCTTGCGGATCTGTTCGCACTCCTTCTCGCCCATGTCGCGGGTCTTCTTGATCGCCGACGCCTCGGCGCCCTCGCTCTCAAGCTGCGCGAGGTCTTCTTCCAGCTTCGTCATGCGCGCTTCAATATCGGCATCGCGACGCTGGGCGACCTGCTTGGTTTCGACCTCGACCTTGGCCTGCAGCGACGAGAGATCGCGGTGGCGAGCCTCCTCGTCGACGGAGGTGATCATGTGCGCGGCGAAGTAGATGACCTTCTCGAGGTCCTTCGGCGCGATATCGAGCAGGTATCCCAAGCGGCTTGGCACGCCCTTGAAGTACCAGATGTGCGTCACGGGCGCGGCCAGCTCGATGTGGCCCATGCGCTCGCGACGAACGTTGGAGCGAGTGACCTCCACGCCACAGCGCTCACAAATGATGCCCTTGAAACGGACACGCTTGTACTTACCGCAGAAGCACTCCCAGTCGCGGGTGGGGCCGAAAATCTTCTCACAGAAGAGGCCGTCGCGCTCGGGCTTCAGTGTGCGGTAGTTGATGGTCTCGGGCTTCTTGACCTCGCCGTGCGACCATTCGCGGACCTCGTCCGCAGAGGCGAGTCCGATGCGAAGTTCATCGTAGAAGTTGACGTCCAGCACGTGTTCTTCTCTTTCCCCTACTTACGTAGGTGGTGGTTCAAAAGTCTGAGTGTGTTTCGGATGGTGAAGTGGCTCAGACTTCGCCAACATCCATGAAGTTGTCGCTGCCGGGGCGGCGACCCAGGTCAATGCCGAAATCTTCGGAGTGACGGATGTCGTCCTCGGATTCGCGGAGATCAATGATCTTGCCGTCGCCAGAAAGCACCTCGACGTTCAGGCACAGCGACTTCATTTCCTTCACGAGCACCTTGAACGACTCCGGGATACCGGGCTCGGGGATGTTCTCGCCCTTCACGATGGCCTCGTAGACCTTCACACGGCCGGGGACATCGTCGGATTTGATAGTGAGGAGCTCCTGCAGCGCCCAGGCAGCGCCGTACGCTTCGAGGGCCCACACCTCCATCTCACCGAAGCGCTGACCACCGAACTGTGCCTTACCGCCCAGCGGCTGCTGGGTAATCATCGAGTACGGGCCCGTGGAGCGGGCGTGGATCTTGTCGTCGACGAGGTGGTGCAGCTTCAGCATGTACATGTAGCCGACGCCGATCTTCTCCGGGTACGGCTCGCCCGAACGGCCGTCGAAGAGACGCGCCTTGCCCGTGCCGTCGACGAGACGTTGCCCGTCGCGCGTGGTGAGCGTGTGCTCGAGCAGGCCGGTGATCTCATTCTCCTCAGCACCGTCGAACACCGGCGTCGCGACACGGGAGTCACCCTCGACGCGGCCAATGCCGACCTCCGTGAGGCGCTCAGCCCACTCTTCCTTCACGTCCGTGACGTCCCAGCCCGTCTTTGCGAGCCAGCCGAGGTGGTTTTCGAGTACCTGGCCGACGTTCATTCGCGACGGCACACCGAGCGGGTTGAGGATGATGTCGACGGGGGTGCCGTCCTCGAGGAACGGCATGTCCTCGACTGGGAGGATCTTCGAGATGACACCCTTGTTACCGTGGCGGCCGGCGAGCTTGTCGCCGTCGGAGATCTTGCGCTTCTGCGCGACGTGCACGCGAACAAGCTGGTTCACGCCAGGAGGCAGCTCATCGCCCTCCTCCGCATCGAAGACGCGCACGCCGATGACCGTGCCTTCTTCACCGTGCGGCACCTTAAGGGAGGTATCGCGCACCTCGCGCGCCTTCTCACCGAAGATGGCGCGCAGCAGGCGCTCTTCAGGAGTGAGCTCGGTTTCACCCTTCGGCGTGACCTTGCCGACGAGGATGTCGCCCGCAGCGACTTCCGCACCGATGCGCACGATGCCGCGCTCATCGAGATCCGCAAGCATCTCGTCGGAGACGTTGGGGATGTCACGCGTGATCTCCTCCGCGCCCAGTTTGGTGTCACGCGCGTCGATCTCGTGCTCCTCGATGTGGATCGAGGTCAGCACGTCTTCTTGCACGATGCGCTGGGAGAGGATGATGGCGTCCTCGTAGTTGAGGCCCTCCCACGGCATGAACGCGACGAGCAGGTTCTTGCCCAGCGCCAGTTCACCCTGGTCAGTACAAGGACCGTCGGCGATGGGGGTTCCCACCTCGACGCGGTCACCAGGCTTCACCAGCGGACGCTGGTTGATGCAGGTGCCGGCGTTCGAACGAACGAACTTCTCCAGGCGGTAGTTGGAGTACGTACCGTCGTCGTTCATGACCTCGATGATGTCGGCGGTGACCGAGGTGACCGCACCGGCATTCTTCGCCAGCGTCACGTCGCCCACGTCCACCGCAGCGCGGTACTCCATGCCCGTGCCGACGAAGGGAGCCTCGTTGCGGATCAGCGGAACCGCCTGCCGCTGCATGTTGGCACCCATGAGTGCGCGGGATGCGTCGTCATGCTCCAAGAACGGGATGAGCGCGGTGGCGATGGACACCATCTGGCGCGGCGAGACGTCCATGTATTCGACGTCGGCACGCGGCACCTGGTCAACGTCGCCGCGCTTCAGGCGCACCATGACGCGCTCGTCAACGAGGTTGCCCTCGGAGTCGACGTTGGCGTTGGCCTGCGCGATGGCGTAGCGATCTTCCTCATCAGCGGTGAGGTAGTCGATCTGATCGGTGAGCTTGCCGTTTTCGACCTTGCGGTACGGGGTTTCGATGAACCCGAACGCGTTCACGCGAGCAAAGGAAGCGAGCGAGCCAATCAGACCGATGTTCGGACCTTCCGGGGTCTCAATCGGGCACATGCGGCCGTAGTGCGACGGGTGCACGTCGCGCACTTCCATACCGGCGCGATCACGCGAGAGGCCGCCAGGGCCGAGCGCGGACAGGCGACGTTTGTGCGTGAGGCCCGCGAGCGGGTTGTTCTGGTCCATGAACTGCGACAGCTGCGAGGTGCCGAAGAACTCCTTCAGCGCAGCCGTCACGGGACGGATGTTGATGAGCGTCTGCGGTGTGATGGCCTCGATGTCTTGCGTGGTCATGCGGTCGCGCACTACGCGCTCCATGCGGCCAAGACCGGTGCGCAGCTGGTTCTGGATGAGCTCACCGACGGTGCGCAGACGACGGTTGCCGAAGTGGTCGATGTCGTCGGCCTCGACGGGGTTGCCGTCGATTTCTTCGCGGTGGTCGTGCAGCGCGCAGACGTACTTGATGGCAGCGGTGATGTCTTCCATCGTCAGCACCTGCTGATCGAAGGGAAGGTCCAAGCCGAGCTTCTTGTTGATCTTGTAGCGGCCAACCTTGGCCAGATCGTAACGCTTGGGGTTGAAGTAGTAGTTCTCCAACAGCTGTTGCGCATTCTCGCGCGACGGCGGCTCGCCCGGGCGCAGCTTGCGGTAGATGTCCAGCAGCGCCTCGTCCTGGGTGGAGACGGTGTCCTTCTCCATCGTCTGGCGGATGGATTCGAAGTCGCCGAATTCTTCGAGGATCTTCTCCTCGCTCCAACCGAGCGCCTTAAGCAGCACCGTGACGTTCTGCTTGCGCTTGCGGTCGAGGCGGACGGAGACGAGGTCGCGCTTGTCGATCTCGAATTCGAGCCAGGCACCACGCGACGGGATGACCTTCGTCGAGAAGATGTCCTTGTCGGAGGTCTTGTCGGGGAGCTGCTCGAAGTACACGCCCGGCGAACGCACGAGCTGCGACACGACGACGCGCTCCGTACCGTTGACGATAAACGTGCCCTTGTCGGTCATCAGCGGGAAGTCGCCAATGAAGACGGTCTGCGACTTGATCTCGCCCGTCTCGTTGTTGATGAACTCAGCGGTGACGAACAGCGGCGCGGCGTAGGTGACGTCGCGATCCTTGCACTCTTCGACACTGTACTTCGGTGCCTCGAAACGGTGGTCGCGGAACGACAGCGACATCTGCTCGTTGTAGTCCTCGATGGGGGAAATCTCTTCGAAGATCTCTTCGAGGCCGGAGCGAGTGTTCACGTCGGTACGGCCGGCGGCGAGCCGTTCTTCGACGGACCGTTGCCAGGTATCGCTACCGATCAGCCAGTTGTAGGAGTCGATCTGCAGGTCGAGAAGGTTGGGGACCTCAAGAGGCTCGGAAATCTTCGCGAACGAGATTCGACCACTGGGCGAGATGACATTGGTGTTGAACAACGCGGAGCGCGAGGTGGCCAAGATTCGGTCCTTCCAAGAACGCTTGGTGGCGGTTTTTCCGCACGCTAAAGCGCCCGTGTCAAGTTCGGGCGCAAAAGCACACAGGGGCAAACAACCACTATACGCAAAAACGTCGGAGACGGCAACACAAAACCGATCTTCCTCGACGACCACCTTGTCGCTGCAATGAGTCTAACCCACGAAGGCCGGAATCCGCCACGGCCGACACGCGCTCAGGAGGTGGCCGTCGCGTCCCAGGCCTCGATGAGCTCGCCTCGTTGGCCGGCGGTGGAGCCGTCGACATCGGTCGCCTTGCCCGTCGGCGTGGAACGGAAACCGACGCTGCTACCCCAGCGGTCGCCGGGCTCGGTCGATGCCCCGGTGAGCGACAGCTGGGCCTCACCGCTCCAGCCGAGCGCGCGGAGAGCGCGGATCTGTGACGCGAGATCACGGCCTTCCCAGAGCGAGCCCTTCGTGGAGTCCGGGTACCAGTGGACGCCTCCCCCGCTGTCTCCGGCGACCGGCTTGAGGTCCTCAAACAGCTGGGGCAGTGCAGCCACGGAGGCCCGAATGAGAATGAAGCCACCGCTTTGGGTCGGGCAATCCAACTCGATGGCGCCATCCCAGTCGGGGACATGGTCGAGGAGTCCTGCACAGGCCTCAGTGTCCACGTACCCCAGCTCTACCCCGCCGGTCGTGCCAACCCGGACCTCCTTATGCTCGCTCGCGAAGGCGATCACCTCGTCACGGGTGGGCGCGGCCTCGGGCCATCGTTGTGGGGAGCGCAGATACAAGGAGTGATCGCCGCGCTTCGTCGAGATGGTCAACGGGGTGTCCCCCAGCTGCTGGGCCGCGGTGATCGCGGACGCGCGGTGCTGGAAGCGGATGACGTCATAGCCGACCGAGGTGGGCGGCGAATCCAAGGACATCGCGGCGTCGAGCCCCTCTGCAAGGGCACGGAGCTCGGGAAACGTGGTTGTCCAGTGGTGTTCATCGACGTTGCCACCGAGCTGTTGCACCTCGTCGCCGCTGTCGCCGAAGTCGCCGTCCGATACCGAGACCGTGTGGTCGTCAGGCGCGGTGAGCTCGAGGGCGACGGGAAGGATGTCGTCGGCGAAGTATCGGATGTCGAGCACCGCCTCGCTTGGGAGCGGGGCGTCGTCGACCATCCAGTGCTCTGTCGGGTAACCCACGGCTCGGAGCCGCACGCCCTCGGGCATGGGTGCGAGCAGCGCCTCGACGGACTCGGCCGGCGTGGAGTGGGGGATGTAGCGGAGCTCGGAGCGGACGCCATCGATATCCATGACGATGGCTACGGCAAGCTGTTCGTCGGGCAACTGCTCGAGCTTCTCGACGAGCGACTCGACGGCCTGTGCGTCGTTCGTCCGAACCACGGCCTGCGGGTCACTGTGCCCAGAAAGCCGAAGTTCCTCGTCGAGGAGCGTGATGCCGGGCTGGTCGCCGAACCACTCCTCTCAGCGACCGGAAGCTTCATGGGTAGGCCTTTCAGCCGGCCCTTGGGTGGGCTCCGTGCAGGCGGTCAGGGCCAAGACTGCAGCAGCGGCAAACGCGGTGAGTCGACGCATTTCGTTCCCTCTCTCGTCCTTCGACGGGTAGCAACGCAGGGGCTCAGCGAAGACGATGAAGGCCCGCTCCCCCATTGGGAACAGGCCTTCATCATTGAGTGATGCGCCGAAGCGCTCCAATTACTTCAGATTGGCACTCTCGCGTGCAACATGCCTACGCATCGGCTCCGTAGGCTTTCTGCCCGACTGACCGACGCAGGGCAAGCCGGAGCATCTGTCCCGCAAATCCGAGCAATGCTGCCGATGCGAGCATACCTTCAGCCGTACCGGCTGAACGCCCTTGCAACCATGCAAGAAGCGCCGGAAGTACAGCCCCCAACAACAGACCAACTTGCAGCAAGATGACCCGCCGTTCACCAGAATCGACGATGATGAGTCCGGCTACACAGATCACTGCGAGTACAACGAGAACGTCCATGTTATCCGCTCCTTTCTCTTGATATGTCAACAGGTTCTGATCCAGGGAACATTTGACAATGGCGCATAGATCGTGCGCATTGAGATGCACTTCCCTTGAGCGTCAGCCCATGACGCTACTCCCGCGGCAACTCCGCAAGCGCCCGCGATGATCGGGCCAGCAGGCCCCGAAATGAATGCCGCAGCCGTGGCGAAGACAGCCGCGCAAGTTGCCCCACCTGCTGCAATTTTCTTAGTCTCAGACTTATTGAAGTCATACGAGATACCCCACCAGTAGGTTCTCACTTTGGGGTCGGCGACAACTGGGAAGGTTGCATCTCCGGGAACATCAATCGTCTGGATAAGCCGATCCCCCTTCACAAGGTAATTCGTGGAAAGAGGCCGCCCCGTGGCATCCTTCGCCCACGGTCGGTCAATAATTCCCTGAGGCTCACCGAATACCCCCTTGCGAATCAAAACTGAGCCTCCTGGCACTTGTTCAAGATGCTTACCGGGAAAACGGTACTCATGTGTGAGCCGAGAAGATCCTGGCACATTGTCGACGGAAAGGATCTGATAGGAATCGTCGAGCCTCCTGGCCACGTACCATTGCCCACCTGCATCTCATCTCAACAACGTACCTTCTATGCTCTTCCGCATAGCAGGGCTACTTGCTGAGACCACCTGAACATGCAGATCTCCCACCCTCAGCCCGGCGGCATCTGAAGGGAGAGCCGCTACCGCGTGCTCAGAAGCAGCTGCGGCTACCGCCGAGACGGCTGCAGAGCTGGAGCCATCAGGAGGCGGGGATGCGTACGCCCCCCCATTCCTAATAGCAAGCCCAACGGAACTACAATCATTCTGGAAAGCCGTTGCTTCATTTCTCCTCCTTGAGAAATCATTTGGCGAGAGCTTTTTGCTCCTTTCAAGAGTAACTTGGCACCACCCCCGGCAGTCAAGCATTTTTTTGGAGCTTGTTCTTCGACTCCTCAGGAACACCGCTGAAGTAGAACATGCACGTGGCCCGCTCCCCTAGTGGGAACGGGCCACGTGCGGTAGTGATGCGCCGAAGCGCTCTAATCACTTGAGCTCGACGGAACCGCCGGCAGCCTCGAGGGCTTCCTTGGCCTTGGTAGCGGTTTCCTTGTCGACCTGCTCGAGGACAGGCTTCGGAGCGCCCTCGACGAGGTCCTTAGCGTCCTTGAGGCCGAGCGAGGTGAGCGCACGGACTTCCTTAATGACGGCGATCTTCTTGGAGCCGCCGTCGGTGAGGATGACGTCGACCTTGTCGTCGCCAGCGTCAGCGGCGTCGTCGCCCTCGCCGCCACCAGCGGCAGGAGCGGCACCGGCGGCCGCGACGGCAACCGGAGCGGCAGCGGTAACGTCGAAGGTCTCTTCGAACAGCTTCACGAACTCGGAGAGTTCGATGAGGGTCATCTCCTTGAAGGCATCAAGGAGCTCTTCGTTGGTGAGCTTCGCCATGGTTGGCGTTCCTTTCAGTTTGGTCGCAGCAGCAGCGGCTGCAACGGATCATTCCGCAGCGTCTGCTGCTTCGGTTGCCGCTTCCGCGGCGGGGGTCTCAGTGGCCTCAGCGGCAGGCTTTTCGCCGGCGCCGCCGATGAGTTCAGGGTTGTCCTTCGCCTTCGACTCCAGCGCACCCACAACGCGGGCGAGCTTGGATGCGGGAGCGGCGAAGGCGTACGCAGCCTTGGACAGGTTGGCCTTGAGACCACCCGCCAGCTTGCCGAGCAGCACCTCGCGGGATTCGAGGTCTGCCAGCTTGAGCACAGCCTTGGCGTCGAGGAACTTGCCGTCCATGACGCCGCCCTTGATGGCCAGAGACGGATTTTCCTTTGCGAAGTTCTTGAGGCCCTTGGTGACAGAAGCGACGTCGCCAGTGATGAAAGCGAGGGCGGTGGGGCCATTGAGGGTGTCCTCGATGCCTTCAATGCCAGCTTCCTTGGCTGCGATCTTCGTCAGGGTGTTCTTCGCAACGGCATAGGTGGCGTCCCCACCAAAGGAGCGGCGCAGGTCCTGCAGCTCCTTCACGGTGAGGCCGCGGTACTCGGTCAGCACAACGGCATCGGAGTCGTTGAAGCGAGCAACGAGCTCCTGCACCTTGGCAACCTTGTCCGGCCTTGCCATTGGGTCTCCTTCCGGTTCATCATCGCCGAAGCTTGCGGCTTCGGCACCGAATGCAGGTGACCCACAACAAAAAAGCCCCGGCCGGTGGCGCGGGGCAGCACTGCACAGCAGTGTTCTCACGGTCACCTGCGCGGGTGCCCTACGGGCGTTATGGATAATCCACCTGCGGTCTTCGGCTCGTGTAACTATACGCACGCGCACGCCGAGCACCAAATCAGCGGTCGTCGAACGTCCGCTGCCGCATCTATTCATTCGGAAAGTTGACCGTTATCCTCCACGCGCAGCTCGCTACCCCCTCTATACGCCACTTACCTGCTGCACGTGGAGGATAACGGTCAACTTTCCGAGCACCCCCGGCGAGCACCCACACACCCGATTGGTAATTATTCCCTTTTTTGCATTACTATTCCTTCCGGATGTACTGAAGGAGAGTCAACATGCGAAAGTTCATCATTGCGGGCATGTGCGCCGTGCTAGCCCTGACCGCTTGCTCAGGTGGCGACGCCACCGATGCCCAATCGAAGGGCGCGGAGGCATCGTCGGGCGCGGACCGCACGTACGACGTCTCCGGCGTCAAGAAGGTGGACGAGATCGCAGCCCTGCTCCCCCAATCAGTGAAAGACAAGGGCAAGCTCACCATCGGTGCGTCCGTGGACTACGCACCCGCTGAGTTCCTCGCCGATGACCTCCAAACCGCAATCGGCTACGACGTCGACCTCGGCAAAGCCATCGGCAAGGTGCTGGGCTTGGAATCGACGGTCACCAACGCCGAGTTCGCGGGTCTGCTGCCCGGCATTGGCACGAAGTACGACATCGGGATCTCCGCGTTCACCATCACCGAGGAGCGCACCGCGAACTACACCATGATCGCCTACGTAGAGGTGGGTTCGGCCTTCGCAGTGAAGAAGGGCAACCCCACTGGTTTCGACCCGAAGGATCTGTGCGGCACCTCGATCGCCGTGCAGAACGGCACGTGGCAGCACGAGGACCTCGAGGCCAAAAGCAAGGAATGCCAGGACTCCGGCAAGGAAGCCATCAATGCACTGATTTACGGCGTGCACTCCGACGCGGCCACCAACGTGGTCGGCGGCAAGGCCGATGCCTTCTACGCAGACTCCACCGTCGCACAGTACGCCGCGACGCTCACCAATGACCAGCTCGAGCTCATCGGCGACATCGTCGACTCTGAGCCGCAGGGCATCGTGGTGGCTCAAGACGACGCCGAACTCACCGAAGCCGTGTGCCAAGCCGTGCAGCACCTCATGGACGATGGCACCTGGATGAAGATCATGGAGTCGTGGGGCACGGAAGACGCCGCATTCACCACGGCCACCGTCTACCCGAAGCAGTGATCCGTGGCTGAGCAATCGATTGAGCGCATTCAGGCAAAGCCGGTCCCCAAGCCAGGCACCTGGATTGCAGCAGCCGTCGTAGGCGTCGCCGCCACGTTGCTGGCGTATTCCCTCGTCACCAACGAGAACTACCGCTGGGACGTGGTGGCGAGCTACTTGTTCGACCCGCGCGTGCTGAGCGGCGTGATGTGGACGCTGGTGCTCACCGTCGCGGCGATGGTGGTGGGCGTCATCCTCGCTGTCACCACGGCCATCATGCGGATGAGCAGTAATCCCGTATTGCGGGGCGTCGCCTACGCCTACATCTGGTTCTTTCGCGGCACGCCCGTCTACACCCAGCTGATCTTCTGGGGACTGTTCGCGGTGCTCTACCCCACGCTCTTCGGCATCGACACGCAGCAGCTCATGGATTCCTTCGTCGTGCGCGGATTCCTGCCCGCGTTGCTCGGCTTGGGGCTCAACGAAGGCGCGTACCTGTCTGAGATCGTGCGCTCGGGCCTGAACTCGATCGATAAGGGGCAATGGGAGGCGTCGACGGCGCTCGGGATGCGACGGTCGATGACCCTTCGTCGGATCATCATCCCCCAGGCGATGCGCGTCATCGTGCCGCCGACGGGCAACGAGACGATCTCAATGCTGAAGACGACGTCGCTGGTGACCGCAGTGCCGTTCACCCTGGACCTCACGTTCGCATCGCAGGCCATCGGCAACCAGACCTTCCTGCCGGTTCCCCTACTCATCGTGGCAGCAAGCTGGTACCTGCTCATCACCTCGCTACTGATGGTGGTGCAGGCACGCATCGAAACGCACTTCGGCAAGGGCTTCGACCCGAGAAAGCCCGGACGCGTCGGGAAACGCCAGCAGTCAGTGTTGGCCTCCGGCACAGCGAAGGACGACCCATTCCTGGAGGTGACCCCATGACCGCCATGATCGAAGCCCGCGGGGTGCACAAGTTCTTCGGCGACCTTCACGTGCTGCGCGGAGTCGACCTGACCGTCGAGCGTGGCGAAGTCTGCGTGCTGCTCGGCCCATCGGGCTCCGGAAAGTCGACGCTGCTGCGCTGCGTCAACGAGCTCGAACAAATCTCGGCCGGACGCATTCGCGTCGACGGTGAGCTCATGGGCATGAAGGAGGTCGTCAGTCGAGGCAGGAACGTGCTGCATCGTCGTTCGGACAAGGACATCGCCCGCCAACGCGCCAAGATCGGCATGGTCTTCCAGCGCTTCAATCTGTTTCCGCACATGACCGCCCTGCACAACGTGATGGAGGCGCCCGTGCAGGTGCTCGGGCTCTCCAAAGCCGAGGCGCGGGACCGCGCAGAGAAAGAGCTCAGACGAGTCGGTCTAGGCGAGCGCGTGGACCATTACCCCGGTCAGCTCTCCGGCGGCCAGCAGCAGCGCGTCGCGATTGCCCGCGCGCTGGCCATGGACCCGCAGCTGATGCTCTTCGACGAGCCCACCTCCGCGCTCGACCCGGAGCTTGTGGGCGAGGTGCTCGGCGTGATGCAGGAACTCGCCGCGTCGGGCATGACGATGGTGGTGGTCACCCACGAGATCGGGTTCGCCCGCGAGGTAGCCGACCAGGTGGTGTTCATGGACGACGGCGAGATCGTCGAGTGTGGCGCCGCGCGGCAGGTGATCGATACTCCGCAGCAGCAGCGGACGAAGGATTTTTTCGCGAAGGTGCTCTGACCCTACACTCATGATCTGACAATGGGCTTCGTCCTGCACCGTCCAGGCACTAGGTTAGCCTGTAGATGTCGCATCGAGGAGGACCAGTGTCAAACCCGTCGGGAGCTGCCCACGAGGTGGGGATCCATGAGATCCTCTTCTCCGCCACTAACGCCCGTGGACTCATCTCCGAGACGAACGCCGCCTTCGCTGCCCTGGTCGGTGTCCCCCGCAAGAGGCTCCTCGGCACCACGCCCGAGATCATGCGCCACCCCTTCGTTCCTGCCGGGGTTGCGCTCGCCATGCACGACGCGCTCGCCGAGGGTCAGGTTGTGTGCGGCTATCTCGATCAGCGTGATGACCTCGGCCGTAGCGTCCGCACGTTCACCGTAATCACGCCACAGAAGGACGGGCGACTGGCGCTACAGGTGCGGCCCGGCGTCGAAACTGAACTTCAACGCTTCGATCAATGCTGCGCAGGCGTCAGCTCCATAGAGGATGTCTTCCGCGGCTCTGGGGCCGTCGAAGACGTCGTCGCCCGCGCAGGTCAGGCGCAGCTTGAGGCGCTCTTGCATCAATCCGGGCACGGTGGGCTCCAGAGCTTCACCCGCACCGCGCTCCCGGCCGAGGTTCGTCATCGTGCACAACTGCGCAACGGCTGCCAGTGGCCTTCCGGCGACGACGGCTATCACCGGCTACTCCTCGCCGAGACCCGCTGGCTCGGCACCCTCCTCCAGCGTTGGCTCCCCCAACTCGACGGGCTGCACAGCCTCACCTCCTCCCTCGCCGGCGCCGCACACCGGTTGGACGTGATCGCCAACTCCGCAGGAGCACAGGCACAGGCCTTCGACCACATCCTCACCCACAATGGCATCGGCCAACAAGCCTTCTCCGTGCGCCAGTGGATCGGCAGCGCCCACGAACAGCGCGCCGTCACCGACGAGTACCGCGCCACCGCCCAGACGCTCGTCGCACCACTCGACGACGCCCAGTGGCAGCTCGCGCTCGCGGTCCTGCACGGTGAAGCCCTCACCCACGCCGCCGTCGAACTCTGCGAAGAAGCCCTCGGCCCCATGCCCACCCGCCGCGCCATGCGGCTGCTGCTCACCACGATCGACCAGACCATCCCGACGATCCTGCGCCGCGTGGGCGAAGTGGTCGACAGAGTCCACGCGCTCGGAGAGTTCGCCGCACGCCTCTCCGACCTCACCGCCACTCGCATCGACCTGCTCGAAGGCTGGCAGCGCCGCGCAGGGAGCAGATTCGACGAAGGCACTGACCGGCTCCGTCCCGAAGTGGCTGACGCACTGCGCGAGGATCAGGGAGACCAGCGCTTCCACACGCATCTCGCGACGCGCTGCCGCAGTATCCGAGGCCTCGACGGGGGCGAGTTCCGCACACAACTGGAGAAGGTGTCGGGGCTCGTCGAGGCTCTGACCTGAGTCCGCGCCGACCCGGCCTCACCAGCCGAGTATCCGGAACCGCTCCCTACGCGCCTGCAGCCTGCGATCGGCCGGCATCGCGATAACCCGTAGGACAGCGTCGTGGAGCACCCTGCCGAGCTCGGCGCAGAACTCCCGCCGCCCCGCCACGAGATCGTCTGGCTCGGGCACGATCCTGTCGACGATGCCCGCCGCCATCAGGTCCGCTGACCTGACCCCCTGCGCACGCGCCAGGTCGGCGGCGTGGGTGGTGTCACGATGGACAATCGCCGATGCTCCTTCCGGCGGAAGCGGGGAGAGCCAGGCGTGCTCGCTGCACACCACACGGTCGGCCGGCGCCAACGCCAACGCAATCCCGCCTGTGCCCTGACCGAGCAGGAGGGACACCGTCGGTGTGCGCAGCGACAACAGCTCGCTCAACGTCCGCGCGATCTCTGACGCCAGGCCACGCTCCTCCGCCTCCTTCGACAGCGCCGCCCCGGGGGTGTCGATGACGCTCACCAGCGGGAGGTCGAGCTCCTTCGCAAGCCGGATTCCACGCCGCACCTCGCGCAGCGCCGCCGGATCCAGGGGCCGACCCTGATCGCTGCGGTCCTGCCCGACGACTACGCTCGGCGCGTTGCCCCACCGGGCCAGGGCCAACACCTGTCCTGGATGTGTCTCGCCGTCGCCGGTGCCGTTGAGCATCGTCACGTCCTGGGCCGCCACCTCTAGCAGGTCGCGCAGGCCGGGCCGGTCGTCGCGGCGGGTGCGGATGATCGAATCCCAGGCGTCCCAGTCGCGCAGCCGCGCGGGAGCCTGCGATTCGTGCTGCTCGTAGCCGGTGGGTCGGTTGCAGACAACCTCCAAGATCCTCGCCAACTCTTCGGCGAGCATCTCCGGCGGCAGCACTCGATCGATCACCCCACGCTCCGCCAGGTTGTCGGAAAGCTGCACCCCCGCCGGGAATGGCTGCCCGTAGATGGCCTCGTAGACTCTGGGCCCCAGGAAACCGACCAGCGCCCCCGGCTCCGCGAGGGTTACCTGCCCCAGCGAGCCCCACGACGCGAACACTCCCCCCATCGTGGGGTCACGCAGGTACACGAGGTAGGGCAGGTGCTCGCGCTTGTGCGCCATCACTGCACTGGTGATCTTCACCATCTGCAGGAACGCCACGGTGCCCTCCTGCATCCGCGTGCCACCGCCCACGGGCAGCGCGACGATCGGCAGCCGCTCCGCTGTGGCGCGTTAGATCGCACAGGTTAACCGCTCGCCCGCAGCGACCCCGATCGATCCTCCCAGAAACTCCGGGTCGCCACCGATCACCGCCACTCTGCGTCCGCGGATGGTGCCCTCACAGGTGAGGACAGACTCGTCGCGGCCAGTGCGCACCCGGGCGCGGCGCAGCGACATGATGTAGGCGTCGGTGGGCGGCGGATCCGACATCGGCGCGTCCCACGACACGCGTGAGCCGGGGTCAAGGATGCAGTCAATCAGCGGGTCCAGGCCGAGGGACATCGTCGTACTCCTCCGGGCAGTAGAGCATGTCCTGCAAGCCTAGCGCTGCGACGCGGGGCGTGATTGCCCTTGCGGGAATCCACCACCCTCAGCGTCGGAAGGGAGGAAGCACCAACCCCGGTGCCGCTCAGCAGCCCGTTCTCGGCATGCCGGGCTTCGGCCTGTCGCTCGGCCAATCCGTGGGACGTGCGGTGGGCTGGGGACTCACCGTCGGCTCCTCCGTCGGGCTGACAGTCGGCTCATCGGTCGGGGCGGGCGTCGGCTGTGGCGACTGGCCCTGATCCCCCTGTGGCAGCCAGAACACCGCGACAGTGTGCGCCGGCACATGTGCGGTCGCGGTCTGGGCATTCCAGGTGGATTGCTTAACCCTCGCGTCCGAGCCGCCAGCCTGGACGTCACTCAGCACGAGCTGCGCGCCCTCCAACCCTGGCACCCTCTGGTCGATGGCCTTGCCGGAAGCGTTGAAAACCGCGACGAGCTGGTCGAGCTTCGGATCCATGTCCTTCCCGCGCGTGTCATCGATGTGCATCACGATCACCTGGTCTGAACCCTGCTCGGTGCCTGAGACGGGGAAGGTGAGCTTCTCGCGAATCGCGTCGGCGCTGGCAAGCCGGAACAGTGGCGTCGACGCGCGCAGCCGCAGCAGATCCTGCGCCGCTGCGGACGCGGCACGAATCTGCTCCGGGCTCGGCTTGTTGGCTGGGTCGGCCAGCAGCGGCGCCATGATGCCCCACTTGTCGCCATTCTTGCCCTCTGGGGGTAGCCCCCGACCGAAGCCGTTGTCCTGCATCGTGAAGTCCAGCAGGTTGAACCAGTCTCCGGAGTTATACGAATCCCGGTCCAGGCTCTTGCTGCGCAGCATGTCTGAGCCAGCGTGCCAGAACGATACGCCCTGCGAGAGCGCCACAGTGGATAGCGCCAGCGTGTTCAGCCGCACCCGCTCCTCCATCGGGGTGCCCGCAGGCACCTTGAGCGTGATCGTGTCGAAGAGCGTCTCGTTGTCGTGCGCGTCGACGTAGTTGACTACTTCGTCGGGCTCGTCTGCATAGCCGGCCGGGGCGCCGTTGTAGTCGATCTGCGAGCCCTTCACAATCTCACCGGTCTGCTGACTGCGCAGCGTGAAATCCCGCAGGTTGCCTGCAAGACCGATCTGCACGAGGTCGACGTCGTTGGCGGAGGCCCCCGTCGTCGCGAATCCTCGCTCGGTGCGCGGATCGTCGTCGAACGGGCCGCCGCCGCGCACGCCGTCACGGAGCCTGTCGTTGAACGTCCCGATGCCAGTGCCGCCCAGTTGCCCCTGGATGGCCTGCTCGAAGCGGGCGTTGCCGGAGACCTCGCCGAAGTCCCAGCCCTCGCCGTAGAGCGTGATCGCCTTGCCGTCGACGCCGTCCTTCTCCGGCGTGAGCTCATCGAGCGCGCGGCGGATTGCACGCATGTTCGGCGTGGAGTGATGCCCCATCAGGTCGAAGCGGAACCCGTCGACGCGGTAGTCGCGTGCCCACACAACAATCGAATCCACCATGAGCTTCTGCGCCATCATGTGCTCGGTGGCGACGTTCTCACAGCAGGTGGACGTCTCGATCGCGCCCTTCGCGTCGAGGCGGTGGTAGTAGCCGGGCACGACCTTGTCGAGCACCGATTTCTCCCCCAGCCCCGACTGCGCCGTGTGGTTGTAGACCTGATCGAGCACCACGCGCAGTCCGACGTCGTGCAGCCCCTTGACCATCTGACGAAACTCCAGACTCCGACGACCACCGTCGGCGTTCTCGGGCGTCGAGGTGTAGGAGCCCTCAGGAGTCATGTAATGGAACGGGTCGTAGCCCCAGTTGAACGCATCCGTGTCCGCCTGCTTCGAGACACACGCCTGCTGCTCCCGACTGTCAGAGGCGTAGGAGGCGAGATCACAGTTCGGCTCGGTCTGCTCGGCCGGGTCCTCCTCGATGGTTGCGATGTCGAACGTCGGAAGCAGATGCACGGTGTTCAGTCCAGCCTTAGCCAGTTCCGTCAGATGTCTGTGCCCGGCACCGTCGGCACTGAATGCCAGGTAGGAGCCGCGGATCTTCTCCGGGAGGCTCTCGTCAGAGATGGAGAAGTCCCGCACGTGTAGCTCGTAAATGCTCTGATCCACCGCACTAGCGAGCTTCGGGCCCGTCGATGTGTCCCAACCCTCAGGCTTGAAGTTCGCCGCAGTGAGGTCGACATTCACCGACCGCTTCGAGTCGAGAGTAAGGCCCACGGAGTACGGGTCCGTGACACGCGTCTGCTCCACCTTGCCGGTGGATGGCACGAACACCGTGACCTCGAACAGGTACTGGAATGCTCCCCAAACGGGCTTGCCCTTCGCCTCCCACACCCCGGTGCTCTGGTCGAACTGCATCGCCTGGGTAACAGGCTCAGCATCGGTACGTCCTTCGGGCCAGACGAGCAGCGACACCTGGTGCGCGGTGGGCGCCCACAGTCGCACGACGGCGTCCTTCGGCTGCGAGACGCCCAGCGTAACTTCGGCTGCCTTCACGTAGAGCGTGTCGAGCACGCCCGCAATCTGCACCCCCGTCGCGTCCTTCACAGATCCGTCGGGGGCGAAGCGCCCGACCGCCACCTGTCCCTTCAAGATTTCTGCGGCCTTCGCAGCACTCGCCTGATCGAGGCGCAGCGCGACGTAGCCCTTCAGGTGCGGATACTGCGTCACTACGGCATCAGGCAGCCCCGCCGGATCAACCGTGAGCGTGGTCTGGTCGCCGCCGGTGATGTCCTCGGCGTCGACGGCGAGCCCGCCGTCGTGAGCCCAAGCGAGCCGGAACTGGTCCTTAGAGGGGTTTGCTTCGTTCGGCCAGGCGATGAGCTCCGGCGTGAGCCAGTAAGCCTTGGCCGTCTTGAGGTCCGGCGCAACGCCCGCCTCGGATGTGCTCACCTGGATCTCGTGGGTGGCCAGCGTGTAGCTAATGGTCACCTTGGTACCCGCCTTCGGCACAGCGAACGCCACATTGTCTCCTCCCTCGGCACCACCCGCGCCATAGTTCTCGTCCCACGACAGACCGTGGGCCACCTTCATCTCGTAGTTGCCGGCCGGAAGCGCCGTCGATGACCACGTGTAGACCCCGTCACCGTCGGGATCGATCAGCCATGGCGCCATGCACGCCGGATCCCAGTCCTTGGCGCAGCCCAGCTCCTCCTGCATGGAGCCGGCAGCGGTAATGATCGGCCCTTGGGCATCCGAGGTGACGTAGTGGCGAGCGTGATCATAGTAGAAGGTCACCTTCTGGCCGGGCGCGTCGTACGTGAGGTTGGCTCCCGCTGGCTGGCCGGCGGCGCCGTAGTTCTCATCCCACGAACGATTGATTGCCGCCTTGTACTCGTACGAGCCCTGCGGGATCGAGTCGAAGGTGCCCTTCCAGATGGAATCATGCTCGTCAAGGCTCAGTTGTGCCTGATCGCAGGCGGGCGCCCAGTCGTCGTCGCAACCCATCTCCGAGTTGTGGCTGCCGGGGACGGACACCGCAGCAGGCTGCGTCACCGGGCCGCCAGGCTCGGGGCTGTCGTCGCCAGCCGGGCTGGACCCCTCACCGACAATGCCCGCACTCGCGCTCACGGAGACGTTGCCGGAAGTGTCCTTGGCGATGACACGATATTCGAGCACGGTACCCCTGGCGTAGCCGGTGACGTCGTGGAAGACGCGGTAGGGAGCGTTGTCGTCGGTGCCGAGCACCTGCCACTTCGTGGTACCCAGCGGACGCACGGCGAACGTCGTCTGCACAGGCGCGTTTTCCCGCACGTCGGCGACGATCTCGGCCCGCCCGCCGACGTTCGCACCGCTCGAGGGCTGGGTGAGGCTCACCTGTGGGGCAGCGTTGCGTGCGGCGATCGGAGCCTTGGCCTTCAGGACCATCGTGCTGAGCGCAGGCACGGTCACGGCGAGGCGATCGTCGGGGCCTGCGGCGAGCTGACCCTTACCACCGTGGATCACGTCAAAGGTGCCCCCGTAGGTGAGCAGACGTACCGACTTGGGCTCGGTGGCGTTGTTACCGACGACGAGATACTCCACGTTCTCACCCGCCTTGATGCGGCTGAAAGCGTAGACGCCAGCCTCCCCGCTCGCGTAGCGATGGATCTGCGCCCCGTCGACAAGCGCGGGATGGGCCTTGCGCAGCGCGGCGAGCCGCGCGATCTGCTGGTAGAGCGGATGGTTGGTGTCGTAGCGCTCGCGCACACCAGCCTGACCGCCCAGGACCTCTTCCTTGGCGTACTGCGCAGTCTTCGTCTGGAACATGTCCTGGCGCGCATCCTTGTCGCCGCCAGCGCCGATGAAGCCCTGCTCGTCGCCGTAGTAGACGACAGCATGCCCGCGGGAGAGGAACATCAGCTCGTTGCTGAGCTTCACACGCGCCAGGAGATCATCGCCGGAGAATCCCTTCTCCGCGAGCATCATCGCAGCACGCCCCATGTCGTGGTTGCCGGTGAACTTCACGAGCTGGTAAGCATTCGAATCGCTGTCGGTGTAGTGGTCGTCGCTGCGGAACAGCTCGCGCAGGCCCGTCGTCGCCTTGCCTGCGGCGTAGTCGATCGCACGGCCTTGGAAGGGGAAGTCGAGTACGGATTGCAGGCGCCCCTTCGTGGTGAAGGTGGAGACATACTCCGGATTGCCATCAAAGACCTCGCCGAACATGAAGAAGTCCTTGTTGCCCTTGCGTGCGGCTTCCAGCACGCGGGGGCTGAACTCTTGCCAGAACTCGAGGTTGACGTGCTTGACGGTATCGATGCGGAATCCGTCGATGCCCATCTCTGCCCACGACCGATAGATGTCGATCATGCCGTCGACGACTTCCCTGCGCTCGGTGAACAGATCATCCAGCCCATGGAAATCACCGTAGGTGCTGGACTCACCGGCCCACGTCGAGTCGCCCCGGTTGTGGTACATCGTTGGGTCATTGAGCCAGCCCGGTACCTTGACGTTGCGGTCGGACTCCGTGCGGAAGGTGGGCACGTACGGAAATGATGTCTTCTCGTCGAGCTTCGGGAACTCCTTGCCCGCCAGCTCCGCGTCGTCGAACTCCTTGCCGGAGGCATCCTTGTATGGACGCTGCTCCTTGGAGATGTAGTCATTCGTACCGCCCTCGTAGTCAATGACATCGGCGGTGTGGTTGGTGATGATGTCGAAGAAGACCTTGATGCCGCGCTGGTGGGCGTCCTTGATCAGCGCCTGCATCTCCTCGTTGGTACCCAGATGCGGATCGATCTGGGTGAAGTCGGTGGTCCAGTACCCGTGATAGCCAGCGCTGGCATCGTCGCCCGAGCCCTGGACGGGGCGGTTCTTGAAGCTCGGGGTGAGCCAAATCGCGGTGGTGCCCAGGCCCTGAATGTAATCGAGCTTGTCCCGCACGCCCGCGATGTCACCACCGTGATAGAAGCCCTTGTTTGTGGGGTCGAAGCCTGTCTGAAGCGGGCCCGAGGTAAGTCCTCCGGCGTCATTTGACGGGTCGCCGTTGGCGAAACGATCGGTGAGGATGAAGTAGAACTGCTCCCCGGTGAGGGATGACCGAAGCGAGTACTGTGCGAGCTGCCGGTCCTCGTCGCCTGCCGCCGCGTCCAGGCTCGCTGGCCGCACCGAGACCTTGTCGGTGGCGTCGTCGAACGTGAACTCCAGCTTCGCCGCGCCCTGCAGCACGAGCGGCAGGTTGTCGGCGGGGTGGGATTCGTCCCACGCGCCGTCGAGCGCCACCTTGTACTCCCACTGTCCCTCAGGCACGTCGAAGGTGCCGCGGTAGAGTCCGTCAGCATCGACGGCGAGCCTCGTCCGTGCACAGCTCGGCTGCCAGTCCTGCGAGCAGCCGAGCTCGTCCTGCAGACTGCCGACAAGCGTGACGCTGCGCTCTTCAGCGCTGGAGATGCTTGGATGGATAAGGGCGGTGCCGGCGCTCAGGGCGAGCGCGGTGGTGACCAGCGCGGCGAGGGTACGCTTCACTGCAAACTCCTATCCAGAGGGTGGGTACTGAAGGGTACGGGACAGTCCGCACACTAGTCGACGGTGGGCTCAGCCGTGGGGCTTGAGGAAATATAGTTGCCTACAGCCACGCCTCGGCCAGTGCCGTGCTCCAGATGCACGCGGTGGGTACACCGTTTCACCCCGACGACGCCCCTCGACCAACAAACGCCAGCGGCCTGGCATGCGTGTGGCATGCCAGGCCGCTGGACCAACAGTCTTCGGTGTGAGCCTCAGGATGCAGGCTTGGTGGCGCCGAGGTCGAGGTTGACCGACGGGCTCATCGTCGCCGAGACCGCGATGCGGCGGATGTAGCGGCCCTTCGAGGATGCCGGCTTGAGACGGAGGATCTCGTCGAGCACCGCGAAGTAGTTATCCACCAGCTGCTGCTCGGTGAAGGAAGCCTTACCGATGATGAATTGCAGGTTCGAGTGGCGGTCGACGCGGAACTCGATCTTGCCGCCCTTGATGTCGGAGACGGCCTTGCCGGTGTCCATGGTGACGGTGCCGGTCTTCGGGTTCGGCATGAGGCCGCGGGGCCCGAGCACGCGACCAAGGCGACCAACCTTGCCCATCATGTCGGGGGTGGCGACGACGGCATCGAAGTCGAGGTAACCGTCGGCCACCTTGGCGATGAGCTCGTCGGTGCCCACCTCGTCGGCACCTGCCGCCAACGCTGCTTCCGCACGCTCTCCGGCGGCGAAGACGAGGACCCTAGCCGTCTTGCCGGTGCCGTGGGGGAGGTTGACGGTGCCGCGCACCATCTGGTCGGCCTTACGAGGGTCGACGCCGAGACGCATCGCAACGTCGATCGACTCGTCGAACTTCGCCTTGGCCATGCCCTTGACAAGCTTGATGCCTTCTTCGGGCGAGTAGTGCTGGTTCACGTCGCGGGTTTCCGCAGACGCCTTGTAGTTCTTGCTGTGCTTCATGTCTGGTTCTTTCTTAGATCAGCCGGGTTCGTATCCCGGTCCACCAGTTCTGGTGCGGGGAGCTCCCCTACCAGGAAGGATGTTGGGTTCAGTCGGCGACGGAGACGCCCATTTGGCGAGCGGTACCTTCGACGATCTTCATAGCAGCGTCGACATCATTTGCATTGAGGTCGGGCAGCTTGGTCTGAGCGATCTCGCGGACCTGGTCCTTGGTGATCTTGCCGACCTTGTCCGTGTGCGGCTTGCCGGAGCCCTTGCTGATGCCGGCAGCCTTCTTGATGAGCTCAGCGGCGGGCGGGGTCTTCGTGATGAACGTGAACGTGCGGTCCTCGTAGATGGTGATTTCTACGGGGACGATGTTGCCGCGCTGGGATTCCGTCGCAGCGTTGTATGCCTTGACGAATTCCATCATGTTGACGCCGTGCGGACCGAGTGCGGTACCGACCGGCGGGGCAGGCGTGGCAGCGCCAGCCTGCAGGGCGATCTTGACGATCGCCGATACCTTCTTCTTGGGAGGCATGGTGGGTCCTTACCTATGTTGTTGCTAACGCGCCGGAGCGTTTCCGGCGCAACGCCCTACTTTAGACGACCTTGCTGACCTGGCGGAACTCCAGATCAACCGGGGTCTCACGGCCGAGGATCTCGACGAGAGCCCGAAGCCGGCTGGTGTTGGCGTTGATCTCGGTGATCGTGGCGTGCACACCACTGAAGGGGCCATCGGTCACCATGACGGAGTCGCCGACCTGGAAGTCAACGACCTCGACCTTCTTCTTCTGCTTCGCCTGCTCGCCAACCTGTTCAGCGGCGATGCGGGCCTTCACAGAAGGAGTAAGCATGTTCAGCACCTCGTCCACCGACAGAGGCACGGGAGTTTGCCCTGCCCCGACGAAGCCCGTCACGGACGGCGTGTGGTGCACCACGCCCCAGGACTCGTCGGTCATGTCCATGCGCACAAACACGTAGCCAGGCAGCACGCTGCGCGTGACAACCTTACGGTTGTTGTTGCGCACTTCAACCACGTCTTCGGTGGGGACGATGACTTCGTACACGTCGTCGCCACCGTTGTCAGCCATGGATTCAGCGCGGGCTTCGATGTTCTGCTTCACACGCTTCTCCATGCCGGAGTACGTGTGCACGGCGTACCAGTCGCCGAACTTGCCTTCGAGCTCATCACGGAGCTCAGCTAGTGCCGCGTCGAGCGCCTCGTCGGCGTCTGTAACGTCGTCGGCTTCGTCTTCGGCGTCGTCGGTCTCGTCACCATCGAGGTTGAGGTCTACATCGATGCCGTCGGAATCCGTCGAGTCTTCGTCAGACTCTGCAGCTTCAGATTCGAAGACGATGTCGAAATCGTCGCTGGCAGCATCTGCGTCAGCCTGGGCTTCAGCCTTGAGCTGCTCAACATCAATTTCGCCAGCGTCTGCGGCGTTATCGTCGTACTCGCTCATGCGTTCTTACTCCCTAGGATCTGTAGCAAGCTCCAGCCGAATGCTCCGTCAAGCACCGTGACGTAGAGAATCACGAACAGCACGAACACCAAGACGGCCGCGAAATAGCCCACCATTGCGGGCCACGTCGGCCACACAACCTTCTTCAGCTCTCCGACGGATTGCTGCACGAAGTGCTTTGGATTCTTCGCCTTGTACGGGTCAACATCGTCATGCTCACGTTCGGCATCTTTGCGTTTGCGGGTCGCCGTGCCCTTTTTCACGGGGGCCTGTGCGGTGCGACGCTTCACGGGCTTCGACGACGCTTGTTTGTCGGCGGGGAGGTCTTTCTCCAGGTCGTCGATCACCTTGTCGTCGGCCGCCGGGCTATCGTCGGCCGCGGAGGTATCAACGTCGGGTTCCCCGGTCTGCGTGGGCTCGTCAAGCGAAGCCTCGTTAGGAGTCTCCTCTGGCGACTTGTCGCTCACTTGATGTCCCTTCGCTAACAAACAAAATGCCCTGCGGCTTGGTGCCGAAAGGCGAACGGATGGATATCGATCCATCTCGCAGGGCAGGAGGGACTCGAACCCCCAACCTGCGGTTTTGGAGACCGCTGCTCTGCCAGTTGAGCTACTACCCTAGGCTCCACCGTGGCTGTGTGGGGACAGCCGGGCGGCGGCGACGGGATCGCCGAGGTCCAACTATAGCCGCAAACTTCCCTCGGTGCGAACGGCACCCAAATGCCGTCCACCGCATCTCAAGCCAGCGACGCCATCCAGGCGCGGTGCAACTCCGCGTACGCACCCTCCCCGCCGGCAACGAGGTCGTTCGGGGCGCCGTCTTCGATCACTTCGCCATGCTGCAGTACGAGCACCCGGTCGGCAATCTCGACGGTGGACAGCCGGTGCGCGATGATGATCGCCGTCCGATCTGCGAGGATCGTCGCCAGGGCCCGCTGCACCAATCGTTCGCTCGGGATATCTAGGGAGCTGGTGGCTTCGTCGAGGATCAGCACGGCGGGGTCCGCGAGAACCACGCGCGCGAACGCGACGAGCTGACGCTGCCCTGCCGAGAGCCTCGAGCCCCGCTTGCCAGTGTCGGTGTCGTAGCCGTCGGGCATCGCGCGGATGAACTCGTCGGCACCGACGACAGCAGCCGCCCGTTCGATCTCCTCGCGGCTCGCACCGGGCCGTCCGAACTCGATGTTGTCCGCGATGCTTCCGCCAAAGATGAAGTTCTCCTGCGTGAGCAGCGTGACGTGTTCACGGAGCGTGGCGTCGTCGAGATCACGCAGGTCCACGCCGTCGAGCGTGACGGCGCCTTGCTGCGGGTCGTAGAACCGCGCCAGCAACTTCGCGATCGTCGTCTTGCCCGCACCCGTGGTGCCCACCAGCGCCACGGATTGCCCGGCAGGGATGTCCAGGGTGAGATTGGGGAGCACCACCTTCTCATCGATGTATCCGAATCGGACGTTTCGAAACTCGACGGCGCCACTCGCGCTCGGCATGGGGACGGGCTGCTCGGGGTCTGCTACTTCGGGTTCCTCGGCCATGACGCTGGCGATCTTCTCGAGCGCCGTCAGGGCCGACTGCAGCGAGGACACGAACTGGCCGATGTCTTGCATCGGGTCGTAGAACATGCGCAGGTACAGCACGAAGGCCGCCATCACGCCGACGGTGAGCTCGCCTTGGATCACCATCCAACCACCGACGAGCACCACAACCACCGTGCCGAGGTGCCCGACGAACTGGAACCCCGGCATGGCGATCGCGAACACGCGCATGGCCTTGATGTTGGTGTCGCGGTACTCCCCCGCCACTTGCTGGAACTGCGCGCGCGACCGGGGCTCGCGCCGGAATGCCTGCACGGCCTTGATGCCGGTCATGGTTTCAACGAACTGCACGATCGTGGTGGCCGACTTGGTGCGCACGGCGCGGAAGCGCGTCGTCGAGGCCCGGGCAAACCACGTCAACAGCGCGAACAGCAGCGGGTAGGTGCAGAACGCGGCCAGCGCCAGCCGCCAGTCGAGCCACAGCAGCAACACCGTCGAGCCGATGATGGTGAGCGAGGACGCGACGATCACGTCTAACCCGTGCATGACAAGTTCCTGCACGGCCTCCACATCAGAGGTCATGCGCGAGATCGCACGCCCGGAGGTGTACTTGTCGTGAAACCCGATGGAGAGGCGCTGGAATTGCTTGAATAGGCGACGCCGCAAGGTGAGTAGCAGCCCGTTGCCGGCCCGGCCTGAACCGCGGACGAACCATACCCGGCCGATCACCTGCACCACTACGGCAACCGCCATCGCGACGAGCAACGTATTCAGCAAGGAGCCGTCGCCGTCGGCGAGCTGCGGCATTCCCTCATCCAGCACCTGCTGCACGAAATATGGGATGGCGAGGCTTGCGAGCGACTCGGCGATCACCGCGATGGCCAGCCCCACGCCCACCCACTTGTACGGGGCGATGAGTTCGACGAGCAACTTCCGGCTCGCCGGGCGCAGGGCCATCGTCGCGTCTTGTTCCTGCTCGATCTCTTCCTTCTTGCCGCGCCACGCTTCTGTATCGACGGCGGCGGCCTGGTGCTGGTCGCTCATGCTCGCACCCCCAGCCCCGGCTCGATCTGGTAGTCAGCAGACAGCAGCTCTCGGTATTCGGGCACATTCGCCAGCAGTTCGGAGTGCTGCCCGACGTGCGCGATCCGCCCGTCGACGAGCATCGCGACGCGGTCGGCGAGCAGCACCGTCGATGCCCGGTGCGCCACGACGATGCCCGTCACGCCGACGAGGGTGCGTTTCAAGGCTTCCTCGACTTCGGCTTCCGTATGGATGTCGAGCGCGGAGAGGGTGTCGTCGAGGACGAGCACCTTCGGCTTCACCAAGATGGCGCGGGCGAGCGCGAGGCGCTGGCGCTGGCCGCCGGACAGGCTGAGCCCTTGCTCGCCAAGGCGCGTATCGAGGCCCCAGGGCAGGTCGTAGACGAACTCGGCCTTGGCGACGCGCACTGCCTCCTCGATTTCCTCGTCGGTGGCTTCCGGCCGGCCGAGTGTGAGATTTTCTCGGGCGGACATCGAGAACAGGATCGGGTCTTCAAACGCTGTCCCGATGAGCGAGCGCAGCTGGGTGAGCTCCAGGTCGCGCACATCGACGCCGTCGAGTTCGATGCTGCCGCCCGTCACGTCGAGGAGTCTGGGGATGAGTGCGACGATGGTGGATTTCCCAGAGCCGGTGCCCCCGACGAGCGCGATGGTCTCCCCCGGTTCGATCACGAGGTTGAGGTCATGCAGCGTCGAGAAGGAGGCGTCGTCGAACTGGAAATCGACGTCGCGGAACTCGAGCTTGCCGCGGGGTTCGGCAATGGTACGGGTGCCGGAATGAATGGTGATGGGCTCGTCGAACACTTCCACGACGCGGTCCGCTGCGGCCGCGGCTTCGCCAGCGAAGCTCAGGAGGAAACCCAGCCCTCCGATGGGCCACGCAATCGACAGCAGCAGCGTGACGAACGCCACCACCTGGCCGAGCGTGAGCAGCCCAGCGGCTGCGGCGTAGGCGGCGCCACCGGAGATGAGCACCAGCAGCACGTTGGGGAACACTTCGAGCAGCGTCCACAGCACCGACGCCACGTTTTGCCGGCGCACGCCGAGCTCTCGCAGCTTGACCGCGCCGTCGTCGAACTTGTCAAACGCGTACTTCACGCGCCCGAACGAGCGGATCACCCGCACTCCGTGCAGGGATTCCTCGGCGAGGCTCGCAACATCGCCAGTGGCGTCTTGTACCTGCCGGGAGATGCGCGCGGAACGCGTCACCAGTCTCCACGTGATGAGCACGACGGGAACAATCAACGCCAGCACGATCAGGCCGAGCTGCCAGTACATCGTCACCATGATGGCGAGCACGACGACGATGCGCAGCGAGTCGAGGATGAGCATGAGCAGGCCGAACGACATGAACCGGCGCAACAGGCCGAGATCGCTCATGATGCGGCTGAGCAGCTGACCGGATTCCCACCGCTTGTGGAAGCCCATTTGGAGCGCCTGCAGCTTGTCGAATAGGTCGAAGCGCATCGATGCTTCGATGTGGCTGGTCACATCCGACATGATCCAGCGCCGCAGCCAGTTGACGCCTGCGTCAAAGGTGCCTGCCAGGAGAATGAACAGCGCACTCAAGACGATGCCGTTGATGTCGCGGTTGGCGATGGGGCCGTCGACGGCGCGCCCTAGCAGCAGCGGAATAGCCACCGAGACGAGCACGCCGATGGGGGTCAGCACCAGGATGAGCGCGAAGCTCTTCCAGGCCGGGCGGGCGTAACGCCACAGCATCACGAGCGACGAGCGCTTCTTGCGTTGCGGTGTCTCCCGGCTGGTCATATGTCCGAACTCTACTGAGTTTCGAGACCGAGACTCAAAGGCATTCTTCTAGTGGACAGCTCACATGCCCAGCATGCGGCCCCAGGTCATCGTCGCGACGACACCGGTAGTCGGAAGTTTGTGGCGGCGCTGGAAGTCCAGCACGGCTTGCTTCGTCTTCTCGCCGAACACGCCGTCGATAGCGATGTCGCGGTACCCGGAGTACTGCAGTTCTTTCTGGAGCGCGACGACGAGCGGGCCGCGGTCGCCCGGCCTCACCGTCGGGGCGAGGTGCTTCCACGTGGCGGCGTCCACGTCGCCACTGATGTCCTTAAGCTTCATCACGTCGGCTTGGTAGTAGGCGACGGCGTCTTGCGTCGTCCAACCGTAGCTACCGTTTTCGACGATCTTGCGGCCCATGCGGGCGTTTAGCAGGCGCTGCAGGGTGGTGACGTTCGTATTGACGTTGCCGTAGGTCTGCGGCAGGAAGTCGCGCGTCGCAACCGGCAGCTGGGGGGAGGGCTTGGATGCGCCGCCCACGTCGTACTGGTACAGGTTGTGCGACTTCATGATGCTGATGACGAGCTCGGAATAGCGGGGATCCGTCGCGTACCCACCCTTGCGCACCTCGCGCACGAACTGGTCGGGGTTATTCGGGTAGTCGAAGGCCTTGCGGTAGCGGCTGAGCGAACGCAGGAATTGGCCGAAGTCCTTGATCGAATCGCCCGTGTTCGCGTACGTGCGGAAGCTAGAGACCATGAGGTAGCGGGTGCCGTCCTTGCGGTACTCGTAACTGGAGAAATCCTTGCAGCCCTTCTGGAACTGCGACTTCTTCTTGCTGCACTTGATGTTGAACAGGGTGTTCACGGGCTCTTTCGCCATCGACGACCTGCCCCACCCGGTTTCGAGCGCGGCCATACCAATGGCGACGGAAGCCGGCACCCCGGTTGCCCGCTGGTTCTCCTGCGCGGCCTTCACGAGCGACGTGATGAAGTTGCTTTGCCTGCTGGCATGCGCCGGGGGCGCCACGACGGCGGTGAGCGCAAGCCCGGCCGTCACCGCCAAAGCCAACAGTGTTCGCAGCGCACGCATGCCTTCTCCTGACGATCGATGAGTCGAAGGTGAGGCTAGTTGGGTGTGCGCCTCGGACGGAAGTGTCTCAACTTGAGGTTGAGGTGTGTTACTTGAGGGTTGCGCCGACGAGGTTCACTTCAGGTTCGAGCCGAATCCCCGTGCGTGCCTCGACGCCGTCGCGCACATGGCGGGCCAGCGCGACGAGTTCCGTCGCGGTGGCGCCTCCCCTGTTCGTGAGCGCAAGGACGTGTTTGGTCGACAGCCCCGCGTTGCCCATGCAGAACCCCTTGTCGAAGCCCGAGTGCTGAATGAGCCAGGCGGCGCTGGTTTTCGTGCGCCCGTCGTCGGTGGGAAAGCGTGGCGCGTCGTCGGGCAGCGTCGCGGCGGCGTCGGCGTCGAGGATGGGGTTGGTGAAGAAGCTGCCAGCCGACCAGGTGTCGTGGTCGGCGTCGTCGAGCACCATCCCCTTGCCCGCACGGATGGCGAGCACCGTCTCGCGCACCTTCGCCGAATCGGCGCGCTCCCCCACCTCCACTCCGAGATGCCTTGCCAGCTCGGGATACAGAATGGGCGCCGAGAGGTTCCCGAGTTTGAACTGGAACGTGACTTCGACGACCACCCAGCGGCCGGGGTTGCGCTTGAACACGGAATCTCGGTAGCCGAACTCGCAGTCGGCGGCGGCGAACGTACGGAACTGCTTCGTTTCGCGGTCCCAGGTGCGCACGGAGTAGATGAACTGGCTCACTTCGATGCCGTAGGCGCCGACGTTTTGGATGGGCGTCGCGCCCACGCTGCCTGGGATGCCGGACAGTGCTTCGGGACCGATCCACTCCTGCGTAACCGCGTACGTCACGAAATCGTCCCAGACCTCACCAGCTCCGACGGTGATCACCGCCCCGCCGCACTGGGACACCGTGCCGCGCACGCCGGTGATGCCCATGCGCACCACGACGCCGTCGAAGCCAGCGTCGGCGACGAGCACGTTAGAGCCGCCGCCGAGGATGAGCACGGGAGTGCCCTGTTCGTCGGCTTCGCCCACGATGCGCGCGACGTCGTCGGGAGTGTTCGCGACGACGAAACGCTGCGCCGGTCCACCCACGCGCAGGGTGGTGTGATCAGCGAGCAGTGGGTTGGCATCGACGTCGACCGGTCGCGGAGCGCGGGAGACCGTCGTCATGGCGCACTCAGTCAAGACGCACCTCCACCGTCGCGGCGCCGAGCACGGCGTCGTCGCCGCAGGTTGCGGTGAGCGCCAGTGTGGCTTGGCCGTCCTCGACGCTCTTCACCGTCGCATTGTAGAGCACCGCGGTGCCCTCGTCGGTATCGGGCACGACGACGGGTTTCGTGAAGCGCACGGCGTACTTGGTAACGCGCGACGGGTCGCCCACCCAGTCGGTGACGACGCGCAGGCCGGCGCCCATGGTCCACATGCCGTGAGCGAGCACGCCGGGCAGTCCCAGCGCCTTAGCCTTGCGGTCGGAGAAGTGGATCTCGTTGAAGTCTGTGGATGCGCCGCTGTAGCGCACCACGCCCTGGCGGGTGATGGGCACGCGAAGCTCGCGGGATTCACCGACGTTCATGCTGTCTCCTCTCGGGTGTGCATCAGCGTGGAGTGCGCCACCGCGCAGGCTTCCCCGCCGACGGTGAGCTCGACGGCGACCGTCACCATATCGATGGGCCCACGACCCCGCACCTTGTCGATACGCAGCTCGGCGTCGACGACGTCACCTGGGCGCAGCGGCTGCAGGAACTCGAAGCGCTGGTCGGTGTGGATGGTGCGGTTGAGCGCCAGCCCGAACCGATCGTCGCCGAACAGCACATCCCATGCCTGCGCGGCGATGATGGCGGCGAATGTGGGTGGAGCGACGGGGTGCTCACCGAAGTAGGCGGGGTTGTTGTCGCCGAGTGCGGTGGCGAATTCGGCGATCTTCGCTCGGCTCACCTCGTAGGGCGGCGGCTTCGGGAGCGTCAGTCCTTCGTGCTCTGCAGTGATGGGCATGCGGCAAGGCTAGCGCGGAGACGACAAAACGACCGCACGAAGGCGGTCGTTTTATGCGGCGAACCGTTGATCAGCGGGTTTCGCGGTGCACCTGATGCGTCCTGCAGCGCGGGCAGAACTTCTTCATTTCCAGGCGATCCGGCGTGTTGCGACGGTTCTTCTTGGTGATGTAGTTGCGCTCCTTGCACTCAGTGCAGGCAAGCGTGATCTTCGGACGGACGTCCGCGCCCTTCTTGGCCATGATGTCTCCTTGACTCTGCGCGTGCTGCGCTTGTTGTATTCGCCGGCTGTGGTGACGAGAGCGGGACTTGAACCCGCGACACAGCGATTATGAGCCGCTTGCTCTACCGACTGAGCTACCCCGTCAGATGTTCCTCCGTGCCCGAAGGAACCGAGCCCTCACGCAGAGTCGAACTGCGGACCTCATCCTTACCAAGGATGCGCTCTACCACTGAGCTATGAGGGCTAGCGAGGGTCAAAGTTACACGAGCGAGCGGCCGACCACCAAATCGACGTGCACCCGCTCACCCATGCGTTCCGGCCGCCCGAAGCGCAAGACCCCGAGCCCATCCGACTCGGGGTCTGGTGGCAGGTGTTGGATTCGAACCAACGTAGGCGAACCGACGGTTTTACAGACCGCTCCCTTTGGCCACTCGGGCAACCTGCCGTGCGCAATGCGCCCCGCAAGGCTAGCACTTGCGTCGCGGCCCCGGCAAAACGACGAAGACGGCCGGATCATCACTGAACGCGTAGGCTTGGGCCGAGGCATCCACACGAGGAGGAAACCATGGCAGCAGAGAGTTCATTTGACGTCGTGAGCAAGGTCGACCGCCAGGAAGTCGACAACGCCATCAACCAGGCCGCCAAGGAGGTCCGCACCCGCTTCGACTTCCGCGACACCGGCGCCTCCATCGCGTGGGCAGGCGAGGGCATCGAGATGGAAGCCTCCACCGAGGAGCGCGTGAAGGCGGTGCTCGATGTGTTCCAGTCGAAGCTGGCGCGCCGCGGCGTGAGCCTCAAGGCCCTCAAAGACGACGAGCCGCGGGCCTCGGGCAAGGTGTGGAAGATCAGCGCCCACATGGAGGAAGGCATCTCCCAGGAGAACGCGAAGAAGATCTCCAAGCTGATCCGCGACGAGGGGCCGAAGGGCGTCAAGGCGCAGATTCAGGGTGACGAGCTGCGCATCTCGTCGAAGAAGCGCGACGATCTCCAGGCGGTGCAGAAGCTCATCCGCGACCAGGACTACGACTTCGCCACCCAGTTCGTGAACTACCGCTGAGGCGCTCGGTAAGCTCGCCCCATGCGAATCGGCACCCACAATGTGAACGGCATCCGCGCGACGACGAAGCGCGGGTTCAAGGAGTTTTGGGCGTCGGAGGGCGCCGACGTCGTGTGCCTCCAGGAGGTGCGTTGCCGGGCGAAGGACCTGCCGCTCGACGCATTCGACGGCTGGCACGCCACGCTCGAGCTGGGCCAGCTGGCGGGGCGCAACGGTGTGGCTATCTTGACCCGCCAGCCCCCCGCCGCCGTGCGCACCATTCATGGCGGCAGCGCCCACGTCGTCGAAGGTGGTGAGCTCAGAGAAATCCCGACGGAGGCCACCGGCGGGCGCGACCTCCAACCAGCCGCCACGCACGGGCGCTACCTGGAGGTCGACCTCGTCGACGCGCCACTGCGCGTGGCATCGCTGTATCTGCCGAAGGGCTCGGCGTTTCCGTACGATGGCGTGGACGAGCCGAAGTACGAGTTCAAGATGCGCTTCCTGCGCGGCCTGGCGCGCCAGCTCACCACGTCTCGGCGCGACGCCGCCCAAGAAGGCCGCGAGTTCCTCATCGTCGGTGACTTCAACATCGCCCGCAGCGAGCTGGACATCAAGAACTGGCGTGGCAATCAGAAGTCCGAGGGCTTCCTGCCAGAAGAACGCGACTGGATCGCCTCAGTGCTGGGCCCACGCACACTCGTCGACGTGCAGCGCCAGCTGGTAGGCAACGTCGACGGGCCGTACTCCTGGTGGAGCTGGCGCGGCCAGGCGTTCACCAACGACGCCGGCTGGCGGATCGACTACCACCTGGCCTCCCCCGGCCTCGCGAAGGTGGCGACGGCTGCCCGCACCGCCCGCGAAGCCAGCTACGACGCGCGCATGAGCGACCACGCGCCGGTGATCGTCGACTACGCGCTGTGAGATAACGCTCAGCTCACCATGTGGTTGATGGTGGCCAGCACCTCGCTTACCACCGACCTCGGCACCGCCGACCATGGCACGTGGCGCATCCCGGAGAAGAAGTCGAGTCTCGACTTACGCCTCGGGTCCACACCGTAGTCAAGGATGCCCGGATCCTTTTCGCCTGCGAGAAGGTAGGCGCACTCGAAGGCCTGGTCCTCCTGCTCGGCGGGCGAACCGCCCACCCACATGCCGGGGTCGAACTGGATCACGGCGGTGACGTCTGCGGCATGGAAGTACTTGCCGTACAACACGTACACGCCCGCGTCGAGGGGTTCACCTCGAACCCAGTCAAATTTCGAGAATCCGCCAATGAGCTTGCCTGCGGGGAACGCTCCTTCTGGTAGGCCGTGGAGCAGCAGATCGTCTCCCTGGTTTGGGGGCAGCGTGAACACCTGCCTGGAGAGCTGCGGGAAGGCCTCCACCAGCTCGTAGTCGGCTTGCACCGACGCCCAGCTGGAGCGCTCCGTTTCCGAGAGATCCACCGGATGCACAATGCCGAGCGTTCGCCCGTCGAGCGACACGGGTTCGTCGTCGATGTCCACGAGCTGCCCGTCCTCGTCGATGCGCCCCAGCGCGACGCGGCTGTCACCGTCGTAGATGCTCCACACCACCGACGACAACAGCCCGCGCAGCAGCGGGTGCGGCGCGAGGTAGGTTTCGAAATCGGCTGCTTCCCAACGTCGGCCTGAAATCATCGCGTTCTCGAAGCGCTTGTTCTGGATCTTCGCCAGCCCGGTGACCGTCTTCTTCAGCGCCGTGAACTCCGCCTTCGCCTCCTCAGCGAGTTGCGCATCATCGGACTGATTGGGCTTCGGCAACGCGGTGCGGGGCTTGCCGGTGGGGCGCCCGTCGTCGCCGATGAGACGCACCACCACCTTGCACTCGGGAGTCACACTGGCCAGGAACCGCCTCGCCCCGAAACTGAACTCGCGCGTACCGCGCTCGTCGAGACCGCCGTCGGGGATAATGCGATCTTCCAGCTGGTCGCGGGTGAAACCCATCTGCCCCGCGATCTCGTTCATCGCTTCGCCAGCGCGCTTCTTGATGGCCGCATATTTCACCTTGGCGGCGATACCCGCAATCGCTTGCAAAGCCACGTCGGAGCCGACGTTGCGCAACGCCGTCAACCCATGCACCGCACGCTTGTGCTGCGAGATGCCCGGCCACTCCCGGATCATCGGCGTCAGATGGTGCACGAACCCATCGCTGGCGATGCAGCCCGCACCCGTCATGAGCCACTTCTCCTTCGACGGGGCCCCGTTCGCCAGCCACAGGTCCAGCAAAGCGACGGCGAAGGCGTCGCGGTGACGTACGGAGGCGTGCTCCCGCAGTGCTGCCAAGAGCGGCTGGTCGCGGTCATCGGCCTGCATCGCCCCGATGACGAACCGCACCTCTTCCTCGCCCAGCTTTGCGCCGTCGACGACGATCGGGGGCAGCCCTGCAACGTTCAGGTATTTGGGAAGCGGCTTCGGCCTGGCGACGGCGTCCACCGCGTCCTGCCACCACGGGGTCGACGGGTCGAACGCGCTCAGGGAGGATTCCTCGAGCACTTCCTGAGCCACCTGGCGCACACCGCCGGAGGTCTGCTCGACGATGCGTTGCAGCTGCTCAGTGGGCAGGGGGCGTAGCAGTCGAGCGATACCGGCGGCCTGCTGCACGCTGAGGTCGGCTGCGAGCACCTGTGCCAGGTGAGATTCCAGCCATTGCTCAGCAGCAGCAGCGTGCCGGGTCTTGGCGATCTCAAGGAACAGTGGCACTGCGGCAGGCCCGTGCAGCCTGGCAGTGAGGAGCCGCAGCGAGGCGTCCGCAGCGTCCTTGTCAATCTTGCCGAGGTCTGAGGCGAGCTTCGAGAAACCGAGCGGCCCGACGTTGATCACCCACGCCAAGGCTTCATACCGGTAATAGCCAAGGTGGACGCCTAGGCGTTTGGCGTGCTGGAGCCGCTCCTCAGGCGTGGCGTACAGCAACGGCAACATAGCGGTGTCAATGTACGGCCGGCCACACGCACCAGATGGCAGCGCATCGAGGCTGGCCCGAATGTCGTCCTCTCGCCCGCCGAGCAGCCGGGCGAAGAACATCCGCACTCCGACGGAGCCGCGCGGCTGACGCTGAGGGTTCACGAGTGGCTCTCGCAACGCGTCGGCAAGCTCTAGCTTCTCCGCTTCGGGGATGAACTTCCAGATTGCGCGTAGCGCCAGCACCGTCGTGGCGTGTGCTTCGTCACGATCTAGCGCCCAAGAATCATACAGACCATGCAGATCGTCTTTGAGTTCCTTCGCGCACTTCACCAGGGGCTGGTTGCCCGATGCCTGCGAGAGAATGAAGTGCAACCCCTCGGGCGGGATCCTGTTCGATGCCGGTTCCTGATAGGTGTTTGTACCCAGCGCTGCGTTAGGGTCGAAGAAGAACTCAGACCACCACGTGGCGCACTCGGCGCTGGGGTAACCGTCGAAGGGCTCGCCTGAGAGCTCCCAGTAGCTGGCGTACTTATTTGGGTCTCGCACCCACTCGCATATCTGCTTGGCGCGAGCGGCAGCCTCGTCGGGGTTGAAGGGCGACGTGTCTTGCAGCTGCTCGAGATCAGCCGACAGATCCCAGCCGCGCTCCCACCAGAACAGCTCCAGACCGAGGTCTGTTGCATCGCCTGCCGGAGCGACGGGGGTTGCTGGGGCCTGGGCGCTCTCGGCGGGCTCCGGCGCGTTGCGTTTGGCGGTTGGCTTCGGCGCCGACGTGTCTGTGATCTCCGCCGACGGCGTGAGCGGGCCCTCGATGGGATCCTCCTCGTCGACGTATCCCTTCTTCAGCTTCGCGGCCACCTGCTTCTCTGCGTCGGCAAGGGCCTTCTCTTCGGAGGGGTAGGCCTTGGTCTTCGTCGTGCCGGCGGTGCCACGTCGACCGTAGACCACCGTGACCTGCTCCCCCATCTGATCGATGTACCAGAATTTATCCGAGGTACCTTCAGTGCATATCAGACGTCGCTGCATGCTAAAAGCCTACGGCAGGGGCGGTGCAGCTGCGGTCACACCAGCGTCCGTCCGAACGCGCTCGCCAGGAGCAGCCGACGCAGTGCCTGCGCGTCGTGACGTTCGGCGAGACCGGCGATGAGCGACGATCCGACGTCGCGGGCACGCCGGGTGAACTCGTCGAAGATCCGAGGATCGCGCTCCAGCCTGTCGAGCCCCGCGAGCAGGGCGATGCCCAACAACTCATTCAACGCCGCAAGGAGCGCTGCGGGGCTGGTGAGCGGGCGCTTCGTCGCATCGGAGGTTGGCACGTTCCAGCCGGGCACAGCGTCGGCGATCTGCGGCTGCAAGCTCCGGTTGCCGGCGCTCACGAGCGTCGGTTCCACGGTGACGCCCCCGCCGCCCCACCGCCACACGCCGGCGACGAAGCACTCGTCGAGCACGTCGGCGCCCACCACGTCGCACCACGCCGCGAGTGCGGAGGCACCGTCGGAACCGGCCCCGGCGGTGGCAAGCTGCAAGCGCGCGAGGGCGCCGTCGCAGTCCTCGAGCGAAGCGACGAATGCGGCGGTGACGGGATCGAACCCGAAGTCGACGATCCGGGTGCACCGCACCACGGCGAGCCCGGTGCCCGCTGCACGGTCGTCGAGGATGGCCGGCAGCCTCGTCTGCTGCTCGGCCAGGGCAGCCGGCGAATCAGCCAGGTACGGCGGAGACAACTCCCCCAGCGCGGGAGCGGGCATGGGCGTGGCGCGACGACGGCCGGGCAGAAAGTTGCCCCACCCGTCGCGTTTCCCGCCTTGCACGAGCACCTGCCCGCCGCCCCATTGCGCGAGCGAGACGCTGCCGACCAGCCGCCGGGCAACCTCCGCCGGACTAGACGCATCATCCTCGACGCGCTTCCTCACCCGCATGGGTGCCCCACTCCGGGCATCGACGACGTGCGCGATCACCTCACGCCAGCCAGCGCCCTCCGTCACTTGGCAGCCGAGCCCTATAAGTTTGGCCCGCGATACCTCCACCTCACGGGCGGCAGAGCCCGCGACGAGTCGGTCTGGGATGCGCTCCGCAAAGCCGCCTCGGAGGCTCTCGGCCCGCGCCAGCAGCTCACCGAGCAGCCTGACGAGCCTCGTCGGATCAAACTGCACGCTTCGCGACGCGTGACGTTCCTGTTCGTGCATCAGCTCGTCGACGAGTGCGGCCAGGTGAGGCATCTCCGCCTGTTGCAGTTGCGCACCGAGGCGCTGCCAGCCTGCCTGCAGCGCGCTCCCGCCAACCTCGACGCCCACCTGGAGCAGGGCGTCGATCTGCGCGACGATGCGCGTCAGCAGGGCTTCGTCGGGCTTCCATCCGTCGCCTGGGAGCTGACGCAGCCCGGTCTCGCCGAAGGGCGCACCCCGCGCGGCTTTGACGGCGAGCGCGACGTGGATGCATGGGTCGGGGTCGGCGCAGGTGCAGCGCACGTAGCGGAGATCGTCGCCAGCCAGGAAACGCACGGTCACCGCCACGGGGTGATGCAGTCGCACCACCGCGATGTCGTTGGTCACGCCCACCTGCGCGAGGAGCCCGTCGGCGACAAGCCCGCGCGCCTGCGTCTGGAGCCGTCCGAGTGCTGCGGCCAGGGCCTCGTCGGTGATGCTGCCGGGGTCGAACGGCGCAGTGGTGTCCGTCTCGGCTGAGTGAGGGCTCTCGTCGTGGTGCTGCGCGTGCGCCCAGCGCTGATAGACCAGCACCGCGCGCACCAGGTGCCTGCACTCAGCACCTGCCAGGCAGGTGCACGGCCAGTCGCCGAACGGCTTGTTGGCCAACAGCTCGCAGCGGGTGCCGTCGTCGGCCGTCACGACGACGGTGCCGTCATCGCGCGCCTCGACCGTGTAGTCGAACCCATCCAGCTCTTTGAGCGCGCGCCGGACAGTGCCCTTGTTCGTGAGATCCACCAGCACGTTCTCGGTGAGCTGGAGCAAGTCGTCGCGGATCATCGCATGGCCTCCCCCACCCAGGCTGCTAGCTCGAACGGCGTCATCACGCCCACGTGCGCGCCGAGCTCCGCGAGCTCCCGGCCGAGCGTTGTGTCGTAGCTCGCCATGCCCGACGCATCGAGCGCGCCGAGGATGAGCACCCGCGCGCCCTCACTGACGAGCCTGCGCACCGCTGCCTTGAGCTGGAACACGGAGCCGCCCTCGTACAGGTCGGTCACGACCACCACCATCGCCCGCCGCGGGGTGTCGACGAGCTGCTCGGCGTAGCGCACGGCTCGGTGAATGTCGGTGCCGCCGCCCAGCTGCACCTGCATGAGCGTCTCTACGGGGTCGATCACTTCGCTGCTGAGATCCACCACCTCGGTGTCAAACGCGAGAAGGTGGCTGCGCAGCGCCGGTATGCCGTGGAAGATCGACGCGGTCACCGCCGAGTGGATCACGGAGTCCAGCATGGAGCCCGACTGGTCGACCGCGATGATGATCTGCCAGCGCTCCGAATGACGCTTCGTGCGCGACACGAACACCGGATCGGCGATGACGAGTTTGCCGAGCTCCGGCGACCAGCGTTTGAAGTTGGCGCGGATCGTCGCCACCGGATCAAAGTTGGTGGCCACCTTGTGTCGGCTTCGACGATGCGGCTCCAGGCGGCCCGTCACCGCGCGGCGCACGTCGGTGGCGAAGAGCTCGACGAGTTGCTGCACCACCTTGCGCACAATCTGTTTCGCTGCGGCGAGCACTTCCTGGTTCATGAGGTGCTTCGTCGAGAGCACCGCCTTCAGCAGGGTCTCGGAGGGCTCGATGCGCTCCAGCACCTCCGGGTCGGTCACCAGCTCGCTCAGCCCATAGCGCTCCAGCGCGTCGGTCTGGATGCGTTCCTGCACCGCCCGCGGGAACAGCTCGCTGATTTCGTTGATCCAGGTTGGCACTGTGAGCTGCGACGGCCCGTCGCCGCCCAGGAGATCCACGGTCTCCCTGTCGTAGAGGAAATCCAGCGACGCCGCGCGGCGGGCGTCGACCCCCGACAGCTCGCCGAGTTTCTCGGATCCGTCCCCCAGAATGAGCCGCCAACGGACGGCGCGTGCGTCGCTCACCAGACCTCCTCGCCCAAGAAGCCGCGGACGTGGCCAAGCAGTGCCTGCTCGAAGCTGGCCACCGCCATCACGTCGTCGGAAGAGCCCTCGAAGCGCCGCAGTACATCATGGCCTTGCTCGCCCAGCAGCTGATTGGCGATCTGGGCGCGCTCGCGTGGCGGATACGCGGAGAAGGCACGACGCAGCCCCGGTAGCGCCGCGAGGAAATCGTCGTCGTCGAAGCTCGTCACCGCCGCGTCGAGAGCGCCCACAAACTCGCTCCTGCGAGTGGCGGCTTCTCTCGCCACCGTGAGCAGCCCAAACACAAAGTCGCCCAACTCCGCTGGGTTCGCCAGCAGCGTGATCGACGTGGCGAGGGCCTCGCCGTCCTCCCCATCGAGTAGCCACTGGGCGCCGGTGCCGGCGCCACGCAGCGCCGCTGCCTGGTCTGGCGAGTCGCTGATGTGATGCAACGCTCGTCGCCATGCTGCGCGCGCCAACGGCAAGTCCTGGCAGCGTTCGATGACGTCAACCCCGCTGCGGATGGCCGCTCCGACGGGGTCCGTCGACGGCGCATCGGGCAGCGCCCCAACGCGTTCCACGAGCATGGCGAGGCGTTCGAAGGCGACGGTGATGAGCGCACCGAGATCGGCCCGTCCGGTGGTCTGCCACAGTGCGTCGTAGCGGTAGAGGCGCAGTAGTGAACGCAGCGCGTCGCCGAGTCCGCCGATGTTGCCGGTGGTGGCGAACAGGGTCTCGGTGCGGGCTTGCAGTGCCCTGCCGAGGTCGTCCACTCCACACAGTGCCGCGCGGAGCATGAGTTCCGCGGCGGCGCGAGGATCGTCGACGATGTCCACGGCGTCGGCGAGTAACCGCGTCGTCACAGCCTCGTCGCGGGTGCCGCCGAATCTGGAAGCTTCGACGAGCGAGCTCTCATATTCGGGGGTCCACCACAGCCGCCAGTGCTCCACGCCGTCGGCATCCGCGCTGCGCACCAGGGCGCCGACCCGCACATCCAGTGCCACGAGACTGTGGAGCAGCCTGGAGCTGCGAAGGCCGTCGTCGCTCGTGAGGTCCACCTTCGCGACGCGCTCCTTCGGATGAGGAGTGAGCCCCAGGGCCTCCAAGTCGGCGACGAATTCCACCACCAGCGGCGGGCGACGCGTGCCGGGCGCGAGCTGACCCACCCGGTTGCCGCGCAGAATCTCGTGCACCCTCGCGACGAGCGGGTGGGCGGCGCCGTCGTCGTCCTTCACCAGCGCGCTGATGACTCCGTCGACGAGATCCGTGCGCCACACCTCACCGTGCCCGCGGAGCGCGGCGAGCGCCTGCGCGGTGGTGGAGACGGCAATGAGGTCGGCGACGGAGATCCGCTGCTTGGAGTCACGAAGCCCCTCGGCAATGTCCTTCAGCAGCCGCTCCGCGGTTCCCGTGCGCCCGGCACATCGGTCGGCGTGCAGTGCTTCGTAGAATCCGGGGTTGCGCTGGCCGGCGTCGTAGCCGGTGAGCGCGTCGAGGGCGGCGTACGACGTCGGGGTGAGCGCGACGCCGTAGCGTTCGTCGTCGGGCGATTCCCAGCGGGCAACGGGCTCAAATCCGGCGGTCAGGCAGTGCCGCAGCCCCGAGATGTGCGCCGCGCCGCACACGACGAGCACCGTCCCCGACGTGCGTTCCCCGGTCTCGCGGATGCGGGAGGCCATGTAGCGCTCGCGCTGGCGGTTCTCGTCGCTGTCGCTTCGCAACATTTCTCCGAGGCGTTCGATCCGGGCGCGGTAGTCGTCCATGCCGAGTTCGGAATCGAGCTCCAAGAGCTCGTCGATGAGGGCATCGACGTCGTCGACGCCCACTTCACGAAGCAGTGGTTCCAGCGCTGATTCCTGCAGTTTGGAGGGCTCCGCCAGTAGGTTCGCTGCGCTGGCGTGCTCGGCCCGCGCACTCCAGGGTAAATCGATGAACTCCAGCGCAATGCCCCGCTCCTGCGCGGCGCGCACGGCCGCCCACTCGGGCGCGTAGGCGCTGAACGGATAGAACGCCCCGCGACGATCTGACCACTGCTCGCTGCCCGGTTCCGCGTGCGGGTGCATCGGCGCCCAGGTGTAGATCATCACGGGGAGCTTGTGTGGCAGCGCGAGCTCCTCCAGATACTTGTTGTACTCGCTCGGTCCTTCGACGAGCACCGCCTCGACGTCGCCGGCGCGGATTCGCTCAGCGACGAGTCTCGCCCCGGCCGGCGAGTGGTGCCGAACCCCGAAGAACTCAACCTGATCGGCCACGGTCAATCCAGCAGTTCGCGATGCACCCACGCCTGGGCGCGAATCGGGTCCTTCGACCCCTGCATGCGTCGCTCGTAGTAGCCGCGCAGCCGCGAGCGATCTTCGAGGTCGTCCTTCAACGCCGATCCGGCCAGCGCTGACGTGAGTTCCTTGCCTCCAGGTGTGCCGTCGCCGAACCAGGCCGCTTCCAAGCCTGCGGCGAGCCCCGTCGACACCGCCTCCGCCGTCGACATCGCGCTGCTCAGTCGCTCGACGCCCTGGTCGCCTGCGCGCCCTGAGCGCAGCTCGCGAAACACCTCGACGATGACCCGCGTCAGGTCGCGCGGCAACCGGGCGGGGACTCCGGCATCCGCGAGCAGCGCGTCGGTTTCGCGCTGCACGAGCGCGGCCTCGACGTCGGCGTCGGGGATGGGGCCGATGGTCTCGAAGTTGAACCGTCGCTTCAATGCTGCGGACATCTCGTTGACGCCGCGGTCGCGGGTGTTGGCGGTGGCGATGACGTTGAAACCGCGCAAGGCGTGCACGGTGCGGGCGTCACCGTCGAACTCGGGGATGGTGAGGACCCGGTCGGAGAGGAGGGAGAGCAGCGCGTCTTGCACCTCGGGCGCGCAACGGGTGATCTCCTCAAAGCGCACCACCTTGCCCTCAGTCATGCCACGGTGGATGGGTGCGGGCACCAGGGCGCGCTGCGTCGGCCCCTCCGCCAGGAGTAGCGCGTAGTTCCACGAGTACTTAATGGCGTCCTCCGTGGTGGCGGCCGAGCCCTGCACGGTCAGCGACGTGTCGCCCGAGATCGCCGCAGCCAACAGCTCGCTGAGCAGCGACTTCGCTGTGCCCGGCTCACCGACGAGCATCAGGCCCCGGTTCGTCGCCAGTGCCACCACGCAGCGCTCCACCAGGGCCCTGGAGCCGACGAATTTCGGCGAGATCTCTGCACCGTCGCCCAGCACAAACTCCACAACCGCAGGAGCAGACAGGCGCCAGCCCTCAGGGGCAACCCTGCCGAGTTCCGCGTCCCGCGTAGCGAGCGTCGCTAATTCATCAGCGAAGCGCACCTCGGCTGGCAGGCGTTGTATGCGTGCGGTCATGACGACCCCTTTCTCGACGACGCAACGAGCCTAGCTTCGCTGGCGTGCATCCGAAGGCAGCGTGACTATTCCTCGACCGCCGCGTCTCGTTGCCGGTCGTGCCGCCTGGGCAGGCTGAGTTCATGGGTGTACAGGCCCCACGCGATCACCGCGACGAGCACGAGCATGACGGGCCAGGGGCCGTTACGCATGCCGAAATTCAGGGCACTGAACGTCAGCAACCCGGCGGTGACCAGCATCGCCACCCGCATGAGGCGTTGCGGCGGGCGGCTCATCGGCAGCAGCACCGCGCCCCACAGGAAATACCAGGAGTGCATCGCGGGCACCCACAGCGCGAACCACAGCAGCGACCACGACACGAAGCGCAGCGGCTGGGTACCGAGGTATTTCACCGCGAACACCACCATGCCGACGGCGATGATCACGTATCCGAGCTGACGGACGATCTCGAAGGCCACCGCACCTGCCGCCGCGTGCCCCGTCGCGGCGAAGAGGTATTCCACGCCTCTACCCAGCAGTACGACGATGGCCACCGTGTCCACCTGGCCGGGCACGTCGGAGGAATGCAGCCAGCCGAATCCCAGCCTCGTTGCGAAGGTGATGGCGCAAAACGTCAGTACGCCGATGCCGAGCGACAGCAGCGAACGCCCCAGCGCCATCATGAGAGGCTTCGCTTTGAACGATGTCCATGGACGCACGAGAAATGGCAGCGCCACCGTGGCGATGATGGCTGGCTGCTTAATCGAGGCCCCCACGCCGACGGCCACTGCGCCGACGAGCACCGCGAACCAGCGATCCCGGAAGCGGAGCGTGAGCCAGATGCCGAGCACCATGAAGCCCGTCATGAGCGCGTCGTTGTGTGCGCCGCCCACGAAGTCGATGAGCAGCAGCGGGTTCAGGGTGACGAACCAGCTGGCGAAGCCGCGGTCGAGTTTGAGGAGCCCGGCGATGCGGGGCACGGCGAAACCGATGAGCGCGACGCCCACGATGGCGGGAATGCGGTGCAGGAGTGCGGCTTTCAGGGGGTCGAAGCCGCCGAGCAACATCAGCCCTTGCGAGATGCGCAGCGATAGCGGTCCGTACGGTGCAGGCGTGTCGCGCCACACCCATGCCACCTGGTCGGCGACGTACCCAGGTAGCGCGCCCGGGCCCACCTGGTACGGGTCCAGGCCGTTGTGGAGCAGCCATCCGTGAGCGACGTAGGAGTACACGTCGTGGGAGAACACGGGCGGCGCGATGAGGAGCGGGGCGCAAGCGATCGAGAGCACGGCCCAGTTGCGCAGCGGGGGGCGCTCCCGAGCGTGGCGGTCGCTCGGGCGGAGGCGGAACCAGGCGACGAACATGAGCGCCAGGCCGAGCATCACCAGTACCGTGCCGAGCCAACGCAGCACTTCGACGCCCTGGGAGGTGTGCGGCAGCACGCTCCAGAACGGAGACGCCTGCGGCAGGTATGCGGGGCTGAGCGAGCCGAGCAAGATGCACAGCGAGCCGGCGAACGCGCCCCACACCGCGCGCGAGCCCGCAGCCAGCTGCAGATCGCGGAGCCGTTTCGCGAGCATCACGCGTCCTCAGGGGCGAGCGCAGTCTTGCCGTGCACGAGATCGTCGAGCCTATTCGTCGGCATGACGCGGCTGTCGCTCCACTCCAGCGCGTCCGTCGGACACTGCTCGATGCACACGCCGCAGAACATGCACAGCGACCAGTCGATCGAGAACGTGTCGAGCACGTTGTGGGTGCGTGGCCGCGCCCCAGGGGCGGGCACCGTCTGCTCCTGGTGCGAGGTGAGGCGGATGCACCACGTCGGGCACTCTCGTGCGCAGATCATGCACGAGGTACACAGGGATTCACGAAGCTGGATGGAGCCGTGGGTCATCGACGAACCCGCACTCTCGTTCCCGTCGCGCTGAGCGCAACGTCTTCCGCCGTCGCGGCAGGATTCTCAACGACGGCGGGGTCGGGCACGCCGACCGGCAGCAGCGAGCGTCGGCTCGGGGAAGCACTGCCTGGTTCCAGTGCGCCCGGCCACGACGTCTCGCCGCGCTCGGGAAGGAGGAACTCTTTGCGCAGCGGATGGCCTTCGCCGTGGTGGATGAGCGGGGCGTTGTCTGCATCGTCGAAGGTGATGCCAAACATGTCATGCACCTGGCGCTGCAACCAGCCAGCGCCAGGCAGCAGGTCGTCGATACGCGGCGCGGTGGGCTCGTCGCGGCTCGTGGTGTGCGAACATTCGCGACGCTCGCCGTCGCTCGGGCGCTCCAGCATGGCCACGACGCGGAACCCGCCGTCGCGGCCCAGCTCGTCGACGGCGGTGAGGAACTGGAGGAAGGTGAACCCATCGTCGATCGCGTGTTGCACCGATTCCCGGAACTCAGCCACGTCGCACCTCCTCGATAACTTCGGCAAGCGCCTCGGGTGGAGGCGGGCAGCCAGCGACAAAATGGTCGACATCGACGAGGCCACCGGCCCCCTTCTCCACCGCATACGAATCCCAGTACGGCCCGCCGATGCAGGCGCAGGCACCGAACGCCACCACCGTCGGACGCGACGGCAGCGCGTCGATGGCGGCTTGCGCGGCGGGAGCCATGGCGTGCGTCAGCGTGCCCGACAGCGTGAGCACCACGTTCGCGTCGGCGGGGAGTTCGTCGACGGGCACCCTCGGCCGGGCAGCGAGTGCGGCCTGTGATTCGAGGGCGCAGCAGGCGAGCGCGAGGTCGACGACGTACACCGACCCGTCGGAGCACCAGTCCACTGCCTGCAACATGGCAGACAGTGTACTGACACCGCGAGCTTCACCACTCGCACCCGCCTGGCGACGATGTCAGGCGAAACGCACCTGGCGACCCAGCGTGCCGCGAAGGCGCTCCGGGTCGGGCTTTACCGATTTCGCCCACTCGAGGCGCCCTGCCAGGCCGAGACGCTCACTGGCTTCCTGGTTCGTGGGGTCGGCCATGAACTCCTCGATCGCGGCGATAGAGCGTTCAAGGAGAACACGTTGGTTATCAGCGGCGGACTGCAGACGCTCGGCGTACCACGAGGATGCGAGTACCGACTCCCTGGTGAACATCCCACGGAACTCCGGCGAGTCCAGCGTCATCCCTTCGTACTCCCCGTACGCCATGATGCCCAGCAGCGCCTTGATCGGCGGCACCGCGTACTCGACGGTGCCGTCGTCGAAGTAGCTCTGCCCCACTCGCTGGTGCGTGGTGACGATGGTCTCCACCGACGACGCGTACTGCGCTGCATCCTGTTTTTCCGGGTGCAGCATGTCGTCGGAGAACACCACGTGCGGGTGCAGGAAGATGCGCCCGAAGTACTTCGTGGTGAACTTCTGCGTGATGCGGTAGCCCAGACGGCTGGCCTCATACGTCTTGCCTTCGAACTCGAAGTCGGGCACCGGCTCGAGCGCCCCTTCGTCGATGAGATGCTTCGCATCGCGTTCCTCGGGGCTCATCCGTGAGAAGAGCTCGGGGATGAGCAGCGAGATGTCGTGGTCAACGCGCACGTTGGGGCCGACCACACCGGCCGACGACAACCAGCCGTCGTAGCCCGTGAGCACGAACGACAACAGTGCCGCGTTGAGGTCGTAGGTGGTGGGCAGTGCATTGAACGGCTTCTTCGTCATCGCGCCTTCGGAGCCCGCGCCGGTAGTGGAGGGCGATTTGCCCGTCATCGACGAGATGAACTCCATCATGAGCTCCGGCAGCTCCATGTAGTGCAGCGGCGCGTAGGCGCACAGGGCCGGGACACCGTCGGAGGCAGCGTTGTTGCGCCGCCCGGCGGCCACCACGTCGACGCTGTGCCTGAGCGGCTCGTCGTGGCGAAGCCCAAGCGCCATGCGTTCACCCAACTCAGCGAGTTGGGTGGCGCGCGCATTCGCGATGTCGGGACGCACCTGCAAGTAGCGCGGGTTCTTCGTCCGAGCACCGTTCACGATGCGTGGGTGCGCCGACGACACCACGTACGTGGCCTTGCTGTGGCCGGCCGCGAAGCGTTCGAGGCGACGCCGCATCGGCTTGGTGAACTGCGAGAAGCCCACCGCGTCTTGGGTGATCTCCTGCACTTCCTCGCGCGTGAGCGGCGCGAAGTTCGACAAGAAGGCGCCCGCCGCGATGTCCTTCTCAGTCTGCTTGTCGTAGCCACGGTGGATGGCGTCGTCGGGGCGCTGGAAGAGCAGGCGCTCCGCGTTTTCGACGTATTTTCGGCTCAGTCCCTCGGCGATCCCGTGCTCGCCACCGGGCGCGACGATGGATGCGGTGATGTCGTCCTCGGTTTGCACCTTGGCTGCGGGATGGAAGTCGTGGCGCAGCCCAAACAGCCGCCACGAATCGCCTTCCTCGTAGCCGACGCGCAACATGTTGACGCGAATCTTGTCGCCATCCAGGCGCAGCGCGTGCCCGGTGCGGCCGTTCAGGCTCGGCACCGCGAAGTGGCTCGCCCAGTCGTCGCCCCACTCGGGCCGGTAGAAGCGTTTCACCACGAACACGAGTTCCTTGATGTGGTTCGGGATGCTGCCGAGCCAGGCGTTGTACTCGTCGGTGTAGTCCGCCGACGGGCTCAGCAGCTTGATGACCGACCCGACGCTGCGCTCGTCGGAGAGCAGCGGGCGAACGTCGTGCGTGGCTGGATCCTTGAAACGGTCGGAAAAGTCGTGACCGACGATCTCAGCAACCTGGCGCATGTCCTCGTCGAAGTTCTCGACGTAGGCGTTGCCGACGATGAACGCGTCGGTGATGTCTTTCGAGATCTCTGATTTGCCGCCGCCGGAGACCGTGGCCGGCTTGTGCGCCTCGGTGGCTACGGCGACGGTGCCGACGAGCGTCCACTGGCTGCCGTCGACTTCCAGGTGCAGCGGCTCAATCTGGTACCCGTCGGGGGTGATGTAGGTGTGGTCGCCCTTGAGCGGGAGCGTGTGCTGCCCTTGCGCGTTGCGCCACGTCACTGTGGAATCGCGCAGCGACAGCTCGGTGTTCGGCGGAATCAAGAGGAGCCGCTCGATGTCCGTCGCGACGGCGTACCCCTCGGGCTGCACATCCCAGCGCTCCGGATCGCGTTCGACCGCTTGCTCGAAGGTCTGGTTGGGGTTCTCGTCGGTGGTGAAGGTCTGACCAAGGTTGTACCGGGGATAGGTGCGCGCGCCGCCTGAGTGCTCTTCTTCGACGATTCCCAGGAGGTTGCTGGCGTAGCTGATCTGTGCCTTGACCTCCTTCTTGCAGTAGCCGAAGTAGTTGTCGGCAATGACGGTGCAGATGACGCCCCGCTCGTCGCGCACGCACAGCTTGAACGCGGTGCCGCCGTTGTAGCGCTCCTCCGGGTCGCTCCAGCACTGGCCGTCTCGACGCTGCCGCTCGGTGGCGTCGTCGATGTGGGGCAGGCCGAGTTCCTTCTTGGTGAGGTGCGTGAGGTGCGGGGCCAAGATGACGGCGCCAGTATGGCCGGTCCAGGTTTCGGGGTCGAGTGCGGCGTCGTTGTCCGGCAGCAGCGGGTCGCCCGCGTTTCCGAAGATGCCTTCGACGAAATCAAGGTTGGCCATGAGCGTGCCGGGCGCGAAGAATCGGACCTCCATGGTGCGGCGCGGGGTGAAGCCATGCACCGGAGGCGCCACTACTGGGCGAAGGAGGAGCGAAGCCCAGCAGTAGGCGGGCTCTTCTTCCTCCGCGGTGTACGGCAACAGCATCGCGTCCTTCGGAGGTTGCAGCGCTGCGGCGAAGATACGAGCGGCCACCTCGCGCGGCACCGCAATTTTGTCGTCTTGGATGGGGAGGCCACCTTCGGCGATATGGAACACGCCCTTGGTGGTGCGACGGTCATTCGCGGGGTTGTGCAGTACTCCGTTGGCGAGGCGGTAGCTGCTCAGCTGTTCAGAGTGGAACTCGTCGCCGCGGCGCGGGAGGGTGAGTTCGCGTGCCAGCCCCGGCTGATCGAGCACGAAGGAGCGGCTGGGAAGCTTCTCATCCCAGTCGGTGCCCTCGAAGTAGGAGTCAAGGAATGTCTGAATGCGGTCGTCGACGGGGGGCATCGCGAAACTCAGCCGACGGTTCAACTCGCGCTGGCGCTCGAGAATGGGGCTGACCAGAGCCGCTTCCTGCTCACGTCGCCCCTTGCGAGGCCTGGAATATCCCAACAGTCCAAGTCGAAGCTCAATTGCTGCAGTCGTCATGTCATTGGCCATGCACCCATTGTCGCCCTCAAGGGAAACGAACCAAAGGGCGCCCCTCACTTCAGTCAGTGCGGTTGCTCGTTTCGTGAGCGGCGCGCGACAAGCACTAGGGGCGCTTGCGACGGCGTTTACGGACGCGGCTGCGCACCGATTCAATGAAATGCAGCGTCGACGGGTAGTTCCTGGCTCCCGACAACAGCAATCCGCCCACAACGAGCGCGGTGATACCCGTTGCCGCACCTCCCACAAACACCGACGCCCTCGCACCGAAGTAGTCACCGATCCAGCCCACCAGTGGGGCTCCGATGGGCGTGCCGCCGAGGAATATAGCCATGTAGAGCGCCATCACGCGCCCGCGCATCTCGGGTTCGGTGGTGAGCTGCACGCGGCTGTTGGCTGCGGTCATGACGGTGATGGACAGGAACCCCGTCGGCACCAGCAAGAGGGCGTAGAGCCAGTACCAGGGCGTGACGGTGAGCGCGCACATGGCCAGCGAGAACCCGAAGAGCGCACCGACCAGCAGGCGAAGCCTTGGGTAGCCGCGACGAGCGGCGAGCACCGCGCCAGTGAGCGTGCCCGCCGCCATCATCGAGCCCAATAATCCGTACTCCCCAGCGCCCAGGCCGTAGGCTTCCGTCGCCATGAGTGCATTCGTGATCTGGAAGTTCAGCCCGAAGGTACCGAGCATGAACACCATGATGAAGATCTTCACCAGGTCAGAGCGTTTTAGCACGTAGGCGACGCCCTCCCGGATGGCGCCCTTCCCCTTGCGCGGCTTCGGCGGGTGGAGTTCGTTGGCGCGCATGAGGGCGAGCGCGGTCACGGGAGCCACGAAACTCACCGCGTTGATCCACAGCGCCGGCACCACACCGAACGCACCAATCAATACGCCCGAGACCGCCGGGCCGATGAGGCGTGCGCAGTTGAACTGCATGGAGTTCAATCCGACGGCGTTGGGCAGCAGGTGCTCCTCCACCATCTCGGAGACCATGGCCTGCCGAGCGGGGGCGTCGAACGCCTGCACCAGGCCGGTCAGCGCAGCCAACACATAGATGTGCCACAACTCAGCCACTCCGAAGGTGACGAGCAGCGTGGTGCACAAGGCGGTGACGCCGAGCCCCATCTGCGTGAACTGCAGCATGCGCCGCTTCGAGACGCGGTCTGCGAGCGCGCCGGCATACGGGGAGAAAATCGGAATGGACAAAAACTGCAGCCCGGCGACCAGGCCGAGCGCGGCCGCGTCGTTGTCCGTGAGGATGGTGAGCACCAGCCAGTCTTGGGCGATCACGCTCATCCAGCCTGCGATGTTGGAGATCAGCGACGCGATCCAGAACAGCCGGAAGTTGTAGACCTTAAGGGAAGTAAAGGTGGAGTGACGACTCACGCGATCACCCGCTGCAGAATATCCGCCGCACGCCCCAGCACCTGGCGCTCGTCGGCACTCAGTGCGGTGAGGCGCTGCTCCATGAAGGAGTCACGGATGCCGGCGGTACGTCGAAGCTCTGCCCGCCCCTCGTCGGTGATGCACACGTTGCGACGACGACCGTCGTCCGGGTCTTTACTGCGCTCGATGAATCCCTGCGCTTCGAGCCCGTCAAGGGTTTTCGTGATCGACGGGGCGCTCACCTGCTCCGCCTCGGCGAGTTCACCGGGCGACTTCGGGCCGCGGTTGAGGTTCCACAGCACGGACAATTGGTGAGGTGGAATGGCGGAGCCGGATTCGAAGCGCACTTTGTGGCTCACGAGCTGACACGCCAGACGTACCTCGTTTGCCAGTGTGCTCGTCGAATCCACGCGTTAACCACCTCATATATTTAGCCCCAGCTAGTTAGCCACAGGAAAGTATAGTCGGTGGGGCAAGCGTCTCCACACCACGGACTCATCGGGCACTCAGACGGCCCGTGCATTCCGGCATCCACGCAACTACACTGGCGAGGACGTCTACCCACTAGTTTCGAGGATTCGTGACCAAGCAACTCAACAGAGTCGTCATCCGCTTCGCCGGCGATTCCGGCGACGGCATGCAGCTGACCGGTGACCGCTTCACCGCAGAATCGGCTAGCTTCGGCAACGACATCGCCACACTCCCCAACTTCCCCGCCGAGATTCGAGCGCCGCAGGGCACGCTGCCCGGGGTGTCGAGCTTCCAGCTCCACTTCGCCGATTTCGACATCGTAACCCCCGGCGACGTGCCGGACGTGCTCGTCGCGATGAACCCGGCCGCGCTCAAGGTGAACCTGAAGGATCTGCCCACCGGCACGGTCATCATCGTCGATACGCACGACTTCACCGCGCGCAACCTCAAGAAGATCGGGTGGGACACCAACCCCCTCGAGGACGGCACCCTCACCAACTACACGGTGCACCAGCTGGACCTCACGACGCTGGCGCAGGGCGCCGTCGAAGGCTTCGGCCTCACGCGCAAGGACGCGTCGCGGACGAAGAACATGTTTGCGCTTGGCCTGCTGAGCTGGATGTACTCGCGCCCCACCGAAGGCACAGAGCAGTTCCTCGCTTCGAAGTTCGCCAAGAAGCCAGATATCCGCGACGCCAACCTCGCCGCGTTCAGGGCCGGCTACGCGTACGGCGAGACCACCGAAGCGTTTGCTGTGCAGACCGTCGTCGATCCGGCCCCGATGCCGCAGGGTCGCTACCGGCAGGTCTCCGGCAACCTCGCCACGGCCTACGGCCTCATGACGGGCGCCCACAAGGCCGGCATGCAGCTCTTCTTGGGCTCCTACCCCATCACCCCCGCCTCCGACATCCTGCACGAACTCTCCCGCCGCAAGGACGTCGGCGTGATGACGTTCCAGGCGGAAGACGAGATCGCCGGCGTCGCGTCCGCGCTGGGCGCGAGCTTCGGCGGTGCGCTCGGTGTCACCACCACGTCGGGCCCCGGCGTCGCGCTGAAATCGGAGACCATCAGCCTCGCCATCATGACCGAACTCCCATTGGTGATCGTCGACGTGCAGCGCGCCGGGCCGTCGACGGGTATGCCGACGAAAACCGAGCAGGCCGACCTGTTGCAGGCACTCTACGGCCGCCACGGTGAGGCCCCGCTACCGGTGCTCGCGGCGAAGTCGTCCACCGACTGCTTCGACACCGCGCTCGAGGCGTGCCGGATCGCTGTCACCTACCGCACGCCCGTCATCATGCTCTCCGACGGCTACCTCGCCAACGGTGCCGAACCGTGGCGTATCCCGGATCTCGACGCGATTCCCGCCATCGAGCCCAACTTCGCCGAGCAGGTACACGACGAGGACCCGCACTTCATGCCGTACCGACGCGACCCCGAGACGCTCGCGCGTGAGTGGGCGAAGCCCGGCACGCCCGGCTTGGAGCACCGCATCGGGGGTCTGGAGAAAGACCAGCTCTCGGGCAACGTCAGCTACGACCCGGACAACCACGATGCGATGGTGCGTACCAGGGCTGACAAGGTGGCCGGCATCGTGCGCGACATCCCCGACCTCCAGGTGGACGACCCAACCGACGACGCGAAACTGCTCGTGCTCGGCTGGGGGTCGACCTACGGACCCATCACGGCTACGGCCAGGCGCATGCGTAAGAACGGCCACAAGATCGCGACGGCGCACCTGCGCCACCTGAACCCCATGCCCGCCAACGTTGGCGATGTGCTGCGTCGCTACGAGCACGTCATCGTCCCGGAGATGAACATGGGCCAGCTCGCGCACGTGCTTCGGGCGAGGTACCTCGTCGATGTGGAGAGCTACTCGCGGGTGCGCGGGCTACCGCTGTCCATCGCGGAGCTGGAGGAAGATTTCGTACAAGCAGTGCAGGCATTGGAGGAGCAGCGATGAGCGGTCTTGCAGGCGTTCCACTGGCCATCGAGCCCTTGCAGCGCAAGGAGATGGTGAGCGATCAAGAAGTGCGCTGGTGCCCAGGCTGCGGCGACTACGCAATCCTGTCCACCTTCCAGCAGATGGCGGCGGGGCTCGGCATCCGTCGCGAGAACATCGTCATGATCTCGGGCATCGGCTGTTCATCGCGCCTGCCGTACTACGTCGACTCGTACGGCATGCACTCCATCCACGGACGCGCGCCCGCCATCGCGACAGGGCTCGCCGCCACGCGCGACGACCTCAGTGTCTGGGTCATCACCGGCGACGGCGACGCGCTCTCCATCGGCGGCAACCACCTCATTCACGCGCTGCGCCGCAACGTGAACATCAACATCTTGCTGTTCAACAACCGCATCTACGGGCTCACGAAGGGGCAGTACTCCCCCACGTCTGAGATCGGCAAGGTGACGAAGTCAACCCCGTACGGCTCGCTCGACGAACCGTTCAACCCGCTGTCGGTGGCGTTGGGCGCGGAGGCGACGTTCGTGGCTCGCGCCGTCGACTCCGATCGCGCCGGGCTCACTGAGGTGATGGAGCGCGCGGCCCAGCATCGCGGTGCATCCTTCATCGAGATCTTCCAGAACTGCCCCATCTTCAACGACGGTGCGTTCGATGCCATCAAGGGGCCTGAGGCCGTCGAAACCCTCATCCCGCTGCGTCACGGCGAACCCATCACGTTCGGCAAGGACGGGCACAAGGCGGTGATCCGCGACGAGTACGGCGCGCTCAGCGTCGTCCAGACCGCCGACGTGGACCCGTCGGCCATCGTGGTGCACGACGAGACGCGCGACGATCCAACGTACGCGTTCGCACTGTCCAGGCTCACCGAGCCGGGCGTGCTCGATCAGGCCCCAATCGGGGTGCTGCGTTGCGTGGATCGCCCCACCTACGACGATCTCGCCCGCGAACAGATCACCGCTGTCGAGTCACCTGACCGGGCTGCTGCGCTAGCCTCGGTCATCGCAGGACCTGACACGTGGGAGGCTCGGACACAATGAATCAATGGCGGCCGTCAGCGCCACCTCCACCAGGTGGCTGGCAGCCGCCAGATTCCGGGCGTTCACGCGCGCCACAGCCTCGCCCTCCCGCTGCGCAGCCTGACTCGTCGCAGGAGCAGGATCCGGAGGCGTTCCAGTCCATCTTGATGCGCGCTCGTGACCAGTCGCGCTACGAGGCGCCTGTCATTGAGGAGGAGCGCTCGCGCGGCCCCTTCCCCTGGAAGATGGTCGTCGCTGTGTTCACGGTCGTGGTAGTACTCGCCGTCGCCGCCGGCACGTTCTATGCGCTCGTGCTACGCAAACCCACCGTCGACGAGCGCACCATCGTGAAGCCTTCCGGCAGCGCATCTGCGGGGAACATCCGCACTCCGCAAGCGGCCGTCTCCGAGTATCTGCATGCGCTCGCCGACGGCGACATCGACAAGGCCTTGTCCCTCGGAGAGCGCGGGGGCGACGAGACCAGCACGATGGTGCTGCTCTCCCGCAAGGCACACCAGGCGATGCGCGAGAAAGCGCCCATCGAGAACATCAAGATCCTGACCACCGACAAGAAGGCGTCGGACGTGGAGGTGAGCTACACGCTCGCCGGGCAGCCCGTGCACACAAGTATTCCCGTGGTGCTCGACGATCGCGGGAGCTACGAGCTGGAGCGCACCACCGTCACCGTCGTGATCGAGCTCGTGCAGGCCGAGTCGCTGCCCCTGAAGGTGAACGGCGTCGAGGTGCCCAAGGTGCAGCCCATCGAGGTGGTGCCTGGCGTGTACAACCTTTCGACGGAGTTGCCGTTCATTCAGTACCCGTCAGACAACAGCTTCACCATTGGCTCGCTGCAGTTCGCGGAGGAGACGCTGCTGCCGGCAACGCCTGCCTTCACGAACGCCGGTAACGACGCGTTCCGTTCAGCGCTGGAGCGTTCCCTCGAGCAGTGCGTGGAGATGCAAGCTCCCAGCCCGCAGGGATGCCCGCAAGGGGTTCGTCCAGCGAAACCCATCAAGCCGGGCTCGATCAGGTGGAGCCTCGTCGGCAATCCCGTGGTCGGGGTGCAACCCAGCCTCAGCACCGACGATCTATCCATCGGTGTCGCCACGCTGGATATGACCTTCAATCTGGAGTTCCAATACGCCGACGGCTCCAACCCAGGCACGCAGGAGCTCAAGGTCACGGCCCGCGCATCGGCGAATATGCTCGCTGAGAACCCCGATGAGGTCATCATCACCTGGAACAAGTAAGTAGCCGCACGCCGAGCGCCTACTAGGCTAAACGGCATGACTGGACTCGATTTTTCTCACCGCGACGACGAGGTGCGCCTCGTCGACGACCTGTTCCGCCACTTCCACGGGCGTTGGCTCGCCACCGCGCAGATCGATCCCGATAAATCGTCCGCCGGTGCCTTTGTTGATCTCCGCGATGACGCGGAGGCGAATGTGCGTGCGATCGTCGAGGGCATCCGCAACGCTGAGCCGGGCTCCGAGGAAGCGAAGATCGCGCAGCTCTACGCGTCGTTCATGGATGAGCAGAAGGTGGAAGCACTCGGCGCTGCACCGCTGCGCCCGCTGCTGGAGGCCATCGAGGGCATCACCGACGGCGCCTCGCTCGCGGGCTACCTGGGTGACGCGGCGCGTCGGGGGTTGCTGAGCCTCGTCCACTTCGGCGAGGAGACTGACCCGGGAGACCCGTCGCGCTACGTCTTGTTCATCGCGCAGAGCGGTCTGGGGCTGCCGGATGAGGAGTATTACCGGCTCGAGGAACACGCCGAGATCCGGGATGCGTACCGTGCGCATGTCAAGCGCATGCTCGCGCTCGGCGGTGTTTCCGACGCCGCCGATCAGGCCGACGCCGTGCTGGCGCTCGAGACGAAGATCGCCGCGCAGCATTGGGACAAGGTGCGCTGTAGGGACATCGTCGCGATGTTCAACCCGAAGTCGTGGGAGGAACTGCAGAGCTTTGCGCCTGGATTCGCTTGGGAGCGGTTCCGCGACGCGGCCGGGATCCCCGTCGAGAAGCTGGAGTACGTCGTCGTCGAGCAGCCGTCGTTCGTGGAGGCGCTCGCTAGCCTCGTCGAGGAGGAACCTGCCGATGCGTGGCGCGCGTGGGCGCGCTGGCATGTGATCTCGAGCGTCGCGCCATACCTGTCGTCGCAGTTCGTCGAAGCCAACTTCGACTTCTACGGGCGCACGCTTTCCGGCACCGAGGAGTTGCGTCCCAGGTGGAAGCGCGGCATCGCGTTCGTCGAGGGTGTGATTGGTGAGGCCATCGGCAAGCTGTACGTGGCGAAGCACTTCAAGCCCGAGGCCAAGGCCGCCATGGATGCGCTCGTGGGCAACCTCATCAAGGCTTACGACCAGTCCATCCGTGAACTCACGTGGATGTCCGAGACGACGAAGGAGCAGGCGCTCGAGAAGCTCAGGGGGTTCACCCCGAAGATCGGCTACCCGTCGCGTTGGCGCGATTACTCCGCGTTGGAGGTGGGCGACGATCTGCTCGCGAACGTGCTTGCCAGCAACGAGTTTGATTTCGAGTACTCGCTGTCGCGCGTGCTCAGCCCGGTGCAGGAATCCGACTGGGCCATGCTGCCCCAGACGGTGAATGCGTACTACCATCCGCTGCGCAACGAGATCGTGTTCCCCGCGGCGATTCTGCAGCCGCCGTTCTTCAACGTCAACGCCGACGATGCCGTCAACTACGGCGCCATCGGGGCGTTCATCGGGCACGAGATTGGGCACGGCTTCGACGACAAGGGCTCCACCACCGATGCAGAGGGCAAGATTCGTGACTGGTGGACCGCCGACGACAAGGCCGCGTTTGAGCAAGCCACGGCGCGACTCGTCAGCCAGTACGACGGGCTCTCCCCCGAAGGCGTCGACGGGCACGTCAACGGCAAGCTCACGCTCGGCGAGAATATCGGCGACCTTGGCGGCGTCGGCATCGCATACAAGGCCTGGCTGATCGCCGGCGGGCGCCCCGACGGGGAGCCGATCGACGGGTTCACTCCCGCGCAGCGGTTCTTCCTGTCGTACGCACAGGTGTGGCAGTCGAAGCGCCGCCCGGAGATGGCGAAGATGCTCCTCAGCGTCGACCCCCACTCCCCCGCTGAGTTCCGCGTGAACCAGATCGTGAAGAATGTCGACGCCTTCCACGAGGCCTTCGGTACTGCGCCGGGCGATGGTCTCTGGCTCGAGCCGGAGGAGCGCGTCAGCATCTGGTGATCGGGTCGCCCTGCTCGATGATTGAGTAGCGCCGCAGGCGCGTATCGAAATCATCCCGGACGTGGTTTCGATACGCCCGCTCCGCGGGCTACTCAACCACCAGGGACGGCGGCCCCCAGACCCACTCATCTCGATGATTGAGTAGCGCCGCAGGCGCGTATCGAAATCATTCCGGATGCGGTTTCGATACGCCCGCTCCGCGGGCTACTCAACCACCGGCCGAAGGCGCGCCTCGCCCCAACCGACCATCGAGTAGGCGACGCAGTCGCCGTATCGAGATGCGCCGGTGAAAGTAACCCAATATCCACACGCGTTTGCTCCAGAAGGCGTTTCTGTCCGTTTTTTCGGAAACGAAAGTGGATATCGGGTTAGCTGACGGATGCGACGTGGTTTCGATACGCCCGCTCCGCGGGCTACTCAACCACCAGGGGAAGGCGGCCCCCAGACCCACTCGCCTCGATGGTTGAGTAGCGCCGCAGGCGCGTACCGAAATCATTCCGGATGTGGTTTCGATACGCCCGCTCCGCGGGCTACTCAACCACCAGGGACGGCAGCGGGCTACTCAACCACCGAAGATCTGTGGCTCAGTGCTCGCGGCGGACGAGCTCGTCGCACACCTCGAACAGCGCGAGCTTGGCGTCGCCGTCCGGGAGCGGAGCGAGCGTCTCGCGGGCGAGCGCAGCGTGGCGCTCCACCTCGGCCTTCGCTTCGTCCATGATCGGGTGGGCGCGGAGCTGCCTCAGCGCCTCCGCCAGCGTGGCGTCGTCGGTGAGGTCACCGTCGATGAGCGTCAGCAGCTCGGCATCAGCCGGGTCTTTCTTCTTGCGCAGCATGAGCACCGGCAGCGTCGGCACACCCTCGCGCAGATCGGTGCCGGGCGTCTTGCCGGTCTGCTCGGAGGTGATGTCGATGAGGTCGTCGGAGAGCTGGAACACCACCCCAATCTCTTCGCCGAAGTTGCGCAGCGCCTCGATGTGCTCCGCGCTCGCATCCGCAGCCATCGCACCGAAGCAGGCCGACGCCGCGATGAGCGAGCCCGTCTTATCGGCAATCACCTGCAGGTAATGCTCGAGGGGGTCGTCATCCTCCGACGGACCGATCGTCTCCGCGATCTGCCCCTGCACGAGCCTGGAGAACGTCCTGGACTGCAGCTGCACGAACTCCGGACCAAGGCCCGCCACCATGTCAGAGGCCTGCGAGAACAGGAAATCGCCGACGAGGATCGCCACCGAGTTGCCATAGAACCGGTTCGCCGACGGCGCCCCTCGCCGCACGTCCGCCTCGTCCATGACGTCGTCGTGGTACAGGCTGGCGACGTGCGTGAGTTCCATCACCATCGCGGCGCTTTGAAGGCGCTGCTCGTCGCTCACCTCGCCAAACTCGCTGGCCACAAACACCAGCATGGGGCGGAACCGCTTCCCGCCGGCTTCAATCACGTGGCGGGCCGCCTGCGTGACGTACGGGGTGTTCGCCACGGCCGCATCGGCCAGAAGCGGCTCGAACTCGTCGAGCCGCTTCTGGATCCGTGCGTCAAATGATGCAGTCATCAGCGGATGAACTCCGAGAATTGTCCGAACAAGTCAAGGATGCCGCCGGGCACCATGCCGAGGATCACCGTCGCGAGCGCGGAGATCACCACGAGGCTCCACACCCACAGCGACGGAGTAGCCACGACTACTTCGGAATCCTCGTCGGCAGAGTCGAACCACATCACGACCGTCACCTTGAGGTAGAAGTACGCAGCCACCACACTCATGATGATCGCGACGATCACCAGCCACGCGTAGCCACCCTGGAACGCTGCTGCGAACACGGCGAGCTTGCCGACGAAGCCGGCCGTAAGCGGGATGCCCGCGAAGCTCAGGAAGAATAGCGTCATCACACCGGCCAGCAGCGGGTTGCTCTTGCCGATGCCCTTCCAGTCATCGAGGGACGTGGCTTCGCCACCCGCCCGACGCACACACATCACCAGGCCGAACGCGCCCAACGTCGCCACGCCGTAGGTGAGCAGGTAGAAGGCCACCGCGCCCAGGGACGTGACAAACACGTCCTTGTCGAGCACGACCGCGCCAACGACACCCACGAGGATGAAACCGGCATGCGTGATGGCCGAGTACGCGAGGAGGCGCTTGATGTCGGTCTGCCACAGCGCGATCACCGCACCGACGACCATCGACAACACCGCGACGACTGCGATGAACGGCTGCCAGTCCCATCGGGCGCCACCCAAGCCGACGAACAGCACGCGCACCAGCGCAGCTACCGCAGCGGACTTCGTCGCAATCGCCATGAAACCGGTGACCGGGGTTGGAGCACCCATGTAGACGTCGGGCGTCCACGAGTGGAACGGCACCGCGCCAATCTTGAACAGCAAGCCGACGGACACCAGCACGAGGCCCAGCAGCAACAGCCAGTAGTTGTCGGTCTGCGACTTCACGGCCTCCTCGAGGCCGGTGAGCTTCAGCGAGCCCGAGTAGCCGTACAGCATGGCCACGCCGTAGAGGAAGATACCCGATGCGAGCGATCCGAGCAGGAAGTACTTCAGGCCGGACTCCTGCGAGAGCAGGCGACGGCGTCGCGCCATCGACGACAGCAGGTACAGCGGCAGCGAGAACACCTCGAGCGCCACGAACATCAAGATGAAGTCGTTGGCGGAGGCGAACAGCATCATGCCCAGCAGCGTGAACATCAGCAGCGGGAATACTTCGGTGTGCTCGCGACGAAGGCGCACGGCCTCGCGCTCGAGAGGGGAACCAGGGGCGGCCGAAGCCGACGGCGCGAACGCCGACTGGCCGTCGGAGACGCCCCGCTCAGCGAACAGCGCGACGCCACCCAGCCCGAACACGAGCAGGAGCACCCAGAACACCAGCGTCGGACCGTCGTACGAGATCGTGTCCATCGCAAGCTTCTGCGGCTCGAAGTTGCCGAGCTGTAGCGCGAGAGCCGCGCCAGCGCCCAGGATGGTGAGCGACGCGAGGCTGGTCTGCACGACGTAGCGCGAGCTACGTGGCGCGAAGGCCTCTACCACGACGGCGAGCACGGCGCCGCCAAACACCACGAGCAGCGGTGCGAGCAACGCCCACTCGATAGTGGGTGCCGTAATCTCCAGGACGTTCATCAGCGTCCGCCTTCCTTCATCTGTGGGGCGGGATCCGAGACACCTGCAACCGTGAGGAAGCCCGTCGAGGCCTCATCAATGATCTGCAGTGCCGGCTTGGGCAGGAAGCCCAGGACAAGGAGCAGCACGATCAGCGGGAACACCGCCGTCTTCTCGCGAAGGCTCAGATCCTTGCTCACCTTCTCCTCAACTTGCTCGGTGACGGGGCCGGTCATGGTGGTCTTGTACAGGCGCAGCACGTAGCTGGCAGCCAGCACCATGCCCACCACCAGGAAGGCGACGTGCACGGGGTACCGCTGCCACGTGCCGGCCATCACCAGGAATTCCGAAACGAAGCTCGACATGCCAGGCAGCGCCAGCGCCGACAGCCCAGACAGCAGGAAGAAGCCCGCCAGCACGGGGGCCACCTTCTGCACGCCGCCGAAGTGGTTGATGTCCTGGCTGCCGCGGCGGGCGACGAGGAATCCAACGACGAGGAACAGCGCCGCCGTCGAGAACCCGTGGTTCAGCATGTAGAAGATCGAGCCGGTCATCGACTGCGTCGTGAGCGCGAAGATGCCCACCACCATGAAGCCGAAGTGGCTGATGGAGGTGTAGCTCACCAGGCGCAGCATGTCGGTGGCGTTCAGCGCCATCAGCGCGCCGAAGAACATCGAGACGATGGCCCAGATGATCACCACGGGCGCGGCCCACTGCACCGACTCAGGGAAGATCACCAAGCAGATCTTGATGATGCCGAAGGTGCCGATCTTGTCCAGCACACCGACGAGCAGCGTCGAGGTGCCCGGGGACGCGGACGCGGCAGCGTCGGGCAGCCAGGAGTGCACGCCCACCAGCGGCGCCTTCACGGCGAACGCGAAGAACACCGCGATGAACAGCCAGTGCGCGGTCGACGTCGCCATCTCCAGCGAACCGAGATCCTGAATCAGCAGGCTCGGCTGACCCTGCGAAACGGACACGGCGTAGAGCCCGACGATGCCCACCAGAAGCACCAATCCGCCGGCCAGCGAGAAGAGCAGGAACTTCACTGCCGCGCGCTGCCTGCCCTCGCCGCCGAAGCGTCCGATCATGAAGTAGATCGGAATGAGCGTGGCTTCGAAGGCCAGGTAGAACAGCAGCAGGTCGCCTGCGAGGAACACAAACAGGGCCAGGCCCTGCATGAGCAGCGCGAGCGAGAAAAAGCCCGACGCCGTCCCGCGCACGTCGCTGCGCTCGTCGATGCGCCACTCAGCGAGCAGCACGACCGGAACGAGGATGACGGTCAGCAGCACGAGCACCGCGTCCATACGGGTCATGTCGAGGGCGTAGAACGCACCAATCGGGCGAATCCACGGCACCGAGATGGCGAGCGAGGTCGTGCCCGAAATGCTCATCGCGGCAGTCACGACGCCGAGCACCAGCGTAGTCAGCGCGAAGCCCATGCCGATCAGCTTGGCGGTCTGCCCCTTGAGCAGGGCGACGACCACCGAACCGACGATCGGTAGCAGGGCGAGGATGGTCAACAACATAGTTTCAAATCTCCTTAGCCCAGCTGTCCCAGTACGACGACGAGCAGCAACACGACGACACCGCCGACGAGGGTGAGTCCGTAGCTGCGGGAGTACCCGTTCTGGGTCTTCCGCAACGCACCGCCGAGGCCTGCCGCCACCGACGCGCCGCCTTCGGGGATCCCGTCGAGCGTCGTGCGGTCGAACCATGCGAAGCCCGACGCGATGCCCTTGACCGGCTGAATGACGGCGTACTTGTTGAATTGGTCACCGTAGAGATCCGCGCGGCCGGCGAGCAGCAGCGGGTTCTTCGTAGCGGGGGCTTCCTTCGGAATGTTGTCCTTGAACATGAACCAGCCGACGAGCACACCCACGGCAACCGTGGCCATGGTGAGCCATCCGATCGGCGTGATGTGCAGCAGCCCGGTCCCGTGGACCTCGTGGCCGGTGGGAACAGCGAGCCATTCCTGAATCCAGCCGTTCATGAACAGGCCAGCCACCAGCGACAGCACCGCGAGGATGATGAGTGGGATCGTCATGGTCAGCGGCGACTCGTGCGGATGCACGTCCTTGTCCCAGCGCTCATGGCCGAAGAACGTCATCATCATCAGTCGCGTCATGTAGAACGCCGTGATGCCCGCGCCCACCAGGGCGAGGATGCCCAACACCATGTTGGTGTCGAAGGCGGCTTCGATGATGTGGTCCTTCGAGTAGAAGCCCGAGGTGAAGGGGAAGCCAATGATGGCGAGGTACCCCATCGCGAAGGTGAGGAAGGTGATTCGCATCGCCTTCGACAGCCCACCGAAGTTGCGCATGTTGACGTCGTCGTTCATGCCATGCATGACGGAACCGGCGCCCAGGAACATGTTGGCTTTGAAGAAGCCGTGGGTGATGAGGTGGAAGATCGCGAACGCGGCACCGATCGGGCCAAGACCGGCCGCGAGCATCATGTAGCCAATCTGCGACATGGTCGAGCCGGCGAGCACCTTCTTAATGTCGTCCTTGCTGGAGCCGATCCAGGCACCGGCCAGCAGCGTGACAGTACCGACGATCGCGACGGCGAGCGTCGCCTCGGGGCTTACCGCGTAGATCGCGTTCGAGCGGATCACGAGGTAGACGCCGGCGGTGACCATCGTCGCCGCGTGAATGAGCGCGGAGACTGGTGTCGGGCCTTCCATGGCGTCGAGCAGCCAGGATTGCAGCGGAACCTGCGCCGACTTACCGCACGCGGCGAGCAGCAGCAGGAAGCCGAGCAGTGTGGCCCAGCCGCCCATGTTCGGCGCCGCCTCGTTGACCGCCTGGAAGTCGACGGAGCCGATGAGCGCGAACATGGTGAAGATCGCGGTGGCCATGCCGAGGTCACCCACGCGGTTGACGATGAACGCCTTGTTGCCAGCCGCTGCAGCGGACTCGCGGTGAGCCCAGAACGAGATGAGCAGGTACGAAGCGAGGCCCACGCCTTCCCAGCCGATGAACAGCATGAGGTAGTTGTTGGCCAGCACCAGCGTCAGCATCGCGGCGATGAAGAGGTTCAGGTAGGCGAAGAAGCGTCGACGACGGGGATCGTCAGCCATGTACCCGATGGAGTAGATGTGGATGAGCGAGCCCACGCCCGTGATGAGCAGCACGAACAGGATGGACAGCTGGTCGACCAGCAGGGCAATGTTCACGCTCCACGTGCCGGTGGCGAGCCACTCGTACACCTGAATGTTCACGGCTTCGGGCTGCTCCAGCATCTGCAAGAACAGCAGCAGGCCAATCACGAAGGAGGCGATGGGCGCCAACGTCGCCAGCCAGTGCCCCCAGCTGTCCGACACCTTGCCGAGTAGCAGGAGCAGGAACGACGTCGCAAGCGGAATCGCGATCATCAACGGAGCGAGCGCAAAGAGGCCGACGGCCACGTTCGCTTCCAGGGTTTCGAGAAGAATCACGGTTTCGCCTCTCAGAACTTCATGAGGTTCGCGTCATCGACCGAAGCCGAGCGACGCGTCCTATAGACGGCAACGATGATGGCGAGGCCAACCACGACCTCAGCGGCGGCGACGACCATCACGAAGAAGGCCGCCATCTGCCCCTCGAGGCCGCCGTGCTGGCGGGCGAACGCGACGAACGCGAGGTTCGCGGCGTTCAGCATGAGCTCGATCGACATGAACGCAATGATCGCGTTACGGCGCAGCAGGAATCCTGCTACTCCGACCGTGAACAAAATCGCGGAAAGCACGAGCAGTGATGCGGTGGTCATGCCTGGCCTCCTTCGATGTCGGCGCGAGCGGATTCGATGGCCTTGCGGACCTCGTCGGTGGGTGCGCGCAGCTGGTCGACGTCGACGGCGATGCCGCGGTCGAGCAGCGTCTGCGAGAGCGAGGTCTCGGCGACGGAGCCGTCAGGCAGCAGCGCCGGGGACGCGATCGAGTTGTGGCGCGCGTACACACCGGAGCTGGGCCGGGGCCCGGGGTGAGCGCCTTCCTTCGCGTAGGCCTTGGTGCGCTCGGTAGCGGAACCCCACTGGCTGACCTTCTTCTTCAGCTCGTCGCCGTGGGTCAGAATGAGTGCGCCCATCGGGGCGACGATGAGCAGCGCGGCAGCGAGCTCGAACACGATCACATAGTCGTGGAAGACGAGCTTGGCGAGGCCCTCAACGTTGCCGATCTGGTTGGCGGTCGCCAGCCCAGCGGGTTCCCCGAAGGTTGCCAGCTGTCCGACCACCGCGATGATCAGGATGCCGAACCCGAGCGAGGCGACGATCGACGCGGCGCGGTGGCCCTTGATGGTTTCCACCAGCGAATCGGTGCTGTGCACGCCGATGATCATCACGACGAACACGAACAGCATCAAGATGGCGCCCGTGTAGACGATGATCTGCGCGACGAACAGGAAGGGGGCGTCCAGCGCACCGTAGAGCACAGCCAGCCCGATCATGACGCCGGCCATGCACACTGCTGAGTGCACCGGCTTGCGGGAGACAATGAATCCCAGAGCGCAGGCCACCATGATCGGCGCTGCGATCCAGAAGGCCACATCCGATGCCGTGGCCAAGGGAATGAAGGTCGTCATTCAACCGCTCCTTGGGTGGTGGCGCTGCGGGTATCCAGCTCTCCGGTGGCGGGGAGTCCGGCGTAGTAGTCGTCCTCGTCGTCGCCGAGTCGACGCGGGTGCGGCGGCTCTTCCATACCGGGCAGCAGCGGTGCGAGCAGCTGGTGCTTCTCGTAGATGAGGCTCTCGCGCGTCTTGTCGGCGAGCTTCCACGTGTTCGTCATGGTCAGCGCCCGTGTGGGGCACGCCTCGATGCACAGGCCGCAGAAAATGCAGCGCAGGTAGTTGATCTGGTAGACGTGCCCGTAGCGTTCGCCGGGCGAGAACCGCTCGTCTTCCGTGTTGTCTGCACCCTCGACGTAGATGGCGTCTGCCGGGCACGCCCAGGCGCACAGCTCACAGCCGACGCACTTCTCCAGCCCGTCGGGCCAGCGGTTCAGCTGGTGGCGTCCGTGGAAGCGCGGCTGCAGTACCTTCTCAGGATCCTTGTGCGGGTAGTCCTGGGTGAAGGTCTTGCGGAAGATCGTCTTGAATGTGATGCCAAATCCGGCCCACTCATCGGTGAATCCCATCAGGCGTCCTTCCCAGTCGTCTCGGTGTCTGCGTCGTCCTCGTCGTCGGTGGCTCCGACGACGACACCCGCGAGCTCAGGCAGCACCTGGCCCTTGCGCGGCGGCACAGGATAGCCGCCCGCGAACGGATCGAATACCTCGGGGTGCTCCGGTTCGGGTTCGGGCGTGGGCTCGAGATCGTCGCGACGCTTCGAGGCGAGGAGCCAGAACCCGCCGATGGCGACCAGTACGCCGGTGAGCGCGGAGGCCTGCGGGAAGAGCATCACGAGTACGAGGTAGACCAGCACGATCTCGATGAGGTACTTCCAGCCGAGGTTCATGAACTGGTCGTAGCGGAAACGCCAGGTTGCGCCGCGCAGCCACATGAAGAAGCTGAAGACGAGCTGTACCTTGATGACGAACGAGAGCACGCCCCACCAGCCCGGATCAGCGAGGCCCGGGATGAGGTTGAGCGGCCATGGCATGAGGTAGCCGCCCAGGAAGAGCGTGACGCACATCGCCGACACCGTGAGCATGTTGATGTACTCCGCGAGGAAGAACATCGCGTAGCGGAAGCCGGAGTAGTCGGTCATGAATCCCGACACCAGCTCCGACTCACACTCGGGCAGGTCAAACGGTGCGCGGTTGGTTTCGCCCACCATGGAGATCACGTACACCACGAAGCATGGGAACAGCAGGAAGAAGTACCAGCCGGTGATGTGGTGGTTGCCGTCCATGAACAGCTGGTTCGTGAACGGAATCGCGAAGGGAATCGGCTGGTTCTGCGCCTCGACGATCTCCCACGTGGACATCGAGCCGGAGCGCATCAGCACACCGACGATCGCCAGACCCATCGCGAGTTCGTAGGAGATCATCTGCGCAGCCGAGCGGATGGAGCCGAGGAACGAGTAGGAGTTCGACGACGCCCAACCCGCGAGCACGACGCCGTAGATACCGATAGACGCGATCGCCATGACGAACAGCGCCGCCACTGGAAGGTCGGTGAGCTGGAGCCTCGTCTCGACGCCGAACATCGTGACCTCACCGGCGAAGGGAATCACGGCCCAGCCGGTGAAACAGGCGAAGCCAGCGAGGATCGGTGCGAGGTTGAAGATGAACGCGTCGGTGTTTGCCGGGCGGTAGTCTTCCTTGAAGATCAGCTTGGCGCCGTCGCCGAGCGCCTGCCCCAAACCGAACGGGCCGTTCATCACTGGGCCGATGCGGTTCTGCATCTTGCCCAGCAGACGCCGCTCGTACCACACGTTGAAGATGGTCCAGACCAGCAGCACTACGAACAGCAGCAGGATCTTGACCACGGTCAACCAGAACGGGTCGTAGAAGAAGACGGGATTCATGCCATTGCTCCCTCGTTGATCGTGACGGCGGTCACCGTCACGGGTGTGCCGGGCAGCGCCGCGAGACGGCCGCCCCCCGGATTCAGCGGCGCCCACACAACGTCGTCGACCATGCCGCGCACCACCTCGACGGGCAGCACCTGCTCGCGCCCGTCGCATTCGATGCGGGCGTGAGTAGTGAGGCCGAGGCGCTCAGCCGTGGCGGCGGAGACGCGTGCGACGGCGGGGCGAGCGGTCTTGCGCAGCGCGACCTCGTGGTCGTTACCGCGCGAAGCATCCAGCAGCTCACGCCAGCCGGCGAACAGGACGCCGTCGGCCTTCGTGGCAGGGGCGCACTGCGGTGCGGAGGCGCGAGCGCCTTCCCAGTCCTGCAGTTCCTGGAAGCTCGCCCAGGCGGACGCAGTCGTGCGAACGCCCAAGTCGGAGCCCAGTGCGTCCGACAGGGCGGCGAGGATGCGCAGGTCGGTCATCGGTGAGTGTGTCGACGACGTCACCAGTCCGATCGGCAGCTCGCGGCCTTCCCAGTTCAGGAAGTGGCCGCTCTGCTCCTCCACCAGTGCGGCGGGGAACACGACGTCAGCGCGCTCCGTCACCTCGGAGGGGCGCTGCTCGATGCTCACGACGAACTCCGCGGCCTCGAGTGCCGCCAGCGCGGCGGCCGGATCGGCCATGTCGCCCGGCTCGACGCCGGCCACGACGAGCGCCTTCAGCGTGCCCTGCTGCACAGCGTCGAACTGCTGCTGCGCGTTCAGCCCTTCGGCTTCCGGCAGCGCGTCGACGTCCCAGGCGGCAGCGACGTCGACGCGGGCTCCCGCGTCGGAGACCTGCCGGCCCCCCGGCAGCAAACCAGGCAGACAGCCTGCATCGAGCGCGCCTCGGTCGCCTGCACGCCGCGGCATCCACGCCAGGTGGGCGCCGGATGCGTCGGCGATCCGGGTGGCGGTGCTGAGCAGACCGGGCACGGTGGCTGCCCGCTCCCCCACCATGATGATGGTGCTGTCGTCGAGATTCTCCAGCACCTCCAGCGCTGCAACCTCGTCGCCAGGAGCGGTCGGGATCAACGTCGCGGACAGCTTGTCGGAGCCCTTCGACGCGAACGGCGCGATCACCTGCACCTTGAGGTGTTGCTTCCGCACCGCCTTGCGCAAGCGCAGGAAGGCGATGGGCATCTCATCCTCGGGCTCGAAGGCGACGAGGATCACGGTGCTCGCCTGTTCCACGTCGGCCCAGCTGACCTGGGTGCGCCCAGCGACGCGGGCTGCCAGGAATACTGCTTCCTCGTCGGAGGACGGGCGGGAGCGGAAATCGATGTTGTTCGTGCCCAGAACGGCGCGTGCGAAGCGCGAGTAGCCGAGCGCATTCTCGACGCTGAGGCGTCCACCGGTTTGTACACCGACGGCGTCGCCGGCCTGCTTGAGGCCTGCCACCGCAGCATCGATGGCTTCCGGCCACGAGGCGGGACGCAGCACCCCGTTCTCACGTACGAGCGGGTGGGTGAGGCGATCTTCGCGGGCGTAGACGAAGCCGAAGCGGCCCTTGTCGCAGCTCCATTCCTCGTTGACCGCCGGGTTATTGCCGGCGAGGCGACGCTTCACCTGATGGTGACGGTGGTCGACACGCAGTTCACAACCGGCAGCGCAGTGCTCGCAGGTGCTCGTCGTCGACACGAGATCGAACGGGCGAGCCTGGAAGCGATACGCCGCCGAGGTGAGCGCGCCGACCGGGCAGATCTGCACGACGTTGCCGGAGAAGTAGGAATCGAACGGCTTGGTGTCGTCGATTGCGATCTGGCTGACCGCACCACGCTCGGAGAGGTGGATAAGCGGGTCGCCCGCAATCTGATCTGCGAAACGGGTGCAGCGCTGGCAGAGGATGCAGCGCTCGCGGTCCAGCAGGATCTGGGCGGAGAGGTTGATGGGCTTCGGGTAGGTGCGCTTGGCGAGGCCGTAGCGCGACTCCCCCGTGCCGTGGCTGAGTGACTGGTTCTGCAGCGGGCATTCGCCGCCCTTGTCGCAGATGGGGCAGTCGAGCGGGTGGTTGATGAGCAGGAATTCCATCTGCCCCTGCTGCGCCTTCTCGGCGACGGCGGAGGTGACCTGCGTCTTCACCACCATGCCTTCAGCCACCGGCATGGTGCAGGCGGGCTGGGGCTTCGGGAAGCCGCGGCCATTGCCGGCGTCCGGAATATCGACGAGGCACTGGCGGCAGGCGCCTGCCGGATCGAGCAGCGGGTGGTCGCAGAAGCGAGGGATGTTCGTGCCGATGCTCTCCGCCGCGCGGATGATGAGGGTTCCCTTCGGCACGCTGACCGACACACCGTCGATGGTGCACGTGGTGAGTTCCTCCGGCGGCAACACCTGGGCTGCGCTCTTGGCGTCGACGCTCATCGCGTGGCTCCTTCCTTGGCGAAGATGGCGCTCTTCTCGTAGGGGAAGAGTTCCCGTGCAGACGTGTGGTAGCCCTGCTCGAACTCCTCACGGAAGTGCGTGACGGCGCTGCGAACGGCTGCGACGGCGCCGTCGGCGAGTGCGCAGAACGAGCGGCCGCCGATGTTCTCGCAGATGTCGAGCAGCTTGTCGACATCGCCTTCCTGTGCTTCGCCGCGCTCGAACGCCATCAGCAGCTGCACGAGCCACCACGTGCCCTCACGACACGGGGTGCACTTGCCGCAGCTTTCGTGCTTGTAGAACTCGACAAAGCGCAGCGTGGTGCGCACGATCGAGACGGTGTCGTCGAACACCTGCAACGCCTTGGTGCCGAGCATGGTGCCGGCACCCGCCATGCCCTCGTAATCGAGCGGGAGGTCGAGGTGTTCGTCGGTGAGGATGGGCGTGGAAGAACCACCCGGGGTGAAGAACTTCAGCTTGTGGCCCTGGCGGATACCTCCGGAGAGATCGATGAGCTCCCGCATGGTGATGCCCATGGGTGCTTCGTACTGGCCCGGATGGGTGACGTGCCCGGACACGGAGTACAGCGTGAAGCCCTTCGACTTCTCGGTGCCCATGGCCTGGAACCATTCCTTGCCGTTGGCGATGATGGATGGCACAGATGCGATGGATTCGACGTTGTTCACCACCGTCGGCGACGCGTACAGGCCTGCGACGGCGGGGAACGGTGGGCGAAGTCGCGGCTGGCCGCGTCGGCCCTCGAGCGAATCCAGCAGCGCGGTTTCCTCACCGCAGATGTAGGCACCGGCTCCGGCGTGGACGATGATGTCCAGGTCGTAGCCGCTACCGAAGATGTTCTTGCCGAGGTAGCCCGCGTCGTAGGCTTCCTGCACGGCGGCCTGCAGGCGGCGAATGATGTGCACCACCTCGCCGCGGCAGTAGATGAATGCCTGGTGCGAGTTGAAGGCGAAGCAGGAAATGATGATGCCCTCCACCAGGGTGTGCGGGGAGGCCATCAGCAGCGGCATGTCCTTGCAGGTGCCGGGTTCCGACTCGTCGGCGTTGACGACGAGGTACTTCGGGTTCGGGTTGTCCTGCGGCACGAAGCTCCACTTCATGCCCGTGGGGAAGCCAGCGCCGCCACGGCCGCGCAGACCCGCGTCCTTCACCAGGGTGATGATGTCGGAGGGCTGCATGCCCAGCGCCTTGCGAGCGGCCTGGTAGCCGCCCGTCGACTCGTACTCGGCGAGCTTCCACGACCGCTCCTTGCCCCAGTGGGCGGAGAGTACCGGGGTGAGTGTGTCGGTCACTTCGCGTCCTCCTCAGCTGCGGGCGGCTCAGGCAGATTGTTCGGGTCGGGGGCGGTCCAGCCGCGCTCCCGGGCGATCTCGACGCCGCGCAGCGACGCGTGGCCAGCGGAGGGCCCTTCGTCGACGCGCCCGTCGGGGAATCCGGCAAGCACGCGCTCGGTGTCCTTCCAGCAGGTGATGGCCGCGCCGCGCGAGGAGCAGATGGGCTTGTCGTTGCTCAGTGCGTCGAGCAGCTCTGCGGTTTTCTCCGGGTCCATGTTGTCGAAGAATTCCCAGTTGACCATCATGACCGGCGCGTAGTCGCACGCCGCGTTGCACTCCAGGCGCTCGAGCGAGATCTGGCCGTCTTCGGTGGTCTGGCCCTCGTCGATGCCGAGGGTGTCCTTCACCTGTTCAAGCAGGATGTCGCCGCCCATCACCGCGCACAGCGACGTGGTGCACACACCCAGGTGATGCTTACCCGCCGGGCGACGCTTGTACATGGTGTAGAAGGTGGCCACGCCGGACACCTGTGCTGCGGAGATGCCGAGCACCTCGGCACACGCTTCGACACCGCGGGGGCTGATGCGACCGTCGACCGACTGCACCAAGTGCAGCATCGGCAGGAGCGCCGAGCGCGGCTCAGGGTAGCGGTCGGCGATCTCCTGCAGCTCGTGCATGGTGACGTCGTCGATGTTCGTTGACGTGTCGGAGTAGTCAATCGTGCCCGAATCCGCGAAGTGCGTCTTGAACTCACCACTCATCGGTCAACACCTCCAAGAACTGGGTCGATGCTTGCCAGGGCGACGACGACGTCGGACATCATGCCGCCCTCGCACATGTAGGGGATGGATTGCAGGTGGTGGAATCCAGGGTCGCGCATGTGCACGCGGTAGGGTTTGGGCCCGCCGTCGGAGACGACGTGGCAGCCAAGCTCTCCCTTGGGGGATTCGATGGCCATGTACGCCTGGCCGGCAGGCACCTTGAAGCCCTCGGTGACGATCTTGAAGTGGTGAATGAGCGCTTCCATCGAGCCCGTCATGATGTGCTTGATGTGCTCGTTCGAGTTGCCCTGACCGTCGGCTCCGATGCTGAGCTGTGCGGGCCAGGCGATCTTCTTGTCTTCCACCATCACGGGCTGGCCCTGCGTCTTCTCCAGACGCTCGAGGCACTGTTCGACGATCTTGAGCGACTGCCAGGTCTCGTCGAGACGCACGCGGAAGGCGCCGTAGGAGTCGTCGCCCGTCCAGGTGACGACGTCGAAGTCGTAGGTTTCGTAGCCGCAGTAGGGCTGCTTCTTGCGCAGGTCCCACTCGTAGCCCGTAGCGCGCAGACGCGGCCCGGTGACGCCGAGCATCATCGCGCCCGTCAGGTCGATACGGGCGATGTCCTTCATGCGGCCGATGAAGATGGGGTTCTCGTTACAGAAGCCTGCGTACTCGGGCAGGTGCTTGTGCAGCCAGTCGATGACGCTGCGAAGGTGGTCGAGCCCTCCCTCGGGCAGGTCGTTCGCGACGCCGCCAGGGCGGATGAACGCGTGGTTCATGCGCAGACCGGTGAGCGCTTCGAAGAAGTCGAGGATCACTTCGCGCTCACGGAACCCGATGGACATGACCGTCGTCGAGCCAATCTCCATGCCGCCCGTACCGATGGCCACGAGGTGCGATGCGATACGGCACAGCTCCATCACGAGCACGCGAATCACTTGCGCGCGTTCAGGGATGTCGTCGGTGATGTCGAGGAGCTTCTCGACCGCCATGCAGTACACGGCTTCGTTGAACAGCGGGGCGACGTAGTCCATGCGCGTCATGTAGGTGACGGCCTGGGTCCACGTCTTGAACTCGGCGTTCTTCTCGATACCTGTGTGGAGGAAGCCGATGCCGGGGCGGATCGAGGTGACAGTCTCACCCTCCATCTCCAGCAGGAGGCGCAACACACCGTGGGTGGACGGGTGCGAGGGGCCCATGTTGATGACGATGGTCTCGTCACTGCGCTCGGCCTGTTCTGCGACGATCTCTTCCCAGTCGCCACCCTGGGCGTAGTAGGCGTGATCGGCTGGCTTCTCGCCGGGGGCCGCGTAAACGTCCTGACTCACGAGTAGCTCCTTCGCGTATCCGGCGCCGGAACCTTGGCGCCCTTGTATTCGACGTCGATGCCGCCCAGCGGGTAATCCTTGCGCTGCGGGTGGCCTTCCCAGTCGTCCGGCATCAGGATGCGGGTGAGGCCGGGGTGGCCGTCGAAGATGATGCCGAACATGTCCCACGTCTCGCGCTCGTCGTAGTCGGCCATCGGGTAGGTGGCGCACACCGAGGGGATGTGGGGATCGCCGTCGGGGCAGCTCACTTCGAGCCGGACGCGACGGTTGTGCGTGTAGCTGAGCAGGTGGTACACGGCGTGCAGCTCGGCACCGGTCTGCTGGGGGTAGTGCACGCCCGAGACGCTCATGATGACCTCGAAGCGCAGCCACGGATCGTCGCGGAACGTGCGAGCCACCTTGGTGAGCTGTTCGCGCGGTACGTAGATGGTGAGTTCGCCGTTGTGGTAGAGCATCGGGAACTGCTCGGCCTCGGGCAGCGCGTCGACGGCGCGACGGTAAATCTCGTCGGCATCTGCATCATCAAATGGCGGCGTGGGAATGCCCGGCATGGAGATTTCTCGCACCAGACCGCCGTAGCCCGACGTATCGCCCGAGCCGCGCGACCACATGCCCTGTTTCGTCTCGAATACGGGCGCGCCCTTCGCGGGCTCTTGTGCGCGCTGCGGGATGTGCTCCTCGCTCATCGCATGAGTCCCTTCTGCTCCACCTTGGCAGGCGCAGCCAATGCGGCCTGCTCGAGTTCTTCGATTTCCGCCGCGCGGTGGGCGCCCATCTTCGTGTTCTTCCACACTTCTTCACGCAGTTTGAAGATGCCGTCGATCAGCTGATCGGGGCGGGGCGGGCAACCGGGGATGTACATGTCCACGGGGAGAAAGTGGTCGGCGCCCTGGATGATGGCGTAGTTGTTGAACATGCCGCCCGAGCTGGCGCAGGCGCCCATGGAAATCACCCACTTGGGGTTGGGCATCTGGTCGTAGATCTGGCGCAGCACCGGGGCCATCTTCTGGCTGACGCGGCCAGAGATGATGAGGAGGTCGGACTGACGTGGCGAGCGGAACACTTCCTGCCCCCAGCGGCCGGCGTCGAACCTCGGCGTGCCAAAGGCCATCATCTCAATAGCGCAGCACGCGAGGCCCATCGTCGCGGGCCACCACGACGTCTTACGCATCCATCCTGCGATGGCTTCCACCGACGTCAGCAGGACGCCTGCCGGAATCTTATCTTCGAGACCCATTGCACAACTTCCTCTATCTGATCAGTCCCAGTCCAGGCCCTTGCGGCGCAAGACGTAGAAGAATGCGACGAACACCAGCGCGATGAAAATCACCATCTGGATGACGACGAAGAAGTCCATCTGGTTGCGCGACACCGCGAAGGGGTACAGGAATACCACCTCGATGTCGAACACGATGAACAGCATGGCCGTGATGTAGTACTGCACCGGGAAGCGGCCACCGCCGGCAGGCTGCGGGGTGGGCTGGATGCCACACTCGAACGCATCATGCTTGGAGCGGTTGTAGCGCTTCGGGCCTACCACTGCGCTGAGCAGCATGGATACCACCACGAAACCCGTGGCCAACACCATCATTCCCACAATGGGGATGTAGGGGTTCATGCGGACTCCTTCACTCGATTGTTGTTGCTCATGCCGACGGCGCCGCCTTCGAGAGCACATTGATGATGTGATCTGCCCAATCGCCATCATGGGCATCACGCAGGTCTGCGAGCAGTTTCATGACGAGGTGCATGAGGTGCTTCCGTGGAAGGCCATACTTCGTGCACAAACGCATGATCGTCGGGTTGCCGATGAGCTTCGCGAAGATGGTACCGAGTCGGTAGTAGCCACCTAGCTCCGCCCTCAGTTTGATGGGGTAACCCTGCAACGCGCGCTCTGCGGCAGGCGTGCCGATTCCGCGCGCGAACGCGTCGGCGCAGGCATCGGCGGCCCACTCGGCGGCCTCCATCGCGTACGCGATGCCCTCACCGTTGAAGGGGCTCACCATGCCGCCTGAGTCGCCGACGAGGAGCAGCCCTCGGCCATAGTGCGGTTGGCGGTTGAAGGCCATGGGCAATGCGGCGCCTTGCACCTTGCCCACCTGGTTCTCGTCGCGGTAGCCCCACTCTTCGGGAGTGTTGTCGAGCCAGCGCTTCAGCATCGCCCGGTAGTCGGTTTTACCGAACCCCTTCGACGTGCTCGTGACACCAAGACCGACGTTGACCGTGCCGTCGCCCATGGGGAACACCCAGCCATAGCCGGGAAGCAAATTGGAGTTGCCGGGCTCACCATCCCAGAGTTCGAGCCAGCTCTCGAGGTGGTCGTCGTCGTGGAGCGGGCTCTTGTAGTAGGTGCGCACCGCCACACCCATCGGACGGTCTTCACGCTTGTTGACTCCCATCGCGATGGCGAGGCGCGCAGAGTTACCATCGGCGGCAACGACGAGCGGTGCGCGGTATTCGTCGCCTGCCTTGGTGCGCACGCCAGCGATACGCCCAGTGCGCTCGTCGAGGATGGGCGCGGACACGTTCGCACCTTCGATGAGGTTCGCCCCGCTGGCCACCGCGATCTTGGCAAGCATGTCGTCGAAATCGGCGCGCGGACGGGTGAGGCCGAAGCTTGGGAAGTCGTGCAGCTCGGGCCAGGGGAAGAGGTATGGCTCTTTTCGGCCGGCGTACACCCTCAGTCCGTGGTTATGGAGCCAGCCGTTACCCTCCGACACATCTACACCCAAGCGGATGAGCGCCCTCGTAGCGCGGGGCGTGAGCCCGTCGCCACAGACCTTGTCGCGGGGGAAACGAGACTTCTCCAGGAGTGCTACGTTCAGACCATGGCGAGCTAGGTACGTGGCAGCGGTGGAGCCGGCTGGCCCGGCGCCGACGACGATGACGTCCGCTTCACAAGCGGGTTGAGCCATTCCTGCCACCTCAAACATCTATCCAGCGTTGGTCATTCCCGGGTCAGTCTAGGCCTGCCCGACGATTGGTGCCAGCTGGCCACACCGTCCCCAATTAGGTGACTGATGGCTTGCGAAATACCAGGGCCTTTCTAGGGGTTACCGCGCGTGCTAGACACGACGACGAGAAGGGCGTCGCATGGCTCCTCACGGCGGCTCCATTGGGCTCTCGCTAGGGAAAACGACATCGAGTGACGCGTGACGGAACCTGCTTAGCAGTACACCCAGTCGAGCGACCAAACCAACCTCGCTATGCTCGGTCGGGTGATGCTGGATTTTGGGACCGCTCGGATGCGGGCAACCACGGTCGCTATCGACGACCCGGGGCCGCTGGAACGCTTTCTTCCGGCATCGGAACCTGCTGCCGCATTCCTGCGCAGGGGTGAAGGGTTCATCGGCATTGGCGAGGTGGCCCGGTTCGAGACCGACTACATCGATACCGCCGACGTGTGGTGGGGCGAGATCGCCTCGCAGATCGACCACGATTCTGAGCTGCCCGGAGTCAGCGGCGTTGGCCCGCTCGCCTTCGGTTCCTTCGCCTTCGACCCCGATCGTTCCGCGTACCACTCCGTGTTAACCGTGCCGCGAGTCATTATCGCCCGGCGTGGAGAGCATGCGTGGCTCACGAAGCTGGGCGACCACCGCGAGATGTTGTTGCCCGACCCCGGCGAGCCGCTGAACACCCCTTCACTCACGCTCGACACCGGTTCCATCACCCAGGATGCGTGGGCAGACATCGTCGCGCAGTGCGTGGAGCACATCCGCCGCGGCGACGTGCACAAAGTAGTGCTGGCCCGAGACCTCATCGCGAAATCTGCCGAAGCCATCGACTTGCGGGCGCTCCTGGCGCGCCTCACCGAGCGCTACCCGATGACGTGGGCGTACCTCGTCGACGGCGTGATCGGCGCCACACCGGAGCTTCTGGTTCGAGTGTCCGACGGGCTCGCCACCTCACGAGTACTCGCGGGCACGGTCTCCGTCGATCCGGACCACACCGACCCGCTCGCCAAAGCGATGCAGTTGGTCGGAAGTGAGAAAGACCTGGGCGAGCACGCGTTCGCGGTCGACTCCGTCGCCGAAGCGCTCCAGCCGTTCTGCAAGGCAATGAACGTGCCCGAGACCCCGTCGGTGCTGCCCCTACCCAACGTGCTGCACCTCTCCACCGACATCACGGGCGTTGTCGAGGAGGGCTCAAGCTCGCTGCGGCTGGCCGCCGCCCTCCACCCCTCGGCAGCCGTATGCGGCACACCGACGCACCTGGCACGCGACATGATCGCCGACCTGGAACCCATGGATCGCGGGCGCTACGCGGGCCCCGTCGGGTGGGTAGACATGCACGGCGACGGCGAGTGGGCCATCGCGCTTCGAGGCGGCCACGTGCGTCCCGAAGCACCCGAAGAGATCCGTATCTTTGCTGGCGCGGGCATCGTCGCTGATTCAGACCCGCGCCTCGAGCTCGAAGAGACCAGGGCGAAGTTCCTGCCGATGCTGCAGGCCTTCGGCCTGGAGTAATACCAGCTAGCGCTTGCCGCGCTGCACGCGGATCTTTTCCTTCGAGCCACGCGCTTTTGCCTTCTCCTCCTCGAGGAGCCGCTGCTGCTCCTTCGACTGCTCCATGAGCCCCTCCTGGTCCAGGCCGGAGCTCAAGAAGAAGAACGCGATGGCGGCGATCACCATCGACACCCAGGCCGGCAACCCGAAGAGCAGCGGGAAGGTGACCAGCGCGATCATGTCGAAACCGCGGATCATCGAGAACATGAGCCCAGGCGGCATGGCGCCGGTACCGGTGGCGACCAACGGCCCGTTGTAATTGGCCGGTTTCGCAGACACCCACCGCACCGCGCCGAGGAAGCCCGCGACGGCGGCGACGAGCGTCGGTGTGATGCCATCGACCAGGGAGAACTGCTCGTCGGCAGTCACTCCCGCGAAGGCGGGCAGTGTGCCCGCGGCCCACACCAGCGCAAGAATGCCGGGAACCACCATGAGGGACCGGCGCAGCTGGGCGGGCGCGAACGGGAACGCGCGAGCGAGCCCCTTGGTCCTCGAAATCACGCGCAGGGAGTTCATGAACGGGATCAGCGCGGCCATGAGCACGATGCCGGAGATCGCGACGTTGAGCGCCTGCAACCCGAGCGCGAGCACCGCGTAGGGCACCACCATGGTGATGAGCAGTACCACCAGATTCAGCGGACTGCGCAGGAGGCGCTGCACGTCACGCAGCATCAGCGCGCGCGTGCCAGAACCGGAGCCGCGAGTGGGCCGCACATGCCCCTTCTCCTTGCACTTGTTCTCGACGAGAATGTCGCGGATGAGCGCGAACTCCAACGCGAACGCGGCACCTTGAAGACCGCTCAGCAACGACCCGCCCGACGTGAGCCGCTGACGCCGGATGTTGCGCAAGCGTAGAAAGCCGCTTGCCCCGCACGCAATGAGCAGCACCAGGCCGACGCCGCCCACGATGAGCGCTAGGTCCGACGAAACGGTAGGGGGCACGTCGATCCATCCCGCCGCAGCAGCGACGAGGGCACCCAGGGCCGCTGCCGCTGAGAGCCCGAGCAGCCACTGCACGGTAACGACGAGCCACCGTCGCTCATACGTTTGCTCCATGCCGGCGAAGGCGGTGAGTCCGGCAGCACCCAGGCCTGCGGACAGCGACCAGATGCCCACGTTTGCAAGCGTCTGCCCGCTGAGTGCAGACACGAGCGCGGCGGCTGCGGCGCTGATGACTCCAGAGAGGATGATGGCGACGGCGAATCGCCCACGCAGGAGGCGCCGTCGGTCCATGGGTGAGTCCATGAGCCAAAAGCCCTCGGCCGAGCTCGCGAGCACCGGCCCAAACATGCGGCTAAACACCAGGGTGAGCGCGAGAATGCCGGCTGCGGCCGCCCAAGGTAGGAGCCCGCGGCCCGCCAGGCAGCCGGCGGAATCGCAGCTCGACGCGGAGCGCTGGGCGTCGAGGATGGCAGAGCCGATCATTGCGCCGAGCACGACCACGGAGAAGACCATCACATAGGAATCGGCTACCGCAGCCCAGAACGAGCGGTCGGCGCGGCCGTTGCGCCAGTCGCCCATCAGCTGTTTGATGGCGCGTTCGTCGGGAACTCCGATGGGCTCGAAGCGGGCGTTCAATGCATCTGCGCTCAACGCTGTTCTCCCAGCCGTACTTCGCGGGCACCAATGGCCTCGACCAGGGATGGCTCATGGCTCGCCAGCACGACGGCCAACCCGTCGCGCATGTCCTCCTTCAGCCGTCTACCCAGCCACTCGACGCCCTCGACGTCGAGCCTCTGCTCCGGCTCGTCGAGCACAAGCACGCGCCTGGGGCGTACGAAAGCCGTAGCCAGCGCCAAACGTCGGCGCTGTCCCGACGAAAGCGTGGCAGGCAGCTGACCCGCCTGCTGCACGAGCTGCACCTCTTCCAGCACATCGTCGACGATGTCGTCGGGGAAGTCGATGCCGTGGGCTCGGGCGAGCAGATCAAGGTGTTCCACGACGGCGAGGTCGGGGAAGAAATCGAGGTCGTCGATGACGGTGGCGAGGTCGCGGCGGATCTGCGGGTTCGTCTCTGACATGCGGTTGCCGCATATGGTGACCGTTCCCTCGTCGGGACGATCAGCACCCACCAGGCAGCGCAGCACCGTCGATTTTCCGGCGCCGTTGCGTCCGACGAGCGCGACGGCCTCACCTTCGCGCACTTGGAGGTTGAACCCTTCCACGATCGTCACGGGACCGTACGCTTTCTTGAGCCCTTCGGCCTTCAACACCACGTCTTTCTTAGCCACGCCCGCCATTGTCTCAGGCGTGTCAAAGTGGGGCTAGTCTGGAGCAATGAATGCTCAACGGCAGCCGCGTGAGGGGATCCGCGCCACGCTCGACAAACGCCGCGACGATGTGGCCAGCATGTTCGACAACATCGCCCCACGCTACGACCTCTTGAACGACGTGCTCTCGCTCGGCCAAGACCGGGGGTGGCGGCGTGAAACCATCAAGGCCGTCGAGCCCCAGCCCCGCCAATTGATTCTCGACCTGGCGGCCGGCACCGGCACCTCATCGCAGGCGCTGGCGGAGTCGGGCGCGACGGTGGTGCCCGCAGATCTGTCGTTCGGAATGCTCCATCAGGGGCGCAAGCAGTACCCAGCGCTCTCGTTCATCAACGCCGACGCGCTCCAGCTCCCCTTCCCCGACGAGACATTCGACGCTGTCACCATCAGTTACGGCCTGCGCAACGTCGAGCACACCCTCGCGGCCCTCCAGGAGATGCTGCGGGTGACCCGTCGCGGGGGGCGCATCGTCGTGAACGAGTTCTCCACCCCCACCAACCCGGCGTTTCGGAGGGTGTACAAGGACTACCTGCTGCGCGCCCTGCCTCCGCTGGCCAAGATCTCACCCAATCCCGTTGCCTACAGCTACCTCGCGGATTCCATCATGGACTGGCCTGATCAGCGCGCGTTGGCCGAGCTCATGACGCAGGCGGGCTGGACGAGCGTCGAGTGGCGCAACCTCACCGGCGGCATCGTCGCACTGCACCGAGGGCGCCGCCCGTGATCCTGCTCGACCCCTACGCCGCGCGCTCCTGCCCGGTGAAGACGTTCAACGCGTTCGATCCCACGCAGGAAGCCCCCGTGCTCGACGAGGCGCTGCACGAAGCGTTCCAAGGCGGCGCCGATTTCCGCACGTCCGTGCTCGACGTGTTGGCAACGTCTCCTGGCGCGGTGGATCTGCGGGAGAGCCCTGGGGTCGAGGCGACGCGGGCCGCGGTCGAATCAGGCGCGACGGTGATCGTCGGCCCCCGGCTCCCCCACGACGAGGAGGGCCACCGTCGCGGCTCCCCCGACGCCCTCATCCGCGACACCGACGCGAGCGAGCCCCGTTACTGGCCGCTCAAAACCAAGCCGTACCGCATCGTCGAGAAACAAATGCGCGGAAACGACTTGGAGGTCTCGACGCTGCGCTCCCCCACCCAGCGCGAGGTGCTCGCTGACCGTCGCTACCGCACCTACCGCGAGGGCGCACTGATGGAGCTCGCGCACGCCTGGCGCATCCTCGACGCCGCCGGCTGGGCCAGCGATGCGCGGCGAGTGGGCGTCGTCGGCGATGCCGGCGATGGCACCGACCCGGTGATCGTCTGGGTCAATCTGGAGCACAAGTTCATCCGCACGTTTTCGCGCACGAGCGGTTACAAGCTGCGGAGCCCCCTGGAGCGCTACGACCACGAGCACGGGTTTCGTCTGCACGTCGCCGAGGCTGCCAGCGCCCGCACCGGTACGGATGACCCGGAGCCGCTGGTGCGCCCCATCCGGGTGAAGGAGTGCGAGTATTGCGCCTGGTGGGAGCGCTGTCGCACCAAGATGGACGACGACGATCTCTCGCTGCGCATCGCCAAGGCGCCGCTGGATGTGCGGGAGCTTCAGACCCTGCTGGGGCTTGGCATCAAGACGGTCGCGCAGCTCGCGGAGGCCGATATCGAGGAAGTCTTGCCGCAGTATCTGCCGCTGACCCAGCACCGCGACCGTTCGGAAGCCCGCCTGCGTCAGGCGCACCGTCGGGCGCAGATGATGGCGCGCGGGGTCGCGCTGGAGCGGGTGAGCGTCGATCCGATCGGCGTGCCGCGCGCTGAGGTGGAGATCGATTTCGACATCGAGACTGCGGGCGACGGGTCGGTGTACCTGTGGGGCTGCCTGGTAAGCGGCGTAGGCGATGAGCCTGAGTACGTGCCGTTCGTGCGGTTCGAGCACCTCGACGCCGACGCCGAGGTGGCGCTCGCGGTGGAGTGTTGTCAGTGGCTGATACAGATGGCCCAGCGGTATCCCGGCATGCGCGTGTACCACTACTCCGACTACGAGGTGGTGCACATCCGGCGCCTTGCCCAGCGCTCCAACCATCCGGCGCTCCAGGCGGCGTTGGCGCTCGTCGGCGACCACTTCGTCGACCTCTATCCCTATGTGAAAGACAATTTCGTCGGCGTCGACGGGCTGGGCCTGAAAGTCGTCGCCACGCGCGGAGCGGGCTTTGCATGGCGCGACGAAGAGCCAGGCGGGCTGCAGTCGCAGACGTGGTTCGCGAACGCCGTCGACGACCACGACGACGCCTCGCGGGTGCGGGTGCTGGAGTACAACGAGGACGACGTGCGCGCCACGCTGCAATTGCGCCACTGGCTCGAACACTTGGATGCCGACGAGGGGTCGCCCGGCGGCTAGTGCCTAGCGCCGCCTACGGCCGGGGATACCTCGCGACGATGCACTCGGCCTCGCTGGCGAGTGCCGCCTCCAGCTCGGCGCGGGAGGTAGCCACCGTCGTGTTCCAGCCGAAGGCCCTAGCCACCGCGGCGAGGTCGACGTCTTGCGGCGTGCCGAAGACGCGCTCGAACGCGTCGGCGTATTCCGGCTGGCCCTGCTCGAGTTTGTGGAAGAGCGAGCCGCCGTTGTCGTCGCCGATCACAATGCGCAGGCGGGCGCGCGGCTCCGACTTCGGGCGGGCCAGCGAGCCGATGTCGTGCTGGGCGGTGAGGTCGCCCAGGAGGACGGTGGTTAGGCGCCCGCTGCCGAGCGCGATGCCGGCGGCGGTGGCGATGGTGCCGTCGATGCCGGCCTGCCCGCGACTGGCCCAGGTGGTGGGCGGCGCGGCCTGGATGGGGGCGAGGTCGGCGTCGCGGATGAGGTTGCTGGCGCCGAAGACCAGGTTCTCCTCAGGCCCGGTGGCGGCGAGCACCGCGTCGGCGACCGCGCGTCCGTTCCACGCGGTGTTGGATTCGATGGCAGCGTCGGCTTCGCGCCAGCGTTCGAGCCAGGCCGGGTCTTGCACTTCGAGGGTTACTCGGTCGGCGACGATGCTCGCGCGGTGTCCGGTGTCGGGCCAGGTAGCGCGCTGCGTCACGACGACGACCTCGACGTCGCTGCGGGCAAGCAGCGCCAGTTGCGGCCTTGACAAGGTGGGATGCCCGAACACGATGACCCGCTCGACCTCGCGGGCGAGCTCCTGGTTCAGCAGGCGGCGGTAGTTCGCGATGGCGCAGTGGCCGGCCCGAGCGTTCGACGCGGGTTCGGCCAGTAGCGGCACGCCGGCGTGCTCGGCGAGCGCCCGCGCCTCCGCGCCGACGGCGGGCCCGGCCTCTCCTGCCACCACGACGGTGCGCATGGTTCCGACGAGTTCGACGGCGTCGCCGCCTCGGCTCGGAGCAACATGCGCGACGTGCACGTCGGGGGTGGGCGCCTGCCCCACGAGCGGCGGCGTAAATTCGAGGTTGAGCTGCACGGGCCCGGGCTCGCGGGTGCGGGTGCCGAGTGCGAGGTGGGAGGCGCGCTGCACTGCGGCGCACCAGGCGGCCGGGCCGCCGGATTGCGATGAGAGCCGCACCGCGCCCAGCACGGATGGGCCGAAGATGCCCACCTGGTCGGCGGTCTGGCTAGCGCCGGAGCCGACGAGTTCCATCGGGCGGTCGGCGGTGAGCACGAGCATCGGCACCCCGGCGTGCCGGGCTTCCAGCACGGCAGGGTGCAGGTTCGCGACGGCGGACCCGCTGGTGACGGCCACCACGGCGAGCTTTCCCGTCGCTTTGGCCAGGCCGAGCGCACGGAAGGCGGCGGACCGCTCGTCGACGACGACGTGCAGCGAGAGCGCGCCGTCGCTATCGAGGCGATGGAACGCCATCGACAGCGGGGCGTTGCGCGACCCCGCGCCGCTGACCACGCCGGCGACACCCATCCGCGCCAGCGTGTGCGCCACCACCGCGCCCAGCTCCACACTGCTCATACTCGCTCCTTGTCGTGCTGCCGCATCACAGCTGCCCTGATTCCTCGAGCACGCGCTGCGCACGCTCGAGACGCGCCTGCCACCACCTGGTCGTTCCGTCGTCGGCGAGGTGCCGCGACGCCAGCGTCGGTTCTAGGCCGACGATCGGCGGCGTCAGCCAGCCGTCCTGAGGCAGCAGCGGGCGCTCGACGACGTCGCCTGCCAGCAGCCGCACGGTCTCGAGCCCGCACGCCCACGGCAGCTCCGGCAATGCCGCAGCCAGTGCCACGCCGGCAGCGATGCCGACGGAGGTTTCCACCGCCGACGACACCACGCACGGCATCTTCAGCTCTTTGGCGAGCGCCAGGCAGCGGCGGATGCCGCCGAGTGGCTGCACCTTGAGCACGATGCCGTCGGCGGCGTCTAGTTCCGCCACGCGGTACGGGTCGTCGGCTTTGCGGATGGACTCGTCGGCGACGATGGGCACGCCCAGCCCCAGGGAGCGCAGGCGGGCGAGGTCGTCGACGCTGGCGCAGGGCTGTTCGGCATACTGCAGTTGCAGGGGCGCCAGAGCGCTCAGCGCGCGGGTGGCCTCGTCGAGGCTCCAGCCGCCGTTGGCGTCAACGCGCAGCTGCGCCTCCGGGAGCGCCTCGCGCACGGCGCGCACGCGGGCGAGGTCATCGTCGAGGGAGGTTTCACCGGCCACCTTGATCTTGATGGTGCGGCAGCCTGTTTCTCTCGCGCGCCGCACCGCATCGTCGGGCGCGAGTGCGGGCACGATGCCGTTGACGGGCACCTGGTCGCGAAACGGGCCGGGGAAGCCATGTTCGGCGATATCGAGTGCCGCGAGCAGCCACGTCGCGGCCTCCTCGTCGCCGTATTCGGGGAACGGGCTCCACTCGGCCCAGCCGGCCTTGCCTTCAAGCAGTACGCCTTGGCGCCTGCGCAGCCCGCGGAAGGGCACGCGCATGGCGATGTCGTAGACGATCATGCGAGGAACACCCCGACGACGAGCCCAAACCCTATTCCGATGCCTGCCATGCCGGTGCCCTGAATGACAGGAATGAGCGCCCTACCCGTGGCTCCGCCAAGCACGAGTTTCAGCGGGGCGACGACCACACCCAACCCCAGGAGGGCGATGAGCGCCCACCACGTGGTGCCCGCCGCGAAGGCCACCACCGACGCGGCAGCGAGCAACACTAGGGCAGCGTAGAACCGTCGGGTGCCTTGGTCGCCAAGGCGCACGGCGAGGGTGCGCTTGCCCACCTCCTTGTCGGTGGGAATGTCGCGCAGGTTATTGCCGACGAGCACCCCGCACGCCATCGCGCCGACGGCGGCACCAGCGCACCACGCGTACCAGGGCGCGGCGAGCACATTGATGTAGGTGGTGCCGACGGTGGCGACCAGCCCGAAGAAAATGAAGACGAACACCTCGCCAAGCCCGATGTAGCCGTACGGGTGCTTGCCGCCGGTGTAGTACCACGCCGCCAGGATGCACAGGGCGCCGACGAGGAGCAGCCACCATTGCGCCGTCAACCACACGATGACGAGGCCAACCAGCGCTGCCACCCCGAAGCTCACGAAGGCTGCGCGTCGCACCTGGACGGGCTCGGCCAGGCCGGATGCGGTGATGCGCAGCGGCCCGGCGCGGTCTTCGTCGGTGCCGCGAACACCATCGGAGTAGTCGTTGGCGTAGTTCACGCCCACCTGCAGCGCGACGGCCACTAGCAGCGCGAGCACCGTGAGGAGGAGGTCGACGCGCCCGGCGTACATGGCGGCTGCAGCGCCGGCGAGTATGGGCGCGACGGCGGCGGGCAGCGTCCGGGGGCGAGCACCTTCGACCCAGATGTTGAAGCTTGTCATTGCGCCAGCCATCTTAGGAGCTTTTCGCGATCTGGCTTGCCGCCCGGAGTTCGCGGCAGCTCATCGACGACGCACAACTGGCGCGGCAGTGCGTGCTTCGGGAGCGCCGGGCGCAGGCGCGCTCGCCACTGATCGAGGGTGCCTCCCGTGGCGAACAGCACGATCCGCTGCCCCCATTCGTCATCGTCGACGGCGAGCACCCAGGCGTCGGCGTCGAGTGCGGTGACGGCGGCGCGCACGGCGGCGAGGTCAGCTTTGAGGCCACCGGTGATGACGATGTCATCCGCGCGTCCGAGCACGCGGAGGCGCCCGTCGGCCCACTCGCCGCGATCCTTCGTCAGCAGCGATCCGCCGGTGACCATCGGCCCGCTCAGACGAATGAGGCCGCGCTCAATGGCCACCTCGACGCCGGGCAGCGGCACGCCGTCGTAGACCACGCCCCCGCAGGTCTCACTCATGCCGTACGTCTCCACCACGCGCACGCCCGCATCTTCGGCTCGCGCCCGCACGTCCTGGCGCAGCGGCGCTCCCCCGACAAGCACCGCGTTGAAGCCGTCGAGCGGCAGGCGCTGATCGAGGGCGCGGATGAGCTGGGTGGGGACGATAGACAGACAGTTGCGGCCAGGAGCTGGAACAGCGTCGGTGAGATCCGACGAGCACACCCGCACCCCTGTGCCCAAGACGCCTCGGACGAGCACCATCAGCCCGGCCACGTAGTGGCTGGGCAGGGCGAGGTGCCACGTCGCATCCCAGCCGAAATACTCTCGATTGGCCCGGGCGGCAGCGACGAGTTGCTCGCGCGTGAGCATCACTCGCTGCGGGGTCCCCGTCGACCCTGAGGTCTCCAACACCACACCGATGCCCGGATGGAGCTCTTGAGGTTCTCCCGACGCGAGCCACAGCCCTGGGCCTCCGGAGAGCATGCGTTGCACATCGTCGACGGTGGGGCTGGTCATGCGCGTCATGCTATCGCCGCTGCCTGAGGCCTTCCGAATCCCCTTCGTGGCGCCTTCTGAGCGCAAGCTAGACTAGCTCCTATGCCTAGGGTGCTGCTCATCGTCGCGATCATCATGTTGACGCTCTACTGCGTCATCGAAGTTGCGCAGGCTCGAAGTGCCCGCGTGCGGCGGCTGCCGAAATGGCTGTGGGCCTTCGCCGTGATTTGTGTTCCGGTGGTCGGCCCGATCAGCTGGCTGGCATTGGGGCGCCCCACGAACGCGCCCCGCAAGCCACTACCCAACCGCGCCCCCGACGACGACGAAGACTTCCTGCGCGGAATTAGGTAGGGCAACGCCCGAAGCGCAAGAATGGCACACATGGGATTCGGACTCGGCGCAATGCAAGCATGGCTCGGTGATGCGAGAACCACGTTCCACGCGAACATGCAGATGCTCGACGACCTCGACACTGCAATCGGCGACGGCGACCACGGCACCAACATGGCGCGTGGTTTCGACGCCGCTGTCACCGTCGACTTCGTGATGAACAACACGCCCAAGCTGGCGCTGCGGCAAATCGGCATGCAGCTGCTCGGCACCATTGGCGGCGCATCGGGCGCGCTCTACGGCACGTTCTTCCTCACGCTGTCGGCCTCCTGGCCCTCCGAGCTGAACGCAGCGACGCTGACGCACGCATTCGGCTCCGCTCGCGATGCGGTGCAGGCGAGGGGTCGGGCCGAGATCGGCGACAAGACCATGGTCGACTCCCTCGACGCCGCGGTACGCAGCCTGAGCGCAGCGCCTTCCGACGCGTCCACCGCCGACGCGCTTTCCCGCGCTGCGGACGCAGCCAAGCAGGCCGCCGAAGCCACCCGCGACATGCTTGCCCGACGCGGACGTGCGGCCCTGCTGGGTGAGCGCAGCGTCGGCCACGTTGATCCGGGCGCAGCGTCCATAGCCCTGCTGTTCGAGATCACCGCCCGCCAGGCGGCGTTCCTGAGTGCGAATAACGACGCCCCTCAGACCCCAGGAGATCACTCGTGACTAGCTGGTTCGTGCCCGGACGCATCGAGGTATTCGGCAAACACACCGACTATGCCGGCGGGCACTCGCTCCTCGCTGCAGTCGACCGCGGGGTGACGGTCACCGTCGCATCTGACGACGTGTTCCGTGCCACCTCAGACGCGTTCCCCGACGAAGCCATCGAGCTGATCCCCGGGCAGCCGCTGCAGGCGCGCCCTGGGCACTGGGGCCATTACCTGCAGGTGGTGCTGGACCGCCTCACGTTGAACTTTGGCCCCCTCGAGCCGGTGCGCTTCGAGATCTCGTCGACGCTCCCCGCAGCCAGCGGCATGAGTTCCTCGTCAGCGCTGGTGTGCGCCGCCGTGCTCGCCCTCGCTGACCACGCTGGCTTCCTCGAATCGCCGCGATGGACCGACCACATTCACGACGAGCTCGAGCTGGCGAGCTACTGCTCCTGCGTTGAAAACGGCTATGACTACCCCGGCCTGCCGGGTAGCGCCGGCGTGGGAACCTTGGCCGGAGCGCAAGACCAGACCGCCATGATCGCCTGCCGCGAGGGCGAAATCACTGAGTTTTCCTACATTCCCAGCCGCCGCTATGGATCGTGCGCCCTGCCTCACGACTGGTGCTTCGTCGTCGGCGTATCAGGAGTGCGCGCGGAGAAATCCGGCGCGGTGAAAGAACGCTACAACTATCTCTCGAGCAGCACGAAGGAACTACTCGAGCGTTGGAACGACGCCACCGGCCGAGACGACGTCATCCTCAACGACGTGCTGAGTGTCGAAGACGGGGTTGCTGGCCTGCGCGAAATCGTCGCTGATGACGAGGCCCTCACCCGCCGTCTGGAGGCGTTCGTCGAAGAAGTGACGCAGTGCATTCCGCAGGCGTTCAAGGCGCTCGAAGCAGGCGATGTGGAGGCGTTCGGAGAGGCTGCGTTGAGGTCGCACCGCAACGCGGATGAACGTCTGGGCAACCAGATTCCTGAAACGAACCGACTGGTGGAGCTGGCTCGCGAACTCGGCGCCCCCGCTGCCTCAGCATTCGGCGCCGGATTCGGCGGCTCGACGTGGGCGCTGGCCCGCAAGGACGACGCCGAGCAGTTCGCTGCGCGTTGGGGCGAGCGCTACCGCGCCGAGTTCCCGGACACGAACCCGGAGTTCATCATCACCCAGCCCAGCGCGCCGGCCCACAAGCTCTCGTAGCGAGCGCGACGCGTCACGTATTGCGGGGCGTGCGCTCGGCGTCGAGTTCGATGTCGGCGTAGCTTCGCGGGTCTTCGATGGGCTCGAGGTGGCCGAGCACCTGCAGGCCAGGGAACTCGGCGACGAGCTCGTCTACCAGGTCTTCCATGAGGTCGTGGCCGTACTGCACGCTCCACTTGCCGGGCACGAGCATGTGGAACTCAAGGAACGACCTCGCCCCGGACACGCGCGTGCGCACCGCGTGGAATTCCACGTCCTCACCCACCGAACGTTCCATGATCGTCGCAATCTGACGGCGGTCCTCCTCCGGCAGCGCCTCGTCTAGCAGGCCACGCGAGGATTCAGCGAGCAGTTTCCACCCCGTCCAGAGGATGTTCAGCCCGACGAGCAGCGCCACGACCGGGTCGAGCCAGATCCAGCCGGTCAGCCACACGAGCCCTACCCCGACGAGCACCCCAGCCGAGGTGACAACGTCGGTCATGAGGTGCTTGCCGTCGGCGCGCAGCGTGATGGAACGGTGGGTCTTGCCGGCGCGAATGAGCACCAGGGCCACGGCGCCGTTGATGAGCGATGCGACCACCGAAATGAGCAGCCCGATGCCCACCTCTTCGAGCGGCTGCGGGTTGAGAAGCCGCTCGACCGAGAAACCGATGATGGCCATGGCCGCGATGAAGATCATCACGCCTTCGGTGGCGGCGGAGAAATACTCAGCCTTGCTTCGCCCGAAGTGGAAGGCATCATCGGCGGGTTTAGCGGCGAGCTTCAGCGCGATGAGCGCCACGATGGCCGCGACGAGGTTCACCGTCGATTCGGCTGCGTCCGACAGCAAACCCACCGAGCCGGTAATCCACCACGCCCCGGTCTTCAGTAGGAGTGTGGCGAGCGCGGCAGCGATGGACAGCCACGCATATTTGGAGAGATCGGCACGTTGCACAACCCATGAGTGTTCCCCGTTCATGCTCAAAGGTCAACGTATGCTGGATGGCATGCGAAGCGGATGGTTTGGTTTGCCGCTGTTCGGTAAACACCCGGAGCCGGCGGTGGTGTCATGCACGATTTCAGGCGGCGGGTCACGCGCGAGCTTCCAGATCGGCGCCCTGCAATACCTCTACCGCCATGACGAACAGTTCACCCCGACGGTATTCGTCGGCGCATCTGCGGGCGCGATCGTGGCGTCAGGGCTCGCCCAGTACGCGAGCCGCCACGACCAGTCCGAGTGGATCGACCGTCTGGGCGAGCTGTGGTTCAGCATGCGCAGCTCCGAGGAGATGTTCACGCCGCGCAATTGGTTCCGTAAGCTGCGCGACGAAGGGCCGTCGTGGATGGAAATTGTGCAGCCTCCGCCCGCGCCGCCCAAGCCGAAGAAAGCCCCATCGCCGCGTCTCGCGCTGCCCAACTTCTTCACCCGCCGTGACCAAGATTCACCCGCCACGCCGAGCTCGCCGGATTCGCCGCTTGACCCCGTCGAGATGGCACTCACGCCCGAAGGTGAGATCCAGCCGCAATGGTCGCTGGAGCATCTCTCTGCCATCGCCAGCCACATCGGGCAGATTCCGCGCATCGGCACGGACATGTCGGCCATCTGGTCGGGCTTGGAGCAGACCCAGTCGATGTACCGCCCCGGCCCGGTGTTGCAAGACCTCCTGGAGCCGGGTTTCTTCCAACCTGCGCGAGTGGCGTCGTCGGGAATGCGGCTCAGGATTGCCCTCGTCGCGCTCGAATCGGGCGAGCTGCGCTACATGACTGAGGAAGGCAAGCTCGTCGACCGCAACAACGAGCCCTGGGACGACACCGACCACGATCTCGTCCACGGCCTGCTCGCCTCGTGCTCTATCCCCGGTGTGTTCCGCGCCGTGCCCATCGAGGATGAGACCTACGTCGACGGTGGAACCCGGGAGAATCTTCCCGCCGAGCTCGCCATCGGGCTCATGGGGGCGTCGCGCAACTACGTGCTGTCGAGCCACACCGGTGGCGTCACCCCGCGGCCGAATATGGCCGACGCGTCCATCTTCGACGTGGTGATGCGCGCCACGGACATTCTCATCGACGAGGCCGGGCGCGACGAGCTCGAGTACGCGATCTCCGCGAATGCCATCAACATCTATCCCGACGTGCCGGTCCATGACGCGATGACCGTGCACCCTGGCCTGACGCGCATCAACACGGCGCATGGCTGGTTTCGAGCAGCCGAAGTGCACCTCGAGCTTGATGCGCAGCACCGCCGCAGACATCGTCGGATCATCGAACAGCGCTTGCAGTGCCTACGCCTGGAGCAGGCATGGCTCGAGGAGCCGGAGCTGCAACAGCGACGCGACGACATCGTCAGCGCGAAACGGGCGCTGCGGGCACTGGTGGAGGAAGCGCGCGCCGACGCGCTACCACCGGACGCCAGTTCGTGGGCGCGCACGTTCGAGGAACACCCCGTGGCAATCGAGTCGCGCCCCTGGTGGTGAGTGCCTAGTCGACGGCGATCCAGGCATGGTGGGCGTCGGCCGCCACTGACGCCGCGCTGCCGTACGCCTCATCTGGCACGTAGCCTGCCCGTAGGTCGTCGGCGGTGAGCGGCTGGGCGTGCACATGCTCCGCAATCCGTGCGCGTTCCTTCGCCGCCGCTGTCAGCACCAGCAGCGGCATCCCGGAATACTTGCGGTTGGCCTGCACGGTGTGCGCTACTTCGTCGTGGACTGTTTCCGCGACGATGGCTAACGGGTTGCGGGCATCGAGGGCGGGGAACAGTTGCCGGATGCTGGCGATCGTCCCGTTGACGACCAGCACGCGTGGCGACTCGAGGTGGGCGCGCCCGCGGGCCGGCAAGAGCACGCGATGCGCGACCTGAGCGTCAAACCGTTGTCCGGCGGGAGCCTCACGCCGCCCCTCGACATCGGGGAGGGCGTCGATCTCGGCTTGGGTGATGTAGGTGGGCACGTGGGCGTCAACGGTGTCGTTGCCCCTGGGCGGCACGACGACGGCCTCGCGCTGAGCGCGTCGGAGCACGCGGCGATCGGTCACCACAGCCACGCACAACAAGGCCAAGCCAAGCGCCACCGCGCCGACGAGCCACAGCCATTCCATGCCTTCACTGTGCCAGAGGAGCCAAGCCCGAAGTGGCAGTTTGGCGTCGATGCTCTAGACTGTGATGGCCCCTATAGCTCAGTTGGCAGAGCAGTGGACTTTTAATCCATGGGTCGCGGGTTCGATCCCCGCTGGGGGCACCATTCACGACGACGCATCTCCCCGCATCGCATGCCCGAACCCTGCTGCACATGTTGGTGCGATGTATTCAAACCTCAACCTCAACCTGCGAAAGCCTGAACCTCAAGCTGTACTTCAAGTGATTTACTGAGAGCTGAACTCAGGATTTCTTCAGCCTTGGGCCCGGCAGCGATTTCAACATAACCCCTAGCCAGACGCGTGATGCCTCAAAAATTACATTCGTGTGATTTCGACAGGCTTGTCGGCGCGCTTCCTTGCATTCGAACCTCAACCAACCCTCAAGCAGCCTTGTCCCCACCTCCTCAGGCGTCCTACTGTCCTCGAGACCGGATGTGCCGGGAGTCTCAGGATTCCGGGGAAGCGGTGCATCCGGACACCCGTATCCACAACGTGAGGAGACATCGTGAGGGCTATCCAAGGGCTGCGCGTGACTGCGGCTGCTGCCTCCTTGGCGCTCGGGGTTCAACTGTTCGGGTCCCTGGCCACCGGGCCGGGTGCAGACGCGCACTCCGGCACCGTGCAGGCGACAACGCGGGTGCACGTCCGCACGCAGCCCACGACGAGCAGCAAGTCCCTTACGATTCTGAATCCCGGAACAAAGGTCACAGCCTCCGGCACCGTGAACGGCTGGACGAAGGTCACCTGGAACGGGCGTGAGGCCTACGTCTATGCGAAGTACCTCACAACGACGACGCAGTCGGCCGCCCCGGTGACTTCGTCGTCGGCATCCGGACAGTCCCGCACGACCGCGAACCTCATTGTCCGAACTGGCCCATCCATCAAGCACCGCCGCGTGTCCCTCGCGACGAAGGGCACCGTCGTGAGACTCACCGGCAAGCGCTCTGGTGAGTACACGCAGATCAACTGGAGCGGCACCCCTCGTTGGGTGGCCACCAGGTATTTGACGTCCCCGACGAGGGGGGCCGCGCCTGCGCCGTCGGCATCCTCTAGCGGCACAGCTACTGCGCAGACCACCGAGAATCTCAATGTACGCACCGGGCCTGGCACTAACTACCGCCGCGTCGCGACGGCCGCGAAGGGCAGTCTGCTGCCCACCACAGGCCGCACGAGCGGTGGATTCACCGAGGTGATCTACCAGGGTAACAAGCGCTGGGCTGCGTCGAACTGGCTCCGGAGCGTCGAATCGTCTTCCTCGAAGCCGAGCGACAACACCAAGCTGCCGTCGACGACGAAACGCTGGGCTACCGCCGACCTCAACATTTGGTACGCCAGCACCGGGTCGCGGTACAACGGCGAGATCCCCAAGGGGTCCGAGATCGCCATTACCGGCAAGGTAGCCAACGGGCGTGCCGAGGTCGTGCACAAGGGCGCGCTGCGCTGGGTGACGTCGCGCTACACCACCTCGGCCGCACCCTCCACGCCCGCACCTGATGGCTGGAGTGGTTCGGGCAACGTTCCGGCTACGCCGATCACCGGCGGCCCCCGTGGCAAGGACCTCAACAAGGGGTACTCGTCGGGCATGCACCGGACGAATCCGTACATCCAGCGCATCTCCGCCGACGCATGGGCGCGCTTCCCGCAGATCAAGACCCACTACGGGTGGCGTCGCGACGTGACCCCCGACCACCCAGCCGGACGCGCCGTCGACCTCATGATCCCCAACTACAAGAAGAACAATCAGCTGGGCTGGGAAGTCGCCCGCTACTACCAGAAGTACGCGCGCGAGCTGAACATCAAGTACATCATCTGGGACCAGAAGATCTGGAGCGTCAGGCGTAGCAAGGAGGGGTGGCGCCCGATGTCGAATCGAGGAAGCGACACCGCGAACCACTACGACCACGTGCATATCAGCTCGAACTGACGCCGGTCGTACAGCGCAGGGCGTACTCCGATGCAAGGAGGCGCCCTGCGCATTGCGTTACTGCTCCATGGCTTCCAAAGCGTCGCGGACGATGGCGTCGGCATCCTCGGGTGTGAATGAATCTTCCACCGAGTGCAGCGACGAAGAGACCACCACGTTGCCTTTCAACGCGAGCACAGAGTTGGTGGTGGTGGACGCTCCCCCAGGGATGGTCTCAACCAACTGCATGGCGCTTGTCAGCTCGACGTTGTCGAATTTTGGGGGCTTGCGCTCCGTGTACTCCACAGTGACCGTCATGCCGTTGGTCTCAATCTTCATCTTTTTGCACTGAGCCGGTCCCGGTTCATCCGAAAGCGTGGCCATCCGACGTGCATCCTCGGGCGTCTCGTATTCCTGGATGCTCAACCAGACCAAATTGCCCAGGCCGGTGTTTCGGTGCATGGCGACGTGCGTCTTCCCCGTCTGCGGCAGATCTGGGTCTTGGAGCCGCAGGTAGGCGTCCTTGCATTCCTTGGGCTCGACCTTCACGCCCTTCGACACTTCGTCGAGCTCGCTCGGCTTAATATCGCTCCCGGGGATCTCCTGGGCGCCCTCGTGCTTCTTCACGAACGCATCGATGGCCGCTTGGATCTGCTCCTGCGAAACCTTCTCCCCCGACGCGGCTGGCGTCGCAGATTCCTCCGTCGGTTGCGGTTTTGTCGGCGATGCTTCCGACGACGGTTCGCTCGGCGCCCCCGTTGGCTGCTGGGCCTCGGTTGCACTCGAGGCGCTAGGCGTCGGGCTTGGCTCGTCCCCAGCTGAGCAGGCCCCCAGCGTGAGTGCTACGGCGAGAGGCACGAGGAGGCCGCGTGCGCGGCGTCGGTGCAGTGTCATGGGTTGTCCCCTTTCCATCGCGAACACGTTCGGCATCGCGGGATTCGTTGACTGCTCAGCACTGTAACGCCGACGGAGGTCACCTGTAGCTTCGAATGGCGAGCCGCATTTCTGGAGCTACGCGCTGTATATTCGGCGTCGCTTTGTGCGAACAGGCTGCTATCCGGTACAGTCTTCCGAGCTGGTCCCCATCGTCTAGCGGTCTAGGACTCCGCCCTTTCACGGCGGCAACACGGGTTCGAATCCCGTTGGGGATGCGAAACTTCCCGCGAGGGAAGTGGCGACGAAGTGCCACGCCACGTCGATTTCCCATAACGACGCAAGCATGGCTATAGTTGCCGAGTTGGTTAACGCCAGCAGGTCAAGAGATTGGCCCCGTAGCGCAGTTGGTTAGCGCGCCGCCCTGTCACGGCGGAGGTCGCGGGTTCGAGTCCCGTCGGGGTCGCTAGGTCTGAATTCAGGCCGCACGGCCAGGTAGCTCAGTTGGTAGCAGCGTTCGCCTGAAAAGTGAAAGGTCGCCGGTTCGACCCCGGCCCTGGCCACCAGTTCTTTTTCTCTCCCACTCGCATCTCGATACCCGCCTGCGGCGCTACTCGATGGTCGAGTAGCGGCTGGATCCGGCGCATCACAACGAACTTGAGTCGTGGCGTTGGCGATAAGGAATGGGGGATTCCACCGTTTTCGGTGGAATCCCCCATTCCTTATACCGGCGAGGTTGGGTATTGGCGGCCGATGCATCTCGATACGGCGACTGCGTCGCCTACTCGATGGTCTGGATCTGGCCGGTGGTTGAGTAGCCCGCGGAACAGGCGCATCGAAACCACATCCGGGATGATTTCGATACGCGCCTGCGGCGCTACTCAATCATCGAAACAAGCACCCCGGTGGTTGAGTAGCCCGCGGAGCGGGCGCATCGAAACCACTCCTTCACCGCACACTCCCCCAGCGCAGCACTGCTACCCGCAACCATGACGGTATACGGGGTGGCAGGGTGATCGTCGGGTGGAACTATGCAGCTCGCACGAAATCTGGAGGCGGCTCGTACTCGGGAGGCGGCTGAGGCGGCACCTCTGCGATGGGTGCAACCGGTACGTCGGGCAGGCGTGTCATGACGCTGCCTTGCCCAGTGACCTCATATTCGTACCCCAGCGGCGACACCCAGTGGAACACCCCAGGCTCGGGTTGAGTCAGCCGCCAGTAACCGGCCGTCTTTGCCCGGTGCGCTCTTCGGTCGAGAGGGCCTATGTTCGCCATCGACGTGACCCCATCCCCGCCAGTTGGGCAGAAGTTCACCGTGTGGTCGACGTCGCAGTCCTTTGCCTTCGTGGTGGCAAACGGGAACACCGAACGGGGGTTCCGCACCATGAGGGCTCGTCGCTGATCGGCGGTTGGTTCTTTTCCACTCGGGCTGGGGATCATGTTCGGGTCAAGCACTGGCCGAACCGTGACGTTCGCCCCCTTCAAGAATTCAGGCAGTGTGGTGGTGAGCATGTTGCCCCAGCCTTCCACGTACGCCACCGAGCCCAGCGGGGCTCCGGCCTCCTGGGGGTGGCCGTCCGCCGAAGCAGGCTCAGCGGGAACATGGACCACCATCTCGACGTCCATCAGGCTGTCTTGACCAATAGCTTGGCGGGCAAACACCCCGAACGCAGCCGCGCGCCGTTGCCCACGAATAAACCATGCCCGCTCCTCGGGCTCGAGCTCTTCCGGGACTTCAGGCGCCGGCAGTGTGGCGGCAATCTGGTCTAACGCTTGGTCGAACAGCACCCCATCCGCGGCATCGACGCGCCCGAACAACCCCACGTGATCGTCTTCAAAACGCCCGACGTGCACGAACCGGCCTTTTTTGGACAGGGCTGCCTTGCGGTGTGCTTTGTCGGGATCTGCTTCCATCACCCAACGAGAGAGCTGATCCAGCACGCTCCACACCGGGTGCATGCTCACCCGGTGTGAGGCCCGGCGATCTACTTCCAGCGCCGCTTCAAGCGACAGCTCTTGGCAGGCCTCTTCGATTTTGCGGACCACCCACCACTGGACGCCGCCTGAGATGAACAGCTGCCACGCCCTGGGATGCCGAACCCGGACGCTGAGTGCCTGCGACGTGCGCTCCCGCATTCCCCCGAAGCTCATGCCCGTCGCTGCGGCGGCTTCCAAGAGGAAGGCTTCGGTGGGGCCGAGCACGCCATCACGGCCAGAGCTCACCCGCTTCACGCGCAGGGGTTCGGGGAGCTGGGGGTCGTCGTCGATGGCGTAGGCGTCGGAAGCTTCTAACAGCGCCACGACCTCGGCGATCTCTGCCGCGTGCGCAGATCGCCGAGCATGCACCATAGCCGCGAATGACAACGCCGCCTGATCACCCATTGGCATCTCCTCTCTGAGACACCACCAGCATATCGAACATCTGTTCTACACCCAAGGGTTTTGGGGAGATTTTTTCGAAAAAACTTTGGGGTTGTGGTTTCGATACGCGCCCTACGGGCGCTACTCAACCACCGGGTGCGGGCAGGTTTCGACACGCAGGCTCCGCCTGCTACTCAACCACCGGGTGCGGGCAGGTTTCGATACCCGCCCTGCGGGCGCTACTCAGCCACCGGGTGTCGGCAACACCCGACCATCGAGTAGCGGCGAAGCCGTGTATCGAGATGCAGCGCGGTTTCGATACGCGAGCTCCGCTCGCTACTCAACCATCGGGGGCATTTGGGCGCTACTCAACCATCGGGGGCAACTGGACGCTACTCAGCCAGCGAAAACCGGCGAATCACTTCCCCGAAACGGAGTTGCCACCCAGCGCGTTGCGCACGAGCGTCGGGGTGACGGTGTTCGCGACGATCCAGTTCTCGCCCACGACGTACTGGGTGCCAGCGTCGTCGAGCTCCTTGGCCTTGGCGTCAACCTTCGAAGCATCCTCGAACCACATGACCTGGTCTTCACCGTTGCAGGTGCCCGACGCATCGGCGCCGTCAACGTCGTCGGTTTGCTTCCAGCCCTGGCAGGCGTAGTTCTTCTTCCGGAGCTTCTCGACCATCATGTCGATCGAATCGACCGACTTCGAGTCTTTGTTGCTGCTGGCCTCTTCAGCCTTTGATTCCTTGGCCGACGCTGCGGGCGCCGACGCCTTGGCGTCGCTGCCCGAATTCGCCCCACCGCTCGAGGCCTCGTCCTGGGAAGCGCAGGCGGTCATCGACAGCCCCATCACTACAGTTCCCAGCATTGCAATGCCAAACTTGCTGGCCTTGCGCATCGGCGTCATCTCCTTGCTTCGTCGGCCCGCATCCGGGCGCATCAATCGTGTAGCTGCCTATTCAGCCAATCTTGTACGGTAGCGCACTCCCCTGCGGGGAGCACATCCGGGGCGCTCAAGGGCGCAACAGCACGGAAACGGCGAGCGAGATCGGCAGAGAGAGCCCCGTCGTCACGGCGACGGTGTCGCGGGCGATCACTTCCCCGGACTCGTAGCGCAGCGCGTACTGGTACATGTTCTGCGCGGTCGGGAGCGTGGCGAGCACCGTCGCGGCGAACAGGTGCTGCGCGTCGAGGCCAAACACCCAACGCCCCAGCCCGTACACGACGAGGGGAAGCACCACTGTTTTCGCCACCGTCGCGATCAGCACGTCGCGCCGCCTTGTGCCCGGCTGGAGCGGTTTCTGCCCCACGAGAGAAATACCGAACGCGATCAGCATCAGTGGCACAGCTGCCCCACCGACGAGCTCCAGCGGGCGCATGAGCCACGCCGGCTGCGGAAGCGAAAACGCAGAGAACACCACACCTAACGCGGAACCCAGCACGATGGGGTTAATCACCGGCTGCAGCAAGAGCCGACGAAGATCGAGTCCGTCCTCTCCCGAAGCATCGAGCACGCCCATCAGAATCGGTGCCAGCACAACCATCTGCAGCACCAGCAGCGGCGCCACCTGACTACCGTCGCCAATCACGTACACGGCAATGGGCAGGCCAATGTTGTTGGCGTTGGAGTACACCCCGCAGTAGGAGGCGACCATCAGCTGCCGAACGTCACGCGTACCCAGCGCGCGCATCACAACCAAACACCCGCCGCACACGATGACCACGCCGGCGACATGCGTCGCAAGGGAGATCGAGAAAATCTGGGCGAGATCGGCCTTCGCCAACACGGTGAACAGCAGCGCGGGGCTGGCCGCGTAGAACGCGACCTTGTTCAGCGAGAAGCGATCTTCCGGCTTGACGATGCCCCGTCGCCCTAACAACCACCCGACGAAGATCGCGAACGCGATCATGCCGAAGCCGGTGATGACTGGCGTCATGCGGCCCCGTATGCGCTCAGGAAGCGCTGCAACTCGTCGAACGCGCGGCGGCGCACTGGCTGAGCCGACAAGGCGATGTCGTGGAGGGCGCCTTCGAGACGCACCAAGGTGACATGCTTGCCGAGGTAGTGCGACCGCTCGGCGATGCGGCGGACGTCGAGCACACCGTCGGCGTGATGATAGTCGTCACTCCATTGGCCCCCGACGAAGCCACCCACGCTGCGGCTAGAGGTGAGCACGAGGATAGGGGCGTCGATGTCGAGCCCCTTCTCTACGCGCGTTTGGCCGGACAACACAGCCTTCACCCAGCCGACGCGAATCCAAAACGCTTCGTCGCCCTTCAGGTGCCGGTCGAACTCCCACTCGCCGTCCTCGTCGGCGCTGATGGAGCGCAGATAGAAACCGTTGTCAGCCATGGGGAGCACCGTGGTGGGTGCGACCGCAGAAAAGCTGCGCATGATCGGGTGGAGTGAGTAGCGCACGACCGGCGAGCTTTGAATCTCAATCCAAGGAGAGTTCAGCAACACAGTCGCGAACGTGCCGGGACGCTCGTCGGCATACAACGACGCGATCAGCCCACCGGTGGAGTGGCCGCACAAATCGATCACGTCGTGGCCGTCGTCGCGGATGTGCTGCACAGCCTCGTCGAGTTCCGTCCAGTAATCGCGCATGTCGGGGATGTACCCGGCGAGCTGTCCGTTGCGCAGGGAGCGCCCGTAGCGACGTAGGTCGATGGCGTAGAAGTCGATGCCGAGCGCCTCGAAGGCATCCCCCAGGTGCGCCTGGAAGAAGTAGTCAGACCAACCGTGGATGTACAGCACCGCACGCCGACGCGTCGGCTCGCCTCGTCGGACAAGTGTTGCAACCAGTGTGCCCGACGGCTCGAGGGCGTAGGTGCTCTCGTCGGGCAACGCGATGGTGCGTGAGACATATCCGGGTAGCAGCGTGTCTGCCACCCAGGGGGAACTCATGCCCCGCGCTCTTCCTCTTCTTCGTCGTCGTAGTCGTCGACGTAATCGTCGTACTGTGCCGCGAGGTCTGCGTACTGATCGGGGATGTCGTCATGCTCGTCGACGGGAGGCTTCCCTTGGAGCTCGCGCTCCAGCGATGCGAAATCGGTTTCGACGGAACGGTACTTCAGGTCGCGTGCGACCCTCGTCTGCTTTGCCTTTGCACGGCCGCGCCCCATATGGGTCGACCCCCTTGCTCTGTCCCTCGCGGCTTGCCGCGGAATCTTTCAGTTTCTCGTGGCGATAAGGCTACCCAAGTTTCCGCACAAGACCAAAGGTGACACGAGTTCGGTGTGGCAAAGCTAAGCTGAACCTCGTATTGCATTCCACGAGATAGGAGCGCCACAAGGCCATGGCCAAGATCATTTACACCCTCACCGACGAGGCGCCGTTGCTCGCCACGTACTCCTTCCTTCCTATTGTGAAGGCGTTCGCCGCGCAGGCTGGCGTCGATGTCGACACGCGTGACATCTCGGTCGCTTCTCGCATTCTGTGCCAGTTCACCGACGAGCACGATGCGCTGACCGAGCTGGGAGAGCTGGCCCAGCAGCCCGAGGCAAACATCATCAAGCTTCCTAACATCTCCGCGTCGGTGCCGCAGCTGAAGGCCGCGATCGCTGAGCTGCAGGCGCAGGGCCACGACGTTCCCAACTATCCCGAGGACCCGCAGACCGATGAGGAGCGCGAGATTCGCGCCAAGTACGACAAGGTCAAGGGCTCCGCGGTGAACCCTGTGCTGCGCGAGGGCAACTCGGACCGCCGTGCACCCGAATCGGTGAAGATGTACGCCCGCAACAACCCACACCGCATGGGTGAGTGGAGCAAGGATTCGAAGACTTCCGTCGCCACCATGTCCGGCGGGGATTTCCGCTCGAATGAGCAGTCCGTCGTGCTTCCTTCCGACGACGTTCTCACCATCAAGCACGTGGCCGCCGACGGCACCGAGACCATCCTGAAGAGCGACCTCAAGGTGCTCGCCGACGAGATCGTCGACGGCACGGTGATGAGCGCGAAGGCACTCGACGCGTTCTTGCTGGAGCAGGTTGCCAAGGCGAAGGAGCAGGGCGTCCTGTTCTCGACCCACCTCAAGGCCACCATGATGAAGGTCTCCGACCCGATCCTCTTCGTCCACGTGATCCGCGCCTACTTCGCCGATGTCTTCGCCAAGTACGGCGACCAGCTGGCCGCAGCCGGGCTGAGCGCCAACGACGGGCTCGGCTCGATCTTCGCTGGTCTCGAGCAGCTCGAAGGTGGGGCCGAGATCCGCGCCGCCTTCGACGAGGCGATGGCGAACGGCCCCGCACTGGCGATGGTGAACTCTGACAAGGGCATCACCAACCTGCATGTGCCCTCCGACGTGATCGTCGACGCCTCGATGCCGGCGATGATCCGCACCTCGGGCCACATGTGGGGCGCCGACGGCGAGGAGCACGACACCCTGGCTGTGCTGCCCGATTCCTCATACGCCGGCGTGTACCAGGCAGTGATTGAGGACTGCCAGGCCAACGGCGCGTTCGACCCGACGACGATGGGCACCGTCCCGAACGTCGGGCTTATGGCGCAGAAGGCTGAGGAGTACGGCTCACACGACAAGACCTTCGAGATCGCCTCGGACGGCCGCGTCGAAGTGGTGAACGCCGCCGGAGACGTGCTGCTCTCGCACGATGTCGAGGCCGGCGACATCTGGCGCGCCTGCCAGACGAAGGACCTCCCGCTGCAGGACTGGGTGAAGCTCGCCGTCACCCGCGCTCGCGCTACCGGATGGCCGGCCGTCTTCTGGCTCGACGACGCCCGCGCTCACGACCGCAACGTCAAGGAGAAGGTGGAGCGCTACCTCCAAGACCACGACACCGACGGGCTCGACATCCGCATCATGTCGCCGGTCGAAGCGACGAAGTTCTCCGTCGAGCGCATCCGTCGCGGCGAAAACACCATCAGCGTCACCGGCAACGTGCTGCGCGACTACCTGACCGATCTCTTCCCCATCCTCGAGCTCGGCACCTCGGCCAAGATGCTCTCCATCGTCCCGCTCATGGCCGGTGGCGGCCTGTTCGAGACCGGCGCCGGCGGCTCTGCGCCAAAGCACGTGCAGCAGCTCGTCGAGGAGAACTACCTCCGTTGGGATTCGCTGGGCGAGTTCCTGGCGCTGGCCGCGTCGCTCGAGCAGTTCGGCCAGGCCAACGACAACGCGGGTGCCCGCGTGCTCGCGAAGGCACTCGACGCCGCGAACACGTCGTTCCTGCTCAATGACAAGTCGCCGACGCGTCGCCTCGGCGGCATCGACAACCGCGGCTCGCACTACTGGCTCGCCCGGTACTGGGCCGAGGAGCTCGCGAAGCAAACCGACGACCCGGCCCTCGCCGAGAAGTTCGCACCCGTAGCGAAGGCGCTCGTCGACGGCGAGACGCAGATCATCGACGAGCTCGTCGGCGTGCAAGGCAACCCGGCGGACATCGGCGGCTACTACCGCCCTGACCCCGACAAGGCGGCGCAGGTGATGCGTCCGTCCACGACAATGAACGCCGTCATCGACGCGCTCTGACGTCACCCACAATCGCCGACGGTGCCCTCCCCCACGTAAACCGGGGAGGGCACCGTCGGTTTGACCACTACCGAACCCCGTTTGCAGCATCGCTCCTCAGTGCTATCATCGCTCTATGGCGATTAATAGTGAGGTGGTCGTCGACAACCACGCGACCGAGGCCTACGCGCACCTGTTTCAGGCGCTCGCCGAGCCTGCCCGGCTGGCGATCCTGCAGCACCTCGCATCCGGCGAGCACCGGGTGCGTGACCTCGTCGAGCACATGGAGCTCGCGCAGTCCACAGTGAGCAAGCACATCTCATTTCTCACGGAATGCGGCCTGCTCACAGCACGCCCTGAGGGGCGCGCCACCTGGTACGCACTCGCAGAGCCTGCACTGCTGAAGATCCTCGTCGCAGCCGCCGAACAGATGCTCAACTCCACAGGCCACGCCGCCCAGCTGTGCAGCCACCTGCACAGTTCCGCAGACGACGATTCCGCCCCCACGAGGAGCTGAGCCACATGGGTGCTGGACACACACATGCCCACGGGGCCGACTTGCATCGTCGGAAGCTTTGGGCAGCATTGGCGATCACGTCGACGGTCGTCGTCGCGCAATTGGTGGGGTCGATCATCACAGGCAGCCTCGCGCTGCTCACCGACACCGTGCACGTCGTCGTAGATGCGTCTGGACTCGTGCTCGCGCTCAGCGCTGCGACCCTCATGCGCAGGCCCGCCGATACGAGCCGAACGTGGGGTTTCCGCCGTGCCGAGGTGCTCGCCGCCCTCGCCCAAGCCACGGTGCTGATCGTCGTCGGGTGCTATACGGCGGTCGAAGGGATGCGACGCCTCTTCGATCCCCCACAGCTGCACGGCCCTCTCGTGATGGCCTTCGGCGTCGTCGGGCTGATCGCCAACCTCGCATCCATCGCGGTGCTGCATTCAAGCCGCGACGCCAACTTCAACATGCGCGCCGCCTTCCTGGAGGTATTCAACGACGCCCTCGGCTCGCTCGGCGTGATCGTCGCAGGCATCTTAATCGCCACGACGGGATTTCAGCAGGCCGACGCGATCGCGAGCCTGCTCATCGCAGCACTCATCGTTCCCCGCGCGTTGATCATCCTGCGCGGCACACTGCGGGTACTGATGGAACAGACCCCCGAGGCACTCGACCTCGACGATGTGCGAGCTCACCTCCTGGCGCTCGAACAGGTCAAGAGGGTCCATGATCTCCACGCCTCCACCATCGCCACCGGCCTGCCCATCGTCACCGGACACATCGTCGTCGACGACGAGTGCTTCCACGACGGCCACGCCGCCGAGGTCGTGCAGGCGGCACAGGACTGCACCGCGCGACATTTCAACATCCGCCACGCAACATTCCAGGTGGAGCCGGCCTCGGCTGCGGCGCACCCTGGGCATGTGTGTCTGGATGGCTGAGCAGGCGCCTGACGTGGCTCTCACTCCTCCCCCTTGGCTGTCTACTGGTATGCAATTCTGTCTTGTGGTGGGCGGATCTGCCTTGTACGATGAAGTTAACGGGTTCTCTTAACGAGTCCCATCCGCCACAGCCCCGGCTCTGTCCGGGGTTGATGTGCATCTAGGGAGTCCAGAAGTAGCAATCACACAGGTCCTTCACAATCTCCCAGGCCTGCTGCCCCGCCGCGTAGCTCCTAGATGTTTCGGGTGTCATCCGCGCGCGGAAGTGGGCGTACGAGACAAGATCGGCGGCTTGAAGGAGGCGGCTTTCGTGGGATGGAGCGAAGTACACCGTGTCAAGGATGTTCTTCAAAGGATGGCCGTCGTACCTAGTTGTATGAGGTCATGACGTTGTAGTCGGCGCGGTGGGGTGAGGGAACGGGCCCCTGGCCGGCACGATGGGTGGTGACGAAACCATTCGCATCTGCTGGGAGGAGACCCGTTCCATGACCCACCGTAACGCCCCGTTACCTTGGAAGAGTCCTCGAACGTCGGGGATCTGGTCGCTCGGTCGGGCATGGCTGTCTCGCCCTGCCATTGATGGTCCGGGGGGTGTTGCCACCCGACCGAGAGACACTCGTTGACCGCTGATAGGGACACGGCCCAGCATTGCTGAGGTCTCACCGTAACGTGGGTGCCGGCAGTGGGTGTCACGACTGCGACCAGCCAGAAACTCTCATCGAGGAGAGCCACCATGCAAGACACCATTTGCAATCACCATTGGCCTGGACGTCGGCAAGACCGAGCACCACGCCTGCGCGCTCGATCCCACCGGGAAGAAGATCTTCGACAAACCCCTCCCACAAGACGAGACCAAACTCCGCGCACTGTTCACCACGCTACTCGACCACGGCCGAGTACTGCTGGTGGTCGATCAACCCAACACAATCGGCGCGCTCCCGGTCGCAGTCGCCCGTGACGCTGGCTGCGAGGTCGCCTACCTGCCCGGTCTGGCCATGCGCAAAGCCGCCGACCTCTATCCCGGCCGGGCAAAGACCGATACCAAAGACGCATTCATCATCGCTGACACCGCCCGTACCATGCCCCACACACTCCGGCAGGTCGATCACAACAGCGAAACTCTGTCCGCGTTGAAAGTCCTCTCCGGCTTCGACGAAGACCTCGCCCACGAATGCACCCGCGCGCTGAACCGGCTCCGTTCGCTGCTCACACAGATCCCCCCCGCCCACGAACGGGTCTTCACCGGCGCCACCCTCAGCAGCGAACTCGCGCTGAACCTGTTGATCAAATACGCCGGCCCCACCGGTCTCGCCACGGCCGGGAAGACCCGCGTCCTGCGCTACGCCCGGACCCACCGCTACCGGAATCCAGGCCAGCTCATCGACCGCATCTTCACCGCACTCGAGGAACAAACCGTGACCGTCCCCGCCACCCGCGCCGTCGAGAGCATCATCCCCCGCATCGCCGCGCAAGTCGTCGAGCTCAAGACCCAACGCGCCACCGTCGCACAAGAAGTCGAAGCCATGCTCGCCGACTTCCCTCTCTCCAAGGTCTTGATGAGCATGCCCGGGATCGGCATCAAGACCGCCGCACAGATCCTCCTCGCCATCGGCGACGGCTCCAGCTTCGCCACCGCCAGCCATCTCGCCGCCTACGCCGGCATCGCCCCTATCACCAGACGCTCCGGCTCCTCCATCCGCGGTGAATACCCATCCAGAGCAGGCAACAAACGCCTCAAGAACGCCCTCTTCTACTCCGCCTGGATCGCCTCCACCCGCGACCCCGCATCCAAGACCTACTACCAACGCAAACGTGCCGAAGGGAAACGCCACAACGCCGCCATCATCTGCCTCGCCCGCCGACGATGCAACGTCATCTACGCCATGCTCCGAGACGGCACCCCTTACCAACCACCAACACCCTCGCCCAACCCCAAACCCGTCACCCTCGCAGCTTGACAAACAACATAGGGACACCCCCCCTGACCGTTGAAGGAAGACTACGAGCCCTGGGACAGGTCCTCAAATGGGGCGGTCCGATCGCGCACGTGGCGGCCGAGTTCCATATCACCCGCTCGACATGATCGAAATGGGTCGCCCGCTACCAAACCGCCGGCCCGGCAGGGCTGGAGGACCGCTCGAGTGCCCCGCTGAACCGGCCCACACGCCTGAGCGCGGAAATAGTGGAGCTGATCGAAACCTGGCGTCGCAAACACAAGTGGTCAGCACGCCGGATCACCCGCGAACTCACCGATCAGCGCCATGCCCGGTGCAGTGTTCGGACAGTGACAAGGTGGCTGGACCGGCTCGGGTTGAACCGGATCCGAGACATCACCTAGAAGGGGAACACTTGCGCCGACCTGGCAAGATCATCGCCCGCTATCCAGGCCACATGCTCCACATGGACGTGACAAAAGTCGGCAAAATCCCCGACGGTGGTGGCTGGCGGGCCCACGGCCGCGGCAGCAGCAAAGCCCTGGCATCCAAACGCGCGCAGAAGCACAAGGTCGGCTACACCTACCTCCACTCGATCATCGACGGCTTCTCCAGATGGTCCTACACCGAGGCGTTAGAAGACGAGACCGCCGCGACCACGATCGGGTTCTTCCACCGAGCCAGGGCATACCTCGCCGCTCATAGCATCACCCGTATCACCAGACTGGTCACCGACAACGGCAGCAACTACACCGCCACAGCATTCCAACGCTCCACCGGCGCGTTCATCGGTCGTCACCAGCGCATCCGCCCCTACACGCCCCGACACAATGGCAAGATTGAACGCTACAACAGGCTCCTGGCCGATGAATGCCTCTACGCCCTCCCCTACACATCCCAGCAACAACGACGCCAAGCAATCAAAGTCTGGAACCACCACTTACAACTATCATCGACTCCACACCACCTGCGGCGATCAACCCCCCAGACCCACGCCTCCACACCCAAGCCGACAACGTCATGACCAACTACACCTAGGCCGCCGCCGCAACGATGTTCGACCGCATCGTCCACCACGCCAAAGCCCTCACCCTGAAGGGCGCCACCTACCGACTACGCAACTGCAGCATCGGGACCCTGCCCAGCATCAGAACCCAAGACACGACTGACTAGACAGCACGAACCGGTGGCCTGGTTTTCGAGCGTCGGATCGGCCTCCGTTTCGAGCGTTGCCGACAGTCGAATACGGTAAACCGGTTCGGCCCAAGTACCAAGCTAGGACATTGCTCTGCAACAGTCCGCAAAAGCATCTCCACCGTGGCGTTGTCGGCGACCTACCACTTCTGCCACTCAACCCGACCGTCTCGTAGCGGGTGATTGCGTGCTGGAGCAGCCCCACACGGCTCCTGCGTGGGCTCGCAAAGCGAGTGGTACGGAACTGCTCACTCCTCTCCGTTCAGTCGCCGGGCCTGATCCGGTTCTGCGTGAGTCGGTTGATTACCTGGCTGGGCAGGCACCCGTTCTCATTCATAACAGATCGGACATGTTGCTTCTGACTATGCTCGGACACAACTCCGACTGCGGTCTTCAGTAGATCGGCCCAGACCACTGCAACATCGCCGGCGATCTCCCTCAAGACGCCGGACGAGGTTAGATAAACGTTCGGATTCGCCGCCTGAGCGTGCTGCGGATCCACCGACAACCTGTCGGACACAATGATCGCTGGACTCCCCGCTGGCGGGTGGTCCATGCCTCGGTCCGCCGCCAGCTGGTCGAGCTGGGTATTGGCTTGCCGAACATCCTTGAGCGGAAGTAGGCCGTCGCTATGCTCTTCCGATTTGGCTTCAATAGTTATCCACATCGCAGTACCCCATACCCAGGCGGAATCGCAGCGCCCTTGGCCCTTCGGCTTCGCAGCTTCGGCACCGAGGAACGACCCCAAAGTCGTCAGGCCGCGTTCAAACCGGGTCGCCTCGTCCTGGGCTAAATCATCCTGCATCTCTGCGAGAGCGGAGTTGATCTGCTTCGATTTGAGTTGGCCGCGCAACCGGGCGACAACACAGTTCACTGCCATTATGTCCTCTGCGACGAGCGGGACTTCCTCTGTACCCGGAAGCTCCCGCATCTCTTTGAGCCAGGTGCTGCGGTTGGCAGCGCATGCGGCCTCTCGAATGAGCTGTCGGGCACGCGACCGCTGGGTCTCGTCCTGAGCGCCAAGGTGCAACCAGACACCAGCGAGGTATAGCAGTAGACCGCGGTAACCCCGCGTCGCAGCAGGACCGACAAGCGGTACTGCTTCCTGCAGCTTCTCGCTTGCACCAATCCAGTCGCTTCCAAACGCCAGTTGCCACGCCTCAACCTCCAGCACTGCAGCCTTGCCGAGGGCTTCAGTTCCTGGCGGCTCGATCTTGTCGGCGTCCTGCCGGAACTCAGCCACCGCTGGCTCCCCCTGATCACGCCAGCCGGCCCCATGTTCAAGAAACACCTGGATCTTCTCGAGAACCTCGTCAGGCTCGGCACCTCTGCTGTTCTGCCAGCCGAACTCGACCTCGGCCTGCAACTCCGGCTCGAGCGCCTGGATGTTCTCAGGCCGGGAGAAGTACTTCATGATGTCTGACCCGAGCACGACGACCACGGCATAGTCGTTCGGACCACGAGTGCAGCGACCAGCCCCTTGGACAATGCGGGTCCGCATTCGTTCGGCAAGGGCGGCATTGGCTTCGGCTCGCTCGCTCAGGAACCGCTCCTGCAAACCAACAGCATCCGGCTTACCTCCAAGGACAACGATCCGACAAGCGTTACCCGGCAAGTCAAGGCCGTCGTAACGGTTAGCCAGACCCAGCACTCCAGTCGGAGCCCCGGCGAAGGACTCCAGTCCCTGCTCCTCTAGGTCGTCTCGCCCCATGACCGGCACCTCCTCGCCGGCCAGTTCCTTGGCTGCCGCCTCGGCGTTGGCAACAGTATCCTGACTCAGCACGAGCGCCTTGTTAGTGAGTCCGATAATCTGTCTGGTCAATCCGGTCGCATCCTGCCCCTTGACCAAGTCCGGGAAGACGAACAGCCTCCGACCTGAGCGTGGAGGAGTCTTAGTTGGGAGTGGCATTCGAACGATCTCACGTCGCCCGAAGGCGCGTTCGAGTTCGCCGCCCGAGCCGAGAGTCGCCGACAAATAGATGCGCTGCCTGGCACGGGCAAAGATGTGATTCTCATAGGTCGGAGGAATCATCGGCCTGATCTGTATACCGCCGTAGGACAAGTAGACACAGCATGCCGCTAGGCCCGACCTGATCATCGCGAGCTTGTACGAGTAAGGACTAGGCAAATCCGCCAGGACGGCGTCGAGCTTGGTCAGTGCCGATTGGTCGACCGCAGGTAGAATCAGGCGTACTTGGTGGTGGGCGCCGGGGTCCGGCTCGCCCTCAAGCCGCTGAATGAGGAGCTCAGACAAGAACGGCTTCAACGCCTCCAACACATCGAGGTATGCTTCCTCGTCATCGTAACGGCGGATAGTGATGCCGTACTCGTTCCCCACAAACTGCTCACCAGCATGGGCGTCATCGAAGATCAAGAGATGGGGTTGCGGCAGCTTCGGGCTGCTGTTGAAAACAGCGCTATAAGTCGTTATCCCAATCGCTTCGCCGCGCTCGACCAACGCCTCTTCCGCGGGACCCCAGCATTTGGCGGGACCGGTCAGGATCGCGGCAGGAACGCCCTCGCGCTCCGCTGTCGCCGCTACCTGACGAGCGAGCTGCCTGGTAGGCGTCGCATAGACGACCGGGCCAGCGGCCTTCCGTCGCACCCACTCCCCGATAAGCAAGCCAGGCAGCGTCTTGCCTGTACCTGTCGGCAGCTCCAGCGCAAGGTCGGGAGTATCCTGGTGTCTTTCTGCATAGGCGCGAATGACATCGCCCTGATGCAGCCAAAGCGAGTCCACCGCAGCCGTGGTCCGCGGCAAAATACCGCTGAGATACAGCTCTTCTGGGGATGTGAACTGCCGAACCGCCCTCTTGTTCTTACCCAAGAAAGCCATCTCCGTCGATGCCTGCCTTTCGCCCTTGCATTTCAAACCACTGCGGCCAAAGCGCAGTTCTCTGGCACAACCGCTCACTGAGCCTACAGATCATTGTCGCTATCAGGCTACCAGGCGAGGAAGGCTCGTTGGCAGCTCGTCTTGGACAATGCTTCCTCACCCAACGATTTCTCGAGGCGCTTCAGCATCGAGGTCTCCAACGACGCCCAACACTGGCGACGCATCGCTCGGGCTGCAGGGACTCCGTCGAACTCTCAGGTGCAGCTCGCGCCCACTTCGGCCCGCTACGTGCGAATCCTCAACCACAGCAACTCTGGCAGCTGGTGGTCCGTCCACGAGGTGGACGTCCTGAGAACCATCACTGATACTTCACCGCCGGCTGGCACGCTTCTGACAGCTGAGGCAGCACTCGGATCCGAGATGAGTCTCCGCGGTTGGTTCAATGCCAGCGATGTAGGCCAACAATTCGTTACAAGGTTGGGGAGCGTCACCTTTACCGGCGAACTGCCACCCCAGGGTGCCTTCACTCTCGCACACGAGGGCAGTGACTCCGCGGATGCACCGAGTCCCGACGATGACGTCGATGATGAGCCTTCACTACCGGCGCCACCCAAGCCCGACAGGCCACCCATCGGACTGCCATCCACTGGAATCTAAGTCATGCCCGCTGCACCGGGCCAGTACGCAGGTCCTGGCCCGGTACAGCTCTACCCACTTCATGCAAGACATTGCGCAACGTTGCGTAACGACTGCAACGCCCGTCGACAGGCCCGCCCCGGGTCGGTACGATGCAGGCATGGCTGAAACTGCGCATTCGAACGGCAACTTCCAGGCCGACGAGACCCCCAACGTTGATCACCGGGTATTTGGTCCTTCAAGCGAGCCGACCCACGCGTTGGCAATCGCCCCCATTGCTACTCCCCCGCACACCGTCGACGGCTTCGTGAAGGAGTTCCTACACGAGCTGAACACCACGCAGGGCGTGACCCTCGAGACGGCCAGCATTAACGACCAGTACATGGCGTTAGCGCTCACCGTCCGCAACTACTTGATGGCCCGCTGGCTGGAAACCACCAAGGCAAATCAGCGAAACCACAGCAAGACCGTCGGCTACCTGTCTGCGGAGTACCTCCTCGGCCGCCAGCTCGGCAACGCGTTGCAGGCTTCCGACCTCAGCAAGATCGCGGAGGAAGGCCTCAAGCAATGCGGCATTGAGCTGTGGCGTCTGCGCGCCCAGGAAGTCGAACCGGGCCTCGGCAACGGTGGCCTCGGCCGACTCGCCGCCTGCTTCATCGATTCGCTCGCGACGATGAACGTGTCCTGCATTGGCTACGGCATCCGCTACGAATACGGCATCTTCCGCCAGACCTTCGTCGACGGACGCCAGGTCGAGCAGCCCGACACCTGGCTCGCGCTCGGCTCCCCGTGGGAGTTCCCGCACCCCGAGGCTTCCGTCAAGGTGAACTTCGGCGGCCACACCGAGAGTTACACCGACGACAACGGCCGCGAGCGCACTCGCTGGGTCCCCGCGTGGGACGTCCAGGCGGTGCCCTACAACTACATGGTGCCGGGCTTCAAGAACGGCTGCGTGAACACCCTGCGCCTGTGGTCGGCTGAGGCGACGCGTGCGTTCGACCTCCAGATCTTCAACGCAGGCGACTACGCCCAGGCGGTGCGCGCCCAGACGTTCGCGGAGAACATCTCCAAGGTGCTCTACCCCGAGGACTCCACGCCACAGGGCAAGGAACTCCGCCTGCAGCAGCAGTACTTCTTCGTGGCCGCGTCGATCCGCGACTTCATCCGCAGCCTCGAGGACGACTTCGACCTGCACAACCTCCACGAGCGCATCGTCTTCCAGCTCAACGACACCCACCCCGTCATCGGCGTCCCCGAGCTCATGCGCGTGCTCATCGATGAGGAGGGTTTCGAGTGGGACGAGGCCTGGGAGGTCACGTCGAAGTGTTTCGCGTACACCTGCCACACGCTGCTGCCAGAAGCCCTCGAAGTATGGCCGACGGAGCTGCTGGGCCGCCTACTCCCCCGTCACCTGGAGATCATCTACCGCATCAACGAGGAGTTCCTCGACGAGGTGCGTTCCGCGTTCCCGGGCGACGAGGTACGCGTCGGGCGCATGTCCATCATCGCCGAATACCCCGAGCGTTCCGTGCGCATGGCGCATCTCGCGGCGATCGCCGGCATCAAGATCAACGGCGTCGCCGAGCTCCACTCCCAGCTGCTGCGTGACAAGGTGCTCAAGGACTTCGCCGAGCTGTGGCCCGACAAGTTCACGAACGTCACGAACGGCATCACGCCCCGTCGCTTCATCCGCATGGCGAACTACAAGCTCTCTGATCTCATTAGCGACACCATCGGCAAGGGCTGGGTGAACGACCTCGAACGCCTCCGTGAGCTGGAGCCGTTCGCGGAAGACGACGAGTTCCGCGCCCGGTTCCGTGAGGCCAAGGCGTTCAACAAGACGCGCCTGACGAACCTCCTCGCCAAGCGCGACGGCATCGAGCTGCCCGACGGTCACCTCCTCGACGTGATGGTCAAGCGCCTGCACGAGTACAAGCGTCAGTCGCTGAAGCTCATGCACATCGTCTCGCTGTACGAGCAGGTGATCTCCGGCAAACTCCAGGCCTCGGATATCACGCCGCGCACCGTCGTCTTCGGCGCGAAGGCCGCCCCCGGCTACCGCCTGGCGAAAGACACCATCCACCTCATCAACAAGGTGTCTGAAGTCATCAACGCAGACGAGCGCCTCGAGGGGCGCCTCAAGGTGGCCTTCCCAGCGAACTACAACGTCACACTCGCCGAGAAGCTCATCCCAGCGGCCGACCTCTCGGAGCAGATCTCGCTCGCGGGCATGGAGGCATCCGGCACGGGCAACATGAAGTTCGCCCTAAACGGCGCGCTCACCATCGGTACGGACGACGGCGCCAACGTCGAAATCCGCAAGTTCGTGGGCGACGACAATTTCTTCCTGTTCGGCATGACCGAGCCGGAAGTGGCCGAGCTGCACCAGAAGGGCTATCAGCCGGGCGAGTACTACTCGAACGACCCGCAGCTCAAGGCAGCCGTCGACCTCATCTCGTCGGGCGTCTTCTCCGACGGCGACCGCACCACCTTCGAGTCGCTGGTCTCCAGCTGGCTCTACCACGACCGCTTCATGCTGTTCGCCGACTTCGCCTCCTACATGGACAAGCAGGCCGAGGTGGAAGCGAAGTACGCCGACACCGACGCGTGGACGCGCTCCGCGATCTTGAACGTCGCCCGCTGCGGCTACTTCACCTCCGACCGCTCCATGCGCGACTACATGCAGCGCATCTGGAACATCACGCCGAGGTTCTAACCAACCGATATCACTGCACGAAGCGTGGGCTGACGAACGTCGGCTCACGCTTCGTCGCGTCGTAGGGTGACCTAGATTTAGCGTCCGGTGGCGGCAGCCAACGCGCGCGAGAGCACGAAGGCAGACACCGCGAGCACGAGGGCAAACACGAGATGCCCAATGGAGGCCATCCCCACCACCGCGATGCCGTACACGACGATCTTCGTCATGGCCGCTTTGGCCGGGGTGCGGGTTCTCGACGACGGTGCAGCCCAGCGCGCCCAAGCGGCCAGCACCACGCACACCGCTGCCGCAGCCACGATCCATCCGACAAAGCCACCGCCGGCTCGGGCATAAAACACAACGCCAATCGACACCCAGGTGAGCAGCTCCACGAGAAACACGAGCATGAAGAGGATCGCTGTCACAGCACCCTCCGATCGCTCCTATTGAAATCGTTTCCTCACACTGTAGCGGACGCGCATTTCAGCAGATGCGGGCCCCTCAGCGCTTCGCTGTCGAGTCCCAAAGCTCGAGGAAGTCCCTGCCCCACCCGTATGGCTCTCTCTGCTTGGCCCCGCTGAGCGTGTTGTACGCGTCCTCGGCTCTGCCGTCGGCAGTGCTCCAGAAGAGGAGATACTCATCGTAGGCCAACTGGATCTGGGCCCGGCCTTCCCACTGATGCGCCCGGAGCACCTCGACGATCCGCCGATAACCCTCCTCCGACTTGAGGTCCGGGCCGTCATCTGGCGCCTGGAACTCGATGTCGAAGGTGCGCTTCGCCGTCCCACCCTTTGGGCCGTAGGCGCGCGTCTCAGTCATGCCGGCCTTGTGTGCGTCGACGACGATGGGCCCGACGACGCGCCACAACTCCGGCCGCATCCCGAACCCCTTTCCCGCATATCCAGGAGTGACTCGCACATCGAAGTCGGGGAGGCCCTCCCACTGTTCAGACGAGACCAACGCCACGACCTTGGTGAACGACTCGATATCCGGCACGTCGAGGGCGTAGGAGCCGCGGAAGTCCGTGGACCTCAGGCGTGCACCCGTCGTCGCCACCTGTTCGGCCACCTCCGGCTCGTGAGGAAGCCCCTCACGAAGCTCAGACTTCTTGCCCCGCACCTGCCGCCCATCGGGGAACACGAGGCGCACATCGTAGCCCTTGAGTGCAGCAGACTCCTTGCCGATCGCTTCGACGACGCTCATCGCCTGCGTGGAATCGCGCACCGCCACCGTCATCCTTCGCTGCAACACCGTGAACTCGCCAGTCTTCGACGACGCATGCGCAAGCACCCGTTCATAGGCGGCGAACTGCTCGGCCTGGTCCGGGTTTCCGGGGGCGAGCTCGATCGTCGAGCTCTCACCCTCGATACTCAAGGCCGGGCGCTCACCGTCGACGACATCCCTAGCGATCAGATCGTGCATCACGGCGACGGCGAACGCCTCGTCGGAGAGCGTGACCCGTGCTGTGAAATTGGTGATCGAGCCCAGCGCGACGGGGGCGTCCTCCAGCCAGCGGATCCACCGTAGGTCGGCCGGCCCGGGCTGCGGGCCCTGACCGTCGTGCTCGTACTCCACCGGCACCTGCCACGGCCTGCTCACGATCATCGCCTCCGGCTCGCTGTCGCGGCCGGCTTCATTCACGAGTGAGAACAGCGTCTTGCCAAGCCCCTCGAGGTCGTCACACTGCGAATCAATCTTGATGGTCCACGGCTCGGCGTTGTGCTCGAACTGCTTGACGCACTCCGTCGCGCTGATCTGCTCGAGCGCGGCGGATGGTTCGAGTGACGGCGTCGCGCTCGTCCCTGACTGCGTCGCTGACGATGTCGGAGTGCTCGGATCCCTCGGCGAGGTGGGCATACAGCCCACCAGTAGCACCGACAACCCGATTACCCATATACGTCGCATGCGTAGGAGTGTAAGTGCGAGCAGGCTGAGCCTCAGACGAGCACCGCGGTACCTGGGCCCTCACCATCGGTGATTTCGCCCAGCACCCAGGAGCTGATGCCGCGCCGTTCAAGCAGCGCGAGTGCACCGTCGACGGACTCCGCGGGCAAGATGGCGGCCATGCCCACACCCATGTTCAAGGTGGCGTCGACGTCGGCCTGCGTGAGCCCACCCACCTGCTGCACGAGCTGGAAGACGGGCGAAGGCGTCCACGACGAGCGCTGCAGCCGCGCGCTCAGACCGTCGGGGATCACCCGCGCGAGGTTCGCTTCGAGCCCGCCGCCGGTGATGTGCGAGAACGCGTGCGTCTCCACCTCGTCGATGAGCGCCAGCACGTCAAGGGCATACACCTTCGTCGGCTCCAGCAGCTCCTCCCCCAGCGTGCGCCCGAGCTCGTCGACGTGGCGGTCGAGCTGCCAGCCCGCCTCCTGCAGCAACACGTGCCGCACGAGCGAATAGCCATTGGAGTGCAGGCCCGACGAGGCCATCGCGACGACGACGTCGCCCGCCTGCACCCGCTCGGGGCCGAGAATCTTGGCGCGCTCCACCACGCCCGTCGTGGCGCCGGCGACGTCGTACTCGTCGGGACCGAGCAGGCCAGGATGCTCCGCAGTTTCACCACCGACGAGCGAACAGCCGGCAGCGACGCAGGCGTCGGCAATACCCCCGACGATGGCCGCGATGCGCTCGGGAACCACCTTGCCGCACGCGATGTAGTCGGTGACGAACAGCGGCTCGGCGCCGGTGACGACGAGGTCGTCGACGAGCATGCCGATGAGGTCAAAGCCGATCGTGTCGTGCTTGTCGAGAGCCTGCGCGATGGCCACCTTGGTGCCCACACCGTCGGTGGAGCTCACCAGCACCGGCTGCTCCATGGTCTTCAGCGCGCTGGCATCGAAGAACCCGGCGAATCCGCCCAGCCCGCCCAGCACCTCAGGGCGGCGGCTGCGTGCCACCGATGCTTTCATCAGCTCGACGGCGCGGTCACCCGCTTCAATGTCGACGCCCGCCCGCGCATACGCGTTGCTCACAGCTCCTCCTCGTTCGTGATGCCGAGCAGTTTGCCCTGCTCCTTCGGAATAGTGATGGGATAGTGGCCGTCGAAACAGGCCCGGCACAACTGTGACGCCGGCACCGTCGTCGCCTCGGTCATGGCGTCCAACGAAACATACCCGAGCGAATCGGCCCCGATGGAACGGCAGATGTCGTCGACGGTAAGCCCGGGCGCGATGAGCTCGGCGCGCGTCGCGAAGTCGATGCCGTAGAAGCACGGCCACAACACCGGCGGAGACGAGATGCGCACGTGCACCTCGCTGGCGCCGGCTTCGCGCAGCATCCGAACGAGGGCGCGTTGGGTGTTGCCGCGCACGATGGAGTCGTCGACGACCACGAGCCGCTTACCGTCGATCACCGAGCGCAGCGGGTTCAGTTTCAAGCGGATGCCGAGCTGCCGAATGGTGTCGGACGGCTGGATGAACGTACGCCCGACGTACGCGTTCTTCACCAGCCCGAGCCCGAACTCGATGCCCGACCCTTTCGCAAAACCGATAGCCGACGGCGTGCCGGAATCAGGCGTAGGGATCACCAGGTCGGCATCGACGGGATGCTCGTGCGCCAGGCGCCTACCGATCTCGACGCGCGTGTCGTACACGCCCCGCCCGGCGATCGTCGTATCCGGGCGCGCCAGGTACACGTACTCGAAGATGCAGCCCTTCGGCTGCGGCTCGGCGAACCGCTGGGTGCGAAGCCCGGCCGCGTCAATGGCGACGAACTCCCCCGGCTCAATTTCGCGGATGAACGATGCGCCGACGATGTCCAGCGCCGCAGTCTCGCTCGCCACTACCCAGCCTGTGCGCAACCGGCCGAGCACGAGCGGGCGCACGCCCTGCGGGTCGCGCGCGGCGTACAGCGTCGTCGGGGTCATGAACACCAGCGAGAATGCGCCTTTCAGGCGCGGCAGCACTTCGAGCGTGATGTCTTCGAGAGGCCGATCCCCCATCGACACCATGAGCGCGGAGATGAGGGCCGTATCCGACGTCGAATCCATCGCGGCATGCTTCGACGCGACCTTCGCATCCGGCGCGAGCTCACGCAACCACGCTTCGAGCTCGTCGGTGTTGGTGAGGTTGCCGTTGTGCGCGAGCGCCAGCCCGGTGCCGTCGGGGCGCGAGCGGAACGTGGGCTGCGCGTTGTTCCATGTCGACGAACCGCCGGTCGAATACCGGGTATGCCCGACGGCGATGCCGCCCGGCAGCGACTTCAGCGTCGACTCATCGAAGACCTGCGCCACCAGACCCATGTCTTTGAACACCATGATGCGCTCGCCCGACGACACCGCCATGCCGGCGGATTCCTGGCCGCGGTGCTGCAGGGCGAACAGGCCGAAATAGGTGAGCTGGGCGACGTCCTCGTCGGGTGCCCAGACGCCGAACACACCGCACTCGTCTCGAGGTGGGGTGTCGGTGGGGTCGGGCTCGTGGGTGAGTTTGCCGTCGGGTTGGAGCACCCCCTCATCGTATCCGTCTGCCGCAGACCGTGCATGACACGGTGTGGCGTACCTTCCCAGAGCAAAGAAGGAGGCCGGGCCGATGCGGATTACGCACCTGAGCCCGGCCTTCCGTCCCTTGCCCATCACTGGCTTGGGGAACTCGTCATCCCTTCACACCGCCAGCGGTGAGCCCGCTCACGATGTACTTCTGCAGGAACATGAACAGCAGGATAACGGGGATTGCGGCGAGCACAGCGCCTGCCGCGAACACCGACCACGGCGCGTTGCGCTCGTCGGAGGCCCACACGTAGAGGCCGACGGCGAGCGTGTACTGCTCAGGGCGCTGCAGCACCACGCGCGCGAGGATGAACTCACCGTAGGTGCCGACGAAGCTCAGCAGGCCGACCACCGCGAGGATGGGCGATACCAGCCGCATGATGATGCCCCAGAAAATCTGGGCGTGCGTGGCACCGTCGATCTTCGCTGCCTCGTCGAGCTCCTTCGGGATGGTGTTGAAGAAGCCGTACATGAGGAACGTGTTCGCCCCCAGCGCGCCGCCCAGGTAGACGGCGATCAGTCCGAGGTGCTGCCCGAGCCCCAGGGGTGGGTAGATCTCCTGGATGGCGAGCAGCAGCAGGAAGATGGCGACGAAAGCCAGCATCTGCGGGAACATCTGGATGATCAACAGGAACGTGAGCCCGCCGTGGCGGCCCTTGAAGCGGAACCGGCTGAACGCGTAGGCCGCGCATGCCGCCATGAGGACGGTGGCGATGGCGGTGACGCTCGAGACGAACAGTGAGTGCAGCGCCCACTTCGGGAAGTCCGTCTCCAACAGTCTCTGGTAGTGCTCCCCCGTGAACGCCTGGAACAGGTTGTTCGAGCCGGTGAGCGTGCCCCTCGGGTTCACCGATGCAGACACGACGTACAGCAACGGCAGGATGCAGTACACGATGAACACGATGGCGAACAGGTGCTTCCAGCCCACCGACTTGCACCAACGCCACCACGCGCCCTTGACCTTGCGCTTCTTCGGTATGGGCTGCGCGCCGGACGTTGGCTTAGAGGTTATCGATTGCGTACTCATCACATGATCTCCTCAAGCTTGCGGGTCTGACGGAAGCCGAGCCAGGCGATGATGCCCACCACCACGAAGATGATGATCGACAGCGCGCTGGCCACGCCGTATTGCTTCTCACCCTCGAACGAGATGGCGTACACCATCGAGATCAAGATGTCCGTCTCACCGACGTTGAACGGCGCACCCGGGTAGTTGGGGCCACCACCGGTGAGCATGTAGATCAGCGAGAAGTTGTTGAAGTTAAACGCGAAACTCGAAATCAGCAGCGGCGCCACGGACACCATCAGCATCGGCAGCGTCACGTTGAAGAACCGCTTGACCGGGCCCGCGCCGTCCATGATGCCCGCCTCAGTGAGCTCGCCTGGAATCGACTGGAGCGCGCCGGTGCAGATCAGGAACATGTACGGGAAGCCCAGCCACAGGTTCACCATGAGAATCGACAACTTCGCGAGGTTCCCGTCGCCAAGCCAATCGATGGACGCACCGCCCAGGAGTGTCTGGTTAATGAATCCGAACTGCCTGTTCAGCATGCCCTTCCACACCAGCGCGGCCAAGAAGCCGGGGAAGGCGTAGGGCAGGATGAACAGCGAACGGTAGAGGACTCGCCCCTTCACCCGTGGATCGTTGAAGATCACGGCGATGAGCAGCCCCAACGCGAACGTGGTGAACACCGAGAGGAACGCGAACGCGAACGTCCAACCGAGCGACCCGAGGAAGAACTTCGACACCTCAGGGTTGGTGAACAGGAACGTGAAGTTCTTCAACCCGACGTTCACCCGCCACCCCGGCTCGAGCTTCTTCCCGGCTTCAGAGACGTAGTTGCCCTTGGACTCGTCGGCCTTGAATACCGTGCCGTCGGTGTTGGTGAAAGAGTCGTCGGCCTCCTCGTAGTGCAACGACGGCGTGGCCTGCGTAGCCGTCGAGCCGTTACGGGTGCGCAGCGATCCCTCGTTGGCGTCGTCGCTGATGGGAACGCGCAGACCGAGCACCTCGTCTTGGCGCTCGATGATGTCCTGCGTCGACAGCGCGGTGGCGCCGTCGGCTTCCGTCACCCGGTCACCTTCGACGGTGGCTCCCTCGAGCGGCTCCAGTGCCTGCTCTGCGGTGCCGAACATCGCGGCGCCTTCACGCACGACGGCAAACCCCAGCTCACCATCCCGTTCCATGACCGTGACGGGCAACTGCACGTCACCCTCCACCTCGGAGGTGGCGAGGATTTGCTCGATGGCGTGTTGCTTGGTGTCGGAGTGCCCGTCGCCATAGTTCGTGAACGCGACGTAGCCCGTCATGCCCATGACGTAGACCTGGTAGATGATCAAAAAGATCAGGCCGGGGAACAGATACTTTGCGGGGATAGCCCGCTTGGAGAAGTAGATGACATCGGCAATCGCCAGAGAGGCGACGAGGAACACGAGGATGCCCCAGCGTTGCTGACCGTAGCAGGCGAGAATCCCGTAGATGCCGAATGCGTTGACGAGCCCCATCAGCAGGAGCTTGACGTAGAAGCCCGGGCGCGAAAGGTCCCGAGCGTGTGAGAGAGGTGGGCGCTCCACCTTCGTTGCTGTGCTCAACTTGCTGCCCTTCGATACTCAGTAGGGGCGGGCTTGGCATTACCGTAGCCCGCCCCTATCCGATAGCGAGGATAAATCAGAACTTCGACTTGATGTTCTTGACCATCGTCTGCCACGCGGCCTTAGCGTCGGGCGACTTCTGATCAATGATCTGAATCTGGGTGTTGCCCCAGAACTCCCACACAGCGTTCATCTCAGGGATCGTCGGCATGGGCTGACCGTCCTTCGCGGCGTCGTTGAATCCAGACATCAGCTCATCATCGACGGCATCCGCGGATTCTGTGAGTGCCGGCACGCGTCCACCGAGCTCGTAGAGCTTGTCCTGGGCTTCCTTGGACCCGAGGAAATCGATGAACTGGTTCGCGATGAGCGCGTTCTTGCTCTTGGCGGACACGTAGACCACCTGCACACCGACGAACGGGGCCGACGGCTTACCGCCTGCCGAAGGCACGGGGAGCACGGAAATGTCCATGCCAGCCTTCTGGAACTCCGCGGTGTTCCACGGGCCGGTGATCATGTACGGGCTCTTGCCGTCGAGGAAGAGCTGCTTGGCCTGGTCGCCGCCAATGTCGCCGGAGAGGATGCCTTCCTTGCCAAGCTTCTTGATGTACTCGGCGAAGGCCTCGCCCTCGGGGCCGGCCATGCCCAGCTCGGTGGTGTACTCGTCGCCCTGCATCTTGAAGACAGGAGCGCCAAACGAGGTCTGGATGGGGTACATGTGGTACGGATCACCCTGATCGCCCTGCTGCACGAGCAGCGGGTACTTCGAGCCGTTGCTCTTGCCCTGCTCGATGAGTTTGTCGAGCGTGTCCGGGGTGTCCTTGGCCAGCTTGTTGTTGCGCACCAGCGCGATGTTCTCCAGCGCGTAGGGCATGCCCCAGACCTTGCCGTTCTGGGTCACGGCCTGCACCGCGACGGGGTTGAAGGCGTCCGCCTTCGACGCGAAGTCGATGGGCGAGATCACGCCGTTTTGCACGAGGTCGCCGAGACGGTCGTGGGCTGTGACAACGAGGTCTGGGCCCTGGCCCGACGATGCCTGCGCGATGAGATCGTTCGCGATGTCGCCCGTCGGCTTCTGCACGACATCGAGGGTGACGCCGGAGCTTTCCTTAAACTTGGCGCCCAGTTCCTTGAATGCATCGAGACGAGTTTCGTCCGCCCAGATGGTGAGGGACCCGGCTTGCTTGGGCTGTTCGCTCTTCGAACCTTCCGAGGGTTTGGCTTCGCCACCACCGGAGCCTCCACACGCCGTCAAGGCGAGAGCAGCAGCCGCGGCGATAGCGATCAAGCGCTTGTGCATGAGATCAATCTCCTTTGATTCCGACATTTCCGAGAACTGCACCCGCTGCAATCCCCAGTTGAGGGCCATTCAAGCACGTTCAAGGGTAAGTTGCAAGCGTTCCTGAAAGCTTTGCGCAACTGTTACATCTTTGTTGCAATGGCGTTGCTGGGGGCTGTAACGTTACGTGCACTAATGGTCCCGGAGGTACAACGATGATCACGACGACCCTGGCCGACATCGCCGCGGCCGCTGGAGTGTCCACCGCCACAGTCTCGCGAGTGATGAACCAAAAACCAGGCGTCAAAGACACCACTCGCAACGCCGTGCTGCGCGCACTCGAAGCCGCTGGCTACGAAGCCCCCACCAAACTCGCCACGCGCGTCGTCGCCATCCTTGTGCCTGAACTGTCCAACCCCGTGTTTCCGCAGTACGCGCAAGAGCTCAGCCTCGTCCTCTACGACGCTGGCTACTCGGCCATCGTGTGCCCCGTGAGCCAAGGTGGATACAGTGAGATGCAGTACCTCGACACGCTGCGCTCATCCGAAATCTCAGGCATCATCTCTGTCTCCGGTGCATCGGCCGACTCGCTCGCGTCGAAGGCGCCCTACCAGATGCTTACCGACGACCACATCCCCGCCGTCTACATCAACGGTTCAAGCGACGACATCGCCGCGCCCTTCTTCTGCGCCGACGATCACGCAGGCATTGAGCTCGCCGTCGAGCACCTGCGCGGACTCGGCCACGAACGCATTGGGCTCGCCGTCGGCCAACCGCGCTACATGCCCACCACCCGCAAGGCGGAGGCATTCTTGGCGCTCGGATTCGACGAAGCCGACATCGAGTACACCGAATACACCGCCGACGGTGGCGGCCGCGCGGGCAGACGTCTGCTGGCCAGCGATCACACGGCCATCATCTGCGGCTCCGACGTGATGGCCCTCGGCCTCATCCAGGAAGCATCCCGCCAGGGCCTCAGCGTTCCCGCTGACTACAGCGTCATCGGCTACGACGATTCGCCCGTCATGCATCTCACTAGCCTCACCACCGTCCGCCAGCCCGTGAACACCATCAGCGAGGCCGCCGTCGGGGCGCTCCTCGCGATGCTGCGCGATGAGCACGTGGCGGCCAACGAACAACTGTTCGCACCAGATCTGACCATTCGAGACACGACAGGAGCACCATGACAACCACCCCGTGGTGGCGCGACGCCGTCATCTACCAGATCTACCCCCGCTCATTCGCCGACGCGAACGGCGACGGGTACGGCGATCTCGCTGGCATCATCTCACGGCTCGACCACATCCGCGACCTCGGCGTCGACGCCATCTGGTGCTCGCCGTTCTACCGCTCCCCTATGAAGGACGCCGGCTACGACGTCGCCGACTACCTGACCATCGACCCGATGTTCGGCTATCTCGACGACGCCCGCCAGCTGATCGACGAGTGCCACCAGCGTGGGCTGCGGCTCATCGTCGACCTCGTTCCTAACCACACCAGCGCCGACCACGAGTGGTTCCAGGCGGCGCTCGCCTCCGCCCCCGGCTCGCCCGAGCGGGCGATGTACCACTTCGCCGACGGCCGCGGTGAGCACGGGGAGCTGCCGCCGAATAACTGGACCTCTATCTTCGGCGGCAACGCCTGGACGCGCCTCCACGATGCCGACGGCAACCCCGAACAGTGGTACCTCCACCTGTTCGACACCACGCAGCCGGATCTCAACTGGGACGACGAGCGCGTGCGCGAAGGCTTCGACGAGATCTTGCGGTTCTGGCTCGATCTCGGCGTCGACGGGTTCCGCGTCGACGTGGCGCACTCCCTGGTGAAGGCCCCCGGACTGCCCGACGACGACGCCGATTACCGGATGATCTCGGGTGGCCAGGGCCCCATGTGGGATCAGGACGGCGTGCACGAGGTGTACCGACGGTGGCGGGCCATCCTCGACTCGTACGAGGGCGAGCGCATCCTCGTCGCCGAGGCCTGGGTGGACGACGCCGACCGGCTGGCACTGTACCTGCGCGCCGACGAGATGCACACCGCGTTCAACTTCGGGTTCCTCACCTGCGAGTGGGACGCCGAGCACTATCGCGAGCAGATTGAGACGTCGCTCGCTGCGGATGCCAAGGTGGGCGCACCCACGACGTGGGTGCTGTCGAACCACGACACCATGCGCCATACATCCCGGCTCGGACGCGAGGACGAACCGGGCGTCCACAAGGAGTTTCTCGGCCCCGGCGATCCGCAACCTGACGAGGAGCTCGGTCTGCGGCGCGCCCGCGCCGCGACAATGCTCGAGCTTGCGCTGCCCGGTTCGGCCTACATCTACCAGGGCGAGGAGTTGGGTCTGCCCGACCACACGACCCTCCCCCACGAGTACCGCCAAGACCCGGCTTGGTTCCAGTCCAACCACGAGGAGCTGGGCCGCGACGGCTGCCGCATTCCGTTGCCCTGGGACGCCGAGGCGCCGGGGATGGGTTTCTCCCCCACCGGCAAGACCTGGCTGCCCCAGCCGGAGGGTTACGCGCACTACGCGGCGACCCAGCAGCGCGGCGTCGAGGGCTCCACGCTGGAGTTGTACCGTCGGCTCCTGCGCCTGCGCAAGGAGCTGGGGCTAGGCGCGGGCAGCTTGACGTGGCTCGATGCCCCCGAGGGCGTGCTGATGTTCGACAACGCTGGCGTGCAGGTGATCGTCAACGTCTCGGGTAGCCCCGTGCCCGTGCCCGCTGGGCGGGAGGTGCTCGTCGCGAGCCACCCCGTCGAGAGCGAGATCCCGGCCAACACCACGGCTTGGCTGCGCTGACCCGTCGATGTTGACCGTTATCCTCCACACCTGACGATTTCTGCCGAAATCAGGGGTACGAAAGCCTCTCGTGGAGGATAACGGTCAACTTTTCTGACTGAGCGCTTGGCGGATTTGCGGCACGAGGTCGTCGATCGTCTCCCACGTGAACCGCAGCACCTGCCATCCGGCGAGGGTGAGCAGGTTCTGCTTCACGCGGTCGCGTACGAACGTGGCGCGCTCCCTGTGGAACTCGTAGCCATCGAGCTCCGCGATGAGCTTGCTGCCGCCGAACAGCAGGTCGGCGGGAAAGGCCATGCCGCCCACCTGCACGGTGGCGTTCGCTTTCCAACCCGTGATGCGGGCGCGTCGCAGCATGGTATGAGCGAGCCGCTCAAACTCCGACCACGGCACGTCCCTCGACTCCCACAAGATGCGTCTGGCAAGGCGATTGCCCGTGTGCCCAGGCACATGGCTGAGGGCCAGGTGCATGTCAGCGACGGTGGCCGCGCCGCGTCGCAGTGCCTCGTCGACGGCGTTGCCACCCACGCTCTTCACCAGCTGCACCGCCGACAGCGCAGGGGCCGCGACCTTGTAGTCGTCGTGCCAGATCATGACGTCGGGGTCGAGTGACGCGCGCCGCACCGTGAGCCACGGCACCGGGGATTCCTTACGGGCGCCCCACAGCTCGATGTCGTCGATGGGCAGGTCGTCCCACCACGTCACGCGAGCGGCAGCGGCACCGACGAGGGCGTGGTCGGGAGCCCACGCCATCGCGGCGTGCACGCGGGTCTCCCATGTGTCCGGCACATTGGGGTGGGCGTAGACGCCAGGTAGCGGCGACCACGCTTTGCCTCTGCGGCGCATGGAGCGCAGGGCATTGGCGAGATGCGGGTGGTCTCTGACAGCGATGATGGGCTGGTTCGCAAAAATGTCCATGCAACAGGATTGGTAACCAGCACCCCTCCACGCCCGTTTTCCACAGGGGAAATTTTGGGGGAAGAGCAAAAAGTTGACCGTTATCCTCCACGAGAAGCGTTTGATCTCCTCGTTTCGGGGATTTTCTGCAGGCGTGGAGGATAACGGTCAACTGCGCTGGCGACGATCAGCGCGGACGGATCGAGAAGGCGTAGTCCGCCGTCGACTCCGACGTGATCATCGGCGGGTGCAGGTCGCGCATGCGGAAACGCTGCCTGCGCCGGATGAGCAGCACCGACGCGGTCACCGCAAGCGCCAGCACCCCGGCCAGCACCCCGATACACATCCAGTACGTGGCCATCGATCCGCCGGAGATCGTCACCCTAAAGGCCGTCACGGAGTACCACATGGGCGAGATGGGCGCCAGATACTGGAACAGCGGCGGCAACATCTGCACCGGGAAGGTGCCACCGCTGGACGGAATCTGGATGATGAGCCACACCAGGAACAGCGCGGTCTGCGGCGAGCCCAGGATCACCCGGAACATGTACGCCAGCGACAAGAACGACAGCGACGAGACGGTCAGCAGCAGGAAGAACAGCACCGGGTGCACGGGGTTTAGGCCGAGGAAGAACCACAAGCCAAATCCCATGAGCCAGGAGGCTACGAGGCCGATGGCGGCGATCGGTCCGAGCCCCGTCGACGCGATGCGCAGCGGGTTGCCTCGGCCGGTGAGCGCGCGCCCGGAGATGGTGCGCACGACGAGGAACCCGGAGATGCACAGGATCCACAGGCCGATCGATGCGAACAGGGGTGCCAGGCCGCGTCCGTAGTTCTCGGCATCGTGGTCGACGACTTGCTCGAGATCCACCGGAGAACTCATCACGACGGCCAGATTCTCTTGTTCAGAATCGCTCAGCTGCGGCAGGCGTCGAGCGCCGTCGTCGAGCCCAGTGCGGAGCTTGTGGGCACCATCGGAGAGCTGCGGGACCGCGGTGTTGAGCTGGCCCACCCCGTCGGTGAGCCGCACCACGCCATCGACGACTTCAGGGATCGAGTCGGTCACCGAACGCGCCTGCGCACCTACGCTGCGCAGGGCATCACGGCCGTCTTGGAGGCCCTGATCGACGGTGCCCGCGCCGGCACGCATGGCCGCGACCCCGTCGTCAATACCGCCCGCCTGCTTCCGCGCGTTGTCGAGCGACGACTGCGCGTTGCGGGCCGCCTTCTCCAGGCCGCTCGTGTCAAGCTGCAGGTTGATGCCTGCCGTGAGCGTTGCAGCCTGGTCGAGCTTCGAGGTGAGCGTCACGTGCGAGTTTCGCGCCCCGTCGAGCTCGCGCGTGAGCGCGATGAAATCCTTGTCCTTGGCGAGTTCAGGGTACTTCGCACTGAGGCTGCTGGAGTGCGTGCGCGCCCGGTCGACGTGGCGGTTCAGTTCGACGACGAGCCCGCCGCCGTCGCTGTTGATCTCGCCCTGCACCTTGACCAGCTCGCCTGCCTGCTCGCGAATCTTCGGTAGTTGCCCCAGTGCGTGGTTGATGAGCGGGTCGACCTGCGCGGCAGCCGCCTGAATGCTCCCAGCAACGGCCGCCCCAGAATCCGCGACGGTGCTCGCCCCGGAGCGCATCTGCGCGGCACCCTTCGACATCTCATCCACCGACGCGCTCACACCGTCGAGCCCCTTCTCAATGGCATTGGCGGTGTCGACGAGGCCCTCGGTCTTGCTGGAAGCTTCGAGGAGTTTCTCGTGCATTTCCGCGACGCCGTCTTTCACTTGGGCGAGCCCGTCGTCGAGCTGCCCTGCCCCGTCTGCGGCGTCCAGCATTCCCTGCCGGATCTCCTCCAGCGAACCGAACAGTGCCCGGAAATAGGCGTCGGAGACGGTGGAGTCGAGGGTCTTCGCGAGCGTGTCCTCGGCTTTACCTGTGAGCGAGCCGATGATGAACCCGTTGGCGTCGTCGCGATGCATGGTGATCACGGCACGTTTCGGATCGTAGTTGCCGGCGCTCACGAGGTTCGACGAGAAGTTTTCGGGCACCGTGATGACCATGTAGTACTCGCCCTCGCGTAACCCTTCTCGCGCCTCCTCCTCGGAGTCTAAGAACTGCCAGTCGAATACGGGACGGTCGCGCAGCGCCTCGACGAATTGGCCGCCGCCGTCGATTTCCATGCCCTCGAATTTCGTGGGTTTGTCGTTGTTGACTACGGCAACCTTGATCTCGTCGATGTTGTCGTAGAGGTTCCAGTTGGCACCCAGATAGATGACGCCATAGAGCAGCGGCAGCAGCAGCACGAAGATGAGCGCGAGGCGGGGAACGCCCTTGAAGCGTCGGAACTCGTAGCGCACGAAGTGGGTGATCGACCTCATGCCTCAGCCTCCTCGTCATCGCCGTCGTCTTCGGTTGGCGTGTCATTGTCATCGGGCACCGAATCTTCGATGGGGCCCGCGTTGCGAATGCTTGCCACCACCACGTCGGGATCAATCTCGAAGGGCTCGGCCTTCGACAAACCGACGATGGCGAGCCCCTCGTCGATAGGCCTCGACGATTTCTTCTTCTGCGACGGCAGTGTGACCTCGACGGCGCCCGCGGGCGCGGTGCCTCGGTCGAGGGTGGCGGCGATCAGCACCGCGTCGTCGAGGGACAGCATCCTCGAAATGAGCTCGAACATCAGCGACTGCTGTTCGTGCGGCACCAGCACGTCCGCGTCGTCGAGCACCACGACCTTCGACGGCCGGAGCATGACGAGCCCCACCGACGCGATGGTGCGCTCGAGCGGGGTGAAGTCTGCCATCTCGGTGGTGCGGTCGAGGCGGAAGCCGACGAGCCGCTCCAGCTGGTCTGCGCGAGCAACCCCGTCGTGAATCGAGATGCCTTCCAGAAAGCAGCGCTCGAACAGGGACTCGCGCAGCGTCAGGCGATCTTCTGGCGCGACGTAGTCGCCCAGCCGTGCGACGCCCGTGAGCGCCATGGCACGACGGGGGTTGGCGATGGCGTCGATTCCGTCGATGGTGAGGCTGCCGGTGGCAGCGCGCAGTCGGGCGGCCAGCGCGAGCAACAGCGACGACTTCCCGCTGCCCTGCTCACCGTGCACCACACAGATCTGGCGAGCGTCGAGGGTAAGGTCGAGTGGGCCGAAGATGCGCCCACGAGGGCCTTCGGCTTCCAGGTTCTTGGCTTCGAGCACGGCGTTCATGCGAGCAGTCCTTTCAGGCATCGGGCCAACGCTTCGCGCGCCAGGGAAAACGATACGACGGCGGGCGCCGCCACACATTCCATCGTCAACGAAGTGAGCATAGTGAGTGCGCCGAAGGCGATGTTTCGACGCCGCTCCTGGCTGTATCCGCTCGTCAGGGGATGGCCTGCGAGCACCTCTTCCACCATAGCCATGCGTCGTTCGAGCAGCGTGGTGTAGCCGTCGCGCACCTCGTCGGCGTGAACGGCGAGCATGCGGAACTCGGCGAGCGTGCGCTGGTGGGTCACCGCGTCGGGTATCCGCTCTACCAGCACCTCCGCGAGGCGCTCCGCGACGAGCTCCAACTCGACGACGCCCTCGATGGCAGCGCTGAGGCGGGGTTGCAGATGCTGCACCGACGCCATAATCCACCGCTCACAGGTGGCGACGTACAGCTCGGGTTTGGATTTGAAGTTCGAGTACACCGCGCCCTTGGTGAATCCGGCGCGCTCCGCAATCTGATTGAGGCTCGCCCGCTGGTAGCCCTGTTCGGAAAAGACTGCTTCTGCGGCGCGCAGCAGCTCTTGCTGCACCTCGCTGCGGGTAGGCCTGGTGACCATGAGCACTCCAATACCGTCGGTTTTGCATACCCAGGGTATTGACTTCTCGGCTCTCTTCCAAACCGCCAAATGGAGCCTGGACCACCCCGATTACCCAGACACATCTCTTTGGGGGATAATTGGGGGACGGCAATGATCGCCGCACACCCCATTTGCATCGGTGGTGTACAGATAGGCCTAACGTCTCGTTTACGCAGCGCGGCGCAGAACGACACAGAGTTCACAGCAGAAGGGAGAAGGCAATGACTGAGATGACCGTTACGGTCGGATCAACCATTGGGCTGCACGCACGCCCAGCTCGCATCATTGCCCAGGCTGCCCAGACTTTCGACGCTTCAGTCATCTTGGCCCACAACGGCCAGTCCGTCGTGGCAAGTTCCCCGCTCATGATCATGTCGCTCGGCGCAGAGCACGGTGCAGCGGTGACGGTCGTGAGCGAGGACGAGTCTGCAGCGAGGGCAATCGCTGACCTCGTCGAGCAAGACTTGGACGCGAGGGATCGCCCGCTCGCGTCCAAGTCCCCGCTCGCTCAGTAGTGTTCGAGGCGGTCCGCGGAGTCGAGATCGCTCTCAATGGCGGCGATGAGCTCAGGCGTGAGCGTGGGCATCGTCTGCGTTTCCGGCCCCTGATTCGACAGCTGGGCCGGGTTCATCATGGCGTCCACCTGCGCTTCGTCGAGTAGACCACGCTGCACGACGAGCTCCCGCACAGTCCCCTCGCCTCGCAGCGCCGCTTTCGCGACGTCGGCAGCAGCCTGGTAGCCGATGGCGGGCGATAGCGCCGTCACGACACCCACGGAGTTGTTGACCATCTCCGCTAGGTGTTCCTCGTTGGCCGTAATGCCGTCGACGCAATTGATGCGCAGCGTCCGGATGGCCCGACGTAGCCACGTCGTGTTCTGCAGAATCACGTGCGCCATCACGGGCTCGAAGGCGTTGAGCTGCAGCTGCCCCGCCTCGGAGGCCATCGCCACCGTCACATCTGAGCCGGCGATGACATAGGCCACCTGCGATACCGCCTCCGGGATCACCGGGTTCACCTTGCCTGGCATGATCGACGAGCCAGCCTGCCGGGCGGGCAGGTTGATCTCGCCCAAGCCGGCCTGCGGACCGGAGGAGAGCAGACGGAGGTCATTGCAGATCTTGCTGATCTTCATCGCGGCGCGTTTCACCACCGCCGACGTGGACATGAACACGCCGGTGTCGCTCGTCGCTTCGATGAGGTCGCGCGCGGTGGATAGCCCCGCCTCACCCGTGATCGCACGCAGGTGCTGCATCACCGCGGGGGCGTAATCGGCATGCGCGGTAATGCCGGTGCCAATCGCCGTCGCCCCGAGGTTGAGGCTGAACAGCAGCGGGAGGAGGCCTTGCAGACGCTCGATGTCCTGGGCGAGCGTGGTGGAGAACCCGTGGAACTCCTGCCCGAGCGTCATGGGCACGGCGTCCTGCAGCTGGGTGCGCCCCACCTTCAGCACGTGGCGGAACTCGCGGCTCTTCAGATGGAATGAGTACTGCAGCAGCTGCACTTCCGCGATGAGCTTCTTGATGGCCGCCGCGATGGCGAGCTTCACCGCCGACGGGTATGAGTCGTTGGTGGACTGCGCACGGTTCACGTGATCGATGGGATGGATGAACGCGTAGTCACCCTTGGGGTGGCCTGCGATCTCCAGCGCCCGGTTCGCGATCACCTCGTTCACGTTCATGTTGGTGCTCGTGCCTGCGCCGCCCTGGATCACGCCGACGACGAACTGGTCTTGCAGACGTCCGTCGATGATGTCTTGGCAGGCCTGGTCGATGTAGCCGGCGCGTTCGTCGTCGAGTTCGCCGAGGTCAGCGTTGGCGCGTGCCGCAGCTTGTTTCACCTGCGCAAACGCGCGGATGAGGTCGGGGTACACGCCGATCGCGCGCTTGCTGATGGGGAAATTCTCGACGGCTCGAGCGGTGTGCACGCCCCAGTAGACGTCGGAGGGAATCTCCAGCTCGCCCAGCGAGTCGCGTTCGATGCGGCTCATGCTTGGACCTCCGCGAGGTTGGCCAGCAGCTGCGCCTCGGCGTGACAGGCCTTGCCGAAGTCGTCGAGGCCGAGCGACTCGTCGATGCCGTGCATGCGCGAGTACGGGTCGACGACGGCGGTGACGAGCACGAGCGCGTCGGGGTTACGACTGGAGAAGTCGGCGACGATCGGGATGGATCCGCCGCAGCCCATTTCGACGGGTTCCTTGCCGAACGCTTCCTTGAAGGCCGCGACGGTGGCCTGGGCGCGATCGTCGGTGAGTTCGAGGAAGCTGCCGGACCCGCCGCGGCCAGCTTCAACCTCCACCTGCGCGCCCCAGGGCGCATGCTTACGAAGATGCTTCTTCAGCGCTTCGCTGGCGCGCTCCGGATCGTCGGTGGGAGCGATGCGCACGCTCACGACGGCACGAGCGCTGGGCACGAGCACGTTCGACACATCCTTGACGGGGGTGGCGTCGATGGCGAGCACGGACGCCGTCGGCTTGGTCCACAGGCGCGCGGCGGCAGGCCCGTCGCCGATGAGTTCGACGCCGTCGAGCAAGCCGGTTTCTTCGCGCAGGCGCTCGTCGGAGTAGTCGACGGCCACGTCGTCGGAGCTCACCAGGCCCTCAATCGCGACGTTGCCTCGCTCGTCGTGGAGCGTGGCCATGAGGCGGCACAGCGCGGTGAGCGCGTCGGGAACCACGCCGCCATAGGCGCCGGAGTGCATCGGCGTCTCGAGTGTCTTCACCGTGACGGTGGCGTCGACGAGGCCGCGCAGCATGGTGGTGAGCGACGGCGTACCCACCTCCCAGTTCGTAGCGTCGGCGATCACGAACACATCGGCGCTGGTTTCCTCGGGGTACTTGTCGAGGATGGCGGACATCGTCGGGGAGCCCTGCTCCTCTTCCCCCTCGATGAGCAGCTTGACGCCCACCGGCGGCTTGCCGTCGAAGACGCGTAGCGCCGCGAGGTGCACGGCCACGCCGCCCTTGTCGTCGGCAGCGCCTCGGCCGAAGAGCCGCCCGTCACGCTCGGTGGCCTCGAACGGGCTTGAGCTCCACTGCGTGACGTCGCCGGTGGGCTGCACGTCGTAGTGGGAGTAGAGCAGCACCGTGGGCTGGCCTTCGGGTGCCGGGAAGTGGGCGTAGACGGCGGGCTTGCCACCTGCCTCCAGGAAACGAACCTCAGCGGCTCCGGCCTCACGGATGAGGCGAGCCACTTCTTCGCTGGCGGCGACCACGTCGTCGTGGTGCTCGGGCAGGGAAGAGATCGACGGGATGGCGACGAGACGCTTGAGATCGTCGAGAACGCCAGGCAGGACACGTGCGGATGCTTCGGAGATGTTCACCTCTCGCAGCCTAGTGCCCCGGGCCGAACAACGGGGCTCCGACGTGCAATCTTCGTGCGGAACGGCTCTCCGCGAGGGTAATGAGATTGATTCGCAACAAGCCCAAGTCAGGTGAACAACAGACGTACAAATTGCTGCTAGACACCCGTTTGCGCTTGCCAGCCCCTTGTTCCCAGATTTCCATTTGTTCACCAAATGGTCATCTGTTGTACAGGCATTGGTTGATTGCGGGCGATGGGATGGAGGGGATCCCACCACGAAGTTGGTGCCTCACATCCGAGCTGCAAGAAAGGCGGCCCATGTCCAATCGTTCATCCAAGCGTCGTACGGCCTCGCTGGCCGCACTCACGCTAGCCGGCTTGATCGGTTCGCTGGCGATGACTGCGTCCCCCGGTGACGCGGCCAGCGCGCCGACGACCCGCACCTACAACGGCCCAGAGTCCTGCATCACCATCGACGCGGCCGGCAACGTCGTCGCCCCCGGCCCCGGCGACTGTGCCCAGTACGGCAAGGCCGGCCAGGGCCGCACCGACGCCACCGCCCGCAACGTGATCCTCATCATCGGCGACGGCATGGGCCAGCAGGAGATCACTGCTGCCCGCAACTACCTCAAGGGTGCGGCAGGCCGCTTCGAGGGCATCGACGAGCTCACCTCGGAGGGCATGTACACCCACCACTCCATCGACGCCAGCGGCAAGTTCAACTACGTGACGGACTCCGCCGCTTCCGCCACCGCATGGTCGACCGGCACCAAGACGTACAACGGCGCGCTCGGCATCAAGATCGACGGCAAGCCCGTCGAGAACATGATCGAGATCGCAAAGAAGGCCGGCATGCGCACCGGCAACGTCTCCACGTCTGAGATCCAGGACGCCACCCCGGCCGGCATGGGCTCCCACGCCGTCGGCCGCAAGTGCTACGGCCCGGAGAACACGAAGGAAGGCAATAAGGGTTGCTTCGGTGACTTCTACAACTCGCAGTACCGCGAGAACGGCGGCCTCGGCTCCATCTCCGAGCAGCTCGTCGAAACTCGGGCCGACGTCACTCTCGGTGGCGGCGCCAAGGCCTTCAACCAGATCGTGCAGGAGAGCGGCCCCGGCCGCAACCCGTTCCTCACCGGCGTGGATGGCATCAAGCAGACCGAGTGGACCGCCGGCAAGTCGGTGCTCGAGAACGCCAAGGACAATGGCTTCCAGGTGGTCACCACCGCCGACGAGCTCTCCGCTGTGACGAAGGCCGATCAGGACAACCCCGTTCTCGGCCTGTTCCACGACGGCAACATGACCACCCGCTTCGCCCCGTACCAGGCGGAAGTGGGCGGTGCGAAGAAGGCCCCGCACACCTGCGAGAAGCAGGACATCGGCACCCAGCCGGAGCTCCCCCTCATGGCGAACAAGGCCATCGAACTCCTCGACGACCCGAAGGCTGAGAAGGGCTTCTTCCTCCAGATCGAGTCGGCTTCCATCGACAAGCGCGCCCATGGCTCCGACATCTGCGGCCAGATCGGCGAGACCGAGCGTCTCGACGAGGTCACCAAGGCTGCGCTCGACTTCGCAAAGAAGGACGGCAACACCCTCGTCGTCGTGACCGCCGACCACTCGCACACCACGCAAATCGTCTACGACGAGGCCGACAACGTGTCCGCGACCGCTCGCATTCTCACTGCGGATGGCGCTCCAATGACCGTCTCCTACGGCACCATTCCCACCGAGGAGATTGCGAACGGCTCCACCCAGCACACCGGCGCCCAGCTCCGCGTAGCCGCCTTCGGCCCTGGTGAAGAAAACGTCATCGGCCAGACCGACCAGACCGACCTCTTCTACACGATGCTGAGTGCACTGGACCTCAACCCCAACAAGAAGCAGACCGCGACCGACGCGGCGCTGAAGAAGCCCGTCGCTGCGTCGAACCCGAACGAGACCTGCTTCAAGGTGGACGCGAACGGCAACGTCGTCGCTCCCGAGCCGGGCGAGTGTGGCCAGTACGGTGCCGAGGGCCAGCAGCGCTCCAAGGCGCAGGCCAAGAACGTCATCCTGTTCATCGGCGACGGCATGGGCGACTCGGAAATCACCTCCGCCCGTAACTACCTCTACGGCGCCAATGGCCGCCTCCCCGGCGTCGACGCGCTCGACTACACCGGCTCCTACACGCACTGGGCGCTGGATCCGAAGACCGGCAAGCCCTCCTACGTGACGGACTCCGCCGCGTCGGGCACCGGTTGGGCCACCGGCACCAAGACCTACAACGGTGGCGTGAGCGTCGGCCTCGACGGCACCCCGCAGGCCAACCTGCTGGAGATGGCCAAGGCCAAGGGTATGAAGACCGGTAACGTGACCACCTCCGAGATCCAGGACGCTACCCCGGCTGTCATGGGCTCGCACGCACTGAACCGCAAGTGCTACGGCCCGGAGAAGGAGAAGAACTCGAGCTCCTGCCAGACCGGCGCGACCGAGGGTCAGTACCGCGAGAACGGCGGCCTCGGCTCCATCTCCGAGCAGCTCGTGGACACCCGCGCCGACGTCACCCTCGGTGGCGGCGCCAAGGCGTTCGACCAGACCGTGCAGGTGAGCGGCAAGGCCGACTCCACCGAGTGGATGGCTGGCAAGAGCGTCGTCGAGAACGCCAAGGCCAACGGCTACAAGGTGGTCACCAGCAAGGCTGAGCTCGACGCTGTCACCGCTGCCGATCAGAGCACCCCGGTGCTCGGCCTCTTCTCGTCGGGCAACATGCCGCGCCACTTCCTGCGCAGCGTGCCGACGGAGAATGGCGCGAACAAGGACCCCGAGGAGTGCAAGCTCAACCCTGAGCGCTCCAACGAAGTCCCCACCATGGCTGACATGACCGGCAAGGCACTCGATCTACTGAAGAACGACAAGGGCTTCTTCCTGCAGGTGGAGGGCGCGTCGATCGACAAGGCTGACCACGATTCAGACATCTGTGGCCAGATCGGCGAGCTCGACGACCTCGACCAGGCTGTGCAGGTGGCCCGCAAGTGGGTGGCCGAGAACAACGAGCCCACGCTCATCGTCGTGACCGCCGACCACGCGCATACCTCGCAGATCGTGCAGAACAGCGTGCTCACCTCCGGCCTGGTGACCAAGCTCCGCACGGCCGATGGCCACGAGATGAGCGTGAACTACGCTTCCGCTCCCACCAATGAGGCTGCGGTGAAGGACTCGGCTTCGACGCACACCGGCGCTCAGCTGCGCATCGCAGCCCAGGGCCCGTCGGCGGAGAACGTCCTCGGTTTCACCGACCAGACTGACCTCCACTACACGATCGTCAACGCTCTGGGCCTCGACACCAACGTGCCGGCGGGTATCCCGTTCGTGCCCAGCGGCGACCAGAAGACGCCGACGCCTGACGATCAGGGCGACCAGGGTGACCAGGGCGGCGACAAGACCAACCCCGGCAAGGGCAAGCCGAAGCCCGGCATGCCGAAGACTGGTGCGGATGCCTCCACCGGAGCGATCTTCATGCTCACGCTGATGGCAGGTGCCGTGCTGATCGGCCGTCGTAACAAGTAACCCACCTCCGCGTGGCCCGGTTCCGGCAAGTTTCATCGCGCCGGGGCCGGGCCACGTGCCACCATTGGAACGCCATGTCTTCACCCTCTGCTCTTGCCTCGACGCGGAAGTCCGCGACGGCACAATCCCTCGGCGCAACGTGCTTGTTAGCCCTAGCCACCGTCGTGTTCGGGATGCTCACATCCGGCAGCTACACCAACTATCTCCAGCCGTGGTTCAAGCCCTATCTGCTCGCTGCGGTGATCGCGATGATCGCGCTCGGCATCTGGACGCTACTGAGTGCCAGCGATGCCATCGCCGACGCGGAAGACGCCGCGAACGCGGAAGCCGACGAACAGGCCGACGTGGCTGAACCCCACCATCACGGCACCCCACGGGTGGCCGGATTCTTGCTCGTGCCCGCACTCGTTTTCGCGCTGGCCGCTCCTGCCGCGCTCGGCACCGACGCCGCCGCCAAGCGGCCCGCATTAGAGAGCGCCCAGGTGGCCAAGCACAAAACCATCGACTTCGAGCCGCTGCCGGCACAAGGGCTCACTGACCTCACCGTGCAGGACTACTCCGACCGATTCGTCTGGGGACGCCCCGAAGACCTCGTCGACAAGCGCGTGCGGATGCTGGGATTCGTCTCCAAGCCCAGCGAACTTGCGGACGATCAGTGGACGGTCAACCGCTTCCGCATCTACTGCTGCGCCGCCGACGCCAACCTGTACAGCGTGGCGGTCACGGGCGCAGATATGCCCGATGGCGAGAACGTCTGGGTTGAAGTGGAGGGCTTCCTCGATGAGCAGGCCAGCAAAGACTACCCCGTGCTGAGCGCCGTGGACGTCAAGATCGTCGAGGAGCCCGCGGAGCCGTACCTATGAGCAACTTCATACGCATTTGGCTCGCGCCTTTCATCGCCGTCCTCGCGCTCCTGGCTCTTCTTCGCACGCTCGACGCCAACGGCCCGATGATCCAATTGACCGGCGCTGCCTCGACGTTCGGCACGCTGCTGCTTGCCATCGTCGTGCAGGCCTTGCCGTTCCTCGTACTGGGCGTCCTCGTCTCCGGCGCCATCGCGGCGTGGATGCCGAAAGATGTGCTCGCGAAGGTGACGCCCCGTTCACCATGGCTCGCCGTCCCCACCGCTGGTGCCGCCGGCATGGTGCTGCCAGGGTGCGAGTGCGCGTCGGTGCCCGTATCGCAGTCGCTGATGCGCCGCGGGCTCTCGCAGGCCGCGGCCTTGGCGTTTCTGCTGGCCGCCCCCGCCGTAAACCCCATCGTGCTGGTGGCCACCGCCGTGGCCTTCCAGGGCAACCCCATGATGGTCTGGGCGCGACTCGCGGCCTCGCTGCTCGCCGTCGTGGTGATCGGTTGGGTGTGGATTGCCGTCGGTAAGCAGGAATGGATGAAGTCGCAATCAGGGCACGAGCACGAAGGGCAGTCCAAGGCGGACATCTTCCGCGAGACAGCGACGCACGATCTGCTGCAGGCCGGGGGTTTTCTCGTCGTGGGTGCTGCCGCTGCGGCCGCGCTCAAGGTGTTCGTGCCCGCCGGCGTACTCGCGACGCTGACGCAGAACCCGTGGCTGGCCATCCTCATCATGGCGGCGTTGGCCGTCGCACTCTCGCTGTGCTCCGAGGCCGACGCGTTCGTCGTCTCGTCACTCACGACGGTCTCCCCCACCGCCCAGCTCGCGTTCCTCGTCGTGGGCCCCATGGTGGACATCAAACTGTTCGCGATGCAAAGCGGCGCGTTCGGCACGAAGTTCGCGACGCGTTTCATGCCGCTCACGCTGGTGGTGTGCATCCTCTCGGCTGCCCTGGTGGGCAGGCTGATGTTCGGGACGTTCTGAGCCGACCGCGTTAACCCAAGGCTGCGGGCAGCGGCGCTTCCCAGGCCGCGCGAGCCTCGTCGAGGGAAATGGAGAACTGGCCGACGAATTCGAGCTGGTTGTCGCCGGTGACCTCACCAATGCGCGTGATGGGCACACCGTGGGTGGTGCACAGCTCCTCGAAGCGGGGCAGGTCGGCGCCGGAAAGCGAGACGAGCGCGCGGGCCGCGGATTCGCTGAAGAGGTCGACGGTGGCGTCCTCTCCGGGGAGCGTCACGGCGAAGCCAGCGCCATGACGGAACGCGGACTCCGCGAGCGCGACAGCGAGCCCACCCTCGGACAGATCGTGCGACGAGGTGAGCAGCCCCTCCTTGGCCGCCATCTGGAACACTGCGGCGAGCGCTTTCTCTTCCGCCAGCCGCACCTTGGGCGGCATGCCGCCGAGGTGCCCGTCGTGGAGCTGCGTCTCCCAAATGGAGCCCGAGAGTTCCTCGTCGGTGGTGCCGAGTAGGCAGATGGCGTCGCCGGTGTATTGGAAGCCTGACTTGATGCGGGTGGCGACGTCGTCGATGACACCCACGACGCCGATGGTCGGCGTCGGAAGGATGGCGGTGTCGCCGGTGGAGTTGTAGAGCGAAACGTTGCCGCCGGTGACCGGCGTGCCGAGCTCGCGGCAGCCGTCGACGAGCCCCAGCACCGTCTCGACGAATTGCCACATGATCTCGGGGTTTTCTGGGTTGCCGTAGTTGAGGCAGTCGGTGATCGCGACGGGTTCGGCGCCGGAGACTGCGACGTTGCGGTAGGCCTCGGCGAGCGAGAGCTGCGCGCCCAGGTAGGGGTTGAGGAACGTGAAGCGGGAGTTGGCGTCCATCGCCATCGCGATGCCGAGGCCGGTCTCCTCGTCGATGCGGATCATGCCCGCGTCGTCCGGTTGCGCCATCACGGAATTGCCACGCACGAAGCGGTCGTACTGCCTTGTGATCCACGTTTTGTCAGCGATATTGGGGTGAGCGAGGACATCGAGGAAGGCGCGCTTGAGCCCTTCGGGCGAGTTGTCGCGCGGGAGGTCTTCAGCCCGGTTGCCGTTGACCTCGTCGAGCCATCCCGGGCGCCAGTAGGGGCGCTCGTAGACGGGGCCGTCGTGCGCGACGGTGGTGGGGTCGACGTCGACGATGGTCTCGCCGTGCCAGTCGATCACGAGGCGGTCACCGTCGGTGACCTCACCGATGACGGTGGCCTGCACGTCCCACTTCGCGCAGATCTCCATGAAGCGCTCGACCTTGTCAGGTTCGACGACGGCCATCATGCGCTCCTGCGATTCGCTCATGAGAATCTCTTCAGGCAGCAGCGACGGGTCGCGCAGCGGCACCGTATCGAGCTCGATGTGCATGCCGCCGTCACCGGCCGATGCGAGCTCCGACGTGCCGCACGAGATGCCGGCGGCGCCGAGGTCTTGGATGCCGGAGATGAGGCCCTCGGCGAACAGCTCGAGTGTGCATTCGATGAGCAGCTTCTCCATGAATGGGTCGCCCACCTGCACGCTGGGGCGCTTCGCCGGGCCGTCCTCGTCGAATGCCTCCGACGCGAGGATCGACGCGCCGCCGATGCCGTCGCCGCCGGTGGCCGAGCCGAACAGGATCACTTTGTTGCCGACGCCGCGCGCGAACGCGAGGTGGAGGTCTTCGTGGCGCAGCACGCCGACGCAAAAGGCGTTGACGAGCGGGTTTGCCAGGTAGGTGTCGTGGAACTGCACCTCTCCCCCGACGTTGGGCAAGCCGAGGCAGTTGCCGTAGCCGCCCACGCCTGCGACGACGCCGGGCAGGACGCGCTTGGTGTCATCGTCGTCGAGCTGTCCGAAGCGCAGGGAGTCCATCACCGCGATGGGGCGGGCTCCCATGGCGAGGATGTCGCGCACGATGCCGCCGACGCCGGTGGCGGCGCCTTGGTACGGCTCGACGTAGCTGGGGTGGTTGTGCGACTCGGCCTTGAAGGTGACCGCCCAGCCCTGGCCCACGTCGACGACGCCTGCCTGCTCGCCGATGCCCGCCAGGAGCGGGCCGCGCGGGGTCTCCTGGCTCAGTTCGCCGAACTTCTTGAGGTGCACCTTGGAGGACTTGTAGGAGCAGTGTTCCGACCACATCACCGAATACATGGCGAGCTCGCCCGAGGTGGGGCGGCGGCCGAGAATCTCACGGATGCGCGCGTACTCGTCGTCCTTGACGCCTAGGGCAGCGTAGGGCTGTTCCAGGTCGGGGGTGTTGATCGCGTTCGAAACTGTGTCTACCACGCACCACAATCTACCTGGTACGCCTCGGTTGCGGGCGCCGCCTCCGAACCGGGCGCCTGGGGACTCGAAAAAGTTGACCGTTATCCTCCATCAGAAGCTTGCGAGCCCCCGTTTTCGGGGATTTCTTGCAGGCGTGGAGGATAACGGTCAACTAGGCGGCGTCGGGCCTCAGCGCATCGCTACTGGGTGAGCGGTTTGAGGGTTGATTGGATCGTCACCGCATCGGCGGGCACGTGTGCCTCAGCGAGTTGGTGAATAGTCGCTTGCGTGGCTTCATCGATGTACCAGGCGGACACCATGATCCCTTGGTTGTCTTTGGACACGCGCAGGTCCGGTACTTCCCTGCGCAAGGGGACCAGCGCGTCGTGCGCGGCTTGGATCTGCTCGCGGCTCGGCACCTCTTCTCGTGCCTCGACGCACAGCTCGCCTTGCCACACCCCTCGCAGGCTCTTGAACGCGCCCTCCGCGTCTTGTCTGACCACCACGTTGAAGGCGTTCGAGCCATCGCTCACCCACAGATCGACGTAGCCAGGCAGCGCCTCAGCTTTGCGGACGAGCGCATCGCGGTCGTCTCGTCCACCCTTCTTCGCGCCAGCCAAGGGGTCCTCGCACAGCTGCGGGAAGTCGGCAGGCTCTTCCTCGTCGACGGCTGCCGCACCCTTGGGCTGCTCCAGCGTCGGCTGCTGAGTCAGCGTGAAGGTTTGCTTCGTGCTGTCGAAGTGCCCGACGACCCACGCGTCCGCAATGCGGAACTCTGGCGCCTCGGCATACTTGCTGGCCTCGATCTTCTCCCAATCGATCTCGCCGGTCACGGTCGGCCCTTCACACTGCGGCGGCGCGCTCTCCATCACCGCAGTGCACATCATCACCGGGGACTTCGCATCCTTGCGCAACAGCGTCACCTGTCCCGCGACGAGTTGCCGGCCGGGCTCAACACTCGGTGACGAGGGCTGCTCGGAGAGCACCTCCTCACTCTGCGTCGCTCCGGGAACGGCGTCTACATATGTCGACGGCCCTGTCGGTGTCCCTGTCTGTAGGAACACAGCTCCGACCGCCACCAAGGCCACTGCCGCCGTTGCGGTGCCAGCGGCGAGCGTTTGGCGCCGACGCCGACGCTTGCGCACACCGCTCGCAAGGCCACGCGTAGACATGCTGGGCGCGAGTTCTTCAAGTTGATCATGCAGGTTCATGCGAGTTCCTCCTGTTCGACCAGCCCGCTGTTGCGCAGGACCTGGATTCCTCGGTGGAGGTGGGCTTTGACCGTCCCTTCTGGCATGCCAAGCGTCTTGGCCACTTGCGGCACGGTGAGATCGTCGAAGTAGCGCAACGTGATGACCGCTCGCTGTGGACGGCTGAGCGTGCGCAGGGCACGCGCAAGGTCCAGCCGCACTTCAACTCGGGCATCAGCATCGGACCGTTCCGGCATGTGTTCGACGGGCTGCTCATGCCAGCTCCGCCGACGCCACCACGAGATGTACGTGCGGTGCAGGGTCGTGCGCACGTACCCCTCGAAGCGATCATCATCCCCGTCGTACTTGCTCCAGCACTTCACGAGTGCGGTCTGAAGCAGGTCCTCGGCGTGCTGCCGATCCCCGGTGAGCAGCCACGCAGCGCGGAGCAACCGCTCACCGCGGTCGAGGATGAATTCGTCGAAGCCCATGTGTTACCTCCAACCAGTTACACGCTTTCAAGTACGTGAACCGTTGCGGGCGGGACGAACAATTATCGCTGGAGGAAGGTCAGCACGGATTCGAAGAAGCGGCGACCGTCGACGGACGTGGCGGTGAGTTCCTCGACGTTGTGTTCGGGGTGCGGCATGAGGCCGACGACGTTGCCGCTCTCGTTCGTGATGCCGGCGATGTCGTTGGCGGAGCCGTTGGGGTTGTCGAGGTAGCGGAACACCACCTGGTCGTTGTCTTCCAGCTTGCGCAGCACCTCGGGTGCCGCCTGGAAGTTACCCTCACCGTTCTTGAGCGCGATGGTGATCTCTTCACCCTTGCTGAACCCACACGTCCAGACGGTGTCTTTCGTTTCGACGCGCAGACGCTCGTCGCGGCAAATGAACTGCTGGCCGGCATTGCGAATCATCGCGCCTTCGAGGAGCTGCGCCTCACAGAGAATCTGGAACCCATTGCAGATGCCGAGAATCGGCATGCCTTTGCGCGCGGCCTCGATGACGGTTGCCATCACGGGGCTCAAACTCGAGATGGCGCCGCAGCGCAGGTAATCGCCGTAGGAGAACCCGCCCGGCAGGATGATGGCGTCGACGCCGAGGATAGAGTCCGACGCATGCCACAGCGGCACTGCTTCCGCACCGCTTAGACGTACCGCGCGCAGCGCGTCGTGATCGTCGAGCGAGCCGGGGAATGTGACGACGCCGATCTTGGTCATTCGGTCACCACGTCGAACGACTCGATGACGGTGTTGGCCAGCAGCGTCTCGGCCGCGGCACGGATCTGGGCGAGTACCTCGTCGGTGACTTCACCCTCGACGTCGATCTCGAATCGCTTTCCTTGACGCACGGTAAGGCCCTGGAATCCGAGACGGTGCAGTGCGCCGGTGACGGCCTTCCCCTGGGGGTCGAGAATCTCCGGCTTCGGCATAACGTTGACGACGACGCGTGGCATAGCCAGCAGCCTACCGGTTCCCCACGAGAGATTCCCGTTGGTAGGCAAATGTGTGGGGAATGCGACTGATTGATAGTGGGCGCTAGCGCTCAAGGATGGCGGCAATATCGGCAGAATGCTCGAGGTAGCCGTCGAGCAACTGCTGGCCCTTCGTCGGGGAATCCACCAACGGATGCGTGGCGAATCCTTCCCAGGCCGCACCGGCGTCGCCCGTGACGGCAGCATCGAGGATGCAGCGCTCAGCGCCGCGCAGCCTGGACATCCGCCCAAGCTGCTCCAGCGACGGTGCGGCAAGACGCTTCGGGTGCACCCCGTCGCCATCCACGACGCACCCGACTTCGATGGTGAGGTCGTCCGGCAGCTCCGCGACGATGCGCTCGTCCGAGCCTGCACCGTTGGCCACGTTGAGGATCATCTTCTCCGACGTGTTCGTGGCGATGGCCGTCATGAGTCGCAGTGCCACATCCTGGTATCCGCCGCCCGCGATGTCCTCCTCGCGACGCTCCTCGTCGCGCCCCTCGGCCATGTAGGTGGCCTCGCGGGTATGCAGCGCGTCGCGCCACACCTTCAATGGCGACTCGCAGCACTCGGCGCTGGCCGCGTCGTAGAACTCCCGCTGCTGGGATTGCAGGAACTCGCCACGCGTCTGCCCGGCGTCGAGGATGCGGCGGATGGCGTCGTCGGTGTGCAGGTAGTAGTAGAGGTATTCGTTCGGCAGGGCGGCCATCTGGCGCACGTAGTCAATGCCGACGATGCGGGCCTCTTCGATGCCTTCGATGAGGGCGTCGTCGGCGAGCAGGGTGGGCAGGAGATCGTCGCCGTCGATGCGCACCTCACGCAGCCAACCGAGGTGGTTGAGGCCAAGGTAGTCGTACTCGACGTCGGCGACTTCCTTGCCAAAGGCGCGAGCTACACGGCGCACCAGGCCGATGGGGGTATCGCAGATGCCGACGACGCGCTGGCCGAGCACCTGCTGCATGGCCTCGGTGACGATGCCAGCAGGGTTGGTGAAGTTGATCACCCAAGCGTTCGGGGCCTCGCGCGCGATCGTCTCCGCAACGTTGCGCATCACAGGGATGGTGCGCAGCGCGTAGGCCAACCCGCCGGGGCCGATCGTTTCCTGGCCGAGCAGCCCGAGGTTCAGGGCGACACGCTCGTCGACGGTGCGCGCCGCGGTGCCCCCGACGCGGATGGCGGAAAAGACGAAGTCAGCGCCGCGCACGGCGTCGGTGAGGTCATTCGTGACACGCACCGACGTGGCGCCGTCACCGATCTGTGCCGCCATCTCAGCGGTGATGCGTTCGATCACGCGCAGGCGGGTGGAGTCGACGTCGAAGAGCACGACCTCGTCGACATGCATCCCGGTGACTTGCTGCGCGACTGCTTCGTACACGAGCGGCGTGCGGAATCCGCCACCGCCGAGGATCGCTAGTCTCATTTCGTCTGCTCCTCACTGCGCGCCACGACGAGCGCGGTTTCATCGGGAATCGCCAAGCCTTGCGGCTTCGCGTCGGTTACCAAGTGACTAAAAGCGTCCAGCCCACTCACCCGGAGGAAGCCGGAGCCGGGGAATTTTTCTGCGTCTGCGAGCAGGTACGACGAGTTCGCGCAGCGCATCAGTGCTCGTTTCACGGGCACCTCGCTGGGCGTCGAATCCAGAACCGACCCGTCGTTGGCGACGCCAGCAGTACCGAGGAACGCCTTGTCAACTCGCATTTGACTGAGCATCTGCTCCGCCCAGGTGCCCACCATGGAGCGGTAATTTGCACGCAGCAGACCACCCACGACGACGAGATCCACCGCCGGCGCCTGCGCCAGGGCGTCGACCACCGCGAGCGACGCGGTGACCACAGTGAGCGATTTCTCCGCCAACACCTGGCACATCGCGGCCACCGTCGTGCCGCTGTCGAGCGCGATGACGTCCCCGTCCTCGACGAGTTGCGCCGCAGCGTGTCCGATGGCGCGCTTGGCTTCGGAGGCCGCCTCAGCCACCTCACTGAAGCTGCGCAGATCGCGCTCGGGCCGGATGGTGCCCATCGCGTCGCCTGCACCACCGCGAAGGCGGCGCAACTTGCCTGCTTTGGAGAGCGCGTCGAGGTCGCGACGCACCGTGGCCTCGGAGACACCCAACGCCTCGCACAACTGTTGCACCGTGACGAACCCACGGTCGCGCACGGCGGTGACAATGCGGAGATGTCGATCTTCGGTCAGCACGCCATAAACGTAGCATCCAAACAAGCAACTTCAGTCATTTATACGAAAAAGGTGGCTGATTCGCTCATGTTCTGACATGCTGGGGGCAGTAGGACCGGTTTCGCACACTTGCGCGTTAGCGGCCGAAGTATCAGTGAAGCTACATCACAGAAGGAGCAACATGCGACGTCGCAAGTTCCTCGTGCTGGGTCTCGCCCCAGCACTTGCACTCGGCACGCTGTCGGCGTGCGCGCCCGGTAGCGGCGACAGCGCCTCGGGTGAGACAGCGTCGAAGGCGCCCAGCGAAATCAGCACCGACCCAGCTAGCTTGGGCGATGTCGAGTTGAAGGTATGGGACCAGGAAGTTCGCGGTTCCCAAAACGATGCGCTGGAGGCCCTGAACAAGGCCTTCCAGGATAAGTACCCCAACATCAAGATCAAGCGCACCAGCCAGTCGAACGATGATCTGCAGCAGCAGATCGCGCTCGCGCTGTCCGGCAACGACGTGCCCGACGTCGCGCAGGTCAACAATGCCCGCGGTGACATGGGCCAGTACGTGGCTGCCGGCCAGCTCGTGAACCTCGAGCCCTACGCCGAGGCCTACGGCTGGAGCGACCGCTTCGCTGAGTCCGTGCTGAGCAAGGTGCGGTACTCCGACGATGCCAAGACCTTCGGCGAAGGCAGCCTGTACGGCGTACCGCAGACCGGTGAGATCGTCGGCCTGTTCTACTCCAAGAAGAAGCTCGAGAAGCTCGGAATCGAGGCGCCGACGACATGGGACGAGTACTTCGCCGCGCTCGACAAGGCGAAGGAAGCGGGCGAACAGCCCATGGTGCTGGGCAACCTCGAGCAGTGGCCCGCGCTCCACGTCTTCGGCCCGCTGCAGGCCAACTACGTGTCCTCGGACGAGATCGTGAAGCTCGGCATGGGCAACGCGGGCGCCGACTGGACGTCGGATGCCAACAAGGAGGCCATGACGCAGTTCGCCAAGTGGGCGAAGGACGGCTACTTCGGCTCGTCGCCGAACGGCACCGACTACGACCCGGCCTGGGCGAGCTTCGGTAAGGGCACCGGCGTGTTCCTGCCCGCTGGTAGCTGGGTGGGCACCGACCTCGAAGCCACCATGAAGGATGACCTCGGGTTCATGGCTCCGCCACCCGGCGTCGACGGCAAGCTCGCCACCACCGGTGGCACGGGTATTCCGTTCTCGATTCCTGCCAAGTCGAAGAACGTCGACGCGGCCGCCGCCTACATCGACTTCATCACCAGCGACGAGGCCATGAAGATCATCGCTGAGAAGGGCGGCATGCCGGTGAACAACACGGCCGAGCTCGCTCCGGACTCGGGCGTGCAGCACGACATCTTCACCGCTTTCGACAAGGTTTCGTCCGAAGGCACCCTGCTGCCGTACCTTGACTACGCGACGCCCAGCTTCGCGGACACCGCTGGCCAGGGCCTCCAGGAGGCGCTAGGCGGCCAGAAGTCTCCCGAAGATGTACTCCAGTCCTTCCAGGACGACTACTCGAAGTTCGTGGGTGAGTAACTGATGTCGAAGAAGGGTCGGGAGCGGCCGTCGGCAGTGGTACGAGGGCGGTGGACGCCGTACCTCTACCTGCTCCCGGCCCTCCTCGTTTACGGAGGATTCCTGCTCTACCCCGTGGTGCGAACTGCCCAGTTCTCGCTGTATGAGTGGAGCGGATTCGGGCCGGCGACCTTCGTCGGGCTCGACAACTACACGTCGCTCGTGACCGATCAGCGGTTCCTCGCCGCCATCAGCCACGCGTTCTACCTCATCTTGTTCTACGCCATCCTGCCGCTCATCGTCGGCCTGATCCTGGCCGCCATTCTCCGACGGGGCAACGTGCGCGGGATGGGTGTGTACCGGGTGCTCATCTTCGTGCCGCAGGTGATCGCGCTCGTCGTGGTCGCCGTCGCGTGGCGCCAGATCTACACCCCCAACGGCACGCTCAACTCCATGCTCGGCTGGATCGGAGTCGAATCGGACATCGGCTGGTTGGGCGATCCGAATCTCGCGCTCACCGCCGTCGGCATCATCGGGTTCTGGCTCGAAACCGGCCTCGTGATGTTGCTACTGCTGGCGGGCATGAACCGCATCCCCGGCGAGCTGTATGAGGCTGCCCGCCTCGACGGGGCTGGCCCGATCAGTGAGTTCTTCGGCATCACGCTGCCCGCGGTCCGCCCGGAGATCGCCACCTCGCTCGTGCTCACCATCATCGCCGCGCTGAAGACCTTCGACCTGGTGTACATGACCACCAGTGGCGGCCCCGGCACTGCGACGACGGTGCCCAGCTACGAGGTGTACAACCGGGCCTTCCAGCTCAAGCAAGTGGGTTCCGCGTCGGCCGTGGCCGTGTTCCTCACCGTGATGGTGTTCTGCATCAACGTCGTGGTGAACCGCATCGGCGAAGAAAAGAAGGTGTCGCGATGAAGGTATCCGTCGGCGAGAAAGCCCTCAACTACGTCATTTTGACGCTCTTCAGCCTGTTCGCCATCTTCCCGATCATCACCATCGTGCTGACGGCCTTGTCGCCGCAGCTGGGCGTTTCGGAACCTGGCCCGCACTGGCACAACATCGTCGATGCCTGGAACCAGGGCGCGTTCGGCCCAGCGCTGCTGCGTTCGCTCGCCGTCGCAGGCTTCGTGGTGCCCGTCGCGCTCGTGCTCTCAATTCTGGCCGGCTACGCCTTCGGCACCATGCAGTTCCGAGGCTCGACGATCCTGTTCTACCTCTTCCTGTTCGGCATGATGGTGCCCGCCGAGGCCATCATCATCCCCCTGTTCTACGACCTGCGCTCCATGCAGCTCACCGACACTCTCTGGGCGGTAGCCATGCCGCAGGTTGCCCAGTCCATCGCGTTCGGCACGTTCTGGATGCGCGCCCAGTTCCGCGCGATGCCGAGGAGCTTGCTCGAAGCCGCCGCGATCGACCACTGCTCCGGCTTCACCGCGCTGCGCAAGGTGTTCGTCCCTCCCGCCACGGGCTCTATCGCCACCGTCACGGTGCTCATGTTCATGTGGACATGGAACGAGTTCATGATTCCGCTGGTCATGTCGCCGGGAGCTGAGTGGCGCACGGCTCCGCTCGGCCTGTCTGTGTTCAAGGGCCAGTACACCGCCGACGGCGCACTCATGGCGGCCGCTGGGCTCATCATTGCCGCGCCCATCGTCGTGGTATTCCTGATGCTGCAGCGCTACTTCATTGACGGCATGCTGGAAGGATCTGCAAAAGAATGACCGACCACGAACATCTCGACGACTTCTGCGAGCACTGCTGGAATTGGGACCCGCTGCGGGCTACCCGAACCCCCGACGATCCCCCGCTGGACGTGCTCAGCACCGGCACCGTCTTCTTCGACCTCATCTTCACGGGGTTGAGCCGGATGCCGAAGCCGGGCGAGGAACTGTACACGTCGGGAATGGGATCATGCCCAGGCGGCATCGCGAACCTCGCTACCGCGCTCGCGCGCCTGGGCCTGCGCACCGGGCTCGTCGCGGGATTCGGCGACGATGCCTACGCCGATTGGCTGTGGGAGACCCTGGCCGACGGGGAAGGCATCGACCTGTCGTCGTCGCCGCGATTCGAGCATTTCCACTCCGCCACGACGGTGGCGATGACCGTCGACGACGACCGCGCCATGGTCACACACATGCACGAGCTTCCGACCCCGCTCGAGCCCTACATCCTCAGTGCGCCGCAGGCTCGGGCCGCGGTGCTGGACCTGGCCGGCGAGACGTCGTGGTGGCCTACGCTGGCCGCCCGCGGCACGTTGCTGTTCGCTGACATCGGCTACGACGACACCGGCAAGTGGGATCCCGCGGTGCTCGAGCCGTTGCGCCATTGCCACGCGTTCACCCCCAACGCGGTGGAAGCCATGCACTACACGCGCACGGACTCCCCCACCCGGGCGGTGCGGAAGATCGCCGAGCTCGTGCCGCTCGCCGTCGTCACCGACGGTGTTGCCGGCGCGTACGCCATCGACCAAAACACCGGCGAGGAGGCCTACTGCCCCGCGGTAGCCACCGAAGCCATCGACGCCACCGGCGCGGGCGACGTGTTCGCGTCGGGGCTCGTCCTGGGCACGCTGGCTGGCTGGACGCTCGAGCACCGGCTACGGTTCGCGGCGCTGTGCTCGTCGCTGGCGGTGCAGCAGTTCGGTGGCTCGCTGGCGGCGCCGGGCTGGGGCGACATTTCCGACTGGTGGCGCTGCCTGCTGGCCCGCGCCGAGGGCGGCGATCTGAAGGCGGAGTACATCCGCCACGACTACGCCTTCCTCGCCGACGTCATCCCGAGCCACGAGGTGGCTGGCGTCCGGAGGGCGGAGGGCACGTTCGCACTCCACTCCGACCTCCACCACTGAGCAAGCTCAGACGAACTCGCTTCCGGTGATCCTCCGGTAGGCCTCCAGGTAGCGTTCGCGCGTGGCGGCGACCACGTCGTCGGGCAGCGCCGGGGGCTCGGAGGTGCGGTCCCAGTCAGACTCGTGGGTGAGCCAGTCGCGCACAAATTGCTTGTCGAAGCTGGGGAGCGACGCGCCAGGCTTCCAGGTGTTCGCGTCCCAGAAGCGGGATGAATCCGGGGTGAGCACCTCGTCGGCGAGCACGAGTTCGCCGTCGCGGAGCCCGAATTCGAGCTTCGTGTCGGCGAGGATGACGCCGCGCTGGGCGGCAATGTCGGCGGCCCGGGAGTAGATAGCTAAGGTGGCGTCGCGCAGCGAGTTGGCGAGCTCCTCCCCGTGCAGGCGAGCGATGGTGGCGAAGTCGACGTTCTCGTCGTGGTCGCCCAGTTCCGCCTTAATCGCGGGCGTGAATATGGGTGCGGGGAGCTTGTCGCCGTCCTGCAGGCCGTCGGGCAGCTGGATGCCGCACACGGTGCCCGACGCCTGGTACTCCGCCCAACCAGAGCCGGTGAGGTAGCCTCGGGCGACGCATTCGACCGGCACCATGTCGAGACGCTCGACGATCACCGCTCGGCCGGCGACTTCGTCGGGTACTTCGTCGGTGACTAGGTGGTTTGCGATGTCGGGGAATTGCTGGAACCACCACGAGCTGAGCTGCGTCAGCACCGCACCTTTGTCGGGAATGAGGGTGGGCAGGATGTGGTCGTAGGCCGAGATGTTGTCCGTGGCCACCATCAGGACGCAGGGGTGCCCGTCGACGTCGACGTCGTACAGCTCACGCACCTTTCCAGCGTGGCGAAGGGGTAAGCCGAGCGTTTCCTGGAACTGGTTCACACTCACGATGCTAGTCGCTGCAGGCGCGTGCGGTGCGAGAACGGGCAGCTCGCGTTGCCATGCGCGGATGCGGCCGCTGACCCCAGTGCTCACATACTCTCGAAGGTATGCGACATCTTGTTCGGCTTCCGGTTCTGCTCATCGCTGTGTGGGCGGGACTTGCGTTCACGTTGCTGTTCGGCGTCGATTGGGGGTTGCAGCAGCTTCTGGCGACGCGCCATCTGCTCGGGGCGGGGGTGGCCGGCGGTCTGATCTGGCTGGCCGGGCTGTTGATTCCTCTCGAGCACCCGAGGAGAGACCCGCGCTTCGGCACGATGTGGACGATCGTGATGTTCTTGATCGGCATCGTCGGCGGGATTGTCGCCTACCAGGTGACGTACTTTCTCGGCGCTCCGGAGCAGCAGGAGCACTACACGCTGGCCGACATGGCTGGGATCTTCCTGATCCCAGCCATCATGGCCGGGTGGATCGCTCTCGTCGCGGCGATCGACCTCACGCTCGTGACGCGCGCCGGGCCTGCACAGCCCATCTCAGCAACACATCGATGGATGCACCGCTGAGCTCGGCTATCAGCGCTTCGTGACCTGCGCGAACCGCAGCTTCCAGCCGTCGCCCGTGCGCTGCCAGAGGTTGAATCGCAGCTTGGTGCGCTGCTGCCAGCGCATCCCCACCACCCCGTCGGCGTACTGATCGATGCCGAGCACCTCGAAGCCCTTGTCATCGAGCGGTTTCCAGGCGCCATACGACGCGTCGATGACCTGCCCGTCGACCGAGTGCGAGATCACGTCGGGGTGCAGCAGCTTGCGCAGTTTGGCCTCGTCGGTGCGCACTTCGTCGGAGAGCAGCTTCTTGGTGAGCGCCAACAGCTCGCCCTTGACTCTGGACGATGCTGTGCCAGGCGTGGGGCTCACGGGCGCCGTTTCGGCCGCGACGGTGAGCAGATCGGGTTCTTCCTCCCGCTGTCCTATCTCTAAGGCCGACTCCGCTGTGCAGACGGGGGCGCCGTCGAACCCTGGCCCGACGTCGGGGCGACGCCCGGATTGGAAGGCTTCGGCGGCAGCGCGGGCACGCGCGTCGGCGGCTTCGTTGAGGGGGTGCCCCGCGTGCCCCTTCACCCACTCGAACGCCACACTGCGGCCGCGCATGGCCTCGTCGATGGCCTTCATGAGCTCAACGTTCTGGACGGGTTTGCCGTCGGCCTTCTTCCATCCTTTGCGCTTCCAGCCGGCCATCCATTTCGTGATGGAGTTGATGACGTACTGCGAGTCGCACAGCACCTTGAGCGGGCGCGGCTCGTTCGCGGTGGACTGCAGCAGTTGCAGCACCGCCATGAGCTCGCCCATGTTGTTCGTGCCGCGCTCCCAGCCGCCGGCCGCCCAGCAGCTATCGTCGATGTACCACGCCCAGCCCGCCGGCCCGGGGTTGCTGAGCGATGACCCGTCGGCGGCAGCTACCAGCTCGTCAGTGGCCATAGCCGGGGAGGATGACGCGCTCGAGCAGGTCAAGCTTCTCGTCGTGGTGCAGGAACGACGCCTGGAGTGCGTCGACGGTGATGCGCTCGAAGTCGTCCACGCCCCATCCGAAGGCTTCGGAGACGCGGGCGAACTCGCGGCTCATGGACGTGCCGGACATAAGGCGGTTGTCGCAGTTGATGGAGATGTTGAAGCCCAGGTCGAACAGCAACCCGACGGGGTGATCTTCGATGGAGTCGGCAACGCCCGTCTGCAGGTTCGATGTGGGGCACACCTCGAGCATGATTTGCTGGTCGAGCACGTACTGCGCGAGGCGCCCCAGCACGGGCTGTTCAGCGGTGAGGTCGATGTCTTCGACGATGCGTACGCCGTGGCCGATGCGGCGCGCCCCGCAGATTTGGACCGCCTCGAACACCGACTTCGGGCCAACATCCTCGCCCGCATGGATGGTGAAGGGGAAGTTGTTTCGACGCAGGTGCTCGAAGGCCTTCGCGAAGCGGGTGCAGGGGAAGCCGTCCTCGGCGCCTGCGATGTCGAAGCCAGCGACAGAATCGTCGCGGAAATCGAGGGCGAGCTGGGCGATGTCGGTCGTCGGTTCGCCGTGGCGCATCGAGGTAAGGATCTGCCGCGCGACAATGGTGCGCCCGTCGGCCTGGGCCGCAGCGACGCCGTCGGCGATACCGTCGCGTACTGCCTCGACGGCCTGCTCGAGCGTGAGATCGCGCGTGACATGCTGCTCGGGCGCCCACCGCAGTTCCGCGTAGGCGACGCCGTCGGCGGCCAGGTCTTCGACGGCCTCCTTCGCGACGCGGATGAGGTGTTCGCGGTTGCGCATGGCCGCGACGGTGTAGTCGAAGGTCTGCAGGTAGGACGGCAGCGAGCCAGAGTCTGCTTGCTCGAAGAACCAGTCTTCCAGGGTGTTGGCATCCATGCAGGGCACCTCATGACCGATGTCGCCGAGGTGATCAATGACGGTCTGCCCTCGCAGCCCACCGTCGAGGTGCTCGTGCAGGGCCACCTTCGGCAAGGCCTTCAACTGTTCCATGTCCATACGCGTCAGCCTAGCCCTGCGCTCCGACAACGTCGACACGCGTTACCTGCGGGTGAGCCTGCAACGCATCAATGCCGGGGAATGCCGTAGAAATCGGCGATGTCATCCACGCTCACAACGGCTTTGTCAATGACGTCCTTAAACCGGAGAGACTGCTTCTGATCTGCTGCCACGACGTCAATCGTCACCCGCTCAATGTTGCGGTAGTTGCCTCGGTGCACCTCGACGATAGCTCGCCCCACCTCGTCGAGTATGCTGCGGAGCTCATCGCGAGACGTAGCGTCGGTATCGACGCGGCCCGAGATCCATCCGTTCTTCGAGAAAAACATTCCCACGAGCGTGTAGGTGAACTCGCTCGTTGCAGTAACTCCGTTGATTCGCTCGATAGCGTCGACGAGTTGCTGATTCAAGTCGGTCTCGTCAGGTTCCGTTTCGCGGCCGCCGCTACAGCCAGAGAGTCCCATGGTGAGTACACCTCCTGTCGCAGCCAGTATGACCCAACGTCGCGCGACGGCGTTCATGCCCGTCCATTCGTCAAATCAGCCAACTGATGGATGAGGCTCCCGCCAAGATGGCCAGCAGGTACGCGAACGATTCCCGGCTGGCCGGGCACCATATGGTAAAGGCCGCGTGCTCCAATGGACCACGCGTCGTTGAAGTGATGGGTGCCGTCGGGGAACTCTGCCATACCAATCGCAAATACACTCGCCTCGGGGTGCAGTGCGTCACGAGCATCGTCGGGAAGATCCGGCATATCAGGAACCCTGCGAAGCAAGGCCGAAGGATCGTCTCGTAGGGAATCCGGGACATTCTCGAGCACAACAACGATGGGCTCATATCCCGCACCGGGACGGATCGGCGTCGCACGGGCGTCGTCGAGCGGCGGCAGTACGCGACGAATGAGGCTCCATATCTGGGCGGTGGGGGCCAAGGCGACCTCGATCATGGGATGCGCGCCGACAACCTCCGGCCCATCCGGCCCATCCTCAACTTTGCACCGCTGAGTGATAGCGACGCAGTCCTGGTTGCCAACGAGCAGGGATGATTCGAACACGACATCTGCGTACTGCGACACCAGCTGGAGAGCGATCTTCGCGGTGCGGGTGAGTTCCAGAGCGATCCCCCACTGGGGGTCGAGGCCGGCTGGGGTTTCTATGCCGGCGGCCGCCCAATCATCGCGCAGGTCCTCGTCGACATGCGGCAGCTCTGGGCCCGTGATGAGTTCGGTTGCGCTTGCCCAAGCCTGCTGACCGACCAACCCGACGCGCAGCGGCCCCTCGGTGTGCATCGTGGAGGTCATCAACGGTACTCCCGTCCGAACTGCGTCTTGTAGGTCGTCGTGTCCCCGTGCAGAAAGTGGCGGTATTGCTCATCGAGTTGACGCACTGCCGCCACATTCTCAGGACTTCCCTGGCCGCTGCTGAGAGTCGCAATATCTTGCTGATAGGTGGTCTGTTGGTGAGTGTACGTCGGCAAGTAGTCGCCCGGCCCATTCTGGCCCGAATGGGGCATGGTGATGTTCGTAACGTTCGATGTGGGATCGACCGAGCCGTTGACGCGCCTGCCGTCGAGATCGGCTCTCGGGATCGGATCGTACTGCGTCTGGAAATTAGTGACGGGCACGCTGCGGTCCATGTTGAGGGTCTCCGTGGGCGATCCAGCACTCACGATGCCTTTCACGTCATAGCCATCCAGATAATGCGACGAAGTGATCATCTGACCAGCGATGATGCCGCCCTGCGAGTGGCCAGTGAGCAGGAGTTCCGGCTTGCCCTCGGGCACCGGCAAGCCGCGCTGGCGGCGGTACTCGATGTCTTGCTGGATGGCTTGCTGGACCGCGTCGGCGGCACCCTGCGTCGCAGCAGTCGGTCCTTCCCCAATGTGGGCGAAGTTGGCGGACCAGTCCAGGCCCGACGGCGCGCCTCCCCAACCAGCCTTGGTAAACATCTTTTCCGCGGTGCCTGGAATCGATGCAATGTATCGAACCTGGCCATCCGCGCCGACCACGGCCGTCACGGTCACCGAGTTGCGATCAGCGTCCCCCCGGTTATAGGCATCCATAGTGATGTCCATGAGGTCATTGATGCCGGCGATTTCGCCCTTACCGGCCACTCGCGTATCACCTGTCCATGGCAGTCCGTCGTCGGCAATGTGCTGGTCTTCACCCGTAATCGCGTTAGCGATGATACCAATTCCGCGTGCCGCTACGGTGATGGCTTCGCCACCCACCTGCGAGATGTACGGGGGCTTTCCGTCCTCAACCCAATCCGTAAACCACTGGGGAGGATTGTCGATGCCATCCTTCAGCCGGTCCCAAGCCGCGCCAGCAGCATCGATACGTGGCTGGACGTGCTCATCCCACTGATCGGATGCCCAGGAGAGCCCGTCTTCAATGCGATCCCCCGTCCAGTCGATGGCGTCTTCCACGCCATCGCGAATCCCCGCACCCAGTTCGCGGAGATCACCCAGCCCGTCCTGCCACAACAGCTTGGCCGCCAACTTGCCATCGGTCGTATTCAGCCGGAACGTGAGCGACACTACTGACGCGGCGAGACCAGCACGCACGAACGGGCGCCGGGGATCGATATTGAACCCTGCGACGTCGGTGATCCACCCCCAGTCTCCGATCTCGAACTGCCACCGGTGGGCTTTGTCGACTGTGCGGCGTTGAGCATCCTGGATATCGCTCAACGACGATGCTGCTGTCTCCAGTGCCTCGGCGATCGGATCCAGTTGTTTGATCTGTCTGTCGATCGCTTCGCATTGGCGTTCTCGTCGCTTATGTTCAGCCTCCGCGGCACGGCCCTGCCATTGACCTACGTCGAGGGAACGTAGCCCGTCGCTCACCTCACCGAGCGTTCTCGATGTGGAGCGGAGGTCGGCAGCTTGCGCCGACAGCTCGCTGGGTTGCGCCCGGAGTCCGTCACCCCACTGCATCAGATGCCCTCAAAGAATGGCTCAACCTCTTGACACGCCCGCTGCTCACACTGCTCATACGCGCTGGCGGTCTCCCCCATTGCTTGGGCGTGCGTCTCGAGCTGACTGACGATCTGTCGGGAAGAAGTCTGGAACTCCGAGTCGAGGGACGCGGCACGTCCCGCGCTCATAGAACCGGGGAGAGCATCCGAGACACGGTGGATGCGCATCGTCTGAGATGCCGACGACGCGACGTTGGAAATCGTTTCAAGGCGTCCCCTGGCCTCACTCAGCACCGACCAATCCACTCGGAAATCCATAGGGGGCATTACACGACGCCAGGAGGTCAAACCGATATGTCGAGCGGCAGGGTCTCCTAGCTACGCACTCGCTCGAGGTCGTTCGGGCCGAAGCCTTGCGGAAGCACCTGTTCCCATGGGAGGTCCCCCTCCGGGGTGCGCACGACGAGGCCCTCCCCCGCATGCTCGTGGAGCAGCTGACGACAACGGCCGCACGGCATGATGAGCTCGCCGAGCTTGTTGACGCACAGGAACGCGACGAGCTTGCCGCCGCCCGACTTCCACAGCTCGGATATCAGACCACACTCGGCGCAGAGCGTCATGCCCAGGCTCGCATTTTCCACGTTGCATCCCGAAATCATGCGGCCATCGTCGACGAATGCCGCCGCCCCCACCGGGTACTCGGAATAGGGCACGTACGAGAATTTCGTCATGCGCTTGGCCTCGGCGAGGAGGGCGTCCCAGTCGGTCATCAGTGGCTCTTCTCGTAGTGCTGGCCGTCAGCTGCAGGCGGCCGCACCCGGCCGATCAGTCCGGCGACAGCGACGATGGTGATGAGGTACGGCAGGGCGGAAAGGAAGTCGCCCGGCATGGGGGTGTTCAGCGGGCTCAGCGTCTGCGCGAGCTGCCTCGAGAAGCCGAAGAACAACGCCATGCAGGCCGCGAGCACCGGGTGCCAGCGCCCCATTATCACCGCTGCGAGCGCGATGAAGCCATTGCCTGCGGTGACGCCCGTCGTCTGGAACGCGCCCGAGCTACCGATCGTGAAGAACGCGCCACCGAACCCTGCAAAGACGCCGCCAAGCACCACTGATTGGAACTTGGTGCGAATGACGTCGATGCCGACGGTGTCCGCAGCGTGTGGGTGTTCACCCACCGCGCGCACACGGAGTCCCCACTTCGTTTTGTAAAGCATGAACCACACGAACGCCACCGCGATCACCGCGATGTACGTGAGCGGACGCTGGACGAACAAGATGGGGCCAAGGAACGGGATCTTGCTGATCACCGGAATCTCCACCGGCGTCATCACCGAGACGGAGTTCAGATTCGACGAGCCCTTCACCAGCTGCTCATACATGAAGCCGGTGAAACCTGTCGCAAGGAGGTTCACCACCACGCCGAGCACCACGTGATCGACCAGGTACTTCAGCGTGAACACCGCCAGCAGCAGCGCCGACAGCACGCCGGCAAGCACTGCAGCGAACATGGCTGCCCAGAGATTCTGCGTGAGGCCAGCGACGACGCTCGCGGTGAACGCGGCCGTCAGCATCTGACCTTCGATGGCGACGTTCACCACGCCCGCTCGTTCGGACAGCACGCCGCACAACGCACCGAGCACGATGGGTGTGGCGTACTGCAGCGTGCCGTTGAGCTGGTTCGTGAGCGTGAACGGCAGCGGGGCATCCGCAGCCGACCAGACGATAAACCCGACGAACAACGCGATGCCAGCCAGCGTGCCAAGCAGCGTCGACCAGGGTTTGGGAACCTTCCGCACCAGGAAGAATGCGCCGACGAACAGCATCACCACGGCGCACAGCACCGTCACGGGCAGGGCCGGAACGGACAGCGTCGGCAACTGCACTTCGTCGAGCACATCGGATAGAGCGATCTGCGAGACGCCGCGGGAAGTCACGCCGCCGATCAGCAGGAGCAACCCGACGATGGCGATCAGCGCACCGGAGGACAACCGGTGGCGTCGCTTCTCCGCCGATTCGACGTTGGTGTTCGTGTCGACCGTCTGCGGGGTAACCGACGTGGTGGTCATGCCGTCACCGCCTTTTCCTCCACAACTTTCACTTTTCGCTCACGCAGGAACGGCAACAGCCATTTCACGAACGCGGGGGCCGCTACGAACAGCACGATGAGCGCCTGAATGAGATCCACCAAATCCGACGGCGTGTTGGCGTGGATCTGCATGTGCACACTGCCTTCCTTGAGTGCGCCGAACAGCAGCCCGGCGAACAGCACACCCAGCGGGCGCGAGCGTCCGAGGAGCGCGACGGTGATGGCGTCGAAGCCGATGGCTCCGACGATGCCCGCCGACAGCTGGGTGGGATAGCTGGTGAGCATCTCGGGGGCGGTGACCGCGTTCACACCCGCCATGCCGGCGAGCGCGCCGGCGAGCGCCATCGTGACGATGGTCACCTGCGACACGTTCATACCGGCCGTCGCGGCGGCGTGGGGGTTGAGGCCGACGGCCTGAATGCGCAGCCCAAGCGTGGTGCGCTCAAGCAGCCACCAGATGAGCCCAACGCATACCAAGGCCAGGAAGAAGCCCAGGTGGAGGCGTGTGCCGTCGATACGGGGAAGGGTGGCCGACCAGGGCAGCTGCGGGCCGATCGGGTCGTTGCGGCCCGGATCCATGAAGGCGCGCTGCTGCATGAGGTACTGCATCATGAACACGGCGACGTAGTTGAGCATGATCGTGACGATCACCTCGTGGCTACCTGTTTTGGCCTTTAGGAAGCCGACGATGCCGCCCCACAGCATGCCGCAGGAGACGCCGACGAGGATGACGAGCGGCAGGTGCACAATCATCGGGAGCCCCTTCACCGTGAAACCGATGAACGCTCCCCACACAGCACCCATGATGGCTTGGCCCTGGCCACCGATGTTGAACAGCCCGGCGCGAAACGCCAACGCGACGCCCAGACCGGCGAAGATCAGCGGCGTGGCTTGCGCCGTCGTTTTCGTGAAGGCCACCCACGACCCGAACGCGCCTTGCACCAGCGCCGAGTACGTCGTCGCCATCTTCTCCCACGACGCACCGAGCGCGTCACCGGGCCGAGCGAAGAAATACGACCACTTGGAGGCGACCTCCGGGTCGAGCACGATCATCACGATGGAACCGACGACGAACGCCAACACCAGCGCCCAGAACGTGACCGCGGCGGAGTTGAGCCACGCGGCCCATGGCGCCTTCGGCTTGGGATCCTTCGCTTCGCGCGGCTCGCGAGTTTCGTTGTCACTCACCGGCTTCCACCCCTCTCGCGGCAGTGGCGTCGTCGCCTTGTCCGGCGATGGCATCTTCATAACTGACACCGGCCATCATCAAGCCGAGCACCTCTCTGGATGTGTTGGAAGGCACCACGCCGACGATCTTTCCGCGGTACATCACCGCGATTCGGTCGGCGAGCGATTCCACTTCTTCTAGCTCGGTGGAGACGATCAGCACCGCAGTGCCCTTGTCGCGTTCCTCGACGATGCGCTTGTGCAGGAACTCGATGGCGCCGACGTCGACGCCTCGGGTGGGCTGGCTTGCCAGCAGCAGGCTGAGGTCGCGCGACAGCTCGCGGGCAAGCACCACCTTCTGCTGGTTGCCACCCGACAGCGAGTTCACCGGCGACGACGTCGACGTCGTGCGGATATCGAACTCTTCAACACGTTGGGTGGCGTTGTCAGCGATCTTCCCCAGCTCGAGATTGCCGTGCTTGGAGAACGCGCTCAGATTATTGATGACGAGGTTCTGTGCGACGGAGAATTCCCCGACGAAACCGTCGCGGCGTCGGTCTTCCGGCACGAAGCCCAGGCCCGCGTCGATGGTTTGCCGGGGCTTCGCGTGCGTAACGTTGACCCCGTCGAGGGTGACGGTTCCCGTCGCGATGGGCAGGGTGCCGAGCAGGCCAGCCGCGAGTTCAGACTGGCCGTTGCCCTGTACGCCGGCGAGACAGACGATCTCCCCGCCGCGCACGGTGAGGGACAAATCGTCGACGGCGACGGCGCCCGACGGTGCCGCGATCGAGACGTGTTCGAGGACGAGGCGGTCTTCCCCCGGCTGGGCCGGTTCCTTCTCCACTTGGAGCGTGACGGGGCGGCCGACCATCATCGACGCCAACTCCACCTCGGAGGCGCTGGGGTCGGGCGAGCCGACCACCTTGCCGCGGCGAATGACGGTGATGTCGTCGGCGACCTCTCGCACTTCGCGCAGCTTGTGAGTGATGAACACGATGGCGCGCCCTTCGTCGCGCAACGCCCGCATCACGTCCATGAGCTCGTCGATTTCCTGCGGTGTCAGCACCGCAGTGGGCTCGTCGAAGATGAGGTACTGGGCTCCCCCTGCGAGCGCCTTGAGGATTTCGACGCGCTGCTGGATGCCGACGGGAAGGTCTTCCACCAGGGCGTCCGGGTCGACATGCAGCCGGTATCGTTCGGAGAGCTCCTTCACCTGCTGGCGGGCCCGTTTGAGGTCCAGCATGCCGGCCGATCCGGTTTCGCGCCCGAGCACCATGTTCTCTGCGACGGTGAACACCGGGATGAGCATGAAGTGCTGGTGCACCATCCCGATACCGGCGTCCATCGCTTCTTTGGGGCCGTGCACGCGTAGGGGTTCGTCGCCAATGCGGACTTCGCCGCCGTCAGCTTCAAGGAGGCCGAAGAGCACATTCATCAGCGTCGATTTACCGGCGCCGTTCTCCCCCAACAGACAGTGGATTCGTCCAGGAACGATGTCGAGTGTGATGGAGTCGTTCGCGACGAAATTGCCGAATCGTTTCGTGATGCCGTCGAGGTGCAGCACCTGGGCGGTGTCGGTGGCGGCAGTGCTCAAGGTTCCTCCTGGCCGTCGTTGGCGCCGTCGATGATCGTAGCGGATGGCCACGCATGGCGCCTAGGCGCCTACATGACTGGGAAGGGCACCCAAAGCAGGTGCCCCTCCCGAATCATTACTGCAGTGTCACTGGTTGTTGAGCGGAGATGCAACCTTGATCTCGCCCGCGACGATCTTATCCTGGATCGCCTTCAGCTCGTCGGCGAGGCCCTCGGGCATCTTCGACTCGAAGTCATGGAATGGTGCGAGCTTCGCGCCCTCGTTTTCGAGCGTGCCGACGTACTCGTCGGACTTGAACTCACCCTTCATCGACTGCTGGATCACGTCGAAGACGGCAACGTCCATCGCCTTCTCCACCGAGGTGACGATGACGTCCTTGTACTCGGGTGCGGAGATGTAACCGTCGGTGTCAACCCAGATCACATTGACCTTGCCCTTGGTTTCCTGGGCGGCCTGCAGTGCGCCCTGGCCTGCGGGGCCAGCAACCGGCATGATGATGTCGGCGCCCTGCGAAATGAGGGTGTTCGCGGTGTTCTTGCCGGCGGGGATGTCGCCGAAGGGATCGTTGCCGCCGATGAACGTGCCGTCCTGCTTGTCATCCTGCCAGCCGAGCACCTGAACGTTGGTGCCCTTCTGCTCGTTGTGGTACTTCACACCCTGAGCGAAGCCGGTCATGAAGATGGTGACCGTGGGGTACGGCGCGCCGCCGAAGGTGCCGACCTTGCCGGACTTGGTCATCGCTGCTGCGGCATATCCGGCGAGGAAGCCAGGCTGAGCCGCGTCGAAGAGAAGCCCCTTGGCGTTCTCGACTCCCTCGAAGGAGCCGTTGTCGACGATGGCGAAGTCGATGTCGGGGTTCTGCTTGGCCGCGGCTTCCGTCGCGTTCGCGAGCGCGAACCCGACGGTGATGATCATGTTGCAGCCAGCGCTGATCTGCGACTGGATGTTGCCGGCGTACTCGCTCTCAGCGTTCGATTCGATCTGCCCGGTCTCGATGCCGAGCTCGTCCTTGGCCCTCATGAGCCCGTTGTAGGAGGTTTCGTTGAACGACTTGTCTTCGAATCCTCCGAAGTCAGAGACCATGCAGGCCTTGAACTTCTTGGAATCGCCCTTGCCACCGGAGCCCTCCGAAGAGCTTGCGTCGGACGAGGCGGCGGGAGAGTTGCTGGCGTTCGTGGTTTCTGCCGGTGGCTCGGCACATGCGCTGAGTGCGAGGAGCGATGCTGCTGCGAATGCACCCAACTGAGTGATCTTCTTCACTGGTTTCCTCCTGAGGGGCGTGTCAAAGGGCGCCCTGATCGTAATACTTTGCGCGCCCGCGCGCATCGATCGACATCGAATCGTTACCTAAGCGTAACGTCGACGGTGCCTCGCAGCGGCGATCATCGAGCCACCCGACCCGGTTTCGATACGCCCGCTTCGCGGGCTACTCAACCACCGGCGCTCGGCGCTACTCAACCACCGAGCGTCACACCACCTGGCGGACCAGGTCGGAGGCGGAGCGCACCATCTGGCGAGTCTGCTCTTCCCAGTTTGGTTCCTGGCTGCGGTATGGGCCCGTCGCGAGCGACAGAATCACCGCCGCTGCGCGGAGGCGCAGCTCAACCGGATCGACGCGCTTGTCAAACACACCCACCCAGCGCGTCAGAATGTCCTGCAGCTTGGCGGTTTGCTGCGCATTCATGCGCTGGATCGTCATGAGGTGCCCGACGAGACACGCGAGGTCGTCGGCTCTCCGCCCGGGCCCGACGGTGTCGACGTCGAGCATGCCGACGACGCGGCCGCCATCGACGCGCACCTGGCCTTCGTGGAAGTCGCCATGCGTGGGCTCGTCGCCCGGAGGATACTGTTCAAGCCCCCGCTCGATGTGGCGCACCGTCCACAGCACCTCGTCGATGAGTGCGGGCAGCGGCGCGACGACGAGGCGCCCGTAGTGCTCCACCGCGTCCGACCACGGCGGGCGACGCTGCAGTTGCGAAACTGCGGGCGGCATGGCGTCGAGCATGGCGATGAGGTCTTCAGCCTGGCACGGATCTCCCGGCTCGAAGAGCGCCCGCGCCAGCGACATGCCCGGCAACTCGCGCGTCACCAGGAGGTAGTCCGGCGTAGTCATTGCCACTTCCGGCGCGGGTATGCCCGCGTCGAGGAGCAGCGTGTGCTTGTGGTGCACATCGGGGAAGAGTCGTTCCCGCAGCACCTTCACATAGAACACCTGCGACTCCGCCACCACTTTGACGACAGCCCGACGCCGCGGCCGGTAACCAATCATGGACAGCGAAAGCTGCTCGCCTGTGATGGGACGGCTGAACACGTTCCCCTGGTTCAGCACCTCAGCCATGCGATCGGGGAACGCCGCCCGAGCGAGGCCCGGCAGATCGGGGTCGTTGGGGTACAGCCACACCGCGACGCGGCGGTTGCCGTCGTTGAAAATCTGCGCGTTAGCATCCGACGGGGTGGTCTGCCCACCCGAACGCGCCGACACACCGAGCAGCTCATCTCGTTCACCGTGCGGCCAGCGGACCTTCGCCATGTAGGTAGCGGTGGTGTACTGCTCCGGGGCTTGATCGACGTGGTCCAGGCTCCAGCTCACTAGTTCACCGCCCGCATGCCGCACAGCCGCTTTGAGCAGATCGCCCACACCCGGACCCGTCAACAGCTCCGAACCGTCGTCAAGCATGGGAATCTTCCCTGCGGACAGAGAACCACGCGGCCCGCCTGCCATCCATCTCCGTCACCTCGAACGTGAAATCGACGGTGATCGGCTCCGCAGGCATCTCGCTCGGCTCGAGCGCCACACAGATGCGAGAACCCACCTCCGGCAACGCACCCAACACCGCCATGAAGTAGCCAGCGACGGTGTCGTACGGCCCGTCGGGGATCACGAAACCCGTGGCATCGGCGAACTCCTCGATGGTGGCGAGCCCGTCGAATTGGTTCACCTGCAGATGCGCCCGCGGCTCCGGCACGTCGTATTCGTCGGTGATATCGCCGATCAGTTCCTCCATGAGGTCTTCCATCGTGACGATGCCCGCGGTACCGCCGTACTCGTCGCGTACGACGGCAATGTGCATGCTTCCCTTTCGCATGGCAGTCATCGCGGGGAGGATGCGCATGGTTTCTGGAAGGTGCAGGATGGGGCGCACGATGCTGCGCACGTCGCCACCCCGCGCGGTTCCCTCCACATCCATCAGATCGCGTACGTGCAAGAAACCGATCACCTTGTCCGTCGATCCATCCGTCACTGGGTAGCGAGAACGCGGTGCCCCGCGTACCTCTCGGTAGGCCTTTTGGATAGGCATGTCTGCGGGCAGAAAGTCGACCTCGGTGCGGGGCACCATCACCTCGCGGAGGCTCAACTCGCCGGCCTGGAACACCTCATCGACGATGCGACGTTCTTCGTCGCCGAGAGTTTCGGAGCTGGACACCATCTGCCGCAGCTCTTCGTCGGTGACAACTTCCCTCGCCTGCTGAGGATCACCGCCGAGCACACGCACCAGCGCGTTGGTTGACACGTCGAGCAGCCAAATTACGGGGCGCATCAGCGTCGCGATGCCAGCAACCATCGGGGCCAGCATCAGCGCGAACGACTCGGCGCGCTGCATAGCGAGGCGCTTGGCCGTCAGCTCGCCAACGACGATGGAGAAGTAGGCGATCACCAGCGTCAATCCGACGAGGGCTAGCGTGTCTGCGAGGCCGGAAGGAACGCCCCACGACACCAACCATGGAACGACGCGAGGTGCGATCGAGGAGGCACCGAATGAGGCTGACAGGAAGCCCGAGACGGTGACCCCAATCTGTACAGCGGAGAGGAAGTTGTTCGGGTTGTCGGTGAGTTTCTCGATGGCCTGCCCACGCTGTCCGCGTGTGCTGAGCTGACGAACCTGAGAGTCGCGAAGAGAGACGAGGGCCATTTCGGCCGCCGCGAAGGTGCCACCGATGAGGATGAAGAGCGCAATGAGCGCGATATCTGTTGCCATAGATGATTACCGGAAAATCACGGTCCGGTCGCCGTCTAGCAATACCCGGTGTTCTGCGAAGAGCCGCACGGCCTCAGCCAACGTCTGCGACTCCTGCGTCTGCCCCTTGCTGACGAGCTTGGACACATTCATCGAGTGGTCAACTCGAGTGACGTTCTGTTCGATGATCGGGCCTTCGTCGAGGTCACTCGTGACGAAGTGTGCCGTCGCACCAATCAATTTCACCCCTCGATTATGCGCCTGCCGGTAGGGATTCGCGCCCTTGAACCCGGGCAGGAACGAGTGGTGAATGTTGATGGCACGCCCGGCTAGAAACTCACACAATTCGGGGCTGAGAATCTGCATGTAGCGCGCCAACACCACCAGTTCCACGTCGTGCTCGACGACGAACTGGCGCACCTCAGCCTCGAACTGCGCCTTCGTCTCCGGCGACACGTGCCGGTGGGTGAAAGGCACGTCGTAGAACTCCGCCAAGGGCGCAAGCACGTCGTGGTTCGCCATCACCGCCAGCACATCGATGGGCAGCGCACCGGAGCGTGATCGAAACAGGAGGTCGTTGACGGCGTGGCCAGCCTTCGACGCGAGGACGAGCGTACGCACCTCTCGTCCCACCACGTCGACCCGAAACGTTGCCTGATACCGATCCATCTGCTCGTGAACGGCGCGCTCCAGCTCGGGTGCAGCCACCCCCTGCACTTCCACGCGGGCGAAAAACTGCCCGGAATCCGGTGACGCGAACTGCTGCATCTCGACGATGTTGCCACCCACCGAGACGACGCCAGCGGTCATGGCGTGGATCAGCCCCGACCTGTCAGGGCATCGCAGCGAGAGAACTAAGTCAGACATGCGATTAGCCTATTGCATTGCACAATCGATGCCCTTGCTCGCTGATGGCGGACATGATTTCTGTCATAGCCCTTGTCATGTGACCCATTTGTCGTGCATCCTCATTGCAGTCAACCGGCCACGAGCGGCACAAAGGAGTCACCGCATGACCGATCAACAACCGTCTCCCCACATGGAGCCGAGGGGAACTATTCCGACGGAGGAGTTCCAGCGAGTCCAGAACTCACCTGAGTTCGCCCACCTCAAGAAGGAGTTCCGCGGGTTCGCGTTCCCCATGACCGCTGCCTTCTTCATCTGGTACGCGCTCTACGTTCTGCTGTCGACGCTGGCGCAGGACTTCATGTCCATCCGCGTCGTTGGCTCGATCAACATCGGGCTCATCATGGGCTTCCTGCAGTTCGTCACCACCTTCCTCATCACGTGGCTGTACATCCGCCACATGAACCACAAGGTGGACCCCCTGGCGGAAGAACTGCGTGATCAGCTGGAGAGGAGCGCGCGATGATGCATCTGCTCGAATCTCAGGTGGGCAATCCCATCATTAATATCTCCATCTTCGTCGGCTTCGTCGTCGTCACGCTCTTCGTGGTGGTTCGCGTCACGAGCGGCAACAAGAAGAAGAAATCGGGAGATTTCTACACCGGTGGCGCGCAATTCTCCGGCACGCAAAACGGTTTCGCCATCGCGGGCGACTACCTCTCCGCCGCTTCGTTCCTCGGCATCGTCGGCGCCGTCGCGCTGACTGGCTACGACGGCTTCCTGTACTCGATCGGCTTCTTCGTGGCGTGGCTGGTGGCGCTGCTGCTCGTCGCTGAGCCACTGCGCAACACCGGCCGCTACACCATGGCCGACGTGCTCAGTTTCCGCATGCGGCAAAAGCCGGTGCGCATGGCGGCAGCGCTCTCCACGCTGGCCGTCTCCTTCTTCTACCTGCTGGCCCAGATGGCGGGCGCGGGCGGCCTGGTGTCGCTCCTGCTCGGCATCGAAGGTGGGATGCAGCAGAGTCTGGTGATCGCCATCGTCGGCGTCTTGATGGTGGCCTACGTGCTCATCGGTGGCATGAAGGGCACCACCTGGGTGCAGATGATTAAGGCCGTGCTCCTCATCGCCGGCGTGCTCATCATGACCATCTGGATTCTCATCAGCACCGGGTTCAACATCTCCGAGTTGCTCTCGAACGCCGTCGAGACTCATAAGGCTTCGGAGAGCGGAATCGGCGAGAAGATCCTGGACCCGATGGGCAAGTACGGATCGAACATCCCTGGCTTCATTTCGCTCTCGCTGGCGCTCGTGCTGGGCGCCTCGGGCCTGCCGCACGTGCTGATGCGCTTCTACACGGTGCCGACGGCGAAGGAAGCCCGCAAGTCGGTGACCTGGGCCATCATCCTCATCGGATCCTTCTACCTGATGACGATGGTGCTCGGCTACGGTGCAGCGTGGCTCGTCGGCCCCGATGCCATCAAGGGCATGCCTGGTGGCGCCAACGCGGCCGCTCCTGCACTGGCGTTCCACCTCGGTGGCGAGATCCTGATGGCCGTGATTGCCGGCGTGGCGTTCGCGACGATCCTCGCCGTTGTGGCGGGCCTGACCATCACCGCGTCCGCGTCGTTCGCGCACGACATCTACAACTCCGTGATGAAGGACGGTAAGGCGGACCCTGGTCAGGAAGTGAAGGTGGCGCGCATCACGTCGGTGGTCATCGGCCTGCTCGCCATCGTGGGCGGTATCGCAGCGAAGGAGATGAACGTCGCGTTCCTGGTGGCGCTCGCATTCGCGATCGCCGCGTCGGCCAACCTGCCATCCATCCTGTACTCGCTGTACTGGAAGAAGTTCTCGACGGCGGGCTCCCTGTGGTCCATCTACGGCGGCCTCATCAGCGCCTTGGTGCTGATCATCTTCTCCCCCGCCGTGTCCGGCTCGCCCACGGCGATGCTCCCCGACATGGACTTTGCCTGGTTCCCGCTGGATAACCCCGCCCTCGTGTCGGTGCCGTTGGGATTCTTCCTCGGCTGGCTGGTCTCCGTCGTGAAGCCCGACGGAGACAAGTTCGCGGCGCAGAGCGCCGAGATGGAGGTGCGGTCCATGACCGGCGCCGGCGCCGAAGGTGCGCTGGAGCACTAGACCCGTCCGCAACGCTACGTGCGGCCTGTTCCTCCTCGACGGGGACCAGGCCGCATGTGCGTTCTCAGCCAAGCAGCGCGTTAGCTGGCAGTTTGTCGCCCAATGACGGGCGCGGATCTGCCACCTAACAGCGCGAGCATGCCCGGCAAGAGCCCTTCCAACCGCGAGTGCGCAGCGCCTGCGCCAGCACTCGCGCCACAGCACAAGGCTCACGCAGCACTTGTCTCCAAGTGAACCGGAGGGTGACCACGCCCAGCTCTATGGCATGCCGGTTGTCGCGCACGGCGTCGGCGTCGCCGTCGTGGAATTTGCTCCCGTCGAGCTCGGCGAGCACCCCGACATCCTCAAACCACACATCGACGCGGTACCCCTGCGCACTGCGCACCTGCCTGCTGGGCAGATCGAACCCGTGCGCGAGCAGCACTCGCTCATGAAAGAGCCACTCGAGCACGCTTTCAACGCCGTCCTCGGCCGCGTCACACAGTTGCTCGATGAGCGCTCGACGTACCTGCCGCTCTCGCGCCTCAAGCGCTTTGCGCAACAGTGACGGAGTGGTCGCCCCACGCGCACACGCGCGCGTGATGCCTTCGACGAGCGTGAACTCGTCGGCTTCACCGGCGAGATCCAGCAGCGTCGCTTCCGCCGATGTGCGCCGTAGCTGCCCCCACGCGTGCCGCTGTCCTCTGCGGTACACCGCCCGCAGCTTGCCATGTGTCAAGGGCGAACGCCTGCGCGGGCTCCACACGGTGATCGTCGACGGCGGCTCCTGGACGAAACCAAGCACGTGGGCCGCGGCCGCTCCGCCGAGGGCTGCGTCGGGCCCGCCACGCAACAGCGCGGCCCGGGCGAATGGCCACCATGTGACTGAGCCGACGATGTGCAGGCCCGGCGCGAGCGTCGTCCAGTCACGCGCGATGCGACGTAACGCCTTTGGCGTGAGTCCGCAGCTGATCGCCTGGGCGGTCGAGATGGCACCCCGCTGCGAGGCGACGAGGTCCAGCAGGGCTTGGGGTATGGGTATGCGCGGCAACATGCAGCCATCGTCGGAGCGCAGTGGTGCATCGCGCCAGGGCCTCGTCGAAACGGACAACACTTCTTCCGACGAGCAACCCTTAGGTGGCAGTTTCCGGCCCATCATTGGGCGACAAACTGCCACCTAACGGATCGCACGACCAGGCCCCGGAACCCCAACAACGCCAAGCGCCCCCGCAGCCAACTGGCTGCGGGGGCGCTTCGCGTCGGGATAACTCAGATGAGGCCGAGTTCCTTCACGGCCTGGCGTTCACCTTCGAGCTCGGCGACGGAGGCGTCGATCTTGGCGCGCGAGAACTCGCCCACCTCGAGGCCCTGGACGATCTCTACCTTGCCGTCGGTCACCGTGCAGGGGAAGGAGGAGATGAGGCCCTCGGGCACGCCGTAGGAGCCGTCGGATGGGATCGACATGGACACCCAGTCGCCCTCAGGCGTGCCCAGGGCCCAGTCGCGCATGTGCTCGACGGTGGCGTTCGCGGCGGAGGCAGCCGACGACAACCCGCGCGCCTCGATGATGGCAGCGCCGCGCTTGGCGACCGTCGGGATGAAGGTGTTCTCGATCCACTCCTGGTCGTTCACGGCCTCGGCAGCGTTCTTGCCGCCAACCTTGGCGTTGAACAGGTCGGGGTACTGGGTGGCGGAGTGGTTGCCCCAGATGGTCATGTTCGTGATCTCGGTGACGGGCACGTCGAGCTTCGCGGCGAGCTGCGAGATGGCGCGGTTGTGGTCGAGACGGGTGAGCGCGTTGAAGCGATCGTTCGGGATGTCGGGCGCGTTCGTCATGGCGATGAGCGCGTTCGTGTTGGCGGGGTTGCCGGTGACAAGCACGCGAACGTCGTCGGCGGCAACCTTGTTGAGGGCCTTGCCCTGCGCGGTGAAGATGGCGCCGTTGGCGGAAAGCAGATCGGAGCGCTCCATGCCCTGCTTGCGCGGCATTGCGCCGACCAGCATGGCCATGTTGACGCCGTCGAATACCTTCTCCGGGTCGTCGCCAATCTCGATGTTGACGAGGTTCGGGAAGGCGCAGTCGTCGAGCTCCATGACGACGCCTTCGAGCGCCTTCAGCGCGGGGGTGATTTCGAGCAGGCGTAGCTCGATGGGGCGATCGCCAAGCAGCGAGCCGCTCGCAATACGGAAAAGGAGGCTGTAACAAATCTGTCCGGCTGCGCCGGTCACGGCAATCTTGACGGGAGCTGCAGTGCTCACTTCGATGTCCTCTCAAACGTTGGGGTCGGCCTACAACGACGACTCTACCGCGCCCCCGATAGGCACCAATCACCCACTAGAGATAGCGGGGCAACCAGTGCACCACTTCGACGGCCAGAACGAGCGCCAACCAAGCGATCAACGCGATGGTGAACCAACCGCCGCGTACCCAGCCGAGCGCGCGACGGTGCCACTTCCCCGTCGGGAATAGTCGCCCTTCGAGGATGTTCCACTGCGTCATCGAGTAGAAGACGAAGGTGGTGGAGATGGTGACGGTCAGGCACCACGGGCACAGCGCGCCGATCACGAACGTGGATTGAAACAGCAGCCAGTAGGCGAACACTAGGCCGAGGAAGTACACGCCGTTTGCGGTCAGCATGAACCATCGCGGGAACTTCACTTTGCACAGTGAGGCGACGGCGATCGTCATCACGACGGGTTCCGAGATCATGCCGAGAAACGCGTTCGGGAAACCGAATACCGATGCCTGCCACGACTTCCCGACGGTAGCGCAGTCGAGCACAGCGTTGATGGAGCAGTTGAGCTGTGCGTCGGGATTTGCAGCCAACACGATGGCGTCGTACGAGAGCACCACGCTCGCGATCAATGAGATGATCGCGAACACGAGCATCTCAGTGAAGAGAACGTAGCGGTCTTTCAGTGTCGGCTCGTCGTCCAGCTCAATGTCGGCTCCGTCGAGTTCCGTCTGCGCTGTGGCCATAGCGCACATAGTACCGACGCCGCGCCCCGTCCCCAGCATCATCTGGCTGGCGGAACGACGAACGCGACGACGGCGATCGCCGCGGCCAGCCCAAAGTACGTCACGACGTCGAACACTCGTCGCCGCACGACGAGGAGCCCCGCGATGCGTCGCGGCAGCACACTTCGCAACGCACCCGCGACGCCCATGGCCAACGCAATCGACATCGACGCCTTCCGCCAGTGCCCCAGGAACCCGAACGCGATGCCCAGCCCGACGATCAGCAGGCACACCCCAAGCGGCCAGAGGTTGTTGGGCGCCTCGTCCGCCGGCTTGTCCGGTTTGTCGCGGAGGGGGTCGTTATCAGCCATGGAGCAGTTCTGCGCGATCAACGACGTTGCTGAGCAACATTGCGCGCGTCATCGGCCCCACGCCGCCGGGGTTGGGCGTGACCCACGCCGCCTTGCTCCACACGTCGGGCGCGAGATCACCGGTGGTTTTACCGTCGACGCGGCTCACGCCGACGTCGATGCAGATCGCGCCTTCCTTGATCATGTCCGCACTCACCATGCCGGGCACGCCCGCGGCTGCGACGACGATGTCCGCGCGTCGCGTGTGGCTTGCGACATCGCGTGTTCCGGTGTGGCACAGCGTGACCGTCGCGTTCTCGCTGCGGCGGGTGAGGATCAGCCCGAGCGGGCGTCCGACGGTGATGCCACGCCCGACGACGCACACCTCCTTGCCGCGCCAGTCGATGCCGTGGTGCCGAACGAGTTCGACGATGCCGCGCGGCGTGCAGGGCAGCGTCGCGGGTTCGCCCAGGACCAGGCGCCCGAGGTTCACCGGGTGCAGCCCGTCGGCGTCCTTGTCGGGGTCGATGAGCGAGAGCGCCCAGTTCTCGTCGAGGTGCTTCGGGATGGGCAGTTGCACGATGTATCCCGTGCAGGCCGGGTTGTCGTTCAGCTCCCGGATGGCGTTCTCAAGCTGGGCTGCGGTGGCGTCGGCGGGCAGCTCCACCTGGATGGATTCGATGCCCACCTGTTCGCAGTCGCGGTGCTTCATCCGCACATAGTTGTGGCTGGCCGGGTCGTCCCCCACCAGCACGGTGGCGAGCCCGGGAGTGCAGCCGCGGGCACGCAGCCCGTCGACCCGCTGCGTGAGGTCGGCCTTGATAGCTTTCGCGGTGGCTTTGCCGTCGAGAATCTGGGCAGTCATAGCTCCTCGCTCAGTGGAAGAAGTGGCGGGTTCCGGTGAAGTACATGGTGATGCCCGCTTGGGTGACGGCGTCGGTCACCTCTTGGTCGCGCACTGAGCCGCCCGGTTGCACGATCGCGCGCACGCCTGCGTCGATGAGTACCTGCGGGCCGTCCGCGAACGGGAAGAACGCATCGGACGCCGCGACGGAGCCCGACGCGCGCTCGCCCGCCCGGTTCACAGCAAGGTGGCAGGAGTCGACCCGGTTGACCTGCCCCATGCCCACGCCGACGGAGGCACCGTCGGCAGCGAGCAGGATGGCGTTCGACTTCACGGAGCGCACGGCGCGCCATGCGAATTCGAGGTCGCGGAGCGTGGCTTCGTCGACGGCGTCCCCGCAGGCCAGCGTCCAGTTGGCCGGGTTGTCGCCGTCGGCGTCGATGGCGTCGATATCTTGGCGCAGCAGCCCGCCGCTGATTTCGCGCGACGCCTGCCCGGTGCGCTGGGGAGCCTCGGCCACCAGGATGCGGATGTTCTTCTTCTTGCTGAGCGCTTCCACGGCTCCCTGCTCGTAGCCGGGCGCGACGATCACCTCAGTGAAGATCTCCGCCACCTGCTCTGCCATGGCGAGCGAGACGGGGCGGTTGCAGGCGATGACCCCGCCGAATGCGGACACGGAATCGCAGGCGTGGGCCTTGCGGTGGGCCTCGGCAACGTCAGCTCCGACGGCAATGCCGCACGGGTTTGCGTGCTTGATGATGGCGACGCAGGGGCTGGCGTGGTCGTATGCCGCGCGGTAGGCGGCGTCGGCGTCAACGTAGTTGTTGTAGCTCATGGCCTTGCCGTGCAGCTGTTCTGCGCCGGCCAAGCCACCGCCGCCTGCGTCACGGTAGAGGGCGGCACGCTGGTGCGCGTTCTCGCCGTAGCGCAGGTCTGCGGTCTTCTCGTACGTGGCGCCGTACCAGGCGGGGGCCTCGTCGCTTTCTCCCTGCCCGCCGAGCCAGGTGGCGACGGCAACGTCGTAGTTGGCGGTGTGCCGGAACGCTTCGACGGCGAGCTGCCGGCGCTCTTCGACGGTGTAGCCGCCGTTCGCGAGCGCCTCGCGGAGTCCGGCGTACTGCGAGGCGTCGGTGATGACCGCGACGGATGCGTGGTTCTTGGCGGCGGCACGCACCATCGTCGGGCCGCCAATGTCGATCTGCTCGATAGTGTCGTCGAAGGATGCGCCGGAGGCCACCGTCTCCACGAAGGGATACAAGTTGGTGATGACAACGTCGAACGGGCGGACGTCGAGTTCGTCGAGCTGGGCGCGGTGGGATTCGAGCCGACGGTCGGCGAGAATGCCAGCGTGGATCTTCGGGTGGAGGGTTTTCACGCGGCCGTCCAGGCATTCTGGGAACCCGGTGACCGTTTCGACGGGCACCACCGGCACACCCGCCTCCGCCAGCACGCGCGCGGTGGATCCGGTGGAGACGATCTCCACACCAGCGGCGGCAAGGTCTTGCCCGATCTCGACGAGCCCGTCCTTGTTGTAGACGCTCACGAGAGCGCGCTGCAGGGGTGTACGTCCAGCCATTACTTCCTCCAATTGCGAACGACTTCGACCAACAACCGTCGCTCCACAACCTTGATGCGCTCGTGGAGCGATTCGACCGAGTCGTCGTCGAGTACGTCGACGGCGCCCTGGGCCAAGATCCTACCGGTGTCCACTCCGGCGTCGACGACGAACACCGTCGCCCCCGTCACCTTCACCCCGGCGTGCAGAGCGTCGCGGGCGCCGTGCATGCCCGGGAAACTCGGCAGCAGCGCCGGGTGGGTGTTGATGGTGCGCCCCTCGAACCGCGCGAGAAAATGGGGGCCAAGCAGCTTCATGAAGCCGGCGGATGCAACAAGATCTGGCTCGTATCGTTCGACGATATGTGCCAGCTCGCGATCCCACGCCTCGCGGTCAGTGCCCTTGGGCAGGGGGTGGGCGACGGCGTCGATGCTGTGGCTGCGTGCGCGCTCCAAGACGCCGGCGGTGGGCTGGTCGGAGATGACAGCCACGATGCGCGCCTCCAGTTCGCCTGCCTCGACGGCGTCGATGAGCGCCTGCGTGAGCGTGCCCGAGCCTGAGGCCAGTACTACGACGTCGATCATGCGTCCTCCTTCACGATGCCGGTGGTCTCTTCGACGAGGGTGAGCCGCGTGCGGGGCCGCGCGTCGCCGTCGCCGCTGCCCGGACGGCGGATCAGACCGAGGATGAGCCCCGCGACGAGGCCCGACAGACCGAGCAGCACGGGCGCGAAGATGAGCAATTGGTCGACGCGGGCGCCGATGTGGGCGAGGCGATCGACGCCGATCCCGCCGCTGGCCAGCGACGCGAGCAGCGTCAGCAGCAGCCCTGCGACGATACCCGCGAGGCCTCCTGCGACCGCGGTCTCGTCGAACCGCGCGCGTGGCCGCGCCCACGCGACCACCAGTCCGGCCAGTGCGCCAGCGACGACGCCGACCGCCAGCCACCACAGCATGGCCTTCGGCATGAGCCCAGGCTCAGGAATGGCTCCGAGCACGGGGATCGCCGGGAGCAACCCGACGTCAGTGATGTGCAGCGAGAGCAGCGAGCCGTCGCCGAGTGTGATGCCCGCACCCAGAATCCAGGAGCATGCCCACAGCACGAGGTTGGGCAGATAGAGCAGGTGCAGCACCGACAGCGCGATCACTCCGGGCGCGTCGATGCCGAGCCCGGAGGCCACCTCGACGATGCGCGCCCGCCCAGTGAACACCGCGATACCGACGGTGACGAGGCCACCCGTCACCAACACCATCAGGGTTGCACCCATTGCCCTGGGCACTGCCTGTAGCCACTCGGGCCAGTGCGTCGTTGGATCGTGGTTGAGCCCGTTCGCCGCGCCCCACAGCCCGGCGATGAGCCCGATGACGAGGCCACCCAGCAGTGAGCGCGCACCCACAGAGCCGCCGAGCAGGGCGCCGTCGAGTATTGCGACGGTCACCGCGTAGGTGCCTGCGTGCAGGCCAGCCACCTTCCACAGCGTGGCCTCGACGTCGACGTGGACGGCTCCGTCGGCGTCTTCCTCACCGTCGGTAACAGCCGCTCGTCGCGCCGACGCGCTCGCTATGGGCAGCGACAGGAATATCAGCACTCCAGTGAGGCCCAGTGGGACGAGCGAGACCTGCTGGCCGGCGATCTCTACCGGCACCCCGTGGGCTAGTGCGAGCACGGATGTGGCAAGGCGAAGCATCTCCACGAATCCGGCGTCTCCGTCGCCTAGCCAGGCAAGGGTGCTCGCACCGGCGAGGATGACCCACCCGATCAGAGCGACGCCCACGGCGCCCACAGCGGTTAACACGGGCCACGGCCACGAAAAGCCCCGCGGCTGAGGCTCCTCCCGATCATCGACGTCGACTGCCACCGTGCGCGTCACGTCGGCCACGGGTCACCTCCTGCAGATGTGGTCACTTGCATCACGCCCGGTAACCTAGGATCTCATGGAGGAATCCAGGAAGGATGGTCGAGCACATGTCTGACGACAACGTGCGTCCGCGCCGGGCGCTCGCACCCGACGATAGCGCGGACCAACCCTCCGCTGCCGTAGGACGCGACGAGAACCCCTTCGCACGCCCTAGCGGCGAGCCCAGCGATCCCCCTGCCCGGGCACGGCGCTCCTTACCCCTCGACGATGCCGACACATCGCTCGATGAGCCCGACGCACCCCTCGATGAGCCCATGTCCATGCCTTCCCCCGTGTCGGGGCCGGTGCTGCCGGAGCGCGGCGAGGGCTTCTTCAAGGGCCCGGGGCCTCGCCCGAGGCGTTCGGCCATGAGCTCCATCACTCCGCCCGAAGCCTCCGAGTGGGTTCCGGAATCGCCCACCGCCGTCGTCGAAGAACGTGTGGAGCCCAGCGAGAGCATGCCGTGGTACCGGGCTCATCTGCCCGCCATGACCGCCGCGGGCGTTGCCGTCGCGGTGCTCGCAGTTGCCGCAGGGTTCCTCGGATTCAATCAGACGCAGCCCGCTGACCCAGCCCCATCGAAGAGTCTCTCGCCGACGAGCAGCGCCTCGCCTCAGCTGCCGCGCGTGATGCAGGACGACCTCGTGAGCGTCGCGGATGCGAAGAAGGTGTCGGCCAACGCCGACTGGGCCACCACCGGCACGACGGATTCCATCGAGACACATACGGCGCGGCCAGCATGCCTTAGCACGGAAGCTTCCGACGCGGAGCGCATCGATTCACTCCAGCGCACGCTGGGCACCACGCAAGATAACCAACTCGCTTTGCTGCACCAGCTCGACGCGTTCCCGACGGAAGCCAACGCGGAACAGGTATTCAACGAACGCGCCGCAGCGCTGGCGAGGTGCGACGAAGTGCCCACCCTGGTGCTTTCTTCGTCGAAGGTCACCGGGATCAGCGACGAAGCCATGCAGATCTCTGTGGTCGAAGAGTCGGAGCCGCGCAAGCACCACGACCTGCTGCTGACGAGGAGCGGCAACCTGGTGAGCATCCTCGACGTGGTCTCCACCGACGGCAGCGTTACACCCCAGCACTTGGCGGACGCGGTGCAGCGATCGGCCACCCAGCTGTGTGGCAAGGCCGGTACCTGCGACGCGGCCAAGGCCACCGTCGAGCCTGCCAGCGTGCCTCCCGTGGAGCCGCGCGGATGGCTCATTCCCTCCGATCTGCCCCGCATCAAGGCGGGCGCTGGACTATGGACTACGCAGCCACCCACCGGGCTCACGAGCAAGGGCACCGGCTGCGAGAACATGACGCTGGCTTCTGAGTCCGGGCCGACGAAGCGCCAGCAGGCCACCTACCTCATCACGCAGGATGACAGCACGCCTGAGCAGTTCGGCCTCGACGAGTTCGTGTTCACCTTCCGAGACGAGCACGGGGCAGCCAACTTCGCCACCAAGCTCGGCGAGGGTATCGACCAGTGCAAGTCTCGTATCATGGGCACGAAGACGACGTCGCTCAAGGCGCCGTCGGGCGCGAAGGCGTTGCTGATTGAGCGTGAGAGCGAGAAGGGTGCTGTGTTCTACCAGGTCGCCATCTCGCAGAGGAAGAACAAGGTGGTGTACCTCATGGCCACGGTCACCAAGGATTTCCGCTTCTCCGAGGAGAACTTCGTCAAGATCACCGAGCGCGCCGGCGTGCGCGTCGATCAAGGCGAGTGATGAACGACGAAGCGGCGGCCCCCACTTCGGGGACCGCCGCTCGCATTTATTGAGGCTCGAAGTTTACTTGTCGAGCTTCGCCACTGCTTCGCGCACGAGGTCAGCCGCCTGCGACGGCGTCTCACCCACGCGCACGCCGGCAGCCTCGAGGGCTTCCTTCTTCGCTCGGGCGGTGCCGGCCGAGCCGGTGATGATGGCGCCAGCGTGGCCCATCGTCTTGCCGGGAGGCGCGGTGAAGCCAGCGATGTACCCGACGACTGGCTTCGTGATGTTCTCCTTGATGTAGGCAGCGGCGCGCTCCTCCGCGTCGCCACCGATTTCACCGATCATCACGATGGCGTCGGTGTCCGGATCGTCCTCGAATGCCTGGAGGCAGTCGATGTGCATGGTTCCGACGACCGGGTCGCCACCGATACCGACGGCGGTGGTGAAGCCGAGGTCACGCAGCTCGTACATCATCTGGTAGGTGAGCGTGCCCGACTTCGACACGAGGCCGAGTCGGCCAGGGCCGGTGATCGTCGCGGGGATGATGCCGGCGTTCGACTGTCCGGGAGAGATCAGGCCGGGGCAGTTCGGGCCGATGAGGCGGGTCTTGCCCGACTTCTTGGCAGCGGTGTAGAACTCGACGGTGTCGTGCACCGGGATGCCCTCGGTGATGACGACGACGAGCTCCATCTCCGCTTCGATGGCCTCGAGCACCGCGCCCTTGGCGAACTTCGGCGGCACAAACACGACGGAGACGTTGGCGCCGGTGGCTTCCTTCGCCTCACCGACGGTGTTGAATACGGGTACCGGGTCTTCTTCGAAGAGCACCGACTCGCCGCCCTTGCCCGGGGTCACACCACCGACGATGCGGGTGCCGGACATAATCATGCGCTGCGTGTGCTTACGGCCTTCTTTGCCCGTCATGCCCTGGACGATGACGCGGCTGTTCTTGTCAATGAAGATGGACATGGGTTTCAGTTCCCTTCGCTCGCGAGTTCGGCTGCCTTGCGGGCAGCGCCGTCCATGGTGTCGACGACGGTGATCAGCGGGTGGTTCCGATCGGCGAGGATCTGGAGACCGACGTCGACCGCGTTGCCGTCGAGACGCACGACGATGGGCAGCTTGGCTTCGTCGCCCAGGATGTCGAGGGCGTTCACGATGCCGTTGGCCACGTCGTTGCAGGCGGTGATGCCGCCGAAGACGTTGACGAACACCGATTTCACCTGGGGGTCGGACATGATGATGCGCAGGCCATTGGCCATCACCTCGGCCGACGCACCGCCGCCGATGTCGAGGAAGTTGGCGGGCTTGGGCTGGCCGGGGAGATCCTCGCCAGCGCCGGCCACGACGTCGAGGGTGCTCATGACGAGGCCCGCGCCGTTGCCGATGATGCCGACGGTGCCGTCGAGCTTGACGTACTGGAGCCCGTATTCCTTGGCCTGCTTCTCGAGGTCTGCTGCACCGGAGGACTGATGGTATTCGTCACGGTCGGCGTGGCGGAAGTCGGCGTTATCGTCGAGGGTGACCTTGCCGTCGAGCGCCAGCACCAGGCCGGAGGCAGTGCGCACGAGGGGGTTCACTTCGACGAGGGTGGCGTCGGTTTCCTTGAACGTCGTCCACAGCTTCTGGAGGACGACGCCGATGCGCTCGTAGTCCTCCTCCTTGAAGCCGGCTTCCTTGAGGATTTCAGCGGCCTTGGCTTCGTCGATGCCGACGATGGGGTCGAGCTCCACCTTCGCCAGAGCCTCGGGGCGCTCCTTCGCGAGCGTCTCTATATCCATGCCGCCTTCGAGGCTGCACATGGCCAGGAAGCAGCGCTGAGCGCGGTCGAGCAGGATGGAGAAGTAGAATTCCTCGGCGATCTGCGCGCCGGGGCTCAACATGACGGTTTCGACGGTGTGGCCCTTGATGTCCAGACCGAGGATCTGCTCAGCAACCTGAGCGACTTCGTCCCTAGACTTGGCGACTTTGACGCCGCCGGCCTTGCCGCGTCCGCCAGTGCGGACCTGAGCCTTCACGACAACGGTGCCGCTGCCGAGGGTTTCATGGGCTTCGAGAGCTTCATTGACGTTCGTAGCTGTGCGGCCCGGTAGCACGGGAACGCCGAAGCGTTCGAACAGGGCGCGCGCCTGGTATTCCAGGAGATCCACTATGACTCCTCAGGGAGGGGATGATTTCTTGCGTCACCAGGGTACTAGGTGGTCCACGTACACTTGCAGCGGCCCCAAACCATCACATCGGTTGGCAATTTCTTGACCGGATGTTTGAGAACAACCTGAGAAATGCTAAGGTTCCGTTCGGTTCCAGATTTTTGAGGAGTAACGTGAGCGCAGTTCCCGGAAGCGCACCGCGACGCGGTGTCACCGATGCCATCCTCGACGACGACATCGAGGACATCACGTCGACACCCCAGCGCGCGAAGCGTGGCCGTCGCGCACGAAAGCTCGGCAAGGGCGCCATTGCCGGCGTCGTCGCCAGCACCCTGGCCGTGGGAACCCTCTTCACGTTCGCGTTCGTATCCCGCAGCGGTCAGGACGCGTCGCTCGAGTCCATCGGTGCCGATGTCGCCGTACCCGCGGCTGCGGTGGAAGCCGCACGTCTCGGCTTTGCTGACCGCTCGAAGGACGCGTCACGCAGCGCACTGCGTGAGAGCATCAGCGGCGCGGCAGCCGACGAGAACGCCCGTAAGCGCACGGCATCGATCGACGAGGCGGCGAGCGACGCGCTCGCTGCGGAGACGAAAGACAGCGCGCAGGAGCGCGAGCGTCTCATGGACGAAGACTTGAAGCTGGTCAGCAAGCAGGCTGCCAAGCTAAAGAAGGAAGCCGAAGAAGCCGAGAAGGTGCTCGAGGCGGCACGTAAAGCCAAAGGCAACGCCGTGACTGGTATGAGCGCAGAAGATGTCGCAGCACTCAGCTCCAGCGGCGCCTCGATGCCCGTGAAGCAGAACTACCGGATCGGCGCCGGCTTCGGTCAGCGTGGGCTGTGGGCCCGCTACCACACCGGTCAGGACTTCCCAGCCCCGGTTGGAACGCCGGTGTACGCCGTCGCCTCGGGCGTAGTTCTCAGCTCCACCGCTGGCTCGTGGGCGGGTACCAATGTGGTGATCCAGCACAAGACTGGCGCCACGCTCTCCGCACACCTGTCACGCCGCGTGGTTTCTCCCGGCGAAGCAGTGAAGCCCGGCCAGATCATCGGCTACGTGGGCGCAACCGGGCGAGCCTTCGGCCCCCACCTGCACTTCGAGTACTACCCCAACGGCACCACGCCCGGCGACGTCTACTCCGCATCCAACCCGATGACCTTCCTGCGCAGCCTGGGCGCGCGCTGAGCCTGGCTGACCGCCGAGGGAGACGTGCTTACGTATCTCGATGATTGAGCCGCCGCTGCAAGCGGCGAGTCGAAATCATCCCGGAAGACCTTCAGTGGCAGATCTGCGCCCAAACACGGACCACAATCTGCCACCTAGCAGACGCGGTTTCGATACGCCGCCTCCGGCGGCTACTCAACCACCGAGCGTGGACGCCCCCCTTTCCCGGCCGTCGAGTAGGCGGCGCAGCCGCTGTATCGAGACGCAGCGACGGGCAGCGAGTTCCCAGGCTTAGAGCTTCTCCATCGGAGAATGCTTGAGGCTCATGCGCTTCATACCCGCGGAGCCGAAGTCGATGTCGGCCTTGGCGTCGGCGCCGAACCCGATCACGGCGAGCACCGTGCCGAGGCCGAACTTGGCGTGCAGCACCTTGTCGCCGGAGCGCACTTCGAGCGCTGGACGCAAGGTGCTGCTCTTCCCAAACCCCGTGGGCTGTTCCTGCATGCGCGATCGCGATTGCTTCGTGCGGGTCGCCGCCGACGCCGCCCACGTCGTCGAGGATTCACCCGTGCGCTGCCAATCCAGCACGTGGGCGGGGATCTCGTCGAGGAACCTCGATGCCGGGTTGTACATCGGCTGCCCAAACACCATGCGCACCGTGGCCCGCGACAGGTATAGCCGCTTGCGGGCTCGCGTGATGCCGACGTAGGCGAGCCGCCGTTCCTCCTCAAGCTCGTCGTTGGACGTCATCGCGCGCTGATGCGGGAAGATGCCCTCCTCCAGCCCAGTGAGGAACACGGTGTCGAACTCGAGCCCCTTCGCGGTGTGCAGCGTCATGAGCGTTACCACGCCGGAGTCGTCGTCGGGCACTTGGTCGGAGTCCGCGACGAGCGCCACCCGCTCTAGGAACGCTTCGATGGAGTCATCAGGCTCGGGCATGCCCACGATCAGCTCCGAGCCCTCCTCTTCGTCGAGATCGACGGTGTTCGCTGCGGCGACGAACTCTGCCGCGACGTTCACGAGCTCTTCGAGGTTCTCCAGCCGGGTGGCATCCTGGGGGTCGGTCGATGCCTGCAGTTCCGGCACGTACTTCGACTCTTTGAGCAGCCCGAGCAGCACCTCGTCGGCGCTCTCCCCCGCGTCGGCATTGGCGCGCGCCTGGTCGATGATGTCGACGAACGCCTTGATCTGGTTGAGGCTGCGAGTGGCGAGCTGGGCCTCGTCGGCTCGTCGCAGCGCCTCGAAGAACGTGATGCGTTCCCGCGCCGCCAGGTTCGCGACGGCGGACTCCGCCCGGTCGCCGATGCCGCGCTTCGGCACGTTGAGAATGCGCCGCACCGACACGTCGTCGGCGGGGTTCACCACAGCCCGCAGGTACGCGATGGCGTCCTTGATCTCTTTGCGCTCGTAGAAGCGCACGCCACCCACCACCTTGTACGGCAGGCCGACGCGGATGAACACCTCCTCCAGCGCTCGAGACTGCGCGTTCGTACGGTAAAACACCGCGGTGTCGCCGTAGTTACTGACCTGCTCGTCGCGCAAGCGGTCGATCTCCGTCGCGATGAACTGCGCCTCGTCGTGCTCCGAGTCGGCGACCCACCCGACGATGGGCTCACCCTCGCCGAGATCGCTCCATAGCTGCTTGTCGCGCCGCCCCTTGTTGCGGGAAATCACGGCGTTGGCAGCGGTGAGCACGTTGCCCGTCGAGCGGTAATTCTGGTCCAGCACGATGGTCTCGGCACCGGGGAAATCGGCCTCGAAATCGAGAATGTTGCGGATGGTGGCGCCCCGGAATGCGTAGATGGACTGATCGGAATCGCCCACTACCATCAGCTCCGCAGGCTCGACCGTCGGCGTGCCGTCAGCGAGCCCGACGGTGGCCTCACCGCACAGCTCCCGCACCAGCGCGTATTGGGCATGGTTGGTGTCTTGATACTCATCGACGAGGACGTGGCGGAAGCGGCGACGGTACCGCTCTCGCACGTCGGGGAAAGCTTGGAGGAGGTTGACCGTCGTCATGATGAGGTCGTCGAAATCCAGCGCGCCGGCTGCCTGGAGCCGGGCCTGGTAGGCGGCGTAGGCCTCGGCGTACACCTTTTGCTGCGGGGTGACCGCCTGCACCTGCGCGGTTTCGTGGTCGACGAGTTCGTTCTTGTAGTTGCTCACCGCGTTGAGCACGCTGCGCACGGGAAAGCGCTTGGGATCAGCTTCCAAGTCGCGCAGCACGAGCGACATGAGGCGCTTGGCGTCGGCGTCGTCGTAAATCGAAAAGCTCTTGGGCAGGCCGAAGCGGTCGATGTCAGCGCGCAAGATGCGCACGCACGCCGAGTGGAAGGTGGACACCCACATCAGCTTTGCTCGGTTGCCGACGAGCTCAATCACGCGCTCGCGCATCTCGGCGGCGGCCTTGTTGGTGAAGGTGATGGCCAGAATTGAGCCGGGGTGGACGTCGCCATGCCCGACGAGGTAGGCGATGCGCCTGGTGAGCACCCGCGTCTTTCCAGAGCCGGCGCCAGCCACGACGAGCACCGGCCCCCCAGCGTGCGTGACGGCGCGACGCTGGGGCGCGTTCAAGCCGTCGAGCAGCTCCTCGTCGGAGACATGGCGCACACTCCCGGTGCGTTCACGCGGGGGCTCTGCCCCAGATTGTGACTCCGGTTGGAAGACGGCGGCGAGGTCGGGAAATAGCGATTCAGACATGGCGTTGCCAAGCCTACTGTGCAGCACTGACAGAGCGCTTCGTTCGTGGTCTAGGCTGAGCACCATGCCTGCACCGCATCATCCCTCCACTCGGCAGCGTCTGGGAACAGTGGTCAGCCGTGGCGCCGTGCTCCTAGTCATCGCGCAGATCATTCTCATGGCGGCGCTGACCGGGTTCGAAGCGCTGCGCAAGAAACACCGCAAGTCGCGCAAGTTCCCCACCAGCGAGCCGCAGCCCATCATCATCGACGGCAACGAGCTGCAGGTGTACACCTACGGCCAAGATCTCTACGAAGACATGATCGAGGCCATCGACGCGGCCACCGACCGCGTCTACTTCGAGACATTCATCTGGAAATCCGACCAGTGGGGCAAGCGTGTCAAGGATGCCCTCATTCGTGCCTCCGAGCGCGGCGTTGACGTGTACGTCATCTGGGACACCTTCGCGAACCTCGTAGTCAGCCGAAAGTTTTACCAATTCCCCCACGACATTCACCAGCTGCGCTTCCCCATCGTTCGTGGCATCTTCGGTCCGCGGAATTGGGGATTCGACCACCGCAAGCTGCTCGTCGTCGACGGCAAAATCGGATTCATCGGAGGCTACAACGTCGGCAGCCTCTACGCCACGGGCTGGCGCGACACCCACCTGCGCGTCGTCGGCCCCGATGCCTCGGAGCTCGAGAACGCGTTCATCGACTTCTGGAACAACCACCGTCGCAGGCAACACCCCGTGATCGACGAGAACCCCCGTCGGAGCTGGTTCTCGAAGTTGCGCATCCACCGTAACTCGCCGCGTATCGCGGTCTATCCCATCCGCAATATGTACCTCGAGGCCATCGATCGCGCCACCGATCGCATCTGGATGACCCACGCCTACCTCATTCCCGACGACGACCTCATCGACGCGCTACGCCAGGCGTCGCGGCGGGGGGTTGACGTACGCATCATCGTTCCCGAACGCTCGAATCACGTGGTGGCCGACTGGCTCTCCCGCGGTTGGTACACGCGCCTACTGCGGGCGGGTATCCGCCTCTTCCTCTACGAACACGCCATGGTGCACGCCAAAACGGCGACGATGGATGGCGCGTGGGTGACCATCGGCACCGCGAATCTCGACCGGCTGAGCCTCGTCGGCAACTACGAAGCGAACCTCGAAATCGCCGACGAAACCCTCGCCGCGCACATGGAAGAGATCTTCCACATGGATCTGTCGAATTGTTACGAGCTCACGCTCGACATGTGGCAGCAGCGCTCGTGGGTGGCGAAGCTCACGGAAGCATTCCTCAGCCCGTGGCGCCCAATGTTCTGATCACACAAACACTGCGATGGCCGCGTTGAGGAACGTGAGCCCAAAGATCGTGAAGAACATGCCGTTGCTGATCTGCTCCTTCGAGCGCTGAGCTAACACGCAACCAAACACCACCAAGAGCACGACGAGCTTGATACCGACCTTCATGTGGTTCATATCTGCGTCGCGCATCTCATCCACTGCGACGAGCAACAGTCCGCTGATAAGCATCGTGAGCACTCCGTGCCACATCGCCGGGTTGATGGAACGCACCGGGCCCTTCAGCTGCACAAAGACGCCACCGAACAGCGCCGCGAATCCAACCAAGTGCAACAACAGCAGCACATCACGCAGAATCTCCATGGCCCGGACGATAACAGCTTGTTTGCTAATGGAGGAAACGCGCACTTTGGTGGGCTAACGCCTTGGATATGAACCCCTGGTGTGCAATGGTGTAGCTATGACTCCTATTGCGTACCTCGTCGTTGGTCTCATTGCTGGCGCAATTGCGAAAGCCATCGTCCCCGGCAAGCAGGGCGGCGGGTTCATCCTGACTACCATCCTCGGCATCGTCGGCGCCTTCGTAGGCGGCCTCATCGGCCAACTCATGACTGGCGATTCCTTCGACAACATCTGGTCCATCAGCGGCCTGATCAGCGCTGTCATCGGCGCAATCGTCGTGCTCGTAGTCTTCGGGCTCGTGAACAAGAATAAGGCCTGAGGCTAAGCCACTTTCCAACGTCTAAACCCAGCGCGGGTGGTCACAATTGTGACCACCCGCGCTGCATGTTTCAGCACCGTCACTCCCACTCGCAACCTCGCGTGGCTCCTCACTGTCGACGAGGGGCGCCGCCTTACTGCTTGTCACAGTAGGTTTTCTCCTCCCACGTTGTCGTACTTGGATTCCACGTCAAGCCATCTGCCATCCCTGCAAGAGCGGGATCGAATAGCTCACGGGCCAATTGTGTGGGCCATCTCCAGCGCTGCTGCGCTTTCGTACGTCATCGCGTCTCATCCTCGTCGGCTAGCCCCGAATCCACCAAGAGGCTTCGGTAGAGGTTCTCTGCTCTCTCTTTCTCGTAGCGGCCCCCTAGAAGCTCCCTAAGCTTCTTGAAACCGAAGCCCCGGTCTGCCTGCCATGCGTCCCGCAGCACGTCGGCAACCAGGGAAAAGTCCTCGTCATCTACAACAAGGTCAAACACGGTGCGCTCCGGGCGGGTCACAGGCAACCCCTGGACGAACGTCACGTCACTTCGCGGTACTGCACGTTTCGCGAACCGTACCGCAGTGTTCCTGGTGTTCACCCTCCGGGGCGCGTAGAGCCGGTAGGGCGAGACGTGCAGGTCGCCGATCTCGAGAAGAGCCGATGCGGTGGACCCACCGACGGTGATGCCATCCCAATCTGCAACGCGCAGCCGCTCGTGGGTGAACCTCGCTGGAGCGGTGAGCTTCCATATCGCCGTGAGCTCGTCAGCAAAGGACGAGCCGGAACCAATCATGCGGTAGGCCCCATGCATGATTCTCTCAATGCGGCCGGCCTTCACAGCGTCGTGTAGCGCGTCGCGGGGTATACCCATGCGAGCCGCCTGTGCCGTGGTGAAGACACCCTCCGACTCAGAGAGCAGCGCTATCGCCTCTACATGGTTCGCATTCCCCATGTTTCAATTGTAGGTTAACACCCTACAAACGCAACACTATACGGCTGCTCTAGGCGCTGACTGCAGCGTGAAAACGTATGCAAAGGCACTCGGGGCCGCTCACTCCCACTCGATGGTGCCGGGGGGCTTGCTGGTCACGTCCAGCACCACGCGGTTGATCTCTGCGCACTCGTTGGTGATGCGCGTCGAAATTTTCTCCAGCAGCTCGTAGGGCAGGCGGGCCCAGTCGGCGGTCATCGCATCCTCGCTGGTCACCGGGCGCAGCACGATCGGGTGTCCGTAGGTGCGGCCGTCGCCCTGCACGCCGACGGAGCGCACGTCGGCGAGTAACACGACGGGGAACTGCCAGATGTCCCGTTCGAGGTTCGCCGCTTTCAGCTCCTCGCGGGCGATCAGGTCAGCCTTGCGCAGAATCTCGAGGCGCTCTCCGGTGACCTCCCCGACGATGCGGATCGCGAGGCCAGGGCCGGGGAACGGGTGGCGCCAGACCATCTCGTCGGGGAGCCCGAGTTGGCTCCCCACCGCACGCACTTCGTCTTTGAACATATTGCGCAGCGGCTCGATGAGCGTGAACTGGAGGTCGTCGGGAAGGCCGCCGACGTTGTGGTGGCTCTTGATGTTCGCCGCGCCCTCGCCGCCGCCGGATTCCACGACGTCGGGGTACAGCGTGCCCTGCACGAGGAATTCGATGCCGCGTTCGCCGGCAAGGTCTGCAGCGATGGCTTCGAAGGTGCGGATGAATTCGCGGCCGATAATCTTGCGCTTCTGCTCGGGGTCGCTCACACCGGCCAGAGCGTCGAGGAAGCGTTTGCGCTCGTCGGCGACGATCAGATCGACGCCCGTCACGCGCACGAAGTCTTCCTTCACCTGCTGCGCTTCACCGGCGCGCAGCAAGCCGTGGTCGACGAACACACACGTGAGCTGCGACCCGATGGCGCGCTGCACGAGCGCCGCAGCGACGGCGGAGTCGACGCCGCCAGACAGCGCGCAGAGCACGCGCTTGTCGCCCACCTGCTCCTGGATGGCCGCGATGGCGTCGGAGACCATCGTCTCCGCGGTCCAGGATGGGCGGATGTCAGCGATCTTACACAGGAAGTGCTCGATGACCTGCTGCCCCCACTGCGAGTGCATCACCTCGGGGTGCCATTGCACGCCTGCGAGGCGGCGACCCTTGTGCTCAAAGGCCGCGACGGGCGCCCCGGCGCTGCGGGCCAGCACGACGAACCCCTTGGGTGCCTTGGATACCGCGTCGCCATGACTCATCCACACATTGATGGTGTTCGGGATGGATTCCAATAGGCAGCCGTTGTTTTGGATGGCGAGCGCCGAACGACCGTATTCGCGGGTGCCCGTTTCCGCGACGGTGCCTCCCAGCGCCTTCGCCATGGCCTGGAAACCGTAGCAGATGCCGAGGACGGGGATGCCGGCGTCGAAGAGTGCCGGATCTACCTGCGGGGCGCCGTCGGCGTACACCGACGAGGGTCCGCCTGAGAGGATGATGGCGGCAGGCTTCTTCGCGACGAGCTCGTCGACGGAAAGCTTCGAGCTGACGATCTCTGAGTACACACGAGCTTCACGCACCCGACGCGCGATGAGCTGCGCGTACTGGGCGCCGTAGTCGACGACCAATACCCGTTCGTGATTGACGATCATGCGAGGAAGTCTAGTGCCCTGAGGCCGATGGGAATAACCGCGGGTGCAGAGGCGTTGAGGGCGGTATGAACATCTACTCCGACGTGACCGCACTGGTAGGTCGCACGCCGCTAGTCAAGCTCAACCGTATCGCGGGCGACAACGCCACCGTCGCCGCCAAGCTGGAGTTCTACAACCCAGCCAATTCCGTGAAAGACCGCATCGCCGTCGCCATCCTCGACGCTGCCGCCGCCTCCGGTGAGCTGCAGCCAGGAGGCACCATTGTGGAGGCCACGTCGGGCAATACCGGCATCGGCCTGGCGTTCGCCGGTGCCGCGCGCGGCTACAACGTCGTGCTCACCATGCCGGAAACCATGAGCAAGGAGCGCCGCGCCCTCCTGCGCGCGTACGGCGCGGAACTCGTGCTCACCCCCGGCTCTGAGGGCATGAAGGGTGCGGTGGCGAGGGCCGACGAGATCGCGGCCGAGCGCGGAGCGGTGCTCGCGCGCCAGTTCGCGAACGAGGCCAACCTCCAGATTCACCGCAAGACCACCGCGGAAGAAATCTGGAACGACACCGAGGGCAAAGTCGACATCTTCGTCGCTGGCGTCGGCACCGGCGGCACCATTTCCGGCGTCGGCCAGGTGCTGAAGGAGCGCAACCCCGACGTCAAGGTCGTCGCAGTGGAGCCCGAAGAGTCGCCGCTGCTGCGCGAAGGTAAGCCCGCTCCCCACAAGCTGCAGGGCCTCGGCACCAACTTCGTTCCCGAGATCCTCGACCAGAATGTGTACGACGAGGTCCTCGGGCGCACGCTCGACCAGGCCATCGAATTCGGACGTCGAGCCGCCAAGGAGGAGGGCATCCTCGTCGGTATCTCCGGTGGTGCAGCGCTCTCCGCTGCCGCCGAGGTGGCCGCACGCCCCGAGAACGCGGGCAAGACCATCGTCGTGATCGTCCCCGACTTCGGCGAACGCTACCTGTCCACTGCCCTGTTCGAGGGCCTCGTCGACTGAGCGAGTCAGCTAGGTTTGGCACCATGAAACACTCCAAGGGATTGCTGCGCTCCGTGTGGGAGCGAATGCAAGAAGACCTCGACGCCGCCATGCGCGACGACCCGGCGGCGCGCAGCAAGCTCGAGGTGGCGCTGGTCTATCCGGGGGTCCACGCCGTGTGGGCCTACCGGGTGGCCAACAAGATCTGGCACGCCTCGCCTGCGCTGCAGCCCCTTGCGCGCGGCATCTCGCAGATTGCGCGGTTCCTCACCGGGGTGGAGATTCACCCGGGTGCGACGATCGGGCGTCGGCTGTTCATCGACCACGGCATGGGTGTGGTGATTGGCGAGACCGCCGAGATCGGCGACGACGTCCTGATGTATCACCAGGTCACGCTCGGAGGGCGCGCGCGTGGACGGTTCAAGCGTCACCCAACGGTGGGCGACCGAGTGCTCATCGGGGCCGGCGCGAAAGTGATCGGTGCCATCACGGTCGGGGATGACGCCAAGATCGGTGCCAACGCGCTCGTCGTGAAGGATGTGGCACCCGGCGCGGTGGTCGTCGGGCATCCCAGCAAGGTGCACGACGGCGACGTCGTCGCGTAGCGCTAGCCCCGGCTGCCATCCGCGAATACTGCAGGAGTAGGGTGAACGGGCACTGATTGGAGGCCCCTCTTTCCGGGGCTTCGTCGTCTGCCGGAGAGCCCAATGACCATTCCTGCCTGGGGGTTGATCCCCTTTGTGCTGATGCTGCTGAGCATCGCCGTCTTCCCGCTCGTGCCGCCCCTCGCTTCGTGGTGGGAGCATCCACGCAATCAGCTCATCATCGCGCTGGTGCTCGGGGTCCCCGTCGCGCTGTGGATGATTCTTGCGGGAGCGCCGAACCTCGTCGTACATGCGGGCTTCGAGTATTTCCAGTTCATTTCACTGCTGTTGGCGTTGTTCATCGTCTCCGGTGGCATCCACTTGCGCGGGGACATCGAGGCGAGCCCGCAGAACAACACGCTGTTTCTTGCAGTGGGTGGCGTGATCGCGTCGTTCATTGGCACCACGGGTGCCGCGATGCTGCTGATCCGCCCCATTTTGAAAACGAACTCGGAGCGACGATATGTGGCGCATACGGTGATCTTCGCGATCTTCATCGTCGCCAACTGCGGCGGCTTGTTGACGCCGCTCGGCGATCCTCCGCTGTTCCTGGGCATGCTGCGAGGCGTGCCGTTCACCTGGACGTTTGGGCTGTTCATCGAGTGGTTCACCGTGCTGGCCGTGCTGCTGCTGACCTACAACACGCTGGACCACAAGATGCGGCGGCTGGAGGATCCGTCGGCGGTGGAGCTGGATAAGACGCAGCAGGAACCCATCCGGATTGACGGGGGCATCAACTTCGTGTTCTTCGGCGTGATCATCGTCGCGGTGGCGATTGCGCCGTCGGTGGACCTGCACGCCATCGAGGCCGGTACGGCGGGCTGGCTGGACTACGTTCCCGTGCGCGAGCTGCTGATGTATGCGGCGGCGGGGTGTTCGCTGGTGTTCGGGTCGAAGCGCGTGCGCTACGAGCTCAACAAGTTTGTGTGGGATCCGATTCTAGAGGTGGCGGCCATCTTCATCGGTATCTTCCTCACGATGGTTCCGGCGCTGCAGTATCTGGAGGGGCTGGCGCCGAAGCTGCCGCTGAACGAGATCACGTTCTTCTGGGTGACCGGCGGGCTGTCGAGCTTCCTGGACAATGCGCCGACCTACGCTACGTTCTATTCGATTGCGGGTCAGCTCCCGGGTGAGCCCCGGATTGGCTTCGATCCAGGCGTGCCGGAGTTGTACCTCGTCGCGATCTCGCTGGGTGCGGTGTTCTTCGGCGCGATGACGTATATCGGTAACGGGCCGAACTTCATGGTGAAGTCCGTCGCTGAGTCGGCGGGCGTCGACATGCCCAGTTTCGGTGGCTACATCAAGTGGTCATGCATCTACCTGCTGCCGGTGCTGGTGGCGGTGTGCGGCATCTTCGTCGCGCAGTCGCTGGCCTGGCACATCGTGGGCTGGGCGGTGCTCATCGTCCTCGTGGCGCGGGCGTTCATCGTCGGACGGCAAGTGAAGCGGGCGGGGTACTCAGAAAACTGACCGTTATCCTCCAGCAGAAGCATTTAGCCCCCGGTTTTGGGGAGAATTTTGCAGGCGTGGAGGAAAACGGTCATTTGGCCCCACCCGGTGGTCGTGCAGCCCCTTCCCGATGATTCAGTAGCCGCGCCCGCCACTACCCGATGATTGAGTAGCCGCCGAAGGCGGCGTATCGAAATTATCCCACGCCCCGACCGTTATCCTCCACACCTGCAAAAAACCGCCGAAACCAGGGGGTTCATGGCCGCGTGTGGAGGATAACGGTCGCTTTGGTCCGCGGCCCCGCCAAGCAGTGCCATCGACGCGATCCCGGCTGCGCAGAAAGAGCCGTCACACGCGCAGGTCGCGCTGCCGGAACCACCAGAGTGCCGCGACGATGCACGCGGCCCCCGCGCCCACGAGAATGAGCACGTGCCCCCAATCGGCGCCGTGCGCGAGCGGTTCGGACGAGGAGTAGTAGTGGAACGGCGAGAGGCGCGCGTAGTCGGCGGTGTCGGGGCTCAGCCGGACCATCGCGGCACCGAAGTGCCCGACGACGCCCACCCCCACGGCCGTCCACGTCGCGGCCTGCGGGTTCCCCGTCGCGGCGGCAACGAGGAGCGTCAAGCCTCCGATGAAGACCCCCAGCGCGAACAGGTGCGTCGCCGTGCCCAGCACGTGGGATGCCTCCAGCCCCATGTCCGCGATCGCGGAACCCACCCACACGCCCAGGCCCGTGCCGTAGGCGACGATGGCCGCGTACGCGAGCATCGTGAGCGTCGTCGCGACGACGAGCCGGGCGCGCGGCACGGGCGCGGCGAGCACCGGACCGAGCCGGCCCGAGCGTTCCTCCGCGGCCAACCCTGCCGCGGCCACCGCCACGACGACGATGACCGCCGCCGGTGCCATCATGCCGAACGTCTCACCCCAGTAGAATCCGGTGGGTGTCGACATGTCGCCGGCTCCCGCGAGCGCCATCACGTCCATCGGCAACGACTCCATCATGGTCGCCAGCGACGCCTCGAGCGCCGCGTAGATCGGCCCCATAGACACGCCCATGAACAGGCTCATCACCGCGCTCACGACGACGAGCAGGGTGAGGCTGCGGCCGAACGTGAGTCCGAACAGCGACGAGGCACGCCTGGCCCGCGAGAAACGCGACAGCACCGGCAACGACCCCATTCGCTCGGCGAGCGTCGCCCGCGGGATCGTGCGCAGGTCGCGGCGCGGCAGCCAGAGGATGCCGACGAGGAGCAGTGCCGCGGAGAGGCCGAGCAGCAGCCCGAGGTGGCCACCGTCGAGTCCGTTGACGAGCGCCTGCTGATCGACATACCAGTGCCAGGGTATGAACTTCGCGTAGTCGGCGGTGTCGGGCGAGAGCGGCAACAACCCGGCGCCCAGCCAACCGAACGCCAGCACGGCACCACCGATCGCCCCTGCGAGAGACTTGTCGCCCGTGACCGCCCCGACGGCGAACGCGAGCGCCCCATGGAAGAGGGCATTGGCGCCCAACGCCACACTGAGCGCGCCAATGTGCGCCTCGCCGAGCGACACCGAGTACAGCATCCCCGCCAGGAGCGAGGCGCCCCACAGCGTGAGCGTTGCGACGGCGATCACGAGCACCAGCACGAGCGCTTGGCTCACCACCGTCGCCGTCCGCGAGACAGGGTGCGCGAGCAGGAACGACAACCGCCGCTCACCCTCCTCCCCCGCGATGGCCTGGGCGCCAATCGCCACCGCCACACCGGCGAGCGCCAGGCCACCCATCGTGCCGAGCATCTCGGTGTAGGCGAAGATTTCGGGCGAGGCACCCTCCGGCGTCCCCAGCAGCGCGCGGATGGTCTCCGGCATCTGCTCGTAGATGCTGAGGTCCAGCGACTGGTAGATGCCCAGCCCCATCAACAGCATCGCGAAGACCGCCACGACGGCGGCCGTCGCGCCCTTCCAGTGCTCGGCCAACCCTCGGCCGAGGAGCGCAACGCCCGCGCTCATCGCGGGTCCTGGTAGAAGGCGAGGAAGACCTCTTCGAGGTCGGCGTCCGAGGCCGACAGGTCGAGGATTCGGTACTTGGAGCCGACGGCCTGCAGCAGGGAGCCGAGTTCGCCGTCGAAGCTCAGGTGGACGTGATTTTCGTTCACGACGATGTCGCGTGCGCCGTCGACGGCTGCGAAATCGGCGGGCTCGGGTTTGGGTTCGACGAGCATGGTCACCTTGCGCACGGCACGGAGGTCGTCGATGTCCTCGACGGCGACCATCTCGCCGTGGCGAATGATGCCCACCCTGTCGGCGACGCGCTGCACCTCCGAGAGCGTGTGGCTGGAGAGGAAGACGGTGCGCCCCTCGTCGGCGACCTCACGCACGAGCGACTGGAACTCGTGCTGCACGAGTGGGTCGAGGCCCGCGTTGGGTTCGTCCATGATGAGCAGCTCCGGCTTGTGCATGAAGGCGGCGATGAGGCCGATCTTCTGCCGGTTGCCGGTCGAGAGTTCGCCGGTGCGCTTGTCGAGGGTCGCATCGAAACGTTCGGCGAGTTCGTCGACGTAGGCCTGGTCGACGCCGCCGCGCAGGCGGGCAAAGAACTTCAGGGAATCGCGTCCGGTCATCTTGGGGTAGAGGGCGAGGTCGCTCGGCAGATAACCGAGCCGTCGGTGGATTTCGACGGCGTCGCGACGGGAGTCGAGACCGAAGAGCTGCGCGGATCCTGCGGAGGCGCGGATCTCGTCGAGAATGATGCGGATGGTGGTTGACTTGCCCGCTCCGTTGGGCCCGAGGAAGCCGTAGACCTCGCCGGGGCGCACATCGAGGTCGATGCCGCGCAGGGCCTCATGCTTCCCGTAGGACTTGCGAAGGCGTGCGATGTCGATGACGGGGTTCATGCTTGGTCCTTGTTGGTCTGGGCTTGGAAGGTTTGGAGCACCTGGGTGACCACCTCGTCGGTGTAGAGACCGGAGAAGACGGCGAACTGGGCAGCGACGTAGTCAACGAAGCCGGGCTCGGCGGAGAGGTCGGCCTGCGTGATGTCGATGCCGATGAGGCGCTCCATGTGCTCGTGGAGCACGAGCGATCCCAACGCGTAGAGGGTGAGCATCTTGGCGGCCAGGTCGACGTCGGGCAGGGGTTTGAGGAGGCCGTCGTCGATGGATGTTTGGATGTAGCCCGCCGCGTCGGCGGCCATCTGGTCGACGAGGGCGTCGATCTGCGGGCTGGACGTGCCCAGCCGTCTGGCGAGGTAGCCGAGGATGTGGGCGTTGCCCGTCTCCCGGAACAGTGCGAGGACGTCGACGGAGGCACCCTGGGCGATTCCCTTCTCCTTCGACTGGCGCACCAGGCCAGCGATGTGAGAATCACATTCGCTGATGAGCGCATCCATGGAGCCGAAGTGGTGGCGGATCAGGCCGGGGCTCAGCCCCGCGCGCTCCGCGACGCCGCGCGCGGTGGGCGTCTGCCCTGCGTCGACAAGCTCGATCGTGGCGTCGCGCAGTCGGGCACGCGAAGTGAGATCATCATGCATGATACGAGTGTACAAGAAAATATACGCCTGTATAAGGCGACCCGTACACCCCAAGGCATTGCCACACGGATTCTAGATTGCTAGCATCCTAGCCATGGAAACCGCAGTAGGACCCAAGCGCGCACAGTTCAATGTGTATCTGCCGCAGGACCTGATCACGCGCATCAAACATCGCGGCATCGACGAAGGCCTCAGCCTCTCGGCGCTCGTGGAAAAGGCACTCGAGCAGTACCTCAAGGAGAAATACGAATGACCACCGTCCGACCAATCTTGTACACCGAGCACCCCGAGCAGTGGCTGAAGATCATGACGGCCCTGGGCGGCGAGGCCCTCGTCGACCAGGACGGCTGGGCGCTGGTCCAGCTCGACCATGGCCGCGTCGCCTTCCACTCACCGATGGAGGACTACCCGAAGGGGCAGGTGGACCTGTGTCTGGAGGTCGAGGACCTCGACGAATGGGCCGAGGCGTGCGGCACCACCGTCGAGGATCAGCCGTTTGGCCGCGCGGCCAAGGTCAGCACTGACGACGGCATGCGCCTGGCCGCCCACGCGCCCTCGGCAGGGTCGAACCACCACGACGATGGTCCGTTGAGCGTGATGCCGATCTGGGTGACGCCTGACGTGGAGCAGGCCCGGAAAACGCTGAAGACGGCCGGGCTCCGGGAGCGCATCGCCTCGGACTCCGGCGCGTGGGTGGATTTCCAGGCCGACTCCGGGCTGGTCGCGATCCACGGCGCCAGCGAGAGCACCAGGGCGAACACCGTGCTCGGATTCGAGTACGACGGGGATGTCAACGACCTCGTCGCACCGTTGAAGGAGGTGGGCGCGGACCCGGTGGTGATCGACGAGACGTTCGGCCGCACCCTGCAGTTCGCCGATCCCGACGGCGGGGAGCGGATCTGGATCAACCAGACCCAAACCGACCTGTACGGCTACTCCACGCAGGACCGGGTCTGAATCTCAGGGCCAGTGTTGGGCGGATTCGGGATGTAGATCCGCCCGGCACTAGCCTCGTGCCATGTCCACCTTCTACGAGCGCGTGGGCGGGACCGCGACGTTCCGCCGGCTCGCGCACGAGTTCTACAGGGGCGTCGCAAACGATCCCCCGTTGCGGGAGATGTACCCGGAGGAAGACCTCGGCCCCGCGGAGGAGCGCCTGAGGCTGTTCCTCGAGCAGTACTGGGGAGGACCGAAGACCTACGGCGAGACCCGCGGCCACCCGCGGCTGCGGCTCAGACATGCCCCATTCGTCATCACACCGACGCAGCGTGATCGGTGGGTGCACCACATGATGGCCGCGGTCGACACACTGGCGCTGGACGAGGCCCATGACGCCGAACTACGCGAGTACCTCGTGCGCGCGGCACAGTTCATGATCAATGCCCCGGAGATGCCGGATGAGCAGTAGGGAACGGTTCGCCGTCGAGATCAACCCACTCCTGCCGGACACGCTGCGCGTCTCACTCACCCTGCGCAGGTTCGGCGGCGGGCTCCTGATGTTCCTCGGGGGCTCCATGCTCATCATGGTGATCGTCGGCACCATCGCTCGCGAGCGCTCCACCATGACCACGGGAGACGTCCTGACCACCGCCCTCGCCGCGCTCATGCTCGCAGGGCTTGTCGCCCTCGGTGCAGCACTGCTGTTTCGCCGCTCACGCTACGACCACCTGGTCGACCAGAAGCACGCATTCCTCATCACGCCCGAGCACCTGGAGTTCCCGGCGCGCAACGATGGTCCCGCCGCGGTGTGGCCACTGGACAAGGTCACGACGTCGTCGACGCCGGGCCAAACCGGCAGGTTGGTGCTGCGCTGTCCAGGATTCCCGACGAGGCAGTACGCCAACATCCACCTCAAGGAGACGCCCGCCGAGGTACAGGCACGGATCATGGCTGCACAGCGCGCCCTGGCACAACGAGACCGACCCGCCACGTGATGGGTTGACCGGCGACTCGCTGCGAAACGTTCCTCTCCGGCATCTCGACGTGTGGATGCCCGCGGGTGGCTAGCGTCCCTCGTCGCCCTTGCGCTCGACCGAGCCTCCCCAGCCGGTCAGTTCCTCCGACCGCACGATGGCCTCGGCTTCGGCCTGCTGGGCAACGACATCTGGGAAGATCGCCTGGAGTTCCTCCATCTGCGGCACCTGCACGCCGATCGATGCCAGTTGGTCCTCGACCTTGGCTGCCACCTCCTGGGCGTCGCCCTCGAAGTCGATCGTCGGCGGCGTCTCCTCCATCTGCTGCGCGGCCTCACGCAGTTCGGGCTGGAAGCCCGGGTCGTGCAGGAGGGTGCGCAGCGGGCGCTTGCCGTCAGCGACCTCGAGCAGCCGTGCGCGGTAGGCGGGATCGTCCGTCTCCCGTGCCCGCTTCAGCAGGGATTCGCGAAGCTGTTCGCGGAAGTCTCGCCCGCCGAGCAGTTTGGCGGCCAGTGGATTCATGTTGGGCAGTGACATCTGATCATCCTTCCGGGAGTGTGACCCACTCCACTTGTTTCAGCACGGCCCCCAGCCCGGCCCCGATCCCCAGCATCGCATAGGCGGCTGCCATGGCGTATCCCCAAGCGGCCGCCACCGCCTTGACCACGGCGATGATGGCCGTGACGACACCCGGGAGGGCAAGTGCGCCACTGAGAATCTCCGCGATCGACGTCCCGGCAAGCAGGGCGGCAACCACCGCGTCGACGATCGCGTCAACGCCGGAGTAGATGGCCTGGCACCAACCGAAGCTCGATGTTGCCACGGCCATGTACTTGTCCCCGAGATCGGACATCGGGCCGTTGACACTCGCGAGTGCTGAGCAGGCCTCGCGGAAGTACTCGCCAGCAGTGGTGGCTGCATCCGAGTCGTACCACCCGGTGAACATGATCTGCATGCGGGTCTCGAGTTCCGTTCCCAGATCAACGAAGAACTGGCCCATCAGATCCCAAATGAAAGCGGCCTCCTCGACCAAACGCCACTCGCCGCCGAGATTGGAGTAGAGCCACTCCCACAAGTCCCTGCCCCCGGTGAACGGGAAGGCCAGGAAATTGATGATGCGTCGTAGCCAACCGGTGACCGACATGTAGCTGGGCCAGTCGAGGATCTTGAAGACCCAGTGGTCGAAGACGCTGCCGGGGAACATCTGGTGCAACGACGAGGTCCACCACATGTCGTTCGCCTGGACGGACCCGTCGGGAGCGGGGCCGACGGGCTCCATGCCCTCCTCCATCTCGAGCGCTTCCCACAGGCGCTTGATCTCGTCGAGGTTGGCCTGCTCACGTTTCGCCATCGCATCGATGGTGTCGCCAACCTTGGAGGCCCCTTTGTTGAGGAGCCGCTCAGCACCGTCAAGCAGATCCAGCAGACACTCTGTGTATTCGTCGTGCTTTTGCAGAATGTGGTTATAGAACAGTCCGCCGTCAGAGGATGTGACCACGCGCAGCCCTGGTTCGGCCTTCGCACGCCCTAAGCCCATGTCATCAGCCAACCCCTTCCAGACCGGCCTTCCCATCTGCGACGATCGTGGGTTCAAAATGCATGGTAAAACTCTAGTGCCTAATGGGGCCAGCCGGGCTCCGAGCGCCCCGGGATCCAGTGTCCATCACAATGGTCACAACCCCCAGGACACCGGCCAATGCCCAAGCTCCGCGGGCCCACCATGCATCGGAGTCGAGGTGCTGCAGCGGCATCGCGGCCAACCCCACCAAAGCCCCGAGCAAGCCCACAACGCGCATCGCCCCTCGTTCGGTCCAGTGCAGCAGTGCGAAAAAGAGGCTGGCGACGACACCGACCCACCACAGAAAGCCGCCGAAGGGAAGGGCCACCTCTCCCGCGCCCAGCACGATGACCACTGTAATGAGTACGAGTGCGGCAGCGCTGGCGAGTCTCAACCACCTGAACGCGCGTGCCTCCGCGCGGGACACTTGCCTTCGCAGCGTTCACTCCTGCTCTGCGTTGGCAATCAGCTCGTGGTGGCGGACGACTTCGCGCACGATGAACTGGAGGAACTTCTCGGCGAACTCGGGGTCGAGCTGGGATTCCTTCGCCAGCGCGCGCAGGCGCTCGATCTGCTGGGCCTCGCGGGCGGGGTCGGCGGGCGGCATGTTGTGCGTCGCCTTCAACTCCCCCACGCGCTGCGTCACCTTGAAACGCTCGGCCAGCAGGTGCACCAGCATCGAGTCCAGGTTGTCGATACTGTCGCGCAATCGGCGCAGTTCGGCGCGGGCCTCGTCGTTTGTCATCGGTGGAGAATGAGGTTGCTGCGCTGGAAACTCTTCACGTCGGTGTAACCCGTCATGGCCATGGCCTTGCGCAGGCCGCCGGCCAGGTTCATGGTGCCGTCGGGCACACGCGACGGGCCCACCACCACTTCCTCCAACGAACCCACCTGCTCGAAGAAGGTGCGCTCGCCACGCGGCAGTGTGCGGTGCCAGGCCTCGGGGCCCCAGTGCCAGCCCTTGCCCGGCGCCTCCGCCGCGCGAGCCAGCGGCGAACCCACCATCACGGCGTCGGCGCCACACGCGATGGCCTTCGCGATATCGCCCGAACGCCCGACGGCGCCGTCGGCGATGATGTGCACGTAGCGGCCGCCGGACTCCTCCAGATAGTCGCGACGAGCCTCCGCCACGTCAAACACCGCCGACGCCATCGGCACCTCGATGCCCAGCACCGACGCGGTGGTGTGCGTCGCGCCGCCACCGAACCCGACGAGCACACCCGCCGCGCCGGAACGCATGAGGTGCAGGGCGGCGCGATACGTCGCCACGCCGCCCACGAGGACAGGGGTATCGAGGTGGTAGATGAACTCCTTGAGATTGAGCACGTCGTCGCCACCGCCCACATGCTCGGCGGATACCGTCGTGCCGCGGATCACGAGGAAGTCGAGCCCCGCGCCCTCGATGACGTCGGCAAATTCCTGCGTGCGTGCGGGCGACAGCGAAGCCGCGACGGGCACCCCCGCGTCGCGGATCTGCCGCAGCCTGGCTTCGATGAGCTCGCGCTTGATGGGTGCGGCGTAGGTCTCCTGCATGCGCCGGGTGGCGGTCACCTGGTCGAGTGGGCCGGTCAGCGCCTCGTACTGCTCGGTCGGGTCTTCATATCGGGTCCACAGACCTTCGAGGTTGAGCACGCCCAGGCCGCCCAGTTGCCCCATCTTGATGGCGGTCTCCGGCGACATCACCGAATCCATCGGCGCCGCGCAGATGGGAACGTCGAAGGTGATGGCGTCGATCTTCCAGGTGAGGTCCACCTCGGAGTCGCTGCGCGTGCGTCGCTGCGGCGCGATCGCGACGTCGTCGAAACTGTACGCAGGGGTGGCGCGGTTGCTGTGACTCAGTTCGTACATATCCTCAATCTTCTCGGGTTATCGGCGCGCGTAGTTGGGGGCTTCCACGATGTTCTGCACGTCGTGAGGGTGCGATTCCTTCAAGCCGGCGGCGGTGATACGCACGAACTTGCCGCGCTCCTGCAGCTCGGACACGGTGCGGGCGCCGACGTAGAACATCGACTGATGCAGGCCGCCCACGAGCTGATGCACGACGGACTTCACCGGCCCGCGGTACTGCACCTGACCCTCGATGCCCTCAGCGATGAGCTCGTCGTCGCTCATCACGTCGGCTTGGAAGTAGCGGTCCTTCGAGTAGGACTTCTTGCCGCGCGAGCTCATGGCGCCGAGCGAGCCCATACCGCGGTACTGCTTGTACTGCTTGCCGTTGATGAACACCGTCTCGCCCGGCGACTCCTCGCAGCCAGCCAGCAGCGAGCCCACCATGACGCTGCTCGCGCCTGCCACCAGGGCCTTCGCCACGTCGCCGGAGTACTGAAGGCCGCCGTCAGCGATCAGCGGCACGCCGGCTGGTTTGCAGGCGAGCGACGCGTCGTACACGGCGCTGACCTGGGGCACCCCGACGCCAGCAACGACGCGCGTCGTGCAAATGGAGCCTGGGCCGACGCCCACTTTGACGGCGTCTACACCCGCGTCGATGAGTGCCTGCGCACCCGCGCGGGTGGCGACGTTACCGCCGACGATCTGCACGCCGTCACAGGCTTTGTCGGCCTTGAGTTTGCGGATCATGTCGAGCAGCAGCTTCGCGTGGCCGTGAGCCGTGTCGACGACGAGCACGTCCACGCCCGCTTCGATGAGCAGGTTGGCGCGCTCCCACGATTCGCCGAAGTAGCCGACGCCGGCACCGACGAGCAGCCGCCCGTGCGCGTCCTTGGATGCGTTCGGGAACTGCTCCGACTTCACGAAGTCTTTCACCGTGATGAGGCCGGTGAGCTTGCCGTCGGCATCGACGAGCGGCAGGCGCTCGCGCTTGTGTTTGCGCAGCAGCGCGGTGGCGTCGTCGCGGGAAATGTCTTCCGGCGCGGTGATGAGCGGCATGGGGGTCATGACGTCGCGCACGAGCGTCGATTCCCACTCGGCGACGGGTGTGAAACGCAGGTCGCGGTTGGTGCAGATGCCGAGCAGCGTGTTGTGTTCGTCGACGACGGGCAGGCCGGAGATGCGGTACTGGCCGCAGAGTTTGTCGAGGTCGTCGAGCGTGGCGTCGGGGCCGATGGTGACGGGGTTAGTGATGCGCCCGGTCTGGGTGCGTTTCACCAGGTCAACCTGGTAGGCCTGGTCTTCCATCGAGAGGTTGCGGTGCAGCACCCCGAGGCCGCCTTGACGGGCCATCGCGATGGCCATGCGGGATTCAGTGACGGTGTCCATCGCCGCCGACACAACGGGCAGCTTCAACGAGAGTTCACGGGTGAACTGCGTAGTGGTGTCCACTTCGGAGGGGATCACGTCGGTTTCGCCCGGCAGCAACAGGACGTCGTCGTAGGTGAGCCCAAGGTAGTCGAATGGTCCGGGTGCTTCAGCTTGTGTCGTCATTCCTCGCCTCTCACGCTCCGTTCAATGGGCACTGCCAGCGATTCTACCCACATGCGCCGCGACGACGGTGCGGCCAGCCACCGCAGATACGTCGGTGCCCCGGGGCCGTGCAGCTCCCGGGGCACCGATGTTTGACGTGGCGAGGTCAGTCGTCGTCTTCGTCCTTGGGCTTGTCCACCACGAGGGTCTCGGTGGTGAGCAGCAGCGCGGCGATCGACGCAGCGTTGGCGAGCGCGGAGCGCGTCACCTTCACCGGGTCAATGACGCCGTTCGCCACGAGGTCGTGGTACTCGTCGGTCTTGGCGTTGTAGCCCTGGCCGACGGGGAGTTCCGCAACCTTCGAGGTGATGACGTAGCCAGGCTGGCCGCCATTCTCGGCGATCCAGCGCAGCGGCTCAACCGCAGCCTTGGCGACAATCTGGACGCCGAGCTTCTCGTCGCCCTCGAGACCGAGACCATCCTCGAGCACCTTGGCCGCGTGGATGAGCGCGGAGCCGCCACCGGCGACGATGCCCTCCTCGATGGCCGCGCGAGTAGCCGAGACGGCGTCCTCCACGCGGTGCTTGATTTCCTTGAGCTCCACCTCAGTGGCAGCGCCCACCTTGATGACGCAGACGCCACCGGCCAGCTTCGCGACGCGCTCCTGGAGCTTCTCGCGATCCCAGTCGGAGTCGGTGCGCTCGATTTCGGCGCGCAGCTGCGCCACACGAGCCTCCACTTCGGAGGATTCGCCAGCGCCGTCGACGATGGTGGTGTTGTCCTTGGTGACGACGACGCGACGTGCGCGTCCGAGCACCTCGAGACCCACTTGGTCGAGCTTCAGGCCGACTTCGGGGGCCACAACCTGGCCGCCGGTGAGGATAGCCATGTCTTCCAGCATCGCCTTGCGACGATCACCGAAGGCCGGAGCCTTCACAGCCACGGAGGTAAAGGTGCCGCGGATCTTGTTCACGACGAGCGTGGACAGCGCCTCGCCGTCCACATCCTCGGCCACGATGAACAGCGTGCCCTTGGCGCCGATGACCTTCTCCAGCAGCGGGAGGAGGTCGTTCATCGAGGAGATCTTGCCGGAGTGCAGCAGGATGTACGGATCCTCGAGCACGGCCTCCATGCGGTCCGCGTCGGTGACGAAGTACGGCGAGAGGTAACCCTTGTCGAACTGCATACCCTCGGTGAACTCGAGCTCGGTGCCGAAGGTCTGCGACTCGTCGACGGTGATCACGCCGTCCTTGCCCACCTTGTCGAACGCGTCGGCGATGAGCTCACCAATCTGCTCGTCACGCGACGAGATAGTGGCCACGGAGGCCATTTCGTCGGTGGTGGAGACGTCGCGAGCGTTCTTGCGCAGCTCCTCAACGACCGCGTCGACGGCCTTCTCGATGCCGCGCTTGATGCCGACGGGGTTGCCACCGGCAGCGACGGCGCGGAGGCCCTCGTGCACCATGGCCTGCGCCAGCACGGTGGCGGTGGTGGTGCCGTCACCTGCGACGTCGTTGGTCTTGGTAGCAACTTCCTTGGCGAGCTGAGCACCCAGATCTTCGTACGGATCCTGGAGCTCCACTTCCTTGGCGACGGTCACGCCGTCGTTGGTGATGGTGGGCGCACCCCACTGCTTGTCGAGCACGACGTAGCGGCCCTTGGGGCCGAGGGTGACCTTCACGGTGTCGGCGAGGGTGTCAACGCCGCGCTCAAGCGCGCGGCGAGCTTCCTCGTCGAAAGCGAGAATCTTTGCCATGAGTTGCGCTCCTTACTTGGAGACGACGGCGAGGATGTCGCGTGCGTTGAGGAGCAGGTACTCCTTGCCGTCGTACTTGAGTTCGGTGCCGCCGTACTTGGAGAAGACGACGACGTCGCCCTCGGCAACGTCCATGGGGACGCGCTTGGCGCCGTCGTTGTCGAAGCGACCGGGGCCGGTAGCGACGACGCGGCCCTCCTGGGGCTTCTCCTTGGCGGTGTCAGGGATGACGAGCCCGGAAGCGGTGGTCTGCTCGGCTTCGAGGGGCTCAACGAGGACGCGGTCCTCAAGAGGCTTGATCGTGACTGCCACGTCAAACACCTTCCTGTCTGGTTAACCCGGCGGCGTGGCGCCGGGGTGCAATGTCCAATTGGGGTTGCCGAGCGTCGTCGCGGTGCCGCACGGCGTTGGCACCCAACCACGTCGAGTGCCAACTCCAAAGTTATACCCCTGTTAGCACTCAATTCAACCGAGTGCCAGAATCCGGCCGCTGTTCGACCCTTTCTCCGGGTCAAAACTGTGCCGCGCGCTGCACCGTCGCACGCATCGTGAGCGCGTCGCCCGCTTGGAATCCGCGCACGGCATCGGCCGACGAGACACGGCCGAGCGGCGCCTCGTCGCCGCCCGCCTTCGGGTACCCGAAGGATTCGCCACACCCTCTTTGAAACCCAGGGGTCCGGCGCAGTGGGGCTCAACGTTTGCACTCGGCGAGGCCGCAGCATGCGAGTGCTGAACAAACGGGTAGAGTACGAGTTGAACAGCATTCAAAAAGGAGGCTGCACCATGGACCTCAATGAGCTCGCCGACCGTGTCATCGCAGGCGGCCAGATCACCCGCGACGAGGCACTCGCCATCTTGCGCCTGCCCGACGCCGCCACCTACCCGCTCGTCGCAGCCGCCGGACGCGTGCGTCGGCACTTCCACGGCAACACCATGAAGGTGAACTACCTCGTCAACCTCAAGTCAGGCAAATGCCCAGAAGACTGCTTCTACTGCTCGCAGCGGCTGGGTTCCGAAGCCGACGTGCTGAAGTACACCTGGCTCAGCCACGACGACGCCCTCGCCGCCGCCAACGCCGGCATCGCTGCGGGAGCCGGGCGAGTTTGCCTCGTCGCGTCCGGCCGCGGCCCCAGCAACCGCGACGTAGACCGCGTCGGCCAAATCATTCGAGACCTCAAGAAGGAACACCCTAATGTCGAGGTCTGCGCCTGCCTCGGCATCTTGAAGGAAGGACAAGCCGAACGCCTCGCCGGCTCGGGTGCCGATGCCTACAACCACAACCTCAACACTGCGCAATCCCATTACGACGAAATCTGTACCACACACGACTACGCCGATCGCCGCGATACTGTCCAGCACGCCCGCGAGCATGGCCTCTCCGCCTGCTCTGGGCTCATCGCAGGCATGGGCGAAACCGATGAGCAGCTCGTCGAGGTGGCGTTCCAGCTGCTCGACGTCGGGGCCGATTCCGTGCCGGTGAACTTTCTCTTGCCCTTCGACGGCACCCCGCTCCAAGGCCACGCGGAGCTCACTGCACACAAATGTTTGCGCATTCTCGCGATGATTCGATTCGTCCATGGGAAGGCGGATGTGCGCGTCTCCGCCGGGCGTGAGCAACACATCCGCACGCTGCAACCCCTGTCGCTAGAGATCTGCAATTCGCTCTTCCTCGGTGACTACCTCACTTCCGAGGGTCAGCCCGGCGCCGACGATCTGCGTATGTTGACGGACGGCGGTTACGTCGTGTTGGGGGCCGAACACATGGCTCCCACGGAGATCCCGAAGGTGGCGGCACGCAAGCGGGGCGCAGGCACCACGGCCCCCGCCAATGCCTAATTCACCCGCAATCCATCCCACCACGCGGCCAACACGGCCGTAGCTGGACCACGCCAGAAAGCCTCCGCTGGGCATGTGCACGGAGGGCAAGTACAGTGCTCGTTGAACAGTATTCAACGAAGGAGCTTCGCGTCATGGATCTCACCGAGCTTGCCAACCGCGTGATCGCAGGCGGCCAGATCACCCGCGACGAAGCCCTCGCCGTTCTGCGCCTGCCCGACGCAGACACGGTGCCGCTCGTGGCGGAGGCGGGGCGCGTGCGCCGGGCGTTCCACGGCGACGCGGTGAAGCTGGATTACATCGTGAATCTGAAGTCCGGCAAGTGCCCCGAGGACTGCATCTACTGCCCGCAGCGCCTGGGTTCCGACGCGGACATCCTGCGCTACTCCTGGCTGAGCCACGACGAGGCCGTCGAGCTCGCCGCGCGCGGCGTGGCGGCCGGGGCGCGCTCAGTGTGCCTGGTGTCGTCGGGCAACGGGCCGAGCAACCGCGACGTGGAACGCGTCGGCGCCATCGCGCGCAGCGTGAAGGAGCGCCATCCGAGCGCGGAGGTGGCCGCGTGCATCGGCATCCTCAAGCCCGGGCAGGCCGAGCGGCTCGCGGAGTTCGGCGTCGACGCGTACAACCACAACTTCAACACGTCCGCATCGCACTACGCGGACGTGTGCACCACCCACACCCACGCCGACCGGGTGCGCACCGTACAGATGGCGCGCGAGGCCGGGCTCAGCATCGACGCCGGCCTGCTCGCCGGCATGGGGCAACGCGACGAGCAGCTCGTCGAGGTGGCATTCGAGCTCCTCGACGCAGGCGCCAGCGCCGTGCCCGTCAACTTCCTCATGGCCTTCGACGGCACCCCGCTCGCCCACCACAACGAGCTCACCGCTCAGCAGTGCCTGCGCATCCTCGCCATGATTCGCCTCGTCCACGGCAAGGCGGACGTGCGCGTCGCGGCGGGGCGCGAGCAGCACCTGGGCTGGATGCAGCCGCTCGCGCTCGAGGTGGGCAACGCCATCTACTTCGGCGATTACGCCACCGGCAGCGGCCAGGAAGGCAACGAAGACCTCCGGATGATCGCTGAGGCCGGCCTCAGCATCTACGGCAGCGACCACCGTGAAACGCCGGAGGTGCCCGTCGTGCATATCCGCGACCGCGGCGCAGGCACCGCGCTGCCGGCGAACGCGTAGACCGGCGCCCGTTCAGCAGCGGTGCGCGACGATGGCGCGGGCGCCGTCGACGGTGCGGGCCAGGATGATCGTGGCCTGGTTCGGGCCTTTCGGTTTGAGCTGCCGACGTAATGCGGCCGGGTCGACGTCGAGGGCGCGCTGCTTGATTTCCAGGGTGCCGATGGCGTGCTCGCGCACGTAGCGGGCGAGCGTTTTACGGTCGAAGGGCAACACGGCGTCCACCTCGAAGCAGGTGAGCCACGGCGAGGTGAGCGGCTGATCCGACGAGAGGTACGCGACGTGCGCATCCAGCAGCCAGGCCGGTGCGCCGTCCGCGCTTTCCGCGACGAGCCCCGCACGGATGGCGGCTCCGTCGGGCTCAGCGACGAAGCGTCCCACCGCAGCCACCGGGAGTTGCGCGCCTGAAGAGCCCAGCTCCGCGACGGGTGACTCCATGCGCACCGCGACGTGTCCCGTCGCATGGTTCCACAGCGACGCCTCGCAGACGTCGCCGCGGTCGGACACCCAGCAGCACTGCACTTGCGCGGGCAGGATTTCCTTCGGCACGCCCGGGCCGAGCTTCACGCAGACGAACCGCTGGCTGGCTACGTAGTCCATCACCAGGGCCCACGGCGGGGTGAAGTGTTCGACGTTCCACGTGCGGCCGCGTGCGGTGCGCCGGGCGGGGTCGAGGAAGACCGCGTCGCCGTCGGGGATGGTGAGCTCCTCGGCCAACCCCAGGCGCGCCGGCCCGGCCCCCACGAGGGCGAGGTTCCACGTCGCGATCTCTACGGTGTCGGGGTCGGCGTCGATGGCGACGACGTCGATCCCGGCGTCGGCGAAGGCCATGGCGTCGGATCCGATGCCGCAGCCGACGTCCCACACCCGCCGCACGCCCGCGTCGACGAACCGCTGCGCCCGCCACCTCGCCACCATCGTGCGGGTGGCCTGTTCGAGCCCTGCCGGGGTGAACAGCATCTCGTCGGCGCGCTCCAGCTTTGCTGCGGCTCGGCGTCTAAGCGAGACCTGCGTGAGCGCCCACGCGGCGTCTTCAGGTGAGTGCTGGCGGCGGAGGCGTTGCGCGGCGGCGAGCGAATCGGGATCTACCTCCCCCGACGCCGCCTCGAGCGCGGCTAGCGGGAATGCACCCACATGCCACCTCGAATGCCCTTGTGGTCGGTGCCATCGACGCTGAAGTACGCCGGTTCGGACCACGCGCCGCCCTTCCACACCAGCATGTGGTCGATCCTCGCGAACGGCGGTATCACGTGCGCGACGGGCCACGTCGGCTGCCACTGGGTGAGCTGCGAACGGGGGTTCAGGATGAGGTTCCCGGAGGTGGAGTCGACGAGTTTCGTCGCGTCGCGGAGGGAGCGCATGGTGGCGTGGCTGGCGACGGCGTTGAAATCCCCCACCGCCATCAGCGGCTTGTCAGCGAAGGGTTGCAGCATGTCTTGGACGCCGCGCGCGTCGCGGCGCCACACGTCGGCGCCCATCGTCGGCGGCGCGGTGTGGATGGCGGCCAGGTGCACCGGCTGCTCGCCATGCGAGGTCTTCACCGTCATCTCGACGACGAAGTTCGAGAACACCTCGTGGCGCTCGGCCACCTTGCGCATGGGCAGCTTCGAGTAGATCACGGTGCCGCTGGCGTCGTCGGCGGCAGCGCCCTCGACGTGCGGGAACTGCTTGTCGATGCCCGCTTCCTCTAGGTTGCGCTGCATGACGGGCGTGAACTCCTGGATCACCAACGCCGTGGTGCTCGGGCGCACCTCAGCGAGGAGCTGCGCCACATCAGCCCGCCCGTACTGGGCGTTGATGGAGACCACCTGGAGTTCACCGTCGGCCCCATCGGCCGGCTCCATCGACCCAATGAGCGGCGCGCCCCAGAACCCCGCCGCCACGACCAGCAACCCCACCGCGAGCAGTCTGCCGAGGCCACGCAGTAGCAATGTCAGGCCGACGAGGAGCGCGAGCGTGAAGGCCCACAGGAATGGGATGAAGGTGGCTACGTAGACGGCGTAGTCGGAGCTGTATTGGAGGTCAGGAAACCACTGCAGCACCGCCAAGGGCAGCGTGCCCAGGGCACCTGCAATGGTGAGTATCCACCCGAGAATGTTGCGCAGCATGGTCACCGTTCCAGGGTAGCGGCCGGGAGTATCGAGACCTGCCACGCCGACGTCGAGTGGCCCCCGCCGTAGGGGATGACGCCGTGGAATTGGCCGACCTCGTCGTCGAACACCAGGGGCACGAAGTGACGGTCGCCGTCCCACATGGGCAGCTCCATCATGGTGTCGATGCGGTGCCAGCCGAGCGTGCCCTCCTCGTTCGATGCGGGGATGTCGCCGGTGAACTTCGTGATCAGGAATACGAAGCCGAGCACGTCGCGGCCGTTGAAGCCGGGCCAGCTCACCGTGCCGCGCAGCTGCATGTCCGTCGCTTCGATGCCGGCTTCTTCGCGGAGTTCGCGACGCATGCCCTCGACGACGTCCTCGCCCCGCTCCAGTTTGCCGCCGAGCCCGTTGTACTTGCCGAGCTGCTCATCGTCGTCGCGACCGATACGGTGCACGAGCAGCACGCGCTCGCGCGCTTCGTCGACGATGTATCCGAGCGTGGTGAGTTCCGGTGTATACGGCATAGGACGAGTGTAGGTGGGCCAGTGGGTCTCGATACGGCACTTCGTGCCTACTCGACCGCCGGAAGACCCGGCGCCCGCGTAACCCGGTGATTGAGTAGCGCCCGCGTGAGCCCCCCCCGGTGATTGAGTAGCGCGCGCAGCGGGCGTATCGAAATCACCTCAACGAAGGTCTCGATACGGCACTTCGTGCCTACTCGACCGCCGGAAGCAGCGGCAAGCTAACCCGATATCCACATTCGTTTGCTCAAATCGGCGTTTTTGGGCTGTTTCGGCAAACGCGTGTGGATATCGGGTTAGCTCAGGTGTGCGACATGGTTTCGACACGCCGCTACGCGGCTACTCAAACACCGGTGGACGGCAGGCCAGGTGCAGCGCTCTGGGCCGGCAGCTCACCAGCGTCCGACCCCTCAGTCGCGGCCTCACCAGCGCCCGATTCCTCCGTCGCTGTCTCATCGCCACCCGACCCCTCAGACGGCACCTCACCGGCATCCGACTCGTCGGGCTTCGCCTCGTCGTCGGGATCGACGGGATCTGCCGGCGTCGGGCTGTCGTCACCGGGCGATTCGAGCCCTTCCCCGTTGCGGTCGCAGGTGAATGCGACGGCTCCGTCGGAGACGGCGAACGTCACCGGCAGCGTAGTCACGCGCTGCCACGACTTCATCTTGCTGGCATCCTTCGGCGTCGCCTCCGCCTTGAGCGTCAGCGTGTAGAAGCCTGGCTTCGAGAAGTACCAGCCCGTGTGCATGTGGCTACCTTCCGGCAGCGCGATCTCCTGCGATGTGTGCTTCGCTGAATCGATCTGCACGACGAACTTCCCGCGGGCCGGGTTGAACCCGCCGATGGCCCAGGCTCCGCCGTCGGGCCCCTCCCACGACTCCACCTGGTAGGTCAGCTTCTCGATGTTGGCGTAGTCCAACCCCTCGGTACTGAAGCCGGGCCAGGGCAGAGCCTTGTTCTGCGACTCCGGCAACTCCCACGCCTCAGCGGTGCCGAGCACCGCCCGAAGATCAGCCGCGGGGGCGCCGTCGGGAATCTGCTGCTTCGCCGAGTTCGGCACCTCCAACACTGCTCCGTTCCAGGGCAGCGTCTCCTTGCCCGACGCGGTGTCCAGCCTGGAGCGCATCCACAGGCCACCCTCTTCCTTCAGCACGGTGCTGATATCGAGGTGGCCACTCGAGATCGGCGTGCAGTTCGGCAGCTCCTTCGTCGAGTTGCGGGCAAAGGGGTGGTCGGCCGGCGGGTTCTCCGTCGATGGCGCCGGGCTCGGCTCGTCGGGGCTCGGCTCGCCCGGCGCGGGTTCGGGCTTGTCCGCGGGTGCGCCGTCGACGGGGTGCTTGATGGGTGCGCCCTTCGTCGTGCCTTCGGGCAGACCCACCTGCTCATCAGGGCCGACGAGCCACGGCACCGTGACCACCGGGGACTCCACCTTCTTGCCGTCGGCCAGCGTGGCGGTGGCCTTCCACTTCATGCGGTACACGCCAGGTTTGGTGAAGATCCAGGAGTAATGGCCGTGCGAGCCCGGCTCGTAGGTGCGCAACTCCTCGTCGGTGGACGACAGCTCACGCTCTGGCTTCCCTGCCAGGCCGATGGTGCGGTACAGCTCAACCTTGCCAGGGCCGCCATCGTCGACGAGGGTGAGGCGGAGATCCTTCACCTTCTCGGGGAGCTCTCCGTGGCCGATGCCAGCCCACACCGGCGGCCAACCGTCGTACAGCTGCTGTGGCGCGAGCCACACAATGTCGCCGGGCTTGCCCATGAACGCGTAGGCCTCGTCGTCGGGCACCCGGAAACGGGACACCTCGTAGCCGTCCTGATCGGCATCGGGGCCAAGGCGGATCGTGACGTCCTTCGCGTCGCGAATGGTGTCCTCACCTTCCCGCACCTTGATGTCGAGCCCGGAACCCGTCCAGACAATGTGCACGGCATCAACGTGCTTGCGGTAGATGAGATCGCGGCCCTCAAACTTCGTGTTCGCAGACGCGCTTCCAGTCATCAACGCCGACAGCAAAAGTGTGAGGGCGACGAGCGCCGCACCCACTTTGGAGGATCGAATTCTCACCACAGCTCCTTATTGCTAATGATTCTCAGTTGCGAGAATATGCGGTGGCGCTGGGCCTGCGCAAGTGAGGGTGGGGCTCACTCCGATGTGAAGAGGTGGGAACCGAGGTGGTCGCGGAGTGATTTCGATACGCGCCCTGCGGGCGCTACTCAATCACCGGGGAACGCGCGCTCGCTACTCAATCACCGGAAGTTCACCCGGGCGCTACTCAATCACCGGGGAAGGCGCGGGTGCCGGGGCTTCCGGCGGTCGAGTAGGCACGAAGTGCCGTATCGAGACCCCGGCAGGGGTGTGTGATTTCGATACGCCGCTGACGCGGCTACTCAATCAGCGATGGGGCGCGGGTGCCACTCAGACACCCGACGACCGGACTACTGATCCAGCTCGCGGGTGTCGATCTCTGCGACGCGATCGCCGAGCTCCTCCAGCAGACGGTGACGCTCCTCGCGTCGCTGGGCCTGCAGGATGGGATCGGGCACCGGCGCCGCAGCTAGAAGCCGCTTCGTGTACTCCTCCTGCGCGTTCATGAGCACGTCCTCGCGGTCGCCCTTCTCGACGATCTTGCCGTACTGCAACACCACGACGCGGTGCGCCAGCGAATCGATCACGGCAAGGTCGTGCGAGATGAACAAGCAGGCGAACCCGAATTCCTTCTGCAAATCCGTGAACATCTCCAGGACGCTCGCCTGCACGGAGACGTCGAGTGCGGAGGTGGGCTCGTCAGCGACGAGCAGGTCAGGGCTCAGCGTGAGGGCGCGGGCGATGGACACGCGCTGACGCTGACCGCCCGAGAGCTCGTGGGGATACCGGTTGTAGGCCGACTTGGGCAGACGAACCGCCTCGAGCAATTCGTGCACCCGCTTCCGGCGCTCCGCCTTCGTGCCCACGCGGTGCACCTGGAGCGGCTCGGCGATCACGTCGCCCACTGGCAGGCGAGGGTTGAGCGACGCCGCCGGGTCCTGGAAGATCACACCGATGCGCTTGCGGAGCTCCTTCAGCTGCTGCCCACGCAGCTTCGTGAGGTCTTCTCCCAGCACGCGCGCCTCGCCCGATGCGACCGGGATCAGACCGAGCAGGGCGCGGCCGATCGTCGACTTACCGGAGCCCGACTCACCCACGAGGCCGACGATCTCGCCGCGGCGCACGTCGAACGAGACGTCGTCGACCGCACGGAACGGCTTCTTACCAGAGCGCTTGTACTCGATGACGAAGTTGCGACACTCAAGCGCCATCTCTTGGCTGGTGACGTCGGCCACCTTGTCGCCGAACTGGCCGTGGCCAACACCCAGGTGAGGCACCGCGTCGAGGAGGCGCTTGGTGTAGGGGTGCTGGGGGTGCATGAGCACTTCTTCCGACGTGCCCTGCTCGACGATGTCGCCCTTGAACATGACGGCGACGCGGTCAGCCATGTCGGCAACCACGCCCATGTTGTGCGTAATCAGCAGGATGCCGGTGTTGAGCTTGTCTTTCAGCGAGCGCAGGAGGTCGAGGATGTCGGCCTGCACCGTGACGTCGAGGGCGGTGGTGGGCTCGTCGGCGATGATGACGGCCGGGTCGCACGCGAGCGCCATGGCGATGACGACGCGCTGGCGCATACCGCCGGAGAGCTCGTGCGGGAACTGCTTCGCACGACGCTCCGCGTTGGGGATGCCCACGGCCTTGAGCAGGTCTACTGCCCGGGCCCAGGCCTCACGCCCGAATGCGACGCCGTGCACCTCCATCGACTCGGTGAGCTGTTCGCCCACCCGGATGACGGGGTTGAGCGCGGTCATCGGCTCCTGGAACACCATCGCGACGTGGTTGCCGCGCACGTTGCGCAGCTGCTTGCCGTTGAGCTTGCCGATGCTCTGGTTCGCGACGATCGTCTCGCCCTGGATGTGAGCGTTGCCGGGCAGCAAGCCGAGGGCCGTCGTCGCGGTGACCGACTTGCCCGACCCCGACTCGCCGACGAGGGCCACGACCTCGCCAGGGCGCACGTCGAGGGTCAGCCCCTTCACGGCATGGACACGCCCGAACTCCGTCTTGAACTGGACGTCGAGATTCTTGAACTGCAGCACTGCTTCTTGCGTCATGATTCAGCTCCTCAGCTCAGCGTCTGGCGGGGGTCGAAAGCGTCGCGCAGACCGTCGCCAATGAAGTTGACGCACAGCGCGATGCCCAGAATGAAGATGCCGGGCCACCAGAACAGCCACGGGCGGGTGGTGAGCGTGCTCTGGTAGGTCTGGATGAGCAAACCGAGCGACGTGTCAGGCGGACGCACACCGAAGCCCAAGAACGAGATCGCGGTCTCAACGAGGATGGCCGCGGAGATCGACAGCGTCGCATTCACGACGATGGTGCCGAGCGCGTTGGGGAGGATGTGGCGGCCGATGATCGTCACCGACGGCGTGCCGATGGCGCGCGCGGCCGCGATGAACTCTCGCTCACGCAGCGACAGCACTTCGGCACGCACCAGGCGAGCCAGGCCCGTCCACGAAATCAGGCCGATCATCAACGCCATGAGCGGCACGTTCGAACCAAAGGTGCGGCCAAAGACGGCGGCGATCACGAGCAACGGGAGGATGATGAGCAGGTCGGTGAACCGCATGAGGATCGACTCGGTGATCCCGCGGAAGTAGCCCGCGACGGAACCGATCGTCGTACCGATGAGGGTTGCCACAGTACCGACGGTGAAGGCAATAAACAACGACACCTGCGCGCCTCGCATCACGAGCGCGAAATAGTCTTTACCGATCGTGTCCTGCCCGAACGGGTGCTCACCGATACGGAACGGGAACAGGCTGAACGTCGGGGCTCCGCCCGGCATCGCCGACGGGTACGGCGTGACGTAGTTCTTGCCCCACCAACCAGGAATCGGGCCTACCCCAATCGAGCTAATCGACAGCACGAGAATGCCAAGAAGCACCACCAACGAAACCATCGCTGCCTTGTGACGCAAGAAGCGCCGCATGACCAGTTGGCCCTGCGAGTACGACTTGTCAGTGGTCTGGTCGAGGACATCCTCGACGGAGTACGCGTGCTCCTCGTCCATCTGGGGCGAATTTTGAGTGTTGTGATCAGTCATTTCCCACTCCCTACTAACCGCTAATCCGCGGATCGAGGACGGCGTAGACGAGGTCGGCAATCAGGTTCATCGTCACAGCGGCGCCACCGGCAACCAGGAAGAAGCCCATCACCGGCATCGGGTCGACGTTCCTCAAGCCAGTCTGGAACAAGTCGCCCATGCCCTTCCAACCGAAGACCTGCTCGGTGATGACCGCACCACCAATGAGCGCCGCGAAGTCGAACGCCACGATCGTGGCCAGCGGAATGAGCGCGTTGCGCAGCGCATGGCGGGTAATCACCTTGCGCTCCGAGATGCCCTTCGAACGCGCGGTGCGCACGTAGTCCTGGCGGAGCACTTCGAGCATCGAGGCGCGGGTGTAGCGGATGTAGCTCGCGATCGAGACCACCATGAGCGCGCACGTGGGCAGCACCAAGTGCGTCGCCGTGTCGATCATGTGGTTCCAGTACGTCGAGCGGAAGTTCGGGGTAGCAGACGCAATGGTGGCGATGGGACGCGGCTGCACCGCGAGGTACTTGGCCCAGTTGCTCAGCATCAGGTCGGCAAAGGCAATGCCGCTGGCGATGATCGACACCACTACGGACGCGAATGTGGCCTGCCGGCGAGAGAACCCGCCGAGCAGCTGGCCGGCGAGCACCGCTACGACGATGGACACGAAAAACAGCACGACGAGCGTCCACGTCACGCCAGAGAACGTCGCCGGATCTTCACGCGGCATCATTAACGTCGGACGCATCACGATGTAGCCGACGATCGCGACGAGCACCGTCACCCCGACAGCGTTGCGCACGCGGGGGTTCTTGAATCCGGACGTCATCATGATGGCCAAGATGCCCACACCAATGACGGCAAGGATGTACATCGGGATACCCACCGCCGGGCGGCGGAACCATTGCACGGCGTCCATGTACCACAGCACACCCGCCACGACGGCGAACGATGCCGCGCACGTGATGAGACGCCGGCGCAGGCTACCCCCGAGCGCCGCAGCGAGAATGATGCCTACCGCCACTGCAGATATCAATATGGTTTGCCAACTGAAGTGGGCTGACGGAATCCAGTCGTTGAATTGGATGGCTGCGTAGTGCTTGAGGAGCACAGCGAACCAGAACACAGGCAGAGAGAAGAACACGAACGCCATGAACGTCACTGCGTAATCGAACCCTGAGTACTGGCGAATGGCAGTGACGATACCCAGCGTGATGCCGATGACGATGGCGAGCAGGGTAGCCAGAGTGACGAGGCGGAGCGTCGAGCCAGCCGCGCTCGCAACGAGCGCATTGACGCTCTGCCCTTCACGGTTGTTGCCGAGATCACACCGCCCGATGAAGCACTTGGCCGCGCCTCCCAGCCAGGAGAAATAGCGTGCGTACCAGGGTTTATCGAGACCCATGATGGCGGTGCGTTGGGCTATGCGGTTCTCGCGGTTCGAATCCTGCGACTCGCGGAGATCTTGCAGCGGGTCACCGGAGTTGATGACTAGCACGAACATCACCAGCGAGCCGAGCAGCAGGATCAGAACAGACTGTCCCAACCGCTTCAAAACGTATTTCAACACGTGGATTATCCTTTTCGGCTGGCTCACGCAGCGCTATCGAAGAGCTGCGCACCCGGAAACTATAGGGCACATCGCGGCGCTTGAGAAGACGTGAGTCGGGGCAGGCGGAATATCCCCCTGCCCCGACTGACTTCTCTAGCCTGCGATCAGGAGGCTGCTACCCACTGATGCGCGTTCCACGAGACCTGCGACTGCGTCGCGGTCGGGCGAACGTTCTGCAGCTTCGCGTCGGCACCAACCACGCCAGGGTGGGCGTACAGCGGAATACCGAACAGCGTGTCCCACAGTTCCTTCTCAATGGCGATGGTCTGCTCCTGGTGGACGTTCTCGTCGAGCGAACCCGCGAGCTTCTCCCACGCGGCGTCGACCTTCTCGTTGGAGTACTCGCCGAAGTTCTGCTGACGATTCGAGGAGTAGATGTTCTGGCCGGAAGCGATCTGGCCAGAGCCGGACCACGCGAACAGCGCCACCTCGTAGTTACCGGCCGGCACCTCCTTATCGAAGAACCTGTCGGAGCTGGCGTCGACGATCTCGAAGCCAGCCTCCTTGCAGACGGCCTGGATCAGGTTGACGGTCTCCTGGCGACGCAGGTTACCTGCCTGGTAGCCGATGCGAACCTCGAGCGGGGTCTTGACGCCGGCTTCAGCGAGCTTGGCCTTCGCGCCCTCGATGTCGATCTCGTCGTAGCGACCGTCGTAGGACTTCGACGTGATGGCCTCGTACTTCTCCTTCTGGAAGGGGAACACCTCACGAGCGTTCATCACGACAGCATCGGGGTTGATGGGCTTGACGAGCTGGTCGACGATCTGCTTCCGCGGCACGCACATCGCGAAGGCTTCACGCACCTTCTGATCCGTCATCACGTTGCCCTCGCGGAAGTTGAAGTCGAGGTGCTCCCAGGTAAGCGTGGAGTACTGGTAAACCTTGATCCCGTCGCCCATGCCCTCCAGCTGCGGCACGGTGTCCACCGTGGCGTGCGGTGCGATCACCTGGACGTCACCGTTCTGCAGCGACTGGGCCTGGATGGCGTCGTCGAGGAAGCGGAACACGAGCTCCTTGGTGGCCGCAGGCTCGCCCCAGTACTTGTCGTTCGCGGTGAGCGTGAGGGATTCGCCGGCCTTCCAGCCGCCCTCCTTCAGCTTGTATGGGCCAGCGGACGGCACTTCGCTCATGTCCTTCGGAAGCTCGCCGGGGTTGTAGATCCAGCCCTCGTTCCAGAACTTCGCGGCCTTGCGCACGGTGTCGCCGTCCTTGTCGAGGATGGCCTTGGCGAGCGCGTCGGGCTCCAGGCCGGACTTCTTCGCCACGATGTGTGCAGGGAGCACCGAGGTGACGTTGATCATGTAGTCCGGGTCAGGGGTGGAGTACTCGACGGTGAAGGTCTTGGAACCAACTTCACCCTTCGGGCCGTCGAGCACCTTCTCCGCCAAGCTGCTGGAGACGTGGTTGAACACGGCCTTGGCTTTCTTGTTCTCACCGCTAGCGAAGCCAGGAGCGACGAACTCAGGGTTCTGCGCGGCCCAGTCGAGGAGGTAGTCGTTGATGGTAATCGGGGTGCCATCCGACCACACGGCATCGTCGGCGATGGTGTACTTCACGATCAGCGGGTCTTCGCTGGTGACCTCAACGGTGCCGAACTTCTCGTCGCGGCAAATGGTGCCGTCGGTGCCGAAGTAGGTGAATCCGCCGCGCATCATGCCGTCGATCACGCTGTTGTACGTGGAGTAGGTGTCGGCGGTCATGGCGTTGTAGCCCGTCCAGTCGGGCTTGCCTGCGGTGTAGGCAACCTGACCCTCAGCGGATTCGGTGATGCCGAGATCCTTCAGGCAGGGATCGTCCGATTCCGTGGCTTCCGGTTCTTTGCCCTCTCCACCAGCGGAGGCCGATGCGTTCCCGTCCTTGGGGCCGGCTGCGGGGTCGTCCGAGGTGCAAGCGCCCAGCAACAGCGCGCCACTCATCAACAGCGCGAGGGATGCAGACCCTTTCAACTTCATGGGTACTCCTTTGTCATCAACGACAGTCATGGACCTGCTGGCCCGATTGGGGAGGACATTAGCGACTTCCACGGGCGAAAGAATAGGTTTCTCAGAAAAAACCGGGGCAATCGTTATGCAATAGAGACCCTTTGGCCCCGATACACCCGGAGGCACAGTTCACGCCACACAGGACGCTGATCTCATTGTGTGGACAGCCATATGGCGCTGACTAGCGCACGACCACCGTTTCGATGGGGAGCCCGGAGTGCGCAGAGATGTCCAGGTCGCTCGGTTCGAGCCCGGCCGCGACGACCTGCGCACCGACGGCAGCAATCATTGCTCCGTTATCGGTGCACAGCCCTGGCCTGGGGCGTCGGAACTCGAACCCGGCTTCTTCGGCTCGCTCGGCCAGCAGCGTACGCAGTCGCGAGTTCGCGGCCACTCCGCCGCCGAGCAGGATGGATTCAACGCCCAGGCGGCGGGCCGCGTCGATAGTTTTGGCCGACAGCACGTCGGCGACGGCTTCCTGGAAGCTGGCGCACACGTCGGCGACGGGAATCTCCCCGCCTTCGATGCGTCGTTGTTCTACCCAGCGAGCGACGGCGGTCTTGAGGCCGGAGAAGGAAAAGTCGAACCGGTGCTTCTCGAGATCGTGCCTGGCCGTGAGTCCGCGGGGGAATCGGATGGCCGACGGGTTCCCCTCCTGCGCGAGGTTGTCGATCACCGGCCCGCCCGGGTAGGAGAGCCCCAGCAGGCGGGCGACCTTGTCGTAGGCCTCGCCGGCAGCGTCGTCGATGGTGGAACCGAGTTCGGTCACGTCCGTCGCGATGTCACGCACGTGGAGCAGCGACGTGTGGCCGCCCGAGACGAGCAGCGCCAGCGACGGCATCGGGAGCGGCCCGTGGTCGAGCAAGTCGACGGCGACGTGGCCAACGAGGTGGTTCACGCCGTAGAGCGGCTTGTCGAGGTAGGCGGCGAGGGCCTTGGCCGACGCGAGTCCCACCACGAGCGCGCCCATGAGCCCGGGGCCCGCGGTGACGGCGACGGCGTCGATGTCGGCGAGGTCGACGTCTGCGGTGCGCACGGCGCGTTCAAGCGCGGGCACGATGGCGGCGAGATGCGCGCGGCTCGCCACCTCCGGCACCACCCCACCGAAGCGAACGTGGAGGTCCACCGAGCTCGCCACCTCGTTGGCGAGCAGCGTCGATCCGCGCACGATACCGACGCCGGTCTCGTCGCAGGAGGATTCGATACCCAGGATCAACGGCTCGCTCATGGTTTGCAGTTCCTCTCCATTACCAGCGCGTCGGCCCCCGCGCCGTAGTAATCGTTTCGACGGTGGATCGTCGAAAAACCGTGCTTGCGGTACAACTCGACGGCGGGCAGGTTGTCGTCGCGCACCTCCAGCAGGCAGCGCTTACCCACCGTGCTGAGCCCCGCCTGCATGAGCGCATCGGCGACGCCTTGGCGGCGCGCGTCGGGGCGCACGACGATGCGGTTCAGGTCGGCGGCTTCGCCCATGTCCTGGAACGTGATGACGCCGAGCAGCCGCGCATCTCTCGCGACGAGTGTGGTGCGGCGTGACCCCCGGAGTTCCTGCTCCCACGAGGCTTCACTCCAGCGCTCCTTCGTAGGGAAGCAGGCTTCGAGTTCGACGATCTCCGGCAGATCATCGAGGGTTGCGACGACGTGCTTCATCGCTGCACTTTCAGCCGAGGAAGTACCGACTTGGGCTTGCCGGGCACCGTCGCGTCCGCGGCGCGCAGATAGTATGGCTCCTCCCCCGCTGCGGGCAGCTGGCTGTGGCGCGCGGCGAGGATGGCCGCGTCGAGGGACGCCGGGCCGGCGAATACCACTTGGCTACGGTATTCGTCGGGGATGTCGCCGTAGACGGGGACGCGCGGGAGGGTGTCGGGGGTGCCCACCTGGGGCTCGCCGTCGCGAACGCCGTCGACGTAGCGCGCCCAGAACAGCTCCTTGCGGCGGGCGTCGGAGGCGACGAGGAACTCGCCCTGTGCATCCACGGCGAGCGCGATGGCGTCGAGCGAGCACACGCGGCGCAGCGCCCGCCCTCTGACTGCGGCGAGCGTGGCGCCCGTCGCGATGCCCACCCGCAGGCCGGTGTAGGGGCCAGGGCCCATGCCGACGACGAACTCGTCGACGTCGGTGAGCGCCACGCCCATCTCGGCGCAGACCTGCTGCACCGACGGCATGAGCTGCTCGACGTGGGCGCGCGCGTCGGCGACCACCGCCGACGGCCCGGGCTCCCCGTCGCGGGCGATGCCGACGGCCACGTGGTGCGAGGTGTCGATGGCGAGGGTAATCATGCGAACTCCCGGAACTGATCGAGGACGTCAGCCCACCGCTGGCCGATCCCCGCGAGGTAGACGGTGCGTTGATCGTCGGCGGGGTCGTCGCTGCGTTGGATGTCGATTGCGAGCGGCTCGTCGCTCAGCCATTCCGCCAAACCAGCACCCCATTCCACCAGCGTCACCGACGTGGCGAGCGTGCTCTGGAGGTCGATGTCGGCCAGCTCTTCAGCCGAGCTGAGACGGTAGGCGTCGACGTGCACCAGGCCTGGGCCGGACCCGCGCGACGGGTGGATTCTGGACAGCACAAAGGTGGGCGAAATCACCGGGCCGTCCACGTCGAGGCCTTCACCGATGCCCTGCGTGAGGGTGGTCTTACCCGCGCCGAGCTCCCCCGTCGCGACGATCACGTCGCCCGCGCGCAGCACTTGGGCGAGCTTCTGACCGAAGCGACGCATGGCGTCGGCGTCGGGCACCTGGACGGCGACGGGCAGCGCGCACGCCAGTACGACGCCGTTCTCCGTGGGACGGCACTGCTCGAAGCCCGCGCGCTCCCACCACGCGATGTTGTGGGGGAACTCGTGGCGCGCAGCCGCCTCCACCTGGCGAAACCCCAGGTCAGCCAGCGCAGTGAGTGTGGCCGACACCATCTGGAATCCGACGCCAGAACCTGCGGCTCCGGGCACCACGCTCACTCGGCACAGCTTGGCGGTATCGCCGTCGGCGGCGACGAGCAGCCCCGCGATGGGGGCGCCGTCGCGTTCCAACAGGATGCCGTAGCCCGCCTCGATAGCGTCTCGCACGCTCTCGACGGTGTCCGACAGCGCGGCGGCCGGCGGATCGACGGGCGGGCGGGCAGCGAAGGCCTCGCGGATCACCGAGTGGAGCGCCTCGGCGTCCGATGGCTCGGCGAAACGAAGGGAAATGCTCATGTCAGCTACCGATCCTAGGCGTATACCGAGCGTGCCCCAACTGCATACCCGACGGGTTCACCGCCGGCCCCTCGGTCTGCGGGGTCGCCCGGGGAAGCCTGGCTTGCGTGGGCCCGAGCGGCGCGGCTGCTGCTTCGGCTTGATGAGGTCGAAGAACGCCGATTCCTCGACGGCGACCCCCGACGCAGGCTTCGCGCCGGTGAACTCCGCGACGGTGGCGTCGCCGGGCGCAGCCTCCACGTTGCGTGCCTCGACGCCCGCTTGCCCGAGGATGCGGCGCATGAGCTTGCGCTGGTGCGGGAGCACCACCGTGGCGACGGTGCCCGCCGTGCCGGCGCGGGCAGTGCGGCCGGCACGGTGTAGATAGTCCTTGGCATCGCGGGCCGGATCCATTTGCACGACGAGGCTCACGTCGTCGACGTGAATCCCTCGGGCCGCGACGTCGGTGGCGACGAGCACGGGCACGTCGCCGGATTTGAATGCGGCGAGGATGCGCGCGCGGGCGCCCTGGGTGAGGCCGCCGTGCAGGGCGCCCGCCATCACGCCGGCGGCGCGCAGCTGCCCGGCGATGCGGTCGGTGCCCTTTTGGGTGCGCGCGAACACGACGGTGCGGCCGTCGCGCGACGCGAGTTCGGCGGTGACCGCGAGCTTGTCGTGGGGTTTCGTCTGCAGCGCGAGGTGAGTCATCGACGTCACCGACACCTGCCCGGAATCCACCTCGTGCGTGATGGGGTCGGTGAGGTAACGCTCGACGATGCGGTCGACTGCGGCGTCGAGGGTTGCCGAGAACAGGAGACGCTGCCCGCGCTCGGGGATGGCATCGAGAATGGCCGTGACTTCGTCGGTGAACCCCATCTCGGCCATGTGGTCGGCCTCGTCGAGCACGGTGATTTCGACGTTGCTGAGGTCGGCAGCGCCTTGCTGCATGAGGTCGATGAGGCGGCCAGGAGTGGCGACGACGACGTCAACGCCGCGCGCGAATGCCTTGATCTGCGGGTTGTAACTCATGCCGCCTGCGACGAGCGTCAGCGACAATCCGACCGATGCGGCGAGCGGGGCGAGGTTGTCTGCGATTTGCAGGGCGAGTTCGCGCGTCGGGCTGAGGATGATCGCGCGCGGGCCGCGCCCGTCGGTAGCCGACAAGCGAGTGAGCAGTGGCAGGCCAAAGGCCAGTGTCTTGCCAGAGCCGGTGCGGGCGCGTCCGAGCACGTCGCGACCCTCGAGCGCGTCGCGGATGGTGGCTTCCTGAATCGCGAAAGGTTGCGTGATGCCCTCGGCCGCGAGCACGCCGACGATCTCATCGGCCACGCCCAGCTCGGTGAAGCCGTTGACGACGCCCACCTCGGCCTGGACGGTCTTGGCCTCCCAGGCCATCTGGTCTGGCTCCGGGCGCTCAACCTCTCGACGAGGCTTGTCCCAGTGTTTCTTGGGCTTATCCCAGCGCTGCTTGGGTTTGTCCCACTGTTTCTTGGGCTTGTCCCATGGCTTGGCGTTGGGCTTGTTCTTGGCGTTGCCCTTGGTGCCACCGCGCTTGGGGGGGTGCTCGGGGCGCTGCGTCGACTTCTCCCAGCGCTGCTTCGGTTTGTCCGGGCGCTGTTTCGGTTGCTGCTGACTGGCGGCACGGCTATCCGACGAGCGGCCGCCCTGATCAGCGAACTGTTGGGCGCGACGTTCGGCACGATTGCGCGGCGGGAAGTCGTCGTCGCGTCGCCCGCCTCGACGGCGCGGCGCACGTCCTCGAGCAGCGCGCTGCTCGGCGGTCCACCGCTTCTTGGGTGTGCCGTCTGCGTGATGGGATTTGGGACCGCGGGCCATGGGCAACCTATCGGTAGAAGGAAAGAGCCACGAATACGTGAACCAAGTCAGCTTAGGCGCTTTCGCCCGCGCTCACCAATCGTCGCTGTCAGCCAGCGAGCGCCCTTCCCCCGCGCACAGTCATGCCGATGACCTTCTCGTAGTGCCCCACCAGCTCACCGCATACGTTGCGCCAGGTTCGGCTCAGCGTGGACTCGCGGGCGGCGGAGGCGAACGCGGCGCGCTTGGCGTCGTCGCCGATGAGGTCGAGGACGTGGCTCCGCATCGCCCGCAAGTCGCCGGGCGCGTAGAGCCAGCCGGTGCGCGAGTGGTCGACGAGGTCGATCGGCCCGCCGCGACGGGGCGCGATCACCGGCAGACCCGATGCCTTCGCTTCTTGAATCGCCTGGCAGAAGGTCTCCAGCTCGCCGGTGTGCACGAAGAGGTCGAGCGACGCCATGGCGGCGGGTAGATCGTCGCCCGTGAGCTGGCCCAGGAATGCGGCGCCAGGGAGTTGCTGCTCGAGCGCGGGGCGGCTCGGGCCGTCGCCGATGATGACGAGGCGGGTGTTGGGGATGTCGCGGAGCACCGCGAGGTCTTCGACGCGCTTCTCGCTGGCGAGCCGGCCCATGTAACCGATCAGCTTCTCGCCGTTCGGGGCGAGCTTCGCGCGCAGTGCGTCGCGGCGCTTCACGGGATCGAAGCGGACGGAGTCGACGCCGCGGCCCCACACGCCGACCCTCGGGATGCCCTGATCGATCAGCTGCTGGCGGGCGAACGTCGAGGGTGCGAAGTTCAGCGTCGCGAGGGAGTGGATCTGGCGCACGTGCCGCCACAGCAGCGGCTCGACGGCGGCGAAGCCGTAGCGGGCGGCGTAGCTGGGCACCTCGGTTTGGTAGATGCCCACCATCGGGATGCCGAGCTGGGCTGCGACCTCCGCAGCTTTATATCCGACGACGAACGGAGCGGCGAGGTGCACCACGTCAGGCGCGAAGGCCATGAGCGTGTGACGCAGGTGAGCCTTCGTCGTCGTGACGACACGCACCACCTCGTAACCGGGAAGGCCGACGCTCATCACGGGGACCACGGGGAAGCCGTTCGATTCCGTCGGCGTCTTGTTGCCGTCGGCAGGGGCGATCACGAGGGCCTCGTGTCCTTCGGCTCGGAGATGCTCGAGAATCCTCAGGACGGAGTTGGTGACTCCGTTCACCTGAGGCAGGAATGATTCCGTGACAATCGCTACCCGCACGCCTTCGATGCTACTCCAGTGGGTTACGAAGCCCATCCCCGATGAGCAAACAGAAGGTGAACAACCAGTGAAGCCCGGCTTGTATATGGTGTTGTGCGACTGAGCGCACGCCAGATGCGAATTTGGGGCCATCAGGGCCGGGTTTGGGCATCTAGCGTGCGCTCAGTCGCACAACTCGTGGTAGACCGGGCTGCTTAGTTGCCTTCGTGGTGGTCGTGATCGCCGTAGTCCATGCCTTCGTGCTTGTGGTACGTCTCCTGCTCCTCGGTGAATTCCTTGATGGGAGCCGTAATCTCTTCGACCTGATCGTTGTCGAAGGTGAGCTTGCAGTGCACCTCTTCCCCGCCGACGGGCAGTTCCTTCTTGACGCCCATCAGCATGATGTGCGGCCCGCCCGGGGCGAGGTGCTGGTGACCTTCGGCGGGAACCGGAACCTTGTCCGTCTTCCGCATGATCATCTCGCCGTCTTTCATGACCATCTCGTGCAGCTCGGTTTTCTCGGCGACGTCGCCGCAGTCCGCGCTGATGAGGTTAATCAGTTTCTTGCCGGGGTTGCTGAGGTTGACGTACACCGCCGTCATGCCCGGCTCCTGGGTTCCCGTAGTGGTCCTGGTCCAAGCCTCGCCGGTCAACACACCGGGGGTTTCCGCTTGCTGGGCGCAGCCGGCCAGCGCGAGGGCGGCCACCGCGAGAGTTGCAATACGCTTCATGGCGGGTAGCTTAACCCGCCGAGTAGGGTTGTAGCCATGTCTGGAGTGTCACGACGGGGAATGCTGGGGGCCGGCGCGGGCGCCGTCGCAGGCCTTGGGTTGGCCGCTTCGATGCACTTTGCCAACGATACGCCCCCGCAGCGCAGCAAGGCGGAGGCTGTCACCGGGCAGACCTATTCGCCGTTTGCAGAGCACCAAGCTGGCATCATCACGCCGGTTCCCGCTGCGGCGGAACTTATCGCCTTCGACCTCAAACCCGATGTCGACAAGGCCGCGCTCGGACGCATGATGCGCGTGTGGTCGACGGACATTTCCGCCCTCATGCGGGGGGTTCCGCTCGCGGGCGACACCCTGCCCGACATGGCCGCCCAACATGTATCGCTGAGCGTGCTCGTCGGGTTTGGGCCGAAGGTGTTCACGCTCGACGGGCTGCACGACAAGTTGCCGGCCGGGTTCCAGGAGATCCCGCCGATGCGCCACGACAAGCTCGACGACGCCTACTGCGGCGGCGACCTGCTGCTGTGGATCAGCGCCGACGACTTCACCTCCGTCGCCTACGCGAAGCGACGGCTCACCCACGACGCCGAGCCATGGGCAAGCGTGCGGTGGGCGCAGCAGGGCTCGTGGCGAGCCACCGGGCCCGACGGGGAGCCCATCACCGGGCGCAATCTATTTGGCCAGGTGGATGGCACCGCCAATGCCACCGGTGCGCTGGCCGACGGCACGCTGTGGTCCGACGAGGGATGGCTCGCCGGCGGCACGCAGCTCGTGGTGCGACGGATCGAGATGGACCTGCCGGAGTGGGACAAACTCACCCGCAACCAGATGGAGCAGACCATCGGCAGGGACCTTGCGACGGGTGCCCCGCTGTCGGGCGGCACCGAGTTCACGCCCATGGATTTCATGGCGCGGCGCCCCGAAGACGGCGGCCTCGCGATTGCCGAGGACGCCCACGCCAAGCTCGCTCACCCCAGCCAAAACAATGGCCGCAGGATGCATCGTCGGGGGCTCAATTACTCCGATCACACCGGAACCGGGCTCATCTTCAATGCGTTCCAGGCGAACATTGCGAAGCAATTTATTCCGATTCAGCGCGTGCTCGACGACGCCGACGCGCTGAATGAGTGGACGACGACGGTGGGGTCGGCGGTGTTCGTCATTCCACCCGGCATGCGCGAGGGCGGCTGGCTCGCCCAGGAGCTGCTCGCCTGATCGGCGGCCTCAGGCCTCCACGGCCTCCTCGGGGAGCTGCTCTGCCTCCTCGATCTCGTTGAGGTAGTTGTAGACCGAGAATCGGGACACCCGCAGCTTTTCGGCGGCGCGCTCGACGGCCTCACGCAGCGAGAAGAACCCACGGGCCTTCAGCAGGCGGACCACCTCCACCTTGTGCTGCTTGCGCATGAGGTCGACGGGCACGCCCACCTCCTCCACCACCCGGGCGAGGAGCTGGTCCGCGGCCTCGTCGAGGTCCTTGAAGTAGAGCTCCGCGGGGGCGGGCGCCTGCACGGCCTCGGGCAGGCGGGTGGCGTGGCCGAGCACGCGGGCCGCCACGGCCTCGATCTCGAACCACATGCTGACGTCCGAGTTGAAGCACAGGGCGGCCACGGGCACGCCCGCGTCGTCGCGAACCACGATGGTGGTGGAGCGCAGGAGGCGGCCGTCGGGCAGGCGGGACTGGTACCCGGCCTCGGACTCGAGCCTGCCTTCGGCGACCTTGGACAGGAGCAGGTCGGTGGCGGGCCCGCCCACCTTCCGCCCGGTGAGCGATCCGGCGATGGCGACGATCGAGTTCGGCAGCTTCGTGAGGTCGTGCAGGACCACCTCACTGTCGTGCATGAGGCCCTCCTTCAGGGGCTCGACCATCTGCTGCAACGTCGCGAGTATTGTGCCCTTCTGCATCAAACCTCCTCCTCAGGAGCACATCGTATCCTGCCCCACTCGCTTGACTCAACCTCCCGTTGAAGTGATCCAACTGCTGTTGTAACATTCTCAACACCACGTTGAAACAACCCAAGGACGGGTTGAGGATCCAAGGAGAAACGCACATGCAGTACATCGCCGAACCCTTCAAGATCAAGATGGTCGAGCCCATCCGCATGACCACCCGCGAGGAGCGCGAGGAGGCGCTGAAGGCGGCCCACTACAACGCCTTCCTGCTCGAGGCCGACAAGGTCTACATCGATCTGCAGACCGACTCCGGCACCGGCGCCATGAGCCAGGAGCAGTGGAGCGCGATGATGCGCGGCGACGAGGCCTACTCCGGCGGCAAGTCGTACTACCGCCTCGTGGAGGCCGGCAAGGACGTCTTCGGTTACGAGTACATCCAGCCCGTCCACCAGGGCCGCGCCGCAGAGAAGGTGCTCTTCCCGATGCTGATCCAGGAGGAGGGCCAGTACGTCGTCTCGAACACCTTCTTCGACACCACCCGCGCGCACGTCGGCCTCGCCGGCGGCCACGCCGTCGACTGCGTGTGCCCCGAGGGCCTGGACACCGCCACCTACGCGGACTTCAAGGGCAACATGGACACCGCCCGCCTCCGCGACCTCATCGCTGAGCACGGCAAGGCCATCGTCGGCATCGTGATGACCGTCACCAACAACACGGTCGGCGGCCAGCCCGTCTCCATGGCCAACATGCGCGAGACCTACGAGATCGCCAAGGAAGCCGGCATCCCCGTCGTCATCGACGCCGCCCGCTACGCCGAGAACGCCCACTTCATCAAGCAGCGTGAGGAGGGCTACGCCGATGTCAGCCCCAAGGACATCGCCCGCGAGATGTTCAGCTACGGCGACATCTTCACCATGTCCAGCAAGAAGGACGCCATCGTCAACATGGGCGGCCTCATCGGTGTGAAGGAGGAGGGCCCGCTGGTCGACGCCGTGAAGTCCCGTGTCATCCCCTTCGAGGGCTACCTCACCTACGGCGGCCTCGCCGGACGTGACCTCGAGGCACTCGCCGTCGGCCTCTACGAGGGCCTCGACGAGCACTACCTGGCCTACCGCGTCGGCCAGATGGAGTACCTCGCCGCGAAGCTCGACGAGTACGGGATCCCCTACCAGAACCCCGTCGGTGGCCACGCCGTCTTCGTCGACGCCGGCCGCCTGCTCCCCCACATCCCGTGGAACCAGTACCCGGGCCAGGCGCTCTCCGTGGCGCTCTACCTCGAGGCCGGCATCCGCACCTGCGACATCGGTTCGTTCCTCATGGACCGCGACCCGTTCACCGGTGAGGAGCAGCAGGCGCCGTTCGAGTTCACCCGACTGGCCGTCCCGCGCCGTGTGTACACCCAGGCCCACCTCGACGTCATCGCCGAGGCTCTGAAGAACATCAAGGCGCAGGGCGAGGCCGTCAAGGGCTTCAAGATCGTCAAGGAGCCCAAGGTGCTGCGCCACTTCACCTCCCATCTCGAGCCCGTGGGCTGACGTCCCGCGGAACAGGAGAGTCATCGTGAGCACCACCTTGCAACGAGGCGAGGCGAAGGAGGCCGCCACCGACAGCGGCCTCCACCGCTCCTTGAAGAACCGCCACATCCAGATGATCGCGCTCGGCGGCGCCATCGGCACGGGCCTGTTCTACGGCTCCGCCACCGGCATCCAGACCGCCGGACCGGGCATCATCCTCGCCTACATCCTGGGCGGCTGCGTGATCTTCTTCGTCATGCGAGCCCTTGGCGAGATGAGCGTCCACACGCCGGTCTCGGGCGCCTTCAGCTACTACGCGTACCGCAACTGGTCGAAGTTCGCCGGGTTCTTCTCCGGATGGAACTACTGGTTCAACTACATCCTGGTGTCGATGGCAGAGCTGGCCGTCGTCGGCACCTACATCAACTTCTGGTTCCCCCAGGTCCCGACGTGGCTCACCGCAGCCGTGTTCCTCTTCGTGATCACGGTCATCAACCTCATCGACGTCAAGGCGTACGGCGAGTTCGAGTTCTGGTTCGCGATCGTGAAGGTCGTCGCCATCTGCGCGATGATCCTCTTCGGCCTGGCCATGATCCTCTTCGGCATCGGCAACAGCGGCGATCCGATCGGGTTCAGCAACCTCTGGGCCCACGGCGGCCTCCTGCCGCAGGGCCTCACCGGACTGGCCCTGTGCTTCGTCGTGGTGATGTTCAGCTTCGGCGGCGTCGAGCTCATCGGCATCACCGCCGGCGAGGCGGACAACCCCCAGAAGTCGATCCCCAAGGCCATCAACCAGGTCGTCTACCGAATCCTCATCTTCTACATCGGCGCCATGATCGTGATCCTCGCGATCTTCCCCTGGACCGGCATCGACGGCAAGATGAGCCCCTTCGTGGCGATCTTCGACGGCATCGGCATCGCGGGCGCCGCCCACGTCCTGAACGTGGTCGTCCTCTCCGCGGCGGCATCGGCCTACAACTCGGGCCTCTACGCCAACGGCCGCATGCTCTACTCCCTGTCACAGCAGGGCAACGCACCGAAGTTCCTGGGAAAGCTCAACCGCTCGGGCGCACCGGTCAACGCCGTGCTCGTCTCGTCGGCCGCCACCTCGGTGGCCGTCGTCCTGGCCTTCCTCTTCCCGGACCAGGTCTTCCTGTACCTGATCTCGGTGGCGCTGGCCGCGGGCATCATCAACTGGGTCATGGTGATCGTCACCCAGATGCTGTTCCGCCGCCGCATCGGCGCCGAGAACGTCTCCCTGCTGAAGTTCAAGATGCCGCTCTACCCGGTGTCCAACGTGGTCGTGCTCGTCGCACTGGTCTCGCTCTTCATCGGCATGGCGTTCATGCCCGACTACCGGATGGCCACCATCGTCGGCCCGATCTGGATCGTCGCCCTCAGCGTCGCGTACTTCCTGAAGTCACGAGGCGGGGGCAACCGGGAAACCGCCAAGGAAGCGGCCCGCGAGGCACAGTAGTCTCGACCACACCGGTGGGCCGACGTCGGCCCACCACCACCCCAGGAGGAAAGCATGGAGATCATCAGCACCGACGCCGCCCCGGCAGCGATCGGCCCGTACTCGCAGGCGGTCCGCGTGGGCGACTTCGTCTACGCCTCGGGCGCCATCCCCCTCACCCCGGACGGTGTGCAGGTGGCCGGTGACAGCGCGGCCCAGGCACGGCAGTGCCTGGACAACGTGGAGGCCGTGCTCGCCGCTGCTGGCCTGACGCTGGCCAACGTCGTGAAGACCACCGTGTTCCTGACGAACATGGACGACTTCGCCGCGGTGAACGAGGTCTACGGCTCGCGGTTCGCCGAGCCGTACCCGGCCCGCTCCGCAGTCGCCGTCGCCGCCCTGCCGAAGGGCGTCAACGTCGAGATCGAGGTCATCGCGCAGGCCTGAGCGCACCCAAGGATCAAGCCCTGTTGCGGTTTCCCGCAACAGGGCTTGATCCTTGTCTCCGGACGCGCTTCAGCGGGCGGCGAGCTCCGCGACGACGTACGCCATCTCCACCGCGATCCGATCGGGAGGGAACGGACCCGGGAGCCGAGCCGCCGCCATCGCCTGCAGACTCGCCGCGACGACGCCCGCCCGCCACGCCGGCAGCCCAGCGGCCAGCAGCGCTCCGCAGCTGCCCGCCAGCACGTCCCCCGAACCAGCCTGCCCGGTCCACGCCGGACCGCCGACCGCGATCGTCGCCCGGCCCGACGGCTCGGCCGCCACCTGCGTGGCCCCCTTGAGCAGCACCGTGGCCCCGGTGCGCGCGGCGGCCGACCGGGCCGAGCCCACCGGATCCGCCTCCACCTGCGCTCGCTCGACGCCGAGCAGCGTCGCCAGCTCGCCGGCGTGCGGAGTGAGGAGCCATCCCTCCATGCCGACCTCCGGGAGGCATCGAAGGGCCTCCGCGTCGGCGACGACGGGCACCCCCGCCTCGACGGCGCGGGCCATGCGCGCGGGATCGGGGCCGCCCCACCCGGAGCCGACGACGAGGGCCTGCACCCGCCCCTGCCCCAGGACCACGCTGGGGCGGCGACCCAGCACGAGCTCCCCCGGCACCGGCCCGAGCTGCCGCACCATGCCCGTGCCGGCGTGCAGCGCGCCCTCGATCCCGAGCAGCGCGGCGCCCGGGTAGTCGGCGGAGCCGGTGTCCAGCCCGACGACGCCGCGGGTGTACTTGTGACTCTCCGGCCCGGGGACGGGCAGCCAGACCGCGACGTCGGAGGCTTCGGCCACGCGGAGGTCGTCGTCGGGCACCGGGATGCCGATGTCCGCCACCACGACGTCGCCGCACCGGGATGCCGCGGGTTGGAGGACGTGGCAGGGCTTGCGGGCCGCGAAGGTCAGCGTGCGGGTGGTGTGGAAGGACTCCCCCGGCCTCGCCGCGTCGGCGTCCAGCCCGCTGGGCAGGTCGACGGCCAGTACCGGGACCTCGAGGTCGCGGGCCGCGCGGGCGCAGAGGGCGACGTCGTCGGGCAGACCGGGCCGGGCGCCGATGCCGGTGAAGGCGTCGACGACCACCCCCACCTCGTCGAGCGCGCGCGTCGCGCAGGCGGCGTCCACCTCCTCGCAGCCGGCGGCCCTGGCGGCGTCGAGTCCGGACGCGTGAGCCCGACCCGCGGCGAGCCAGAGCAGCACGCGCCGCTCGGCGGCGAGTTCGGCGGCCGCGAAGAGCCCGTCGCCGCCGTTGTTGCCCGGGCCCACCACCACGAGGACGTCCCCGTCGAACGAGCGTGCCGCCTCCGCGACGGCGGCTGCGGCGCGCTGCATGAGCGGGACACCGTCGTCGAGGAACGGCTGCTCGAGCGAACGCATGCGCTCGGCCGTCACGACGGGCCTCAAGACTCGCACACCACCATCGCGGTGGCGAATCCACCGTCATGCGACAAGGACAGATGCACATGCTGCACGCCGAGCTCGCCGAGGCGTTGCGCGACCGTACCCGTGCACCGAAACGAGGGGCGACGGTGCTCGTCGCGGACCACTTCGCAGTCCAACCAGCGCAATCCGCCAGGCGCGCCGAGCGCCTTGGCGAGAGCCTCCTTGGCAGCAAAACGAGCCGCGCGCGACTCCATCGAGAGCTCCTGCTCGTCGGGCGTGAGCAGCCTCGCGGCCAGCCCAGGGTTCCGGGTGAGGGCAGCCTCGAAGCGTTCGACGGCGACGAGGTCGGTTCCGATTCCCACGATCATGCGTGGAAGCCTAGCTGTTGTGCCCTGTGAGGTTGGTTACTCGTGTGGCTGGTGGGTCGGCCATGAAGTGCGTTTGCGGCTGAAACCCTTTCGCCCATCGTGTCGGCGCATCCGAGTGAGGCAACACCGGCAGGGCCAGCTCCCTGGGCTCAGTCGTTCGCATAAAACTCCACCAACTTACCCAACTCCGCCACCATCGCCTCCAGCCCCAGCGGCGGATCACCAACATAAGTCAGCGTGATCACACCATCATCGGCCACCACCACACACGTGGGATGCGGAACTTTGCTGCAGGTTGCAAAACCCACCTGCTCGATATCCTGCGACGCGGACACGAACGAGCGGTAACCCTCGATGCTATTCACCTGGAGCTGGAGGTCATAGCTAGCCCCACGATCCTGCTGCTCCTGATAGATCCTCGCCCGCGAGAAAACCGTCGACCACTCATCCGCAACATGCGCGAACCCCCCAACCTCCGCCGGATCAGCAGCAGGCAACCGCCCATCAAACAACGACGCAAACACCACCGGCGGCGGCATACCCGCAAACTCCGACAAACTCGGATCCCAACCCACCAACACCGGCGCAGGCCACCTCGGATCCTCCACCACATCCACCCGCGACGACGGCTCCACCGACGCCCCAGGCGACGAACCCACCGACGACTCCGAAGCCCGCGACGTTGACTCCCCCGATGCCTCAGGCGACGGACCCACCGAGGCTTCCGCACCCGACGACGACGGCTCCGCAGACCCCACCCCCGAACCCGAACTCGGACCACAAGCGGCCAGACCCACAACAGACACCACGGCCAGCGCCCCCATGGATGCCCGTATCCACCGCGGCTTAGTCGTTCGCATAAAACTCCACCAACTTACCCAACTCCGCCACCATCGCTTCCAGCCCCAGCGGCGGATTACCGACATAAGTCAGCCTGATCACACCATCATCGGCCACCACCACACACGTGGGATGCGGAACTTTGCTGCAGGTTGCAAAACCCACCTGCTCGATATCCTGCGACGCGGACACGAACGCGCCGTACATCCCGACGCTATTCACCTGGACCTGGAGGTCATAGCTAGCCCCACGATCCTGCCGCTCCTGATAGATCCTCGCCCGCGAAAAAACCGTCGACCACTCATCCACAACATGCGCGAACCCCCCAACCTCCGCCGGATCAGCAGCAGGCAACCGCCCATCAAACAACGACGCAAACACCACCGGCGGCGGCATACCCGCAAACTCCGACAAACTCGGATCCCAACCCACCAACACCGGCGCAGGCCACCTCGGATCCTCCACCACATCCACCCGCGACGACGGCTCCACCGACGCCCCAGGCGACGAACCCACCGACGACTCCGAAGCCCGCGACGTTGACTCCCCCGATGCCTCAGGCGACGGACCCACCGAGGCTTCCGCACCCGACGACGACGGCTCCGCAGACCCCACCCCCGAACCCGAACTCGGACCACAAGCGGCCAGACCCACAACAGACGCCACGGCCAGCGCCCCCATGGATGCCCGTATCCACCGCGGCTTAGTCGTTCGCATAAAACTCCACCAACTTACCCAACTCCGCCACCATCGCCTCCAGCCCCAGCGGCGGATCACCGACATAAGTCAGCCTGATCACACCATCATCGGCCACCACCACACACGTGGGATGCGGAACTTTGCTGCAGGTTGCAAAACCCACCTGCTCGATATCCTGCGACGCGGACACGAACGCGCCGTACATCCCGACGCTATTCACCTGGACCTGGAGGTCATAGCTAGCCCCACGATCCTGCTGCTCCTGATAGATCCTCGCCCGCGAGAAAACCGTCGACCACTCATCCGCAACATGCGCGAACCCCCCAACCTCCGCCGGATCAGCAGCAGGCAACCGCCCATCAAACAACGACGCAAACACCACCGGCGGCGGCATACCCGCAAACTCCGACAAACTCGGATCCCAACCCACCAACACCGGCGCAGGCCACCTCGGATCCTCCACCACCATCGGCCCAGAAGACGGACCGGTCGGCTCCTCCGACGACCGACCCACCGACGACTCCGAAGCCCGCAACGTAGACTCCCCCGACCCCCCAGACGACGGCTCCACCGAGGCCCCCCTCCCCGACGACGACGGCTCCACCCCCGAACCACAAGCGGCCAACGCAACGGAGACCATAACCGCCACGATCAGCGCGGGAATGCGTCGCATCTCCATGTTTCTCCTTCCGACAACGCCTGTGGGGCGGGATAGCTTTCAGCGCTTCGCTGCCTGCACGGGCACGAGACAGACATCGAGTTCGACACTGTCGTCCAGATCGCGGCCTGCCACTCCCGCACCCTGCTTGGCGGCAGTATCCGCCAAGGAAGTGCCCGTCGGCCACCCTGCTGCGATGACCGCGGGAGAGGCTGCCTGGCGCTGCACCTCGCCGGCCAGAGCCTCACTCGGTGCGTTCGCCATGCTCAGCGCGCGCTTAATCTCAAGTGTCGCTTGGGAGACGGCCGTCGTGAAGTTGGCCGTGTTCATGTAGTAGTCTTTCGGACCTCCCGGCACGTCTTTCCGTGCCTGCTCGAGGGCCTTCGCCAGGGAACCCTGCACCGCGGTGAGCACCGCTTCGTTGTACTCTAGGGCCGCGGCAAACGTGTCCCGCATCGCTAACGCCATGGGCACATATTCCCTGACGGCCTGGTCTTGCACCTTGGCCATCGTCCGATACACCTCAGCGGCCTGGCCTGCCCATCCCTCGATCTCCTGGAAGCTGGGCAACCGCTTCTCAGGTTCACGCAAGGCCTCGTGCACCCGCATCCACTGCTGGCCCTCCGCTCGAAGCTTCTTCGGAACGTCGAGGTGCACCGTCGCTTTCGCCACTTCGCTGCGAAGCTCCTCCAGTGCCTGCTTCGCTCCTTCGACGAGCTCTTCAATGTCTTCCTCGAACCGGGCCTTGTCCGCCCAGTAGTTGAAGCCGTGCTTACTGAACTCGCCCAACTCGGACCAGAAGGATCTGGACTTCGCCTTATCACGCTGCTCTGCTGCCTCACGCGCGGCCTCGAACTGACCGATCGTCTCCGGAATGCGTTGGTACTCGCCCCCGCCCTTCGAGATGAGCCCGGCGTGCTCGCTACGGAACTGCGCGGTAGCCGCCAGGAGCCCTCCGGCACCGATGCCCGCGCTTGCTTGCTGGAAACTCACTGGGCCACTCCCATCTGTCCACCGATCGAGGCATTAATCTGCTCCCGCTCGTCATAATCCGCCGCGGTAAGACGCAATCTCTGGGCGATACCCGAGAACTCGCGCGAGGCCTCGTCGGACCACTTGTTGGTTTTCTCCGCCAGCGCCCGCGCCTCACGGAGGGCTGGCCCGGCGAAACCGAAGTTTTCCGGCTGCACCATCTGGGGGATCTGAACCGACACCTGCTCGGACGTCTCGTCCCAGGCCTTCGCGAAATCACGCAGCTTGCTCGAGTCGACGGTGAAATCTCCGCCGCCAGCACCGCCTCCGCCACCGGAGCCGCCGCCCGTACCATCGGAGATGCCACCCGCACCGATACCGGCGCCGCCCATGCTCGTCGGGTCTGCCACACCGCCTGCGTCGTTGATGCCGCCCTTGTGCGGGATGCCACCGAGGCGGTTGACGCCCCCGCCACCGAGACCGTCGGGGCCGCCTCCGGAGGAAGGAGCCTTGATCCCCCCACCGTGGGGGCCGGAAAAGCTAGGCGACGGGACGTCTCCCCCGCCGCGAGGACCGGAGCCGAAGCCTTCGCCGAGGCCGGGGCCGTCGACACCGGGGATGTTGCCGGCGCGAGGGATGTAGCCGGGAACGAGGTTGCTATAGATGGGATCGCCGGGCATGACTGCTCCGGCATCACCGCCCGGATGCCGGGGGTCACCAGGAAAAATCGGGTCACCAAGCTTCCACCCTTCCGGAAGGGAGCCATCCGAACCACCAGCCGCTTGCACGCCGCCGAACCCCGATCCACTGCCCAAACCGAGCCCACCAGCGCCCGCACCGCCACCCGCCGCGAGCCCGCCGGCGCCAGCTCCGGCACCGCGCATCACGCCTGCGGCACCGAGAGCACTCATCGGTCCCGCACCCATCGCGCCTGCGGCGCCAGCCTGACCAACGGCCGCGCCCATTCCTGCACCCATGGCGCCCGAGGCGCCGGCCGCACCAGCTCCGGTGGCACCAGCGCCACCGCCGGCGCCACCCATCATCATCGGCGGCATCATGCCCTGCTGGCCGCCCTTGCTCTTGCCTCCGCTGGCGTTGGGGTTGATCAACCTCTCGCGAAGATCGTCGTCGTGCACGAGGTCATCGCTCTCCGCGAAAATTCCACGCATAGTGGATTCCGCGGCGCGACGCTGAAGCGCCTTCCACATTTCCTCTGCGTCGGTCATGGGTTCACCTTCTTCGGGTTGAGCATACGGAACAGCCCGGCAAGCAGGAGTTCCTGTCTGTGCTGGTGGTCATCGAGTGCCGCGAAACGGGGGTCAGATTCGAGGGGGACGCGTTTTGCGTACGCCTTGTTGGCCGCGTGCATGACGGCGTTGGCGAGCGGGCCCACTTGGATGTCATCCAGCCATGCCTCGTCAAAACGGACCTCGCTGGGGCGGCCATCGGCGTCGAGCACCACGGTCGCACCCTCGTGCCGGCCGGTGAGGCGGCGCTGCGGCACCGCGGGCCGCTGCGCGGCTTCCTCCGCCGCTGCCGTGATCAGGCGCGAGTTCTCCTCGATCATGAGGCGCACGATCCGGAGGTTCTCGAGCGTAGGTTCGGGCAGCTCGCCGAGCTCCTCGTCGAAGTCTGGCAACTCGGCCTCCTTCGGAGAGGCGAGCCGCATCCCAGCCACATGGAACGCTTGATTGAAGCTCCCAGCCAAGGTGTCGGAGCCCCGCAGCTTCTTGAACCAGTACGGGCTGACACGGACCTTCTCGAGGCGGCCATCGTCATCAACCCAGATGCGCACGATGCCGTCGCCGAAGCCACCGTCGTCAACATCGCCCAACTCCAGCGGGCCATCCTCGTCGCCCGGGCCGAAGCTGCCGAGCGACTCCGAGTCTGCGCGCGCCTCGTCGCTCGCCAGCATCGGGGCGAGCGGGTCGTAGTCGTCGTCGAAGAACCCGCCGGTCATGTAGCCCAGTATTCCACCCGACGGGGTCAGCCCACCGGCCTCCACGTGCCAAACCTCACGGTCAGAACCGAGCCCCGCCGCGCGCCCAGAGTGGCGTTTACTCGACTGTGACCGACTTCGCGAGGTTGCGGGGTTGGTCGACGTCGTGGCCGAGCAGCGTGGCCATCTCGCAGGCAAAGAGCTGCAAAGGCACGATGGCTACGAGTGGCTGCAGCAGCGTCGAGACGCGCGGCAGCGCCAGGAAATCAGTGGCGTTGCGCCGCGCCTCGTCGTCGGAATCTTCTGCGAGCACGATGGTGCGCGCCCCGCGTGCCCGCACCTCGGCGATGTTGGCGATCACCTTGTCACGCAGCTGATCGCGCCCGGCCGGGGGCACCACGACGAACACCGGCAGCCCTTCGTGAATCAGCGCGATGGGGCCATGCTTGAGCTCACCGGCAGCGAAGCCCTCAGCATGGATGTACGCCAGCTCCTTCAGCTTCAGCGCACCCTCGAGCGCTGCCGGGTAGCCGACGTGGCGGCCGAGGAACAGCATCGAGGGCTCGTCACGGATCTCCTTGGCGAGCGCGTAGTACTGCTCGGCGCCCTCCAAAATCCCCTGAATGAACGCGGGCATCCGCTCCAGCTCGTCGAGGATGGCAGCGATCTCGTCGCCGAACTTCATGCCGCGCACCTGCGCCAGGTAGAGGCCGAGCAAGTAACAGGCCACCAGCTGCGTGGTGAACCCCTTCGTCGATGCCACACCAATTTCCGGGCCGGCGTGGGTGTAGATGACCGCGTCGGATTCGCGCGGAATCGTGGCGCCGTTCGTATTACAGATGGCCACCACTTTGGCGCCCTGCTCGCGGGCGTGCCGGATGGCCATGAGCGTGTCGGCGGTTTCGCCCGACTGCGAGATGGCGACGACGAGCGTGCCGGCGTCGACGATGGGGTCGCGGTAGCGAAACTCGCTGGCCAGCTCCACTTCGCAGGCGATTCGCACCCAGTGCTCGATGGCGTACTTGGCGACGAAGCCCGCGTAGTACGCGGTGCCGCACGCGATGATGACCACCTTGTTCACCCGTCGGAGCTCCTCGGGGCGGATCTGGAGTTCGTCGAGCACGAGCTCCCCGCGCTCATCTTGGCGGCCGAGCAGGGTGTCCGCGACGGCGGAAGGTTGCTCGAAAATCTCCTTGCGCATGAACCAGTCGAAACCCTGCTTCTCGGCGGCGCTCAGGTCCCAGTCGACGTGAAACTCCTTGTAGTCGGCGGGCTTGCCGTCGAAATCTGTGACGGTGATGCCGTCGGCGTCGAGCTCCACAATCTGGTCTTGCCCCAGCTCGACGGCCTCGCGGGTGAACTCGATGAACGCGGCCACGTCGGATGCGAGGAAGAACTCACCCTCGCCCTTACCCACCACCAGTGGTGAGTTGCGACGGGCGGCGACGATGCGCTGCGGCTCCTCGGCATCGATAGCGACGAGCGTGAAGGCCCCCTCAAGTTGCGGCGCGACGGCGCGCATGGCCTCCGTGAGCCCCTTGCCGGAGCGCACTTCACGGTTCAGCAGGTGGGCAGCCACCTCGGAGTCAGTCTCCGACGTGAACTCCTCGTCGAACTGCTCGCGCAGCGCGGCGTGATTCTCGATGATGCCGTTGTGCACGACGGCGATACGCCCGGCCACGTGGGGGTGGGAGTTGGCGTCGGTGGGTGCGCCATGGGTGGCCCAGCGAGTGTGGCCGATGGCGACGTCGGTCTGGCCAAGCGGCTCCGCTTCGATGGCGGCTTCGAGATTGGCGATCTTCCCCGCCCGCTTCCGCCATTCGATGCGCCCGCCGCTGGCGACGGCGACGCCCGCCGAGTCGTACCCGCGGTACTCCAGCCTTCTCAGCCCGGAGATCACCACGTCCTTGGCGTTTCGGGGGCCTACATATCCAACAATTCCGCACATGAACCCAAAATGTACAGCATGATTGCGCGTTTCTTGACATCCGGCACGCATCCTGCTGTGTACCGCTTTGTCGACATCTTTTGGTGGCAAAGGGCGCGCCGGTAGGCTGGTATGAACACCGGATTTCCGCGAAGGAGGCCTCGTGGCCGAGCCGTACGTCACGCTCAAACGCAGCAGCTGGGCTGCGCTGTCAGATCTCACGTCCATCCGCCTCGACGAGGAAACGCTTGCCAAGCTTCGCGGCATCGGCGACCCCACCAGCCTCGAAGACGTCGCCGAGGTCTACCGCCCGCTCACCCAGCTGCTCTACCTCACCTTCGAGAACGCCAGCCGCCTCAACGAGGAGCGCAACAAGTTCCTCGCGCTGCACGAGCGCCGCACACCATTCGTGATCGCGGTGGCGGGTTCGGTGGCCGTCGGAAAATCGACGGTCTCCCGGCTGCTGCAGGAACTGCTCCCCCAAGCGCCGGGCTCCCCCAAAGTCGACCTCGTCACCACCGACGGCTTCCTACGCCCCAACGCGGAACTCCAGCGACGAGGCATGCTCGCCCGCAAGGGCTTCCCCCAGTCGTACGACCGCAAGAAACTACTGCGCTTCCTCATGGACGTGAAATCCGGCGACGAGCACGTCGAGGCGCCCGTCTATTCCCACTCGAAGTACGACATCATCGAGGGCGAGTCCATCGTCGTGGAATCCCCTGACATCCTCATCATCGAGGGCCTCAACGTGCTCCAGCCGGCGCGCGTTGAAAAGGACGGGCGCGCAGGACTTTCGGTGAGCGACTTCTTCGACTTTTCCGTGTTCGTCGATGCCGACGAAACCGATATCAAGAGCTGGTTTACGGATCGTTTCTTGGAATTGAAGCGACGCTGCACGGGCGCACCCGACGATTTCTACACCCAATTCCTACACATGAACGACGAGCAAGCCACGCAGTTTGCGTACGGGGTGTGGGACGAAATTAATGGGCCGAACCTGCGTCACAACATTGAGCCGACGAAGGGACGCGCCACCGCGATTTTGCGCAAGGGGCCCGACCACCACATTGAGGAAATATCAATCCGCAAGGTGTGACGCCTCCATCCGCCCGCAGTGGCTGCGCCGCGAGCGTCTACACTGACCGGCATGAGTGACTCGAACACCAATCGCCGCGACCCGTACTCGGAGAAGTTCAAGAAATTTATCGTCTCGGGGTGGGAACCCTATTCCGACGAACTGCCGACGGAGCTGGCGTCGGCGCCATGGGCGGCCAAGCGGCGGCAGGCCATCGTCGAGCAGAACCCGGGGGCGACGCTGGTGTTCCCCGCGGGCCCACTCAAGGTGCGAGCCAACGACACCGACTACCGCTTCCGCCCGCACACCGCGTTCGCGTACTACACGGGCTTGGGCGAGGACAGGGAACCCGACGCAGTGCTCGTCGTGAGCGAATCGGAGTCGGTGTTGTTCTTCCGTCCGCGCGCCCCACGCACCGACCGCGAGTTTTACGCCGACGCCCGCTACGGCGAGATGTGGGTAGGCCAGCGCGACTCCCTCGACGAGATGGCGAGCCTCACCGGCCTCGAGAGCCGCGACGTGCGCTCCCTCGAGGAATACCTCGCCGGGCGCGACAACCTGCGCGTCGTGCGCGAAGCAGACCCTGGGGTGACGGAGCTCGTCGACCGCGTGCGAGGTGGTGCCGACGAGGAGGCCGACGCGGAACTGCATCGTCTAGCCTCATCGCAGCGATTCGTGAAGGATCAGTACGAGATCGACGAGATGGGGCGCGCCATCGCCGCCACAAAGGTGGGCTTCGACGCGGTCATCCGGGAGCTCCCCAACGCGGTGGCGAACGGGCGCGGTGAGCGCTGGGTTGAGGGCATCTTCGCGCTCCATGCGCGCCACCTGGGCAACGCCGTCGGCTACGACACCATCGCGGCCGGCGCAGACCACGCCAATACGCTCCACTGGATCGTCAACGACGGCGACCTCGCCGACGGCGACCTGTTACTGCTCGACGCGGGCGTCGAAGTGAACTCGCTGTACACCGCCGACATCACCCGCACGCTGCCCGTCGGAGGAACGTTCACGCCCGAACAACGTCGGGTCTACGACGCCGTGCTGCGCGCGCAGCAGGCCGGCATCGACGCCTGCGTGGCGGGGCAACCTTGGAAGGACGTGCACGCCGCGTCGATCCGGGTGGTGGCCGAGTTCTGTGAGGAGCTGGGCATCCTACCGGTGAGCGTCGATGAGTCGGTGTCCGAAGAGGGCGGACAGCACCGTCGCTGGATGGTGCACGGCACGTCGCACCACCTCGGGCTCGACGTGCATGACTGCGCGCACGCGTCGCGCGAGGACTACCGCGAGGGCACCATGCAGCCGGGGATGATCATCACGGTCGAACCGGGCATCTACTTCAAGTCCACGGATCTGCTTGTGCCCGAAGAGTACCGCGGCATCGGGGTGCGCATTGAAGATGACGTGCTCATCACCGAGGACGGCCCCGTCGTGTTGAGTGACGCGTTCCCCCGCACCGCGGACGACGTCGAGGCCTGGATCGCGCGCCTGCAGGGCTGACAGGCTGGCCGGAGCCACGAGTACCCCGAACGCAAACTGCAAAACTCGCCATCAGCGGGAAGCGTCACGCGTAGATCATGCGTGAGGCCTCGAACTGATGGCGAGTTTTGCAGTTTGGTACTCGACGCACCTGCCCCTTCCACCCCACCGGCTAGCCTGGGGGCATGACGGTGAACGGCGGACGACACATGCGCGGAAGAATGCAGGAGCGTTTTCGGTTGCAATTTCCCCAATCGTTAGGGGAATTCACCCACTACGAAGACGCGCAGGCCGCGGTGGATTTTCTGTCCGACAAGGGGTTCCCCGTCCAGAACCTGCTTATCGTCGGCACCGATCTGCGCCTGGTGGAGCGCGTCGTAGGACGCCGCACCTGGGGACGCGTGCTCGGCCAAGGCGCACTCTCCGGCATCACCACCGGCATGATCCTCGGCCTGCTGCTCATGCTGGTCTTTGGCGGCGACAACCCCCTCCCCTTACTGACGATGGGTTTGGCACTCGGCATCGTCATGGGCGTGCTCACCGCCGGCCTCGGCTACTCGCTCACGCAGGGCAAACGAGACTTCGATTCGATGAGCCAAACCGTCGCCGGCAAATACGAGGTGCTGGTGGAGCACAACATGCTTGAGCAAGCGAAGGACACGCTCGCCGAGATGCCCGGCTACCGGGCGCGGCACTTCAACTGACGCGTTGCCAGCTTCTTACTCGACGGAGACCAGGTCGCAGACGAAGATCAGCGTCTCGTTCGGGCCGATCACGCCATCCACTCCCTGGCTGCCGTAGGCCATCTCGGGCGGGATGGTGATGCGACGGCGTCCGCCCACCTTCATACCTTGTAGGCCCTCGTCCCAGCCCTGGATGACCATGCCCTTACCAACCTGGAACTCCAGCGGCTCGCCGCGGCTCCAGGAGGAGTCGAATTCATCACCCGTGCTCCAGGAGACGCCGACGTAGTGCACCTGGAGGGTGCTCCCCTTCGTGGCTTCGGCGCCGCCGCCCACAATGTCGTCTTCGATCTTGAGCTCAGCCGGCGGGTTACCCTCGGGCACTTCGACGGTGGGTGCCTTCCGGCTGTCGGGCACCGCGGTGGGGGCTCCGTCGGAGGAGGTGTCGGCGGAGGGGGCCTCGGAGGCGCCGTCGGAGGAGGTGTCACCACCGCAGGCAGCCAGCGTGGTGCCCGCCGCGAGGGCGCTGAGAACGGACAGCATGGTGCGGCGTCGCATCAGGCAACACCTCGATCCAGTCGTACAGCCAGAAGCTTCATCATGCGAGAGAGCCTAGTCGGATGCATGCATTTTCCGTACCTCACGTGCCCGGCAGTTTGGGTGCAGGTAAGTTATTTGTATGGAACTGACGTGGCACACCTACAACCCCGATTCCGACGCTGACCGCCTCCTCATCGTCGCCGGCAGCCTAGGCGGCGACACCGCGCACCAGTGGAACCAGGTGGCGGGGCACCTCGCCAAGGATGCCGTCGTGGTGTTTTGTTACCTGCCGGGCCAGGGCATGGGGGCGCCATGGAACGACGCGATGGAGCCGACGATGGAGGCCCTGGCCGCGTCGCTCGCCGAGACCGTCGAAAACATCATCAAGCACTTCCCCGATAGGTCGACGTTCTTCGCCGGGCTTTCTCTGTCCGGTGCGCTCGGCATGTACCTCGCCCGCGACCACAGTGACCTATTGGAGGGCGTCATCGTCGTCGCTTCGGCTGCCACCATCGGCACCCCCGAAACGTGGCTCGAGCGCGCGGAACTCGTCGAGCGCGACGGCACAGTCAGTCTTGTCACGAGCACCCAGGACCGCTGGTTCACGCCCGACTTCGTCGCCGAGGAGCCCGGCAAGGTGGCTGCCATCATGGAGGGGCTCGCCGCTTCCGACGACTACTCGTACGCGCAGCTCTGCCGCTGCCTCGCCACCTACGACTTCCGGGGCGACCTCCACAAGCTCTACACCCCCATCATGCTGATCTCCGGGGAGAAGGACGAGTCGCATCCCATCGCAGATCTCGAGGTGGTGCTGGAATCGGCACCTGGAGCGGACATGCGCATCGTGCCCGACGTCGCCCACCAGGTGACCGTCGCCGCGCCGGGCACCGTCGCCGACATCATCCGCAGTTTCTTCCGACGGCTCCGGCAGCAGCATTGGTCGGTGTACGACATCACCGACGGTGACACCCGCCTGGGGCACTAAGTTCAGCTAGTCACCTCGACGATGCCCCGCGCGCCGCGTTCGGCGTCGAGCATGATGTGGTTCACAAAGGGGTAGTGCCCGGGTTCCGGGAACGTGAGTTCGACGAAGCCGCCCTGCGCGGCGAGGAGGGGCAGCACCTGGGCTCCACCGTCGACACCACCGTCGGCGGACTTACCCCGGCGGATGAGGTAGCGCCCCTCCTCCCACACGGTGTCGAACTGCCCTCCCACAACGTGGAATGACAGCGCTCGGTTAGGGCCGGCGTCAAGCACCCAAAACCGCACCCGCTCGCCTGCTCGCACCCGCAACGGGTGCTGCGCGTACTGATCGGCAACGCCGTTAAACACGACACGGTCAGGCTTCTCCGCCGCCAACTTGTCGGCATCGATCTCCGTCGCGTCGCCTGCGGAGCGCGCACCGTTGCCGAGGTACAGCTCGGACTGCACCATGACGTACTCGTGATCCACAGGGTCGAGGCCGTCCGGCTCGATCACCACCGCCCCGTGCATCCCCGCAGCGATGTGCGTACTCATGGGCATGGTGGAACAGTGGTACATCCAGATACCAGCGCGCTCGGCGGTGAACCGGTACACCAGACGTTCGCCCGGCTGGATGGTGCGCATCGGCTCGTCGGGGGCGAGGACACCGGCGTGGAAATCGATGGAATGACCCATCGACCCTTCATTGACCAGCGTGATTTCAAACTCGTCGCCCACCTTGCCGCGCAGCGCCGGCCCCACGGATGCCCCGTTGAACGTCCAGCGGGTCTGCCACAACCCCGGCGCCACTTCGAGCGGCACTTCGGTGACGGTGAAGGTGGCGCGATGCACCCGTTCGTCGGATCGGGGCGGGAGGTTCGGATCCACCACCGACGGCAACGTCGCCCCCGCAACGGGTGGCACCGCCGTCGGGGCTGAGGCTGTGTGGCCTGGGTGCTGTTCGGTGTCGGCCCCGGTGGCGACCACGTCGAAGGTCATCCCCATCTGTTTATGTCCGGCGACGGTGCAGTAGCCCTGGATGTCGGCGCCGATTACCCCAGCGTCCACCTCCGCTTCCTCACCGGGCGCGAGCCTGCCGGAATGCGCCCCGCCGATAGAGAGGTCGTGCGCGTCGTCGCCCGTGTTGCGCAGATGCACGACCAGACGATTCCCCACCGGCACCTCCACCCGGCTTGGCACGAAACTCATCCCTTCGACGGTCACCTCCACCCGCGTGGTCTCCCCCGTCGCGACGACACTCCCGCCGCCACTTTGGCTTCGGAACCCTGCAGCTACGGGGTCTACCGCGACGCCGACCGCCACGGCCACCGCGAGCGTGAGCCCTGCCGCGAGGAGCCCGCGAGCCGTCCACGCCGTCGGCACCTGCGCCGCCGACACTTCGTCGCCTGCACGCTTGGCGCGGGCGGCGCGCGCGCTGGTGTAGGCGCCGCGGATGAGGATGGGCAGGGACAGCGCGAGCGTGACGACGCCGACCGCGGAGCTGGCCACTTTCACCCACGACGGCACTGGCGCCAACCACAACATGAGGGCGACGTTGGGCACCACGATGCGGAAGGTGGTCCAGCGGTGCAGCACCGCTTGGCCAGCTCGCACTACCGAAGGTCCGCCACCAATCACCGAGGGAATGAGGTAGGTGAGCGCACCGATCAAAATCTGCGCACCGAACCCAGCGGCGATCACCCCGCCGATCAGGGGGAATCTTGCCGACGCGGCAGCCCATCCGTCGCCGGTTGCCACCTGCCATGTCACCCAGCACAACGCGACGAGAGCCCAACACAGCGCCAATCCGACGGATGCCGGGGCAAACTCGCGGATGCCTTTGCGCGCAACCGGCGCCCACAATGCGCGCCCCCACCACAACACACCGGCAAGGTAGGCGACGAGGCCCGCCACCGCCAACACACGCACCCCCGCGAGGGAGCCCGTCGCCCCTAGCAGCACCGCCCCGACGAGCACCGGCAGCGCCTGAATCGCCAGGCGCGGCGCGCGGTCGTCCATCTTTGCCCTCACCATCGTCGGCCAGAACGTCACCAGCGTGCCCGTCACGGTAAGCCCTATCCAGCCACCGACGTTCACCATGATGTGCGCGGTCAGCAGCCGCCCAAACCAGGGCTCCGGGATGCCGAACGCGAGGGTTGCTCCCAGCGCGATGCCGACCGGAAACAGGCATGCGGCTGCCACGTAGTAGCGGATCACCACTCGGAATCGAGAAGGCAGCGCCCGCTTCGCGACGTGCGCCAGATGCATGCAATGCCAGATGATGCTTGCTGCCACCAGCGTCGCACCTACGACGAGCATCCACCACCACGAGGCGGGATACCCGATGAACACGAGCAAGGAACCGGCGGCCAGCAGCGCTATGCGCCACGCTTGACCAGCTTTGGCTTGGTCATCTGGGGTATAGCGCAGCAGCGTGTGGGCGAAGTGCTCGCTCCACACGAGCACCGAGTGCGACAAGGCGCCCAGCAACACCAGGTGAATCATCAGCCACGTGGCCTGCGGCACCCACACATGCGTCCCGATCACCACGAGTAGGGCGAAGAGCCAGACGAACGCTACTTGGTCACGCAACCGGCGCCGCCGCGTGCGAGTGGGGTGGGTGGCGTCGTCGGATGAGGGTTGCCCGGGGCACATAGATCCTCCCTAGCGTCGGTCAGACCAATCCTTCCACATGCGCCCTGGCGGGTGCTGCGCGGTCACTGATGCCCTTCGTCTCAACTGCAAAACTCGCCATCAGTGCGACGCCTCACGCTTGGCTCACGCGGGAGAGGCTCAACTGTTGGCGAGTTTTGCAGTTCATCGCGACGGGCCAGCATTCAGCATCTGCAGTGCAGCGCGCACTGAGGGAACCAGGTCGTCCATGGAGTCCTTGGTAAAGCGCAGCACTGTCCATCCCTGGAGCGTGAGCTCGACGTCCTTCCGCCGGTCATCGACGAACGCCTCTCGCGACGAGTGGTGCGTCCACGAGTCGAGTTCCACCACGAGCTGGGGCTCCTCGTAGACGATGTCTCCGTAGCGCACCGAGCCATTAGGCAGCACGATGCGATAGTTCCCCTTCCAGCCGGTGAGCCGCGCACGCCGCAGCCTACGATGACCGTCCCGTTCGAGCTCTGACCACGGCTCATCCCTGGATTCGAGCAATAGCCTTCGGCGCTCCGTGTTGCCCGGGCGATCGCTCATCTGCCCGAGCGCCCAACGCATGGCCGGCAGCGAGGTGGCTCGTCGGCGCAGAGCCTCGTCGATGGCTTCGCCGCCCAGTTCGTCGGTGAGCTCCAGCGCACTCCACGCGGGGTGCACGAGCCGTAGGCCTCCATGCTCGAAGACGATGGACGGCTCGACGGTGCCTCGCGTGAGGCGGAGCCCAGGCACCTCGCGGATGGTTTTACGTCGCGAGATGGCCTGCACTGTGTCGACTGGGAGGTCATCCCACCAGCTGAGTTTCGCCGCCGTGGCGCCGGTGAATACGGCGTCAGGATCCCATAGCCTGACCGCCGCCACGAGTGTGGTGAACGAGCGCTCTACTGAGTAGGTGCCGGGAAGCAGCGGGACGAGTTGCCCCACCTGCACCGCATGGCGGATCGGATTGTGCAGCTCGGGGTGCTGGCTGCGTGCGATGGCGCCATTCTCAGCGATGAGCCTGCGAAGTTCTGCGTGCATGTCCACACTTCACCGGAATTCTCCGCTCAGGTGAAGGACGAATTTCTGGACTGTGGATAACTTCAGCGCCGGGTACTGCTGATGCAAACTGCAAAACTCGCCATCAGTGCGACGCCTCACGCTTGGCTCACGCGGGAGAGGCTCAACTGTTGGCGAGTTTTGCAGTTTTCTCAGGCAACCCCGCGCGCAGGCAGCGTTCTGAGCACAGCAGCGCAACCGCTAGATTGGTGCCTATGGAGCAGGTGTTCATTTCGCGTGTGATCGGGTTACCCCTCGTCGACGCCTCCGACAGTCAGGTCGGCCGCATCCGCGACATCATCTGCTACATCCGGGCCGACGGCCGCGCCCCGCGAGTGAAAGGCCTTGTCGTCGAGCTATTCGCGAAGCAGCGCATCTTCATTCCCATGGTTCGCGTGCACCACATCACGGGCAACCAGGTGTCGATCCAGGGCACCATCGACACCCGAAAGTTTCAGCGGCGCGAGGGAGAGCTCCTCGTCGCAGCCGACCTGTTCGACCGCCCGCTCGAGGGCGGCGACGGCACCACCACCATTCTTGACGTCTCCATGAACGAGTTCCGCAGCCACGAGTGGGAGCTCTCTCAGGTGGCCATCCGGAGAGTCACCAAAGTGGGCCGGTTCGGGTTCGGCGGCAAGTCGGAGCCGAAGGTGGTCTCATGGAAAGAAGTCCCCGCGCTCAAGGCCACACGGGGGCGCACGACGGCGAACCTCGTCGCGGAGTTCGCCGACATGAACCCCGCTGACATCGCAAAAGAACTGCACGACATGGACCCGAGCCAGCTTGGTGAAGTGCTCGACGCGCTCGAGGACGACATGCTGGCCGGGGCGCTCGAGGAGCTGCCGGAGGACGAGCAGATCGAGGTGATCTCGGCATTGAATACCGAGCGCGCCGCCGATGTGCTCGAAGAGATGGACCCCGACGACGCAGCCGACCTGATCCGAGACCTCCCCGCCGCCGTCGCCGAAGATCTGCTGCAGCACATGGAGCCCGAAGATGCCTCCGACGTGCGGCGGCTCCTGGTTTACGGCGAGTTCACCGCTGGCGGCATGATGACCCCCGAGCCGGTGATCCTCGAGAGCGATGCGACGGTGGCGCAAGCCCTCGCATACGTCCGCAATGAAGACCTCACCCCGGCGCTCGCGTCGATGGTGTTCGTGGCCCGGCCCCCCGTCGAAACCCCTACTGGCAAGTACATTGGCGCCATCCACGCCCAGCGCCTGCTACGCGAGGCTCCAACGCTGATGGTGGCCACCATGATGGATGAGACGCTCGAGCCCCTGCACACGAGCACCCCGTTGGCGCAGGTGAGCCGATACTTCGCGACGTACAACCTCGTCGTGGCGCCGGTCGTCAACGATGCCGGGCAGCTCGTCGGCGCGGTCACCGTCGACGATGTGCTCGACCACATGCTCCCCGACGACTGGCGCGGCGACCAGATGGACGGTGAGGAACCGTCCGATGACCGACGTGAGGAGGTAGACCATGGCTGAGGTTGATCTCTCGAAACCACGCGACGGGAAACGTTCCTTCTTCCCGAAGGTGCAGCTCGATTCGGAAACGTTCGGGCTGTTTGCCGAGGCGGTGGCGCGTTTCATGGGCACCGCCAAGTTCCTGGTCTACATGACGGTCATCGTCGTTGCCTGGGTGGCGCTGAACCTCGTCGGCATCTACGGCTTCAAATGGGATCCGTACCCGTTCATTTTGCTGAACCTGTTCTTCTCGACGCAGGCCTCGTACTCCGCACCGCTGATTCTGCTGGCCCAGAACCGCCAGGAAGACCGCGACAAAATCAGCCTCGACGAGGACCGTCGCCTCGCCGCCCAGTCACGCGCTGACATGGACTTTCTCGCCCGTGAGATCGCCGCGATTCGCATGAACCTGGGCGAGCTCGCTACTCGCGATTTCGTCCGATCCGAGCTGCGCACCGAACTGCGCGATCTCCTCGACGAACTCGACGCTCGCCAACAGCCGGAGGCCGGTAATGCCAACAGCTGAGCTTCCCGACGAAACCGATGCCCCGGTGCGCATCCGCTGGTTCGCGCTCCTCTCGCTGATCGGGCACATCGTCCTCCTCGCCACAGGCGCGTATTCGCTGTCCACCATCGGCGGGCACGGCTGGGTGGCGATTGTGATCGCCATCGTCTTCGGCGTCTCGTACGCGGGTATGTGGTGGGTGCTTCTGACTCCAGGGTCGCGGCATAGCCTTGCCCTGCAAGAACGCTTCATGTTGAAAGTCGTCGTGGTACCGATCGTCGTGGTGATCGCAGCCCTCGGCCAGGTGTGGCTGGTGGCGCTCGTCGGGGCATCGTTCGTGTTCCTCGGCGATGCGCTCGACGCGCGACGCGGCCCCCTCTCCCCTTGATCCTTCCACGATCCATGACAGACTGAGATGGTGACTGAAAACCCACTTCTTCCGCTTGTCCGCGAAGCACTCCACGGCGTCGAGGATCCCGAAATTCGTCGTCCCATCACCGATCTGGGCATGGTCGACGAGATCGACGCGACCGACGACGGTCACGTGTTCGTGCGTGTGCTCCTCACTGTGTCGGGGTGCCCGATGCGTTCCGAGATCACCCAGCGCGTGCGTGCCGCCGTCGAGCCCATCGACGGTGTGAGCAGCGTCGATGTCGAACTGGGTGTGATGAACGACGAGCAGCGTGAGGCCATGCGCCAGATGCTGCGCGGCGGCGAACCCGAGCGCGTCATCCCGTTCGCGCAGCCCGGCAACCTCACGAAGGTGATCGCGGTATCGTCCGGCAAGGGCGGCGTGGGTAAGTCGTCAGTGACGGTGAACCTCGCCGTCGCGCTGGCGAAGGCCGGGCGCTCCGTCGGCATCCTCGACGCCGACATCTACGGCCACTCCATTCCCGACCTCTTGGGGCTTGGCGACGCTCGCCCCACCGTCGTCGACGACATGATCCTCCCCGTGCCTGCGCTCGAGGGGCTGAAGGTCATCTCGATGGGCATGCTCAAGCAGTCGCGCGACCAGGTGGTGGCATGGCGCGGCCCCATCCTCGACCGCGCGCTCACGCAGCTCCTCACCGACGTGTTCTGGGGCGACCTCGACTACCTCCTGCTCGACCTTCCCCCCGGCACGGGCGACGTCGCGATGAGCCTCGGGCAGAAGATCCCCGGCTCCGAGGTGCTCGTCGTGACCACCCCGCAGCAGGCTGCGTGGGAGATCGCGGAGCGCGCCGGCACTATGGCGCACATCATGGAGCAGCGGGTGCTGGGCGTGGTCGAGAACATGGCCTACCTCGAGCATCCTTGCTCGCATTGCGGCGAAACGGAGCGCCTGGAGCTGTTCGGGTCCGGTGGCGGCACACTGGTGGCTGAGGCGCTCTCTGAGCGCGTCGGGTACCCGGTCGAGGTGCTCGCACAGGTTCCGTTCGACGAGCAACTCCTCGCCGGTGGCGACCGCGGCACCCCCGTCGTCGACTCCGCCCCCGACCACGCCTCGGCGCAGGCGATCACGAAGCTGGCCGACGATCTCCTCACCCGCAAACCATCGTTGCTCGGGCAGCGCCTCAACCTGACCCCGCGCCAGTAGCGCGCGCCAGGTGGTGGTCGACGCGCCCACCCGCTCCGGTGGTTGAGTAGCCTGCCCACCCCGGTGGTTGAGTAGCGAGCGCAGCTCGCGTATCGAAACCACCTCACCGCGTCTCGATACGGGCCTCCGGCCCTACTCGACGGTCGGGGGCGGCGCAGGCCTACGTCGCCTCGTCGTCGAAGGGGGAGGCCACCCAGGTAGCCGACGATGCGTCGGCACTGGAGCTCACCGCTGCGTGGGCTGCATCCTTGGCACCGTCTACCTCGCTCTCCACCTTCTGCGTGGCTTCTTCGAGCTGCTGGCGCATCTCCTCGATCTCGCGCTTGGCTTCCTCGATGGCGGCGACCTCTTGACTGAGGTGCTTCTTCACAAACGCTTTGGGATTCAGGTCGGCGAGTTCGAGATCGGCGTACTCAGGGCCAAGCTGGTCGCGCAATGTGTTCTGCGTGTTATTCGCGATCCCTCGCAGGTAGACGTAGACGCGAGCCGCCTTCCGCGAAAACTGCGGAAGTTTCTCGGGCCCGAACAGCAGCACGGCAAGCACGAGGATCAAGACGAGTTCAACCGCATCAATCCCAAACATGAACGAAATGGTACCGAATCAGCCGAGGCCTGTGAGTCGGCCCAGCCCTGCGACGAGTCGCGCACCGACCCCGCGATCGTAGGGCGCACGCTCAGGCAACTCCTCGACGGCCTGGGCGAGCAGCCTCTGGCTACCGTTCGTCGTAACCGACACCACGCCACGCCCCGCCTGCCACGCAGTCACCGAGGGAAGCCCCGTCGCGGCTGCTGCGCTGACAGCTTCGCCCTCGGCCAGCTTCCCTTCCATCCAACGCACGCTCAGCGTCTGGAAGCCGTTCGAGTACACCAGGCTCATCGCCTGCTCGCCTTGCGTATTCGTCGACGAATACGCCACCAGCGGCAACCCGGCGAGCTCATAGGGGCACGTATTCAATCCGACGCACCACCCGCGCGCACCGCTGGTCGTGGCCTTCGACAGCGACACCGTACGCGGAGCGTCCTCGGACAGCGCTACCTCGCCCACCCGCACTTCTCCGTAGCCAAAGACGATGGTCGGCTGCTCGGATGCCCCAAACCGTTCGCTGCGCAACGTAATGCCGGTGGCGACGTCGAGCCACCAGCGGGCGACGACGGCGTCGTCGCGGCGTGCTTCGAGCTCCATCGCTGGGCGTCCGGCGAGCTGCACCGTAGACGGGTAGACGTAGAAGTCCCAGCTGTCGGGGGCTTCGATGACGCCTTCGAGGTAGTCGGGCGCGAAATTCGACGAGAATCGGTTGCCGTCGCGGTCAAATACCACCAGCTCAGAGCCCCGGCCAGCCACATGGGTGACCGCCACATTGCCGCGCACGTATCCGCCGCCGTCCTCGGTCGCGATGTACACCTCTTGCACACCGCCGAGCCCGACGTAGGACCTGGCGCCCCGAGCGAGCATGGAGTCGGCTGCGGTACGCGAGATGGGAAGGGCCGGCGCGGACGGGACGCCGTACACCTCGGCGTGCTGCACGACGGGGAACTGCGCGCCCTTGTCTTGGGCAAGCAGCAACGCGCCCACGGATTCCTGCACGTTCACGGCCGTGATCTGCTGCGCGAACTGCTCGCGCGCTACGTCGACGGTGTCGTCCAGCCTGCGCGGCCCCGGCGCTAACAGCACCGCCAGGACAGCCACGCCCATCGCGAAGGTGAGCACCGCTGCAGAACCCTGCAGCACGAATCGCTTTCTCCTTCGCCGTTTCGAGGGTAGCGTCGACGGCCCGTCGCTCCCCCAATAGAGAGGCACGTCGCAATCATCACCGGCAATAGCTTCGAGACGGTCAGCCAGTGACGCGGGAGCATCGACGTCGACACTGCGCGAGTTGGAAAGCGCCGAGCGCAGTTCCCGGATCTCCGCGGTTTCCTTACGACACCCAGTGCATCCGGATAGGTGAACCGCGACCTCGTCCCACCGTCTGGGTGTCAGCGTCTCGTCGACGAAGCCCGACAGGTCGTCGTGAAATCTCCCACAGCCATGCGACACGTCAGGCAACCCCGAGGAAACGCGAACGTCCCTCGGCGGGTGCACGATGCTTCAGCGCCTTGCGCAACTGAGAGCGGCCACGGGCAATGCGGCTGCGAACCGTACCGAGCTTGACGTCCAAAACTTGGGCGATCTCTTCGTAGCTCAGGCCCTCGACGTCACACAGCACAACGGCCACGCGATATTCAGGCTTCAACGCGGCGAGTGCGGAGGCGACGTCGGCGTCGAATTGGCCGTCGAGGTGCACGTTCTCTGGGGCCTCGCTGAGCCCCCAGATTTGCTCCGGGGCGGTGGACAGCAAATCCATGCGGATTTTCTGGCGACGACGGGCCTGGTCGAGGAACAGGTTCGTGGTGATGCGATGCAACCAGCCAGACAGCGTGCCCGGTTTGAAGGTGTGAATCGACTTGAACACACGCACGAACACCTCTTGCGTGAGGTCTTCGGCGTCGTGAGGGTTACCAGTGAGACGAAGCGCATAGCGGTAGACCTGTGCGGAGTGATCGCGCACGAGCTCTTGCCACGTCGGCGCGACCCATTCGGCCGTCGCAGCGTCGTTCATCTGGTGCTCCATGTCTTCTACTTCACCACGGATTCCTGTGAGGAACCTGTGCATCAACTACAACGAACCAATGAATGGGTTTGTTCCCACGCTCACGCTTCACTGCGCTCGAATGCGAAATGCGCGTCGAGTACCTGCAGAAAGCCTTGCAGTTGTTCGTCGGTGACATCCCCCATGGGCGGACGGCACGGGCCGACGTTGATGCCGCGCGCATTGAGCGCGGCCTTCACCATCATCACACCTTGGGACGCGAATACGCCGGTGAACGCAGGCAACGCGAAGCGGTTGAGTTCCGTCGCTTCTCGTACCTTGCCAGCCAGGAACGCTTCGGTGATCTGGCGGGCAATCTTCGCTGTGAAGTGCGTCGACGTGCCCACCACGCCCACGCCACCCACAGCCAGCAGAGGCAGCAGCATGGCGTCGTCGCCGGCGTAGTACTGCAGGTTCGTCTGCGACATCACCACAGAGCTCGACGCGATGGCGCCCTTGGCGTCTTTCACCGCGACGATGCGAGGGTGTTCGGCGAGCCGGATCAGCATGTCTTCCGGGATGGGAAGACCCGAGCGGTGCGGAATGTCGTAGAGCATGCACGGCAGATCAGTAGCGTCCGCGACGGTTCTGAAGTGCTGCTCGAGCTGGGCTGCTGGCGGGCGGGAGTAGTACGGAGTCACGACGAGCACCCCGTCGGCGCCCTGCTCCGCAGCTTCCTCGGCGCGTCCGACCGTGTGGCGGGTGTCGTTGGTGCCGATGCCTGCGACGATGCTCGCCCTATCCCCCACAGCTTCGACGACGGCCGCCAGCAGGTCGCGCTTCTCGGCGTCGGTAGTGGTGGGTGACTCACCCGTCGTGCCGTTGATGACAAGTCCGTCGTTGCCGAGGTCGTCGACGAGGTGTTTCGCAAGCGTGACGGCGGCGTCGAGGTCCAGTGAGAGATCATCACGGAACGGCGTGATCATGGCGGTCATGATGCGCCCGAAAATCGGCTCGAGCTGTTCGGTCATCGATTCCTCCCTGGGGTGGACGTGCCTGTCATTCTAGTGCGTACGCGCATTCAGGTGGCGAGACGACTACGATTGGGGACGTGACTACTCCAACGCACCTGGTCGCTCCCACCACCGAGACGTGGGACTGGACCGAAGACTACGTACCCCCATCGGATGCCGTCCGTGCGGCACGCGACGAGGCCATCGTGAACGGACGGGTTCCCGTCAGCACCGGCGTAGTCGCCACACTCGCCACCATCACGAAGGCGATGGGTGCGACGAACGTCGTCGAGGTAGGCACGCAGCACGGGGCCTCCGGCATGGCGTTCCTCGAGGCAATGGGCACGGACGGCGTACTCACCTCGATCGATGCCGAGACGGAAAACCAGCTCGATGCCCGCAAGGTCTTCACCGATGCAGGCGTCCAGAGTTCGAGATTCCGACTCATCGCCGGCTCCCCCATCGACGTGTTGCCGAAGCTGCGCGACGGCGCCTACGACATCGCGTTCATCAACGGTGACAAGCTCGAATACGTCGAATACATTGCGGCAGCCGGAAGGCTCCTGCGCCCTGGCGGGCTGCTCATCGTGCACGACGTGCTGTGGTTCAACCGGGTGCCCAACGCCGACGACGAGTCAGACGAGACGATCATCATCCGTGAAGCGCTCGAGGCCATCAACCTCTCCGAGGAGTACACGCAGGCGGTGCTTCCAGTCGGTAACGGCTTGCTGCTCGCCAGCAATGACTAGCGGACCTGGCCCTCGCCACACCGGGCGAGGGCTGCCACAACTCAGTCGCGCGGAACGACCATGCCTTTCTCGACGACGACGACGCCGCCAGCAGACACGTTCAACCCACGAGCGCGGTCGTGCTCGTGATCGACGCCGATCTGCACCCCGTCGGGCACCACGACATTCTTATCCAGAATCGCGCGCCGCACGACGGCGTTCTTGCCAATGCGCACCTTGTCCATGAGCACAGAGTCGGACACCTGCGCCCACTTATCGACGTGCACGTGCGGACTCAGCACTGAGCGGTCGATCTCGCCGCCGGAGATGATGCAGCCCGAGGTGACGATGGAATCCTCTGCGCGCCCTCGGATGACGAACTTGGCGCCGGGTGCCTGCACCTGCGACGTCCAGATGGGCCACTCGGAGTTGTAGAGGTTGAACTCTGGGTCGACGGAGACGAGGTCCATGTGCGCCTCGTGGAATGCGTCGATGGTGCCCACGTCGCGCCAGTAGTCCTGGTCTTTCTCCGTCGATCCTGGAACGACGTTGGCTTTGAAGTCGTACACCTGCGACTCACCCTGCTCGGTGAACGCCGGGATGATGTCGCCGCCCATGTCATGCCTCGAGGTTGGGTTTTCGGCGTCGGCGCGCAGCATTTCCGTGAGCTGCTTGGCGCTGAACACGTAGTTACCCATCGACGCGAACGACTCGTCGGGGGAATCCGGCAGGCCGGGCGGGTCGGCCGGCTTCTCCAGGAACTGGCGGATCTTGCCGTCGGCGCCGGCGTCGATGATGCCGAAGGCGCTCGCCTCCCGACGGGGCACGCGGATGCCTGCGACGGTGGCGCTCAGCCCGGAGTCGATGTGGGCGTCCACCATTTGCTCGATGTCCATGCGGTAGATGTTGTCGGCACCGAACACCACCACGTAGTCGGGTTCGGCGTCGCTGATGAGGTTCAGCGACTGGAAGATGGCGTCGGCGCTGCCCTGGTACCAGCGCGGCCCCAGCCGCTGCTGCGCGGGAACCGGGGTGACATAGTTGCCGAGCATCGTCGAGAAACGCCACGTCATCGAGATGTGCCGGTCGAGTGAGTGCGACTTGTACTGGGTGAGCACCGCGATCTGGCGCAGCTCGGAGTTGGCGAGGTTCGACAAGACGAAGTCGATCAGTCGGTAGGTGCCGCCGAACGGCACTGCCGGTTTCGCGCGATCCGACGTCAGTGGCATCAGGCGCTTTCCTTCGCCACCCGCGAGGACGATAGACAGAATCTTCGGGCGTGTCACCATGACAACGAACTTATTGCATCCGCGCTCGTTTTTTCACGTTTTCCGAAATTGCGCGCATTTCGAGCCTGACTCTCTGCTTCGCCAACATTTGTGCCCCAAATCTGGGACGATGCATCCATGACATTCAAGCTGTCCCTGTTGACCCGCGAATACCCCCCGTCCATCTACGGAGGCGCCGGGGTGCACGTCGCGCAACTCGTTCCGCAACTGCGCAAGCTCATCGACGTCGATGTGCACTGCATGGGCGAGCCTCGCGACGGAGCCACCGCACACGCGGAAGCCTTCCCCGACGGCGCCAATGCGGCCCTGCGCGTGCTCGGCGCTGATCTCTCGATGGTCGCCGCACTCGCCCCGGATACCCAGATTCTGCACTCGCACACCTGGTACGCCAACATGGCGGGTCACATCGGCGGGCTCATGCTCGACGTTCCGCACGTTGTCACATCGCACTCGCTCGAGCCCCACCGGCCGTGGAAGGCCGAGCAGCTAGGCGGCGGCTACCGCGTGTCCAGCTGGGCCGAGCGCACAGCCTACGAAGCCGCCGACGCCGTGATTTCCGTCTCCGAGGGGATGCGCCGCGACGTGCTGGAGAGCTACCCGGAACTGGACCCGTCGAAAACACATGTGGTGAAGAACGGCATCGACACCGACGAGTTCCGCCCGGATACGGGGACGGATGTCGTCGGGAGCCTCGGGATCGACCTCGACAAACCATACGTGGCGTTCGTCGGGCGCATCACCCGTCAAAAGGGCCTCGTGCACCTGGTGCGGGCCGCGCAGGAATTCGACGACGACGTCCAGCTCGTGTTGCTCGCCGGTGCACCCGACACCCCCGAGATTGCTGCCGAATTCCAGCAGGCCTTCGACGAGCTACAGCGCCGGCGTTCAGCGAAGGTGCTGTGGGTGCAGGAGATGCTGCCGCGCGCGTCGGTGCGCCAGGTGCTCACCCACGCGACGGTGTTCGCCTGCCCGTCGGTGTACGAGCCGCTCGGCATCGTCAACCTCGAGGCGATGGCCTGCGAGACGCCCGTCGTCGCATCCGCCGTCGGCGGCATTCCTGAGGTGGTGAACGACGGCGAGACTGGCTTGCTTGTGCCCTATGACCCGGCGCGAGGCGACGACCCCGCGTTCGTGCAGGCGTTCGAGCAGGATTTCGCGGCCAAGGTGAACGAGCTGGTGCGCGACGCGTCACGCGCGCGGGCCTTCGGCAAGGCGGGACGCCAGCGCTGCATCGACGAATTCTCGTGGGCGACGATCGCCCGGCAAACCGTCGATGTGTACCGCCAGGCCATGGAACGCCACGGCTGAGAACAAATGCGACGGCGCCCGGCAAACTCTTACCTTGCCGGGCGCCGTCGGGTGGATCGGCGTATCAGCCGACCACGGCCTGCAACTCGTCGAGGAGCGCGTTGGCTTCGTCGGCGTTCATCTCGACGACGAGCCGGCCACCCCCGTCGACGGGAACACGCATCACGATTCCACGGCCTTCCTTAGTGACCTCCATGGGGCCATCACCGGTGCGGGGCTTCATCGCTGCCATCGTTGTTTCCTCACTCTTGAACCGAACTGGTGCCCATTCTATCGTCTGAGCCGACATCGGCGGGCACTGACTCAGCAATCGGCTCCCCAGCACTCACCCTGGTGATGAGTTCGTCGACGAATTGCATGTCGTAGCCGCGCTGCCGGATGGTGAACTCGACAGGGTCGGCGACGATCACGCCGCTGGTCACCAAACTCAGGTACTCATCCACCTCGGCGCGGTCATAGCCGAACAGTGCCCCAGGGATGCGCACGTCGCCGACGTTGTTGGCCGTGATTCGGCCGTCGGGCATGCGCCCCTTCTGCCTGTCGTTCACAGGCTCTATCCACTCGCCGAACTTCCCGGTGCCGGCGAGTGCGGCGAGCGCCATCACGACGAAGGCCGCGAGTACGATGATGACCACCATCATTTCCCCTGCGGGGTGGGTTCGCCCATGGCGTCGACGGCCTCGCCGATGTTGTCGGTGAGGATGAAGAGGTCGGTGTCGCCGGGTGAGATGCAGCCTCGAGCCTCGACGGTGTGCTTCAGCCAATCGACGAGCGGCGACCAGTAATCGACGCCGAACAGCACGAGCGGGAACTGCGTGACCTTGCCGGTTTGCAACAAGGTGAGCGCCTCGAAGAGCTCGTCGAATGTGCCGAATCCACCGGGCATGGTGATGAAACCGCGGGAATACTTGAGGAACATCACCTTGCGGGCGAAGAAGTACCGGAAGTTGATGCCGAGGGTGACATGCTCGTTGATGCCCTGCTCATGCGGCAGTTCGATGCCGAGGCCAACCGAGGTGCCGTCAGCTTCCCGAGCGCCCTTGTTGCCGGCCTCCATGATGCCCGGACCACCCCCGGTGATAATCGCGAAACCGCGCTCGACGAGGCGTCGCGCCAATTCTTCGCCCGCCTGGTACATGGGGTCGTCAGGGTTGGTGCGGGCCGAGCCGAAGATGCTCACTGCCGGGGGCAGGCCCGCGAGTGCGTCGAAACCTTCGACAAACTCCGCCTGGATGCGCAGCACGCGCCACGGGTCGCCCGTCTCCCAGCGGTATTGCTCGTCGAGGAGCGCCTGGTCGGCGGTGGGTTGTTTGGCGTGTGCACCGTCGAGCACCAGCGGGCCCTGCGTGCGACGAAATGGGATCATCGGGATGCCTTTCTTACGGGGTGGATGTACTCAGCCAGGAACGCAGGCCGTCGGCGCATTGATCGAGTTCTGCGACGTCGACCCGTTCGTCTTGTCGGTGGGCGAGGTGAGCGTCGCCGGGCCCGTAGTTGACGGCCGGGATGCCGAGCTCGGAGAAGCGGGCGACGTCGGTCCAACCGTACTTCGGGCGGGCTTCTCCGCCGACGGCCTGCACGAATTCCTGGGCCAGCGCCGCGTCGAGGCCGGGACGAGCGGCGGGCGAGAGGTCGTCAATGCGGAACTCGTGGCCCGCGAATACGTCACGCAGGTGGGCGAGGGCCTCGTCGGTGGTTTTGTCGGGTGCGAAGCGGTAGTTGACGGTGAGGGTCGCTTTCGGGGGGATCACGTTGTTGGCCATGCCGCCGTCGATGGCGACCGCGTTGAGGCCCTCCCGGTAGCGCAGCCCCTCGACATCGATCTGCTGTGGTTTGTAGGCGACGAGCGCGTCGAGCAGGGGTACCAGGGCGTGGATGGCGTTGACGCCCATCCAGCTGCGCGCGGAGTGGGCCGCTTGGCCGGTGACGTCGAACACGATCCGAATGGTGCCCTGACAACCGCCTTCGATCTGTGCCGAGGTGGGTTCCATCAGCACCGCGAAGTCGCCTTGCACTAGGTCGGGGTGGTTGCGGGCGAGCCGTCCGAGGCCATTCTTCGACGCGTCCACTTCCTCGTGGTCGTAGAAGATCCAGGTGATGTCGCGCGATGGTTCGGTGAGCTCTGCGGCCAGCTTGAGCATCACGGCAATGCCGCCCTTCATATCGACGGTGCCCCTCCCCCACAGCACATCGCCGTCGCGGCGAGAGGGGAGGTTCGCTTCCACCGGCACGGTGTCGAGATGGCCGGCGATCACGACGCGCTCGGGGCGCCCCAGCGAGGTGCGCGCGACGATGCAGTCGTCGTCGCGGGTGAGCTCAAGATGCGGAAGGCTGAGGGCCTCCTCGACGAGGTTGGCGAGCGCCCGCTCGTTGCCGGAGACGGATTCCACGTCGACGATCTGCGCCAACAAGGTGGCTAGGGGTGCGTCTAGGTCGAGGCTCATACGACGAGCTTAGCCAGATCGGCTTGCGCACACTTGGTTACACTGTCGGGCATGACTGAAGCGCGCACAGCTTGGGCCTGGGGCCTCGCCACTATCCACCCGCAGGGAGTTCTCGACGTCTGGTACCCCGAACCGCAACTCGGGGATGCCGTCACCGACGAGGCGCCCGCCGAACTCGCGGGCGCTCAGGGAGCCGACGACCTTCGCGGCGTTGAAACGAAGGTGGTTCGCACCCAGGTGCAGCTCGACGACGACCCCGCCGGCGTAGAGGACGCCTATCTGCGTCTCCACTTGCTCTCCGCGAGGCTGGTAAAGCCGCACGAAGTCAATCTCAACGGCATTTTCGGCCAGCTGCCCAACAACGCGTGGACGAATTACGGCCCGGTGCGCATCCAGGATGTGCCCAGGGTGCGCGCGGCGCTGCGCGGCAAGGGCGTCCAGCTCACCGTCTACGGCGTCGACAAGTTCCCGCGCATGGTCGACTACGTGGTGCCGACGGGCGTCAGGATCGGCGACGCTGACCGCGTGCGTCTCGGCGCTCACCTGGCTGAGGGCACCACGGTGATGCACGAAGGCTTTGTCAACTTCAATGCCGGCACGCTCGGCAACTCGATGGTGGAAGGCCGAATCTCGGCTGGCGTCGTCGTCGGGGCTGGCAGCGACGTCGGTGGCGGCGCTTCGATTATGGGCACCTTGTCTGGCGGCGGGCAGGAGGTCATCCGCATCGGCGAACGCTGCCTGCTGGGTGCGGAGTCCGGCATCGGCATCTCGCTGGGCGACGACTGCGTCGTCGAGGCGGGTCTGTACGTCACCGCCGGCACCAAGGTGCTGTTGCCCGAGGGCGACGTGGTGAAGGCGCGCGAGCTTTCCGGCCAGAACGACCTGCTGTTCCTGCGCGACTCGGTCACCGGCCAGGTGGTCGTGAAGCATCGCCGCAGCAACAAGGTGCAGCTCAACTCCGAATTGCACGCCAACTAATGCGCAAACGCTGGATCATCCTGTTGCTGATCCTCGCCCTCCTTCTCGGCGTCGGGCTGCTTGGCTGGAGGATGTGGAAATCGGTGCACCACGTGATTACCCCAGAGCGCTGCAGCATCGTGAACCCGGAAGGCGAGCCCGTAACCCTCACGGCCGAGCAGGCTCGGATGACGTCCATCATTGTCGCGGCTTCCTACGAAGCTGGGCTTTCGGAGCGGGCTGCCACCATTGCCCTGGCGACGGCGTACCAGGAATCCGGCATCCGCAACCTCGATTACGGTGATCGCGATTCGCTCGGCCTCTTCCAGCAGCGCCCCGACCCGCGGTTCGATTGGGGCACTGCTGAGGAAATCATGGACCCTTGGTACTCGAGCCTCAGGTTCTACGAGGAACTGGTGAAGTTCAAGGGCTGGGAGACCCGCGATATCAACGACCAGGCGCAGAAGGTGCAGCGCTCGGGCCACCCACAGGCGTATCGCAAGCATGTTCCCAACGCGACGGCGCTCGCCGCCGCCACACGCGGGTCACGGACGGAAGCCATCACCTGCGCGACGACGCAGAACCTGACCGCTGACCCGAAGCCCATCCAGGAGGTGCTCGACCACATCAGCGAGGTGCAGTACACCGTGGAGGGCAACACCATCCGCATCACGGCCGAGTCCGACGAGATGCTTTGGAGCGCCGCCCACCTCGCTGTCTTGAACACGTACGACGCTGGCGTCGAGTCGGTGCAAGTGCACGATCGCCGCTGGAGCCTCAACGACAAGCATTGGTCGAAAGCGGAGCGGGTCGACGGCGTCGTCGTGACCTTGGGATAGCATTACCTACAATTATTATTTGCAGTCTCGGGAGCACGCAGTGGCGACACTCTACAGACAGATCTATGAGACCGTGCGCGCCCAAATCGATTCGGGGCAGTTCGACATCGGTGAGCGGCTGGGCACGGAAAAAGAACTAGCGGAGTCGCACGGGGTCAGCACAATCACGATCAAGCGAGCCCTCGATCTTCTGCGCGACGAGGGGCTCGTGGAGCGAGTGCCTCGTCGGGGCACATTCATAAAAGCCCGCACACCTTCCACGAGTGCAGCGACCAAGCGTTCTAAGCCGATGATCGGGTGCGTGGTGACGAATTTCGATGACACCTTTGGCACCCCGTTGTTGGGTGGATTACTAGATAGCGCGGCGCAGACGGCGAACCTCATTATTCGACGCTCATTGGGGCAACCCCAGCTGGAAGAGACGCTCATCAAAGATTTCATTGACGACGGCGTGCAGGGCATCATCCTGGAGCCCACCTCGTCGCAGTGGGTTGTCCCCAGCGTGTTGGAACTCATCACGCGGCAGTTCCCCATCGTGGTCCTCGACCGCTCGCTTGCGGGCATCCCAATTTCAACTGTGTCTAGCGACAACGTCGAAGCTGGCAGAGCGCTGACGCAGCACCTGCTCGAACTCGGGCACCAGCACATCGGCTGGGTGTCGTCAGCAAGTCAGGTGTCCACGTTGCAGGAGCGCTACGAGGGTTTCGTGCACGCACACGCTGCAAATGGGGTCACGCACAGCCATGACGCCATATTCGATAAGGTCGAAGCGACGATTCCATCGACGACGACGCAGCTTCAAGACGAAGTGGCCGCGTTGCGCTCTTGGGTTACGCAATACCCCCATATCACGGCCTTTGTAGCTGGGGAATACAACATTGCGTTGTTGCTGAAGGAGGCACTCTCGCAAGCGGGTTTGTCGGTGCCGGACGACAAGAGCGTGGCCTGTTTCGACCACCCCGATATTACGTACGATCTTTCGGCATTTCGGTTCACCCATATTCGCCAAGATCAACATTCCATGGGTGCAACCGCGGTTGAACAAGTGCTGAGGCAGATTGAGCAGCCCGAGCTCATCAAGAAGCACGAACTGCCGACGAGCCTGGTGGTGGGGGCCTCAACCGGGCGTTGCCGCTGAGGCCCCACAGCGCTATTTCGCTTTCCGGGTGTCCGCTGCTCGGCCCTCTTCCATTCGCGCTCGCAGCTCGACCGCCATCATGGCGCTCAGCAGCGTTGAGTACGAGGTCTCCGGTTCAGCAGGCTTGCGCCAATCATTGGACGGGAGCAGATAGTCGTCCTTCAAGGATGTCTTCCACAGCGTGTCCGTCGCCGAGGTGACCAACTTCTCGATCTTCGCTCGAACGGCGTCTTCCTTATCGAGCACGTCGTACAGCAATCCCAAGTACCGGTAGCAAATACCCTGGAATAGCCCGAGGTCCCCACCGTCGCCGTGATCGAGCAGCACCCCTGATTCTTCGAAAATATCGAGGCATGTTGATGCTGTGCGGGCGGCTTCTTGAAGCAGGCTGCCGTCCTTGGTGCGAGCCGCAGTCTCGACGAGTGCGCCGATCCAAACGCCCTGGTTGTAGGTGAATTTCCAGTCCACGTCGACCTTGCCGTCGTCTTCCCGGTTGATTCCATCGGCGACGAAGCCGTCGTCCTGGACAAGCGTGTCTCGCATCCACTGCAGGGCGACATCACAACGCTCGGCATGGGGAAGATCATTGGCTCTGGCACGCAGCCTGTTGCCCAGAATGATAAAGGGCGCATTCGCAGGAGTGTTCTTGTAGCCGGGAGAGTGCTTCCTCCAAGCGAGGCTCTCACCTTGAATGGAGTTCCAGCCCTGCTCATTAATATGCCACCAAAGATCTATAGACCGTTGAAGATGTACTTCATCTCCTGACGCATCAAATAGACGCAGCGACGCGAGTGCGAGCCACAGCATGTCGTCGAAATAGTCGTTGAAGAGCTGTCGCTCGTTTCTCTCAATCACATTCTCCACAGTGTGCTCGGCTCGTTTGAGCCATGCCTCGTCACCCGTGCGATGCCATGCATCAATACGGACGTCGACAACGTGTGCCAGCCACCAGTAGTTGAACACCTCGTCGTTACCGACTGGGTACGTGTTGTGCAGAAATTGGGGAGGCGGGGCGTGGAAGAAGTGGCCCAAGCTTTCCTGGGCCACATCAGCTCGCGCCGCCCACACCTGCCCGTCGCTACTACTTGGCATTGTCTTTCAGAATCTTGTTGCCGAGTTCCTCCGCCTTCGCCAAAGCCTGCTCCGCAGTAACCTGCTTACTCATGAATTTCTGTAGCTCTGGGATGAGCGCTTTACCCTCGACGTCTGAGTAGCCCTTTACCTCGGGGCGTACAGTCGCATAATCCATGGCCTTGATGATGGCCCCATACTTCGGAGACTTCGTGAAGAAGTCGTCGTTGGCGGCCGTGCGGTTACCAGGAATCTGTCCGCTGAGCTTGCCGTATTCGAGGGCGTTAGCCTTGTCTGCCATCCATTTAATGAAGGCCCAGCCGCCATCTTGATTCTTCGACCCAGCCGGAAGCACCAACCCATGACCGCCCATACCGGCTGCTTTATCGCCCTTCGGTCCTGCAGGGGGCTCAGTGACGCCATACTTTAGCGACTTCGCCTTGTCGAAGTCAGTAAACGACCACGGACCCGTGTAGGTTTGAGCGACCTGGCCAGCGGGGAACGGCATTCCGCCCTTACCAAAGCCCAATTCGTACACGCCTTCGTCCATCATCTGGCGCCAGAATCTGAGCACGCTCAAGCCTTCAGGGCTATTGAATGCGACGGTCTTCATGTCATCGCTGATCATTTGACCGCCAGCCTGACGGATCCACATGTTGAACAGCCCGACGTCGTCGAGCATGAATCCGGAGACTTTCAGTGTCTTACCCGAACGCTGGGTTGTCTTGACAGCGACGTCAAGGAGCTCATCCCAGTTCGTGGGCGGCTTCACCCCTGCCTTGTCGAGCAGTTCCTCGTTGTAGAACAAGCTTCGGTTATCGACGGTGAAGGGAAGACCGTAGATCTTGTCGTTAACTGTGAGCTCCCTGAGAGCCTGATCGTAAAAGTCGTCGGTGGAGATGTTGTCCTTCTCCAACAGGGGGCCCATCTCAACGAAGGCTTTCTTGGGAGCGTAGAGGCTGGTCATCCACCTATCCCAGATGACGACGTCAGGCACCTGACCACTCGCCAATCCGGTGAGCAGCTTCTGCTCCAACTCCTTCTGGATGACGTACTTTGCCTTGTATTCATCCTGACTCGTATTGAACTTATCAACGATCGCGAAGATGGGCTTAGCGGCCTCGTCGGACGAGCCGCCCCAAAGAATGACTTCCTTAGTCTTCGACCCTGACCCCTTCGACCCGCCACCAGAGCAGGCAGCGAGCGATGCAGCAACGCCGCCGATCATCGCCCCGCTGAACAGTCGCCTTGAGACTTGCATCTCAAATTCCTTTCTTTCGTTACTTGAGCCCGATCTGGGCGATTCCCTCAATAATCCATCGCTGGCAGAAGAGGAAGAGCAGTAGCATCGGAGCGCTTGTAAGCACCGCCCCAGCCATGAGAGGACCGAAGTTCGTTGTCTTCTCATTCGAGAAATTCGCCAATGCAATCTGGACAGTGAACATGTCCGGATCGTTCAAGACGATCAATGGCCACACGAAGGCATTCCATCCGGCCTGGATGGTCATGATTCCCAGCACCGCGAGACCAGCTTTTGTGAGCGGCAGGTAAATCCGGGAGAACACCTTGAACTCGCTGGCCCCGTCGATCCGAGCGGAATCCCCAAGCTCGTCGGGCAGCCCCTCGAAGAACTGCTTCATAAAGAAGCACGCGAAGGGGCCCGCCGCACCCGGGAGAATGATGGCCCAGAATGTGTTGATGAATCCCGTGCCGCCTTGACCAAAGATGTCGTTACCGCCAACTAGAGGGAACTGCTTGAGCACTAGGAAGGTCGATACCATCGTCACGATACCGGGCACCATCATCGAACCAATGAACGTCCAGAACACCAGCTTTCGCCCTGGGAAGGATAGTTTGGCAAGGGCGTAGCCAGCCAATCCACCGAAGAAGAGGTTCGTGAGCGTTCCTGCCAGCGCGAGGAACACCGAGTTCCCGATGTACTGCAGGAACGGGGTTTCAACAAACACAGCACGGTAATTGTCGAGCGTCGGCTGCGACGGGATGATTGACAAGAACCCAGTGATTGCTTCTTCTGGAGATTTCAGCGACGTCGCCAGCGTCCATACAAATGGCATCACGGTGCTGAATGCGATCAGGATGCAAGCAATCCACCACGCCGTCTCCCCAATAACACTCGAGGCCCGAAGCTTCTTTTTCCTCGTCTGAGCCATGGTCATTCACTCCTATTCGAGACACGAGCGTTGATGAGCGACACCACCAAGATGATCGCGAAGAGCACGAAACTCATCGCCGACGCATACCCCATGTCGAGGTTGCCGAACCCCTTATCGAAGATGTAGTACACGATCGTGACGGTGGCATTTCCTGGGCCGCCCTTCGTCATGATGTACGCCTGATCGAAGACCTGGAAAGCGCCAATGATTTGGAGTGTCGTCACCAAGAACATGGTCTTCGAGATACCGGGCATCGTCACGTACCTGAATTGTTGCCACTTGCTAGCGCCATCAATTCGCGCGGCTTCGTAGAGGTGTCCAGGGACACCTTGGAGCCCGCCCAGCAGGATCACCATATTGCCGCCAAAGCCTGCCCACACACTCATGATGATGATCGCCGGCATCGCCCACGTAGAGCTCTCAAGCCACGCCGGCCCGTCAATACCAAACTTGCCAAGGGCGATATTGATGAAACCCACCTGTGGGTTCAGCAGCCAGATCCAAATCGACGCAGTTGCCACCGACGACGAAACCACGGGGATGTAAAAGAGCGTTCGGAATACTCGCGCGACTCTCGAGTTACGGTTCAGCAGGAGCGCCGTCCCGAGTGAGGTAAGTATGCCGAGGGGGACGTAGAGGGCAGTGTAATAGAGGGTGTTCCTCATCGCGATCCAGAAGAACTCGTCTTCGAAAATCGCCTTGTAGTTTGCAATACCCACCCAGCTGAACTCACCAATAATGGAGTAATCCGTAAGGCTCAGGTATGCAGCTGCCCCGATCGGGATAATGAAGAAGACGAGAAACAGCACCACAGGTAGTGCGATGAATGTCCAACCGCTGATCCACTGCTGAGTGCGCGTCGTGCGTATCCCTCGTGATCGCCTCTTACGCCGCGGGGGCGAACTCGTAGGCGGCGCGACAGGGGGCTCTGCCTGGGCCCCTGCGCTGGGGACAAAGCTCGTCATAGTTACTCCTCCGGAACTTGACCTGCCTATATTTATACACTTCTATAGCGCTACGGTGCACATATACGCATATTAAAAGGCTGCTGCTAAGCATTGTACTTCGTCGAAGGTCACAGCGCGCCAAGTAGCGGCGATATCTCTAGTCAAGGGTTGTCAGCGTGCGGCACTACACGCTGACCAAAGTGTTGCGTTACGCGCCGCGAAGACGCTCTGCTGCAGCGGCGATGCGCTCGTCGGTGGCGGTGAGCGCTACGCGCACGTGGTTGGCCGCCTTGGCTCCATAGAAGTCGCCGGGCGCGACGAGGATGCCCTGTTCGGCGAGCCAGTTCACCGTCGCACGGCAATGCTCGCCTCGGGTAGCCCACAGATACAGCGAGCCTTCGGAATGGTCGACGGTGAACCCTGCGGCCTCCAGCGCGGGGCGCAGCACAGCCCGGCGTGCGAGGTAGCGCTCACGTTGAGCCTCGACATGCTGTTCGTCGTCCAGCATCGCCGCCAGTGCGGCCTGCACGGGCGCAGGGACCATCATGCCGAGGTGTTTCCGCACCGTGACAAGCCCCTGCACGAGCTCCGGATCTCCGACGACGAACCCCGCACGGTAGCCGGCAGCGTTCGAGCGCTTGGACACCGAGTGCACTGCAAGCAAGCCCGTGAGGTCGCCGTCGTTGACGCTCGGGTCGAGCACCGAGACCGGCTCCGCGTCCCAGCCGAACTCCCCGTAGCACTCGTCGCTGGCCAACACAGCCCCTAGCTCACGCGCTCGCTGCACGAACGCCCGCAGCTCCTCAACGGACAGAATGCGCCCCGTCGGATTCGAGGGCGAATTGATCCAGATGAGCGCGGTCTGCGGTGAGAGCGCGGCCGGGTCGTCGCACGGCTGCGCCTGCAGCCCACGCGCCAGTGCGCCGATTTCATACGTCGGGTACGCCTCTTCCGGGAACGCGACGACGTCGCCGCCCTCCAGCCCCAGCAACGTGGGCAGCCAGCCGACAATCTCTTTGGTTCCCACCACGGGCATCACATGCTCGTGGGTGAGCCCGACGGCGCCCCAGCGGCGCTGCATGTAGCCGACGATGCTCTCTCGGCATTCAGGGGTGCCCCATACCGTCGGATATCCATGCGCGTTCGACGCATCGGCGAGCGCCTGGCGCGCCACGTCGGGTGTGTCGTCGACGGGCGTGCCTACGGAGAGATCGACGATGCCCCCGGGATGTTCGTTGGCGCGATCTTTCGCAGAGGCCAGGGAATCCCAGGGGAAGCTGGGGAGCTCAAGCATGGTCAGGCCTGCGGGGGAAGCGCCTCGACGATCGGGTGATCCTTGTCAATGACGCCCAGCTTGGCGGCGCCACCCGGGGAACCGATCTCGTCGAAGAATTCCACGTTGACATCGTAGTATTCCGCCTGGTCTTCGGGGACATCGTCTTCGTAGTAGATGGCCTCAACAGGGCAGACCGGCTCGCAGGCACCGCAGTCAACACATTCATCCGGGTGGATGTAGAGCATGCGGTTGCCCTCGTAGATGCAGTCGACGGGACACTCGTCCACGCAGGCGCGGTCTTTCACGTCGACGCAGGGCAAAGCGATGATGTAGGTCACGACAGTTCTCCTCGTTCGAAGCTCGGCTCCAAGCTTAGCCCCGCATTCATGGGGAAGCACACGCACGCCACGCGTGGCGTCAGGCGCAGGTGACGCGGTCTCCCGCGTCGTACTTCCACTGGAAGGGTTCTTCCTTCACAACCTTGCCGCCCTTGTAGAACAGGCGTTTGTAGTTCACGGTGAAGCCTTGAATCGAGCTCTGGGGCTCGCAGTTGGCTGCGTGCGAGACGCGAGTGGAGCCCGAGTAGTACCCCGACTTCACCAGCGGCGACGATTCCACTTTGTCCCAGGTCTTAATCGACCAGATCTTGAAGGTCACCGACCCACGTTTACCACTCGACGACGGGCTGATGTACCCCTGGATGATCGCGGGATACTTGGTGTTGTTCTTGAAGCGCAGGTCTACCGAGCCGTAGTACACCGTTGCCTCACGCCCAGCGGGGTAGCGCGGGAAGTACAGCGAGTGCGGCTTGTGCTCGACGTCTTCGAACCCGGCGAAGAACCCTGCGTTGAACAGCGTCGTCGCCGCCTGCGAAACACCGCCGCCGGTTTCCTTCACGAGGTTGCCGCCGTTGATGACGTATCCGGAGGTGAAGCCATTGTCCTCCGTACGCCGCCCGACGGTGTCGTTCATGCTGAACGTCTCGCCAGGCATCAGCACAGTACCGCTGATCCGCTTCGCCGCAGTGCCGATGTTGGTGTTGCGGTACGAGGCGTGCGGATACTGGGTGGTGAACTCACCGATGACTTCCTTCGGCTTCACCTTCTCGGCCGCTGCCGTGCTGAACTCGGGCTCTTTCTCCTGCGCTTTGAGCTCCACGGTACGCTTCGGGCCGCTGACTGCCTGCTTGAACGCATCGACCACGTTCTGCTGCTCAACAACCAGACCGGGTTTGCTCGGCACGACGACGATGCCGCCATCCTTGAACTGGTAGCTCGCCGACTGTGGGCCCTTCTGGTTGAGCTTCTTCAGCCCGTCTTCTGTGGCTTTCTTCACGGCTTCTTCGTCGATGCCGACCGCAAGATCCTTGCCAGACCCGGTGATCGTGAGCAGCTTCGGCACATCTGCTTCGGCGATATCGATCGTGCCGTTCTTGCTGGTGAGGGAGATAGGGCCAGTCAGCGCCTGCTTGAGCGCCCCTTCGCGAAAACTCTGCACGTCGTCATTGCTCACGCCGGGCGCGATCACCTCGACGTTCGCTGCGGCCTCGTGTTTGCCAGCCTCGAATGCGTCCTTGACGGCAGTGACGCTCTCGTCCACCTTGAGCTTGATGCCTTCCTCGGCCTCGGTGGTGGCCACCTTGCCATCCTTCAACGCGATGGTGGCGTCGGTAACTTCCTTATCGAAGTTGGCGGCGGCGTCGGAGACCGCCTTAGCGAGCGCTTCCTCGTCGATGTTGCGCACCAGCTCAACCGGTTCACCGCCAGTCAGCGCACGATAGAGGCTCACCGGGTTCCAGCTGGCGCCTCCGCCGGCTTGCTCCACCGTCGCGGCCCAGTCGACGCTGAGCCCCGACTCTGCGAGTGGCAGCTCCACCATGACGTCGTCGTGGGCCAAGGTGATGGGCGCTTCTGCGCTCTCGGCCAACTCGTCGCGAAGCTTCTGCTGCGCATCAGCAGGGCTCAGCCCGCCAATTGCCACATTCTCGACGGTGGCATTGCGCGGAACGTTGTCGCCTGCGACAAGAAATGCCGTGACGTAGGCCGCGGCAAGCAACAAAACGCAGGCACCAATGCCGATGCCCACCCACAGTTTGGTTCTGCGCTTCGTGTTCCCAGCCACCCGTCACCCTTCAACTTCGCCTCGCGTCGCGGCGTCGGTAAGTCTACGAGAGTGTGGCGCCCTACCCAAACCTCCAAGCCCGCTGCGCGTTCAGCGAAGAGAGAACAACACCGGCATGCTGAGCACACCCGTCGAGCGAATTCCGGCGCGGGCGAGCACACCGTCGAGCACGGATTCGACGCTGAGCGGGCTTGCGCCGGCTGAGCCAACGCTCTCCGACGACTGCGCAGGCAGGAATTTCGAGAGCAGCCCTCCGTGCCCGACGGAGGCCACCTCGACGTCGTCAATATCCACCTTCGCCAGCGCGGCGGCACGTTCCAAGGCGAGGCGTCGGCCTCCGACGTGATCGATCAGGCCATGCTCGGCAGCCTGTGCGCCCGTCCACACCCGGCCGCGAGCGAGCGACTCCAGCCGCTCGTATTCCATGCCGCGGTCATTCGCCGCGAACGTGGTGAAATCCAGGTAGACGCGGTCCAGCCAGGCGTTGAGCCGCTCCCACGCTTCGTCGTCCATGGGGTGCGCATCCGACAGCGCCGCTGCGCCTTTGTCGACGGTGATCGACTCCCGCACAAGCCCCAGCTTGTCGTAGAGACCCTGCGTGACGAATTTGCCGGCGACGACACCAATCGAGCCGGTCAAGGTGGTGGGCAGCGCGACGATTTCGTCGGCGCCCATCGACACGTAGTAGCCGCCCGACGCCGCGTACGCTCCCATGCGCGCCACCACTGGCTTGCCCGCTTCACGCACGGCGAGCACGCAGCGGCGGATGAAGTCAGATGCGACGGCCGACCCGCCGGGCGAGTCGACGTCGAGCACAGCGGCGACGATGTCGTCGTCGCGGATCACGGCGCGCAGCTGCTCATCGACGACGTCGGAGCCGACGTTCTGCCCCTGCACGCCGTTGCTGCCTCGCCCGGTGAGGATGCCGCCATGCACGGGGACGATGCCGATCTTTTTGCGGTTGCGACGGGTCACCGCGCGCTGGATGTTGGACTTGGCCGCGTAGCGGTTGACGTACAGCAGGTGCTCCGGCTCAACTCCCCAACGCTGCAGCAGGCTGGCGTAGGCCTCGTCGCGGTACCCAACCTTGTCGATGAGCCCCAGTTCGAGCGCTCGGCTGGCGTCGATCGCTCCCTCGTCGACGACGGAACGCACGACGCCCTCGTCGACATTGCGGCGCTCGGCAATGACCCGCACACCGTCGTCGACGATGGATTCGACGACGGCGGTCATCATCTCGCGGTTCTCAGGTGTCACTTCGTCGGCGGCATAGCGATCGGCCGCCGTCTTGTATTCGTGGCGTTTACCGAACTCGGGCTCGATGCCGAGCTTGTTGAGCCCACCCTTCAGCAACACGATTTGCGCCTCGATGCCGCTGATGCTCAATGCGCCGGTGGGCTGCAGCCACACCTCGCGGGCGGCCGTCGCCATCTTGTACAGCGCCAGCGACGGCGCCAGTTCGCCGAAGCTCTCACTCCACACCGCCGTCGGTTTCGACACCCCGAAGCGTTCGATCTCCAGCGCGATCTCGTCCAGCGTGGTGACCGGCATGCGCACCGCCGCGGAGGCGTGCACGATCAGCCCCTTCACCTTGCTTTCTTTCGCAGCGGCACCGAGCACGGTGCGCACAGCGCCCGTCGTGGTGATGTTCAGCATCTGCATCGCCTGCAGCGGATTCGACGGACGGGCCTCAAGCACCCCGCGCGCGAGGTCGAGCTCAAGCACGACGGGTTTCTTGGACAGCAAGTTCTGGAGTGCATTCAACGGGTTCGGCATGCAACCAGCCTACAAAACCGCCCCAACTGGGCGATTCACGCTTCTCGACGGCGCCCCTCACTGCCGCGAGTGGTTGGTGTCGCAGGTTGCCGCATTGTGGCAGCGGGCCGTGGCGACCTCATTTGTGGTTAGTGTGAGTCTCCATACGACGCATATACCCACGAGGATGTGAACCCGACAGTCCAAGGAGCTGCCATGAGTACTGATTCGTCCACTGCGAATAAGCCCGAGAAGAAGGGCCTGCTCGACCGATTTTTGGATTTCATCGAGTGGACGGGTAACAAGCTGCCCGATCCCATCATCATCTTCGCGCTTCTCTGCCTGGGCACGCTCCTGCTGTCTCTGCTCGCTGGCGGCCTGGGCTGGAAGGCAACCCATCCCGGCACGGGCGAGGTCATCACTGCGGTGAACCTCCTCACCACCGACGGGATGCGCGTCGTCCTGGGCGATGCCATCACCACCTTCGGCGCGTTCGCCCCGCTTGGCCAGGTGCTCATCATCATGCTCGGCATCGGTGTTGCTGAGCGCTCGGGCTGGTTCGAAACCATGCTGTCGCACTCCATGCGCAGCGCGCCGAAGATGCTCGTCGTTCCCGCCATCGCCTTCATCGGCCTCCTCGGCAACATCGCCGGCGACGCGGCCCCGATCGTGCTGCCCCCGCTTGCGGCGCTCATCTTCATCCAACTTGGCTGGCACCCCATCGCCGGCATCGCACTCGCCTACGCCGCCTCCGTCGGAGGCTTCGCCGCCAACCTGATGATCGGCATGTCCGACGCGCTCGTTCAGGGCTTCACGCAGGAAGCAGCCAAGATGATCGACCCGCACCTGCAGACGTCGGTGCCAATGAACTGGTACTTCATCGCGGCATCCGTCGTCGTTTTGTTGCCCATCTTGTGGGTAGTGACGTCGAAGGTGATCGTGCCGCGTCTGGGAAGCTACGACAATCCCGAGTACGTGCACGAGGACAAAGAGATCACTCCCCTGCAGCGCAAGGCGAACATGTGGGCGATCATTTCCGTCGTCATCGTGTTGGCCCTCGTCGTCGTGGCTTGCATCCCGAAAGGCTCGTTCATGCGCAACGCGGAGACGGGTTCACTCACCACCGAGTCACCGCTCATGAACGGTATCGGCCTGATCCTCTCAATCATGTTCCTGGTCCCTGGTCTGGTGTACGGCATCATGACCGGCTCCATCAAGAAGTCCAAGGACGCCACCGACATGATGGTCGAATCCATGGCGTCCATGGCGAATTTCATCGTCGTCGTGTTCTTCGCGTCCCAGTTGCTGGCGTACATCAAAACGTCGAACATGGGTTCGATCCTCGCCATCCAGGGCGCGAACCTCCTCAAGGACCAAAACGGCGTTGTGCTGATTCTCGGCATCTTCGTGCTGTCGGCCTTCGTGAACCTGTTCATCGGCTCGGCATCAGCGAAATGGGCCATCCTGGCCCCGATCTTCGTGCCCATGATGATGCTGCTCGACTACCATCCCGCGTTCACGCAGATGATCTACCGGGTTGGCGATGCCATCACCAACCCCATCACCCCGATGTTCCCCTACTTCGCGCTGGTGCTTAGCTACGCACAGAAGTACGACAAGAAGATCGGCATCGGCACCTTCATTTCGACGCTCGTCCCGTACTCCCTCGCAATGGGTATTGGATGGGTGCTCATGCTCATTATTTGGTTCCTGATCGGCCTGCCTGTGGGCCCCGATGGACCGATCATGCTCCCGCGATAAGAAAGATGTTCAATGTCTGAATTGCAGCCCTACCTGGAACAGCTCCTCGCCTGGCGACGCCACCTGCATCAGTGGCCGGAGGCGTCGTTCGAGGAGCACCAGACCGTCGCCTACATTCGCGACGAGCTCACCCGTCGGGTGCCGAGTGCGAAGCTCGAGAATCTCACACCGACGAGCCTCGTCGCCGTACTCGACACCGGGCGTCCGGGGCCGAAGGTGGGCGTGCGGGCAGATATCGACGGCCTCGCCATGACCGAGAACCGCCCTGATCTGGAGTTCGCGTCGAAGGTGCCCGGCCGCATGCACGGCTGTGGCCACGACGGGCACACCGCCACCGTGATGTCGGCGCTCGCCTGGGCTGCCGACCATCTCGACGAGCTGAACGGCACCATCGTCGCCATCTTCCAGCACGCCGAGGAGACGCCTCCCGGCGGCGCGAAAGAGATGGTCGCCACCGGATACTTCGACGATTTCGACTACATCTTCGGGTTCCACTACTGGGCAACCCTGCCGACGGGCACCGTCGACGTGAAGGATGGCCCGGCGTCGGCGAACTCGGATCTGTGGGAGGTGCACCTTCATGGCAAGGGCGCGCACGCATCCCTGCCTGAGCTCTCCGTCGACGCGGTGCTCGCTGCGACGACGCTCGTCCAGCAGCTGCTGCAGATCCCGGCGCGGCGCATCGGCGGGCTCGACCCGGCCGTCGTCACTGCAACCTGGCTGGAGGCGGGAAGGCAGCAAGCCCTCAACGTGATTCCTCCGGAAGCGAGCGCGGGCGGCGTGGTGCGCACCCACTCCGATGAGGTGCGCGAGCAGGTCATGGCTGCGTTCAAGGACATCTGTGCTGGGCTCGAGGCCGCGAATCCTGGGCTCACGTGCGAGCTGGACTACCTCGTCGGATATGACATGACGTGGAACGCACCCGCGCCAACGCAGATCGTGCGTGAGCTCGCGACGAAGCGCTGGCCTGACAAGGTCATCGCCGAGCCGGCGATGCTCGGCGGCGAAGATTTCGCGGCGTTCTCGCGCACGGCTCCTTCCACCTACGTTTTCGTGGGTGCGGGCAACGCGGAGAAGGGCTTCGATTCCAGCCACCACTCCCCCACGTTCGGCCTCGACGAGGACGCCTTCCCCATCGCGCTCCAACTCGTCGTCGACGTGCTCCGTAACGCGGAAGCACTCGCAGCCGCCGGACGCGACTGAACATGACAACGGGTTGAGCCCTCATCCGATGCGGGGCTCAACCCGTTGTACGTTGCCGTGTGTAGCGGTGGGCTGGTCACGCCCACCGCGCACGTATCAGAGCAGACCCTTGGCGGCCTCCACGACGGCGTCGGCAGTCATGCCGAACTCCTCGAAGCACTTGGCGCCGCTCGCCGATGCACCGAAGTGATCGATGGACACCGACGCTCCGTTCACACCGAGGTACTTGGCCCAGCCCATGGAGATGCCGGCCTCGACGCTCACGCGCGCGGTGCCCTCCGGGAGCACCTCGGCGCGGTACTCGGCGGGCTGCTCATCGAACCACTCCTGGCAGGGCATCGAGACGACGCGGGTGGGGGTTCCCTCGGCCTCGAGCTTCTCCTGCGCATCGAGGGCGATCTCCACCTCGGAGCCCGTGGCAATCAGCACCACCTTCGGCGTCGACGACGCCTCGCTCACCACATATGCGCCGCGCGCAACGCCGTCGGCGGAGGCGTACTTCTCGCCCCGCTCGATGGTGCGCAGGTTCTGGCGCGACAAGATGATGGCCGCCGGCTCGTCGGCGCGTCGCAGGATCTCGCCCCACGCCACCGACGTCTCGTTCGCGTCGGCAGGGCGCACGACGGAGAAGTCGGGGATAGCGCGCAGCGACGCCAGGTGCTCGATGGGCTGGTGGGTGGGCCCATCCTCGCCAACACCGACGGAGTCGTGCGTCCACACGAACACCGTCGGAATGGACGACAGCGCCGCGAGGCGTGCCGCGGGGCGCATGTAGTCGGAGAACACGAGGAACGTACCACCGTAGGCGCGGGTGAGGCTCGACAGGTTGATGCCGTTGAGGATGCCGCCCATGGCATGCTCGCGGATGCCGAAGTGCAGCGTGCGACCGAGTTCGGAGCCCTGCCACTGTGCGGTCTGATGCTCCTCGGGGATGAAGCTCGGCTGGCCCTTCATCGTCGTGTTGTTGGAACCGGCGAGGTCGGCCGATCCGCCCCACAGCTCGGGCAGCTGGTCGGCGAGCGCGGTGAGCACCTCACCGGAGGCGGCGCGGGTCGACATCGAGCCCTCTTCGAACACGGGCAGCGACAGGTCTTCAGGGAGCTTGTGCGCGCGGATGCGTTCGAGCTGCTCGGCGCGGTCGGGATGGGCGGCCTTCCACTCGTCGAAGCGGGCGTTCCATTCGTCGCGAGCGGCCTTGCCGCGCTCCGCCAGGTTGGCGCGGGTAGCGGCGACGATGTCGTCCTCGATCTTGAAGGGCTCGTTGTCGAAGCCGATGAGCTCCTTCATGGCGGCAATCTCGTCGCCGCCGATCTTGGCGCCGTGCACGCCGTGGTCGCCCTGCTTGTTCGGCAGTGGCCAGCCGATGATGGTGCTCAGGCGGATGAAGGACGGCTTGTCCGTCACCTGCTGCGCCTGTTCGATGGCGTTGTACAGCGCCTCGACGTCCTCGCGGTACTCGGTGTGGCCGTTGGTCCAGTCGACCTCCTGCACATGCCAGCCGTACGACTCGTAGCGCTTGACGACGTCCTCGGTGAAGGAGATGTCGGTGTCGCCTTCAATGGAGATTTCGTTGTCGTCGTAAATGACGATGAGGTTGCCGAGCTTCTGGGTGCCAGCCAGCGACGATGCCTCCGACGTGATGCCCTCCTGGAGGCATCCGTCACCGACGATGCAGTACACGTTGTAGTCGAACAGCGACTCGCCCGCCTTGGCTTCGGGGTCGAACAGCGCGCGGTGACGGCGAGCAGCCATCGCCATGCCAACAGCGTTGCTCAAGCCGGCGCCGAGGGGTCCCGTCGTGCACTCAATGAACTTGGTGTGGTTGTACTCGGGGTGACCAGGCGTCTTGGAGCCCCAGGTGCGCAGCGACTGGATGTCTTCCATCTCGAGGCCGAGACCGCCGAGGTACAGCTGCGCGTACTGCAGCATCGACGCGTGGCCAGCGGAGAGCACAAACCGGTCGCGCGCGATCCACTTGTCGTCCGCGGGGTCAGTGCGCATCACCTTTTGGTACAGCAGGTGCGCCACGGGGGCGAGAGAAATCGGCGTGCCGGGGTGGCCATTGCCAACCTTCTCCACGGCGTCTGCGGCAAGCACACGGGCAGTGTCGACGGCGCGGGCGTCGGTGTCAGTCCATTCGAGCGTCACAGTTGCTCCTCTTCGAGAAAATACAGTTGTTCAGGTTCAAGGGTAGTCGGCTTCAGATCGGTGGCGACGCGCAGGGCTCACCAGCGCCACATCGTTCGGCTGCGAAGGCGGTAGGGATCAGAAGTCGAGATCAGGTAGGTCGACGAGCGATGCGGACCCGTCGTGATCGTCCGCGTCATCCTCGACGAGCGTCTTAGGCGTGGTGCCCGGTTCGTTGGGGCGCACATCGCCGCCTATCGCGTCGCGTACGAGCTTGGCGAGGTCATCGCCCTCGGCAGGATCGAAAGTTCGGGTCTCAGGCATAGGCGTGTCCTTTCCATAAAAAGCATACGCAAATGGGCAACAGTGCGAGCGCGACGCGTCTCAACGACGCTGGCGGCGGAAGCCCGCGATGAGCATCCCCACCACCACACCGAGCAGCACCAGCAGCGTGCCGCCGATGAGCACAATATTCATAGGGTTGGGCTCGATGCCGTCCATCTTGATTTCGCCGGGAGGGTACGCCGGATCTAGCGTCGGTGCGGCGCCTGGGCCGAGCGCCGCGGTGACGGCCTCGTCGAGCTCTGGGGCGTACGTGCCGCTGCCCGAGCACGCCTCGAGCGTGGCGACACCGTCGGAGTCACGGTCAGCGATGAGCATCAGTTCCGTGCGTAACCGAAAGTTCGGCATCCCACACTCGCCCACCGCATCCGCTGTGCGTGCCAGGAACGAGGAATCGAAGTCGCCCTTCCACACCTTCAGCGGGGTCAGCGTGTAAAACACCTGGCCGTCCGCGGGTGCCGTCTCGATGCGATCGATGCGCACCTGCGCTACGACGTCCGCGTCCTTGGCCTGGTCGATCGACGGCGGCGTGGAGCAACTGCAGGCCAGCGCCTGAGGAGCGGTCAGGGCGAGGAGCACCGTCGCGATGAGGGCGGTGAGCCTGCGCATCACTCAGCACTCGGCAACAGCGGCGGTTTGGCCGACCACGGGAACACGATCCACTTGTCCGTGCGGCGCCACACATACTCGGGTTGCACGACCGTCTGCGGCTTGGCGTACAGCACGGCCGAGCGGACGTCGGCACCGAACCCGCGCAGCAGCTTGATGACCAGCGCGAGGGTGCGGCCAGAATCAGCCACATCGTCGACGACGAGCAGCTGCTTGCCGGCGATGGCGTTCGTATCCAGCATGGGGGCCAGCAGTACCGGGTCGGGCAGCGTCGCGTTGACGTCGGTGTAGAACTCCACGTTGATGGCGTCGGTGAGCTTCACGCCGAGCGCGTACGTCAGGCCGCCCGCCAGCAGCATGCCGCCTCGCGCCACGGCGATGATGATCTCGGGGTGAAACCCGGAATCGACGATGGTGCGCGCCAGGTCGTCGGTGGCGTCACCCAGCCCTTGCCAGGTGAGCACTTCCTTGTCGTCGAGATCCGTCGCGTCTGCGTGGTATGCCATGAGTAAAGGGTAGTCGAGAACCGACGCTGGCTCGGCGTCGGGAGTGCGAAGTCAGGTAGCGTTTTCCGTATGGCCATGCAACGAGCATTCTCCAACGCACACTGCACCGCGGCAGCACTCGATCGCGGCGCGACCATCACCAGCTGGCATCCGCGCGACGGACACGAGGCCCTGTTCGTCACCAGCGACGCGAACCCTGACGCCGAGTTCCACGGCGGCATCCCCGTCTGCGCGCCCTGGTTCGCCTGGGGCAGTCAGGAGACGCGAAAGCCCACGAAACATGGCCTCGTGCGCTGGGTGGACTGGAGATTCGACGGCGCCACCGAGCTGCCGGAGGGCACCCGCGCATCGTGGTCGCTGACGGCCCCCGAAACCGCGCACGTTCCCGGCGCGACGGACTACCCCCATGACCTCTCCTACCGCTACGAAGCCACATTCGCGAAGGCCCTCGACGTGGCCCTCACTATTTCCTCGCCCACCCAAGATTGCGTGGTCGACGACGCGCTTCACACCTACTTCCTCGTCGGTGCCGTGGGAGAAGCGCGGGTGGAGGGCGTCACCGCCGACCCCATCGTCGTGCCTGACGCACACGACGAGATCTACCTCGGCGCGGCCGTGGGTCCGGTGCGCATTGTGCTGCCGGACCGCACCATCACCATCACCGCTCATGGCGCGCAGGATGTCGTCGTGTGGAACCCCGGCGAGGAGTACGCGGCCGGACTGGCTGATTTCAACGGCGACGAGTGGGCCCGCATGCTGTGCGTCGAGGTGGGCAACGTGCGCGAGCACGCCGTCACCATTCCCGCTGGGCAGCAGCACACGCTGGGCATGCGCATCACAATGGATTGAGAGGTCAGCCATGGAGATCACCATTACCGGACGAGCAGAGCGCGCCTACACGCCGCAGCTCGCAGTGCTGCATCTGAGTGTCGAGGGCGAGGGCCGCGACGCAGCACGCGTGGTTGCCGACGTGCAGCAGCGTGCCGGCGCGCTCATTCAGCAGCTCGACGAGCTTCCCGCGAGCGTGCTCGAACGCTTTCACACCGACGGGGTGAGCAGCTGGTCGTCCAGTGATGCGAAGCGGGTGGTGCATCGCGCGTCGTGTGCGATCCGGGCGACGTTTCGCGACACGGCCGAGATGGCCCGCCTGAGTGCCGAATGGGCAGCCGGCGGGGTGCACGTCGGGTATATCTCGTGGCGCCTCACGCCTGAGCAGCGCGATGAGGCCGAGCAGAGTCTCGTCGCGGATGCGCTCGCTGAGGCGCGCACCAAGGCGGAGCGCATCGCTAAGGAGCTCGGGGCGACGCGGTGCGTCGTCGAGTGGGTTCGTGACGGGTCGCTGCCGAGCGCGGAAGGGTTCTCCACCCGCCAGGTGGCATTCTCCGGCGCGCGTGCTTCTGAGCCCGTCGAGGCGCGCCCCGAAGAGGTGGAGGTGAGCGTCGAGCTCACGGTCGGCTTCCGCGCGGAGTAGGCCGGCAACCTTTCGGATTCCGCACACGAGCGCTCGCGGCTGCGGCACAGTGGAGCCATGGCTGAATCTGTCACCCTGCAATTTCTCGGCGCCGCCGGCACCGTCACCGGCTCGAAGTACCTGCTCGAGCAAGGCACCAGGCGCATCCTGGTGGACGCCGGCATGTTCCAAGGGCAGAAAGACCTGCGCAGGCTCAACTGGGAGGAGTTCCCCGTCGACGCCGCCAGCCTGGAAATGCTTCTCGTCACCCACGCGCACGCCGATCACACCGCCTACATCCCTGCCCTTGTCAACCAGGGGTTCAGCGGGCCGATTTGGTGCACCGAGGCCACCGCCAAACTCGCGGAGATCGTGATGCGCGACGCCGCGCACCTCCAGGAGCTCGCCACCGAGCACGCTGTGAAGGGCGGCTACTCGAAGCACCAGAATCCGCGCCTGCTCTACACCACCGAGGATGCCGAGCGGGCAATCCGGCAGCTGCGCTGGGTGCCGTTCGACGAAGATGTCGAGCTGGGCGATGACCTCACCGCGCGCTGGACTCGCACCGCACACATGCTGGGGGCCGCGTCGATCCATGTGCAGTTTGCGGGCACCGACGTGCTGTTCTCCGGCGATGTCGGACGCCCTGAACACAAGCTGCTTCGCGCCCGCGATACCCCGCCAGGAGCCCGCTTCGTGCTGTGCGAATCAACCTACGGCGACCGCGAACACGCCGAGCCAGAAGTCCCTCACGAGGTGCTGGCCCATGCCATCACCCGCACCATCGAACGCGGCGGCGCGGTGCTCATCCCGGCCTTCGCCATCGACCGCACGCAGTCCGTGATGTATGCGCTCGCGCGCATGCAGGCCGAGGGCCGCATCCCGGAGGTTCCGATCATCGTCGACGGGCCCATGAGCATGAAGGCTCTCGACGTGTACCGCGACATGTCCGACGAGTTTCGCGACGAGGTGCAGCTGAGCGATTTCATCGCCAGCAAGCACTTCGTCGAAGCCCGCACTGCGCAACAGTCGAAGAAGGCGCGCCGCCGACGCGATCCGCGCATCATCATCTCCAGCTCCGGCATGCTGGAGGGCGGCCGCGTGCTCTCGCACCTGGAGCAGCTCCTCCCCGACCCCAAGAACTCCGTCATCCTCGCCGGCTTCCAGGCCGAGGGCACCCGTGGGCGGGCGCTCATCGACGGCGCCCGCCACGTGAAGATCTTCGGCCGGCACGTGCCTCGTCGAGCGGAGGTGCTGCAAGACCGGGAGTTCTCCGGACACGCCGACGCCTCCGAGCTCGTGAGCTGGCTAGCTGCGCTCGACCCCAAGCCGGAGACCATCTTTCTCACCCACGGCGAGCCGGCCGCGGCCGAAGCGCTGGAAGCACGGGTTGAGGATGAGCTGGGCATCATGACCGTCGTCGCTGCAATGGGCGAAAAGGTGCTGCTGAGCGATCCGATTCAAGATTGGGACGGGGACGAAGCCTGACCTAACCCGATATCCACTTTCGTTTCACGATTTGCGCCAATTTCGCCGTTTTCGGCAAACGCGTGTGGATATCGGGTTAGCTCAGCTTCGGTAACCCGCACCGCGCCCTCGTCGTCTGCGGGCGGTTCGAACGTCGCTATCCACTTGTCGAGCTGCTCGGGCGCGACGATCACCTGGTGCGGTCCGCGGGGCCCAGCGTTTCTGGAAGCGAGCCGACGGTGCAGCTCCGCCGCAGGCACGTCCAGGTGGAGGAGCACGACGCACGCCCCGGCGTCCTCGGCCAGGGCGCGATACTCGTCGCGACGCGCCCGGGACACGAGAGCGTAGTCCAGCACCACGTCGTGGCCCGCTGCGACGAGTTCCCTCACCCGCCGTTTGTGCTCAACCTTGATCTCGTGCTGCACCGCTGGCGGCAACGGCTGCTCGCGGCATCCGGCATCCCAGGCGTCCTGGTCCACCGAAAGCCACACGAACCCTTGCCCGGCGAGTTGCCGTGCGAGCGTGCTCTTGCCCGAGCACGTGAGCCCGCACAGTAAGACGACGGTGCTTCTGCGTGGGTTACTCAAGGGTGAACTTGCACCCTGTGCTGACGTCCATGGTCGGCGTCGAGAACTCTGCGGTCTCACCGCGCGAGAGTCGGAACGAGCGTTTGGGATTATTTAAATCGTAGCCACGTCCGTCCACCCTCGGGGCGAGGGCATCACTCATCCTGAACTTGGCGTCGTCTCCATCCACTTTTTTCACCTTGATCGTCAGCTCACCAGTGAGGATGCCGATGGTGACCTCATCCCCTTCCTGGAGATCGCGTAGCGTCGCGGTCTCCGGCTTCGCAGGTTTGGGAGTCTCGCCATCAGGGCCAGGCCAGCCGCTCACGGTTTTGCACACCACGCTGAGCGTCATCGGTGGCTGCACGGGTTCTTCCGCGCCCCCGCACGCGGTGAGCGCCAGCGTCGCGACGGCAGCGGCTACGAGTACCTTCTTCATCATCGCCCTCCTTGAGAGTTAAGGGTAAGCGATGCGAGTGTCACGCAGCCCACAGGCGGTGCTACGCCTGCGAGCTGTTTTCCTCGGCTTCACGAGTGGGGCGCTCGTAGGCGTCGACCAGGCGCTTCGACACCTCCGCGATGTGCTTCGTCGCCTCGTAGAACCGGCCCATCTCGTTCCAGATGCCGTCTTCACTGAATACGCCGTACTCGCCGTCGGGTGTGCCGTCGAGCAGCTCGAAATCTTCGCGCCATTGGCCCTCGTAGTACTCCATGAGGGGCTCAAGTGCGGCCCATGCGGTTTCGAGGCGCTCGTCGACGGTCCAGAGATCGTCGTTGAGTTCCGTGATTGCCGCGAGCCGCTGCTCGTTCACTCGCACCCGCGCCATGCGCTCGTCGTGGTTCTCAGCCATGCACCCATTCTACGAGTGCAACCCCGGCGGACGCCACGGTCGTTACACGCTGCCCACCCAGTGCTCAACGTGGTACGCCTGCGTAACGTTGTTCGGGCCTCTCAACCACTGCGAGACCATCATGTGTAAGCCACCGGGCTCCGACGTCGACCAGGGGTGAATGAAGCCACCGTAGTACTGCGCGGGCATGATGGGATCAATCTGCACGACCGGGTCGCTCCAGAGGCCGTCGGGACGGCTGGCTGTGCGCGTGACCAGCTGCCCTAGGCCGACGCCGTAGTCGACATATGCCATCACCCACGTGCCATCGCTGAGCTTGCGCACCGACGGTTCGCCGAACTTGGCGTGCAGAATGGGCGTGCAGGGGCGACCCCAGCCCCAGTCGGACCCGTTCCAGCCCCAGCCCTCATACGCGTTCTTGTCGAGAATGCGGGTCCAATGCACGCGCTGCAACATCATGGGCCCGTACTGACGGCCCGAACACACGGAGAATACGTAGACGAAATCGCCATCGCGCTGCATCGTCCACATCTGAAAGGCGTTGGTGTTCTCGGGAGTATTGAACCAGTGCACCGGTGCGCGCTCGAAGTCGTTGCCGTTGTCGGAGTACGCGAGCCCGGCGAAGCCGCTACGGAAGCCACGCGGATGCCCCCAGTTGTCCATGCTCATGAACGAGACCACCTGCCGGCCCGTCTCGGGAAATGAAATGCCGTCGTTAGGAATAACCGTGAATTCGTGCTGGCCAGCCACCCAGCCGCCATGTGCGTTCCACATCAGCTCTCGTGCCGGGGCGTTCCCATAAACTCTGGCGGCGCTATCAAAGATGATCCCGTCGTTCGGGTGCCTCGCGGAACGCAGCATCACCGGCGAGCGGTGGTTGCCGCCTCCTTCAGGGCTCATGGTGGAGAAGGTGTCGCCGAAGAGGTACCCGATGGAACCGTTCTCTAGAACGTAGGGGATGCCGAGGTCAGTGCCTGCAACCTGCCAGTTGTGCGCGGTGTACATGTCTGCGCCCGTGAGGCGAGCCTTGTGATAGGCGCGCCCGGCTGCCTGCGCCGTGTCCAGCATAGACGTGGGCGCCAGCGCCGGTGCTGCCGCAGCCGCGAGCGCACCGCCCGCAATCAACTTCCCGAATCCGCGACGGTTGATCTCTGCCATCGTTGGTTCCTTTCAAGCGTTGTATGCCTCCCAGCATTCAACTGACCACCGGGAGCATCGCCGTCGCGAATAGACACGCTTGGCAGGAACCGGACAAAATCTATTGCGCAGCCGCGCTTATCTCCGACGGTGTGCGTGCGGCGCAAGTGGTGGGCACCGAGACGCAACGGAGCCGTGGAGCGCGACGCTGAGGTCGGCCCACGGCTCCGCCGGTGGTTACTGCGTCGCGACGATCACTCGTCGGCAGCGCTGGGATGGGTCATGTCAGCGGGCACCACCCATTCGTCGAACTGCTCGTCGGTCAGGAACCCCAGTTCGAGCGCAGACTCGCGCAGCGACAGCCCCTTCTTGTGCGCGTTCTTGGCGATCTGCGAGGCCTTGTCGTAGCCGATGTGGCGGTTAAGCGCCGTCACCTGCATGAGGTTGGTGTCCAGGTTTTCCTGGATCTTCTCACGGTTGGGCTCGATGCCGTAGGCGCAGTGCTCGTCGAAGGAGACGCAAGCGTCACCGAGGAGCTGGATGGATTCCAGCACGCACCAGGCCATGACGGGCTTGTACACGTTGAGCTGGAAGTTACCCTGCGAACCGGCGAACCCGACGGTGGCGTCGTTGCCGAACACCTTCGTCGCCACCATCGTCATGGCCTCACACTGGGTGGGGTTCACCTTGCCGGGCATGATCGACGAACCGGGCTCGTTCTCGGGGATGAGGAGCTCACCGATGCCGTTGCGCGGGCCGGATGCGTACCAGCGCACGTCGTTGGCGATCTTCATGAGCGCATCACCGAGCACGCGCAGCGCGCCCGAGACGAGGACGAGCGCGTCGTGGGCGCCGAGCGCGGCGAAGAGATTGTCAGCTTGCTTGAAGTCGATGCCGGTTTCTTCCGAAATCTTCTTCGCGGTGAGCTCGCCGAACTTCGGGTGGGCGTTGAGGCCGGTGCCGACGGCGGTGCCGCCGATCGCGAGTTCACGGGCGCGGGAGTCGGCGTACTCGATGCCCTCGAGCGCGAAGTCGATCTGCGCAACCCAGCCGGAGAACACTTGGCTCAGCCGGATCGGGGTGGCGTCCTGCAGGTGGGTGCGGCCCACCATGATGATGTCGTCGAACTCCTTGGCCTTCTTGTCGAGGGTGTCGCGCAGCTGGCGCACGCGCGGGTACATGGCGTGCAGCTCGTTCACGACGGCGATGTGCATGGCCGTCGGGAAGGTGTCGTTCGACGACTGGCCGCGGTTGACGTGGTCGTTCGGGTGCACCGGCGTCTTCGAGCCCAACTCGCCACCGGCCAGTTCAATGGCGCGGTTGGAGATGACCTCGTTGACGTTCATGTTCGACTGGGTGCCAGAACCGGTCTGGAACACGACCAGCGGGAAGTGGTCGTCGAGATCGCCGGCGATCACCTCGTCGCCAGCCTTGGCGATGAGGTCGGCGACGTCCTGCGGCAGCTCGCCCAGCTCAGCATTGGCGAGTGCGGCGGCCTTCTTCAACGTGCCCAGTGCCTTCACCATGGGGCGGCCCCAAACGAAGGTTTCGCGGCCGATATCGAAGTTGTGGAGGGACCGCTCGGTCTGGGCTCCCCAGTAGCGGTCGGCAGCGACCTCAACGGTGCCCATCGAGTCGGATTCAGTACGAGTGTGCTCTGCCACTTGTGGCTCCTTCGCGTGACGGAAACGTGTGGCTCCAAGCCTAGCTGGGGCCACTATCCTGCTTGCGGGCAGCCGTGTTTCAAGCAACCTTCAGCCGACGATTCGCCGCTGGCTAGCTTCTTCGCGACGAGTTCGCCGGCGTCGCGGTGCCTCGTCGGGAGGTCATCGCCACGCCCAGGAGCAAGACAGCGAGCGCCACCGGCACCGACGGAATACGGAACATCTCGTGAGGGTAGAGCAGGGTGCGCCATCCGAGACATGCCACCAGCGCCGTCTGGAGCACGACGATGAGGCCGAGCGCGTCAAGCCTGCGAAGACCCACCGTCGACGCGATCACCAGGACGGCCGCCGTCGCCATCAGGCCAGGCACCGCCGTCGAGCCGATCTGTGACTGCATGGCGTCGCCGAAGCGCAGACTAGTGGCGAACCGGAAGGTTTCCAGCCATCCGTCGATCGGGCGGCCGAGGTTTCCGTCGTCGTACGTCTTTTGCTCGGCGGCGAAGCGCCCGCGGATGAACAGCAGCCACGCACCCAGCGCCACGGGCCCGGCGAGCAGCGCGAACAGGCGGCTCCACTCGATGTTGCGTGCGCGTATGCCGTGGATGAGTCCGCTCAAGCCGAGGGCGACGGCGACCAGCACGAGCGGCTCTTTGAGTAGGCACATGGCGGCGGTGAGCACGGCGATTTCGATGGGGCTCGTGCGTTGGTCAATCCAGCGCAGGCACAGCAGCGCCACGAGGAATAGCTGTGCGGGTTCGGTCAGCGCGGTCGAGGCGCTGAACAGTAAACCGGGGCTGCACGCCACGATGAGGCCGAGCCACGGCGACCCACCAAGCCGTACGGCAAGCCGCGAGACGGCTACCGCCGCGCCCATCATCGACGCGAGGCTGAGCACCCAAAATATCCACGGCAGGGCCGGTGCGTGGCCGAGGCTCAGTGCTCCCGCAATCCAGGAGTAGAGGGGGTGGCCGTAGCGGTAGGCCGCCAAGTCGATCAGCTCATGCGAGCCTCCTGCTACCGCGAAGGGATCCGTAGCCATGGCCCAGAGGTAGACGCCGTCGTAGTGGTCGTGCATGGTGGTGAAGTGGAAGGATGGGTCGACTGCCGCGATGCGGGGCGCGATGGCGTCGGTATCCGCCACATTAAGCAGAAGGCTCGGGTGGAATACACCCCAGCGCGAACTCATCTGTGTGAGGAGCGCCACCACAGCTGCGACGGCGCCCGTCAGCCACGAGCTAACCCACCCGCCTGCTGCAGATGCTGTCGACCTACCTCGATTCATCGGTGGGTGGCCTCCGCGCAATGTGCGCCGGGTGCGCTCGGTTCGGGCCGCTGCGGAGGCGTCACATCAGGGGCGTCCATCATGCCCTCAGTCTATGCAGACGCCGCTGGCGGCGGTGACCAACCAACAAGTGACCGTTATCCTCCACGCGCAGCAAATCTTCCCCGGATAGGCAGGAAATGTTGCAGCTGTGGAGGATAACGGTCAGATTTTGCTGGTACCCACCACGCGACCCTGCACGCCGAAGCAGGGTTCACCCGCGTCGTTGCGCGGGCGATAGCCCGCGAGCGTGCGCAGCACGCGAAGGTCACGTTGGCCTGTCGTGGGATGTGCATCGATCACTGCACAGCGCCCGATGGCGCCAGTCACCTCCACGAGCACCTCACCCAGACGAATCACCTTGCCACGCCACGCATCTTCCGCGTAGGCCTCGTCGTGGTCCACCAGATAGGTGGCGCGAAAGCGAGCTGCCTGGTCGAGGAAATCTGCTGCGTGCAGGCGTGCACCCAGGTCACGCACGCTCGCTGTCGTGATGATAGAGATGGGGCTGCCGTATACGATGGCACCGCGCTCGGGCTGGGCGAGGCGAACGGGTGCGCCCAGGTAGTCGCTGAATGCAGCGTCCAGCTCCGACGGCGCAAACGTCGCAGGAACCAGGCGTTTCCAGTAGTCAACCGTGCACTGCTCGCCGGTGGGATGTGGTGAGGAGACCACCGTCGCTCCGCCCGGGAAGTCGACGGTGAGCTGCTCCAACGCGTGCGCGCGCACCGCCAACAGTTCGAGATGTTGCACCGTGCGCAGCACCTTGAGCTGATCGTCGACGAGACACCAATGCCGGTCCCCTACCGAGCCGAGCGCGTCGACGTCGACGGACCTCGGCTCATGGCGGATGCCCTTGATGGGCGCATAGCCGAAGCTCACCACTGGGAACGATGGAATGCTCACGTCGCCATGCTGCCACGCCCGGCCAGCGGGCGTGCGCACAGTCTATGCAGACGCCGCTGGCGGCAATGACCAACCAAAAAGTGACCGTTATCCTCCACGCGCGGCAAATCTTCCCCATATAGGCGGGAAATATTGCAGCTGTGGAGGATAACGGTCACTTTTCGCGGCGCCCCCGTCCTACTGATCGCTCAGTCCAGCAGACCTTGTTCTCTGGCTTTCGCGAGGGCTGCCGTGCGGCTGGAGACCCCAAGCTTTGAGTAGAGCCTTGCCAGGTGCGATTTCACGGTGGCCCGGCTGAGGAAGAGCTCCGCGCTGATGGCCTGGTTGCTCAGGCCGCGGTCGAGGCACTGCAGCACGTCGCGCTCCCTGGCGGTGAGTTGCAGCGACGGTGTGCGCAACCGATGCATCAACTTCGACGCCACCGCCGGTGCCAGTACCGGGCGCCCGGCTGCCGCGTCGCGCACTCCGCGGACGAGCACGTCGGCGGGTGAATCCTTCAGCAGGTAGCCGCCGGCGCCGGCTTCCACGGCGCGCAGGATGTCGGTGTCGGTGTCGTAGTTCGTGAGGACGAGTACAGCGGGCGGGTCGTCGAGGGCCTGAATGCGTTCGACGGCGTCAACCCCCGACGGGCCGGACGGGAACCGGAGGTCCATGGTGATGAGGTCGATGCCGCCGACCTTCGCCCGGTCGACGGCATCGAGCGCCCGATCGACCTCCCCCACCACCTCAAGATCAGGCCCGGCTTCGAACACGGCGCGCAAGCCTGCACGCACGATGGGGTGATCGTCGGCAATCAGGATGCGTATCATGCTCGGCTCCTCTCAGGCGGGGACTCTGGCGGCGACGAGGGTGCCGTCGTCGCCCGACGAGACGATGGCGAGCGACCCGCCCAGCTCCTCGATGCGCGAGCGCATCCCCTGCAAGCCGAATCGGCCCTTGTGAGCGGCAGCGTCGACGTCGAAACCGCGGCCGTCGTCGTCGACTTCCAAGGCTACTTCCTCACGCTCGTAGATGAGCGTGATCTGGCAGTGCTGGGCGTTCGCATGGGCTTCGACGTTGCGCAATGACTCTTGCGCAACGCGAAACAGCGCGGTCTCGCCGCTCGCGTCCAGAACGCGGGGTTCCCCTTCGACGGCGAACTCCGTGGGCACACTGGCGTCGTGGGCGAGGCGGCGCAGCGCGGGCGCCAGCCCGGTGTCGACGAGATCTGGAGGCGTGAGTTCCCCGATGAACGCCCTCGTCTCAGCGAGCGACGCCTGGGCGGTGTCGCGCGCCAACGCCAGGTGCGCCCGCACCTGGTCTGCGTCCGTCGTGCGCTCAGCGGCTTGCAGGAGGAGCTGGATGCTTGACAGGGATTGCGCGACGGTGTCGTGCAAGTCGCGCCCAATCCTGGCACGCTCCGCGAGGCGGCCCGCTTCACGTTCGGCCCGCGTCGTTTCCGCCTGGCTCGCACGGAGTTTCACCAGCAGCACCTTCGACGCATCCGACGAGCGGTACACCATCCGGATCATCGCCACGAAGGCGACGATCAGCACCGCCACCACGATGGGTCCGACGACGGTGCCTGCGGTCAGTCCGTGGTGGAACACCTGGCCGGCGACGGTGAATCCCGCGACGATTGCCGTCGCGATGGCGCCCGCGACGGGCGGAAGCAGCCACGACGTGAGTAGCGCGAGCGCGGTGAGGAAATACGAAGCGTCGGGAGATTCGACGATCACCATCGCCCACGGCACGGTCACGGCCAGCAGGAAGATCAGTGCGTCGACGTGGAGGTCTTGGGCGGGCCGGCTGAGGTCGTGCACGCGGCTGAGGCCGATGAGACCGCCCGTGAGGATCACGCAGGTGAGCGCGGAAAATACGACGATGCCCGCCAGATGCGGGTGGCCGAACGCGAAGGCCATCCCTGCCGGGTAGATCGCCAGGCCGGCGAAGAGCAGGCCGATGCCGAGCAGCACCAGCAGCTGCGTCGGCGAGGGATGCGGGGTTTTGGGTGTGGCCACACTCCCCAGGCTAGCCCGTCGGGGTTGGGCGGAGTTCAGCCAAAAGGATGAGGTGAATCTGTCCCAAGGGGTCTCGTGTGCGAGCGCGAGCCAAAGCAGCATGGAGTGCGTTCAGGAAAGGGACTGTCTATGTACTTGGCTTTGCGGGATCTGCGGCACAGCAAGGGCCGCTTCGCACTCATCACTATCGTCGTTACGCTCATGACGTTGCTCGTCGGATTCCTCACGGGCTTGACCGGCGGGTTGGCGTCGCAGAACGTGTCATCACTGATGCACCTTGACGCCGACAAGGTGGTGTTCTCGATGCCCGACGACGAAGCACCCTCGTACACGACTTCTCGGGTGAGCGAAGAGCAGGCGAAAGCCTGGAAGGACGCGGCAGGCGTCGACCGGGCTGACCCGCTCGGCCTCACCTTCGCGCAGGTTGAAAGCGGCGACGCGGACGTCGCCGTCGCGCTGCTCGCCACCTCGACGGGACGCATCGACGAGGTGCCCGGCGACGCGGACCACATCACGCTCGGCAAGAGCATCGCGGACGACTTGGGCGTCGCTGCCGGCGACACTGTGACACTCGCCGGCCGTGACATGACCGTCGGGAAGCTGGCCGACGACACCGAGTTCTCCCACCGCGACGTGGCGTGGGTCACCACCGATGCGCTCCACCAATACCTGGAGAGCACGCGCCAGCCGCAGGCCTACGCCAATGTGCTCCTCGTCGACGGCGACCCCGACGTCGAGGCGATGGACGCGGATCAGGGCACGACGACGCAGGCGCTGCTGCCGTCGCTCCTCGCGTTGGAGGCGCTCAAGTCGGAGATCGGCTCGCTGGGCATGATGATTGGGATGCTCATGGTGATTGCCGTGCTGGTGATCGGCGTGTTCTTCCTGGTGTGGTCGATGCAGCGCCAGCGTGACATCGCGATTCTGAAGGCGCTGGGCGCCAGCAACCGTTGGATCTCGACGGATGCGCTCGGCCAGGCTCTGCTCGTGCTGTTGATCGGGGTCGGACTCGGCACCGGGGCAACCGTCGGGCTTGGGCTGCTCGTCGGCACCGCACTCCCGTTTGTGATGAATTGGCTCACCCTGCTCGTGCCGTCGGTGGGCATGGTGATCGCCGGCCTGCTGGGCGCCTACGTGTCGCAGCGGCGCATCACCGCCGTCGATCCCCTTGTCGCGCTGGCTTCGGCCGCCTGACCCCCACTCTTACTACGAAAGGAACGCTCATGCTGAAGCTCACCGATGTCATCCTCACCTACCCCGACGGCGACGAGCGCGTCACGGCGCTCGATAACGTCTCGCTCACGGTGGAATCCAACACCTTCGCGGCGGTCACCGGCCCGAGCGGCTCGGGCAAATCCAGCCTGCTGGCCGTGGCATCGACCCTTGTCACACCAGATTCCGGCCACGTCGACATCGACGGCACGGACATCACGACGTTGAACTCGAAGGGGAAGGCCGCCCTTCGTCGAAGCAAGCTGGGGATCGTCTTTCAGAGCCCGAACCTCATCCCGTCCCTCACCGTGCGCGAGCAGCTGGAAGTGGTGCTGCGGATGGGCAGCCGTGGGGCCCGTGAGCGCAGCATGGCGCAGATCCCGGAGGTGCTCGACGCCGTCGGGTGCAGCAAGCTCGCCGATCGCCTGCCCGCGCAGCTGTCCGGTGGTCAGCAGCAGCGCGTCAACATTGCACGGGCGATCATCCACGAGCCTTCGGTGATGCTCGTCGACGAGCCCACGAGCGCGCTCGACCAGGAGCGGGGCAACGAGATCATCGAGCTGCTGGGTCGCCTCACGCATGAGCGCAAGCTGGCCACCGTCGTCGTGACGCACGAACCGGAGCAGCTGCCCAGCTTCGACGCCGCGTTCGAGATGCGCGACGGTGTGCTCGCCCAGATGCGCCACCGCATGGCTGCGTGAGGGAATGCGGGGCGGGGGTCAGGCGTCGAAGGCGCTGACCTCTACGCCTGCAGCCCGTAGGATTTCCGCGCCCGACGGGAGCTGCGCGGCCACGCGGTTTTGCTCCTTGTACGGCGACGCGTAGAGCACGCGGCGCACGCGGCGGCTGTTGACGATAAGGCGCGCGCAGGTGGCGCAGGGCTCGTGCGTGACGTAGAGCGTGTGCTGCTCGCCGTTCCAATTGGCGGCGAGCAGGGCGTTCACCTCAGCGTGGATGAAGCCCGAGAGGCCCTGCTCCATCGATTCGCGTTCGTTCGGCTCACCCGCGGCGCGCCCGTTGTAGCCGACGCCGACCACCCGGTTGTTGTGATCGAGCAGGCACGCTCCGACCTGCACCTTCGCATCTGCGGAGCGGGTGCCCCACAGCCTGGCTGTGGCCATGCCGAGTTCATCAAATGTAGGGCGTTGCGTAGTCACGCGCTCACTCTACCGCCGACGGTTCGCCCTCGCCCTTGCTGTTCGTCGAGCGCCCTTTGCCAGATCGTCGAGTAACGGGCGAAGCCCGTGTATCGAGACGCGTCCCGGGGTTTCGACACGCCCGCTACGCGGGCGGCTCAACCACCGGTCTTGCTCACCCGGCGCCCCGATCGTCGAGTAGCGCTGAAGGCGCGTATCGAGACGCATCTTCACACTCACCAAAACTGCAAAACTCGCCAACTGAATCGCCCTGGGTTTCGTTCCTACCTGCTTCCCTGTCCGGCGAGTGCTGGCTGGGCTGATTCGAGGCCAGCGTAGTACGCCTCCTCGACCTCGACCGGCGTGCGGTAATCGAGCTTGCCGTGGAGACGAGCGTTGTTCCACCACCACACGTACTCGAGCGTCGCGAGCTCGACCTGCTCGACCGTCCGCCACGGGCCCTTCCGACGGATCAGCTCGGTCTTGTTCAGCCCGTTGACGGCCTCGGCGAGGGCGTTGTCGTAGCTGTCACCGACGCTCCCTGTCGACGGGGTCGCGCCGAGCTCGTTGATGCGATCCGTGTAGACGACCCAGAGGTAGTTCGACCCATGATCGGCGTGGTGGACGAGGTCATCGAGCGACCCGCGCGCGCCCCACGCGGCCATATTCAACGCCTGTAACGGCAGCACCTCCGCGCGCAGCGTCCCGGCGACGTTCCAGCCGACGATCATGAGGGAGAACACGTCGATCACGAACGCGACATACGCCATCCCCGCCCACGTTCCAACATAGGTGATGTGCGCGACCCACAACCGGTTCGGCACGGGGGGCGGTGAAGTCGCGTTCGACGAGATCCATCGGCTGCGCGATGGTCGGGTCGGACTTCGTGGTGAACACCTTCTTCGACCGCGCCACCGCGCGCACCCCGGCGAGCTTCATGAGCCGCGCGGTCTGGTCACGCCCGATGTCCCACCCCTCCCGCCGGAGGAGCGCATGCATCTTCCGGAGGCCGTAGACGCCGTAGTTCTCCTCGTGAAGACGCTGGATCTCGGGGACGAGGAGTTCGTCCTTCAGCTGCCTGGCGGAGGGCACGCGCGTCCTCGGCCGCGTCGCACACCCGCGCGAGGTGAGGAACCCCGGCAGCGCGTCGCGGAGGACGCGGCAGAGGAACTCGACCCCGAACTGATCCCTGTGTTCGTCGATGAAGCAGATCATGCTTGGTCAGGGACGGTCGAGTTCTTTCGCGAAAGAACACGCTCGCGGCTTTGAGGACCTCGTTCGCCTTCTTCAGCTCGGCGTTCTCACGGCGAAGTCGCTTGTTCTCCTCGACGACGTCGGTCGGCACGCCGGGGCGCTGCCCGGCGTCGATCTCGCGGCGGCGGTGCCACACGCGCAGCGTCTCCGGGCTCATGCCGAGCAGGCCCGCGACATGTCGCAGCGCGGACATGAGGTTCGGATGCTCGGGCTTGGCCTCCTCGAGCATCCGCAGCGCGCGCTCGCGCATCTCCGGCGAGTACTTCTGATTCATCGATTCCATCCTTACTTGAAGAACGGAACGAAACCCAGGGCGATTCACAGTGACTGCAGCTTTCTAGCGAGTCAGCTGGGTTTGGGAAGGTGGACCTTTTCAGCGCAGAGTAGTTCGGCTGGTTGTTCGTAGGCGCCGAGGCAGTAGGTTGCTTTGGAACCCCACATGCTGTCGGGGTTGTCCCCTTGGGGTAGGTCAGTTCTGCTGAAAAACTGTCCCTCTACAGTGATGCGTTCATCAGGGGTTATGGTGTCTCCGTTTGGTAGGCGCACTGCGGCGCCACCCTCTATCGGTTTGGTGCCGCTTGGCCAGATTATCCACCGCTGATGGTCGTTGACATCGCGAAGCTCCCAACAACCGTTGTCCATGAGCTTCACCACCCCTTCGACGCTAGTGAGTTCGCCCGCTAGTTTGGGTATTCCATCAGCTGCGATAGGGGTGTCGCCCGCGAGATCATTGGAACATCCAGTAAACATCAGACAACCAGCTATCCCGATCGCGAATCGCGTGGCTGTGTGCCGTTCAAGTTTCATGGCCGACCTTGTGCTATCCGCTTCTTCGGTATGAGCAGGATGACCCCGGTGATGAGCAGACTCGCACCGACGATCAGGAGGACTGGACTAAGTAGTGCGGTAGAGGCGCTGCTGCTTGGCGTTCCATGCAGGCGGGCGGAACCAACCTCATCGGTGGGGCCTTCTACCCGAGCCAGTTGGTTCTCTGTCTCGGCAAACTCTTGGAGATCTTGGAAGGAAGCTTCCTTCTGCCACGTATTGTCTTGGATTGTGAGGATCGAGTCATCCTGGGGCGTGAACGTAACGCGAGCACCACTGGTGGGGTCTTCGATCAGTTTCGCATTGGGGAGATTCACCAGCGATTCGAGCATGGAGGCGTCGTCGCGTGCGTTATCCACGACCGCTAGTTCGAGGACACCTTGAGCGTTCTCCCAGAGGGTCGCTGTGCCGGCAGGGTTGCCCGCAATGCTGAACGGGGTTACCCACTGGTTTGCTTCGACGAGCTCCGAGCTGTCATCGAAGGCGTAGAGGGCGACTGGAATCCCCAAAGTGACATGTTCTAGATCCGATGCAGACATCCCCCACTGCTCGTCGGAGAGGACCTCACTGACCTCAGCAGGTCCAGGGCCTGCGAGCCACGCGCTCACGCTGTTAGGAATCTCCGGCTCGGGGTCGGGCGATGCTGTAGCAGGTAACGCAAAGGTTACGAGCGTTGCAGCGAATACGATCAACAGTATTCCCGGAGCTCTCATTTCTGCCTCCCCATCCCAGTTCGTGAATGAGTCCATTGCCAAGTGGAGTTGTTCACGAGGTAGGTGTATCTCCCAGACTTGATGGTCCCAGACGCAGGGTCGTTCCACGAGTAGGTGTAATATTTACCGCCTGGATTCCAGGTGTACCCACGGAGGACGACGACATGACCGGTTCGTTTCCCACTCGAGTGATAGCCGTAGCGCACCATGATTGGGCGCTTTTGATCTATCAACGTTCGGGCAACGCTCTCCGCTGTTGGCCCGCCGACCCTCCAGCCATCAGTGATACCGTACGCGTCCAATGCGCGCTGAATGTCTCTACCGAATGAGCCTGGCTCGTTCGGGCACGAAGTTGAGGCCTTCCCCTTCTTGACCACAGAACACTGGGAAGGCTTGCTCCCCGTCAAGTAGTTGATGATCATCAAGGAGGAAGCCGCCCAGCACCAGTTGGACCGTTCTTGCTTGAAGTTGGGGAGGGTGAACACAGAAGCTCCGGCCATGCTCGTCCCGATGAACAACATCCCGGTGATGAGCAGCGCTAGCGCTGTCTTGTGGAGCTTCCACCTCGATTTATTCCCCATGATGATCCCCAATCTCCATTGATCGCTAAGCGAAGTATAACCGGACGGGCTTCTCGTGGTTGACGTGGGACCTGCGTAACGACGGACATGCTCAAATGGCGAAGCTGTAGAGACTTGCCGGAACCTTGACTGCCGAAGATGCAGCCTCAGCCAGAAAGCAGGCTCTCTGTTGAGGCTGTCATCGTAGGGAGACCCCTATATGGTCCCTTGCCAGCACCCGATATTGCGTGCGATATAGCAGGGTGTCACGGGGGGTCTCCTTTCTAACAGTGAGAAGAGATGGGAGGCAAGTATGCCCAAGAGCTGGGTTCCCACCAGCATCACGCTGGTCGCTGGCGGCGTCGGTGGTGCTGCCGCCGCGTCGTTGCTGGGCGCCGGTGATCTGAGCGGATGGATTGGTGCCAGCGGAGCCGTTGCGGGTGGAGTGGTGGGGATCTCTGGTCTTCGAGCTGCGCGCCGCCACGAGCTCATGGAATCGGTGGTGTAAGCGTTGGAGCCGCTGATGGGGAAACACGCGAAAGTGGTCGCTCGCCGCTGGAAAGGGTGGCCGGGGGTGCCGCAGCGGGTCATCATCGACTACGACCCGGTGGCCAAAGAGCACGATCCGGGCTGGCGTCAGGCAGCGTTGGAGGCAGTGCAGCGGCGGCTCGCGATTGACGTGCGGATCACCAAGCACGATCAACGCCGCCGCCGGCTCATCATTGATGCTGCAGAAACACAACCCGAACCGGATGCGAACCAGGAACGAGTCGCCCGCACCATCAAGGATCTGTTCGAGCAAGAAGCACGGGTGTCGGACATCACCATCTCCGAAGGGGCAGTGTCGCAGGTTGCGGTGCAGCGCATTCCCACCACCAAGGTGGCCTCAAGTCCTGGCTATCGCACCAAGGTGGAGCGCACCTTCGGCACCGTGCATCAAGGATGTTGGCGGTGCAAATGGGATCTTCAAAGCGACAGCGTACTGTTCCAGGTGCGGCCAGAGTTTCCGAAGATGGTCGCCTTGCCCAGGCTCGACGTCGATCCGGACAAGGACGTGCTCAGGGCCTACGACAAGGTCGCCATCGCGTTTGGTGTCACTGTGAATCGCCCTGGGTTTCGTTCCGTTCTTCAAGTAAGGATGGAATCGATGAATCAGAAGTACTCGCCGGAGATGCGCGAGCGCGCGCTGCGGATGCTCGAGGAGGCCAAGCCCGAGCATCCGAACCTCATGTCCGCGCTGCGACATGTCGCGGGCCTGCTCGGCATGAGCCCGGAGACGCTGCGCGTGTGGCACCGCCGCCGCGAGATCGACGCCGGGCAGCGCCCCGGCGTGCCGACCGACGTCGTCGAGGAGAACAAGCGACTTCGCCGTGAGAACGCCGAGTTGAAGAAGGCGAACGAGGTCCTCAAAGCCGCGAGCGTGTTGTTCGTGAAGGAACTCGACCGTCCCTGACGAGCATGATCTGCTTCATCGACGAACACAGGGATCAGTTCGGGGTCGAGTTCCTCTGCCGCGTCCTCCGCGACGCGGTGTCGGGGTTCCTCACCTCGCGCGGGTGTGCGACGCGGCCGAGGACGCGCGTGCCCTCCGCCAGGCAGCTGAAGGACGAACTCCTCGTCCCCGAGATCCAGCGTCTTCACGAGGAGAACTACGGCGTCTACGGCGTTCGGAAGATGCATGCGCTCCTCCGGCGGGAGGGGTGGGACATCGGGCGTGACCAGACCGCGCGGCTCATGAAGCTCGCCGGGGTGCGCGCGGTGGCGCGGTCGAAGAAGGTGTTCACCACGAAGTCCGACCCGACCATCGCGCAGCCGATGGATCTCGTCGAACGTGACTTCACCGCTCCCCGTGCCGAACCGGTTGTAGGTCGCGGACATCACCTATGTTGGAACGTGGGCGGGGATGGCGTATGTCGCGTTCGTGATCGACGTGTTCTCCCGCATGATCGTCGGCTGGAACGTCGCCGGGACGCTGCGCGCGGAGGTGCTGCCGTTACAGGCGTTGAATATGGCCGCGTGGGGCGCGCGCGGGTCGCTCGATGACCTCGTCCACCACGCCGATCATGGGTCGAACTACCTCTGGGTCGTCTACACGGATCGCATCAACGAGCTCGGCGCGACCCCGTCGACAGGGAGCGTCGGTGACAGCTACGACAACGCCCTCGCCGAGGCCGTCAACGGGCTGAACAAGACCGAGCTGATCCGTCGGAAAGGCCCGTGGCGGACGGTCGAGCAGGTCGAGCTCGCGACGCTCGAGTACGTGTGGTGGTGGAACAACGCTCGTCTCCACGGCAAGCTCGATTACCGCACGCCGGTCAAGGTCGAGGAGGCGTACTACGCTGGCCTCGAATCAGCCCAGCCAGCACTCGCCGGACAGGGAAGCAGGTAGGAACGAAACCCAGGGCGATTCACCTGCACCACCTGGAAACAACCCCACAACAACACACACCCCAACACCCCCGTCACCTGCGGCACACAAACCGGCTACCCCACACAAGGCACCTACACCATCACCGCCACCACCAACTGGGAAATCCACTGGCAAGGCATCGGCCAACAAGGAACCCTCCACCACACCACAACCACCAGCGAAACCCTCAAAATCGGCGAACTCCAAGTACTCAACACCAACCCGAGACGTAAGTGAGCCCGCCAACTCCGCAGTTCTACTGCGTTTCCTCTTAGCTGCGGCTCACGTACGGCAGGGAGCCGACCCCAAAGAATGACCCACCGTCGGGAAATGGAGTACGCTTGCTATAGTACTGACCGACGGTCGGTCAGTAAGGGGCAATACACGTGAACAGAGTGAGGAAAGCTCCGCAGGAACGCAGGAGTGACATCCTGCGCGTCGCAGCTGAGCTCTTCGCTGACAAGGGCTACAGCGCCGCGACAGTGAACGATGTGGTGACGCATGCCGGCATTGCAAAGGGCACCTTCTACTACTACTTCGCATCGAAGGACGCGTTACTCGAGGCCCTCATCGACGAACAGATGGGTGCCATGATCGAGCTCGCCCGAGCCACCGTCGAACGAGACGATTTGAGCGCAACCGAGAAGCTCCTGACGTTCTGGAGCACGCAGCGCGAGGCGGCCTCAGCCGACGGCCTGACATCGCACATAGAAGAGGCCTTCGACGAGACAGCCCACATCCGGTTGCTCTCCCGACTCGTTCTCGCACTCGGGCCGGAGCTCACTCCCATCGTCGAACAAGGGGTGACCGAAGGAACGTTCTCGACGCCGTACCCCGCCGAGGCCATGGACCTCATCCTCGCCAGCTCGGCATATCTGTTCGACAGTGGCCTGCTGACCAGGCCTGATGCAGACCCGACGCGCACGATGCAGGCGTTCTTGCACCATGTGGAGGCGCTCTTGGCCGCCCGTCCGGGCACGTTCAGCAGCTTCGCCACCACGCTGGGGTAGCCGGTGCCATGCTGATGCGATTGGTTCGCGGGGACCTCCACCGCAACACGGTGACGACCATAGCGCTGGTAGCGCTCCTCGCCATCGCGACTGCGCTCGTCGCTGCCGGCGCGGGCACCGTCGCGACAGTCTCCGGATCACTCGACCGCTTGTTCGCGAGGGCCAAGGTGCCAGACGCGATGCAGATGCACAGCGGAGAGATCGACGAGCGCGCCATCCTCGAATGGGCGGCGCGACACCCCGATATTGCCGATGCGCAAGTGGTCACCACCTACCCGCTTCCCGTCGGCAAGCTCACGATCGGCGTGCATGCGCAGTCTGATTCCGCGCTGCAGCCGTCGGCAACAGCGCAAAGCCCCTCATTCGATCAGCTGTTGGGTCTCGACAATTCGGTACTCGCCCCTTCCCCAGGCACCGTCGTCCTGCCTCTGGCATATCGGGACCAGGTACAGCCAGGAGGTGAGGTCATTCTGGGGATCGAGGGCGAGGAGCGCAGGTTCGTCGTCGCCGGGTTCCTGCGGGATGCGCAGATGAACCCCTCGATGGTGACCTCCAAGCGGCTGCTGTTCTCGAGCGAAGACATGCGCTGGATAGCGTCGGGACTCGAGCCTGAATATCTGGTGGAATTCCGTGTGGCGCCGGGGGCATCGCCAGGCGCCGTGCTCGCGGAGTACGAGGCAGCTGGGTTCCCGACAGCTGGTCCGGCCATCGATGGCGGCTCCATTCGTCTGCTGGCGGGATTGTCGTCGACACTCGTGGTGGGCGTGCTGGCAGCAATCGCATGCGTCGTCGCTGTGCTGGGCATGCTCACCGTCAGGCTGGCGGTCAAGACAGCAATCGCGAACGACCTCACGCAGATCGGTGTATTGAAGGCCATCGGCGTACCGGAGCGTCGAATCAGATGGACGTTCCTCGCAAAGTACGTCGCCATCGCCCTGATTGGCGTGGGTCTCGGGATGATCGTCGCGCCGATCTTGCACGGCCCCCTCACCCGCCAGGCGACGTTGGAGCTGGGCGAACCAAGCTCACCGCTTCCCGCAGTAATGGCCTGGCTTGGCTCGGGACTGTTGGTGCTGCTGGGGGCTGTTGGGTACTGCTGGTGGCTCATGCGTGGCATTGCCCGGGTGCCCACACTTGCCGCGATGCGCGCGGGAACTACGTCGAAACGCCCCTGGCTGTGGGGATGGCGCTTGGCTCGGACGAAGCTGCCGGTGTGGCTGTGGTGGGGTCTGCGCGGCGCGTCGGGCCGCGGGCAAGCCGGGCTCGCGATCTTGGCTGCACTCATCGCCGTCGCGGTGTGTGTTCCGGCCCAGGTCACCACAACACTGGCCTCCCCGCAGCTGTCTTCATACCTGGGGGTTGGCGAGGCCGACGTGATCGTCGAGACTCGTGACGCCGAGGTGGCGAGTCAGCTCGCCCAGGAGCTTCCCGACGACGCCGCCGTCGCAGCGCTCGCCCAGCTTCAGCACACGCGCGGGGCCATCCGAGCGGGCGACGAGTGGGAGCGCATGCCCATCTTCGTCGGCGATCACACCGTATTCCCACTCCACTACGTCGAGGGCGGCCCACCCACCTCCGACGATGCCATCGCGCTCTCGGCGAAGGTTGCGGAGGCAAGCGCGGCGCGCATCGGTGGCACGGTGTCGGTGCGCGACGCCCTGGGCGAGCGAACGCTCACCGTGAGCGGCATCTACCAGGACATCTCGAACGGCGGTTCGACGGCGAAGGGCACGTGGCAGATTCCCGCCGACGACGTGGAGACCTGGACGTGGCACGTCGGGCTGGTGGATCCGTCGTCGGGCGACGAGGTCTCCAAGCGCTGGCAAGCCCGCTATCCCGACGCGGCGGTGGTGGACGTCGCAGGCATGGGCGCGGCCACGATGGGCGGGGTGATCGACGTGCTGCGCGCCATCGCGCTCGCCGCGCTGGTGGTGGCAGGCGTGGCGATCTTCGGACTGACAACGCTGTTCCTGCGCATGGTGTTGGCCAGCGAGGCCGCCGAATACGCCACGCTGCGGGGCCTGGGCGTCGCGGACCACGCGATCCAGCGAGGCCTCACTGTGCGTTACTGGGCGCTCGTGGGCGGAGGCACCGTCGTGGGGCTGATGCTCTCGTGGCTCGCGGGGCGTTTAGTCGTCGGGCCCCTTGCCGGAGCGACGATGGGTGCGCCCGAGCTGCAGTTGATGGGTGTGCCGTGGCTAGCTGTGGCAGGGTTGCCGGCGGTGCTCGTCGTGGCCGTGTGGCTGGGCGTGGCGGCTGCGTCGTCGAATCTTGCCACCTTGACCGTGCAACGAGTGACTGAGGAGTGACATGATCGAAGCGAAGGGGCTCACGAAACGCTTCGGGGAGCAGACGGTGTTGCGCGGGGTTGACGTGCGCATCGACGACGGTGAGTTCGTCGCAATCATGGGCCCGTCCGGGTCCGGAAAATCGACGCTGCTGTACCTCCTGAGCGGCATCGACACACCCGACGAAGGCACCGTCGAGCTGCTTGGGCATGAGCTGGGGACGATGTCGCAGCGCGCGCTCGCCAATCTTCGGCTGCAACAGCTCGGCTTCGTATTCCAACAACCGCGGCTCCTCGGCACGCTGAATGTGCTGGATAACGTGATGTTCCCTGGCATGGTCGCGGGCAAGGGGAATCGCGACGAGGTGCTCGCCCGGGCGCGGACGCTGCTGGCCGGCGCCGACGTCGCCCAGCTCGAGGATCGCGACGTCACCCAGGCCTCCGGTGGGCAGTTGCAGCGCGTCGCCATCTGCCGGGCGTTGATCGGGGAACCTGACGTGTTGTTCTGCGACGAGCCCACCGGCGCGCTCAACTCAGCCAACGCGATGCGGGTCATGCAGCTCATTGCACGGGAGGCGAAGGCCGGCACCACCGTCGTCATGGTCACGCACGACGCCGCCGTCGCCGCCTTCGCGGACAGGGTACTCATGCTGGCCGACGGCGCCATCGTCGGAGATCGACGACTCACCGGCAACACTGACAGCCGCCACACCGAGCTTCTCCAATGGCTCCAAGAAGCTCACATCTGAGCGACGCAAGCAGCGGGCAATAGCCCGAGGAAAGCCCGAGCTCACACGAAAAAGGGTGCCGGAATCGTCGTTGACGACGAGCGCCTCGCTCAGGAGGGTCATGATCGGCTTTCCCTCAGCCTGGCTGGTGGCGCGGTAGGTCGAGATCATACGTTGGTCGATACCTCAGATGATTTCGGCCCCGACCTCGACGGTCGTCGGCGAACAGTGCGTCGAGGCGGCGGAACAGTGATCAGACGACGGATAGCGAAGGGAACGTCGCCCATGTCGAGGTCTTCTGGATTGCGAGCGGGGGGCACTTCAGGAGCATTTGGGAGAGAGCAGGTGACGGCCGATGATCAGTCAGCGATCAGGCGGTTTCTGGCCGCGGCAAGCAAAGTGGCGTACTCAGGGTCGAACGTCTCGACCACCACGGACTCCAGCGACGATAAGAGATTCCACAGCACTCGCTGTTCGATGTCGTCGGCAGGTAGAGCGCCGGGTTCCTCATGCCTGCTCAGCCAGTCCAACAGGACCAGTGCCTCATCGGCGGTAAGGATCACGGTACGATTCATCAAAGGCCTCCGTGGCTGAGTACGTCTTGGAGCTGTGCTGGATTGAGCTTCCGACCGCTGATGAGCTCCTGGGAAGGGCTGGGTCAGATGTCGAGCTCGCGGCGATGAACCCAATCCGGAACAGTACGCTCACGCGCATACTGCTCGAACAAAGGAGCAGCCTGCTCAGCAGTCCAAACCTCTTCTGGATGCACCATGGCCTGCCCCGTATCCCACACAACCCGCTCAGACTCACCACCCGTAAGCGGCCCCCGACCCAACACCCAATGAGTATGACTGCCATCCTCGTGAGTAACACGAAGCTCAACAGTCATGCACTCGGCGATGCCGGCGCACCGAAGATAATTGTCAAGAGACTTCGGATGCGCAAACTCCTCCGTAGACGGATAATGCCACAACACATAAGTGGTGGCTCCTGCTGGCCCCATACGTGTAAGCGGCTACTGGAAGCCGAAGTCAACGTGTATGCCAGCTTGATATGAAGTCTTGCCATCGATAGTAACCGCTGGTTCCCAGCCCGTTGAGGTCATGTTTTCTGATTCCTTGTGTTCGACTTAGGCGCCATCTGAGAGATGCACCCTGGTGATCATGATTTCCTCACCGTCGAGCCTGGCACGGGCAGGACGTGCGTGCTTCTATGGGGAATCAACAACAAGGCTACAACCAATACCCGCCCGTTACCTTGGAAGAGTCCTCGAACGTCGGGGATCTGGTCGCTCGGTCGGGCATGGCTGTCTCGCCCTGCCATTGATGGTCCGGGGGGTGTTGCCACCCGACCGAGAGACACTCGTTGACCGCTGATAGGGACACGGCCCAGCATTGCTGAGGTCTCACCGTAACGTGGGTGCCGGCAGTGGGTGTCACGACTGCGACCAGCCAGAAACTCTCATTGAGGAGAGCCACCATGCAAGACACCATTTGCAATCACCATTGGCCTGGACGTCGGCAAGACCGAGCACCACGCCTGCGCGCTCGATCCCACCGGGAAGAAGATCTTCGACAAACCCCTCCCACAAGACGAGACCAAACTCCGCGCACTGTTCACCACGCTACTCGACCACGGCCGAGTACTGCTGGTGGTCGATCAACCCAACACAATCGGCGCGCTCCCGGTCGCAGTCGCCCGTGACGCTGGCTGCGAGGTCGCCTACCTGCCCGGTCTGGCCATGCGCAAAGCCGCCGACCTCTATCCCGGCCGGGCAAAGACCGACGCCAAAGACGCATTCATCATCGCTGACACCGCCCGTACCATGCCCCACACACTCCGGCAGGTCGATCAGAACAGCGAAACTCTGTCCGCGTTGAAAGTCCTCTCCGGCTTCGACGAAGACCTCGCCCACGAATGCACCCGCGCGCTGAACCGGCTCCGTTCGCTGCTCACACAGATCCACCCCGCCCTCGAACGGGTCTTCACCGGCACCACCCTCAGCAGCGAACTCGCGCTGAACCTGTTGATCAAATACGCCGGCCCCACCGGTCTCGCCACGGCCGGGAAGACCCGCGTCCTGCGCTACGCCCGGACCCACCGCTACCGGAATCCAGGCCAGCTCATCGACCGCATCTTCACCGCACTCGAGGAACAAACCGTGACCGTCCCCGCCACCCGCGCCGTCGAGAGCATCATCCCCCGCATCGCCGCGCACGTCGTCGAGCTCAAGACCCAACGCGCCACCGTCGCACAAGAAGTCGAAGCCATGCTCGCCGACTTCCCTCTCTCCAAGGTCTTGATGAGCATGCCCGGGATCGGCATCAAGACCGCCGCACAGATCCTCCTCGCCATCGGCGACGGCTCCAGCTTCGCCACCGCCAGCCATCTCGCCGCCTACGCCGGCATCGCCCCTATCACCAGACGCTCCGGCTCCTCCATCCGCGGTGAATACCCATCCAGAGCAGGCAACAAACGCCTCAAGAACGCCCTCTTCTACTCCGCCTGGATCGCCTCCACCCGCGACCCCGCATCCAAGACCTACTACCAACGCAAACGTGCCGAAGGGAAACGCCACAACGCCGCCATCATCTGCCTCGCCCGCCGACGATGCAACGTCATCTACGCCATGCTCCGAGACGGCACCCCTTACCAACCACCAACACCCTCGCCCAACCCCAAACCCGTCACCCTCGCAGCTTGACAAACAACATAGGGACACCCCCCCACCCAGAACAAGAACTCGCGGCACAAAACCACCAACCCACACTCGAACAGGGACCCAATGAATCTCCGTCCTTGGCGCGAGCTGCTAGCTCAAGAACCAGGAACCCGCTGCCGAGTTCCTGGGAAGGGCTGGCTCAGATGTCGAGCTCGCGGCGATGGACCCAGCCGGGGATGGTGCGCTCACGGGCGTATTGCTCGAACAAGGGAGCAGCCTGCTCGGCAGTCCACACCTCCTCCGGATGCACCAAGGTCTGTCCCGTATCCCACACAACCCGCTCACTCTCACCACCCGTAAGCGGCCCCCGACCCAACACCCAATGAGTATGGCTGCCATCCTCGTGGGTAACACGAAGCTCGAGCGTCATACATTCAGCAGTCCCAGCACGCTGAAGGTAGTTGTCAAGATACTCAGGATGGGAAAACTCCTGGTCCGCAGGATAATGCCACAACACATAAGTGGTGGTCTTTCCACGTTGCATACGCTGCATTCCCGGAAGGAAGCCATACTCCATCTCAATCTTCGCCTGTACAGACAGCTCTCCGTTGATAGTTGCAGCAGGGAGCCATTCCACTGAAGACATTCGTTCAACATACCTTTCGTTGCGAGTCACGCCTTATCTGACAAGATGACCCTAGTGATCACGATTTCCTCGCCGTCAAGCATGGCACGAGCGGGATTGCCTTGCGACACCAGTCCGTCGAATTCTCGTTGTTGTCTGGTGAGCTTCGCGTTGCCGCTCTTCACCTCGAATGCAGTGTAGGTGCCGTCCGGGTTCTTGGCGAGGCCGTCGTAGAAACGACCGTGGTTCGATCCCGGCACAGTCGACTTAACTTGTCTCCGCTCGATGCGCCCGTACTCGCCCTCCAACAAGTCCAGCCGTCGCTGTTCTGCCACTTTGCCCCCGTTGGGTGCGTCGCCGCCGCGGTAGGTTCCGTCGGCATTACGATCTGGGTACTTGGGGTGAGGCGCCTTGGGATCGGTGTTCGGTTTGGGCTTCGGGTGCGGCGCGGGCGGTGTCGCGTCGGCCTTGGGTTTCGGGCGAGGCGTGCGCGCTTTTGCAGGGATCTTCTTCCCCACCTCGAGACGGTCCACAACGGCTTTAGCAATCTTGCTGCTGCCCGACTTCGGGGCTTTCATCTTGGCCATCACGCAGTAGCCCCCAGCAGCTCGTTGATGGTCTGATCGATAATGAGGTTAATACCGGCACTCGCCCCCGTCCTGACAAGCACAGTCACAGCCGCAGATGCGCCACCGGAGATGATCGCTGCCGCCAAACTGATCGCATCAAGCAGGATCTTGCCGATAACCACCGCCCGCAGGGTCCGAATCAGCCCCGCCGCCAACTCGTAGGCCTCAGCGATCTTGGGCGCCGCGGATGCCATTGACCGTAGCGAATTGAGGTTGGAGTCACTGGAGGCCATGTACGCAGCAACCGCATCGGGAACCGGACCTGCATTGTTGTCGGTGACTTGCGCGAGCGAACGCTCCAACGTCGCGATCTGGGCTTCAGCCTCAGCGACATATCCAGACCATTGCGCTGCCCACTGATCGAGCACATTCTCGCTGGTCTTCGGCCACTCATAGCCCAGATAGTTCAGGATCTCAATAACCCTGTCTTTCAGCCACTGTTCAGGATTCAGCGGAATCTGGATGTCATCGAACGAGGGCCAATCATCCGGCCAACTGAACACCATCAGTACCACCTCTCCACCGCGCCAGCGATCGCAGCGTGATCATCCTCGGCGGCTCGAAAGTCCTTGCCCGTATCGACCAACGCATCAGCCTCACTTGCCAGGCCCTCGCGCAGGGGTGCGATGAATCCATCTCGCATCACTTCGGAGAAGACGGTAAGCATCAACGAGACTGCAGCGTCCACCGTCGACGGGCCATCAGCCTCACACGCGCTCGGCTGCGTCGTCGCCGACACCACCTGATCGAGCGCGGACGGGGCACTCTGAGTGACATCGTCGTAACCCTTCGCGGCTCGGTTCCAGGAGTCGAAATCGATTCTGCGTTGGCTCATGATCGCGCCTCCGCGAGTCCCTGCACCCAGGCCTGACCAAGCTTGGCGCGCGCCGCACCCAACGCTCCATAGAGCTCCGTCATCTCCGGAGTGTGAGTGCGGATATCCTCGAGCTCCCGCTCAGCCCACTCCTGGTACGCCTCATTCACGGTGCGCTGAATCACGGCAGCGATGACATCAGCAAACTCATCCTCCAACCACATCGGTTCCAGAAGGAGCCCCTCAACTCGCCCCTGCCGGATCATGACGGACACCTCACCGCCTGGAGAGCGTTTGTCGACCACGATGCCCTCTCTCGGGCGCTCACGGTGATCAGGCAACGCAGCGGCTTTACCCGCCGCCAAACCAATTTCCTCGAACGCTTCTGCCAGCAATGTTTCGCTCATAGACCAAAAGCGTTAAGCCTCACCGGGTCAACACGGCTCAGAAGAACAACAAACCAGGCAACTCGGAATCTTCACACACGCAAGGCCCACGCATCCTCGGCTCCGGGCTGCTGTAGCGGTAGGCGGTGTTGCTCCCAGCCGGTTACACGCGGGAGGGACTGGCTCAGATGTCGAGTTCGCGGCGATGGATCCAGTCGGGGATGGTGCGCTCACGGGCGTATTGCTCGAACAAGGGAGCAGCCTGCTCAGCAGTCCACACCTCCTCCGGATGCACCATGGCCTACCCCGTATCCCACACAACCCGCTCACTCTCACCACCCGTAAGCGGCTCTCGGCCCAGGACCCAGTGGGTGTGACTGCCATCCTCGTGGGTAACACGAAGCTCGAGCGTCATACACTCGGCGGTGCCGGCGCACTGAAGATAATTATCAAGAGACTCAGGATGCGCAAATTCCTCCGTAGACGGATAATGCCACAGGCAGTATGCGAAGTTATTCTCAGCATCGAGCGACTGGAGAGGCCGTTCGTAACCGACCATCTCTTCGAGCATCGCGGGCTGATGAGTGTTGCCGTTCCAGGTAACGGCTGCATTGAGGGCCATGGTCATTGACATCCCTTTCGTCGCCTAGTTGGACAAAACGTTTCGACCGCCACACCGAGCTCCTGCAACGGCTCGAAGACGCTCGCATATGAACGACGCGAACCGTAGGCAGTGGCCCAAGGAACGCCATAGCTCACACGAGATGGGCGCCGGAATCGTCGACGACGAGGGCGCAAGCGGAGTCCTTCGATGCAGGAGACGTCCCATCCCTACCACCGGAGCGGCGGTACTCCAACGAGGCCCTGCTACGCGATGTGCTTGGCATACCGCTGGCGCGCCGCCTCACCTGACGTTCCAACGGTGGTTCCGATAGCCGCCCATGTCATACCCGCGTCTCGAGCGTGTTGAATTGCATCCACGAGGTGCCGCTCGGCTTTAGACCTTTCGAGGACCGCAGCACGAAGCGCCTGCATCACATCGACATCGATCTCATCAGCATCGTTAGGCTCGTATTCCTCGAACTTCGATGCGAGGTCGTCAGCATGGGCAAGGATCTCTTCGAGAGTACGTGGCATCGTCATCACCTCAGGAATTTCTCGCGGGCCCGCATCGCGTGGACGATGACGATGGCGGTAGTGCCCTGAATGTAGCCACCCTCAAGCATGGCAGCGGTTTGGCTTGCGCCGATGAGCATCGTAAACCCATCACCTAGATCCCATGCTCGGATCGGGTTGCGGTAGGCATGGAGTATGTCGTCTTCAGTCTACTTATGCTTGAACGCCGACTGAGCGATGATCGGCCCGTCCATGCATCCAAGTTACCTTGCCCGCCAAGGGTTGTCTACACCCCACACCCGGCCAGCCCTACGGAAATTCGAGGTGATCGACGCGAACACTGGCCCGAGCTCACACGAGATGGGCGCCGGAATCGTCGATGACGAGGGCCTGCTCATCGCGCAGCAGCACGAGTGGCCACTCCATGCCACACCTCTCGACGGTACGGGCAATCACAGAAATCGTGTATGGCCCCGTCGTTCCCTGCGCGTGCGGCACCACCACGTACTCGGTCAGCTCGAGGCCGCGGTAGTCGCTGAGGCCTGGGGCCGTCGTCGGGTCATCCATGATGGTTGCCGGCTCAATCGTCGGGCCTGCAACGATTGCCCCCGCTGACGAGCCAGCGTACGGTAGCCCTTCCTTGACAAGGGCTTTGATCACGGCTTCCGCGCCGGTGGAACGCAGCGCGAACAGCAGGTCGAAAGCGGATCCGCTGGCCACGTAGACGCTGTCGACGTGTTCGAGCGTTTCCCGGATGGCATCGACGGGCGTCGTCGCGACTGTCACGTCAACCACCTCGCTACACAGCTTCGACACTGCCTCTCGCTCTGCGCGGACGAATGACGCATTCCGCAGGCGCGCCGCGGCGTCGTCGATGTACGCCACCTTGTGGCCGAGGAAATCACCGAGCTGAGCATGCAGGAATGATGCGAGAAACAACTTCATGCTGCGAGCCTACCAAGCCGACACGGCAACGACGGCGCTCACCGGCAGCGGTCCGCCGTAGAGATGAGGGTAGAGCTCGGAGTTCGGGTCCGACGGGTCGCCCGGCTCCATGCGTACGACGAGGCCCGCGTCGGTGAGGCGGTGCTCGTCGATATGTAGCAGGAGGATGTCTTCAACGTCGGAAAACACCAGGCTCCGCACCCTGCGCACCTGCTCGCCGTTCTTCGACGCGTGGATGAAACCCTGCTCCGCCAGCGTGACGCCGCGCGTGGACATCGCATAGCGGCCGGAGGTTTGGGCGTCGGCCCAGTCCTCAGGGAGCGCGAGGTGAAACATCATGCTGTCAGCCTACGTCGCGCCGCGACCGTGAGCCCAGCGCCGCCTCGATGAGCGCCGCGAACAGCGGATGGGGTCGCGTCGGGCGTGACTTGAATTCGGGGTGAGCCTGCGTCGCCACATAATACGGATGCACGTCCTTGGGGAGTTCCACGAACTCGACGAGTTCACCGTCGGGGGACGTTCCCGAGAAGACCAGGCCAGCCTCCTCGAGTTGCTGACGGTAAGCGTTGTTGACCTCATACCTGTGGCGATGCCGCTCAGTGACGGCGGTGGTGCCGTACGCGTCGGCGACGATCGAGCCTTCGGTAAGCGTTGCCGCGTACGAGCCCAACCGCATGGTGCCGCCTAAGTCTCCGTCACCCGCCACGACTGCATGCTGCTCGGCCATGGTGGCGATGACCGGGGCAGGCGTCTCAGGATCGAACTCGCTGGAGGAGGCACCGTCGATGCCAGCGAGGTTGCGGGCCGCTTCGATCACCATGCACTGCAGCCCCAAGCACAGGCCGAGCGTCGGGATGCCGTGTTCGCGCGCATACCGAAGCGCGCCCAGTTTTCCTTCGACGCCGCGGATGCCGAATCCACCCGGCACGCACACCGCGTCGACGTCACGCAGTTGCTCGTCGGCTCCCTCGAGCGTCTCGCAATCGTCGGAGGCAACCCAACGGATGTGCACTCCTGCATCATGGGCGAACCCGCCAGCGCGCAGCGCTTCGGTGACGGAGAGGTACGCGTCGGGGAGGTCGATGTACTTGCCAACCAGCGCGACGGTGAGCTCCCGGCTCGGCTGCTCCACGCGACGAAGCAGGTCGCCCCAGACGGTCCAATCGACATCACGGAAATGCAGGTTGAGGCAACGCACGAGGTACGCGTCGAGACCTTCCTGGTGCAGGACGCGCGGAATCTCATAGATGCTCGACGCGTCGGCGCACGAGATCACGGCCTCCTCGTCGACGTCACACATGAGGGCAATTTTCCGTTTCAATCCGACGGGCACCTCACGCTCGGCGCGACAGACGATGGCATCGGGCTGAATGCCGACCTGCCGCAGCGCGGCGACGGAATGCTGCGTGGGTTTGGTCTTCATCTCTCCCGACGGCTTGATGTAGGGCACGAGGGAGACGTGCAGGAAGAACGTGTTGGCACGGCCGACGCTCTGACGCACCTGGCGGGCCGCTTCGAGGAATGGCAGCGACTCGATATCCCCGACGGTGCCGCCCAGCTCATGGATGACGACATCGACGTCGCCAGTGTCCATCGCGAGCATCCGCGCGCTGATCTCGTCGGTGATATGTGGGATGACCTGTACGGTGTCACCGAGGTAGTCGCCACGACGCTCTTTCGCGATGACGGTGGAATAGACCTTGCCGGTGGTCACATTCGCGTCGGCGGTGAGGTTGACGTCGAGGAAGCGCTCGTAGTGGCCGATGTCGAGGTCGGTCTCTGCGCCGTCCTCGGTGACGAACACCTCGCCGTGCTGGAAGGGGTTCATGGTGCCGGGGTCCACGTTGAGGTAGGGATCCAGCTTTTGCATGGTCACGCGGAGTCCGCGTGCGACGAGGAGATTGCCGAGGCTGGAAGCCGTGAGGCCCTTACCGAGGGAGGAGACGACGCCTCCCGTAACAAAGACGTGTTTGGCTCTACTCACGGACCTCCAGCATAAGGGGATGCGACCGCCGTCAGTCCAACCTGTCCAAATGAGCTCTGAGCGACGGTCTGTTCGGGTATGCGCTTCGGATTTCTTCGATCAACGTCGGGCCTGCAGTGGCATCCCCCGATTCCCTATAAAGGCGATCGATGTGTTTGAGTTGCCGAGCAACCGACGCATATTTCGCGCTGTCCGCCACTCGCAGCGATTCCCACACGATGCGAGTCAACAATTCGGCTGCGTCCCGAGGACGTCCGTGGCTCTCGAACAGTTCGACAAGCCGCTCTCGCGAGCCCACATGCAGGTCCCCATCGTCGGCCAACTCTCGCGCGTTATCCCAGTCTTCGTCCTCGATGGCCAACTCAAGCAGCACCGACCTCGTCGTCCATGGCGTCGCCTCGGCAAGCGCGTCCGTACGGGCCCACGCGCGCGCCTGCTCAGGATCCACGGCGTACTTGACGAGGCAACGGTAGGCCTGGACAGAAAACTCGCGCAGGAATACGCGACGTGCAACGTCCTCGACCTCGTCCCCACGCCCATCCTCGACGAGCGCCGTCACTGCCACCTGCAACGGAATATCGCGACCCATGTACGGACCAGAGCGCGCAACCGTAGTAATTCGTCCCGCGTCGATCGCCAGTTGCAGCGTCTGCATCGCGACCCTCTCGCGGTCATACTCTCGCAGCATGGTGAACAGCTCCCAGTACCGGCCCTGGTCGCGCAACAATCGAGCTGCCTGATCGGTGTCTCCGGAAAGTTGCGCCGCCTGGAGTTGTAGTTCGAGGAGGTGAAAATCGGCCGGCTCCTCGGACGCAGTCAACACTTTCTCGAGTTGATTCCTCAGCGTTCGGAGCCCTTCGTCGCCGAGTGCGGGGGCGAACCATTGCAGCTCAAAGTTTGGCCATCCTGGGCTCGCTTGTTCGAACTTCACTAGCCACTTCGCCAGCCGGTTCGGGGCTGATGTTCCCTCGCTGCACGCACGCGCGTACAACCTCATAGCCAGATCACCGGCTGTCCCCAGCGAGCCAGAAGAACTGTCCGAACGCAGAATGATCGCACGGATGCGTTCCGTGGCTTTTTTGAACGACGGTGCCACCACGTCCGCTAAACCCGCGTCGAGGTACTCCTCCAACGACTCCAAGTAGTCGATGAACCGCTCACCAAGCCTGTGGCCCTCCCAGTAACCAGACGATCCACGGGTTCGGAAAAAGCTCGTAGTTTCCGACAGCAAGTGGTCGCGCAGTGCTTCGCCTCCACTTTGGAGCGCTCGATCCATGGTGGCGCGTCGCCCCACCATCTCCCACACGCCGGGAAAGGTATCCATGGCCTGACGCAGTAGCCCCAGCAGCGATGCCTCGTCCTGGCGCGACAGATACTCAGCAATGATCGAAGCAGTGTCGCCGTCCTCATCAGTCGACGTGTCCTCGCCGTCGCTGAGCACCCATAACCCCAATGCCGCTTGATGCTTGCAGATGCCATCCAGCGCAGCTGGGCAGGTGCAGAACCCGTTCAGACGCCCACCTCGCCAAGTCAAACTGACCTGGTATGGCGATGTGCCGTGGGCTACCGCCGTCGCTTGACAGTCGCTGACGTCGATAGCCGACAATCTGCCGACATAGTCCTCGGCACGCTCAAGCACTACTGGCCTGACGGCGTCGGCAAGCATGTCCTCCGAGAGTTCGACCATGTGACGACCCTACTTGAGTACTCACTGAGTGTCTGCGGTCCCACACGTCGATCGATGGGCGCACGGGTGGAGCCACACGTGCGCAGCGATAAGGAATGCTGGAACCCACCTCTTTGCGTGGGTTCCAGCATTCTTTAGTCATTCAGCGCGATACGTCATCACGCGATCATCTCCATAGACTCGAACGCTGGCGCTGGATCCGACCGAAGCCTGCCGTAGGTGTACACGTCGACGCGCGCTCCGTCGATGAGGAACTTCCCACGCTCGGTGCCCTCCCGCACGAACCCTGCCCGGCTTGCCACTACCCCAGACGCTGGGTTGTTGACTCGATGCCCGAGCTCCAGACGCTCCAGCCCTCGCGTAGTCAATGCCCAATGCGCGACGGTGGCGGCCGCCGCGGAGGTCCATCCGCGTCCGCGCGCTTCGCTCGCCATCCAGTACCAGAACCAGCCGCTGCGATGCTCGTCGTCGACACTCACGCACACCAAGCCCACCAACGCGTCATCGACGACGACAGCCCACGGTTCGTGCGACGAGTTCGACGCGGTCAGACGGTTCACGTAGCGTTCGGCCTCGTCCGGCGTCGACACATCGCCTTGTCGAGCCATGTCCAGGTTGGATTGGAACGCGGCAAGCACCGCAGAAGCATCTTCGCGACGGAGCCGTCGCAACGTTGGCTTGTTGGCGTTCATGCGACGAGAGGGCTCATGGATCGAACTCTCCGACCTGTGTTCATAAGACCCAATCCCTCAATGAAATCCTCCATGGCGCCGTTTCCCGCAGCAACAATGCTATCCGCGAAGAGCTGATAACTGCCTCGACGGGCAACCCGGCGGTTGCTATCGTCGACGAGTGCTCAACGCCACGCTTCGAGAACTCGTGCAGGCCGCCACCGACGTCGCGGTTCGATGCAATGACGATCAGGACCACACTGTCGGCGCCGCGCTGCTCACCCGCTCGGGCGAGATTGTCACCGGCGTGAATGCCTTCCACTTCCTCGGCGGCCCGTGCGCCGAAATCTCCGCATTGGCCAACCACGCGTCGACTCACCCCGACGACCCCGTCGTGGCTGTTGCTGCGGCGTACGGCCCTACTGGCCAAGTGATTCCTCCTTGTGGCAAGTGCCGTCAGGTGTTATTCGACGAAGACCCGTCGATCCAGTGCGTCATCCGTGGCCACAATGGACTCGAGGCCGTGAGCGTCGACGCCCTTCTGCCTCACGCGTTCGACTGGCGCGCCGCTGAGCTCCCACAGAAGATCTACATGTGGGAGGGTTACGAGCCTGCCATCCGCAGCGGCTCCAAGCGCCAAACCATCCGCGTCGACGACCCTTTCCGCCCAGGCCCGGCACAACTCGTCTTCGAAAAAGAGTCCGACGAAGTCGTCACCCTCGACGCGAACGTCACCGCCGTACGCACCGTCTCTCGCGCCGACCTCACCGACGAGCACGCGCAGCGCGACGGGTTCCCGTCACTGGCGGAGCTACAGGCTGCCCTCGATATGCATTACCCAGGCCTCACAGCGACGGACCCCGTCGACGTTGTCACATTCGAACTGTGCGAAGGCGACTAGCGTGAACACGTAGGGGCACCCTAAATCTGGCTACGGCAACGCCAGGAAATCGTGCAACCACCCGTCGACCTCACGCATCGTGCGCGCATCTACCACCCCCGCGATGTCGAGCAGACGTTCTCGTGCCACCGTGCGGGGCTGCTCAGTCATGGCATAGGTGGCGACAGGAAGAAACAAGTGTTCACCGGCCAGCTTCACATGGTTCGGCCACCCGCGATCCCGCGTCGTGCACGGAACGATGATCGCGAGGGTATCGGCCTGCGCGAGGTAGAGATCACTGGCCACCACCAGCACGGGACGCCGGCCGGACTGCTCTCGTCCGCGGACGGGATCGAGCTCAGCCCACGCCACCATTCCCCGTCGAAGTTCAGTCGTCATCGGACAGGGCACCAGTTCCGAGATCCCATGCAGCGAACTCATCCCAGTACTCGGCGTCAGCAGCACGAAACGCGCGGCCGAACGCCTCCATACGACGCCGACGCTCATACGCATCTAGCAAATTCTCAATCAGCCCCGCAGCCGGAAGCCCGCGCTCCCGCGCTTCATGATTGATGCGGTCCCGCAACTGAGCGGGCACCTTAATCGTCGTCATTCCCATGGAGCAAGTATACGGGTTAGTAGCCACATTTGGCTACAGTCGTGTCTCGGCCGCCCGGATTCGACACGTGCCTGCCAATGCACTGATGCTCGCTGGCACGCGCACTGACGGACATGTGATCGGTAGACCCACGCTGTACGCCAAGCTTTGCAAGAATCAGTTCAAATCCAACAGCCGTGGGGGTGCGCAGTGCGTTCAACCGCAGGTGGAGCCCGCGATCCCACGCTGGGGTCACGGTGTCCGCTGCTGCGTGCTAACGGTGGCCAGGTTGCCGGACCGCCACAACGGGATGATCGAGCGCCACCAGCGGCTACTCGCAGACGAGTGCCTCTACGCCCGCGCCTACGCCTCCCAGAACGAACGGAGGAACGCGATCAGCGTTTGGAAAACCACCACTACAACTACCATCCATCCCACACCACCCGCAGCGATCAACCCCCAGCCTCACGCCTCCGCACCCACGTCAACAACGTCATGGCCTCATAGACCTAGATCGCCGGGCCACACCTGTTCGTAGACCGTTGGGAGCACTGCCGCGTAGGGTGTTTCACGTGCAGGGCGATGGCCGCCTTCGGTGCAAGTGCGAGGAGTGAACATGAGCTGGGACGGCGTGGAGTTCGTCGGATTCGACACCGAGACGAGCGGGCCTGACCCGTCGTCGGCAGAAATCGTGACGGCGTGCGTCGGGGCGCGGGAATGGCTCCTGCGCCCCACCGCGCCCATCCCGCCTAGTGCCGTCGCCATCCACGGCATCACCACCGAACAGGCCACGGACGCCGGCATCGATCACGCCGCCGGCGTCGCCCAGATCCGCGACGCGCTGTACGACGTGTGGGCAGCAGGCGCCGCCCTGTGCGCCTTCAACGCCACCTATGACTTCACGCTGCTGGCGAGGGAGTGCGAACGGTACGGGCTCGGCCAGCTGGAGGTCCGTGGCCTCATCCTTGATCCGTACGTTATTGACAAGGCCGTCGACCGCTTCCGACGGGGCAAGCGCCAGCTGGTCGACGTCGCGGCGCACTATGGGGTACCGCTCTCCGACGACGACGCACACGGTGCCCGGGCCGATGCGGATGCGGCGGCAGAGCTAGCCCGCAAGCTCGCCGGCAACCTGCAGTCGCCATCGAAGGCCAACGCGCAGCAGGCGAAGTGGTACCGCGATCAGCGGGAGTCATTCGCGCAGTGGCTGGCCGGCAAAGGCAACAAAGCGGAGGCCGACGAGGTACTGCGGCGCCTCGAGTGGCCCGTGCAGCACTGACGCCCGCAGGCAGCCACTCATTACCCAGTGGAGCATGCGCGGATGAGCACTCAGCGTTGTTCCATGACCTGCTGAATATACTTCAGCGAGGTCTGGAACGTTCGTACGAGAGGAGCTGTCTTGTCCACGCTTGAGATGATCAGCGAGCGCAAGCTGTATGCGGCGCTGCGTGACAACGACGTCTCCACACTGTCGCACATGCTGTCCCACTGCTCCACAGAACAGGCCGAGTCGTTCATGTCGCGCCTCAACAAGGAGCAACGGGCGCTGCTGTACCGCTCCCTCCCGAAGGACACAGCCGCCCAGGTATTCGACCTGCTCGACCCCGTCGTGCAAGCCGAACTGCTGCGAGGGCTCCGTGCGCCGGAGGTGACGTCGGTATTCGTCGATATGGATCCCGACGACCGCGCCGAGCTTCTCGACGAACTGCCCGCATCCGTCGCTGCCCGCCTTGTCGCCAGCCTGCCCGCCGATGAGCGCGAACTCACCGGCATCGTGCTGGGTTACCCAGATGGCTCCATCGGGCGTCGTATGAGCCCCGAGCTCATCACGCTGAGGCCCGCCATGACAGTGGCGGCTGCGATGGACCAGGTGAAAGCCCATCTAGACGATGCGGAATCGATCTACACGCTGCCTGTCGTAGAGCCCGACCGCACACTCGCCGGCGTCCTCAGCCTGAGGGACCTCATGCGTGCGTCAGCCGACACCCAGCTCGGCACGATCATGCAGAACGCAGACTTCGCGGTAGCCACCGAGCCTGCCGAGAAGGCAGCCCGGCGCTGTGCCGACCGCAAGCATCTGGCGTTGCCAGTGGTGGATCACGAGCAACGCCTCGTCGGGCTGCTCACCGTTGATGACGCGCTGCAGGTGCTTGAAGAGGCCGACTCAGAGGATCAGGCACGCATCTCAGGTTCGGAGCCACTGCGACGGCCCTACCTGGCCACACCCGTGCTGGAGATTGTGCAGTCCCGCGTCGTGTGGCTGCTGGTGCTCGCGATCGGCGCGACGCTCACGGTGCAGGTGTTGGAGAGCTTCGAGGCGACGTTGTCCCAGATGGTGGTGCTCTCGGTGTTTATCCCGCTGCTGATCGGTACTGGCGGCAATACCGGCAACCAGGCCGCCACGACGGTAACCCGCGCCCTGGCGTTGGGTGACGTCGAACCCCGTGACGTGCTGAAGGTGCTCTTTCGAGAGGTGCGCGTCGGTGCCCTGCTGGGGCTGCTGTTGGGGCTGCTTGGCCTCGTGCTGACTGGCCTCGTCTACGGGTGGGACATCGGTGGTGTGATCGGACTCACACTGCTGAGCATCTGCACGCTCGCCGCCACCGTCGGCGGAGGCATGCCGCTGATCGCGAAGAAGCTCGGCATCGACCCGGCCGTGTTCGCCAACCCCTTCATCACCACCCTCGTGGACGCGTCGGGGCTCGTGATCTACTTCCTGATCGCGAAGTCGCTGCTCGGGTTGTAGTCCGCGTGGTCGCGGTGTCCGGTCGGAGCCAACTCGTGCGCAGCGCCTCCGGCAGACCCCGGTCCTCGTCAGACCCTTACCGGGCCGCGGCATCCAACAAGGCGATGATCTCCGCCACCTGCGCGGCACGCACCGACTCCGTCGCATGCGCCATCGCCGCGAATGCCATCGCTGCACCGTCGTAGACCATCAAGCTCACCCCCATCGATCACTCGATTACACAGTCAGTACTACCCGTTCAGGTGTGCGATACAAGAGGGCCACGGTTACGGTTTGGTGAACATTTCTGGGGGAGGGTCCCTGCGCCTCGCACCACATTTCGACAAGGCCGCTACGCGGCCTGCTCAATGGTCAGGGGGCGCGAAGCCTTCGGCGACACTCGACGAACAAGCTGGCCGGGCCCCTGCGCGACTCACCACGTCTCGATCAGCCGCCTTCTGCGGCCACTCGACGATCGGGGGACTCCGTGACCAGCGACCTCACGCTCCGCCAGCGCCTCCCCGCTGGGCCGAGCGCAGGTCCTGGACGAGGCGCGGGGTGCGCCACTCGCCGACGCGTGCGAGCCACTGCGTCAAGGGGTAGGCGAGGCGGGCGACGTAGTAGTTTACGTACTCGACGACGCCGAACAGCCAAGCGATCACGGCGAGCACGCCGATGTGCGCTCGGGCCGGCCACCACAGCGCGACTGCTGCGAGACCCGCGAGGAGCAGCGCCACGTTCGCGACCCGCAACGCGGAGAAGGTCACCGCAAGGGATCTCGGCATCGGTGACACTTTGACCCACGAACGAGCCAGCAGCCAGTACGCACCGCCCTGCAGGAGCACGACGACCAACGGCGCCAGACCGCCCCAGAGCGCCGGGGCCTCACCGGGCTCGAGGCGCGGCTGCACCGTCGTGATGGCAAGGACACAGAACAGCGCGGCCGCGACCAGTTCGCCCACGCCCAGCTTCAGGTACTGCTGACGGAGTTGCTGCCTGCGATCCGAGTCGGCCATGTCGCCACGATAGCGAGGCCGCGGGGCACGGATTCCGGGAAGGGCGCCGGATCTCGACTCGCCGGCTCCGCCGTCGGCTGATTTCGATACGGCCCTACGGGCCTACTCGATCATCGGGGGCGGCGCGGCAGGCCTACTCAATCCCCCCGGGGGCGGCGCGGCGTCAGGCGCCGACGCCGGCCGTCTCGCCGGCGGCGAAGTCCCAGTAGCGCCGGGCGATCACGGGGTCTGCGGCGTCCCGGGACCGGCCGACGATCGTCGGCCGCCCACGGAGCTGGAGGGGACCGTCGGGGCCGATGAACGAGCACGCGGGCAGCTCCTGCGTGGCGGCGAAGAGCGTGGGCAGCGCGCCCTGCTCGACGGGGTTGGCGAGCCGGGTGGCCAGCGGCGTCAACAGCGCGGACCCGAGGCGCGTCCTCATCGGGTTGCCCACCCGCGTGAACGACCACCCGGGGTGCGCGCACTGCACGTCGACGGCGCTCCCCCGCGCCTCGAGCCGCCGCGACAGGGCACCGGCCCACAGCAGGTCCGCCAGCTTGGACTGCCCGTACGCCTGCATGCGCCGGTAGCGGCGATGGCGCTCACCATCATCGTGCTCTCGACGATCTTCAACACCGTCAACGGCACCTTCCTCGGCGCGGACCTCATGGAGCTCAACCGTCCGGCCGAGTGGTTCGCGGACCCGAGGTTCGTCGTCGGACTCTGCATCTTCTCCCTGGGCATGGCCCTCAACTGGCACAGCGACGGCGTCCTCCTCCGCCCGCGCGCGCTCCAACCAGCGCTGGTACCACGAGAAGTTCCCCGACTACCCGAAGGAGCGGCGGGCGCTCGTCCCCGGCCTCTGGTGACTCGGCCGGCGCCTACCCCAGCGCCGCGCGGTACCCCTGGCCCCACGGCTTCAGGCTCGCCAACACGGGGGCAGACGCACGGAGCACGTCGGCGAGCGCATCTCCGTCCACTCGCGCGGGGCCGCAGCGTCATCGGGGCGCTACGATCCGGCCCGTGTGTTGACCTCGTAGGAGGTGTTCGTCGCCTCAAAGAAGTTGACGAGCTGCAGGGTGTCATTGGCCGTCGCCATCCATTTCGCCGGGTTCGCGACACCAAACTCCGGCTCGAAGCCCAGCTCCTCCAACCGCCGGTCTGTGAGGTATCTGACGTAGTCGTTCACGATATCCGCATTCACGCCGACGATGCCGGTGGGCAGCAGGTCGCGGTTGTATGCCTCCTCCATCGCCACCGCGTCGACGATCATCTGCCGGATCTCGGCGGCGAACTCGTCGGTGGCCACCTCCGGATTTTCCTCGAGCACCGTGAGGATCAGGTTGATGCCGAATTGCAGGTGGAGCGATTCGTCGCGCACGATCCAGTCGATCAAGGAACCGAAGTTGCGCAGCAGGTTTCGCTGCCTGAATGACAGCGCCACCATGAAGCCGGAATAGAACCAGATTCCCTCGAGGATGATGTTGTACGCGACGAGGTTACGCACGAAGTCCTGTTTGCCTTCGACGGTGGAGATGTCGAGCGTGTCAGAGGCCATTCGGGTGATGTACTTCACCTCGAACGCTTCCTTCGCCGCCATGCTCGGCACCTCGACATGCGAGGAATATGCCTTGTCACGGTCGATTGGGAACGTCTCTAGGACGTACTCGAACGCCATGCAATGGTTGGCTTCCTCCCACATCTGTTTCGCGAGGTAGAGGTGACACTCGGCCGCACCCACGTACGGATAGACGCCGAACGCGAGAGCCTTGTTGACGAGCAGCTCGTTGGGGTTGAAGTAGCTCATCAGGTAGGTGAGCGCGTGCCGCTCGTCGTCGGTCATACGGTGGAAGTCGGCGAGGTCCTCGTCGAGCTGGATTTCGTTGGGGAACCATGTGTTGGCCACGGCCTGCTCGTACAGGTCGTACGCCCATTGGTAGGTGACGGGCTTCAGCAGCAGTCCTTCTTGAATGCCGGTGCCGAGGATGGAAGTCATCGCATTGCCTTTCTGGTTGGTCACTGGCAGGAGTCGCACTGGAGGGCTTCCTGCGGGTCCACGTCGATCGTGATGCCGCCGATCACCTGCAGGTTCGCCGCCCGCGTCCCGACGACGCCCCTCACCTCCGCGGGGGTAGGGCTGGGCGTCGTGGGTCGGCGGGCGCCGAAGCCGCGCTTGTTCGTCGCGGCGGCCTTGTTGACCTTCACTGTGGACTGCTCGGCGGTGTGGCGCGGCAGCATGTGCAGGTAGTAGGTGGTCTTGACTCCCATGCGCCAGGCGAGCTGGTAGAGGTCCACCATGGTCTGGACGTTGCGGTCGGCGAGGTAGATGTTGCGGCTGATGGCCTGGTCGATCCACTTCTGAGCCCGTGCGGCGACGTGGAGGTACGCCGTCGGATCGAGCTGGAAGCTCGTCTTGTACACCTCGGTCATCCACGACGGGATGCCCTCGACCTTCGCGAGGTCTCCCTGGTGACGCAGCAGCTCGTCGCGTACCCCCTCCCAGATGCCCGCCGATTTGAGGTCGCGCACGAGGTTGCGATTGACTTCGAGAAACTTCCCCGACGACGTCGCGCGGCTGAAGATGTGGCTGAACTGGGGATCGAGCCCTGGCGTGGTGCCGGCGACGAGCCCGATGGACGCGGTGGGCGCAACGGCCATGAGCGTGGCGTTGCGGATGCCTCCGGCCACGCGTCGGCGCAGCAGATCCCAGTCGAGCCGCGACGAGCGATCCACCTCGACGGCCTCCCCCCGCTCGGCGGCGAGCCGGTCGAGCGTGTCGAACGGCACGAGACCCTTCGACCAGCCAGAGCCTGCGAAGTTGGGGTATGCCCCGCGCTCGCGAGCAAGGTCGCAGGACGCGTCGATGGCGTGCCATGAGATGAACTCGACGATTTCGTCGATGAGCTCCCAGGCCGCGGGCGAATCGTAGGCGATGCGGAGTCGCTCGCAGATGTCGGTGAACCCCATGAGCCCGAGTCCGACAGCACGGTTGGCGAGATTGGCGTGTTCCGCCTCCGGCACAGCGGATGCGGTGATGTCGACGAGGTTGTCGAGCTGGCGCACAGCAGTGCGGACGGTGCGCGCAAGACGATCCCAGTCGAAGCGGGCCTCGACCCCGACCCCATCGAGGTGTCGGGAGAGGTTCACGGAGGCGAGGTTGCAGACGGCGGTGTTGTCGCGGTCTTGCGGCAGGCAGATCTCGGTGCAGAGATTGGAGAGATGAATCGTGCCCGTGTTGTCGTTGAGTGCGCGGGTGTTGATTGTGTCTTTGAATGTGATCCACGGATGCGACGTCGACTGCAGCGCGACGAGGATCGCTTTCCACTGCTCACGCGCCTTCAACTTGCGGTGTATCCGCAGCTCGCCAGCCTCAGCCATCTCGACGTATTGGGCGTAGCGCTCGGAGAACGCGCGTCCAGTGAGCTCGACGAGGTCGGGCGTCTCGAGCGGATCGAACAGATACCAGTCGTCGTCACGGGCCACGCGCTGCATGAACTCGTCGGAGATCCACACCGCGGTATCGGCGGTGCGGGTGCGGCGGTACGGGTCGCCGGAGTTCTGGCGCAGGTCGAGGAACTGCGCGAAGTCGGCGTGCCAATTCTCCATGTAGAAGCACAGCGCGCCGAACTTCTTGCCGCCGCGCGAGATTGCGCGCAGCGTCGAGTCGACGGTGTGCATGAACGGGATCGGCCCCGTCGACGTGGTGTTGTTGGAGCGGATCGGTGAGCCCTCCGAACGCAGCTTGGTCACGGACAAACCGATGCCGCCGGTGCCCTTGGTGATCCACATGACGTCGCGGATCGACTTCGCGATGTGCTCGATGTCGTCCTCCATCTGCATGACGAAGCAGTTGGAGAGCTGTGCGGCCGGGGTGCCGGCACCGACGAGCGTCGATCCGGCCGCCAGGTACTCCAGCCGGCTCATGACTTCGTAGAGCTCGAGCGCCACCGCCGTCGGATCCTGCTCACCCAGGGAAAGACCCATCGCCACACGCATCCAGAAGAACTGCGGCACCTCGATCACGCGACGCTGCCCATCGGTGAGCAGGTAGCGGTTGCGCATCGTCTGGACCCCGATGAAGCGCAGCAGGTCGTCTCGCGACGGGTTCAGCGCCCGCGCGAGCGTCTCGAGGTCGAACAGCTCACCCATGCGGGTGTCGAGATAGCCGTCGCGGACTCCGCGCTCGACGTAGCCGGGAAAGTGATCGACGTGCAGCAGCCGGATCGTGTCGGGCGAGCCGTCGCCGAAGAGGTCGGAAGTGTCGCCGAAGACCTGCTTGTAGAGCTGCTTGACGAGCAGGCGGGCGGCGATCTGGTCGTAGACCGGATCGTCCTTGACGTTGCCCAGCGTCACCTGCACGACGGCCTCGTCGAGCTGCTCGGTGGTGATGCCGTCGAACAGCGTGATCTCGACGTCGGACTGGAGTTGTAGCGCTCGGGCGGTCTCGTCGTCGAGGCCGCGGGCGGCGTCGGCGATCGAGGCGGCCACTTCGGCGCCATCGTAGGGTGCAAGGCTGCCGTCACGCTTGGTGACGCGGGTGGTGTTGTGCATTCGTCTTCCCTCGGACTTCGGCGGATGGCCCGACGACGAGGGTGCGGCAATCTGCGGGCGCACAGGCGGCGCCCGTCGACCGAGCGCGATCCCTCGTGCGCTGCGAACCGGACCCCACGGCGTGGGGCCACACGAGGCAGGTCTTCGGGCTCACGAGCCGCCTACTGGCCGTCGCTTCCCAGGACGTTCGTCCCAGTGCTGTGTGACGGCGGTCGTTCTCGTACACCGCTGCGGGGCAGCTCCGGTTTCTCACCGGATTCCCTTTTCATCTCCCGACGGAGAACCACATGCGTGTAACACAATATGTGGGATGGAGCAGCGCGTCAACCCTCAAGATGTAGTGGATTATCAGCCCGTGTTGCTGCGCGTGGCGAGCACCGCAGCCCCCGCGATCGAGATGCCGGCGATTTGCGCATCCGCGAGCGAAATCGGGGAGCCGATATCAAACCGGGCCGCGGCGATCATGCGAAGTCCACGACTCGAGGCGGGTTCGTGCGTTCGGGGATGACGAGGTCGACGCCATCAGCCTCCACGAAGCTGGCGTGCAGCCCGAGGAGGAAGTTGTCCTCAGGCAGCCCCACAGCGGCATCGAGAATTGCGCGCGCCTCAGCCTCGACCAACCGGCCGTGTTTGGCAGCACGGCCGCGGAGTCGAGCGTGAGTGCGCTCGTCGAGTTGACGAATGGTGCTGGTGCTCATCGACACCTCCTGACAGCAATGTAGTACCGACCTCGCCGCTCAGATCTCGACGAGCTTCAGCCCGTCGATGGGGCCGGCCTCCCAGGTGTCGAAGTCGTCGCCGACGATGGCCTCGCGCGCGAGCGGCAGGATCCGCTCGGCGGCCTCGCGGCTCTCGAACATGGCGAGTCCGACGAGCCGATCCGAGCGCTCATCGCCGAGCGTGTGGACGGAGATGAGGCCGTCGGCGCCCCGCATGGCCGCCCCGAAACGGTGCATGGAGTCGATCAGCGCCTCGCGGTGCTCCGCGTGCGGGTTTAGATGGACATGATCGCGAACATGGCCAGAGGCTAACACGCCGGCGATCACGGGCGCCGGGCGCGACGACTACTCGCCCGTCTCGCCGTCGATTGACTCGCGCAGCAGGTCGGCGTGGCCATTGTGGCGGGCGTACTCCTCGATCATGTGGACCAGCACCCAGCGCAGGCTCACGTGCGCGCGCCCGCCCCAGGCGGGGTGGGTGGCGGAGAGCGCGACGTCGTCGGGCTGGGCCAGCTGCTTCTCGACGACGGCCCGCGACCTCGCCACAGCATCGACCCACACGCCCCGCAACCGCTCCCCCGGCCACCGCATCGCCACGGTCCATTCCCAGTCGGGGTCGCCGGCGACCTCGGACGGCCAGCAATCCGGGAACGGCCCCTCCGCGACGACCATCGAGAACCAGAAATCCTCGACGGTCGCAAGGTGCGCGAGCATCCCGGCGAGGGTCATCGTCGTGGGGTGCAAGCGTTGGCGGAGCTGCTCGTCGGTCAGGTCGCGGGTCTTCCACTCAAGCGTCGCGCGCTGGTAGTCGAGGAAGCCGAGGAGCGTCTCGGTCTCCCCTGCATCCATGCGCGGCTCGGGGCGTCCGACGGCGTCGATGTGCGGTTCGGTCATAGGCATTTGATAGCACAAGTGAGACTCGTCGCACACCGTCCGCCGGCCGGAAGGAACGCCCATGTCACAGGTCGATTTCGTGGATGCTTCAACGACGGGCCTCGAGTCCTCGCCGGTGGCGGAGGCCCTCGCGTGGGTCGAGGAGATCCTGCGGTGCGAGCATGTGATCGAGTTCGCGTCGCGACCTCTCGATGTGGCCGTCAGCGACGTCGAGGGCATCCACTGGGTCCACGTGTTCTACGAGTCCGGCCTCGCCGTGAACGTGCTCTACCCCGTTGCGGACAAGGGCAAGCGCGCCGTCGGTTTCAAGCTGTCGGAGGGCATGGAGGTGCCCGACGAGCTGTCGGCCTTCAAGCTCACGCGCCAGAAGTCGAAGCTGGCGGGGACGATCCGGGGCTCGTTCTTCGTCATCAAGGGCGAGCACCCTTTTACATCTCCAGATGGAGGGCAGTCTCTTCCTCGTCGATGATGCTCGGCTGCCACGACGTGGTGATCTTCTCGTGCTCGTCACGGCCGAGTGTCTCGCCAGCCCGGATCCGTGCTCCACCGAGCAGGTACCCGACGATGTCCATCAGATATTCGAACAGGTCGCCGGGCTCGCGCGTCGACCCCACCACCTGGACCTCCGGGATGCCCCATTTCGTCAGGCCGATCGAGTACGCATCCCAAGCCCCGTCCCGGCGCGAACTCACCCAGATAGGCGCCAGGAAGGCCGCAGCGAACGGGTTTTCGGCCTCGGTGAACGCCAGGTAGGACTCCTTGCCGTACGTGGTTTCCACGTCACCGGAGTAGTAGCCCACAGCTTCCTCCAGGCGCAGCAGTGCGCGTACCACCTGCACGTGGTTGGCCACGGCGTCGAGGTGGCTGAGCGTGGCCTCGTCGTCGCTGTCGCCCTTCGAGAGGCCGGGCATGCCCGCCACGAGCAGGAATGCGCGGTGCTCCGCGATGGCCTCGGTGTCGTCGCCGGCGAACATCGGGTGGAGCGCGCCCTGCGCCTCGCCGTCGGGAAACGGTACATCCGTCGATGAGATCGCAACCCAGAGCCCGTTAATCGTGCAGCCCAAGGTATCGCCGTCACTTGCGTCCCATTCGAAGACTTCTTCGTCATCGGTGTGCTCATTCATGATCGCGATGATCTGCTCCCTGCTGACCACCTCACGCAACAGCACGTAGCCGATGACCGGGCTATCGCTCATTTCGTAGGTGGGCTCGGGGCGAGTGCTTTGGACGGCTTTGCCGGAACGCTTGGCGAACAGTCCGAACATGTCGTTCTCCTTATGCTGTGTTCCGCTCAACGTGGGGCGGACTCGTCGATCATTGCGTGCCGCGCTTCGACGATCACGCCTGCTGCGTTCCTGGGGCCCCGACCGGCTTCACTGCCGGGTTGAGGGCGGATTTTGCGTCGGTGGGTTGGTGGGGGTTGCAAAGTCGACGACCACGTCGAACACTGGCTGTCCCATGACCCACGTATGGGTGAAGTCGAGATCAGCGATCCGACCCTGCGCGACATGCCCAGATGCTTGCTGTGCAACCCGGACCTCGGCACGACGCTTCGCTTTGTGGATAGCCAACACCGCTAGCGCAGCGAACAGCACCCCGAGCAGCAGTAGCCCAGCCGCGACGAGCGCCGGGGGTAATGTCAGTGTTCCAGTCCGTGACCGGTTTGAACGCCATGTCGGAGAACGTCGAGAGCACCGGTGTCAGGAAGAAGCCGGCGAGCGCGAATAGCAGCCCACTCAGCGTCGCCAACGCGTAGGCGCCCTTCGAGGGTGTCGAGCGACCGCCGATCTCGATATCGGCTTCCAGGGCCTTACCCATACGCTCCAGCTCAGAGGTTGTCATCGTGTCTGTCCAAAGATTCATGACTCCATCGTCAGCGACGGGCTCAGCTACCATTCACGAGTTCGGGTTCCTTTTGAGCTAGGCATTGCGCCAGCGTTGCTGGTCAGAACGGGAGTAACAAGTACTCGCTACCCAGGACGTCGCCTTGTGCATCCTCTGGGTGTCATTGATGCCTTGAAGGAGCAAGCAAGTACTGTGACCCACCCACGCGCCGCCTCAAAGGTAGGCTTCCGAGCCCGCGCCCTGCGTTTCGTACCGCGCCGCTCAGACTGGTCCCGCGCGACGATTGGGCGCGACCTCTCCGCGGGGCTCATGGTTGCTCTCGTCGCGCTCCCCCTCGCGCTCGGCTTCGGCGTCGCGTCCGGCGTCGGTGCTGCGGCCGGAATCACGACGGCCATCGTCGCGGGAATCCTGGCCGCGGTCTTCGGCGGCAGCAATGTGCAGGTGAGTGGTCCAACGGGCGCGATGACCGTCGTACTCATCCCCATCGTGGCCGCCCACGGCGCCGACGGGGTGCTCGTCGTCGGCATATTGGCTGGCCTCATGCTGCTCGTGCTCGCGGTCACCGGTGCTGGGCGGGCGATGAAATACATGCCGCTACCGGTCGTCGAAGGGTTCACGGCGGGCATCGCAGTGATCATTGCGCTGCAGCAGCTGCCTGCAGCGCTGGGCGTCGATGTGGACGGCGAGAAGGTCCTCGGGCTCGCATGGGGCGCAATCACAGCTTGGCTAGGCGCTCCGTCATGGCGGGCACCCGTCATGACCCTCTTGGTGGCGGCAGGGATCGTGATTGCTGCGCGCGTTCGTAGTGGGTTCCCCGCAGCGTTGGTGTTGGTAGCTGCCGCGACAGCGATCAACATGCTGGCAGGTGGCGGGCTCAAGACCATCGGCTACATCCCGTCGACGCTGCCCGCCCCACGCTGGCCGCAGATCCCGTGGGAGCACCTGGACTCCTTACTGCTGGCGGCGGTCGCCGTCGCGGCACTCGGGGCGTTGGAGTCGCTGCTGTCGGCCACGGTCGCCGACGCGATGACCGTCGGTGATCGGCACGACCCCGACCGCGAGCTCTTCGGGCAGGGCATCGCCAACGTCGTCGCGCCCCTATTCGGTGGGATTCCCGCGACGGCCGCCATCGCCCGGACTGCCGTCAACGTGCGGGCAGGCGCAGGCTCACGTCTGGCAGCGGTGTTCCACTCGCTGCTCCTGCTCGTCGCCGTGCTCGTCGCGGCCCGGTGGGTGGGCGAGATTCCTCTCGCCGCGCTCGCCGGTGTGCTCATCGCCACCGCAGTCCAGATGATCCACCCGCGCAACATCACCTCGGTGATGCGCGCCACCAAGGGCGACGGGGCTACCCTGCTCATCACGGCCGCCGCCACCGTCGTGTTCGACCTCATCGTCGCCGTGCTCATCGGCCTTGTCGTGGCGGGCTTCTTCGCACTGCGTGACACCGCTCGCACCGCGGTGTTCGAGGCCACCCCACTGGACAAGGGAGACCACCGCGACGAGGAACGCGAACTGCTCGACGAACACATCGCGGCCTTCCGCGTCGAAGGCCCACTCTTCTTTGGGGCCGCGCACGATTTCCTCCTCGAGCTCGCCGAGGTGTCGTGGGTCAAGGTCGTCGTGCTGCGCATGCGCTACGTCACGACGATCGACGCCACCGGCGCCCAGATGCTAGCGGAAACGATCGGGCGCCTCGAGCGCGGAGGCACCCGGGTCTTGCTCTCCGCTACGAAGCCCGAGCACGTTCCGGTGTTGCGCGAACTCGGCGTCTTCGATCAACTCGCGCACGAGAATCACGTCTTCGACAACACCCTCGACGCCATCGCCCACGCCCGGTTGCACGTCGCGCGCATTCAACATGAAGAATCCGACGGTGCACCCGCGGCGCCGCGAAGCGGTCAGCACGGCGAGTAGCTGCCCGAGGATCGACGCCGCGTAGGCGTCGCGGGCATCACCCTGCCCGGCGGTCGGCGACGAGGATCGTCGCATCCTCCAGAGATCTCGAAGACATCAACACGTCAGAGACGAGATTCGTGTCGAGAAGGATCATCAGAAACCCACTGCGCGAGCACGATCTGAGTGTCCAGGCGCCCCTAGTTCCTCGACCCCCGCCAAACGATCAACTCGCATGCAACGGCGCCAGCCCGATGTGCGAGCGCGTCGCTGACGGAGTTTAAATCTCTCGAACCTTGGCATCCGTGGAGCGCTCATCTCCCTTCGTCTGAGCAGCGATGCGACGCGGAACCGTTGGTGAAGAAGTCAGACCCAACACCAAGGATCGTTCCATCTCCGAAACCGTTGAACGTCGTGAGGCACGATGCAGCATCAGTGAGCTTCACGACGTTCATGTCACTGTTCAAGTAGGTCTACCAGCCAGTCAGCAAGCTGCCGGTCAAGTACACAGGCGATGTTGCCGCGCAAGCGGAAGAACCACCGGTCCGCGCGGATCATCCAGATCCACGCGGCACTTGATGCGGTAGGTGTCCTCCACATTCTCTGCAGTGATCACCTCGGCTGGCGGCCCCTCGGCGACGAGCCTCCCCTGCTTCAGCATGAGCACGTGGTCGGCATAGGCAGCTGCCTGAGGAAGGTCGTGCAGAACGGCCACGACCGTACGGCCTTCGTCGACCAGGTCTGAGCACAGATCGAGCAACAGGTACTGGGCAGAGAGATCCAGGAAAGTGGTGGGCTCATCCAGCAAAATGACCGGGGTGTCCTGGGCAAGTACCATCGCCAACCAGACACGTTGACGCTGACCACCGGAGAGTTCGGCGACCTGCCGGCCGACGAGGTCTGTGACCCCAGCGCGCTCCATCGCCCGGTCGATGATCTCAGCATCGCCGGGGGCACTGCTACTGAGGAACGAGTGGTATGGGTGGCGGCCACGCGCCACGAGCTCCTCCACGCGCAGACCCCGTGGGGTCACAGTGGTTTGCGGCAGAAGACTGCAGGTACGCGCCAGCTGTCGACGGCCCATGCGCGCAACGTCCTGGCCAAGCATTGCGACACTACCCTCGTCGGCTGGTCGCACATAAGCTACAGCGCGTAACAAGGTCGACTTGCCGCATCCATTCGGGCCGGTGATGACGCTGAAGCTGCCCTTGGGCACACTGGCACTGACGCGCTCAACGGCAGTGAAGTCACCGAAGCGAATGGTGAGATCGTTCATCTCGATCGCTGAGCTGGTCACAAGAAGCCCCTCCGAAGTTGTGAGATGAGAACAGCGCCGAGGAACAGACCACCGATCAAGGCCGTGAGTATGCCCACAGGAAGCCCGTCCAAGAACGCCAGACGCTGGACGGCAAGGTCCGCCAAACACACCGTCGTCGCGCCAGCCAGGGCCGCAGACCCCATCGCTGGAAGCCCGGTCAATCCGCGAGCCAGATGAGGTGCGGTGAGCGCCACGAAAGCGAGTGGACCTGCAGCTGCCACAGCACCCACTGTCAGCAGGATTCCCACCGACAACGCGATGGTGCGCGTCCGGTCAGGGCGCGACCCTAGCCCGTGGGCAATCTCGTCGCCGAGGCCGATGAGATCGAGGTCGGCACGAAGCCCCATCGCCACCAGACTCAGCGGGACAAGCACAGACCAGACTGTGAGCGCATCACCCCAGGTTCGTGCGGTCAGCGACCCCGTGAGCGCAGCAGCAAGAGCCATGGCCTCGGACTGGCGCGAGAAAACCAGAACGAACTGCGTCGTCGCGGTGGCGGCCGCTGCGACACCGATCCCCGCGACGATCACCGCGCCGGGATTGCGGAAGCCTGTGGTTGTGACCCACGGGATGATGACGCCCGCTGCGAGGGCTCCCCCCAAGGCACCGAGCCCCGTCGGTAAGCCGAATGCACTCGCCAGCGCCGTCCCGGCCCCGGCAGCCGTCGTAATCCCGATGACATCGGGGGTGACGAGTGGATTCGCTGTGGCTCGCTGGAATAAGGCTCCGGCCAGGCCAAGCGCCGCTCCGGCCCCCACCGCCACAGCAAGGCGCGGTCCACGCAGAACCGTCAGAGCGAGGCTGCCTCGGCCAGTGACCAGCTCAACCAAAGCTTGCGGTTGGCTCGCAAGGGGAATGCCGAGCCTGCCAATGGCCAGCGTCCAAGCACACGAGGCCAACAGAGCCACTACCAGGAGCATCACTGCAACGAGGTGCCTAATACGACTGCGGTGGGCGAGGCGGGCAGCAAGGTCATGATTCACGCTGAGAGAGATGGAAGAAGCGCTCACAGCACACCTCGTGACCGTCGGACCACCGCCAGCAGCAGAGGTGCGCCCAGGAGTCCGGTGACCACTCCGACAGGCACCTCAGCAGGGCGCAAGACCAGGCGCCCCAGCACGTCGGCCAATAACAAGAGCGCCGGCCCGAGTACACAACACATTCCAATGAGAGCACGCGTCGAGCCGCTGGTACACCGTCTTGCCAGATGCGGCGCAGCCAAACCGATGAAAGCAATCGGACCAGTGAGCGCTGTGGCGGCCGCAGTCAGCAGAGCCGCCGCGGTGAGAGTGAGGGCACGCACGAGTGCGGGATGGTGCCCCAGTCCGGCGGCTACCTCGTCGCCGAGGGCCACGGCATCCAGGCCACGTCCTAGAGCGAACAGTCCCGTGCCCGCGACGGCGAGAACGGCCACGGGCCAACCGAGGGAGCCGCCTGCCGCCAGCGATCCTGCAGACCAGAAGCGCAACGCGTCGAAGGCTGCCTGGTGGCGCAGACTCACGGCCTGGGAGTAGGCGACGGCGACGGCTGTTATCACGGCTCCGGCGAGCACCAGTCTGGTGGCATCGGGGCCTCGTCCGAAACTGCCCAGCGTCATCACTGCAACCGTGGCCACCACGGCTCCGGTGAAGGCTCCGCCGATGAGCTGGAGACCAGCCAGTCCGGGGATCGACGACACCGTGACGACCCCAGCTGCTGCGCCACTTGTCAGACCCAGAACTCCCGGATCCCCGAGGGGGTTGCGAGTAACTGTCTGGATTGCGGCCCCGGAACTGGCCAGTGCGGCACCGGCCACCAACCCGCACACAGTGCGCGGGACACGTGCTGCCAGTACCTCCCGCACGTAGGGGTCGCCGCCCCCTTGGAGGGCGTCCACCAGGACCGGAAGTCCGATGGCTTTACTACCCAGGGCAAGACTGAGCAGGCACGTAGCACCGAGCATCACCGCTGCGAGAACGGCGATGACCAGGGAATATCGACGAGTATGCAAGGGTTATTTCGTGACCTTCGCGACGGCCTGATCGATGAGGTCGGTGAGACGGGGAAGGCACCACGGCACGGTGAGCGGGTTGATCATGCTCATCGCTGTGACGAGCTGCGGGTCAGTCGGGGCCACCACGCTGTCACGCTTGATGGCAGGGATGGACGAGTAGAGCCGCTGCGAGGTGGCCTGTTTCTTGGTCGCGGCATCCAGATGAAAGGTGAAGATGAGGTCAGAATCCTTGAGCTTATCGGCATTCTCGAGGCTGATGAGCGCCCAATCGGACCCATCGTTGGCCGTGATGGTATCGACAATTGGGTCGACCGTCAGGCCGAGCATGCTGATCAAGGCCACACGCTGCTCCGTAGGACGAAAGATGCCCAGCGTTCCCTGGCCTTGGGTGTAGATGTAGCTGAAGGTGATGCCCTTCCACCTTGGATGCTGAGCAGCAGTGTCGGCGAGGGTTTTCTTGAGGTCGCTAATGACTTTGTCGCCGTCGCTGGGGCGCCCCAGCGACTTGGCCACCATGCGGATCTCGCCGTCCCAAGTAGTGGTCCAGGCGGATTTCTCGTAGGCGACAGTCGGGCAGAACGCGGTCAGTTGGTCATACTGTTTCTGGGTGAGCCCTGACCATGGAGCGAGGATCAGGTCGGGCTCGAGCTCCGCAATGGCCTCGACGTCGAGTTGCTCACCGCCGGCGAATAGAGCCGGAAGGGGCCGTCCCGCCTTCTCGAAGGCTTCTCGGTTCCAGGGTAGGTATCCATCCTTGTCAGCTCCCCAGGCATAGGTTTCGACGCCAACCGGGTAGACCCCCATACTGATGAGGGCCTCAGTGGCGCCCTGCCCGATGGTGACAATTCGCTGAGGCTCCTGCTTGATGGTCGTGGATCCCAAGGCGTGGCTCATCGTGACAGGAAAACTGCCCGCCGACGCGTTGCCGGTGCTCTTGGACCCAGCACTCGGGTCATCACTGCCGCAGCCGACGAGGGCAGCTAGCGAGGAGGCTCCCGCCAGGGCAAGCAGACCGCGGCGAGGCATGCGGGGACGCAAAACTGAGAGGTGCATTTGTGGTGTTCCTTTGGTGTGTGGTGTGGGCCCGACGCCATCGCGCCGGGGTCATTACGATTCGGCGCGCCCTCGCCGCCAGTAGCCCATGAAAGCCACCCGGTCGCGGGGACAGCCTCGTTCGCTCACTAACAAGCGGCGCATACGTTTCACGGCCCCTGATTCACCTGCCAACCAAGCAAAGTGTTCGCCGTCGGCATCGCCGACGGGTTCATCCCAGAGGGTTCCCGCATCATCGTGAAATTCTTCAGCTGGCACGATCCCAGAGGGTTCGGGTGGCCAGGTCAGGGCATGAAGTTCACGTTCGAGCAGGCTGCCGGGAGCTTCCCCGTCACGGCACAGGAGTCTGACTTCAACTCCAGGCGGGGCCGTGAGAGGCCAGGTGTCTTCAGGGGTTGGCATCTCGACCAGGATGGTGCCGACGACATCGGCGCCCAGGGATGCGGCGATGTTGGCTATGGCTGGCGCCGCGGTTTCGTCGCCAGCCACCAGGATCTGCTTGGCGTTGCCCGGACGCCATGCCAGACCAATAGCGTCTATACCCTCCACCTCGGCACGTGGTACGGCGACGACGAGCCGATCACCCACGCTTACGGTTTCGATCCATCGGCTCGCAGGTCCGCTGGCGCTGTGGCGGACCATATCGACGTCGAGCTCAGCCCTGTCTGGACGCATGGCTCGGGCTGTGTAGGTCCTCACAGCTGGCTGCTCATGCGCCGGCAAGGACACGAGGGAGGCATACCAATCCGGGCTACGCGGAATACCTGCCAGCGCGTCATCACGGCATCTCGGCAGCACGAGCTTGATCCGACGATCGAGACAAAGCGGAGCAGCCTTCCGCAGCCCTCGTCCGCTGAGGGTGACCCGACGCATCGAAGGGCATAGATCACGCACAGCGTCGACGCGGACGTCAACCGCGGTGTAGGGGGGCTCTGACTTCATGGCGCACACCGTAACACAATTAGGTAAGCCTTACCTAACGTAATTCTCTCGCATCTTCGAGGGTTGTGCCGATCAGAGCCTCGCCGGCAAGACAGCCCGGACGAGCACAGGGAAGCATGCCAGTCGTTGAGCCCAACAACAAGGGCGAAACCTGTTGTGGCGCCAGCCGGGCGAATCCCCGCCCTGGCGGGGGAACGCCTGAGCGGGCATCGAGAGTACTCGTCCGGCTTCAGGAGCACATCCGAGGACGTACTCCCAAGCCACGTGGGCCTTCGCACCCGTCGAAACCGGAGGCTGCTTCCCAGCGCCGCCGCCCGTTGACGACATCCCCGAGTTCTCCCCCGTTGCGGGATTGGCTGCCTGGGTCTACGAACCTCTTCCCGCCACAGGTGCGGAGCAATTGCCAGCGACGCGAACCGATGTGACCCTCAAAACCGCTGAGCGCATGGTTAATTGTCGAGGTATAGCATTACGGAAACTCGAGTCATATCTGACCCCGCTTGGCTGTCGGAAACGAGGGCGTCTCGAGCGCGGAGGCACCCGGGTCTTGCTCTCCGCCACCAAGCCTGAGCACGTTCCGGTGTTGCGCGAACTCGGCGTCTTCGATCAGCTCGCGCACGAGAACCATGCTTTCGACTCCACCCCCGCCGCCATCGCCCACGCTCGGCTGCACGTCGCACGCATTCAGCACGAAGAATCCGACGGCGCACCCGCTGCGTCTCGGGGCGATCAGCACGGTGAGTAGCGCTGTCAGGGATTAACCTGCTTCGGCGCCCGGTGCATCGGCCTCTCCCGCGGCCGGCGACGGGGAGTCGTCGGAACCTCCAAATATGTCGACGGCGTCACCACATCGGAAGAATATGTCGAAATTTGACGCTTTTATCGACACGTTAGCCGTGTCAAGGTTAGGCTGCCACCATGTCACCGAACCCGAACTTGCCCTACCAAGACCTTCCTCCATTACCTCCGCCCGGCACCACAGAAACCCCAGCAGTGCTGAAGGAAACCATTTCGGCAAGTCGAGCTTTGGCGCGCTTGGATGGCGCTTACAAACGTCTTCCCGATCCAACAATGCTTATCAACCTGATCCCTTTGATGGAGGCTCAGGCTTCCAGCGAGATCGAGAACATCGTTACTACCAACGATGAGCTATTCAAAGCAGCCAACGGCGCACTATCTAGCCCCACGCCTCAAGTCAAGGAAGCCCTTCGCTATCGAGAAGCACTCCGCACTGGGTACGAATCGCTAGGCTCTCGCCCTATCACTCACCAGACTGCCATTGATGTCTGCTCTCAGCTGCAAGCCAGCCCCGCGATCATTCGAAACCAACCGGGCACCTACATCGGAAATCCGACGACCGGACAACGCATCTACACCCCTCCTGTGGGTAAAGACGTCATTCTGGACCATCTGTCGTCATGGGAGCGTTTCCTCCACGGTAACCACGGGCTCGACCCGCTCGTCGTCATGGCGCTAGCCCACTATCAGTTCGAGGCCATCCACCCCTTCTTCGATGGCAACGGCCGCACGGGGCGCATCATCAACATGCTGATCCTGATCGAGAAAGGATTGTTACAGCTCCCCATTCTCTACCTCTCCGGCCACATCGTCCGACACAAGGACACCTACTACGAGCGGCTCAACGCAGTCACTCAAGAGGGGGAATGGGAGCCATGGATCTTATTCATGCTCTCCGGCGTCGAGTCCACAGCACGGTGGACACTAGACCTCGTAGAAGAGACTGACCAGATGCGCGTCAGCATGGAGCATCAGATCCGCGAACACAATCCCAAGTTACCTGCCGCTTCACTTGCCCGGATGCTGTTCAGCCAGCCTTATCTCCGGATCGAAAATGTCGTAGACGCAGGCTTGGCCAAACGCCAGACTGCGGCGCACTGGCTCAGCGATCTCGCCGAGTCTGGACTAGTCATCAAGGAACGTGTTGGCCGCAACGTCATTTTCATCAACAATCGCTTGCTGCAGACGCTCTTCCAGACTCCACTACCCGAGTAACGGCCTGCACCACATTGAATCTAAACCTGACCACGTTCCGGCACGGTCATCTGTCACTCGTCGATGTGCAGCAACGCTGAGCAAGCCTTTCACCTCAGTCAGTCCTCGAGCAGCACCGCCGACCGGGCAGCGAGAGGCGACAGCCGCGCATCCACCACGGCCCACACGATCTCGTGATCCACAGCGCCATATTCATGGGCAATGATGTTGCGCATTCCAATGATTCGATGGAGGTCCGGCACGTCGGCAGCAGTCTGGGCATCTGTGCGGCGCAGACGGTTCAAGGCTTCACCGAGAATCTCCAACTGCCGCTCTACCGCCGACTGCACGAGAAGGTTGACCTGAAATTCGTGGACGTCAATCCCCTCGACGAAGGACATGGCAGCAAGGCATGCCTGATGGGCGTCCCACAAGTGGGCCTTAGACATCGGCAGCATAGATAGTCTCCGCGTGGCTGAGTGCTGACTCGCGGAAGTAGGGGTTCCTGATGGCTCGTTTCACGACGAGATCGACATCGCGTTGAACGATCTCCTGGAGATCGTCACGAAGCGCACAGAAGTCTTCGAACGGATCGGGGCGACCCGGAAGGAAGTCCACCAAGAAGTCGACGTCACTGTCCGCGTCGAAGCCACCCGCAACTGCAGAGCCGAACACAGCCAGCTCTGCCACACCATGGCGCTGCGCGATGCGGGTGATGGCGTCGCGATCAAAGCTCACAGCGATAGTCATGTGCCCAGTATCCCACCACGGTCGAGACTGAGGAGAGCGCTCGCGATCCATCCTCTCGCCAAGTTGCGCCTAGGAATAGGGCAGCAAGCGGCACGCCGGTAGCTACGGAATGCCTTTCTAAGACGACAGCCGATTCCGTGCGATTCGGATCTGCTCCGAGCCTCGTAGCCAAGTATCTTGTCAGACCGACGACCGCATCGTCGTCCCCCCCGGCTGGTCCACTCTATTTGGAGGTGTGCCCGGGTGTGTTGCGCAGGCAGCCGGGCCATCCGTGCACACTGGATTTCGGGGCCTCGAAGTTGGTGTGCATAATTCCGCCTAAAGTTCACCCCTTGCCCTCATTCGCGACCAATTCGCCTAAGCATGCACACAAAGTTCGGAGCGCGGAAACTTGGTGTGCATTCCTCCCGCGCCACCGCGCCGGGTAGAGGGCCCTGATGGCGTCGTGCGACGCAGTTTTGCAGGAACGGGTGCGTCCTGTGCTTCTATTCCCGGACCCACACCGCAAGTTCGTTGCCTCCCGGTTCGCGAAAATGCAGCCGGCGGCCGCCGGGAAACGAGAACGGTTCGACCGTGATGGTGCCTCCGGCGGCTTCGATGGCTGCGCGCGCGGCGGAGAGATCGTCGACCTCGATGACAGTGAGGGGGCTAGCGGGCTTTTCCGAGGGGTCGCCCTGAAACCCGAGGGTCTGGCCATTCTCAAGGTGGACGTCCTCGTACCGCGGGCCGTAGCTGTCGCTCCCAAGCCCGAAGGCTGTGTCGAAGAAGGCCGCCGAGGCAGCCGGGTCGTTCGAGGGAAACTCCACCATCGTCAGTCGCACCATGGGGCAATTGTAGTGCCGGTGGCGGGAGATTGGTGCCCTACCCGCCCACCTCGCGGACACCTCGGCGACATGTCCGAGCCGGGGTCTACGCCAGCGCAACATCTTTTCCGCCAACCCGATGCACAGAATCTCAGGAGTACACGCAGTGAACCCCGTCGATCAGCCCCATCTCGTCAAGACCGAAGCGATCACGGTCGCCGGTGAAACTCCGCGCGAAAGGGGGCTGGCGCGAGCATCACAGGTGGCGCCTCGGGTGCGGGCAGCGGTCCGGGCCTACGAAGGGATGTTTGAGCGTTATGGGCTGAGCGATATGGCGAAGAAGAAAGCGGCGCGCGCCTCGCTCGATGCCCTGCGCGACTGGGATCCGGCCCAATTCGAGGAGGTCAGTGGCATCGCCATGGGAGCCGGCCTGCACCCCCCAATGATGGGGCCATGCCCTGACCGTTTCACCACACTCTTTGCCACAACAGCGAGTGCTCAGGGCTGAGTGCGGGAGAGTTCCCAGCGTCGCATCGGCACACCATGAAACTCGGACAACTCTACTGGCCGAAAGCCAATCTTGCGGTGGAGGCAAATCGCCGACCTCCGAGTCTCTTCAAACTCATTCACGATGAGATCGACCGAGGTCGCCGCCCAGATCTGTTCGACGAGCAAGCGGAGTGCTTTGGCGCCCCAGCCCTGGCGTCGCCGTTCGGGGATGATGTTAATGCCGATCTCCGCGTCGCCTTCACTCGAGATTTCGTAATGCACGTGTCCGATGTACTCATCGGCGACGATGTCGCGCAGGTAGAAATAGTCAGCTTGGGCAGGATCTCGCTGATAGACCGCAAGGAATTCGTCCCACTGCGACTCCGGCCAGTCGATGCAGCCAGTCTCGTTGTCGTAGCCGGGATGTTGAAGCTTCCAACCTGCGTTGTACGCCATCATGTCGGGATCACGAAGCCAGCTTTGGCGAACACCCAGTTCAGCACGAGCTGGACGATGCAGCTCAAGGCAAGAATCGCGGGCGGCGTCCACGTGGGCATTGTATTCCTCCCTCGAAGTGAGTGCTGTTCGGAGCTCGCCCACGCTCAAACGTTGAAGACAATCTGCGCAGTCCAGCCAGAAGCTCCGCAACAGTGATTGCAGTGATGACCACGTCATCGGTCACCGATTCACTCGTCTTCGTCGGTCAGTGCACTTGCGAGCATATAGGACTCGAGCACGTCCTCGTTACGAGGTTGGCAGTCAGCTCACGGTCGGTTTCCCCCACCCTCGGATCGCGTTTGACACGCGTTCTGATCACCTGAACAAGCATGTCAGGCGCGCCATGACTCACGCAGTGAAGAACTGATCGAGCACGAGCCTGCTGCAGCTTCCCACTCCCCAGGCGTCACATGTCAAACCGGAACTCCGTCGAATTTAGGTTCGATGCGTAGCTTCGGTCCCGCATGACGAGCAGCTGCAGACGCGGTGCGCTACTCACTCGATAACGATCTCAACCTCGAATCCTTCGCTGTTTTCGAGGAAGAGCGCGGTGTGCTCAGGCCCGCCAGCGTGTGGGTACTTGTCGGCAAACAACTCAGTCCATCCGTGGCTTGAGCACTGCCGTTGAAGTGCATCGAGAAGTGTTCGATCTTTCGCTCGGAGGGCAAGGTGATTCAGCCCAGCTCGCATGCGGTCGTGTGGGCCCGTGATAGCAGGCGACTCTTCCAGCACCACGTATGTTCCGCTGGGGTGAGTCCACGTCCTTCCTTGTGGCCAATCTGGATCGTGCTGGGCCTGCCATCCCAGTAGGGGGAGGAGCCAATCGAAGGAAGCTGCCGACGCGTGCAGGTCGGTGGTCCACAACTCTATGTGGTGCACGGGGTTGGTCATATGTGGAGTCTAGGCCAGGTTGTCGAAGGCTCTCGGTTCTTACCTGGGCTCCGTCCAGCTGCTTCCCTCCACTGCTTGTTCACGCTTGATCTATCACGCTCAACGGTTTCGTCGCTCGGTCGAGCTCCGGCACGGAGAACCATCAGCGCCCGCTGGCGTGCGTGCTGTTGATTCGCTCGCGGGCCAGCCGGCGACTGAGCACGTCGATCCCCTCGACGAAGGACACGGCAGCCAAGCATGCCTGATGGGCACCCCACAAGTGGGCCTTAGACGTCGGCAACATAGACAGTCTCTGCCTGGCTGAACACCGACTCGCGGAAGTCGGCCTCGTACACTGGGATGGGAAGTCCGACCGCGACCCTCGCTCATCATGGCGCCTCCTTTGAGCTACTGCAACAAATGTTCCAGTAGATGCTTCAGTAGGTGTTCCAGTACCCCAACGCACCGCCGTACACATTAAGCCGAACTCCCCCGGCTCCCGATGGGGAGAAGCATCACGGGCGCAGCATAAGGTGACCACACCTCCAAGACAGGCACCGCATATTGCCTCGGACCACATCCCTGAATACACTGTATTCACGGCCGCAGGGAGAAACCATGAGCACCATGACAATCCGCATGAACGAGCAAGACGCTGAGCTCGTCCGCAAGTTCGCCCGCTTCGAGGGCGTCACCATCTCCGACTTCGCCCGTGCCGCCATCCTGGAGAAGATCGAGGACTCCTACGACCTCCAGGAGCTGCGCGAGGCCATCGCACAGGATTCCGGTGAGCGCTTCAGCATCGACGAAATCCTCGACGACCTCAACTGGTGACCGCACAACCTACTCGGTACCGCGTCGAGCTGACTTCACGAGCACGCAAGCAGCTGAACAAGATGGTCCGGTTCGACGCCCGGATCCTCGCCATCTGGATCAAGAACAACCTCGACGGATGCCTCGACCCGCGCGCCTTCGGCAAAGGACTCACCGCGAACCGTTCGGGCGAATGGCGCTATCGCGTAGGGTCCTACCGCATCCTCGCCCTCATCCACGACGACGTCGTCACCATCGAGGGCTTCCCCATCAGTGGACGCAACAAGATCTACGAGCGCTGAACGTCGTCGCACTCAGCGACCAACTCTTCACTGACGGGCGAACGGCCTGTAATCGGTTCTCCGCGTGAGCCAAGAACAAGGCCCCCAGCACCGAGTCGCGATACTGAGGCGGGGTCAGCCTGGAATCGAAGCGCAATTCGTCTAACGAGAAGCACATTCCTTCCCGATCAGATCGTTCGTTTCACAAGCTCACGAACGAACCGTCCGAGCGTGCACCCTCGACCAAGTCGTTGCCACGTCGATTGACAAGAAGTCACGACGTCAACCCAAGCCAGCGTTCCTTTCACTCTTCAGTCGAGATAAGATAAGCATGCACATTGGCACCGAAAGCGCGGCTAAAGTTAGGGTCTGGAAGCATGCGTCCTCGGAGCCGCCAGCCACCCACGCATTGGAGTTTTGCATGTACCTTGCGCATATCAGAATCAAGAATTTCCGCGCTCACAAGGACACAGCACTTCGCCTACCCCAGCTCGGGTGCCTGATTGGTGAAAATAATGCTGGCAAGTCATCTGTACTCCATGCGATTCAGTACGTCCTAGAAGACAAGAGGATCAGCGCCGAGGATTTCCGGGACTCTGAGCTTCCAGTGAGCGTAGAGCTACGTCTCGAGGGTATCAAGGAAGAAGACCTGCGAAGAGTAAATGAAACGCACCGAGACCGCGTGCGCGAAATGATCAGAGAGGGCGCGCTTACGATCGTTCGCACACAGGAAATTGACGGGAAAGCAGAATCTAAGTACTTAAAGCTTGGTCCGCGCAACCCCTCCTGGAGTCAGGAGTCACTGACCTCAATCATCAAGGGAACCAGAGGTGCAAACCTCCGTCAAGCTGTCATTAAGATCCTGCCCCCACTCGACGCATCGCTACCTGATAAGCCAACTCAACAACAAGTGAAGGACGCGTGGGATGAATACGTTAAACAACTCCCACCTGCCGAGCTAAAAGAAACACCGACGGCCTACCCCACTGGTATCGCGCAGTCTGTGAAACCGCTCCTTCCCTCCGTTATCTACATCGAAGCTGTGAAAGATGCTTCGGTAGAGGCCAAGTCGACTGGAACCTCGGCCTTCAGCAAGCTCCTTGAATTGCTGTTCAATGAGGTAGAGGACCAATTCGCCAATATTAACGACCACTTCCGTTCTTTGCATCGGAAGCTGAACCGGTCCCTGAACGAGGACGGCGTAGAGGTCGATGAGCGACTTGACGCAGTTCGGCGTATTGAATCGACGATCGAAGGATTTGTTCAGGCGAGCTTTCCTGGCGTCTCACTCCGCATGGACGTACCCGCACCGACACTTTTCATGCTTCTATCCGGAGCTGAACTACGTGTCGATGACGGCCACGACGGCGCTATATCCAGCAAGGGCGACGGACTCAAACGGAGCGTCCTCTTCGCCCTTCTGCGGGCGTATGCAAGCATTCGAAGTACGGGCCTGAGCGAAGAGAAGCGCTCTGAATCCCCCCAGCCTTCTTACGTCCTGCTATTCGAAGAGCCCGAGCTCTACCTTCACCCCCGTGCTCAGCGCCAGTTAATGGCCGCTTTGGACGCTTTCTCGAAAGAGCACCAAGTACTGGTCACAACCCACTCCCCAGGGTTCTTCCGTCCAGGAACGGAGGGCTTCGCCCGACTTCAGAAAACCAATGACGGTGTCTCAGCACACTACGTTGATCTTAATATCAGCCACAGGGACGCCTACCAGATCGTGCAACATGAGAACAACGAGGCTGCATTCTTCGCACAAAGCGTCGTGCTGGTCGAAGGCGACAGCGATACTATCACCTACCCGCATCTTGCCCGATTGATAAATCCTGACTGGGACGACATCGATAAGAACATCATGTTCGTCAAGATCGGCGGCAAGGGGAATATCAGGCGATATAGAGAGTTTTTCTCTAGCTTCAACGTTCCGATCCACGTCATCACAGATTTGGACGCCCTCGTAGACGGCTCCAAGCAGCTAACCAGCGACAAAGAGACGCGGAACGCACACTCCAGGCTGATGCAGCTGATCGACAACACGGTTCCTGATGTCAGCAACCCCAACGGCAGAAAGGTGCGGAAAATATGTACTGACCGCACCAGCGCTGAGCTGTGGTCCGCCGCGCAGACCCACCTGCGTGATTGGCGTGAAGCACCCAGCGAAGACATTGCGCAGCTCCTGGATGAAACTCTCAGCACCCTTTTCGATGCGGGCAATAGCGATGCCAAGCTGCATGAACTCGCGAGTCCAACTTCGGAGGAGATCTCTTCTGCACGTGACGCAGTAATTTCGTCTCTCGCTGAGGAGAGAGTATATGTTTTGCGCCGGGGAGATCTTGAAGATTACTGCGGGACGGGTGCGAGCAAGGACAAGGTCAAGTCGGCAATCGAATTCTGCGAGAACATCGATACCCTCGAAAGACTGCGTGAGCTGCACGGCGACGAGGCCGACGACGTAGTTCAGGAACTACGCGGCATATTCTCGCGAATCTACAAATGATGTGACATCTAGACACTACAGGGGGTCGTCGTTGCCAGGTTGGCTACACAGCGAAACGGCACCTTCCGGCTTCACGATCGGCCTGGCGCAGGGCTTCTGCCAGGTGGCATTCACGTCGGCCCTCACCAGTAGGGCAATGACGCAACTTATCGAATTGCCGGAATAGCCGGCTCTCCACAGACAAAGGGTGCACGAGATCCGTCGATGCAATCCGACCGGCAAGACCCCGTAGTCACCGCGTTGATACTCAGGCCACCTGCACGCGCTGATCGCCCAGCACATACTCGATGGCGAGTCCCCCACCAACCGCCTCAAGGTACCTACGAATAGTGCCAACTTTCGCGTTCTCGACATCACCGTGCTCGATCTTGGAGATCTGGCGTTGGCCCACCCCAATTCGCTCGGCTAACTGAGCCTGAGTGAGGCCAGCCTGTTCACGCAATTCACGAAGTCGGTAAGCACGCACTTCAGCAAGCATCCGCTCCTTATGCGCATCGACGCGCTCCCTGTCCACGGGATGATTGGCGACGAAATCCTTCAACGAGATAGCCATCTCGCTCATTCTCCTTTCAACCTACGCAAATGTTCATCGAAGAGGTCATCGGCCCTCGGGATATTGCGCGCGTACCATCGCTTCCAACTACCCGACTTATCACCAGCAATAAGCATGATCGCCTCACGTACTGGGTCAAAAGCAAAAAGGATGCGGAGCTCTGTCCGACCAGATGACCCCGGACGGAGCTCCTTCATATTTCGGTGCCTCGACGAAGACACGGTATCGACGATCGGCCGTCCGAGCTGGGGGCCTCGGTCTTCCAGCAACTCGATTGCAGCCACGACCTGCTCCCGAGAGTCGTTATCCAGCGAAGCGAGCCATCCTGCGATCAGCTCGATGTCCACGCTCCACATAGACAGCATCATAGACCCCAGAAGGTCTACGATCAAGAGATCGTGCTCAACACGAACACTCTCCAGGACTGCTCTGCTGGACAAGTACCCCACCGCTGGCCCTCGAAGAGGCTGACACCTCGAGCTGAGTCAAGGGTGCCTGACCGTCCACGAGCCTGCGTCTCGCCTCACAGCTTCCATGCTCCTGGCGCCGCTCGTGCGTAGTCGTCGATGCCGATAGCTTCAAAGTGGCGTTTGGCGGATCTGATCTTGGCGAGCTCGGTAGGACGGAGTTTCGAGTCTTCGAGGGTGCCCTTCGTCTCGCGGATCATGTAGATCCGATCTTCACCGTCTTCCTGCTTGATGATTGCCCAGTCAGGGTTGTACGGGCCGACCGGGGTGTCGATCTTGAATTTGGCGGGCAGCTTCATGAACAACTTGATGTCCTCGCGGGAGTCCAGTAGTTCTGCGAACTGGCGCTCCACGTCGGAGTCGAATACGACGTAGTCGAAGTCGGTCTTCTGAGTGTGCTGCACCTTGTACATCTGGTCGAGGAAGCGCTCTTTCTCCTCCTGCCCATCTTTCTGTAGCTCGCGGAGCTCGTAGATCGAGCCCGCGATCCGCTCGTACTGAACGCCTTCCACCAGCAGTGCCCCAAGCTCGGCTGTGAGTTTACGCTTGGTCATCGCGATGAAGTCGTTCGGATTACTGATGAAATCATCCAGCCGCTCGCTGCCGATCAGAATGTCGACGATGGTCTTGCGAGTGAGAGAAGTGGCTTCCTGCAGCTCCGTGATGATGTCGGGCAGGTCATAGCTACCCTTGAGATCCGCCGTCCGGGTGCCGAGTTCCTCGCCCTTGGCGCCGCCTCGCAGCACTTTGACCCCAGCGCGGGTGACCTGGATCCGTAGCGGGTCGATGCGCGGCGCCTCTTGGATGGACCGGATGCAGTTCTCGATCAACTTGTCACGAACGATCTTGACGCGGTAGGTAGTTTTCTGGCTGATCGCCTCCCAGAACTCCTCAAACTCCGGAGTCGAGTAGAGCTGCTTGTTGAGCACGCGCGGCTGACGTTTGCTGACCGGCTTGACGTATTTGCCCATGTTGGCGCGTTCGATCAGCTCAATAATGATGGGCTCGGCCCAGACAACGTCGATCGGCAGGCCGAGATCAAAACCATCATGGTTCGGCTGGAACTGCGAGGTGACAACGCCATCCTTGTCGATGAACCCCTTGTTCTGCAGGTGCTTCCAGACCAGTACGGAGCGTTGGTAGCCGAACTGCTCGTCGGTAAGCGCACCGTTTTCGTCCTGCAGCGGAATCTTCGAAAACTCAGCCTTGCGAACTCGGCCGATCTCGACGCCAGCTTCCTTGTACTCACGCTGAAGTGCATCCGCAAACTTCGAGTACGACTCGTTCGCGACAACCGTCAGCATCGCGACACCACGGTCCGCGACCCGGATGTAGCCATCGTCGGTCTTTGCGACGGGGAGGCGCAGCCCGCGGCCGAGGGTCTGGCGGCGCTCAGTCTCGGCACCCATTTCCCGGAGTGTGCAGATCTGGAAGACGTTCGGGTTGTCCCAGCCTTCGCGCAGGGCAGAGTGGCTGAAAATGAATCGCACGGGTTCGTTCTCGTCGAGCAGCCGCTCCTTGTCTTGCATGATCAATTCGTATGCGTCGTCATCCGCCTTTGTGGTGCCCGATGAATCTTGGGCAACCACAACTCCGCGCTTTTTGATCTGCGAGAAATAGGCCCGACGTAGTTCACTTGGGGCTTGCGGTAGCAGTTCTTGGTAGCGGGAAGATTTGGCGCGCTCCTCGACGAAGACCTCGTCGAACCACTGCACGAAGTCGCCATTCGCGTCGTCGTTGTTCAGCCCTTCACCCAGGTAGCTGGCGACCTTGTCAACGAAGAACAGGCTGAGTACCTTGACGCCCTTGGAGCGGAGCATCGATTCTTTGCGTAGATGTTCACGGACGGTCTCGCGGATCATCTCTTTGTAGATGGTGCTAGCGAATGCACCGATGCTCTCGCCCTCGTATAGGAAGCCGTGCATGGTGAGATCGACGAAAGCTGGCTCAATGCTCATCTCATTGATGCGCCATCCCTCGTAAATCGGGTTGTTCGTCAAACGTGCGTCCGAGAGCTCTTGATGCTGCTTCACGTTCACGATCCGGCGTTCGAGAGAACCGTCAGCCTTGCGGCAAGACAACTCCAGCCGGGCTAACCACGACGGCTCCCGCCTCACTTCGACGAGCTTGATGTAGGGGCCCGCGTCCGCGCCCTGCTGGGCCACCTCGGCCACGACGATCTGCTTCACGAGCCCGAGTTCGTGGGCATCCACTGGGTCAAGCCGGTACACGACGTTGCGCTGCTTCTTGTGCGTCGCGCTGTATCGCAGCGTGCACACGGGATCCAGATCCCCGATTGCGGATTGGGCCAGCTTCGATTCCATATTCTGCGGCTCATCCATGATGACCACTGGGCGGGTCACCTTCAGATAGTCGATGGGCCGTAGGCCGTTCAGCTTGTCGCGCGTCTGGTGAATGATGCGTGTGTTCGCGTTACCGCGGATCGAGTCGATCGTCATGATGAGAATCTGCACGTTCGTCGATGTCGCGAACGACTGCACCTCTTCGGCGTTCTTGCCGCTATAGATCGAGGCATCGAAGGTGATGCCGTGCGGCTTATAGAGGTTCTCGAAGTGGTCACGCATGAGCCGGATGCTCGTGCTGACGCCCTCACGGATCGCCACACTCGGAACGAGGATCACGAACTTGGTGAAGTTGTAGCGAACAGCGAGGTCGAAGATCGTGCGCAGGTAGACATAGGTCTTGCCTGTGCCGGTTTCCATCTCGATATCGAAGTCGAGCGAGTCCCCGGCGAGCGACGGCGCGACCTCGAGGCCGTTGCGATCCTGCACACGCTGCAGGTTGGCAAGAATCAGGTCGCGGTCGAGCACAAGTCTGTTGCCGACCGCACCGATTTCTTGCGTGTGATCGATATCGAGAGCATCTTCGCCTGATGATGATGGGAGCACTGCCGCGCCACGCAGCGTCGTGACCAGTTTCTCGGCGTCCTTGGGCTGTCCATCGAACAGATCAACGACGGATGCGATCGCATCCAGTTGGTACTGCTGGCTGGCGTCGAACTGGAATCTTGACCCGCTCATCACGCCGTCCAGAGTTCGATGCTCTTGCTCTTACAGAGCTGCGCCAGGTTGGCCTTGAGTTCGTCGTCGCCCTGGAAAGCATCTTCGAGCACGATGATCCGGCTCGGTGACTCATCCACCAGCGCACGGAGCTGCTCGAGCATCGGTTTGACGTGCTCGTTCAGATACGCCAACATGGCAACGTCGCCATCACGGTCACGAACAAGCCGGACGTCGAGGCCATCCACTTCAGCGGGCGATATCGCCTCAGACAGCGAGTAACCCTGCTTGAGCAGAATCTCAGTAAGCAGATCATCAGCGGTCGCGTCATCGATCGCACTGTTACGGAGACTCAGCAGGTGCTGCTGCAGCGCGCCCTCCTCCACATCGCTCGACAGCCGCCACTTGGCGAAGCTCGTGTCGGCCAGCTTGTAGGAGCGGAAACCGACGTCGATGCTTTGGCCCTGCAACTCCGAGCGAATCTGCTCACCGGCGAGATCGATCCGTTTGCGAGCAATCTCGGCAACGGTGCGGTAGCTCAGTGCCTTCGCCTGAGAGTTATCAGCTGCCGGCTCCGGAAGCTGAACTTGAATGTGCGACCGTTGGCCTCCATCCATTGCGTTCTGCTTCATCAACGCGTGTGCTGTTGTCCCCGAGCCAGAGAAGAAGTCAAGCACAAGCGAGTCTTTATCGGTGCCGAGCTGAATTATTCTCTGAATGAGATCCACCGGCTTTGGAGTGTCAAAGAGCGACTGCCCGCCGAACAACTTCTTCAATGCCTGCGTCGCGTTCGTGGTCGTCGAGACGTCGTCCCATAAGGTCTTCGCGACCTTTCCCCGCCCTAAAGCCTCAGAGAGAAACCGCTTCCTTTGCGGACCACCTCGGCCGGTCGATCCGAACACGATACGACCCTCTGCCATCAGCTCGTTGAACTTGTTGAGCTCGTTCTTCCAGCTCGATCCTGCATTTGGCTTGTAGACGACCCCGGTGTTTGGGTTCGTGATCTCGTACTGCTGGTTCGGCCGCCAGCCGCCGACTTGAAAAGGGTCAGCCTTCCATGGGCCACGTGGGTCGTTGTCCGGGTTACTAAAACCATCTTCGGACTCAGGCAAGCGGAAATCTGACCGGTTAGCCGTGAAATGGCTAACGTGCCGGGCGTACACGAGGTTGTGAGTGTGCGAAACGGAGATCAACGCCGTATTGGTGACTGACTTCGTTGAGTTCCAGACGATATTTCCGATGAAGTTGGCTTCACCGAAGACTTCGTCCATGACCTTTCGAAGCTGAGCAAGCTCATGGTCACTGATGCTCACAAAGATGAGCCCATCGTCAGTGAGCAGGTTCCGTGCCAGCTTGAGACGTGGATACATCATGTTGAGCCAGTTGGAGTGGTAGCGACCCTCGGTCTCGGCGTTGGTTGTGACCTTTTTGCCTTCATCGTTGACCTGGCGTGTCCACTCAAGGTAGGTGTCGAGGCCCTCCTTGTAGTTATCCGGGTAGACGAAGTCCTTTCCTGTGTTGTACGGGGGATCGATGTAGATCATTTTGATCTTGTTGTGGTAGTGCTTCTGCAGGATCTTGAGCACTTCGAGGTTGTCGCCCTCAATGAAGACGTTTTTCGTCGTGTCCCAGTCCTTCGAGTTCTCGAAGTCGGGTTTGAGCGTCGCAGTCGTCGGCTCCTGTGCTGCCCGCAGGGCACGCTTCTTGCCAGGCCAGAACAGCCCGAACCGTTCGTTGCTGTCAGCCACGTCGTCGTTCAGCAGCTCCTTGAGCTTCTCGACGTCCACCTTGCCGTCAGCAATGGCTTCGGGGACCAGCTCGGCAAGTTGGGCTGCCAGCTCGGTCCGGAAATTCGGGGTCGCGGCGGGCGTCTCATGAATCTCGTCAGTCACGGAATAATCCTCCATCGGATCGTGAACAGGTGCTGAACATCGTGCGTCCCACGCAATGATTGCTCAATCAATACCAGCGTTGGCTGGCACCAGTTATTCACCCACCTCGAGACAAGCGCGGGCGAGGATGTGCGCAACGTATTCTTCATCGATTCACTCGTCTTCGTCGGTCAGTGTACCTGCGAGCATATAGGACTCGAGCACGTCCTCGTTACGAGGTTGGCAGTCAGCTCACGGTCGGTTTCCCCCACCCTCGGATCGCGTTTGACACGCGTTCTGATCACCTGAACAAGCATGTCAGGCGCGCCATGACTCACGCAGTGAAGAACTGATCGAGCACGAGCCTGCTGCAGCTTCCCACTCCCCAGGCGTCACATGTCAAACCGGAACTCCGTCGAATTTAGGTTCGATGCGTAGCTTCGGTCCCGCATGACGAGCAGCTGCAGACGCGGTGCGCTACTCACTCGATAACGATCTCAACCTCGAATCCTTCGCTGTTTTCGAGGAAGAGCGCGGTGTGCTCAGGCCCGCCAGCGTGTGGGTACTTGTCGGCAAACAACTCAGTCCATCCGTGGCTTGAGCACTGCCGTTGAAGTGCATCGAGAAGTGTTCGATCTTTCGCTCGGAGGGCAAGGTGATTCAGCCCAGCTCGCATGCGGTCGTGTGGGCCCGTGATAGCAGGCGACTCTTCCAGCACCACGTATGTTCCGCTGGGGTGAGTCCACGTCCTTCCTTGTGGCCAATCTGGATCGTGCTGGGCCTGCCATCCCAGTAGGGGGAGGAGCCAATCGAAGGAAGCTGCCGACGCGTGCAGGTCGGTGGTCCACAACTCTATGTGGTGCACGGGGTTGGTCATATGTGGAGTCTAGGCCAGGTTGTCGAAGGCTCTCGGTTCTTACCTGGGCTCCGTCCAGCTGCTTCCCTCCACTGCTTGTTCACGCTTGATCTATCACGCTCAACGGTTTCGTCGCTCGGTCGAGCTCCGGCACGGAGAACCATCAGCGCCCGCTGGCGTGCGTGCTGTTGATTCGCTCGCGGGCCAGCCGGCGACTGAGCACGTCGATCCCCTCGACGAAGGACACGGCAGCCAAGCATGCCTGATGGGCACCCCACAAGTGGGCCTTAGACGTCGGCAACATAGACAGTCTCTGCCTGGCTGAGTGCCGACTCGTGGAAAGTAGGGATTGCGGATTGCCCACTTCACGACGAGCTCGACGTCGCGGTGGACGATGGCGCGAAGACCATCGCGCAGCGCGCAGAAGTCTTCGAACGGATCCGGCCGGTCGGGAGGAAGTCGACGAGGAAGTCGACGTCACTGTCAGCGCCAACTCCGCCACGCCATGGCACTGAACGGCGCAACGGGGTTCGAGGTGCTCGTGGGTGGGCGCGCACGTACCAAGGCTGGGGCAGCGGGCATGGCCTACTATCGTCGCATAGGGCACCGGTTTTGGAGGTACGGATGGAGAGGGTTTTTTCCAGAGAAACCACGCTCGAGGACAACCGGCTCACGCTCGCACTTGCGCCCGGGCTGGAGCCTGATGGACTCAAGGCATCCCCCAGTTTCTTCCACGGCTTCGCAACCCACCCGCAGGTGCTCGCCCGCGGGCTCGTGACGCTGGCCGACATCACAGCCACCCGCTATTACAACTTCTCCCCGATGTCGGAGCGCGACCCGATCCTTTCCGCACACGGCGATCGGCTGCGGGCCGAGTGTTTCTCTGCGTGCAACGCCGTCTACGCATGCTTCGAGTTGATGGGCTCGGGTCTTGACGGCGGCGACATCGGACGCGGCACCACCAACGTCGACATCGGCCCCGCGTCCAGGGTGATGCTGTCCAATCTGCCGCGCAATGAACTTCTGCACGTCGACGTCGGCGCAGACGGGCTGCGGGCGGCGACGACGGCGACTTCCACGATTGAGCGTCCCGTGACGATGCCGCCGCGCTGGATGCGCGCGCTGGGCAACGCGGCGCAGTCACAACAAGGTTTCGTCGAAGCGTTCCGGGTGTCTGCCTCGGGTGCGCGCCAGTTCCTTTCCGGATTGCCGGCCGCGAGCGTGTCCGGGCGTTCGGCATGGCTGTCCTCGTCGCGCGGCACAGTAAAGGCCAGTGCGGTGGCGTCGCCAGGAGCAGTGCAGGTCAGCGGTCTGCAGCGGCTGAGCGCGCTGAAACGGCTGATGCCTCACGTGCAAGGACTCATTGTCCACCGCCCCGCCGACGAGCACACCGTCGGCGCGATGATCACTCTGCAGCTGCCAGACGCCCGGCTCGCCCTCGGGCTGACCGATAAAGAATGGCGCGGCTACTCCGGCGAAGGCTCCTTGCTGACCTCACTGGCAGAACCGAACGTCACGGAGGACGCCGACCTCGTCAGCGCCATGTTGGCCTTTGAGCCGATCATCGACGTCCCCCGGCTCGTCAAGAACACGGCGCTTCCCGGGACTCGGGTGAAGGCCGCGCTTGCTGTGCTCGCGGCCTCTGGCCGCGTGGGCTGGGACGTCAACGACCAGGCCTACTTCCATCGTGAACTGCCCGACTCGCCTGACCGTGTCGAAAAGGACAACCCACGGTTGACTGCAGCGCGGAAGCTCGTGTCCGCCAACGCCGTGCGAAGCGCCGGCTCGGAGGCCTGGGCCGTCAAGTCGGGCAACGCCGAGTACGGCGTACGGCTCGGCCCCGACGCTTCCGTCCCCGAGAAGGGCGCCACCTGCAGCTGCACCTGGTACCTCTCACACGGCGGCGACCGTGGGCCGTGCAAGCATGTTCTCGCGGTTATGCTGACCCACAACAAGGCAGCGGCGACCCCGCGATCGTTGATTGTCCCGGAAGTAGACTCCACCAGCCCCACCGGACGACAGGGACCCGAATGAAACTGAACCCGAGGCTCGATGAGGCCATTGAGATCTTTCGTGAATTAGGTTGGGCCGAGGCTGATGTTGCCGATGCGCCAACACTGCCGCTGGGCACGAAGGAACAACAGAAGGTGGCTCTGGCTGGGCTGAGAACCGGCGACTGGGGCGAGTACGGAAAGATCAGATCCAACGTTTACGGCTGGATCAGCGCGGTAAGCGTCAATGAAACCATGCTCGCCCTGTTTGCGTTGCGTCTCGGTGTGGATGCGAGCAGGACAGCGTCGCGGCTGTGGGAGACCGACGACGTTGTTTTGGCCAGATGTGTCGCCCAACGTGGCGAGACTTACGCCGCCAAGTTCATCGATCAGGTGTGCACCCCTCGTCTGAGGCCGTTTGAGCACTCCCTATCCGCTCATGGGGAGGCAGCCGTCCGGTTGGTGTGCGACCTCGGGCTACCCGTCCCGGAAAAAATCGACTACCTCAAAGACTGGGCAGTAGTGGCGCTTGCGGCGCTTACCGGTGACGTCGCCGAGATCGCATGGTCTGAAGATCGTGTGCTCCCGACCCTCGACGAACTGCGCCCTTCATTTGACGAGCACTGGCGGGCAGCACTGCATTCAGGCGTACCCATGACGGGGCCTTTGGGCAAGCTTCTTTCCGCTGCGACCAAGGCGGGGATGATCGAGCGTGGCTCGGGGCTGGAGCAGCTCGTCGTGTCTTTGGATGCGGCGATGCGTCCTGGTGACCGCAAAGCACTCACGTCATTGATCGTGAACGACTTCGCGATAACCGACGATGAACTGGCCGCCCGCGCCGATGCGCTGATCCCCATCCTGAGTCAAGGTGAGGCGCCGATCGTCGAGGGCTTCGGGCCTCGGCTGATCGCGCATGTAGCCGACGACATGGTGGGAGAAGTGGCTCTGGCTTGCCTGTACGTGAAGACGCAGAAGGCACTGCGGCAGGTGCTGCAGGCCTTGAAGCAGCGGGCTTTCCCCGGCCAGGCGAGTGCTGAACTACTCTCCGAGAGACTGGGTGAACTTGCCCAGTCCCGCGACAAAGCCACGGCGAAGCTGGCCGCAGCGGTGCTGGCGAATTGGAACGTGAGCCCCACGGCTCCAAGCGAAGAACCCGAGGTCACCGGGCTGTGGCAGCCAACTCCACAGCTGTGGAGCGTCCCGAAGTTTCAGCTGGGTGAGGTCACTCCGGAGGGGTTGACCGAAGCGCTTCGAGTGTTGACATCTCGGGGTGACCTTGATGTGGTCGACTTGGACGAAGAACGATTCCTGGCGCTGGCGGTCGCCCTGGCTAACCACAGCATGGACGACACCCGAAGGGCGCTCAGTGGGATCTCGTCGGTGCCCTGGCTAGACGTCGTTCGCAAGTGGCTGGCGGGGGAACCGGCGCAGCCCCATCGGCGAGCGCGAAGCTCCTTGTGGGACATGCGTGTTGAAAGCACGTTTGATCACCTCGGACAGATCCCCTGCCTGCTGTCGCAGCCATCGCGGGTTGATCTGAGTGTCGAGTTCGACGATCTGGTTGCGTCCCTGGAAAAGTATGCGGCCGCAGACGTCCCGGTGCTGCAGGCTGACCTGGTTATGGCGCTAGCTCGCCTCGACGTGACGAAGGCAGACGCCAACGCCAGCCTGCCCGAGGTTCCGGTGAAGCTGGTAGACGGCAGGCTGCTGCTTCGAAGCGCAGCCCAAGTGATCATGTCCTACCTGAAGAGACCATTCGTCGATATGGAGGCGCCTTTTGCCTCGTCAGACCGCAATGACAGCTTGACCTGGCCCAAGTCGTTGGTCGGGTTGGACCGCAAGATGAGCGTCAATAACTGTATCGGGTGCTACTTCGGGGTTTTCCCCAACTGGGGTGACGCCCTGAATATCCACTTTGATCGACGACACTTCCCGGACGAGACGTCGGCCATGGCTCGGCAGTTAGCTCGCAGCGCCAAGCCACTTGGGCCGGGAGGTGCGGTGAATTTGCTGGCGGTGCACTGCCAAGGTCGTCCGGAGCATGCCACCGAGTCAGCGTTGGCGCTACAAGAAGCCTGGGAGCGCGGGCTGTTAGTGCCCGGCGTTGCCAACATCGACTACCTCGACTGGGGTGCTCAGCTGAGCAACATCGCATCATTTGTCGAGTCGTTACGCGACGCTGCGGATCGCGGCATGTTGTCGGTTGTCTGGCCGGTGTTGGACGACGTGCTCGTCGCCTCTCTCAAAGCCCCGCGGATGTTGGCAGGCACCGCCGAGGCAGCTCACGCGATGCAGGACTACGTCGGCGAGGTGCTGGCTGCGGTCACCTCGGGTGTTGCACCGGCGTCAGCGTTGGAGGTGCCGGGGGTGCGCGCGTTGGCGGCTCGGAGCGGGTCGTCGAAGGCGGTTGTCGCCGCCAAGGCCGTCGTCGGGCAGTTGCCCGACCGGCAGGTGGAACCTCCGCAGCCTGCTACGCCTGCGCTCGACGTAGCGCGGTTCGAACGGATCTGGCCGGCAGCAGCCGGGACCAAACCGAACATCCCGGATGGGGTGACGTACTCGTTACCTGGATCGAGTTCGAACACAAAACAGACGCACCTGCACCTCGACATGGTTGTGCCCGGCTACCCGGCGACTGTGTTCGAGATTGATAGGCCGACCAGATGGCTCTACGACATCGCGAAGGAGGGCCAGGCCATCTCCAGGCGTGTAAGCCAGGACGAGCCGAAAGGCAAGGAAAGCTGGCTTCATTGGGACGGCAAAGCCCTGGTCGCCGACCGTTTCAGGAACTGGCGCGAGAGTACGAACCGCCCATTGAGCGGAGCTGCAACCGAGCTTTCCGACGCGCTGGTTGCGGTAGTGATCGCCTATCTGGCGGTGCGCGCCGAGGACGTCCATGTGAAGACGAGACTGGTACAGGAACTGGCCGAGAAGAGGGCGTACGGCTCCGCTGCTGTGAAGGCCGCCGTGATCGGGCTGCTGCCGTACCACGAGGTGTGGAGCCCGGCACGAGTGGTGCACGTCCTCGAGGAGCAGCCCGAATTGCTGCCGTTCTTGTGGCCAACGTTGAGCGAACCCCTGCGGTTTGCCGGGGACCAGGACACGCTACCGAAGTGGGCAAACCGCGTCCTCGACGTCGTGACGCTGCACGCCGAGATCCTGCTTGAAGCCACCCGCCGAGAGTACGTCCCGGCTGACGCGTGGGACGGCATCGGTGCGTTGGCGGCGAAGAAGGGTTCGTCCGCGGCGGTGAAGAAGGCCCGGGCGCTGGCCACAGACTTCGGCGCAGCCAAGTCCCTGAGCTGACTGAAAACTCCCACGAGGCGACCACCGAGGAGGTCGAATGCCTCTCGACGCGACGACGAGGCGGCTCACGCGGGCGGCAAGAACGTAGGGTGGGCTGCATGAACGACCTGACCATCGCACCCGGCCCGGGGATCCCCGGCGGTGTAGTTATCGCAGCCGCCGATCTGACGGAGCAGTTCGCGAAGTCGTCGGGGCCGGGTGGCCAGGGCGTCAACACGACGGACAGCAAGGTACAGCTTTCCATCAATATCGCCACGTGCGCATCGCTCTCCGACGCCCAGCGTCGCCGCGTCCTCCGCAACCTTGAGCACCTCCTGGACGGCACCGTCCTTACCTTGTCTGCGTCGACCCAACGGTCGCAGGTCCGCAACCGCGCCGAGGCACGTCGCCGCATGGCTGCCCTGTTGCGCGAGGCGCTCGCCCCGCCTCCTCCCCCGCGGCGCAGGACAACGCCGACGCAGGGCTCGGTGCGACGCCGTCTTGAAGCGAAGAAACGGCGCTCGGAGCTGAAGTCGACGAGACGGCGTCCTCAGATTCCCTAGTTCGTTCCTAAGCCGATGCGTAAGGATGAGACGTTCTTCCAACTCGTGTTGGCTCGGCTAGTGGAGCCGACCTCGAAGCTGAACAGCCTGCACGTGATCGAAGCACTCGGCCTCCAACCCGTGCACCTGTCGACGGTGAAACGAGCCCTGCAGCGCTGCGCCAGCAAGGATTACCGAGAACAGCTCGCAGCAGCGAGCTTCACACATGTGCGGAAGCAGCCCTGCCGGGACGCTTCGCTGTTGTTGTATGACGTGACCACGCTGTATTTCGAGGCGGAGAAGGAAATCGATGCCGCCGGGCTGCGGTTCATCGTCGGCTCCCGGGCCACGAAGGCACCCCATGATCTGGCAATACTCCCCCAAGCGCGCGGTCCGTGATGGGCAAACACTCACCGTGCAAGAACACCGCACCATCGACACCATCGAGGGCCGCTCACATCACTCGGGCACTAAAGTTGTGCAACTCGGGTCGGAGGATCGCTGGTCAAACGGGCATGCGGCGTCAAGGATTCGACGACGCGTTCGCCGGCTCCCAGCCGAGTTCGGGCGCAACGTACTTCGCGAACGATTCGAGCACGTGCAGGTTGTACTGGGTGCCGACCTGGTTGGGAATCGTCAACATGAGCGTGTCCGCCGACATCACCGCCGCGTCCGCCCGCAACTGCTCGACGAGCTTGTCCGGCTCGTCCGCGTAGATACGGCCAAACGTCGACGTGTAGCCGTCAATGACACCCACCTGGTCACGGTCCTGGCCGCCCCTGCCGAAGTAACGACGGTCGAGGTCGCTCACGATCGGGAACACCGAACGGCTGACCGACACGCGCGGCTCCCATCCGTGCCCGGCCTCGGCCCAAGCGTCGCGGTACTGCTGGATCTGCTCGGCCTGCAGGTCGCCCAGGCTCGCGCCGGTCGCCTCGGTGAGCAGCGTCGAGCTCATGAGGTTGACCCCCTGCTGCGCACTCCACACGGCAGTGTCCCGGCTTCCGGCACCCCACCAGATGCGACGATCCAAGCCCGGCGAATGCGGCTGGATGCCGAGCCGGCTACCGACGGGGAACTGCTTCGGATCGGCATCGACCACCTTTTCGCCGCGGATCGCCGCCATGAACAGCGGGAACTTCTCGCGCGCGATGTCCGCCCCGCGCGGGTCGGTCGAGCCGGTGTAGCCGAATGCCTCCCAGCCACGATCGGCGGGCTCCGGCGACCCGCGACTCACGCCCAGGGCGACGCGCCCGTCGGCGATGAGATCGAGTGCGGCAGCCTCCTCGGCCAGGTAGAGCGGATTCTCGTAGCGCAGGTCGATCACGCCGGTGCCGACCTCGATGTGCCTCGTTCGCGCCGCGATCGCCGAGAGCAGCGGCATCGGCGAGGCCGCCTGCCGGGCGAAGTGGTGCACCCGGAAGTAGGCGCCGTTGACACCCAGCTCGTCGGCGGCGACGGATAACTCGATGGCGCTGTGCAACGACGCTCGAGCGTCGAACGGGTCACCTTCCGGGCCGTGATGACCAAAGCTCAGGAATCCAAAGCGCTTCATGATCCTCCTAGTTGAATGATCAACAGTATAGCGAGTACTCCTCACCAGACCGCACAGCGTTCCGCAACCGAATGACTGTTTGGCCCGCGCTGTCAATCGGTGACAACGTGCCCCTCCAGCGCCTCGGCAAGCTGCACTGACCACGGAGGTGAGGTACGTGAGGGTTGGCGGGTTGGCTGGGCAAGGGTGCAGATACCGCTCGAGTGCCTTCAAGACCGCATTCGATGAGGACATCAGCCACAAGCACACTCGCCCGTTTCGGCCACAAACCAACGGCAAGGTCGAACAATTCAACCGCACCATGCTCGAGGAGTGCGCCTACGCTCGCACCTACACATCAGAAGCCGAACGCGTAGCCGACCTCCCCGGGCAGAACATCTAGACGTTGAACCGGAACTCCACCGAGCTCCGGCACTGAGAACCATCAGCGCCCGTGGGCGTGCGTGGCATCGATCCGCTGGCGGTCCAGCCAGCGCCTGAGCACGTCGATCCACATATCGAAGGCATCGAGGTGCGCGTCATGGCTACCGCCATCGAGATCAATCCTGTCTGTCTGGGGCCTGCACCGGATCAATGCGTCCCGATCGTCGTTGCCGAACATCCCATGCTTCGCGAACACCGCGAGTGTCGGGACCGACAGAGCCTCCCACTCGTCCCAGCGGGGCTCGTGCACCGCCTCGATCACGCGCTGCATGACGGCGGCGTCGAAGCGCGGGACGAGGCCATGATCCGTCAGTTCGAAGTCCGCCACCCAGGCATCGACGATCGCGTCCCCGCCGAGGAACTCTCTCGCCGCGGCCTCGTCCCCGAACGGCACTGGCCACGACGCGAAATACCTGCCGAGCTGTGCGGCCTCGCCCGGATCATCGCTGCCCTTCACATGCCCTTCCAGCATCACGAGCCCTCTAACCAGGTCTGGTCGCGCCACCGCGACGAGGAACGCGGTACGGGCTCCCATCGACTGCCCGACGAGCACCGCGCGCTGCCCCGGGACGAGCTCCTCGAGCACTGCGACGACGTCTCCGACGAAGGCATCGCGCGACAAGTCATTGGGAAGCCGTGTACTCGCACCGTGCCCCCGCTGGCCCACGAGTAGCACCCGATAGCCCGGTAACGCATGCGCCGTTCGCAGCAGCTCGCGCGAGCTCCCCGCGAGACCGTGCAGCAGTACGACGACGGGGCCATCGCCACCGAGGTCAGTGACCGCGATCGAGACACCGTCGGGGCGTAGCACCGTGCGGTTGGTCATGGCACCTCCAGTAGCTTGATCTCGGCAGATGTGCCGCACATGGCCTTCCCAGCGATCAACTGAGAATCCGCTTGACGAGCGGCAGCGCATATTGCCAGTCGTCGCCGTCGGGATCGACGAGATCGGCGTCCTCGAACCAGGTCACGTCTGCCTCCGGATGAGGGCCAATCAAGCCCACATTTCCATCACCGCACCGATAATATGCGGCAGCGAGATCGCCTGTTTCATAGAGCGCATATTCCTCCGCACCATCTCTTGGCAACCGCGCACCCTCTTGAAAATAGGTCCAACGCAAGGTCTCACCCCACGTGACCGCCACCACTTGATCGCTGCTATCTTCTACAGGGAAGCCGGGAACGTTTACCTCCCCCGCAACGGAATAATCTAGCAAACCGAAGCCCTCGCTCCCGGCGAGATATGCGCCCATGCAGATTCCGAGGTAGCTTCCACCGGTAGCAATATAGTCACGTAGCCCGCGGATGAAATCCGAAGGAAAACTCTGGGCCGCACCACTGATGTCGTCCCCGCCGCCTGGCTGAGCGTAGAGGACGGCTCCAGATAGGGCACTCGCTTCGAGAGGGACCTGTTCGCGTGGGCCGATAAACGCAACGTCCAGGCCAAGCGGTGGTCGAGACAGCCGCTCTGCAAGAATCTCCGAGCATCCTGCGCATCCTGCGGGGCCGCGGTACACAAGGACGATTCGCCCGTCCGAACCTCCGTGCTCGTTCGTGCCGGTTGGTGCGCACCCGTTCACCAGCCCGGCGACCGGGACCGTCAGCAATCCCCCGAGGACAGACCGGCGCGTCCATCCAGCAGGTGATTCGAACGTACTCACAGCTCAATCCTAGTGAACTTGCTCCACAGTTCACCGAAGCACCGCGAACGAGCAGACGGGGTCGCCTCCTTCGCGTACTCGATGACTGGTGGAGGTTCGACTCCCGAGTACTTCATTTCGGCTCGGAGGTTCCACGCCCACTGGTCACTAATGGCGGCATCGAGGCCTGCTTCGAGAACTCATACCCGCGCGGCGCCCCCATCACTCTCGCGGCGTGCCCATCCCACGTGGCCGACGACCCGACCTTCGTTGCGCGCCATGACGTGGACATCATGTGACGCATAACCGTAGGGCTGTTGCGGATCCCACTCACCAAACTCCTCGAGATACTCGCTGTCGAAGAGCTGTCGAAGCCCATGCAGATCGGCTTCAGTCAGCTCTTGGTGGGCGATGACCTCGATTGAACGACGCTTCACGCTTCCACATTCCACGGGTCGACGAGTTCGACGCCAGTGTGCTGGAAATCCTTCACATTGCGCGTAGCACAGGTTGCCCCATTCGCCAGACAGATCGCGGCAATCTGAGCGTCGGCGATACTGACCGGCACACCTGCCGCCTCACGCGACACGAGCACCTCCGCATATCGCTCCGCCGCGTCAGCATCGAACGCGAGCACCGACCGGCTCCCCCGATACGGCACTACCGCTCCCTCAATCCCGTACGCCAGCGCGTCCTTGCATCGGCCCTCCGGGAGCCTACGGACGCCGGCAAGCAACTCCGCAAGAGTGACAGACGTGATCGCAACGTCACCCGTCAGCGACACAAGCCACTCGACAACACGAGGCTCCAGCGAGGACCGAAAGATCTCCGAGACGACGTTGGTGTCGAGGACGATCACTCGAAGTCCACCACCCGTGCGACATCATCGCGCGCCTGAATCGGCAGCTCATCGACCCCACCGACATCCTGCGCCACATTCAGAAGAGCCACGCCTATGTGCGGCCGTCGGGCCGCCTTCGTCAAGATGTCGCGAACCTCGGCCTCCATGGACCGCCCGTGTTCCTTCGCCCGCGACGCGAGCTGCTGCTTCACATGGTCATCAAGACCACGCACGATAATGGAAGACATCAGAACCACCCCCTTTTTTGCTATCAACAATGATAGCTGCGATGGCGCGATGCGAGAACCAACAACCGGAAGAACTCAAGAACGATGCCTACACCCACAACGTCAACAGCAAGTAGGCGGCACGGACACACTGCACCGTGAGATTACATTCAGTCACGCGACCTGCAATGGAGTAATAGCAGCGACCATGTTCTTCAACGCGCGACGCTCCAACCGCAGCTCGTAATTCGACTGCAGATTCATCCAGAACTCCTCGGACGTCCCGAAATACCGCGCCAGTCGTATCGCCGTATCTGCAGTGATACCTCGCTTGCCATGCACGATCTCGTTGATCCGACCAGGCGGCACACCGATCGAAACGGCGAGCTTGTGCTGCGTGATCCCGAAACCCTCGATCAAGCCCTCCACCAGGATCTCTCCCGGGTGGATCGGCTCAATCAAGTCGGCCTCAGTGGTAGTCGACGAGCTCGACACCATCCGCACCTCCATCACTCCAGACGAAGCAGATACGCCATTGCGCACTCACACGGATGCTGTACTGCCCACGCCGGTCACCAACGAGACGCTCCAGCCGATTCCCAGGCGGGATTCGCAGATCATCAAGATCCTTCGCTGCGTGGATCAGCTCCAGCTTCCGCATGGCCACCCGCTGCACAGTCCGCTCGACGCGTTTGACGTACTGCTCATGCCCGATGCGCTCAGTATCCTTGTAGCCGAACGATACTGATCACGAAGTCACCATATATACCGGGGACCATCATTAACGCTAGACATTAAACCTAAACTCCACGGAGTGTCGTTGAAAAGTTACTCTCTCATTCGTAAACCGCAACGAGAAACCAACGGTTCCCCTGTGCACTGCAAACATATGGTGCGCACTAGACGGCTTCAGATCCCTCGGATGAGATGTCATCGAAGTTCCTATCCTTCCTAGCGTCGGAATTACTCGGATCAGGTTCTACGGTTCGCCGAAGTTATTCGGCATCTCAGCCACCACTGTTCTTACAGCAGTATCCTTTAATCAGGAATGCAGGGAGTTCGCCCACACACGGGCAGGTTAGGCTTCCGACTGCTCCCCAGCATCCCGTTGAGACTTGACTAATCGGCTCCTGCGAAGCACTCGACGATTAGCAGGATGTATGCCGTGAAGGACAGCGGCAGATGTGCCAAGCATACTGGCCGCGATCCCGCGCTCTACCCGCTCAACCACGTGCCGACGAAAGACACTTGGACGCCGATGCGGATGTACGGTCTCGCACGTAGGGTTGTCGACATGCGTATCGTCACCGTGGGCCACTCCAACTTCGAGTTCGAAGACTTCGCCGAGATGATTAGGGCTGTCGGTGTGGAATCCATCGTGGATGTGCGCAAGCTACCCGGGTCCAGGAAGTACCCGTGGTTCAACGACGACTACCTCGCCGAACACCTCCCCACACGCGGCATCACTTACAGCAGAAGCGAGGGCCTGACCGGGCGGCGCAATGTGTCCCACTCCGTACCGTTTGAGGCCAACGGGAACTGGCGTAACCGCAGCTTCCACAATTACGCCGACCATGCGCTGGGTGGGGAGTTCTCGGATGCACTCTCGCAGCTACGGGCGAGTGCTGCCGAAACCCCTACCGCAATCATGTGCTCCGAGGCGGTGTGGTGGCGCTGCCACCGGCGCATCATCGCCGACCACCTCATCGCCCATGGTGACGAAGTTGAACACATCATGGGGATGGGTGCGGACGGGCCGAAGGTAAGCGAGGCAACACTCAACGACGGGGCCGTCATCGGCAACGACCTCCTCGTGCGTTACCCAGAGCAGGGCTAGCTGCTGTGCGCGAACGATGACCAGACGGCTGGATCGGCTCGGGCTGAACCGCATCCGAGACATCGCCCCAGACCGAGAGGACTGGCGCAAGCCCGGAAAAATCATCCCCCGCTACCCAGATCACATGCTCCACATGGACGTAAAGAAAGTCCAAAAGATCCCCGAGTGCGGCGCCTTGTAGGCCCCGGCGGCTTCGCCCGGATCATCGCTCCCCTCCATGTGCCCTCCCAACACCACGAGCCCTTCGACCAGGTCTGGTCACGCCACCGCGATCGACACGCCGTCGGGACGCAGCACCACAGAGTCGGTCATGCGGCCTGCAGCGGCTTAATCTCGGCCACCTGATCGGCCACACGTTCCTGCGCAAGCTCAAGCTCATAGCGGCTCTGCAGAGTGAGCCAGAACTGCGGCTCGACACCGAAGTATCGCCCCAGACGCAACGCCGTGTCAGCGGTGATGGCCCGCTTGCCGTGCACGATCTCGTTAATCCGCCGCGGCGGGACACCGATGGACACCGCGAGCTTGTGCTGCGTGATGCCGAACCCCTCGATGAAGTCCTCCATCAAGACCTCGCCAGGATGAATCGGCGCGTAAAGCTTCTCAGTCATGATGCACCTCAATGGTAGTCCTCAATGATTACATTCTCTGGGCCAGCCTCGGTCCACACGAAGCAGATCCGCCACTGGTCGTTGATCCGGATGCTGTGCTGACCTCTGCGGTCGCCCTTCAACGCTTCGAGCCGGTTCCCCGGCGGAACCCGAAGCGAGTTGAGCGACACCGCAGCATCAAGCAGATGCAACTTCCGGTTCGCCGACTTGTGAATCCGCGGATCGATCCGCGGTGCCGGTTCACGCAACCAGACGAGCTCCGTGTCACGGTCACCGAAAGATCTGATCACACAGCAAGAGTGCCAGAAATGACGTGAGGCGTCAATAACGCTAGGCGTTAAAGGAACTCCAACGTTCCGTTGCCGAATGACCGTTGCGTCTGCGCTGTCTCTCGATGAGAACGTGCCCACGCAGCGCCTTGGCACGAGGCGGCAGATGAGTCTCGACGACATCGCAGGCCAACGCAGCGACGTACTTCTGGCACCGCTCGACTGCCTCTAGCACATCAGCGATGCGCTGCTCCGGACTGCGACTCACAAAGGCACTGCCTCGGCGAGCGCCGACGCGGAGACCGGACGCTTGAGCAGTTGGGCAGGAAACACGTCGATGTCATCGCGCTCGAACAGCGTGCGCGTCTCCTCGAGCAGACCGGATGCACGCATCAGGACGTTCCCTTCGGCAGGGTCCATCTCGACGAGGATGTCGATGTCCGATCCTGCAGTCGCTGTGCCGCGGGCGACGGACCCAAACAGCTTCGGGTTAGTCGCGCCGTAGTGGTCGAGGAGCATCTGGAACTCGTCACGACGCGCAGCGAGGAGCTCGCGCAGTGCAAGCGTCTCGGGCGACATGACGGTCTCAGACATGCTTCCAGAGTACCGGCCCTGGCGGCACGTCGGCATGGCGCTCTACACGTTGAAGCGGAATTCCACCACACCCCGGCGCGGAGAACCGTATGCAGTCAGTGGCTACCAAGCCCGTCCGCGCAGGTCGATGTCTCCATCAGGCCACATCTCGAGTGGGGCGATTGGCAGGATAAGGATCGGCGGGACAGGCTCTTGCACGACAGGTTCGCCATCACACCCGACGGACCCCTCGCGCGCAAGGATCCTCTTCCACCCACATGACTCGTAGAACGGGACGACCTGCTCTCGACACCCCAAGTAACCGAACGCGACGTGGCCGCGATCGCGCATCGCCTGCGCCGCCCAACTCATGAGTTCGCTCCCGAGACGCACCCCTCGTGCGTCAGCGGAGATCAAGACGCCGCCGACTCCCGCGATCGCGAGGGTCTCCGTGCCAACAGTGATCTCGCGGCGTGCCCATCCCACATGGCCGACGACGCGACCTTCGTTTCGCGCCATGACGTGGACATCATGTGGCGCATAACCGTAAGGCTGTTGCCGATCTCATTCTCCGAACTCCTGGTACTCGCTGTCGAAGAGCTGTCGAAGCCCATGCAGATCGGCTTCAGTCGACTCTTGGTGGGCGATGACCTCGATTGAACGACGCTTCACGCTTCCACATTCCACGGGTCGACGAGTTCGACGCCAGTGTGCTGGAAATCCTTCACATTGCGCGTAGCACAGGTTGCCCCATTCGCCAGACAGATCGCGGCAATCTGAGCGTCGACGGTACTGACCGGCACACCTGCCGCCTCACGCGACACGAGCACCTCCGCATATCGCTCCGCCGCGTCAGCATCGAACGCGAGCACCGACCGGCTCCCCCGATACGGCACTACCGCTCCCTCAATCCCGCGCGCCAGCGCGTCCTTGCGTCGACCCTCCGGGAGCCTTCGAACGCCGGCAAGCAACTCCGCAAGAGTGACAGACGTGATCGCAACGTCACCCGTCAGCGACACAAGCCACTCGACAACACGAGGCTCCAGCGAGGACCGAAAGATCTCCGAGACGACGTTGGTGTCGAGGACGATCACTCGAAGTCCACCACCCGTGCGACATCATCGCGCGCCTGAATCGGCAGCTCATCGACCCCACCGACATCCTGCGCCACATCCAGAAGAGCCACACCTATGTGCGGCCGTCGGGCCGCCTTCGTCAAGATGTCGCCAACCTCGGCCTCCATGGACCGCCCGTGTTCCTTCGCCCGCGACGCGAGCTGCTGCTTCACATGGTCATCAAGACCACGCACGATAATGGAAGACATCAGAACCACCCCCTTTTTTGCTATCAACAATGATAGCTGCGATGGCGCGATGCGAGAACCAACAACCGGAAGAACTCAAGAACGATGCCTACGCCCACAACGTCAACAGCAAGCAGGCGGCACGGACACACTGCACCGTGAGATTACATTCACTCACGCGACCTTGAGTGGACTAATAGCGGCGACCATGTTCTTCAACGCTCAACGCTCCAACCGCAGCTCGTAATTCGACTGCAGATTCACCCAGAACTCCTCGGACGTCCCGAAATACCGCGCCAGCCGCATCGCCGTATCTGCAGTGACACCACGCTTGCCATGCACCATCTCGTTAATCCGACGAGGCGGCACACCGATCGAAACGGCGAGCTTATGCTGCGTGACCCCAAAACCCTCGATGACATCCTCCATCAGGATCTCTCCCGGGTGGATCGGCTCAATCAAGTCGGCCTCAGCGGTAGTCGACGAGCTCGACACCATCTGCACCTCCATCACTCCAGACGAAGCAGATACGCCATTGCGCATTCACACGGATGCTGTGCTGCCCACGCCGGTCACCAACGAGACGCTCCAGCCGATTCCCAGGCGGGATTCGCAGATCATCAAGATCCTTCGCTGCGTGGATCAGCTCCAGCTTCCGCATGGCCACCCGCTGAACGTACTGCTCTTGCCAGATGCGCTCGTGTCCTTGTTGCCGAACGATCTGATCACGAAGTCACTATATAACGGGGACCATCATTAACGCTAGACGTTAAACCTAAACTCCGCCGCGGCATCTCGATCACCCATATCCATGCCGCGCCCAGCCAAGATCTCCACCTGCTCGGCATACGTCTTGAACCCCTTGACGTTCACACCCATGAACACCGCCTGAGAAAATGAAGACCGGCCCTGGGCCTACCGAGGTAGGCGGAACCGGTCATAGTGTTTCCACTATAACCGCCCACGGAAGCACTCGCAACAGCGTGAGGCGCACGCCACCTCACCTCCGCGATGTCAGTTTGAACATCTGAACTCCACGGTGTCTCCACGGTCACGCTTGGAGTTCGTAGGCCCACCCTCGAAAATGTCCTCCGTGAGCGCGGGCACAGCCCAGTCCCCCCAGGGAACCGACCAGATGCAAGATCAGACGTGGAACCTGACGTCATCGAGGAGCGCGTCGGCAGGCATCTCAGGGTAGTGACTGCGAAGACTGCGCCGATAGCCCGCATCCAGTTCCGAAAGTCGGATCTGAGACACGGAATCAATCACACCCTGCATGGTCTCGAAGCCACGATGCTCACTGTCCTCAAACACGAAGGTGGTCTCACCCAGGGGCACCAGATCCTGATAGCGAAGAGTGCGAGTCTTTCGGCCAGAGAGAACATCGTCGCGGTAGCGTCGGTTGAAGCGTACAAAGCGGCGCGGATCACCGTCGGGCTGCACATACGAGTACGGCAACAGATGGCGCACGGAGACCGATCGAATCGCATCACCGTCAGGAACCAACACGCGAATGTCAGGATGCTGGTCCAACAGCACCTGACGACAGCGACCGCACGGGGAGACCACCCCACGGCCTCCATCCCCGACCGCAACTATCGTCGCAAGCCGCCCCGCATGAGCACTGGCAGCCATACCGAGCACGACGAGCTCGGCGCACGGGCCGCCATTGAAGTGATAGTTGTTCACACCGGCATAGATGGTTCCACGAAGATCCATCGCTGCAGCCGCAACAGTATGGTTCGGGTCCTCTCCCAGGGTTCCAGCCAACTCCATTGCCGCCGCGATCACAGCATCATCGTTTGCCCAGCCGGTCAGAGCAGTCATGCCCGCATCCTCCCGCCTTGGGGACGAGGCGTGCAACCCCGCGTTTCACGCGCACTGCAGCCATGCGCCAAGCGGGCCTAGACGTTAAGCCGGAACTCCACCATGCGCTCATCAAATTTTTCAATCAGTCGCCGAACAAAATCAGCCCAATTGCGGACTTGACCAAGGTTAAGCGCATCGGGTGTCGAACCTCGATGTACAATCTCGCCCCGTATTTTGACCAGATCGGAAATCTGTTTCCGCACCGACGCGTTGGCTTTCTTCTGCCATTTGATTTCCCGCAGCGGGCAGAAATCGAGGATACTTCCGTACAGGCTTTCGACACCTCCAACGCTAGCGGTGTTGAATCCGTAACGACCTTCCGAATCTCCTTCGATTCGCGATCGCACAAGTTCAAGTACAGTTGATCGCCACGAGTCGCCCACGAACACCCACGGATCTCTTCTTTGCTCAACCACCCACGACCGTAACTTTTTCGGTAGCTCATCGGCTTCCTTATTCTCTAGAAGCCATTCAACCGTCTCAATCAGGGATTCTTCGACATAGACCTCCCACGCCGTATAGCAGAGGGAAGTACCCGCACGCAGCAACGGCCCGTAACCTGGCCCGGCGGGCTTCCCCGGCTTAGGGTCCTTCTGTGCTGGATGGTGGTCAAGCAGGGAATTGACATCACCTAGAAGATTTTGGGCAGCCTCTAACGCAGTCACATCCTTCACTTCCTCTCCCCAGACGTTGCATTGAATCGAAACTCCACGACGTCCCCGTCGGCCATGACGTAGTCCTTGCCTTCGAGTCGCATTTTGCCGGCTGCTTTCACGGCGGCTTCGGAGCCGAGCTCGTCGAGGTCGTCGAAGCTCATGACTTCGGCCTTGATGAAGCCCTTTTGGAAGTCGGTGTGGATCACGCCGGCTGCCTCGGGGGCCGTCCAGCCCTTCTTGATGGTCCAGCCGCGCGCCTCCTTCGGGCCTGCGGTGAGGTACGACTGCAAGCCGAGCGTGTCGTAACCGACGCGGGCCAGCACGTCGAGGCCGGGCTCGTCGATGCCCATGTCAGCGAGGAATTCCCGCGCCTCGTCTTCCTCCATTTCGACGAGTTCCGCCTCGAACTTCGCGTCGAGGAAGATGGCCTCCGCCGGAGCCACGAGTTCACGCAGATTGTCCTGCATCGCGGTGTCCGCCAGACCCTCTTCGTCGGTGTTGAACACGTAGATAAACGGCTTGGACGTCATAAGCTGCAGCTCGCGCAACTGCGAAACAGCAATCCCGGCCTTGGCCGCACCCTGGAACAGGGTCGTGCCGCTCTCCAGCAGCTCCTTGGCCTGATCCATCGCCTCGAGCACGGCCGGCTCCATGGCCTTGCGCTGACCTCCTTCTCCACCCGCGGGCGCGCGTTCTCGAGCGTCTGGATGTCGGCCAGGATGAGCTCGGTCGAAATCGTGTCCATGTCTCCCGCGGGATCCTGGGACCCCTCGACGCGAGTCACGTCCGGATCGGAAAACGCGCGCGTCACCTGGCAGATCGCGTCCGCCTCACGGATATTCGCGAGGAACTTGTTACCCAGGCCCTCGCCCTCGGAAGCACCCTTGACGATGCCCGCGATGTCGACGAAACTCACCGTCGCCGGCAGGATCCGCTCCGAACCGAAAATCTCCGCCAAGCGATTCAGCCGTTCATCCGGCAGGTCACGACACCCACATTCGGTTCGATCGTCGCGAACGGGTAATTCGCCGCGAGCACCTGATTCTTCGTCAACGCGTTAAACATGGTCGACTTGCCCACATTCGGCAGTCCCACGATTCCAATAGTCAAAGCCACGGAACCCAAGTCCCGTGGGTCGTCGCCGCCGCTTCCCCAACCGCCGCCGAGGCGCCACTCACCAATCGCCCGACCCGCACCTCGGGCGCGGGGCTGGGAACGTCGCCGAGGTGCCCCACGGGCTATCCCGCGTGGCACCTCGACTTGGAACTGGGTAAACGCGAGTGAAGCTTACTCGGGCCGCGCCTCGCTCATGGCGCAAAGTTGGAAGGTCGCGCCGGAGGGGTCGGCGACGGTGATGATGGCACCGAAAGGTGAGGAATCCGGGCCGTCGATGATCGTCCCGCCGAGTTTCTCCACGGCCGCGATCGCGTCCGCACTTGATTCGACACCAAAGTACACGCGCCAGCCGGGCTTCTCACCGGCCACCAGCGATGACGCGTCGCCCAGTCCCCACGAGGCTTCGTCCTGTGCGCCGTTCGTGTAGTAGCGCTCCGCCGCGCAGTCGTCCTGCATGGTGGTTTTCATCGGGACGAAGTTCGCGCCGAAGCTCTTGGTATAGAACTCCAGTTCCTTATCCACGTCTTCAGTCATGAGTTCGAACCACACGGGCGTTCCGGGCTGACCGGTGAAGTCGAAACCCTCGACCTCGCCGGCTTGCCACAGGCTCAGCGGGTGCTGTGCGGGATCGCTCATCACCGCAAACGATCCGGCGGCGCCCGCACTTCCCACGGGGAACACCAACGTTCCGCCGTTGGATTCCACGGTCTTGGCGCTGTTCTCCGCGTTGTCGACCGCGAGGAAGACGCCCCAATAAGCTTCCAGCGGCGAGCCATCGGGGCAGGTCATACCGGCGATGTCCATGAAACCACCGACTAGGGAATCGCCTTTGCGGATCATGTTGTAGTGGGCGACTTCCTCGCCCAGGTCATCGATTTCCCAGCCGAAAAGTCCCGCATAGAACTCCTTGGCCGCCGCGGCATCCGTCGCACCATAGTCTAGCCAAGCCGTTGTTCCTTGTGGTCGTGCCATGAGGGGATCTCCTTTGTATCGAGGTTGACGGTTACCACGCTACGAACCCCGCGCGGGCAATGTTTGTCCATTCGTGCGGTCTTGGCGGCCCCACTTGGCACGACTCGCACGGTTCGCCCACGGCACAGCGTCACACGTAGCGCACCCTCACCCGCGGCACAGAACCGGCAGCGCCGACAGCATCGGCACCCCGTGGCGGGGCACTCGAGCAAAACGTAGATCCACCGTTGTCCCCACTGACACGGGTCCCAGGATCGGCCCGGCATGAATCGCGGCCACGGGTTCGTTCGGCACCAGATGATCGAGCGGGTCGGCATGCGCGGGCACCGCAAACCCCAAGAGGAACGGGGCACCCGGACACAGCGGCAGCCGCACTGAGTCTTGCCCCCGAACAAGGATGCCCGCCCGCGGCAAACCGACGGGGGCGGGCTGCGGATACCAGCCGACCCACACGATCGGGTCGCCTCGCAGAGATACCTGCGCGGGAACCTCCAGCCTCACCGTCACGCGCGCGGGCGAATCCCCCGGCACGGCGAACGGCCGGGGAGGCCGGCGATCCACCCGGTCCGCGAGCGCCCGCAATTGCCCGGGGGTGACACCCACAGATCGCTTGAAGCGCCTACTGAAGCTGGAGAGCGAATCGAAACCCACGCCCATCGCGATATCGATGATCGAATCGTCACCGGCTAGCAGGAGCCGCTTCGCCTCGTCGATTCGCCGAGCGGTCAGGTACTGCCCCGGGCTCATTCCCACGCCCTGCTTGAACAGGCGCGAAAAGTGAAACCGACTATAGCCGGCCCCCGCAGCGAACTCCTCGAGACTCACCGCCGCAGGATTCACCGCCGCGCTTTGCATCGCGCGATCGATGAGGTCGCCCACGTTCGCTGTCGATCCGGTCATGCCCCCACCCTATGAACGGGAGCGACACAGTGGAATAGCGTAAGTCAAGAATTCACCTTCGCGCCCCGGCCACACGACGCCGAGGTGCCCCACACGAAAGCCTGCGTGGCACCTCGGCGGCGGGTCAAGCGTTGTGGACTTGCGTAAAATCCTTGGGCTGGTGGCTTGACGCAGTCGGTCAGGAGATGTCGTAGCCCCTCACCGGTCCCGCGGTATTGGGTTCCCACCCGAGCGCCGGAGCCACGTGGGTGGCGAAGGCCTCGAGGATGTGGAGGTTGAAGTCCGGCCCCAGTTGGCTGGGAATGGTGAGCATGACGGTGTCCGCACTCATGACGGCTGCGTCGGCCTTGAGCTGTTCGATGAGGAGATCGGGTTCTGCCGCGTAGGTCTTGCCGAAGGTCGAGCGGAAGCCGTCGATCATGCCGATCTGGTCGTGGGAGTCGTTCATGCCGAACATGAGGCGGTCTTCCTCGGACACGATGGGGAAAATCGATCGCGAGACCGACACCCGCGGCGCACCCTCGTGCCCGGCTGCTTTCCACGCACCCCGGAAGCGTTCGAGTTGCTCCGTCTGGAGGTCCGCGAACTGCTCGCCGGTCGCCTCGGTCAGCAGGGTCGAGCTCATGAGGTTGATACCCTGCGAACCCACCCATTCGGCGGTTTCGCGGGTACCCGCACCCCACCAGATGCGCTTATCGAGGCCGGGCGACTGCGGCTCGATCCGCAGCTTGCCGGTACGCCCAAACTGCGCCGGGTCCGCCTGGGCCATACCCTCGCCGCGGATCGCACGCATGAAGGTGGCAAACTTCTCGCGCGCGATGTCCGCCCCGCGCGGGTCGGTCGAGCCGGTGTAGCCGAATGCCTCCCAGCCACGATAGGCGGGCTCCGGCGACCCGCGACTAACACCTAGTTGTACTGACCGGGGACGTTGATCAAGCGCGAGAACGGTGGCAGGTTCCCGCAGGCCGTGTGGGGCCTGTGGTGAGTGTAGAAGTGGATCCAGCCGGGCAGGGCATCGCGGCGTTCTTGTTCGGAGTTGTAGCAGTGGGCGTAGGCCCAGCCGTCGGCCAGAGTCCGGTGAAATCGTTCGATCTTGCCGTTGGTTTGCGGCCGGCGTGGGCGGGTCTTTTTCACTGCGATGCCGAGCTGGTCACAGACCTGCTGCCACAGGCGTGATTTGTAGGCCGAGCCGTTGTCGGACAAGACCCGCTCAATGGTGATGCCTCGGGCGGCGAACCAAGCGACTGCCCGGATCAGGACAGCGCTGGCGGTGCGTGCGGTCTCTTCATCGTGGACCTCGGCATAGACGACCCGTGAGTTATCGTCCAGGACGGAGTGCACGAAGGCATGACCGAGTAGCGGTCCACGCCACTTGCTGCGCGGCTTGTCGGGGGTCGCGGCACGGTTCCGGTCGCCTTGGACTCGTCCGACGTAACGCCACCCGCCGCCATCGGGGATGTTTCCGAGCTTCTTCACATCGACATGAACCAGCGAGCCGGGGTGGTCGTGTTCGTAACGGCGGATCGGTTCCCCGGTGGCGCGGTCACAGGCCCAGAGACGATTCAGCCGGCACGAGGTCAAGATCCTGCCGACCGTGGAAGGCGCGATGCCGAGTCGTGCCGCGAGCTGAATTGGCCCCTCGCACAGCCGAAGCCGCAGGCTCACGCAGCGTTTGACCACCCGGAGCGGGGTCTTGTTCGGGCTGTGATGGGGCCGCGAGGGGGACTGCTGAAGGTTTGGTTGACTCCAAGACCGCATGGCTTCTGGGAGGAGGTTGTGCTGAAAGGATGGCAACCATGCCGAAGATCACTTACACCGACGAGTTCAAGCGCGACGCGGTCGCGTTGGTCGCCTCAGGCATCCCGCAGAAGCAGGTCGTCAAGGACCTGGGTGTCGCGAAGACCACGCTGCAGGCGTGGGTCCGTGACGCGAGGTTCCAGTCTCACGGGATGACGCCGACCACGGACCCCGAGGCACGCAAGGACATGTCCCAGGCTTTGCGTAGGATCCGTGAGTTGGAGATGGAAAACGAGGTGCTACGCCGCGCAGCAGCGTATCTGTCGCAGGCTCACATCACACCCCCAAAATGATCTATCCGCTCGTCAAGGAGATGGCTGCTGTCGGTGCCCCGGTGAGGGTGCCGGTGGCGGTCGCGTGCCGGATACTGGGATTGTCCAAACAGGGCTACTACAAGTGGCTCAAGCAGCCGATTTCGGTGCGTGAGGCCGAGGAACGTGAGTTGATCGCCGTGCTACGCAAGCTCCATGCCGACGACCCCGAGGGCGGCTACCGGGTGCTGGCCGACGACATCGGCGAGCTGGGTTACACACTCTCGGAGCGCAGAGTCTGGCGGCTGTGCCGGGTCGCTGGCATCCAATCGGTCATCGTCACACGCACATCGCGCTACAAGAAGGCAGGGGCACCGGTCCACGATGACCTCGTGCAGCGTCAGTTCACGGCCGACGGCCCCAACGAACTATGGCTCACCGACATCACCGAGCACCGCACTCGTGAGGGAAAGGTGTATCTGTGTGCGATCAAGGATGTGTTCTCCAACCGGATCGTGGGCTACTCGATCGACACCAGGATGAAGGCCCGGATCGCTGTCAACGCGCTCGAGATGGCAGTGGCCCACCGAGGCCGGCCCACCGAGGCCGGCCCACCGGAGTGATCGTGCACTCGGACCGCGGCTCTCAATTCCGCTCCAGACGCTTCCTGAAAGCCCTGAAACGTCACGGGCTACGTGGCTCGATGGGCCGCGTGGGGGCCTGTGGTGACAACGCTGCGATGGAGTCGTTCTTCGCCCTGCTGCAGAAGAACGTCCTCGACCGACGGTCCTGGAGCACACGAGAGGAACTACGGCTGGCGATCGTGTCCTGGATCGAGGGGAAGTATCACCGCAAACGCCGTCAACGCCGACTCGGGAAACTCTCCCCGGTCGAGTTCGAACTCATCATGAAACCAACCGCTACACTGGCGGCATAACCCCGGACGTCAACCAAACCTTCAGCAGACCCATCCGACCATCCCAACCGGTCCGAGGTCACGGTATCGATCAGCCCAACGGCGGGCAGTGGTCACCGCCACACCACAACGTTCCGCCGCTCGACGCAGCGGCCAGCCTGTGTCCACGATGAGCTGGGCCAAACGCAAACGCCCGGTTTCGGTCAAGATCGCGTTACGGTGGGACATGGAAGACCTCTGTTTCGTGAAATGGGTTATGTCGTAAGTCCCACACATCACTCAGACCTCTTCCCCATATCTAGCCAACCCGCCGGATGTACCCAACCTCCGTGGTCAGCACAACTAGGACGCAGACTACAACTCACACTCCAACTTTTGGAGTGTGAGTTGTAGTCTGAAGTCATGATGTGGACGCTGGATGATCTATCGTGGGCCCTCGACCAGATGCGAACGCGGCGAGGCGACGGCACCTCCATCGAGGTCAAGCGCGCCACAGGTGGCGTCCCCCAGATGACGGAGACATTGTGTGCCTTTGCCAACATGCCCGACGGCGGCACCGTGATCTTCGGCGTCGACGAGGGGGATGGGGAGTTCTCCGTCGTGGGTGTCCCGAACATCGCAGAGCTTGAAGCAGGGATCGCCAGCATGGCACGCACGGCCGTCCGACCAGCGCCGCAGATCGACTTCCAGACCATCACATTGGATGCGCAACCAGTCGTCATCGCGCACATCGCACCGTTGCCCCTTGCCGAGAAGCCTGCGCGCGTTGCAGGCAGGGCCTTTTTGCGTCAGGCCGATGGCGACTACGCCATGCATCCGCACGAGGAGCGCATGCTTGAAGTAGCGCGTCTCCATGCCGACGAACAGGTGGACTACGACCTTGCTCCCGCCCGCGGTCGCAGCCGTGATGATCTGGATGAGACCCTCTGCTCAGCCTACGTCCGGGCAGTGCGCGCTCACGACCGACGCCTACACGACTGCGATGACCCCCAAATCCTTCGCCTGACGAATGTCCTTACGGCCTCTGGCGAGCCGACGCTGGCAGGACTGTATGCTCTCGGAGCTTACCCGCAAGGACAGTATCCAGCGCTGACCGTGACCGCTGCCGTTCAGCTAACAGGGGGCGAGGGGCAGCCACGCAACCGCAACCTCCAGGACTTCACTGGCCCAATTCCCGCCCTCCTGGCCGATCTGCTCGACTGGGTGGCGTCCAACTTGGACACCATCAACCAGTATCGCGATGACGGGCATATGGAAGTCATCCCCGAGCTGCCACTCAATGCGGTACGAGAACTCTTGGCCAATGCACTGGTCCATCGTGACTTAGGCCCAAACACGCTGGGAACCGGCAAGCAGATTCAGGTACGCCTCACGCCGCGGAACCTGTTCATCCAGAGTCCCGGCGGCTTGCGTGGCGTGTCACTCGCACAGATCGAGAGCGTCGAGCACGCTCAGGCAGCGGTTAACCAACGGCTCTATCAGATCGCCAAGCGACTGGGTACGCCCGACGGCGCATCGATCATCGAGGGCGAGGGCGGCGGCATCCGCGAAGTGTTCCGCTCCACCGAGGCGCGAGGATTGCCTCGCCCACAACTCATCGACACCGGCGTACAGTTCAAAGCCTTGCTCTGGCGCGCCCGAGAGGCCTCAGAGCGTCCTTCACCCCGGACGCCGGACACGACGAGGGGCATGAAGGCAGTACCCCGAAGTTCGTCCCCCACCCGAAACGAGCACCGGATCTTGAATGCCCTGACGACAGCCGACAGCCCGCTCACAATCCATCAGGTTGTCGACGCAACGGGATTGACGATCGGCCAGGTCCGCTACGCCCTCAACCAGCCTCTCGAGGATGGCATCGTCGTCATGGAGGGCAAGCAGGGACTCAAGTCGACCCGCTACCACTTACGATGAAGCGCTCAGGCTGTGAATGAGACCCAGAAACTTCGGCCCCTCAACCACGGCAGCAGATGGTGCAGAGAAACCGATTAGATCGCTTCCACGTCAGGAACCAACACACAAACATCCACGTTCCGCAGCCGAATAAGCTTTGGGTCCGCGGTCAGTCGGTGGCAACGTGTCCATGCAGTACCTCGGCAAAAGGCGGCAGATGAGTCTCAACGACATCGCGGACCACGTCGATGTCGACTCCGAAGTACTGGTGCACCAGGATGTTGCGGAACCCCCGAATCTGCGGCCAGGGGATCTCAGGGTGCGCACCGGTGATCTCATCGGGAAGGTGGTTCACGGCTTCACCGATGATCTGGAGGTTCCGCTCAATCGCATCCTCTGCCATCTCAGCGATGTCACTCTCGCGGTCCAACGCAGCGACGTACTTCTGGCACCGCTCGACTGCCTTGAGCGCATCAGCGATGCGCTGCTCCGGACTGCGACTCACAGCGGCACTGCCTCGGCGAGCGCCGACGCGGAGACCGGACGCTTGAGCAGTTGGGCAGGAAACACGTCGATGTCATCGCACTCGAACAGCGCGCGCGTCTCCTCGAGCAGACCGGATGCACGCATCAGGACGTTCCCTTCGGCAGGGTCCATCTCGACGAGGATGTCGATGTCCGATCCTGCAGTCGCGGTGCCGCGGGCGACGGACCCGAACAGCTTCGGGTTAGTCGCACCGTAGCGGTCGAGGAGCATCTGGAACTCGTCACGACGCGCAGCGAGGAGCTCGCGCAGTGCAAGCGTCTCGGGCGACATGACGGTCTCAGACATGCTTCCAGAGTACCGGCCCTGGCGGCACGTCGACATGGCGCTCTACACGTTGAAGCGGAACTCCACCACGTTCCATAGCCGATTTCAGTCTGCACAGCACTCCGATAATTCCACGTGCGCTGCAAAAGGGTTCAGGCGACGACCGTCGTTGCCGAGCCGATTCGCACCCCAGCATTCGCATGATCGCTCGCCGCGACAGGAGAGTCCGTCTCGGGCCAGGTATCCACGCCATCGCCGCTAAGACGCGGCACCACATGGATGTGCCAGTGATCAACCGACTGATCACTCCCAGGACCGCAGGCGCTCAGCAAATTGACCCCCGTACCCAGCTCCGCCTCGACCATGGCTCGACCAACCACGCTGCACAGCTCGATCACCGCATTCCGGGATTCAGACGTCGTATCCAAGACCCCAAGGCAATGCTGCTTCGGCACGACGAGGGTGTGCCCAGCAGTCAGAGCCGAATCAGCCAATGCCAAGAAGGCAAGCGCGAGATCGCTTTCGGCCACGATCGTCGCGGGGCTCGAGCCAGCGACAATGTCACAAAAGATGCACTCGACGCTGGCCGTCACGACGCCCGCTCCAAAGGGGTGATCTCATGCACCTGTTTGGCGATGCGATCCGAAGCCAACTCCAAGTCATAACGCGACTGCAGATTCAGCCAGAACTGCGGCTCGATACCGAAGTAGCACCCCGAGCACAGCGCCGTATCTGCGGTGATCGCGCGCTTGCCGTGCACGATCTCATTGATCCGGCGCGGGGGCACACCGATCGAGACAGCCAGCTGGTGCTGCGTGATGCCGAAGCCCTCGATGAAGTCCTCCATCGAGACCTCACCCGGGTGGATCGGGTCATAGAGCTTGTCATTCATGGTGCACCTCAGTGGTAGTCCCCGATGATCACGTTCTCAGGGCCAGCGTCAGTCCACACGAAACAAATTCTCCACTGGTCGTTGATCCGAATGCTGTGCCGCCCCTGGCGATCGCCCTCAACGCTTCAAGTCGATTCCCTGGAGGCACCCGAAGCGAGTTGAGCGACGGCGCGGCATCGAGCAGACGCAATTTCCGGTTCGCAGCCTTGTGAATCCGCGGATCGATCCGGGGCACCCGCTCACACAGCCAGACAAGCTCCGTGTCACGGTTACCGAAGGATCTGATCTCACACCAAACATGACGTGCATGACGCGTCGCGTCAATAACGCTAGACATTGAATCTAAACTCCACGACATCCCCGTCGGCCATGACGTAGTCCTTGCCTTCGAGTCGCATCTTACCAGCTGCTTTCACGGCGGCTTCGGAGCCGAGCTCGTCGAGGTCGTCGAAGCTCATGACTTCGGCCTTGATGAAGCCCTTTTGGAAGTCGGTGTGGATCACGCCTGCGGCTTCGGGAGCCGTCCAGCCCTTCTTGATGGTCCAGCCGCGCGCCTCCTTCGGGCCTGCGGTGAGGTACGACTGCAGACCGAGCGTGTCGTAACCGACGCGGGCCAGCACGTCGAGGCCGGGCTCGTCGATGCCCATGTCAGCGAGGAATTCCCGCGCCTCGCCCTCCTCCATCTCGACGAGTTCCGCCTCGAACTTCGCGTCGAGGAAGATGGCCTCGGCAGGCGCGACGATCTCGCGCATCCGGGCCTTGAGGTCGTCGTCGGCGAGCTCCTCCTGCGAGCAGTTGAACACGTAGATGTACGGCTTGGCGGTGAGGAGGTGCAGCTCGTAAAGGAGTTCGTGGTCGAGGTCGGCCTTGCGCACCGGCACCCCCGCCTCGAGCGCTTCCTTCGCCGCGACGAACGCCTCGAACTTCGGCCGCACTTCCTTCTTGATGCGCGCCTCCTTGTCGACGCGTGGCAGCGCCTTCTCGACGGTCTGGAGGTCCGCCAGGATCAGCTCGGTGTTGATGGTGTCAATGTCGTTGGCGGGGTTGACCTTGCCGTCGACGTGGAGGATGTCGTCGTCCTCAAACACGCGCGTGACTTGGCAAATCGCGTCGGCCTCACGGATGTTGGCGAGGAAGGCGTTACCCATACCCTCGCCCTCGCTGGCGCCCTTCACGATGCCCGCGATGTCGACGAAGCTCACCGTCGCGGGGATGATCTTCTCCGACTTGTAGATCTCCGCCAGACGCGGCAACCGCGGATCCGGCACCCCGACGACGCCGACGTTGGGCTCGATCGTCGCGAACGGGTAGTTCGCCGCGAGCACGTCATTGCGGGTCAGAGCGTTGAACAGGGTTGACTTGCCGGCGTTGGGAAGACCGACGATTCCAATCGTTAGTGCCACGCCTGCCGAGTCTATTACCCGCAGCCCTACCCGCCTAGTTACACCTGCCCTGCCACGCCACAGGGCTTTTGCAACACCGGGTCGCGATGCACTGCCTTGCCGACGATGAAGTCGACGTACCCGACGCGCTCCCACCCGTGCTTGGCATAGAACCGCTGGGCGCGATGGTTGTCGTAGTTCACATTCAGCCACAGTCCCTCGACACCTCGCTCGACGGCGCGATGCTCGGCGGCCTCGAGCAGCGCGGCGGCCACACCCTGCCCATGGGACTCATGCCGCACGTAACACTTCGACAGCAACCCCGACGTCGCGAGTGTGACGCCCAACTCAGGGGCGGGGGCACCGTCGGAATCAAAGAAGAGCAGCACATAGCCGAGCAGGCGCGTGTCGTCGCTAGCCACGAGCACGTCGCGCTCCGGGTGGGCGAGATGCTCGGCGAATCGCTGGGCGGTGAGGTGCTCGTCGATGTAGGCGCGCATGTCGTACTCGCTGAGGGAGGGCGGGCAGGCCATGGGGAATGTTTCGACGGCGAGGTCGGCGACGGCGGTGGCTTCGTCGCGGCGCGCCTGCCTGATGTGGTAGCTCATGCTTCTCCCTCTCCAGCAAGAAAACTATTAGGAAATGTTTGCGTATCGAAATTACGTAGGTTAGGCTCCCCTAAGTCGCGACATATGAAACCCATCGCACTTGAGAAAGACCGAGATGAAACTACAACGTCTGGCCGCCCTTGTCGCCGCAGGGCTCGTCGGCCTTGCTGCCTGCTCCCCCAGCAGCAACGAGGGCACCACGTCCTCGACGGAACCCAGCGCATCCAATAGCCCCACCCAGGTCACCGACGCGCGAGGCACCGTCGACGTGCCCTCCAGCCCCCAGCACGTCGTCGCCACTGACAACCGCATCTTCCAAACGCTGCAGGCCTGGGACGTGAAGCTCGTGGCTGCCCCCAAGAAGCTCATCCCCAGCAGCAACGCGTACAAGAAGGACGACGCCATCGTCGACCTCGGCAACCACCGCGAACCCAATTTGGAAGCGATCGTCGCGACGAAGCCTGACCTCGTCTTGAACGGCCAGCGTTTCGCACAGCACTACGACGCCATCAAGAAGCTCACTCCCGACGCGGCGCTCGTCGATACCGATATCTCCCCTGACAAGCCCCTCGACGAAGAACTGAAGCGCCAGACCACCCTGCTGGGCGACATCTTCGGTAAGCAGGACGAGGCGAAGCAGCTCAACGCCGACCTCGACGCCGCCATCAAGCGAGTCAAGGACGCGAACAAGTCGGAGAAGTTCATGGCCGTCATCACCTCCGGTGGCGAGATCAACTACGCCGCGCCCGGCAAGGGCCGCACGCTCGGTCCCGTCTTCAAGGTTCTCGGGCTCACCCCCGCCCTCGAGACCGACGGCTCGACGGACCACACCGGCGACGACATCTCCGTCGAAGCCATCGCCCAGTCGAACCCCGACTGGATCCTCGTGATGGACCGCGACGCGGCCGTGAACGCCGACGACGAGAAGTACAAGCCGGCGCACGAGCTGCTCAAGGAGTCGGCGGCGCTCAAAAACGTCACCGCGGTGAAGAAGGACCAGATCGTCTACATGCCACAAGACACGTACATCGACGAGAGCATCCAGACCTACACCAAGTTCTTCAACGACTTGGCAGACGCCATGGAAAAGGCATAATCCATAACCGATGACCACCATCACCCAGCCCAGAACCGCGACGCGAACCGCCACACTGCCACGCGCCCAACGAGCCACCGCCGCTCGGCCTGCGCACCAGCTCTCGTGGCGGTTCGCCGTCGCGGCTCTTGGCACTGCCGGGCTGGTGCTGGCGTCGTTGTTCGTCGGCGTCTACGACGTGTTCGGCTCCACCGACGGCGCCCAGATGTTTGCGATCACCCGCATCCCGCGCACGCTGGCGCTGGTGCTGGCGGGGGCCGCGATGGCGATGTCTGGCCTCGTCATGCAGCAACTCACGCAGAACCGTTTCGTCGAACCCACCACCACCGGCACCACCGAATGGGCCGGGCTCGGGCTGCTGCTGGTGATGATCGTCGCGCCGGGCGCATCGCTGCTGACCAAGATGGTGGTGGCGGTGCTGGCGGCCTTCGTCGGCACGATGGTGTTCTTCTTTATTTTGCGACGGGTCACCCTCCGCTCGGCGGTGATCGTGCCGATCATCGGCTTGATGCTGGCCGCGGTGGTCGGCGCGTGCTCGTCGTACATCGCGCTCAGCACCAACATGCTCCAGAGCATGGGCGTGTGGTTCCTCGGCTCGTTCACGTCGGTGGTGCAGGGCCAGTACGAACCGCTGTGGGCGATCGTCGCCGTCGCCATCGCCGTGTTCATCGCGGCGGACCGGTTCACCGTCGCGGGTCTCGGCGAGGACATCGCCACCAACGTCGGGCTCAACTACCGCCGCGTGGTGCTCGTCGGCACCGGCCTCATCGCGGCTGCGACGGGCATCGTCACCGTCGTGATCGGCAATCTTCCGTTCCTTGGGCTGATCGTGCCGAACATCGTGTCGCTGTACCGCGGCGACAACCTACGCTCCAACCTGCCGTGGGTGTGCCTGCTCGGCATCGCGGCGGTGACCCTCGCCGACATCATCGGGCGGGTCATCATCATGCCGTTCGAGGTGCCCGTCGGCACGATTTTGGCCATGGTGGGCTCGGTCGTGTTCATCGCGCTGCTCCTGCGAGGGCGTCGTGCCTGAGCTCGCCGTCGACGCCGCTCCTGCACCTACCCCCACCCGCCAGCGCCGCACCCGCACCAGTTCCGGCGCATTCCCGACGGTGGGCCACCGCCGCCGGTATTGGATGATTTTCACGGGCATGCTGGTGGCTGCAGCGCTGTTCGTCTTTGGCAACCTGGCTTGGGGGAACCCCATGCCGCTCGGCACCGAGGGTTGGTGGCTGATCGCGAAACTGCGGGTCACCAACATGGCAGTGATCGTCGTGGTGGCGTTTTGCCAAGGCCTCGCCACCGTCGCATTTCACACCATCACAAACAACCGCATCATCACGCCGTCGATCATGGGCTTCGAGTCGCTGTACCGCCTGGTGCAGACCGTCGCCGTGTTCGTCTTCGGCGCCGCGGGCGTCGCGATGGTGCAAAGCGTGTGGCAGTACCTCTCGCAGGTGACGCTCATGGTGGGGTTCGCGGCCATGCTGTACGGCTGGCTGCTCACCGGCAAGCGCGCGAACCTGCACCTCATGCTGCTCATCGGCATCGTGCTCGGCACCGGGATGGGCGCGATCGCAACGTTCCTCCAGCGCCTCCTCACGCCCAGCGACTTCGACATCCTCACCGCGCGCCTCATCGGCTCCATCGCGAACTCCGACGCCACCTACCTCCCCGTGGCCGTGCCGCTGGCGGCGTTCGCCGGCGGGGGCCTCTGGGTGATGTCCAGAAAGCTCGACGTGTTGGCGCTCGGGCGAGCCACCGCCGCCAACCTGGGGGTGGATCACCGCCGCAACTCCATCGTCGTGTTACTGCTAGTGGCGGTGCTGATGGCGGTGTCGACGTCGCTGGTGGGGCCGATGGCGTTCCTGGGGTTCCTGATTGCCATGATCTCCTATCAGCTGGCCGACACGCACGACCACCGCTACGTGTTCCCCATGGTGTGGTTAACCGGCATTGTTACCCTTGCTGGGGCGTATTTCGTGCTGAAGCATCTGTTCTATGCTGAGGGCTCCGTCGGCATCATTATCGAGGCCGTCGGCGGCACCTTCTTCCTCATCTACGTGCTGCGAAAGGGGCGCCTGTGATCTCCGTCAACGCCGCTGGCAAGCGCTACACCGACGAGGTGCGCATCGGCCCCGTCGACCTCGACATCCCGGCAGGCGGGGTGACGGCCCTCGTCGGGCCGAATGGTGCGGGGAAATCTACGCTGCTGACGATGATCGGGCGCCTGCTGGGCATGGATGAGGGCAGCATCGAGGTGGCGGGCCTCGACGTGGCCACCACGAAGTCTCAGGACCTCGCGAAAGTGCTGTCGATTCTGCGACAGGAGAACCACTTCATCACCCGACTGACGGTGCGGCAGCTCGTCGGGTTCGGGCGGTTTCCCCACTCGGGCGGGCGGCTCACGGAGCCCGATGAGCGGATCATCGACGACGCCATCGACTTCCTCGACCTGAGCGACTTGGAGGGACGCTACCTCGACGAGCTCTCCGGCGGGCAGCGACAGCGGGCGTACGTCGCGATGGTGCTCGCGCAAGACACCGACTACGTGCTGCTCGACGAGCCGCTCAACAACCTCGACATGGCGCACGCCGTGCACATGATGCGCCACCTGCGCAGCATCGCCACCGAGCTCGGCCGCACCGTTGTCATTGTGCTGCACGACATCAACTTCGCCGGCGCCTATGCTGACCGCATCTGCGCCATGAAACACGGCCAGGTGCAGGCCTTCGGCACGCCGGAGGAGATCATGCGCTCCGACGTGCTGACCAGCATCTTTGATACCCCCGTCGACGTGATCCCCAGCCACCGGGGTCCCGTCGCGGTGTACTTCTGAGGGTCACCGTTTGCGGAAGTTTCAGCCCGCCCAGTAGGCGCCGAGCGCGCGCGACAGGTAGCCCGGATCTTCCACCCCGCATAGCTCGCGGGCGGAGTGCATCGACAGCAGACCGACGCCGACGTCGACGGTGGTGATGCCGAGCCTGGTGGCCGTGATGGGGCCGATGGTGGTGCCACAAGGCATGGCGTTGTTGCTCACGAACGGCTGGGTGGGTACGTCGGCGCGCTTGCACGCGTCCAACCAGATGGCGGTGCCGACGGCGTCGGAGGCGTAATGCTGCTGGGCGTTGAGTTTGAGCAACGGGCCCTGGTTGGGCTGCGGGCGCACCACCGGGTCGTGGTGGTTCGGGTAGTTGGGGTGGACGAGGTGGCCGGTGTCGGCGGACACACAGCTGGAGCGCGCGGTGAAGGCGCGGCTGGCGTCAGCGTCGAGGCCGTAGCCAGCGGCGATTCGAGTGAGCATGTCGTCGAGGATCGGGCCTGCGGCGCCGGAGGTGGTGCCGGAGCCCACCTCTTCGTGGTCGAAGGCGGCGAAGATCTGCACGTCGGAGGTGGCTTCGGCGCGTTCCATGGCGACGAGGGCGGCGTGGGTGCAGGCGAGGTTGTCCAAGCGCGAGGACGCGAAGAACTCCTGGTTGAGCCCGATCACCTGTGGGGCCTGCGTGTCGAAGGTGTAGAGATCGTGGAATGCGACGTCGGAGCGCTCGACGCCGGCGAGCTCGGCGAGGTGGCCGAGCAGTCCCCCGTTCGGCACCGTGGTGAGGATGGGCTGCAGGTGCGTCTGCTTGTCGAGGTGGAGGGCGTCGTTGACTCCCCTGTCGAGGTGCACGGCCAGCTGCGGAATGCGGCAGATGGGCCCGGACTGCACGAGGTGCTGTTCCCCGTCGGTGGTGACGAGGCGCCCGGCGATGCCGAGGTCGCGGTCGAGCCACGAGTTGAGCAGCGGGCCACCGTAGATTTCAACGCCGATCTGCGTCCACCCTGCCGACTGCAGCAACTCCCCCGGCTTCACTTTGAAGGCGGGAGAATCGGTGTGCGTGCCGACGATGCGTGCGCCGGCTTCGCCGGAGAGGGTCTCCGGCGCGATCCACGCGACGACGGCACCCTGCCGCACGATGAAGTACTTGCCGGCGATGCTCTGCCAGGGCTTGCGCTCGTCGAGCTGAGTGAACCCGGCACTGACAAGGCGCTCAGCGATGTTGGCAGCCGCGTGGTACGAGGTGGGCGAGGAGCTGACGAAGTGGGCGAGGTCCGCGATGTGGTCGAGCATAGGAACCACCTTAGGGGGTCTGCGCGAAGTCCGGTGGGCAAGACAGTTTGGAATGCTTCCTAGGCGCTGGCTTGAGCTGGGATGGCCCCGCGATTCACCCGATACTCACACGGGAATACGAAGAAACCCCTTACCGACGACGATCTACCAAACGCATGTGACTATCGGGTTAGCAGCCCGCAAGCAATAACCAAACGCGCCCAGACACCGCTCAACGAGGCGCAGCCCAGCCAAAACATTCTGTGGAAGAGGGCTGAACGCCCTGGCGTGTACCCAGGTAGTGTTGAATCCATAGACGTTGTCTAGTAAACCTCCCAATTTTTTGTAAAAATATCGTTGTTTATCGGTGGTATTGAGAGCTTGGAGCTCTCCGATTTTTACGGTGGCTGTGGAGGTAACAGGGATGGTGATGGTTCCTGATTCCCCGATGCCTTGCCAGGCGATGCTCCAGTTGCTGGTGGCGGTGATGGTGTAGATCCCTTGCCGGGAATAGCCTTCTTGGCGACCGCAGATGACTGGGGTGTTGATGGTTGTCATGGTTGGGTGGGCGGGTTTCCAACTAGTGCAAGTAATTGCTTCGCTGCCATCTCCGAGGTCCCAATCAATACTGGTCACGGTACCGCTGATGGTCACGGTGTACCCCTGCTTGGACGTGCTGGCATGCACCGGACCGGTGGTGTGGTGAAAGATTCTTGGGCCAGAGCCATAGCGGCATACCGGGGTGAGTCCCACAGCGTGGTGGTATTCCCGTGGTGACCCGGCCGGGATGCTGAAGGCTCTGGGGTGAGTCATCGTGGGATCGGATTCCGCCAAGAACCATATGAAGGGCCCCACGATGGCCCACCACCAGTCTGCCTTGTCGAGCCTGTTGGAACTCCTCGCCGATCCCTCCCTCGCGCATGAAGAACTGTTCCGGCGACTCCTCCAAGCCGGCTTGCAAGACTTGATCGACGCCGAGGCCACCACCAAGATCGGCGCCGGACCCTACCCACGCACCGAACACCGCGTCACCGGCCGTAACGGCACCCGCCCCAAAACCCTCGCGACCCCGGCAGGACAACTCGACCTCGTGATCCCCAAACTCCGTGAGGGATCGTTCTTCCCGTCCCTGCTCCACCCCCGCCGCCGCGTCAACAAGGCCCTCTACTCGGTGATCTGCACCACCTGGATCGAGGGGGGGTCTGCTGAAGGTTTGGTTGAGTCCGGGGTTTATGCCGTCAGTGTAGTGGCGGGGTCATGATTGCCTCGTACTCGACGGGGGTCAGTTTGCCTAGGCGTCGTTGTCGTCGTTTGCGGTGGTAGATCCCTTCGATCCATGCGACGATCGCCAGCCGTAGTTCTTGGCGGGTGGTCCAGCGTTGCCGGTCGAGGACGTTCTTCTGCAGGAGCGTGAAGAATGACTCCATAGCGGCGTTGTCACCACACGCGCCAACACCTCTCATGGAGCCGCGCAGCCAGAACTTCTTGAGGGCTTTGCGGTACTGCTTCGACCGGAATTGCGAGCCGCGATCCGAGTGCACGATCACATTGTTCGGGAAGCCACGGTGATAGACGGCCATCGTCAACGCATCGACAGCGATCCGGGCTTTCATCCTGGGCTGGATAGAGTAGCCGACGATCGTGTTGTGCCACAGGTCCTTGATCGCACAGCAGTACAATTTCCCCTCGTCACTCCAGTGTTCGGTGATGTCGGTGACCCACACCTGGTCAGGGCCATCAGCGACGAACAGCCGCTGCACGAGGTCATCATGGACCGGCGCGCCGGCCTCACGGTACTTGCGTTTGCGGCTGGTGATCCTCGAGGAGATCCCCGCAACGTGACACCCCCGCCACACGCGACGCTCCGAGATCTGGTAGCCCAGATCGTGGAGCGTTGTCAGCCAGCACACGGTAGCCGCCCTCGGGATCGTCCTCGTGGAGTTCGTGCACCACCTCGATCAAGGTGTTCCTCTTCCTGCTGGCGAGCAGAAATCGGCTGTGTGCGCCACTGGTAGTAACCCTGCTCGGAGAAACCCAATACCCGGCACACGGCACCGCCACCGACACCCGTAGCGGGGCGCTCGGGGCGGCCATCTCGCGCACGAGCGGGTCATCATTGTGGGGTCCGCAGATTCGCCTGCCAGAGATACGCCGCCGCGCGAGGCAGCACCTGGTTTTCCATCTCCAACTCGCCGATCCGCTACATCGCGGCCATCATCTCGCGACGTTCCTCAACCTCAGTGGTCAGCGTGAACCCGAGAGCCCGGAACCGGTCGTCCTTGACCCACATCCGCAACGCGAACTTCGAGACTCCAAGGTCTCTACACACTTGCTTGTGCGACAAGCCGCTGTTCACCAACGCGACCGCGTCACACTTGAACCCATCCGAATAGATCCTTGGCACGATCACCATCCTTTCAGCACGACCCTTCCAAAGCCATGCGGTCTTGGACTCAATCAAACCTTCAGCAGACCCACATGTCGGAAGGACGAGTACAAGTCTGAATGACACCAGTGGTGTGCCCGGCCCAGATAGGATCCGTCTTCGGCGGCTGGGAGGAGACTGGCTTGCACCACATTTGCCGATGCTGAACCCAGGTACCCAAATCAGTGGTGCAAGGAACCGGTGTGCCCGCATGCTCACAGACCCGTTCGCCCGAACCCCTACGCTTCCGGGGAGACGCATCTTTCCCAGGAGCAGAATCACCATCCCCATACAGAAGGCATATAGCGCTTCTCTTATCCCTTAACACGCACTCTTGCGGAGCTGCATGCCCAGGGAGAATTCCGAATATGACGAGCAGCATTGTGCATGCTAACAGTGCGTTTTTTCTTAGCATCCTTCTGCTCCACTGCCGCCGCTGGCTGCCAGGTACCGTTCGGCATCTGCTCAAACGTGGTTACTGTCGCGAGCGTTGACGCGAAGTAGTTATCCGGGTAGCCCGTGGGAGGTTTTCCAGTCTTTTCGTCAAGAACTTGAATACCAGTGAGATCTTTACACGCGGATACAGTTGCGACTCTCGCCCCATCAGCATTGGTGGATGGCTCCGAAATCTTCACATCGGTAAAGCGAAGATTCCCAGTCCAGACGAGTCCTTCGTCGAGGAGTCGGCCCAGGGAATGGACGGTGGAGAATACTTCATCGCCGGTAGCAAGGATGGTCAGCTCGTTGAGGTTAATAAGACTGGAATCTTTCGCGAACCGGTCATATTGCGTCTCGCAGGCTTCCCACGCCTCCCGGATAGCAGTAACCTCCGGCGACTCCCCAGGCTCGGCAGGGGGAAACGACTCCCACTCACTAGCCGACAGGGATGGGGACGGGGACGATGCAGCCGCAGACGGTGACGGGGGTTACCGAACTACTGCTAGGAGGGCTGGCGCCCCCAGTCGGACTCGCAGCAGCATGCACACTAGGTTCAAGGGCAGGCTCGCCTGGCTGACAGGCACCACAACCGAGCATCCCAAGACTTGCCAGCACCATCAGACCACAACGACGACGCCGTCGCGTACTGGTTTCTAGATCAACCATGATTCCTCCAGGTGCCACAGTGAACCAGGCGAAGAGGTCGCTACGGGCCGCATCACCCCAGTTATCCACAAGCAATTCGGAAAGCGCACGACGAAACCACGCTCGGGAACAAGCCCCTCGTTCCGTTCACCACCGGCAGCTTCGAAAACTGTCAGAGGTCCCTGCAAAAGTATGAGCATGGAAACTTGGATTGTTCCGACGCTGATTCTCGCGGTGGCGGTCGGCGTGCTGGCTGGCTGGTGGTTTACGCACGCGCGCACCAGGCTGCAGGTCGCTAGCCTCCGGGTTGACGTCGCCGACCGCGACGCCACGGTGGCTGAGCTGCAGGGCAGCATCGCGCAGGCGCAGGGCAAAGCCGCCGCCGCGGAGGCGAAGGTGGCGGGGCTGCAGGCAGAGCGCGACGCCGCCGTCACCCGTGCCCGCGAGGTGGCAGCAGACCGAGCGTCGCTCGAAGAACGCTTCAAAGCCATCACCTCGGAGCAGCTGGCGCGGCAAAGTGAGCACACCACAAAGCAGCTCGTGGAGCCAGTGAGCGAGGGGCTGAAACTACTCACGCAGCGCATTCAGGCAGTGGAGCAAGAACGCGCAGCAATGAACGCGGAGCTGCGCACGCAAATCGCCGCCATGCAGGCCTCCGGCGACGCCCTGCGCAAAGAGACGCTCGGCCTGGCCAACGCCCTGCGCACCCCGCAGGTGCGCGGTTCGTGGGGCGAGCAGAGCCTGCGACGAATGGTGGAGGTCTCCGGCCTCACTTCACGCGTCGACTTCGATGAACAAACCTCCATCATCGCCGACGACGGCTCCCTGCGTCGCCCTGACATGCGCATCCATCTGGCGGGCGGCAAAGAGATCTTCGTCGACTCGAAGGTGCCGCTGGCGGCCGTGCTCGAGGCCTACAACACCGACGACGAGGCCGCCCAGGTGCAGCACCTCGACCGCTTCGCGCGCCACGTGCGCACCCACATCGACGACTTATCGAGCAAGCACTACTGGGATCTCAGTCTTGCTTCGCCGGAATTTGTGGTGCTGTTCCTTGGCTCCGACGAGTTCTACCGCCTCGCGCAAGAACGCATGCCGGATCTCCACGACTACGCGGCCCGACGCAACGTCATGCTGGCTTCCCCCGGCATCCTCATTCCGATGCTCCACATCGTCGCGCACGGGTGGTCGCAGGCGTCGCTCGCGGAGTCCGCGAAAGAGGTCGTGGAGCTCGGACGAAGCCTCCACGACCGCCTCGCCACCATGGGCGGGCACTTCGCCGCCGCCAGCCGCGGGCTGAACCAGGCCGTCGTGAACTACAACAAGGCCATCGCCAGCCTGGAGTCTCGCGTGTTGGTGTCCGCACGCAAGTTCACAGACCTCGACGTCACGAAAGCCGGCCTCGACGAGCTCGCCCCCGTCGCTGCCACGCCGGCCTGGCCGTCGGCGCCAGAGCTGGCCGACGAGCACCCCGCAGCCTTGCCAGACGCAGTCCCGGGTAGTGAATCCGCATGAGGAGAGCGCTCAATTTACGCAAGAATGGCGCCCATGACTTCCGTCGCTGAACTCGCCGAACTCATCCCGTCTGCGCTGGAGCGCATCAACGGCGTCGCCGAACTGACGCCAGTCCAGCGCAACGCGCGGCTCTCGACGCTCACCGGCAGCGAGGTGTGGCTCAAGCGAGAAGATCTCCAGCCCGTCCGCTCCTATAAGTTGCGCGGCGCCTACAACCTCATCGCCCAACTCTCCAGCGACGAGCAACGCGCCGGCGTGGTCTGCGCGTCGGCCGGCAACCACGCCCAAGGCGTGGCGTTCAGCGCCTCCCAGCTCGGCATCCACGCGACGATTTTCGTGCCCCACACCACCCCACGGCAGAAGCGTGAGCGCATCACCGCGCTGGGCGGGGGCCACGTCGAGCTAGTGATGGCTGGCTCCACCTATGACCAGGCGAGTAACGCGTCGAAAGAATTCGCCAAGGCCGAGGGCAAGGTGCTCGTGCCGGCGTTCGACGACCCGCGCACCATCGCCGGGCAGGCCACCGCCGTCGCGGAGGCGTTCGAACAGCTCGACTTCGTGCCCGACGTAGTGCTGCTGCCCGTGGGCGGCGGCGGGCTCCTGTCCGGGGCCGCGGCTTGGCTGCGCACCCACCATCCGGAAGTGCGCATCGTCGGGGTTGAACCGGAAGGCGCACCGTGCGTGGCCGCTGCGCTCTCGTCCGGCCGGCCCATGGAGCTCAGCGACATCGACACCTTCGTCGACGGCGCGGCAGTCTCCCGCGTGGGGGATGTGACGTTCGACATCATCCGCGAGGCGAAACCCGAACTCGTCCGGGTGCCTGAGGGGCAAGTCTGCAGCGAGATGCTGGACATGTACCAAATCGACGGCATCATCGCGGAGCCCGCTGGCGCCCTGGCATCGTCGGCACTCCCCACCGGCGGAGTGGGCACCCGAGTGCAGATTCCGGGTGGGTCGAAGGTCCTCTCCCTCATCTCCGGCGGTAACAACGACGTCGCGCGCTACGCCGAGGTGGTGGAGCGCTCGCTCATCCACGAGGGCCGGAAGCGGTACTTCCTGGTGAGTTTCCCGCAGCAGCCTGGCGCGCTGCGAAGGTTCCTCGACGAGGTCCTCGGCCCCGACGACGACATCGCCCACTTCGAGTACGTGAAGCGCAGCTCGCGCGAGACCGGCCCCGCCATGGTAGGCATCGAACTCGGGAACCCCGGCGACTACCCGTTCCTGATGCAGCGCATCGCCGAGGTTGGCATGGAAGTGGAGCTCATCACCTACGGATCCCCGCTGTTCAGGTTCCTCGTGTAGCGAACCCGAATAGCGGAGCCCCTGGTCAGGCAGCCAAACGGACGTCGGACACACCCGTCGACGGCAGGCCGGGCGCAGTATCCGGGGTCTCGGACTCGCTGTCGTCACGCTCGGAGGAATCCGTGTCGTTCTCCGACTCCTCCGCGTCCGAGGCATCTTCCGACGGCGTCTCACCCTCGTCGCTCTCGCCCTGCTGCACTGCCGAGAGCCAGTATGCCCACAGGCGTTCCTTCGCGCCGCCCACCGGACCAACCACGGCCTCGAGTTCGCTGGGGTTCGGCTTCCACGCGGCCTTCACCGCGGCCACTGCCTCGTCGACGGAGCCAGCCTTCGCGGACAGCTTCAGCAGGTAGTCCGGCACGGTCAGCGCCGGGTCGGTGATGCCAACCAGCGGGGCGCCGACGGCCGCGATGGGCGGGAATACCGAACCGGGGATACCCACCACCACTTCCGCCGACGAAGCCGCGGCGATGGTGCCTTCGTCGGCGATCTCGTACTGCTCCCACAAGCTTCGATCCTCACGCGGGTGCAGGCCAACGCGGATGTGGTAGCCCTCGGCTTCGAGCGCGGCGGCGGTGTCGAGCAGGAGCTGCGTGCCGGGCGCGGCGTCGCCCGTTTCATCGGGGCGGGTGACCGAGGTGGCGATGAGCACGGTGCTCTTCGTCGGGGTGTAGGCGCCCACGTCGTCGAGGCCCATGTTGCCGACGACGTCGATCTCCTCGGCGTTCAGCCCGAAGTGGGCAGCGAACACCGTGGCCTCGTCGCTGGACTGCGCCGTGGCGCCCACGAGGCGCGGGCGGATGGCGTCGGCAAACTCGGCGCGCTCCGGCTTGAGGTACGCGAGCGAGCTGGCCACCACCGGGACGTTCGGCAGCGCCTCCACCACGGTGGCCGGCCACTCGGTCGCACCGTTCACGACGAGGAGGTCGGCGCCCCACTCGTCGGCCTGGTCCAGAGTGATGACCTCGACGCCGTCGTCGGCCTTGTGCTCGAGGTCAGGCGAGACGAGCGCGATGCGCCCGCCTTGCTCGTTGACGTAGTCCACCATCTGCTTGATGTGGTACGAACCGTACGGCTCATTCGTGGCGACGAGGACGTCGAGCTGGTCGTCGTCTGCGTGCGCCGAGGGCGCCATCACGGTGCTGGCGGCAAGGACGAGCGAGATGATGCCAACGAACGCGCGGCGGGCGATGTGCATGGAAACTCCTGAGTCGACGTTGGGAGTTCCAGCTTGGCTAATCCAGGTGAACGGCGTGCGAAGGTTACGTGAACGGTGAGCAGGCGACCAGGATGCCGGACTGCGGCAGAAAAACTTCAAAATCCGTACCCAGATTGACCAAACCCCCTGTTTTGAGGGGTTTAGACGAATCTGCGTACGGATTATGAAGTTCACGGACAGGTGTTGCACCCAGGTCACCGGTGATACACTCGTGGTCATGCCAACCGCACTGCCGCGTTTCCAAGTCACCCAGACGAGCGAGATCGCCGACGCGCTGGCCATTGCCGCCGCAGAGTGGCCGGATGCCCCTCGCCCGGAGCTGGTCACGCACCTGTTCCGCGAGGGTGCGGCAGCTATTCAGCATCGACAGGACAAGCGTGCCGAAGCGCAGCGCTCCGCCGCTATCGCGACGCAGGGAATCCTCGCGTACCCGCCCGCGTATCTGGCGGAGCTTCGAGCGGAGTGGCCCGAGTGATCATTCTCGACGCGAGCGTACTGATTGCCCACTTCACGCCAGGAGACGCCCACGCCAGCAGTGCGCTGGAAATTCTGGACACCGAGGAAGAGCTCGCACTGCACTTCCTCACCCTGGCAGAAATACTCGTCCACCCTGCGAAGGTGGGCGCCGAGCGCACCATCCACAAGGCGCTCGACGCTCTAGGCATCATGCAGCTACCGGTGACGCCCGACGAGCCGTCCCGCATCGCGCGGATTCGAGCGACTACCAGCCTGCGCATGCCAGATGCCTGCGTGCTCGCGGCAGCGCTCCATCAGGGTGCAGCCCTCGCCACCTTCGACAGCCATCTCGCCGACGTCGCCCGGAACAATGGCGTCACGACGCCAGAGTTCTTCGACTAACTCAGTGCTGCACCTTCTTGCGGAGGTCTTTCCTGAGCTCAGGCGGCAATGCGAAATGCAGCGTCTCTTCTGTGAGGGTTTCCTCAACACCAGGGGGATACCCCTTCGATTCCAGAAACTCGAGGACGCCCTGCACCAGCCGCTCGGGCACTGACGCGCCGGAGGTAACCCCCACCACGTCGGCCCCATCGAGCCACTCGTCCTTGATCTCCGTGTGGTTATCCACGCGGTACGAGGCTTTCGCGCCTGCCTCCAATGCCACTTCGACAAGGCGTTTCGTGTTGGACGAGTTGTCGGAGCCCACAACGATCATCAGGTCGCAGCCCTTGGACGCGATCTGCTTTACCGCCATCTGGCGGTTTTGTGTGGCGTAGCAAATGTCGTCCGACGGTGGGTCCTGCAGCTGCGGAAACTTCTCGCGCAGTCGACGCACGATCTCCATCGTCTCGTCCACTGACAACGTGGTTTGCGACAGCCACGCGACGCTGGCCCCCTCGGGCAACTCCACTTTGTCAACGTCGTCGGGCGACTCCACGAGGATGGTGTTCTCAGGCGCCTCCCCCATGGTGCCCTCAACTTCCTCGTGGCCGTCGTGGCCGATGAGGAGAATCGTCATGCCGTCCTTCGCGAAGCGCTTCGCCTCGTGATGCACCTTCGTGACCAGCGGGCAGGTCGCGTCGACGGTCTTCAATTGCCGCTTGCCGGCCTCCTCGTGGACGAGCGGCGACACCCCGTGCGCCGAGAACACGACAGTCGACCCCTCGGGCACTTCGTCGAGCTCATCGACGAAAATCGCCCCTCGACTCTCGAGATTTTCGACGACGTGCTTGTTGTGCACGATCTCTTTTCGCACGTAGATGGGCTGTTCGTACAGGTCAAGGGACTTCTCGACGGTGATCACGGCCCTGTCAACCCCCGCGCAGTATCCACGCGGCGCGGCCACCACCACTCGCTTCTCATTAGCCATGCCGCACAGTCTAGGTGCATATTTCTGTCAGACCCCACGGCTAGGGTGGTGGGTATGCAAGCGCAGGAACTCACCACGCTCGGATTCGCCACCAATAACCCGACGAAGCTCCTCACCGACGCGGTCGCGACGGGGCATGTGCGCGGGCTGCAGAAAGTGCCAGGTTTCGACTTGGTCGGCGCCTTCACCGACCCGTCGGGCGCCAGGCTGTCGCTCATTCGCCGCAAGGGCCACGACGTCGTCGCCACGCCGGCGCTGGCCTCGTCGGAGGCACATCGAGCGGCGGTGTACCGCGTACGAAGCCAGCTCGCCCATGTGTCGTTCTTCCTCGACGACGAAGAAACGCTCGACGCCATCGTCGCCGTCGACGACCCAACGCAGTACCCCGAGCGGAATGCCCAAGATTCCAACTCGTTCACCATCATTCAAGCCTTCCGGCTCGGTGCCATCGGGTTGCGAGCCGACGTATACGCCAACGAGGAGGAGTTCCTCGCGCGTCGCCCCGACGACGACCGCGTCTGGTCGTCGCGCTCGCTGGCATCCCCGTCCGTGGCTGCCGAGGGTATCCTTTCCGACGGTGAGCTGTCGCCGCGGGCATTCGTCGGCTTCACGGTCGAGAGCGCTTGGAAGCGCACCAATGAGCTCACTGGCAAGGAGTTTTGGTACGGGGTAGGTCTGTCTAAGCTGCGGCTGGCGTTCGCGTTGCCGGCGAGCTACGACCTCGAGCCGGGCAACGTTGTGCTAGGCACGTTCTCGCTGACGGGCTCGTCGGGGCTCTGGGACGAGGCGTAGATGGCGCTCACGAGTTCCCGCGAAGCCCCGCAGCCGCTGGGGCGGATCGTCGAGGCGGTCGGCGATTGGGTCGGCCGCCTCGGCGAGGTTTGGGTGGAGGCGCAGATCGTCGAGCTGCGGCGTCGGGCGGCGCAGATCCAGTTCCTCACGTTGCGCGACGTCAATGCCGATTTCTCCTGCAGCGCCACCGCCACGGCCGCCGTGCTCGATGCAGCAGGCCCGTTGCCCGAGGGGTCGCGCGTCGTGGCGCGGGTGAAGCCCCGCCTATACACGCCCACGTCGAGGTTCTCGTTCACCGTGCTGGAAATCCAGGTCGCGGGCGAAGGGCGGCTGCTCCTCGAGCTGGAGCAGCGCAAACGCAAACTCCAGGCCGAGGGGCTCTTCGACGTCAGCCGCAAACGCCCCATTCCGTTCCTGCCGTCAATGATCGGCCTTGTCACGGGCCGAGATTCCGACGCGGAACGCGACGTGCTGCGCAACATGGAGCTGCGCTGGCCGGGCGCGAGGTTCCGCGTTGAGCATGCGCTCGTGCAGGGCGCGCAGGCCGCCGCGTCCGTGATGCAGGCTCTGGCAATCCTCGACGACGACCCCGCCGTCGACGTCATTATCATCGCCCGCGGCGGTGGGTCGCTGGAGGATTTGCTGCCGTTCTCCGACGAAGGGGTCGTCCGGGCGGTCGCCAAGGCCCGCACCCCCGTGATCTCAGCCATCGGGCACGAACGCGACACCCCCATCCTCGACCTCGTCGCCGACCTCCGCGCCTCCACCCCCACCGACGCCGCAAAGCGCGTCGTACCCGACGTAGTGCAGGAGCTCGCCGGCCTCGACGATGCCCGCGCCCGCATCCGAGCTGCCGTGGCCGGGCGCATCGACATCGAGCAGCGCCGCCTCGACGAGCTCCGCTCGCGACCCGTCATCACCGATCCCACCAGGGCATTCGCCATTCACGACGAGCGCCTCGCCCTCCTGCGCCACCAGCTGCGCGGCAGCATTGATCGCCGAATCCGCGACGAAGCGTCCGAGTTGGGCAGGCTCCTCGCGACGGTGAGGGCCACGTCGCCGAAGCGTACGCTCGAGCGCGGGTATGCGGTGCTCGTCGGCAGCGACGGTGCTCTCTCTTCCATCGCTGACGCCACCGTCGGCGAGCAGATCCACGCCTATCTGGCCGACGGCGAGCTCGGCCTCACCATCGACGAAGTCACCGAGAGGAACCGCAATGACTGATCAGCCCCAGCTCACCTACGAGCAGGCCCGAGAGGAACTCGTCGAAGTGGTGAAGAAACTGGAGTCGGGTGGCGAGTCGCTGGCCGACTCCATGGCCCTGTGGCAACGCGGCGAGGAACTCGCGAAGCTCTGTCAGGGGTTTCTCGACGGCGCCCGCGAGCAGGTGGAGCAGGCGCGGGCAGTGGAGCAGTCGAGCGACGAGTAGTGGCGCACTAGGCGGTTGAGCCGGCCCGAAAGGCCGAGTCGAAACCCTCCAGCCGATGTGGTTTCGATACGCCGCCTCCGGCGGCTACTCAACCACCGAGGAGAGACGCCCGGCGCTACTCAACCACCGAGAAAGACGGCCCGGCGCTACTCAACCACCGACAAAGACGGCCCGGCGCTATTCCACCGTCGGGGCGAGCGTCGTTGCGAACGCGCTGACTGCGTCGAGGTTGGTATCGGCGGCGATGACGGCTACCCAGCCGTCGCGCTTGGCGACGAGGCTGGTCGTGCGCCCATCGGCGGATTCATAGGATTGCCACTGTATCCCGGCGGCGTCGACGGTGTGCCCAGTCTCTCGGCCCTCTCGGGTGACGCGCCTGACGACGTTCTCGACGCCTCGGTCGCGCTGCTCAATGCCGTAGTACACCCCGTCTGGCCCCATGTAGCCCGCCATCCAGGTGTTACCGTCGGCCGGCTTGTTATCGATCCACTTCGCGCCGTCCTTCGCCCACGCAGATCGCACGGGTTTCCAGCCTTCGGGCAAGTGTTCGGCACGCAGCACCGGATAGGGAGCTTCCGCTTCGGCGCGCTGCAAGTCGGGCGCGATATCGATGGCCGCCACGTTCTCGTCGGGGTTCATGGTGAAAAACGCGATGACAAGCACCAACGGAACGAGCAACACGCCCATGGAGAGGAACATGTCTTTCGCGCGAGACTTCGGATTCGGGCGGGCCATGGGCGCCATCTTCCCATGTCTGCAGTCAGCGGCCGAATCGTCGCTCGCGTTGCGTGAAGGAGCGCAGGGCACGCACGAAGTCGGTGCGCCGGAAATCCGGCCACAGCGCTTCGCAGAAGTAGAACTCACTGTGCGCGGACTGCCACAGCAAGAACCCGGAGAGCCGCTGCTCGCCCGAAGTGCGGATGATGAGGTCGGGGTCCGGCTGCCCCTTGGTGTAGAGGTGCCCGGAAATCTCGTTGATGTCGAGCGTGTCGGCCACCGTTTCGAGCGTCTCCCCCTGGGCCGCTTTAGTACGCAGCAGTGAGCGAACCGCGTCGCGAAGCTCGTGGCGTCCCCCGTACGAGCACGCGACGTTGACGTGCATGCCGTCGATCCCGTCGGTGTCGGCGTCGGCCTTGCGGAGTGATTCGGCGATGTCATCGGGCAACAGGTCGAGTGCGCCGACGGCCTGCACGGGCCAGCGCTTCGTGGCCGCGAGATCTTCGACGAGCTGGCGGATCACGTCGAGCAGCGGGCCGAGCTCCTCGTCGTTGGAGCGCTGCAGATTGTCGGTGCTCAGCACCCACAGGGTGACGACCTCGATACCGGCCTCGTCGCACCATTCGACGAATTCCTTGAGCTTCTCGGCTCCCGCGCGATAGCCCGCGACGAGCGGCTGCCCCGGTGCGTTTGCTCGCGCCCAGCGACGGTTGCCGTCGGCCAGCACGGCGACATGCTTGGGCAGGCGGCTGCGGTCGAGCCGGCCCAGCATCTGATTTTCATACGTGGCGTAGAGCCACTTCGGCGGCCGGCATCGTCCGAGAAGGCGACGAAGTCGGGACATGTACGCGATGATACTGCGCTCCGCAGCGAACACTTGGCAGATCGGCGATACCGGGGTAACCTACGGATACGTAAGTTACGACTCCGTAGGTAGCGCATATGACTATGACCGACTCCCACGCAACTCAGCTCGACGCTCCCACCGACATGCTCTTGCCGAAGCCCGTGATGCGCGGCTGGCTCCACCTCGGCATGACGCCCCTCATTCTCATCTGCGGCCTCACACTCACCGCGCTCGCACCAGCGCTCGACGTGCGGCTGGGCTGCGCGCTCTACACCCTCACCGCCGTGCAGCTCTTCGGCACCAGCGCCGCCTACCACCGCGGCAACTGGAAACAGAAAACGCTGGCGGTGTTTCGTCGGATGGATCACTCCAACATCTTTATCTTCATCGCCGGAACGTACACGCCACTCGCGGTTGCGCTCCTCGACGGCACGGCCCGGCTGAGCCTTCTCGCGCTCATCTGGGGGCTGGCAATCGCGGGCGTCGCGTTCCGCATGCTCTGGCTCGGCGCCCCACGCGCGCTCTACACCATCTTGTACGTCGCGATGGGCTGGGCCGCCGTCGGATGGCTTCCGCAACTGTGGGCAGCGGGCGGACCCGCCGTCGTGATTCTCATCATCGTCGGCGGCGTGGTGTACTCGCTCGGCGCCGTGGCCTACGGCACCAAGCGCCCCAAGATCAGCCCCAAGTGGTTCGGCTTCCACGAGGTGTTCCACTCCGCGACGATCCTCGCCGCCATCTGCCACAACGTCGCCATCTGGCTCGCCGTCTTCGCCTAGGCGCCCTGCGCGGCGTCCTGCTCGCCGCCAGGCACCTGCAACCTGTGCGGCAACTGAGCGGATCAAGTGTCACCTGCTTCCCGACGACGCCTCGTCGCGGTTAGGCAGGTGACACCTATTCCGGGACAGAGCCGCACAGGTTGCACCTGCCCGGCCCCAGATGAACAGTGGGTAACGACGCGGGTGTGACACCGCGACCGGGCACCACCAGCGGCTACTGTTCAAGACATGGAGAGAGTCTCCAGGTTGATGAAACCCAACCCCTGACCACCACGGGGGTCTGGGATGAGCCCGCCCCCGCGAAGGGAGCAAGCAGTGCTCGACGTCACCGCCCACGAATCCGTAGGCCAGCCCACCGCCCCAGACCAGGCCATCCGCACCTACGTGATCGACACCTCCGTCCTCCTATCCGACCCGAAGGCCGTACTGCGTTTCGCTGAGCACAACGTGGTGCTGCCGATCGTCGTCATCACCGAACTCGAAGCCAAGCGCCACCACATGGAGCTCGGCTACTTCGCCCGCCAGGCGCTGCGCCTCCTCGACGAGCTGCGCATCGAGCACGGCCGCCTCGACGCCCCCGTCCCCATCAACGACGAGGGCGGCAACCTCCGCGTCGAGCTCAACCACACCGACGAGTCCACGCTCCCCGTCGGCTTCCGCCTGGGCGACAACGACACCCGCATTCTCGCCGTCGCGCTGAACTACGCGAACGAGGGCCACGACGTTGTGCTGGTCTCCAAAGACCTCCCACTCAGGGTGAAAGCCGCCGCGGTCGGGCTCGCCGCCGAGGAGTACCGCAACGAACTCCCCCTCGAAGCCGGCTACAACGGCATGGCCCAGCTCGACGTGACTGACGACGAAGTCAGCGCGGTCTACGACGGTTTCGCCGCCGACGTCGAAGCGGCCAAGGGCCTTCCCGTGCACTGTGGCGTGCAGCTGCACGGGCCGTCGTCGAAGGTGCTCGGCCGCGTGACGGCAGACGGTAAGGTGCGCGAGATCAAGCAAGACCGCGAGGTGTTCGGCATTCGGGGAAGGTCTGCCGAGCAGCGCGTGGCGCTCGATCTCTTGATGGATGAGTCCATCGGCATCGTCTCCCTGGGCGGACGCGCCGGCACCGGTAAGTCGGCACTGGCGCTCGCCGCCGGGCTGGAACAAACCCTTGAGCAGCGCAAATACAACAAGGTGATGGTCTTTAGGCCGCTCTACCCCGTCGGGGGCCAAGAGCTCGGCTACCTGCCCGGCTCCGCCGAGGAAAAGATGCTGCCGTGGGGCCAGGCGGTGTTCGACACGCTCTCGTCGGTCACCAACCGGTACGTCATCGACGAGGTCATCGAGCAAGAGATGATCGAAGTGTTGCCGCTCACCCACATCCGCGGGCGCTCGCTGCACGACTGCTTCGTGATCGTCGACGAGGCCCAGTCACTCGAGCGCAACGTGCTGCTCACCGTGCTGAGCCGCATCGGGCAGAACTCGCGCGTCGTGCTCACCCACGACGTCGCGCAGCGCGACAACCTCCGCGTCGGCCGCTACGACGGCATCGTCGCCGTGATCGAAAAACTGAAAGGCAATCCTCTCTTCGCACACGTGACACTGCAACGCTCCGAGCGCTCCGAGATCGCCGGGCTCATCGCCGACATGCTCGACGGGTGAGCGCTCGCACCACGGTCGGTGTCGGACGCGCCGCTGCCCGGACAAGCCATTCGATAAGGTGACAGCGAATCGCCCACGACACAAGGACCTGGTTCGCATGGCAACCAACCCAGACGCTCCTTCCTCCGACGACGACCGCTCGGCCTCCGCTGCCCAGCCAGCCGTGCCTCCACGTCGCACCGCAGCAGCGGCCGCCCGCGCCACCGCTCGTCGCGCAGGGCAGGTGTTCAAGGAGATGGGCTACCCGCACGGGATCCATCCCGCGCTCGTGCCGGGGGTGAGTATCGAGGATCAGAAGGTGCGTTACGGCATTGACAAGGTGATCCTCGTCGTCGTGGGCGTCGCGATCGCCGCGTTCGTCTCGTGGGGCGTCATCGCCCCGCAAAACGTGCTCGCCACCTCCACCGCCGGGCTCGGTTGGATCATGACCAACCTGGGCTGGATCTTCAACAGCCTCGCGATCGGCATGGTGATCTTCCTGCTGGCCATCGCCTTCTCGCGCTTCGGCAGGATCCCACTCGGCCTCGACGGCGAACCGGCCGAGTATTCCACCATCTCTTGGGCGGCGATGCTCTTCGGCGCAGGCATCGGCATCGGCATCATCTTCTTCGGCCCGCTCGAACCCCTCACCTACTACCTCTCACCGCTGCCTGGCCTCTACGAGCCGGCCACCGTCGAGGCCGTGAAGGGGGCGCTCGCACAGGCGGCACTGCACTGGGGCCTCAACGCATGGGCGATCTACGCGATCGTCGGGCTCGCCGTCGCCTACGTCTCCTACCGCAAGGGCCGTGTCCCACTGATGAGCTCTATCCTCACCCCCTTGTGGGGCGGGGATTCCAAGGGGCCGGGTGCGCGGATCATTGACGGGCTGGCGATCATCGCGACGCTGTTCGGCACCGCCGCGAGCCTCGGCATTGGCGCCCTGCAGATCGCTGGCGGTTTCGAGCTCGTCACCGGTTGGTCGCCTGCAGGCAACGCACTCGCGCTCGGCATCATCGTGCTGCTCACTATCGGCACCATCATCTCGGCGGTCTCCGGCGTGGCGAAGGGCATCCGCTGGCTGTCCAACATCAACCTCGTCCTGGCCGTCGGGCTCGCAATCTTCTTCTTTGTGCTCGGCCCGACGGTGTTCCTGCTGAACATCATCCCGGGCGTGATCGTGCAGTACTTCGGCACGATGCCCGACATGCTCGCCGCCACCACCGCCGACAGCGAGGAAGTGCGCACGTTTCTCTCGAGCTGGACCACGTTCTACTGGGCGTGGTGGGTGAGCTGGGCACCGTTCGTCGGCGTCTTCACTGCGAAGATCTCCCGAGGCCGGACCGTACGGCAGTTCATCCTGGGTGTCTTGCTGATTCCCTCGAGCATCATCGTGCTCGCATTCACGATCCTGGGTGGCACCACCATCTGGTTGCAGCGTGCTCACGGCACACTCGCCCCGGGCAACGACCCCGCCAACATCCCCGCTCCCGAAGAGGTCTTCTTCAAGGTGCTGGGCGAGATCGACGGCGGCAGCATCATCATTCCGCTGGTGATGGTGATGCTCGCGGTGTTCTTCATCACCACCTCCGACTCAGCCTCGCTGGTCAACTCGCAGCTCTCCCAGGGCGGCAACCCGCACCCGAACAAGCTCATCACCGCCTTCTGGGCCCTCTGCATGGCCGGGATCGCCATCGTGATGCTGCTCATGGGCGGTCGCGATGCGTTGCAGGGCCTGCAAAACCTCATCACCATCACCGCACTGCCCTTCGCCGTCGTGTTGGTACTCATGGCCATCGCGCTCGTGAAGGAAATGCGCATGGATCCACTGGTGATCCGTCGCGGCTACGAGCGGGCGGCTGTGGAGAAGGCCGTCCGGCACGGCATCGCGGAGCACGGCGACAACTTCGAGATCACCGTCGCGCCCGTCCCGGCAGACAGCGAGCGCGCAGTGGGCGCAGGCTTCGACTCCACCGCGGAGGAAGTCACGAACTGGTACGCCCGCACCGACGAGGACGGCAACCCCGTCGCCTACGACTACGAGACCGGCACCTACCCCGACGATCCTCCGCCTCCCGAGGATAAGACCGACGCGTGAGCGATCTGTTCAGCCCGGGCAACGGTGAGCCCTCCGCCTGCTGGACAGCTCAGACCCGACTCCACAGCGGCGTTTTGAGCTCGCGGTAGTCGTCGACCGGGTCGAAGCATTGTGTGCCCCGGCACACCCAGACCCCGCGCTCACTACATCCTTCGAGGTGACTCCCCCAACCAGGGGAATCCGACGGAGCCGTCAGCACCGCTGACCCCGCAGGCGCCAGGCGCCACGCGGCGCGGGCGAGTTCGTCGAACGGATCGTCGCTTACGACAACCGCCACGGCAGGCTTCAGACCGCGACGGGCTTCGTCGGAGATGAGGAGGTCCTGTAGCGCGGCGCCGGCGAAGGCGGGGTTCTCGGCGACGGTGCCCCACGTGGTGCGGGCGGCGAGATTGGCGCGTTCGACGAAGTCAGGGCGCTCCGCAAGCAACCCGACGTGGCGCAGCGCCGCGATCATCGCGCTGGTGCCCGACGGAGTGACGTTGTCGGTCACCGACCGGGAGCGACGAAACAGCCCGGCGTCCACCGCGTCGTAGAAGCCGCCGTCGTCGGCCGAGAATCGCTCCAGCCCGGCCTCCAGTAGCTGCACCGCGTGCTCCAGCCACGCGCGCTCCCCCGTCGCTCCGGCAAGCATCGAGAACGCCTCGGCCACCGCGCCGTAATCCTCGGCGCCGCCATCTGAGGCCGACGCCTCACCGGCGTACGACGACCTTCTGAGCCCACCGTCGACGTGGTGCACCCGCGCCAGATACTCCGCCGCCCGGCGCGCCAGCTGCAGCCACTCGGGCTCGTTGAACACCATCGCCGCCCAGATGAGCGACGAGATCGTCCAGCCATTCCACGACGCGACGATGAGGTGGTCGGTGGCGGGCCTGAAGCGCTGTTCGCGCTCGGTGAGCAGCGCGTCGCACACCTTCTGCAGGCGATCGAACTGCGGACGCCCGCGCAGCTGCAACGTCGAGAGCCCATGCTCGAAGGTGCCCTGCGTGGTGACGTGGAACACGTCGGCGGCCCAATTGCCGTCGTCCTCGCCGAGCGCATCGAAGAGCAGCTCCGGATTCCAGAGATAGAAGATGCCCTCGTGCACCGAGCTGCGAATGTCCGACGAGTCGGCGTCGAGCCCCGCGACGAAGGCGCCGTCGTCGGTGGTCATCTCGCGGGCCAAGAACTCGACGATGCCGTACGCGGTGCGCTCGAGCAGCGCGCGCAGGCCCGCGTCGTGATCGGCGGTGCGGCGCCAGCCGCGCACGTACGCGCCCAGCAGCAGCGCATTGTCGTACAGCATTTTCTCGAAGTGCGGCACCACCCATCCGGCGTCGACGGAGTAGCGGTGGAAGCCTCCGCCCACCTGGTCGTGGATGCCGCCTCGAGCCATGGCTTCCAGGGTGCGCTGCGCGAGCTCGAGCGATCGTCGATCCCCCTTCACCAGCAACGCGTCGACGAGCGTGGGCGCGGGGAACTTCGGCGCCCCACCGAAGCCGCCATGGACGTGATCGAACGCGCCCTCGACGGCGTCGATGGCCTCGCGGAGGTCCGGGGCCTCGTCGGCCACCTCGACGGTGATGCGCTCCAGCTGCTTCGCGACGTACTCGCCCGTCGACGTGAGCTGGTCGCGCTGCGTCTTCCAGCTCTGCACCATCGCGGTCAGCACCTGCGTGAACGACGGCTGGCCCGGCGCGGGTTCCGCTGGGAAATAGGTGCCGGCGAAGAACGGCAAGCCCTCGGGGGTGAGGAACAGCGTCATGGGCCACCCGCCCGCGCCGCCGTTCATGGCTTGGGTGACCGTCATGAACACGGCATCGACATCGGGGAGCTGCTGCCTATCGACCTTCACCGGCACGAAATGGTGGTTGATGGTCTTCGCGATCTCCACATCGTCGAACGATTCTTCGCTCATCACGTGGCACCAGTGGCACGACGCGTATCCGATGGACAGCAGGATGGGCACGTCGCGACGTGCCGCCTCGGCGAGGGCTTCGTCGCCCCATTCCCACCAGTCGACGGGTTGCGTGGCATGCATGCGCAGGTAATCGCTGGCTGCGTTGGCAAGTTGGTTGACCATGCCGCCAAGGCTAGCTGCGAGGCGCGATTGGGGCACATGGGACAATAGAGCTATGAGCCCCTCGCAGCCGCAGGAACATCACCCGATCGTCCGCGCCTCCGTCGTCAACGGCGGTCTCGTCGCGATGATGTGGATTCTCGAAGCCATCGACACCATCACCGCGAACAGCCTCGACAAGTTCGGCATCACGCCCCGCCGCGTCTCCGAACTGGGCGACGTGTTCCTCGCGCCGTGGCTGCACTTCGGCTGGGGACACCTCATCAGCAACTCCGTGCCGTTCCTGGTGCTTGGCATCCTGATTTACCTCTCCGGCCGGTTCCAGTACATCACCACGCTAGTGGTCACCATCCTCGCTTCCGGGCTCACCGTGTGGCTGATCTCTCCGGCGTGGTCGAACACCGCGGGCGCGTCCGGCATCGTGTTCGGGTTCCTCAGCTACCTGCTCGTGCGGGGGCTGTTCACGAAGGACTGGAAGCAGATTCTCATCGCCGTCGTGGTGTTCGCGCTGTATGGCGGTGTGCTGTGGGGCGTGCTGCCGACGACGGCGGGCGTCTCCTGGCAGGCCCACCTGGGCGGCGCCGGGGGCGGCCTGCTCTCCGCGTGGCTCATGCACGGCGGCAACCAACAACAATCCCGCGCCGCAGGAGCCCGGCGATGACCCCCGACGAGGAACGGATCGCGCGGCGCTATCCCAAGCGATCCGTCGGCGACTATCTGATCTACGGCGGGCTCGCCGTCGGTATTGGGGTCGCGATGGTGCTCACGGTGATCTCGGCCTGGCACCACTCCACCCCGCCGGTGGAAGCGATGGTGCGCAGCTTCACCGTCGACTCCCCCTCGCAGGTCACCGTCGACTTGGTGGTGCAACGCTCCGACCCGTCCAAGCCGGCACAGTGCAAACTCGTCGCGCAAGCCGACTCGTACGAAGAGGTCGGGGAAACGACGGTGAACGTCCCCGCCGACGCCAACAAGGTCAAGGGCTACACGTTCACGGTGGCGACGGTGAAGGAGCCCGCTGCGGTCGACCAACGCGGGTGCACGATCGTCGGTGGATAGAGCCGCAGGTGATAGGCTTGCGGAATGTCCGAAAACACTGAGGCAACAACCACCGATGTCGTGTGGCTCACCCAAGAGGCTTACGACAAGCTCGAATCCGAGCTCAACGAATTGAAGACCGTCGGTCGCCCCGAGGTGAGCGCGCGCATCGCCGCCGCCCGTGAAGAAGGTGACCTGAGCGAGAACGGCGGCTACCACGCCGCACGCGAAGAGCAGGGCCAGATGGAGGCCCGCATCGCCCAGCTTGAAGACCTGCTGCGCCGCGCCGAGGTGGGCGAGGCAGCCGGCCACCCAGACGAGGTCGCGCCCGGCAAGCTCATCACCATCGCATTCGACGGCGACGAGGACGACACCGACACGTTCCTCCTCGGCTCGCGCGAGGTGCTGGGCGTCGACGACTCCGTCGACTATGCCGTGTATTCACCACAGGCGCCGCTCGGTGCAGCGGTCACCGGCGCGAAGGTGGGCGACGAAGTCAGCTACCAGGCGCCGAACGGCAACACCATCCACGTCACCATCCTCAAGGTGGAAAACCTCTAACCCGCACGAAGTAGGGCATCGAGGGGCCGCGCCGAGGATCATCCCGGCGCGGCCCCTTCGTATGTCTACCTTTGTGCGACTGGGCGCACTCCAGATGCGAAAAATCGCTCTCTGCAGCCCATTTTCGGCGTCTGGTGTGCGCTCAGTCGCGCATGGTCATTCGTCTGCCAGCAGCTTCGCCGCCTGGGCAGCTGAGACGTCGCCGGCGGCGACGCGCGCGAGGAGGTCGTCCTGCTCCGCGAAGGGAGTGCCGTACTCGCTGTCGGCGTCTTCCTCACTCCACTCTTCCGCCCGTTGCGGCATGGGGCCGCGGAGTTCGTCGTCGGCGCGCGGGGTAAGGCCGAGCTTGGCGAGCACCCCGTCGTAGCGGGAGCGCGCCGTCGGGTAGGAGACGCCGAGGTGCTTCTCCACCTCGCGCAGGTTGCCGCGCGACGCGAGGAACACGCGGAGCAGGTCGAGTTCGGCCTCGTCGAGGGCGTCGAACTCAGTGCCGGAGAACTCACCGTGTAGCTCGGTGCCGCACTGCCGGCATCCCTTGCTGATGATGATGAGTTCGTCGCCGCACACCGGGCAGTCCGAGGGCGCGTGGTAGGTCTTCGCCATGCTCACTCCTCCACCTTCAGCGTGGCCATGCCCATCACGACGCTCATCTTCAGCCGAGCGGCGCCATTGCCGACGACGTACTCATCGACATCCGCCGACTCGCTCGGCCAGTTGATGCGCCCGAGTTTCGTCTCCCCCGTCACCGACACGTTCGCGCCCGGCGTCAGCACCACGGTCATAGCGCCCGATTCAACGCGGAGCTTCGAGCGCCCCTGGCTGATGGGACCCTCGACGGTGACCCCGCCGGCCTGCGCGAGCAGATCTTGCACCTCGACCGCATCCTCGATCGAACAGTTGGCGCCCGTGACCCGCACCCGACCCAGACGCGGCAGATTGCGCACCTTGAGGCCGCCCGTCGTGATCTCCACGTCGACCATGAGCTTCGGGTTCACCTTCACGAGCAGCTCCTTGCCGAGCGCGATATCGCTCAGGTGCTCCCTCGTGCGCGGCGGGCGGATGAGGGAGAACCCGTCGAATCGTGGCCCGAGCTCGCCCGTGGCGTTGATCTCCATCACAGTGCCCGTGCGCCGCAGCACGTGCTCGCCTTCGACGCTCAGCGTCGCCACCTGCGAGTCGCCCTCGATGCGCACCCTCCGGCCCGTGGCCTGAATCTGCACGCGCTCCAGCCCGCCGTTCCGGGCCTGGGCGCCCTCCGCCGACGGCTGCTCCGACGCGGGTTCCGATGCTTCTTCCGCAGCTTTCGCTACCTGCTTGAGCTCTTCAATGCGGCGACGGGCCTCGTCGGCGGTGATCTTGCCCTCGGCCAAGTCATTCAGGATGGGTTCAAAATTCAGCTTCGCCATATTGCATATTGTAAAGGTGAACTTTCCATTCTGGAAGGTTGTGGCGGTTTCGACGGGGCGAGCGCGGCGTGGCAGAGTGTTGGGCATGCCCGCGCCACTTGCTGAACTCATCGCCCCCGACTGGGCAGAAGCACTCGCCGACGTCGAGCCGCAGATCCACCAGATGGGTCAATTCCTTCGCGGCGAGCTCGCCGCCGGCCGCGGATACCTCCCTGCCGGCCCCGACGTGCTGCGCGCCTTCACGTTGCCGCTGGCCGACGTGCGCGTGCTGGTCATCGGGCAAGACCCCTACCCGACGCCGGGGCACGCCGTCGGGCTGTGCTTCTCGGTCGCTCCCGACGTGCGCCCCATTCCGAAGTCGCTCATCAACATTTACAAGGAGCTTCATGACGACCTGGGCATTCCCCCGGCTCCGCACGGCGACCTCACCCACTGGTTCGAGCAGGGCGTGCTGCTGCTGAACCGCTCGCTTACCGTACGGCCGGGCGCGCCGGCATCGCATCGCGGCAAAGGCTGGGAGGCGGTGACGACGCGTGCCGTCCAGGCGCTGGCCGACCGCGGCGGGCCGCTCGTCGCGCTGCTGTGGGGCCGCGATGCGCAACAGGCGGAGCGCCTCTTGCCCGGCGTGCCGGTAATCAAGTCGCCGCACCCGTCGCCGCTGTCTGCCCACAGCGGGTTCTTCGGCTCTCGCCCGTTCTCGCGGGTGAACCAGGCGCTCGAGGCGCAGGGTGCGCAGCCGATCGACTGGCGCATCCCGGCCTAGCAAACTGCAAAACTCGCCAACAGTGCGTTGCCTCCCCCGTTTTTCGGGCACTTGTGAGCGTCTGTTGGCGAGTTTTGCAGTTCTGCGCCGGGTACCCGCTTGCGCGAAGTGCCACACTGGCCCCATGGACATTGATGTGATGGGCTGGCTGCAGCGCAACTGGAAACCGACGATGGTCTCCCCCGACGAGGCCCTCCCCGGCCGCGATGAGCCGGTGCTGAACCCCATCCCCCGCCATGAGGTATTCGGCATCCCCCTCGACGAGGTTCCCGCCGGCTGCGAGGTGGCGTACTTCGCACTCGGTTGTTACTGGGGCGAGGAGCGTATGTTCTGGAACACCGACGGCGTGGTGAACACCGCCGTCGGGTTCATGGGCGGGTTCACTCCCAACCCCACCTACCAGGAGTCATGCACCGGCGACACGGGCCACACCGAGACGGTGCAGGTGGTCTTCGACCCGTCGCTGATCACCTACGACGACCTGCTGCGCATCTTCTGGGAAGCCCACGACCCCACCCAGCTCAACCGCCAGGGCAACGACATCGGCACCCAGTACCGCTCCGCGATCTTCCCGGTCGACGAGGAACAACAGGCAGCGGCAGAGGCGTCGAAGCGACACTTCCAGGCTGCGCTGACGGAGGCCGGCTACGGCGAGATCACGACGGAGATCACGCCCGGGCAGCGGTTCTACTACGCCGAGCTGGAGCACCAGCAGTACCTCCACAAGAATCCAGCGGGGTACGCGTGCGACCATCGGACTGGAGTCTCATGCTCACCAAATGACGTATGACCCTGGTCCCAGATTGCACTTTCGCCGCATGCCCGAACATTCACTGATATACGCTTCGGACATGAAGCACACAAGTGGGGCTACAAGCACCCTGACGAGAACTCGCGTCGCCCTGATGACACTCCTTACGCTTGCACTCGCGGCTCTGGCCGCCACTTTCCCAACGGAAGCAAGCGCAGCTGGGCCCTGTAAAGTCACGGGATACACCATCCATGCACAACTGCAGATGTCGACCCGCGATATCAGCAAGAGCGAAGTCGAAGCTTCAGTCAGGGTCAACTGCTCACGCGGTAGATGGCAGCCCACCCAGAAGACTTGGATTTACCAAGGAAGTTCCTTTCAGTCTCCAAAACGACCTGCTGTCGTTATGAACGCTCAGGGCGTCGTCGTTACTGCCTGGTGGCCAACGGGGTCAGGAGGCGGAGGGGCCGGCTCTTGGGGTATCCCGGTGGCTCCTGAACTGCTATGATCCGATATCAACTTGCTGCCCGAGTCGACTACGACCGTAGCTGCAACGCCGCGATGGTAACCTTCGAGGATTCTCAGGTAGCTGCCCCAACCACCGATTATCCCATCTTCGGACCAGCGGGCGAGGTAGAGGCTGTAGTCACCTTCAATGCGGCTGGAGTGATCTTAGGAATCGAACTTCTCAATGCATCTGTGCAACTGCCTCTCCCACGAACGACTACCGACCAGCCGACGCCACCAATGCCCTCGTAGACCATGACTGCTTTCATAACTGTTGGGGAACCCCGACGGCTACTGTCCCGTGCACGCCACGGGCGTGAAATGCGGGCCGAGCGAGGACTGACTTCGCGTCACGCTCTTCCGCGAAGCTTCACTCAAGGTAGGCACGGCCATGCATCATCAGGTGTTCAACGACGCCGCGGCACGCACTCTCCTGCGAGTGCTCTCGTGTGAGCACATAGCCATCCGAAGCGTTCGCCTGGCTACGGACCCGGAGATCACCGTGCTCATCCCAGACAGCGAGCTCTACAGGCGATACATGGCTCAACTCGCCCCGGATGATGAGTCACTCGCCGAGGTTCACCTCCAAGAACAGCTCAGTGGGTGGTACGGAGATGATGAGGGCGCCGTGACTCTCGAGCTTGTAGAGGACGCAGACGGGCACATCGATTGGATGAGAACGTGACCACCAGCGGCCACCCCAGTCCCGTCATGGAGCTCCTGCTCGAGGAGCGTTCCGGCCCAGGCGACGCACTGTCGTGGCAGCTCGCCTTGGGAGCAGTGGTGGAGTCCCTTCCTTGGATGGGCGACGAGCCGTTCGAACCCTATGCCGGCACTGCGCGACCGATGCCCCTGCTGCCGCCGTTCATCGTCGAGCTGTGGTCTCAGCCATACGCTCCAGCCCGGCAGGTCGAACTCGGCACGCCTGAATTTCTACGGCTTACGAACTCCCCCGTCGTCCAACCGTCGACGAGCGCACGCTGGTTCACCCTCCCAGCCCTGCTGGAGGGGGCCTGCCTGGAGACCACAGCTGGGCCCTGGCTTGGAGCCCCGTCAGTAGCTGCCTTCGGTATGGAAGATTCGCACATCCAGACCGGCCCAGATTGGTTCGACGAGATGCAAGCGAGGGCGATCGTCCCCACCTTCGACGCTCGCGTCGCTGAAATCGATAGCCCCGAGGCTTGGGTTCGACTGGTCGAGCGATTCCCGTCCATGTTCGACCACAAACCCGACGTGCACAGCTACCAGCACGACTTGGCCCACTGGTTTTCAGGCCACACCCTGTATGAGCCCCACTGGCCGAGCGTCGCGCAACACTACGACGCCATCCACCTCACCCAGCTGGCGTATGTGCAGTGCGCGTATGCCCCCATTCCCTGCCTCGATGGCGTCACGACCATCACAGGCTGGGGCCCAGACGTCACCGTCTGGCTTCGCCATCCCCACGGAAGTCAGCGAGCGAGCTGAATGCCGCACCACACCCGTCAAAGTGTGAGATCTGTTGCGGAAACCCGTAACAAATCTCACACTATGACGCCTCACGCAGCTGGGCAGTGCTCTGCCGCACACCGCTGTGTCGCGACCGGCTCATCCTCGACGACATCCCTCGCCGCATCCTGTTGCTGGGCCTGCGCGACGAGGCGTCGGCGATGGAAGTACCAGGCATCGAGCAGCGGGATGAGCGCCGCGAGTCGACGCCGCCAGGCTCCGTGAGGACATCGACGCCATCGTGCACCAGTCGCTGTGAGCAGCAGCTAGCCAGCCGGGCTGCTCGATACCAGCACGCTCATCGACCTGGTCGGGCTCGATCCGGACAGCCTTCCCACGGGCCGGCCATCTGCACGATCACGTTGGCCGAGCTCTCCGTCGGCCCTCTGGTGGCGAGATCTCCCAGAGAACGCGCAGCACGGCAAGCACTGCTGCAGCAAGCCGAGGCCGATTTCGAGCCGTTCCCCTTCGATGCCAGCGCCGCACGAGCATTCGGGTCGGTCACCGCATCGCTGCGTCAGGCTGGCCGCAAGCCGGCTGCGCGGGCCTTCGACGCGCTGATCGCCGCCGTTGCGGTGTCACAGAATCTGCCGCTCTACACCGCGAATCCCGCTGATTTCGCCCACATCGATGGCCTTGAGGTGCGCGCAGTCTCGTACCTCAAGCAGCAGTGACCGCGACGACGTCGTCGACGGCCCGGGCGCCGGACAGTCGACCGAGCCCGTCGCGCAGCGGCGCCGACGTAGGTGAGGTCCTGTTCGCACGGCATCGCCGGATGGACATGCTCGGGCTTGCCGAACAACGTGAGCGCCGAGCACTCCGCGAGCCCCTCGAAGGCGTGGAGGAATCTGGCGCGGCAATCGTCGGACATGGAGCATCCGCCGCCGCCAGGCCCTGCCGGTCAGCCGATCCGGCGCAGCATGACCCCGTCGGTCTCCCGCCCCGGCACCGCGACGAAACCCTCCGCCTCGTACAGGCGCACGGCGAAATTGTCGGCCTCGACGGACAGGCTCACCTGCCGCAGCCCGTGCGCTTCCGCCTCCGCGACGACCGCCCGCAGCAATGCGCGGCCCAAGCCCCGTCCGCGCGCGGCCTCGTCCACCCACAAGCTCACCTCGGGCGTGGACTCGTCGACGAAGCCGTAGCCGCGGTCGTCGTCGGACAGCATGAGCGACCAGGCAACGCCGACGGGACCGCCGTCGGCTTCGGCGACGACCCCGAAGTCGCCGCGGGCTTCGTCGAGGCGCGTGTAGTGCCGGAACTCGGGGCGCGATCGGATCTCGTCGATCGTGAATCGGTCCCCGCACCAGTTCATCGTGCCGAGGGTCGCGCGCTCAAGGAGCGGCCCCTCGTCGGGGCGGAGCGGCCGCAGCGTCGTGTCCTGCTCAGTCACGGGCAATCTCCTTCGGCGTGTGCGTGATGGTAAGACGCGTTCACGCTACTCACCCCGCGCCTCGAGTGCGAGCTGCCGTCGCTGGAAGAACCACGACCACAGGACGGGGATGAGCCCGGGCCGCCCACGCGAACGGCCCTGCCAAGATCACGCCGATGAACCCCACCTTGTCCACCATCCACAGGCCAATCGAGCCGCGGGCCGCCAGCTGGCACACCCCGGAGACGGTGGGCGCGAGCGTCACGCTCAGCCTCTGGATCGCGCTGCGCACGACCACGAGCAGCACCAGCACGCTGTAGAGCGCCGCGTTGATGACGAGGTACTCGTGCGCCATCCGCACGACGTCCGGCGCCCCGTCGCCGACGAAGATCGACACCAAGCCGGGTCCGGCGAGCACGATGCCGACGCCGAGCACGACGCAGAAGCCGATGGCGAGGAGCAGCGAGTCCCGGACCCCGACGAGAATCCGCCGGGGCTGGTGCGCGCCCGCGTTCTGGGCCGCGTAGCTGGTCATGGCGACGCCCATGCCCATGAGTGGCACGACGATGGACGGCTGGCCTGGCGGCGGACCGGCAGTCAGCCGCAGAGGCCGTTGCGCAGCTCTCTCGCCTGCAACGCCGCTTCGTGTGCAGCGTCGTCCTCCCTGCTGACCCGATAGGCCGTCCTGCCTGGACTCTCCGTGACTACCTCCGACACCGACCCGTCCCGCCAGCAGATCGCGACGCCGTCGTCGACAGCCCAGGCGTCGGGCAACTCTCCAGCAGCCACCCAACGGTGCAGCGTGTCGCGTCGGTGCGGCTCGCCGAGGTAGTGGGGACACGCCGTGCCGGGCAGCCAACCGAGCCCGTCGTGCAGCGGTGCCGGTGCGCCGAATGAGTCCGTTGAGCTCGCCTCGAACCAGCAGTTCATGCCAGCACTGATGCCTGCGAGGATCGCACCGGAATGGGCCGCAGCCGCGAGGTGTTCGGGTACCTGGTGAAGCCTCCAGATCGCCAAGAGGTTCACCGTCGAGCCGCCGCCGACGTAGATGAGATCCTGTTCGCGCAGTATCGCCGGATGGACGTACTCGGGCTTGCCGAACAACGTCAGCGCCGAGCACTCCGCGTGTCCCGCGAAGGCGTGGAGGAATCTGGCGCGGTAGTCGTCGGAGTCTCCCGAGGCTGTGCCGACGAAGCACACGCGCGGATGGCGCTTGCCCGTGAGTTCGAGCAGATACTCGTCGATCGGGCTCAATGTGCGGCCGTCGTCGGACATTGAGAATCCGCCGCCGCCGAGGGTCACGATCGTCGTCATTGATACAGTCTGCCACGGCGCGCCCGGCCACTGCCAAGGAGTCAATATGCACCACGAGCCCCGCGACTGCACGTTCGACGAGGACGGCCGCTGGTTCCGGCTGCGGGCCTGCGCCGTGCTCATCCACGACGGCGCGGTGCTCATGATGGGCAACGAGCAGGACCCGTACCACTACTCGATCGGCGGAGGCGTCCGACACGGGGAGACCGTCGAGGACGCGGTCCGGCGGGAGTGCCTCGAGGAGACGGGCCTCGATCTCGAGATCGACCGCCTGGTGTTCATCCACGACCACCACTTCTCCGACACCACGACACCCGAGCTCGCCGGGCGCGAGTGTCACGAGGTGGCCTTCTACTTCCTCATGCGCTACGACGGCCAGGAGATCCGCGACGGCAGCCTCACCACGAGCGGCCTCCCGGAGCGCTGTGAGTGGGTGCCGATCGCGGAGTTCGGGGCGAGTGGCCGCATGTACCCGGAGTTCTTCGGCACGGAGCTGGCCGAGCTGCCCTCCGCTCCCAAGCTCATCGCGACACGGACGCCCAGCTGATCCTCAAGGCTTCCCAACGCGCGTCCGGATTCCATGAGAGCACGATCATAGCGCGGCTTGCGGATCTGGACACGCGTTGTGCGGCCCGCCCGGCCGCTCACGCCGCATGGCAGGGTTGCAGACAGCCTGCGTCCTCCGTCTCGACGACAGCCTCCGACTCCTCGCGGGCCTGCGCGACGAGGCGTCGGCGATGGAAGTACCAGGCACCGAGCAGCGGGATGAGCGCCGCGAACCACGCCGCTGGCGCGGCGATGATGGCCCCGATGAATCCCACGTGCTCGATCACGAGCAGCCCGATGATGGCGCGCGCGATGAGCTCGGCGACGCCGGACATCGTCGGTGCCAGTGTCGATCCGAGCCCTTGCAGCACGTTGCGAATCATGAACAGCAGCGCGAGAGCCCAGTACAGGGCGGCGTTGACCACGAGATAGTTGTGCGCCATCGTCACGACGGCGGAAGACCCGTCGCCGACGAACACCCGCACCATCGCCGTGCCGCCGAAGAAGATGGCAAGGCCGAGTAGCAGCGCGAGTCCGATGGCGAGGAAGGTCGTCTGGCGCACGCCCCGCAGGATTCGCTCGGGCTGCCGGGCTCCGGCGTTCTGCGCGACGTAGGTGGTCATCGCCATGCCGACGCTGGCCAGCGGGACGACGGCTACTTGGTCCACGCGCAGGGCGGCCGTGAAGGCGGCGACGGCGTCGGTACCGAGGCTGTTCACGCCGTACTGCAGCAGCGCGGCGCCTATGGCGATGATGGACATCTGGAAGCCGAGCGTCAGCCCCAGGCTCGATGATTCCCTGATGCGGGCGACATCGATGCGCCAGTCGGAGCGCCCGACGTGCAGCAGGGGCATGCGTCGCCCGATCAACAGCAGACACATGAGCGCCGAGACGAGCTGGGCGAGCACCGTCGCGAGCGCCGCACCACCCACGCCCATCTGGGCCGGGCCGACGAACACGATCACGAGAATGACGTTCAGCACGCACGCCAGGATGAGAAACAGCAGCGGTGTGCGGCTGTCGCCCAGCGCCCTGATCACTGACGTGAGGTAGTTGTAGCCGACGGTGGCCACCGACCCTGCAAAGAACACGGCGAGGAACTCCGTCGACTGCGCCATGAGTTCCTCGGGCGTGCCCAGCAGCCTCAGCAGGAAGCTCGATCCGAACACCCCGATGAGGGTGATCGCCACAGCAATGGCGAGGCTGATCCACGCACCGGTGGTGACGGCCTTGCGCATCCCGGCGGTATCCCCGGCCCCGTACGCGCGGGACACGGGAATCGCCAAACCGGCCGACGCACCCATCGCGAACCCGAACAGCAGGAACTGCAAGCTTCCCGACGCGCCGACGGCAGCGAGCGCTTCGACGCTGATCATCCGGCCGACGACGATCGTGTCGGTGATGGCGTACACCTGCTGAAACAGGTTGCCAATGAGCAGGGGCAGCGTGAATACGACGATGAGCCGAAGCGGTGATCCGACAGTGAGGTTCTTTGCCATGGCTGACGTTTCCTCTGAAGGTGGAATCTATGCGGAGGGGAATAGGTCGACGATCGTGCAGCGTGAGGCTCTCCAATAGAAGGAGTGCGGCGCGCGGTCGCCCAAAACGAAACAAGTCTGCCATAAGTACGTACAAACGCAAACCGCCCAGTGCCTGCCGCATTTTCCGCTGCAGCGACCCCCTCGAGGGATACCTTCAAACCATCTTCTCGCTCTCCCCTGAAAGAAGGTTTCAATGAAGAAGATTTCATGGGCCAAGCGGTTCGCACTAGGTGCGATGGGCGCCGTCGTGGGCGCCGCATCCTTCCTGGTTCCCGCCGAGGCCGCATCGGCCACCACTACCGCACCCGTCACGCTGCGTGCCGGCACCTCGACCCGCACTGCAGCCCTCACCACCATCCCGGGTGGAATCGGTATCAACGTCATCTGCCAGGCAAAGGGCCAGAGCATCTCTGGCACCTACAACTCTGATTGGTGGGCGAAGATCACCTACAAGGGCAAAACCGGCTACGCATCACGCGCCTACATCCGAGTTCCTGGCGGCACCTCCGTGCCCACCTGTGGCACGACGCGTCCCGCACCTTCCGGCAACGGCACCGTCGTTGGCGATGGGGTCAACGTCCGCTCCCAGGCCAACACCCGTAGCAGCATTCTGACGAGTATCCCGTCGGGCGCGCGCGTCGCCATCCAGTGCCAGACGCGTGGCGCAGCCGTGGCTGGCGTCTACAACACCGACTGGTGGGCGAAGGTCACCCATAACGGCAAAACCGGGTATGCCTCCCGCGCCTACATCCGCGTCGCTGCTGGCACGAACATCCCCACGTGCAAAGGTTCTTCGGCCCCCGCGCCTGGCGGCGTGAATGCTTGGACGCCGCACACCGTCGGCGCCCCGATTCGCCGCGAGCTCGTCATCGCGCGTGCAAAGTACTGGACCGACCGTCGCCTCCCCTACAACTGGAATATCAGCCACAAGGACCCGCAGGGTAAGTACTACCGTGCCGACTGCTCCGGCCTGGTCGCCATGGCGCTCCACTTGTCGTGGAGCCCCAACACCGAGTCACTCACGCAGTACCTGCACCCGATCTCGAAGTCGTCGCTGCGCCCCGGCGACATCATCGGCAACCTCGGCCGCGGCACCGGCGGCGCCAACGGCCACGTCGTCGTCTTCAACGGCTGGGTGCCCGGCAGCAACCAGACCAAGTTCTACTCTCTCGAGCAGCAGGGCAGCGTGGGCGCAATCGCGCAGGTGCGCCCATGGGGCACGAGCTACTGGAACAAGCAGGGCTGGCGCTACAACAAGATCAGCAACTAAGCATCCCTCACTACTCCTCGGGGCCACATCCACGACGGGTGTGGCCCCGTCGCTATGCACGCTCGCCCCTCCTACTCACGCGCGCGCATTGTCCACGCAGACACTTCGTGCGCAACCCTCGCACCGGCCTCGTCCGGTTCCGGCCGAACAGGGATATCCCAAGCAAGATGCGCGATGCCGGGCCCTAGCGTCGTATTCATCTGCAACCGAATAGGGAAGGGTTCCCACATGCTGAAGCAACACTCCCGGCTCCACAAGGCCGCCCTCGTAGCGTCTGCCGGCGCGCTCGCCGCGGTGGCCGTGACCACCCCCGCACAGGCCGCATCCGCCACCACCACCGACGCGGTGAACCTGCGCAGTGCGGCATCCACGTCGTCGCAGGTGCTCCTCACTGTGCCCGGTGGACAGTCCGTCGAGATTGAGTGCCAGACCACCGGAGAGAACGTCTCCGGCACGTACAACTCCAACTGGTGGGCGAAGACCACCGTGAACGGGCAGACGGGCTACCTCTCGCGCGCCTACGTCACCGTCCCGTACGGTACCGACGTTCCCACCTGCAGCGACGCACCCGCTCCTGACCCGGCGCCCGAGCCTGAACCCGGAGACGGCGTCTCCGCCACCACGCCGCACGAAGTAGGCGCTCCCATCAGCCGGGAGCACGCGAAGGCTCGCGGCATGTTCTGGATCGAGAAGCACGTTCCGTACAGCATGGCAGCGTGGACCGCGGGGCCCCTTGGCCGCAACTACCGCACGGACTGCTCCGGCTTCGTTTCCATGGCCTTCCACCTTCCGGAAGACGCCAATACGAAGAGCCTCGGCGAGAAGTACTTCACCCCAATCCCCAAGTCGGAGCTTCGCCCCGGCGATGTCATCGGCAACCTCACCCCGGACAGCCTGGGCGCTGCGGGCCACGTCGTGATCTTCGACGGCTGGGTCGAGGGCAGCAACCAGACGCAGTTCCACAGCATCGAGCAGCGCGGCGGCAACGGGTCATGGACCGGCGTGCGCAACTTCGGTGATTCTTACTGGAACAAGCAGGGCTACCGCTACAAGCACATCACCAACTGATCCTGGGCATGGCCCACGAGGGGCTCCGACGATCGCCGTCGGGGCCCCTTCGTCGTCGCCTCGCAGCCTGGCGGACGCCGCAGATGGGCCGAACGGGTCAGCGCGTCTGCGGTGGGCGATGGTAGAACGTCTGCCGCCGCACCGCCCGCACTCCGGCCTTCTCGAACACCTTCAGCATCGACAGGTTGCGTTCATCCGTGGAGCCGACGTAGCGCACCGCCCCGCGCTCACGCAGCATCGCTAGCCCCAGCTGGTGCAGCCGAGACCCGAACCCCTGCCCACGGCGCTCCGGCACGACCCCAATGTAGAAGATCGTGCCCTCCAGCGGATCGTCGGGATAGACCTGCGGCAGCAGCACACCGACGGGCTCGCCGTCGGAGACGGCACACCACTCCTCCGGTTTGAAGGCATCCTCTGCGAGGACGATGAGGTCTCGCAGATCCGCCAACGCTGACTGGGCAGTGGATGGGCTGAACGGGTCTCCCTCAGATGCGGCGAGTAGGCGCCTCGAGAATTCCTTTTCGCCGAGATCGGCGAGGGTCTCCAACCGCCAGCCATCGGGGATCGACACCGGCGGCACCCGGCCCAGGTCGCTCTCGACGAACGCCTTGCTGGCGTATCGGCGCCAACCCCCGGCCTGCGCGATGGCGGCACGGGGGTCGTCTTCGGTCTCATCCCACACCAGCAGGTTGACGCCCGGGGGCGCCGCCTCACCCAGCATGCGCCCGAGCCGGGCGGTGTCACCGGGGGTGACGGGTGCGTCGAGCGTGAGCACCCAGGTGTGAGGATTGAGCTCGTCTACGGAAAGTGGCGTGTCCGCGAAGGAGACGTACTGCATGTCCACGAACCTACTTGCCAATAGGTCACCCTGGCGTCACCTTCGCTGACATGGGCCTCAGTCGCGGGCCGAGAGCACCTCGTCGACGTAGTCGATGTCCTTGTCACCACGGCCAGAGAGGTTGACGATGACGATTTGATCCGACGCCATCGTCGGCGCCAGCTTGATTGCCTCAGCAACCGCATGCGACGACTCCAGCGCCGGAATGATGCCCTCCAGCCGGCACAGCCGCTGGAAGGCATCCAGGGTTTCTTCGTCGGTGACCCCGACGTAGTTCACGCGGCCTGCTTCCTTCAGGTACACGTGCTGGGGGCCGACACCGGGGTAATCGAGGCCGGATGCGATGGAGTGCACCGGCGACGGGGACCCGTCGGCGTCCTGGATCACGAGCGTGTGCATGCCGTGCAGCATGCCGGGCGAGCCCGTCGCCATGGTGGCAGCGTGTTGCCCGGTCTCGAGGCCCTTGCCTTGCGGTTCGACGCCGTAGATCTGGACGTCGTCGTCACCCAGGAACGCGTCGAACAGGCCCATGGCGTTGGAGCCGCCGCCCACGCACGCGACGATGGCTTCGGGGAGTTTGCCCTCCTGCTCCAAGATCTGGGCGCGAGCCTCGCGGCCGACGACCGACTGGAAGTCGCGCACCATCGACGGGTACGGGTCGGGTCCGACGACGGAGCCGATGCCGAAGAACATGTCTTCGTAGTGCTCGGCATAGGTGGCGAACGCGGAGTCGACGGCCTCCTTCAACGACGCACCCCCTTCATCGACGGGGACGACCTTCGCGCCGAGCAGCTGCATGCGCAGCACGTTGGGGTGCTGCTTCTCGATGTCGATTCGCCCCATGTGGATCTCGCACTCGAGCCCCATGAGCGCAGCGGCCGTGGCGAGCGCGACGCCGTGCTGGCCGGCGCCAGTCTCGGCGATGAGCGTCTTCTTGCCCATGCGCTTGGCGAGCAGCGCCTCACCGAGCGTGTGGTTGATCTTGTGCGCGCCGCTGTGGTTGAGGTCTTCCCGCTTCAAGTACACCTTCGCCCCGCCGAGTTCGCGGGTGAGGTTCTCGGCGAAGTACAGCAGCGACGGGCGCCCGACGTAGGTGCGCAACAAGCGCTGGTACTCGTCCATAAACTCCGGATCTTGCCTGGCCTCAGCGTACGCGTCGCGCACCTCGGCGATGGGGGCCACGAGGTGCGGTGGCAGGTGGGCGCCTCCGTACTCGCCAAAGAACCCCTCAGCGTTAGCCCGGTAATGGCCCTGTTCCACTGCTTGATCAGCCATGTTTCTCCTTCGATATTGGCCCCAAAGACGCGAAAAGATCGCCTCCGTACGGGGCGATCTTGCTAATTGCGCGCAAACCAACGAACCGCCCTAGGCGGTCCACCACATCTGGTTCACGTTCACGGCCTCGAGCCTAGCACGCCGAGCGGGCATCGTCGGATGTTGTTCACAGCGCTGAGCCGCGGGCGTGACAGCTCACATGGGCTTGTCACATTGTGATACCCACCCAAAGATGACCCGGAACCCAGTATTGTCGACAAAGACACCACCGCTGAGCGATGGTGGTCGCGGCGCATGCCGACAACGATTACTGGTGTGTTTCGAGGCTGACGCGTTCGGTGGTATCGACAAGCCAACCGAAGGGCAAATAATGAAGACACGGACGAGATTCGCCCCGTGCGCCATAGTGCTGGCTCTCCTCACGCTCATTCTGACAGCATGCGCGACTGGAGGCCAGGGCCAACAAGACGGCGAACCCAAGCTCATCAAGGACGGAGAAATCGTCGTCGCCATGAGCGGCGAGTTCCGCCCATTCAGCTACTGGGAGGGCGAGCAACTCACCGGATTCGACTACGACATCGCCAAGGCGCTGGCGGACGAGATGGGACTCAAGCTCGTCACGAAGACCGCCGGATTCTCCACGTTGGTGGAGGGCACCGCGCAGGGTCGTTACGACATGCTCGTCGCATCTACCTCCGCGACGGAGGAACGCGCAAAGGTGGTGGACTTCGCCAACGGCTACTACTCGTCGGGTGCGCAGTACTTCGTGCGCAAGGGCGAGCAGTGCGAGAGCATCACGGACAAGCCAGACCCGACGGTGGGTGTCGCCAGCGGCACCAGCTACGAGAAATACCTGGCCGACGAAGGCATCACCAAGCAGGTGAAGACCTTCGAATCCGACATCACTGCGCTGCAAGACGCCGAGACGGGACGCCTCGACGGTGCCCTCACCGACCGTCTGGTCGGCCAGTTCCAGATCGAGAAGGCCGGCCTGAACCTTCAGCTGTGCGGCGAGCCGCTCTACCTCGAGACGCAGGCCCCCGCCGTGGCGAAGGGCAACCCGCTGCTCGGCGAGGTGAATAAGGCACTCGAAACCATCATCGACAACGGCACCTACGGCGAAATCTCGAAGAAGTACTTCGGTGAAGACATCTCCGGCAACATCGACAACGAGCCGGTGAAGCAGATCATGGAGAATTCGGAGGCGTCCGACGGCCCGCCGAGCTTCGGTGAGCTCTTCGTGGAGCACGCCGACACCTTCTTGAAGGCCGCGCTGCTCACGCTGCAGGTGACTGCGGTGGCGCTGCTCATCGCCGTCGTGCTCGGCTCAGTGATCGCTTGGATGAACATGTCACGCTTCCTGCCGCTGCGCTGGCTGGCGGCGGGCTACATCGGGTTGATTCGTGGTACTCCGCTGATCGCTCAGCTGTTCCTGCTGTATTTCGGCCTCACCCAGTACGTCAAGCTCAGCGACTTCTGGGCCGGCGCCATCGCGCTTGCCATCCACAACTCCGCCTACATTGCGGAGATCGTGCGCTCGGGCTTCCAGTCGGTGCCCGGTGGCCTCGTCGAGGCTTCCCGCTCGCTCGGCATGAGCCGATTCCAGGCGCTCCGACGGGTGCAGATCCCGCTGGCAACTCGCGCGATCCTGCCGGTGCTCGGCAGCCAGTTCATCATCGCGGTGAAGGACTCGTCGCTCGTGGCGTTCATCGGTATGGGCGAGCTGTTCCGCACCGCGCAGAACATTGCGGCGTCGTCGTACTCGCCGCTCAATGCGTACCTCGTGGTATCCGTCTACTACCTGGTCATCGTGCTGGTACTAACCGGCTTGGTCACGCTGCTCGAACGCAAGATGAACCCCGATAAGAAGGAGGCGAAGGCATGAGCACCGAAACCACCGACCAGGATTTCTTTGAAACCTCCGCCGACGACGCCAACGTCGTCGAAATGCGCAACGTCACCAAGTACTTCGGCAAGACGCTCGTCTTCAAAGACATCGATCTTGACATCGAGAAGAGCGAGGTCGTCGTGCTCGTCGGCCCCTCTGGCGCCGGTAAGTCCACGCTGTTGCGATGCGTCAACGGGCTCGAGACCATCACCAGCGGCACCATCCACGTCGCGGGCGAAGAGCTTCGGTACGACGAACGCCACCTCAACAAGATTCGCTCGCGGGTGGGCATGGTGTTCCAGCAGTTCAACCTGTTCCCGCACATGAAGGTACTGGACAACATCACCGTCGCACAGCGCGACGTGCTCGGCCGCTCGTCGGACGAGTCCGTCCAGAAGGCGCGAGAGATGCTGGAACAGGTAGGCATGTCGCATAAGGAAGATGCCTTCCCAGGCAGCCTTTCGGGCGGCCAAAAGCAGCGCGTGGCGATCGCCCGCGCGCTAGCGATGGACCCGGCCATGATGCTGTTCGACGAACCCACCTCCGCGCTCGACCCGGAGCTGGTGGGCGAGGTGCTCTCCGTCATGCGCGACCTGGCGGACGACGGCATGACCATGCTGTGCGTCACCCACGAGATGCGCTTCGCCAGGCGCGTCGCCGACCGCATCGTCATGGTGGCTGACAAGGGCATCGCCGAGCAAGGCACGCCCGAGCAGTTCCTCGACAACCCGCAAACCGACCGCGCGAAGGAATTCCTCGCGAGCATCGACGAGGACTGAGCCCGGCCGCTACTGCTCGACGGCGTACCCGGCCTCCTGCCAGGCGGTAAACCCGCCTGCCAGGTGGGCCACGTCGTCACGCCCCATGTCCTGCAGCGCCGCCGCGGCTAGGGCGGAGCGCCAGCCGGAGCCGCAGTAGAGCAGGAGCCGACGCCCATCATCGAGCGCGGGCTTGTAGTAGGGGCTGAGTGGGTCGACCCAGAACTCGAGCATCCCCCGCGGCGCCCGAAACGCTCCGGGGATGGTTCCTAACTTGGCGATCTCGCGGGGGTCTCGGATGTCGACGACAAGCCAGTCGGGGTGGTCGAGCAGCGCGAGGGCGTCGTCGACGGGGATTGCGGTGACCTGTTGGTCGGCTTCCTCGACGAGTTGGGCGGCGCTGCGGCGCAACGGCTCGCCTGGTTGACGCTTCATGCGTGGGTTCCCCTGCCTGGTGTGTACGGTGCTCGGACGATCATGCGCACATGCTAAGCGGCGCGCTTTCCACACGCTGGGTTTTTGATGAAATGCCCGGAAGGGCTCCCACAACTTGGAAAACTGCGCCGCGGGGTGTGGAATGCAGGTATGCGTTGGAAGTCTGTGGTAACGAGCGGCATCATCTGCGGCGTGCTGGCCGCCTCCGCGTGCGCGCCTACGCCGATGACGGTAGCGAGCGGGGAGACCGCTACTGCGCCCCCGAGCTCCTCCGCGCCCGCCGCGACGCCGACGCCGTCGGTGACCCCGGAGCGCTCCACCAGCCCAGCGCCTTCCACCTCAGCCCCCACGCCGACGGCGACATCGTCGTCGGAGGCTCCGGCAACGCCGTCGGTGGAGGCGTCGGAACCCAAGGAGACCAAGGAGCCCTCGGAGCCCGAGGAAACCCACCCACCCGCCGACGACAACACCGCCGCGCCGGGCGATCGCCCCGACTGCACAAAGCTGCGCTGCATCGCGCTCACCTTCGACGACGGCCCCGGCCCGCACACCAAGCAGCTGCTCGATACCCTCGCGAAGACTGGCTCGAAGGCCACGTTTTTCGTGCTCGGTCCGAATGTGGCATCACGGCCGGAGCTCATCAAGCGGATGGACAAGGAGGGGCACCAGATCGGTAACCACTCCTGGAGCCACTCGCAGCTCTCGCGTCTGTCGTCGAAGAAGGTGCTGAGCGAAGTGGAGCGCACCTCGGCGGAAGTCAAGAAGATCACCGGGCACGGCACCAAGACGGTGCGCCCACCTTACGGCGACTTCAACAAGTCGACGCGGAGTACGCTCGCGAAATTCCCGAGCGGAGAGATCATCCTGTGGAGCGTCGACACCCTCGACTGGAAGACCCGCAGCACGGCAAAGACCATTGCATCGGTGAAGAAGGAGGCCCGTCCGGGCGCCATCGTCTTGATGCACGACATCCACAAGCCCACCGTCGCCGCTGTGCCTGCCATCGTGAAGTACCTCCGCGACGAGGGCTACACGCTGGTGACCGTCGACGATCTCCTCGCTTCGGAGCATCCCAAGCCGGGGCAGGTGTTCACGCATCTCGGATGATGGCTCGGGCGGCCCACGCCCCCGCCATGCCGTGCACGCCGGCGCCAGGTGGCGTCGCTGCCGACGCTAGGTAGAGGCGACGTGCGCTCAGTGTGTAGGGCGCGAGGCTCAGCCCTGGGCGAAGCAGCGCCTGGAGCCCGGCCATGCTGCCGCCTGCGATGTCGCCGCCCACGAGGTTGCGGTTCCACTGTTCTAGGTCCGACGCGGTGGTGCGGTGTGCGTCGACGATGCGGCTCGCAAACCCTGGGGCGAACCGCTCGATCTGCGCGGTGACAAGGTGTTGCACGTATCCGGGCTCGGGTTCGGCGTACCCGCGAGGGACGTGCGTGTATGCCCACGCCACGTGCCCTGACTTGGCGCGCGACGGGTCCGCCACCTGCTGCTGGCACACCAGTACGAACGGGCGTCTCGGCATGGCACCGGCGGCGACGCTCGCCTCCGCGCGGTCGATCTCGTCGAGCGTGCCACCGACGTGGACCGTGCCCGCGCCGCTCACCGCCGGGTCGGCCCACGGGATGGGTGCGTCGAGCAGGTAGTCGATCTTGTACGAACCGGCGCCGTAGCGCCAGCGGGCGAGCCGACGTCGGGTGCGCTGCGGCAGTTCGACGTCGAGCTCCAGCACCTGGCACGGCGTCAAGCTCAGCACCACTGTGCGGGCTGGGAGCTGGCGCAGGCTCGTGACGCGCTGGCCCAGGTGGATGCGCCCGCCGTGCGCTTCCACTGCCGCCGCGAGCGCTCGGGTGATGGCGCCGGAGCCGCCCTCGGCGACGGGCCACCCGCTCGTCATGCCGAGCGCGTTGAGCAGGAGCCCGAACGACGCGGTGAGTGGCTTCGACAGTGGCACGCTCACGTGCGCCGCGGAGCCGGCCAGGAGCGCACGGGCTGCTTCTTCGCGGAACAGCGCATGGCCCAGCGTTCGCGCCGACCACATCGCGGGGAGCCCGAAGCGCGCTAGAGCCACAGGGTGGGGAGGAATGCGCAGCATTGGGCCGAGCACGTTGGCGAGGTGGGCGTCGATGTGTTCCACCAGGTGGCGATGGAGCCGCAGCCAGGCGCGCTCGTCGCGGCCGAGGCCGCTGGCGGTGGTCTCCAGGTTTCGGTGCAGCAAGGCGGCGGGGGCATCGTCGAGCGGGTGCGCGAGCGGGATGCTGGGGTGCCGCCAGGTGAGGCCGAACCGCTCGAGCTCTAGGGCCTGGAACACAGGGCTGGCTACGCCAAATGGGTGCGCGGCTGCGCCCAGGTCCACCGTCGTGCCGGGGAATCGCTCGGCGGAGGCGCAGGCGCCGCCCACGTCGTCGGCCTGCTCGAACACGTCTACCTGGACGCCAGCACGAGCGAGCAGCGCCGCGGCGGTGAGCCCGTTCGGGCCGGCGCCCACCACGGCCACACGCTGCCCCTCAGTTGTTCCCACCTCGCCCTGCCTCTACTCGGAGAAAGTCGACTGAGCGCACTCCAGATGCGAAAAACCGACCTCAGAGGGCGAAATTCGCCATCTGGAGTGCGCTCAGTCGAGCATACGTCGATACAGTGCCCGCATGACGATGCCTTGTGAGGACCGCGATTTCTATCAGTGGCACCGCGGCATCCCGCACGCCTATCTTTGGGGGTTCCGCACCCGCACGGACATCCGCCCCGCACGCGCGGCGCTCGATGGGCTCATCCTCCCCCGCTACGAACGCGACCCGCACGTCACGGTGGCCTACTGTGGACTCGAGGGCACGGAGTTCACTCCGAAGCAGCGCGACGACGACCTCCGACGCCTGCGCCCGCTGTGCCGCGGTCCGGTGCAGATCACGCCGTGGCGCTGGGCCTCATTTCCGCACTCGCCCATGCTCGAACTGCGCTCACCCTGGGTGCATGAGGCCCACGACGCGCTGAGCGAGGGGCTCCCCTACCGGATTCTGCGGCCGTACCGACCGCACGTCACCATCGGGTTCTACTCGGTTGCGGTGCCGTTCGACGAACCCGCCGCCCGGATGGCGACGGTGCCACTGCCAGCGCCGTTCGAGGTGGATGCGTTGGAGCTGCTGCGCTACGACACGCATGACATCGCAGGGCCGCTCACGATGGTGGGGCGCCTCGACCTCAGCACCGGCCACTACGCCAGCGCGTGACCAGCGACGGCCAACCCTACGAACGCAGCGGTCTGGGTGATTTCGATCACGGAGCCGAACACGTCGCCGGTGCTACCGCCCAACCGACCGATGACGTGCCGCGCCCAGCCGTACCCCACCGCGTAAGCGCACGCCACGGCGCCCGCGAGCGCGGCGGCGCCCACACCGTCGCATATCCACCAGCCGAGCGCTCCCGCAAGCAGGAGCACCCCGAAGGCGTTGGCCGCCACGGCGAATCGTCCAGGTGTGCCTGCGATGAGCGCGCCGAATCCGCCTGGCCGAGCGGAGGGGCCGCGCGAGGCGAAGAGGCATCCGGTGCGCCCCACCGCCGTTGCCAGCGCCACGGCAGCGCCAGCCTGAGTGGGGGCATATGCCGTTGTCAGATCGATGATGGCGCCTGCCTGCAGCAACAGCACGAGCACCATGGTGATGACTCCCATAGGGCCGATGTCGGACTGCTTCATGATGGCCAGCGCTTCGGCGGCGGGCTTGCGGGAGCCGAGGCCGTCGGCGGTGTCGGCGACCCCGTCAAGGTGGAGCCCCCCGGTGAGCGCGGCGAGCACCGCGAGCCCGCCGAGCGCCCCCACCCACGCGGTACCGACGGCGGCGCCAGCCCACACCACCGCTCCGGCCAGAGCACCCAGCAGCAGCCCCACGAACGGCATGGCGGCCATGGCTCCGGAAGCGGCCTTGCGGTCGATTTCCTTGGGCGGGACGGGGATAAGGCTGAACAGACCGAGCGCGGTGATGGGCCTCACTTGAGCCGCCTCGCGATGCCCGCGGTGACCAGCCACACCTGGTCGCACACCGCCCCGACGGTGGCGTTCACCCGTCCAAGCTCGTCGCGGAAGACCCGCCCGGAGAAGGTGGCGGGTACCACACCCGAGCCCACCTCGTTGCTCACGAGAATGACCTCGCGCTGCGTGGCGCGCACCGCGTCGATGAGCCGGGAACGCTCGGCGGCGAGCTTCTCGCGCCAGCCGGGTTCGTCTTCCCAGGCGCCGGCTCCGTCGAGCTGGCGGGTGGTCCACACGGCCAGGCAGTCGACGAGCGTGGGCGGGCCGGGGGTTGCGAGGACGCCGGCCACGTCGAGGGTTTCCACCGTGTTCCAGGTGCTTGGGCGACGTTCGCGGTGGATGCGCACTCGCTCCGCCCACTCGGCGTCATCGTCGGGCGTGGCGGAGGTGGCGACGTAGTCGCACTCGCGTCTGGCGTACTGCGCCTCCGCCCACGCTGACTTCCCCGAACGCGCCCCGCCCACGACGAGCACGCGCCCGGAGGCTCCGCCCAGAGGTTCGACGTTGCCCCTCGCCGCGAGTGCGTCGAGGAGCTGGCGGGCGAGGTCGTCGGCGTCGTCGATGTGGACCCGGTAGTCGGCCATCAGTGCGACACACCGGCGTCGGCGAAGGTGGCCATGTCGCCGAGGACGCGCGCGGCGGAGCGCACCAGCGGTAGCGCGAGCACGGCGCCGGTGCCTTCCCCGAGTCGGAGGCCGAGGTCGACCAGCGGCGTAAGACCGAGCGTGTTCAGCGCGGCGTGGATGCCGGGCTCAAGCCCGGCGTGCCCGGCGATGAGGTATCCGCGCGCCGCATCGCACAGCGCGACGGCCACGAGCGCCGACGAACAGGCGATCACGCCGTCGAGCACGACGGGCACCCCGCGCGACGCGGCGCCCAGGATGTAGCCGGCGATGGCCGCGTGCTCGAGGCCTCCGACTGCGGCGAGTGTGCCGAGGGCGTCGTCGGCGTGGGCGCCGTGGAGCGCGATGGATCGCTCAATCACGTCCGTCTTGTGGGCGAGCATGGCGTCATCGATGCCGGCGCCTCGCCCTGTGACGTCGGCGACGGCGGAGCCGGTGAACACGGCGATGAGCGCGCTCGACGCGGTAGTGTTGCCGATGCCCATGTCGCCGGTGAGCAGGATGTCCGCGCCGCCGTCGATGGCTTCCAGTGCGGTCTGGATGCCCACCTCGAGGGCCTGTTCGGCCTGTTCACGCGTCATCGCCGGCTCGACGCTCATGTCCGCCGTGCCCTTGGCGACGTTGCGGTTGCGGATGCCAGGATGCTCGGGGTAGTCGCCCATGACGCCAACGTCGGTGAGGATCGTCGAGGCGCCGAGTTCGTCGGAGAGCACGGAGATGGCCGCGCCGCCTGAGGCCATGTTGAGCAGCATCTGGACGGTCACTTCCTGCGGCCAGGGCGTGACAGATTGCGCGCATACCCCGTGGTCGCCGGCGAATACGCCGACGACGGCGCGCCGCGGCACCGGCGGCGGGCATTGGCGCGTGATGGCAGCGAGTCGGTTGCCCACATCTTCAAGCACGCCGAGGCTACCCGCGGGTTTGGTGAGCTGGTCTTGCCGCTCACGGGCAGCCGCGAGGTGTTCGTCGGATGTAGGGCGAATGGCGTCGATGGTCTCGCGCAGCATGATTCTCCTTCACTGAGTCGATGCAATCCTACAAAACGCTGCAGCACTACACCGCCCGACGAGCCCTCGGCGTGCAGGTAGACTCTGCGCGCATGACGGGTGGAAGACTCGACGTGTGGTTGTGGAGCGTGCGGCTCGCTAAGACGAGGTCGCTCGCGAACAAGGCCGTCTCTGGCGGACACGTGCGCCTCAATGGCGAGAGTGTGAAACCGGCGCACTCGGTGAAACCCGGCGACATCGTGACCATCCGCGAGCCCGGCTGGGAGCGTCGCTTCGAGGTGACGAAGGTCATCACCAAGCGGGTGGGCGCCCCGATCGCCGTTACCTGCTACATCGACCACTCTCCGCCACGTCCGGCATACCTGAGCGCTCCGCAGGCGCGACGTGACCGCGGCGCTGGGCGTCCGACGAAACGCGACCGCCGCCAGATTGATCGTCTGCGCGGCCGCGATCCCCAGCAGCGTTCCGGTTGGGGAACCCGCACGGAGATAGACTGACCCGGTGGTGTCCCGTCCGCTCGTAGTCGCCGTCGCAGCGCTCCTGCTCGCCGGATGCCAACCCACGCCCACGTCCCCTAGCGAACCGCCCTCCCCCGCACAGTCCGTCGACCCGTCGACACTCCCTCGCCCACTGGAGATCACGGGGAAGCTCACCGACGGCGACAACGCGATGCGCGTGGTGCAGGCCCTCGACGAGCTCGCGCATCACCGTCCGGCGTTGAAACTCGACGTCACCCCCGAATCCGCCACGCTCATCGCCCTGGGCGCCGACGATAAACCCATCGCGTACCAGTGGGCGAACGACGCGCTCGACGCGGCCACCACCGACTTCCAATACCTACAGCAAAACACCTTCTCCCCCGCCGACTTCCCACTCGACAAGCTCGGCACGATGTTCCAGCACGCCGAACAGCTCGGTGTGAAGGGCGAGCTCGTCTACCAAATCCAGGAGTACGGCCGCGCCGCCATCACGCAATCCATCTCGTCACGCCCCGAGACGATCACCGTCTTTTTCCAAAGCGACGCCACCCCCGTCCCCGCCATCGGAGTGACACTCCCGAGCGATGTGACGGCGGGCCTGGCCGCCGTCACCGCCGACGACCAGTACATCACCCAATTCGGCTTCAGCAAGGAGCGCGGGTATTGGGCATTCACTACCGATGGCGACGAGGTTGTCACCCGAATCCGCAAAGACCACGTGCCCACCTTCGAGACTCGTAAGGAGGGCACCAGCGAGGAGCTGCGCTTCAAGGCGTCGCTCATCGACCCGGTGTCGGCCGTGCTGGCAGTATCCAACGCCCGCAGGAACGCCCAGGAGGCGTGCGAGCTCACCGTCGCGCAACCTTCGGAACGCCTCGAACCCATCATGACGATCCGCTGCGGCACCCGCACCGTGCACACCGACCTCGCCGGGAACAACATCGACGAAGAACTCACCGACAACTAGCCCCGCGCGGTTAGCGCTCCGGGATCACTCAAGCCTGGAGCTCAGAGGTTGTCGGTGCTGAAGGTGTCGCAGGAGTTCACGTCGCCCGACTCGAAGCCTGCGTGCAGCCAGCGCTGACGCTGTTCAGATGAGCCGTGCGTCCACTCGTTTTGAATGACCTGCCCCATGGACTGCTCCTGGATGTGGTCGTCACCGACGGCGCGCGCCGCGTCGAGGATGCGGTTGAGATCGTCTTGTGTGACGTTCTCGATGAGCGAGTTCTCGTCGCGCATCGTGTGGTGGAACCACACGCCCGCGTAGCAGTCGGCCTGCAGTTCCGCGCGTACCGAGCCCGATTTGGCGCCCTTCTGCGCACCCTGGCGACTCTTCGCGAGCGCGCCGGTGAGGTTTTGCACGTGGTGTCCGTACTCGTGGGCGATGATGTAGGCCTCGGCCGCGTAGCCGCCCTGGGCGCCGAGCTGGTCGAGCAGCTTGCCCATGTAGTCGGTGTCGATGTACACCGTGCTGTCGCCGGGGCAGTAGAACGGGCCTACCTGCGAGCTGGCAACGCCGCACGCCGTCTCAACGCGCCCGCTAAACAGCTGCGTCTCGGAGCGACGGTAGCCTTGCACCTGGGTTTCCCAGAATCCGTCGATGGCCGTCACATACGCGGGCCAGCGGCACTCGGGGTCGCGGTCGATATCGGCGCCGGTCTTGCATTCGGGTTTGTTCGCAACATCTCCCGACGCCCCACCTTGCTTCTGAGGCTCTCCGCCGCCGAGCACGGAGCTGGGGTCGATGCCCAGCTGCGGGCCGAGGAAGATCAGCAGGAGAAGCAGCAGTCCGCCTGCGCCGCCACCAACGGCGACGCCGCGACGCCCGCCCCTACCGCGGCCCGACCCGCCGTAACGCACACGCGACTGGTCGATACTCGCGCTGTCTTTGAACTCCATGCTGACCCTCCGATCAATGTGCACTCATGCTACCCAGTTCCCAGCCGCATTCGCCGCACACAACGCCACCTGTGGCGCTTGGGAGTAGAGCTAGGGTTGAAGAATGCGTGTCGTTGGAGTGACTACCCCAGTGGGTAGCCCCGTCGTCGACTTTCACGTCGAGCACGGTGCCCACCCCGCGGTAACGCTCTTCGATCTCGGCTATGTGCAGCTACGCCCCCTATCCGCCGAGCTGATCGACGACGAGATCATCTACAAAGCGCTCGTGCGTGAGGTGGTGCCCGCCGACAACCGGCCACAGTCACGCTTCCGGATGCACGTCGACCCGAACGAAGACACGCTCGTACCCGTGCAGCGCCAAGCGGCGTATGCGCTCATTCTTTCGGAGCGGGGTTTGCTCGGCACCGTGAACTCCGCACAGTCGCACGCGGCCGGGGTTTGGGCGCTGCCTGGCGGGGGCATCAACCCGGGCGAGTCGCCGTCGGATGGGTTGCTGCGCGAAATCTACGAGGAAACAGGGCAGTCGATCGTCATCGACCGACTCCTCGCCCTCGAATCTGAACACTGGATCGGGCGTTCGCTGAGCGGGCGTCTGGAAGATTTTCACGCGCTGCGCTTCATCTACGGAGGGCGCTGCGAACACCCCACCGACCCGGTCGTGCACGACGTCGGAGGGTCCACCGAGATTGCTGAGTGGGTGCCGCTACGAGCCTGGCGGCAGCACCACTGGACGAACAGCTCCCGCACGCTGCTCGCGCAATACGCGCGCAAGCTGTGGGTGTGGGCCTAACTCCCCCAACAACGACGACGCCGCCACCAGCGCGGGTGCTGGCAGCGGCGTCGACTCGTCGAGGGAGATTAGTCTGACGATGCGAAGTACGAGGCGATCCGCAGGATCTCGACGTACAGCCACACCATGGTGACGGTGATGCCGAAGGCCGCGCGCCAGGATTCGCTGGCAGGAGCACCGCTCTCGACGCCGACGCGGACCGCGTCGAAGTCCATCACCAGGTTGAACACCGCCAGCAGCACGGCCAGCAGCGAGAAGCCGATCGCGAGCGCCCCAGCGCCGGGGCCAACCTGGCGCAGGCCGAGGTCGACACCGAAGAGGTAGAGCACCAGGTTCAGCAGCATCACGCCGGCGATGGCGAAGGTGGCGACGACCACCATCTGCTTAAACTTCGCGCCCAGGCGAATGTTGGCGAACTTCATGACGGCAAGCGTCACGCCGGCGGTCACGAACGTCGCGAGCACCGCCATCATGACGATGCCTGGCCACATCGTGTCGAAGAACTTCGAAATAGCGCCGACGAACAGGCCCTCGAACAGCGCGTAGATGCCCAGCGAGAGCGGCCCGATGTTGCGCTTGAATGCGACGACCAGTGCGGTGATGAAACCACCCAGGCCACCGACGATCCATAGTCCCATCGTCAGTTCCGGCGGCGTGAACAGGTACGCGACGGCGGCGACGAGGAACACCGCACCCAGCGAGATACCCGTCTTGGCGATGACATCGTCGTACGTCATCACTCCACCGGCCGGAGCCTGCTGGTACTGCTGCTGTTGGAACGGCTGCTGGGTGTACGGGTCGTACGTCGCCCCTTGCTGCGGGTACTGCCCGTAGCCTTGCTGCGGGTACTGCCCGTAGCCTTGCTGCGGGTAACCGCCTGGCTGGGCGTATCCGACGGGCTGACCGTACCCCTGCTGGGGGTAGTGCTGCGGCTGCTGGTACTTCGTGAACCCTTCGCCGCGACCAAAAATGGGATTTGCCATTGGCTCTCTTCCTTCGGAGTGCGTCCATAACCATGGTAACCACACAGCCAAGCAATCTCGAGCGTTGTTTGACACTCAATACTGCATTGACACATCGGTGCCCTCGACGGGATTCGAACCCGCACTGGGGCGGGTTTAAGCCGCCTGCCTCTGCCAGTTGGGCTACGAGGGCGTATCTCTAGTGGAGCATGCTGAGCGCTACACCGTCGAGAATATCGGTCTCGCTCACGAGGATCGAACCACCCGGCACCCTTGGAGAGAGCTCGTCAAGAATGATGGCACCGGCCCCGATCACCTGCGCGCGCAGCGGGTGCATGCACGGCTCGAGCGCGATGTCGTCGGTGCTGGTGGCGAGCCAGTGGTCGCTGCAGGCGACGATATCGTCGCGGGTGAGGAGCGTTTCGTGGATCTGGCTGCGCTCATAGCGCAGCAGCCCGAGCTTGCGCGCGGCGAAGCTGGTGACCGTGCCCGCCACGCCGATCGCCGTGGCGACCTCGGCGAAGTTGATGCCGGCGTTGTCGATCTGCTCGCCCACCCAAGCGCGCGCCGCGCTGACCTCGTCGGGAGTTGGAGGATCGGCGCGGAAGAACCGCTCATGAATGCGGACCGCGCCGACGTTGAGGCTGACCGCCTGGGTCACCTCGCGGTCGTGGAGGAGGACGAGTTCGGTGGAGCCGCCGCCGATGTCGATCACGAGCGCCGGCGATTCGGCCTCGACGCCCGACAGCACGCCTTGCGACGACAGCCGCGCCTCGTCCTCGCCGGAGATGATCTCGACGTCCACGCCCAGCCGTTCGTGGGCGCCGCGCTCGAACTCGTCGCGGTTGGTGACGTCGCGGGCGGCCGAGGTGGCAACCACGCGCAGCTCGGCGCCGCCTTGCGCGTCGATGAGCGCGCGGAACTCGTCGAAGATGGCGAAGGTTCTCGCCAGCGCGTCGGGGTGGAACTCGCCGGTGGCGTCAACGCCCTGGCCGAGCCTGGCGAGCCGAACCTCGCGCGCGAGTTCGTGGACTTCACCGCCGTCGACGCGAAAGATGACCAGGCGGACGGAGTTGGTGCCGCAGTCGATGCCCGCGACGGTGCGCCCGCTCACTCGTTCGCCTCCACACGGCACGGTTTCTCCCAGAACTCGCCCAGAAGCTCCAGCGCCTCATCGCCCAGCGGATTCACGCCCGGCCCCTTGGCGAGAGAGTGCGCCACCAGCACGTGCAGGCACTTCACGCGCGTTGGCATGCCGCCGGCGGTCTTGCCGTCGATCTCCTCGACGTGGCCGAGTTCCTCGCGGTCGGCGAGGTACGACTCGTGCGCCTCGCGGTACTTAGCGGCCAGTTCTTCGTCGTGTTGCAGGCGCTCCGTCATCTCGGCCATCAGCCCGGAGGCCTCAAGCGTGCCGATCATCGACGCCGCCCGCGGACACGTGAGGTAGTAGGTGGTGGGGAACGGGGTTCCGTTCGGTAGCCGGGGCGCGGTGCGCGTCACCGCGGGCTTGCCGCACGGGCAGCGCCAGGCGACGTCGATGCAGCCGCGTGGTTCACGGCCAAGCTGCGCGGCCATGATGGCGAGGTCTTCTTCGGTGACTCCCACGACGTCCTTCCTCACGATGGTGTCGATGAAGGCTTCGGGCTCTCGCCCTCCGGCTCCAATCCGATCACCTTATCGTCGTCGGCAGGACGCTTCGAATCCGGATCCTCCGCGGGTTCGTCGGCAACCTTCACCGACGTCCACATCTGCTCATACCAAGGGCCTTTGGGCGCTTCGACGAGGGACCCCACCGTCTCAGAGCCGTCGACGGGTTTCCCGTCCGGACCGATCACACGGTAGCCCGTCTCCCCCGGCATCACCCAGCCCAGTCGGACGCGCGCCTGCGCACGCACGTACTCCGGGTCGTTCCACCGTTCGACCTCGTCCTTTTGCTGCGCGATCGTCTTCTTTGTCGCGGCGATGCGCTCGCGTTCTTCGGCAATCTGACCGGCTTGGATGAAGTAGATGCGCAGGCTCTGCCCGAGCAAGATCATGGTGCCCAACACCGCGGCCGTGAGCACCACCAGTCGCCAGGTGATACCCCGGGCACGCATCATGCTGGCGGGGGTCATCGTCGGGGGCTGGGTGCGCTCGGGCTCGTTCTCTACGGATGCCGACGTAGCGCGCTCCCGGTGGGTGCGCTGCTCCTGACGCGCAGTGGTCCGGGACCGCGGAGTACCGCGACCCGGACCACTACCTGCAGGACTAGTTTTCGCCACGCGCCAATACTATGCGTGCAGCGAAACAGATCAGGCCTGGAAACGCGGGAATGCCGCGCGGCCTGCGTAGTGCGCTGCCTCGTCGAGGTCTTCCTCGATACGCAGCAGCTGGTTGTACTTCGCGACGCGGTCGGTACGAGCCGGTGCGCCGGACTTGATCTGGCCACAGCCAAGCGCGACGGCGAGGTCGGCGATGGTGGTGTCCTCCGTCTCACCGGAGCGGTGGGACATCATCGTCGAGTAGCCGTTGCGGTGCGCGAGGGTGACGGCGTCGATGGTCTCAGTGAGCGAGCCGATCTGGTTCACTTTCACGAGCAGCGCATTGGCGGTGTCGGTGTCGATGCCCTTCTGCAAGCGGGTGACGTTGGTGACGAACAGGTCGTCGCCGACGAGCTGCACCTTCTCGCCGATCTGCTCGGTGAGGGTCTTCCAGCCGTCCCAGTCTTCCTCGTTCAGCGGGTCTTCGATGGACACCAGCGGGTAGGCGTCGACGAGCTCCGCGTAGTAGGCCGACATTTCCTCAGGCGTCTTCTTGGCGCCCTCGAAGTTGTAGGAGCCGTCCTCGTAGAACTCGGATGCAGCCACGTCGAGGGCGAGGGCGATGTCTTCACCGGGCTTGAAACCAGCATCCTTGATGGCGTCGACGATGAGGTCGAGCGCAGCGCGGTTCGACTCCAGGTTCGGGGCGAAGCCGCCCTCGTCGCCGAGGCCCGTGGACAGGCCGCGGTCCTTCAGCACCTTCTTCAGTGCGTGGTACACCTCGGCGCCCATGCGGAGCGCTTCGGCGAAGGAGTTGGCGCCGATGGGGGCGATCATGAACTCCTGGATGTCGACGTTGGAGTCGGCGTGCGAACCACCGTTGAGGATGTTCATCATCGGCACGGGGAGCACGTTGGCGGTGGGGCCACCGATGTACTTGTACAGCGGCAGGCCGGCCTCGTCGGCAGCAGCCTTGGCGACGGCGAGCGACACGCCGAGGATGGCGTTGGCGCCGAGCTTGCCCTTGTTGTCGGTGCCGTCGAGCTCAAGCATTGCGTTGTCGATGGCGCGCTGATCGTTGGCGTCGAAGTCTTCGATCTCTTCGGCGATCACGCCGACGTTGGAAACGGCGGTCTGCACACCCTTGCCAAGGTAACGGCCCTTGTCGCCGTCGCGAAGCTCGACGGCCTCAAAGGCGCCAGTGGATGCGCCCGACGGCACGGCTGCGCGGCCGAGTGCGCCGGAGTCAAGCTCAACCTCCACCTCGATGGTGGGGTTGCCGCGGGAGTCGAGAATTTCGCGAGCCTGGATGAACTCGATGTAAGCCATGAAAGTCCCTTCGGATGTTGGCGTTGAACACTGCCAGTCTAGTGCCCTTCTTCTAGGGCACCAGAGTCGGCCAGCGAAACTGCAAAACTCGCCAACAGTTGGAGCAAACTAGGCGTTTTCGCCGGGTTCGACGGCACTGTTGGCGAGTTTTGCAGTTTCCGCCTGGTGCACGTCTGCTTCGAGACGCCGCAGCGCCTTGCGCGTGGCCGCGTCGGCGTCGATGCCTCCCGCCTGTGCCCTCGCCACGAGCGCGACGATCTGCTCCCCCACTTCGTCCTCGGTGATCGGAGCATCTGGGAGTGCAATCTCGACGCCGTGCGAACGCGAGCGGGAAATCACCTTGTGCGCGCGGGCAATCGCACTCATCGAGTGGGCGATGCCGTCGAGCGCCGACTTGCGCCCCTTCTCCTGGGCCTTGAGTTGTTCCCAGTTGGCCCACATGTCGTCGGGCACAGGGGTATCGGAAAAGACGTGCGGATGCCTGCGAACGAGCTTGTCAGCGATGCCGCGAGCCACGTCGTCGATGGAGAAGCGACCTTCCTCCTCAGCGATGCGGGAGTGGAAGAACACTTGCAGGAGCACGTCGCCGAGCTCCTCGCGCAGGTCATCGTCGGTGCCGTCCTCGACGGCGTCCACCACCTCGCAGGCTTCCTCGATGAGGTGGTTCAGCAGCGACTCGTGGGTCTGCTCCGCGTCCCAGGGGCAGCCCGTGCGAAGCTGCTCCATGATCTGGCGCAGCCGCTGCAGCTGGTCGTCAGGCACTACTTACTTGGCGGGTACAGACAGCGAACCGCTGTCGATGGTCATCTGTCCGTCTTGCAGCTTCAGATCGCCGTACCGCGGGTTGAGCTCAACCTCGTCGACGAGGGTCTGCAGCGCTGCGGTGAATTCGTCGGGTGAGACCGTCTGCTGCAGCTGGGCGAGCGCGGCGTCGAACGACATCTGGCCGGCAATGAAGTCGTGGCAGACCTTGTTCGACGCGTATTGCGGGAGCTGCTGCTGGATGGTCTGTTCAATCTGTCCACGCGGAGGAGTCGAGTTCTTGAACACGTCGTGATCCAGTAGCTTGCCGAAGGCCGAGTAGACAGCGATGGTGCGCTCCGGCGCCTGCGCGACGTAGTCGCCGCACTGCTCCATCACGTCGGTGACGGCATCCGCCTTCACCACTTCGTTGCCTACCACAGCGGCGTTGTTCGGAGAGTGTGCACACCCAGCGAGCAACAGACTCGCGGCAGCGACACCAACCAGCGGTTTCCAAGCAGACTTCTTCACGTGCCGTACCCTACCAGCCGCCGGGCAACTGGGATTCACGCCCGCCGCCGGGATCAGCCGAAGATTTGCTCGACGAGCGTCGTCGCCCAGGGGAGGTAGTCGCCGTCGGGCTTCGGCACCATGATGAAACCAGGCTTGATCCTCGAGCCGGGATATAGCCGTTCGAGACGCAACTTGCGCGATTCTGGTAGCTCGACGGGGGCGAAGCGCACCACTTTCCCCGCCGGCGCGATCTCCTCGACCCCCGCCTTGCGGGCGAGGTTGCGCAGGTGCGCGACGCCCAGCAGATTCTCCACCTGTGGTGGCAGTGGCCCGTAGCGGTCGGTGAGCTCGGCGCGCGCGGCGTCGATGTCCTCGTCGGAGCGGATTTCTGCCACCTGCTTGTACATTTCGAGGCGCAGGCGTTCGGAGCTGATGTAGTCGTCGGGGATGTTCGCGTCGACGGGGATGTCGATGCGCATCTGCGGCTCGGCCTCGGGCATTTCGCCGCGGTAGGCCTGCACGGCTTCGCCGACCATGCGCAGGTAGAGGTCGAATCCGACGCCCTCGATGTGGCCCGACTGGTCTTCGCCCAGCAGGTTGCCGGCGCCGCGCAGTTCGAGGTCGCGCATGGCGATGGACATGCCGGCGCCGAGGTCGGTGTTCGCCGCCATCGTCGCGAGCCGCTCGTGCGCGGTCTCGCTCAGCGGGCGGTCCGTCGGGTACAGGAAGTACGCGTAGCCGCGCTCCCTGGAACGCCCGACGCGCCCGCGCAGCTGGTGCATCTGGGAGAGGCCGAGGTTGTCGGCGCGGTCGATGATGAGCGTGTTGGCGGTCTGGATGTTCAGGCCGGCCTCGACGATGGTCGTCGCGAGCAGCACGTCGGCGCGGCGCTCCATGAAGTCGAGCATCACCTGCTCGAGGCGTTTCTCGTTCATCTGCCCGTGGGCGGTGACGATTCGAGCCTCGGGGACGATCTCGCGCAGATGGGCGGCGGCTTTCTCGATGGTGCTCACGCGGTTGTGCACGTAGAACACTTGGCCCTCACGGGCGAGTTCGCGACGAATCGCCGCCCGCACCTGCGCGTCGTCGTAGGGGCCGGCGAAGGTGAGCACCGGGTGGCGTTCCTCCGGCGGGGTGGCGATGACGGACATCTCGCGGATGCCCGTAATGGAGGTTTCGAGCGTGCGCGGGATGGGGGTCGCCGACATGGTGAGCACGTCGACGTTCAGTCGCATCGACTTCAGGCGCTCCTTATGTTCGACGCCGAAGCGCTGTTCCTCGTCGATGATGACGAGGCCCAAATCTTTGAATTCGACTTCTTTGCTGAGCAGGCGATGGGTGCCGATGATGACGTCGACTTTGCCCTTCGCCAGGTCTTCCAGGGTGCGCTTGGCCTGCGCGTCGGTTTGGAATCGCGACAGCTGCGCCACCCGGACGGGGAACCCTGCGAAACGCGACGCGAACGTCTCGTAATGCTGTCCGACAAGGAGCGTCGTCGGCACGAGCACCGCCACCTGTTTGCCGTCTTGCACCGCCTTGAATGCGGCGCGTACCGCGATTTCCGTTTTCCCGTAGCCGACGTCGCCGCAGATCAGGCGATCCATCGGCACGACGGATTCCATGTCGTGCTTCACTTCTTCGATAGCCGACAACTGGTCGGGGGTTTCGACGAACGAGAAGGCGTCCTCGAGTTCGCGCTGCCAATCGTTGTCGGGCGCGAACGCGTGCCCCTTCGTGGCCTGCCTCGCCGCGTACAGCTTGATGAGTTCCGCGGAGATCTCGCGCACGGCCTTCCGGGCGCGGGCTTTGCGTTTCGTCCAGTCGGCACCGCCCATTTTGTCGAGCGACGGCGTCTCCGCGCCGACGTAGCGCGAGAGCTGGTCGAGCTGATCCATCGGCACGAATAGGCGATCCCCCGGCTGCCCACGCTTGCTCGGCGCGTACTCGATGACGAGGTAGTCGCGCGCGGCGCCGTGCACGATGCGCTGCGCGGATTCGATGAAGCGCCCCACGCCGTGCTGCTCGTGGACGACGAGGTCGCCCTTCTTCAGCTCGAGCGGTTCGATGCGGTTCTTGCGGCGGCGCGGGAGGCGTCGCTCTTGCTGGTCGCGAACCTGCTGGCCTGTGAGCTCGCTGGCCGTGATGAGCTCAACCCGGGGCCCGTCCGCGCGCCAACCCGCCATGGCCCGCCCCACCACGACGGAGACGCTCCCCGCCGCGGGTTCCCCGTCGAGGGTATCCAGCGACGCGCGAACGCCCTGCTCAGCGCACAGTTCGACGAGGCGCTGGGCCAGGCCCTTGCCTTCCACCATGAGCACGACGCGCCAGCCGTCTCCGACGCGGGCGCGGATGTGGTCGATCGCCGCGTCGGAGTTGCCGCGGAATGTCTCGGTGGGTGCGACGTCGAAGTTGCGGTGGTGCGCGCCTTCAGCGGAGTATTCGTCGTCGACATCCGTTTGGAATGGGCTCAGCTGCCACCACCTGTGGCCGAGCGCGAGCGTGTGGTCGCGCACGTCGGCCAGCTCCCAGTAGGCGGATGCTTCGAGGTCGATGGGCGACGTGCCTCCCCCGGCGGCCGCGGCCCAGCTGGCGTCGAGGAACTCGCGGCTGGTGGCGACGAGCTCGCTCGCGCGGGTGCGGATGAGCTCCGGCGCGATGGCCAACACCAGCGAACGTTGCGGCAGTACGTCGACGAGCAACTCCACCCCGTCGACGAGCACCGGGATGAGTGCCTCCATGCCCTCGACGGCTTGCCCTTCGGCGATGCGGCCGAGCATGTCGCCCAGTTCGGGATGCTGCGCGGCGATGGCCTTGGCGCGGGCGCGGACGTCGTCGGTGAGCAGCAGCTCGCGACAGGGCGCGGCGGTGACTTCGTCGACGGTGTCGCCGGTGGAGCGCTGATCGGCGACGTGGAACGTGCGGATCTCGTCCACTTCGTCGCCGAAGAAATCGACTCGGAAGGGGTGCTCAGCGGTGGGTGGGAACACGTCGATGATGCCGCCTCGCACCGCGAACTCGCCGCGGCGCTCCACCATGTCGACGCGCGAGTAGGCGGCGTCGACGAGGGCCTGCTGCACGTCGGTGAGTTCGTAGTCCTTCCCGACGGTGAGCGTGACGGGCTGCATCTGCGACAGCCCCTTGACTTGGGGTTGCAGCACGGAGCGCACGGGTGCGACGACCACCTGCGGCGGGCATTCAGAGGCGATGCGACGCAGCGCGGCGAGGCGTTTGCCGACGGTGTCCGCGCGCGGCGAGAGGCGCTCGTGCGGGAGCGTTTCCCAGGCCGGGAAGTACACCACTTCGTCGCCGCCCAGCCAGGTGGAGAGCTCGTCGACGAGCTGCTCGGCCTCGCGGTACGTAGAGGTGACGGCCAACACCGTCGAGCCTTGTTCCGCGATGGCGGCGGTGAGGATGGGGAAATACGCGGGCACCCCAGAGAGATCGAGTGCCGTGACGCCTCGGCGGCGAACGTCGTCGAGGGTATTGCGAAGCGCCGGATCCGACGTGAGGGCTTGCAGTAGTCCGGGGAACTTCACACCACCATCCTAGGGGGTTGCTGTGACAGCGGCATGTGTGCTCCTCGCGCAGCGCTTGGAACCCAATATGCCGCTTAGGTGGTAGTTCTGCGCCCATACACGGACGCTGAACTACCACCTAAGGCCAGGCACAGCGCTCGAATGCGGCTCGCGGCGCCTGCCCCTCGGCGGTCCTGTCACAACTCGACGAGTGCCCGAGCTGGTAGAAGATCCAGGCGCGCCCGTCGTCGAGGATGAGGCGACGGCGCCCTCCAACGCCCAAGCCCCCGTGGCAGGGAAGGAGCACGCAGCCGACGAAGACGCCCAGCAGCGCAAGTGGTCGGCCATCGTCCTCCGCACGCTCCAGGATCTGGCTACTCGGGCCAACGTAGCGAGCGATGGCGGGCTAGCGCTGGTGCTCATCGTCGCAGCATTCGGCGGCTGGGGTTTCGCCACCTCGGCAGTCGAAGAGACGCTGCCCACCGCCGCCCCGTCCGAGGCCACGACGGCCGAGCCCTTCGAATTCGATGCCAGCGCCTGCGCCAACGTCACGAGCCGCAGGGCCTCAACGTACGCCGTGATCCCGGCGCCGGCCACAGGAATGCCATCCGGCCGATCGTCCCGAGCAGGTACAGCCCGTCAAGGCTGACCAGTGCCTGGCGAGCACGCGCCACCCGAGCACCGGCGTCTCGCCCGTACGGCTGATCCCTTCGCGGAGTACCTCCATGCCAGAAAATGCTAATGGCGAGGCAGGGCCATCAACGGGCTGATCGCGGAGATCAGCCAGAGAAAGTGATTCATGTCCGAGTCCCCGCATCCCCTGGGTGTATGCGACTCACCGCCAACTTCGCGCGCCCTAACAAAGGTGCATGACCGTTTCCACCGGTAGTCTTCCCGCATGTACCGCTCCGTCCGCGCAATGCTTATCGGCGTCCTCGCCGCGACGACGCTCGTCTCCGGCTGCGGGTCCCCCGCGGCCCCATCCCAGACGACCAGCCCGGCCACCTCCGGCGCCGAGGGGTCGCCGTCGGCTGCACCTTCTGCGCCGGCCACCCAGGAGGTAGAGGTGGGGCCACACAAGCTGCCTGGCACGCTCCGTCGTCCCGACGGCAAGCGTCGCCCGATCGCGGTGCTGTTGGTGTGGGGCTCCGGCCCGCACGACCGCGACTCGACGATCGGTAAGGCCGGCAACAAGGGGTTCAAGGACATCGCTGAGGGGTTGGCCGCCGAGGGGATTACAAGCCTGCGCTTCGACAAGCGCAGCAAAGCCCACCCGGAGCTATTCACGGACGAGTACACGCTAGAAGACGAGTACTTTGAGGATGTCGACGCAGCCCTCAAGCTGCTGCAGGGCGAGCCGGATCTCGCGCAGGCGAAGCTGTTCGTCGCAGGCCACAGCCAAGGCGGCATGGTGCTGCCGGAGATTCTCAAGCGCCACACGGACGTGGCCGGTGGCATCTCACTGGCGGGCACGCCGCGGTCACTGTTCGACATCATTGCTGACCAGCAGGTGGCCGCGATCGACGCGATGCAGATCGACGAGAAGCAGAAGCAGGAGCGTACGAAGCTCGCCCGCCAGACCGCCGAGCTAGCGAAGAAAATCGACTCCCCTGAAGACACTGTGCCGCTGCAGCTCACCGGCATGAGCGCATCCTACATCGCGAGCCTCAATGCGCTCGATGCGGCGGGCACGGCACAGCAGCTGCACACGCCGATGCTGTTCCTGCAAGGCGAGGAGGACCAGCAGGTGTTTCCTGACCCTGACTTCGCCGAATGGAAGCGGCTGTTGCAGGGGCAGGAGGGTGTGGAGTTCCGCTCCTACCCGGGCCTCAACCACTTCTTCTGGACCTCGCAGGGTCTCCCGCCGCTGGAAGATCTCGACGCACCCGCGCACGTGAGCAGCGAGGTCATCCAGGACATGGCCGAGTGGATGCACCGCACCGCGGGTTAATCTCGAAGGCCGTATCAGCCGCAACGCCACCCCGCGCCGTGGCGAGGGTTTCTGAGCTCCGACGACAAGCCCGTCGTGGCTCAGGAGTTGAACTTGTTCTGGGCCGCCGCGAGCCCGTGCTGCACCAGATATTCGACGGCGTCGGCCGCCACTGCGGCGTCGACGCGCATCGCGTCGAGTTCTTTCGGGCGCATCTTGGCGAGCACCCAATCCGCCGACGGCTGCCGTCCGGGCGGTCTGCCGATGCCGACGCGCACGCGATGAAAATCGCCGGTGCCCAGGTGCGCGCGGATGGACTTCAGGCCGTTGTGGCCATTGTCTCCCCCGCCCAGTTTGAGGCGCAGGTGCGACGGTTCGAGATCGAGTTCGTCGTGCACCGCGATCACGTCGGCGGGCTGTACTTTGTGGAAGCGCGCCAGCGCCCCGACCGCCTCGCCGGACAGATTCATGAACGTAGTGGGTTTGGCCACCACATATTTCGCTCCGGGGCGGACGAACGTGGCAACCTCCGCCTTCATGCGGGAGTTGATGGAGAAGGAGGAGCCGTGGCGGTCCGCTAGGTCCGACACGGCCCAGAACCCGACGTTGTGCCGGGTGGGGCTGTACGTCGGGCCTGGGTTCCCAAGCCCGACGACAAGCACCAAGCGGTCGGTCACTCCGCCGCTTCCTCCGTGGCTTCACCCTCAGCCTCTTCGCCCTCTTCCTCAACCTCGGGCTCCTCGGGCTCTTCGTCCGGAAGCACGATTGAAGCGACGAGGGTGTCGGTGTCGATGTCCGGCTCGACCTCGCCAGGGAACTTGATGTCGGAGACGAGCACGTTAGCGCCCACCTCGAGGCCTTCCACCGACACCTCGACCTGCTCCGGAATGTCGGCAACCGGTGCGAGCACGGGGACGGCGATGAGATCGTGGTTGACGATGAGGCCAGGCTGCGGCTCGCCGGTAATGACGACGGCAACTTCCACGGCCACCTTCTGACCAGCCTTCACCAGAATGAAGTCGACGTGCTCCACCTCAGGCAGGATGGTGTGACGCTGCACCTGCTTGGGCAGGGCAAGCACGGGCTTCTCTTCGCCCTCAACTTCGATGCGGAACAGGGCGTTGGCGGTACGCAGCGCCAGGAACAGATCCTTCGCGGGCAGGAGCAGGTGCAACGGATCGGAGCCGTGCCCGTAGAGGACAGCGGGGGTCTGGCCGTCGCGACGGGCGCGGCGCGAGGCACCCTTACCGAACTCGGTGCGCTTTGTGGCCTTGATTTCAACGTCTGCCATGGGGGTTCCTTTCAACGAAGGCGGACATGCTCACGCCTGTTGAAGGAGCTCGTCGATCACGGACTGTTCGTCCCTCGCCAGGCAACTCATCGAGTGTACCCCCGACGAGCTCGCTCCCCCAAACACAGGTCTACTCCGCGCACCTAACCCGATATCCACATTCGTTTGCCAGAACCGCCCGATTTGGCCCAAATCAGCAAACGAATGTGGATATCGGGTTAGGTGCGATGCCAGCTCCAATGGGCGATCGCACCTGCAACCAGGGAACGCTGGGGTCAGCCCAGAGGATGATTCCGACGCAGTCGTCCGCGTCGGTGGTCGCGCACCTTGAAGAACGCGATGGGCGCCAGCGCGGCGAGCAGCGCCAGCACCGCCGCGACGAGGAACCCTCCTGAAGAGCCGGAGTGATCGATCACGAAGCCCGCGACGGCGGAACCGACGGCCGCGCCCACCAGCTGTCCGGTATTGGCCCACCCGTAGGCCTCGGCGGACTGCTCGAAGCTGATCGTCGATGAGATCAGCGAGAACATGATGGCCAGCGCCGGGGCCATGCCCAGCCCAGACACGGTGATCGCCACAAATGTGGACGGGAACGAGAGCACCTGGGCTGCCAGCAACGAACCGACGAGCATGGCGCCCATCCACAACGACAGGGTGAACTTTCCCGACTCGCGATGGCCGAACATCATGCCCGCGACGAGCGAGGCCACCGACATGCCCGCGAGGATGAGCCCCGCCTGCAGCCCGCCCTCACCGAAACGGTTCACGACGGAAGCCTCGATCGCGGCCGTCGAGCCGATCATGAGGAACCCGACGACGGTGGCGAGCACGACGGGGCCGCGCAGCAACACTGCCCCGAACGTGCCGCTGCTCGGCGCGAATTTCACCTCGCCGAGCTCGGGAGCGGAGATGAACCAGGCGCCGCCGATGACGAGCATCGCCGAACACACGACGAGCCCCACCACCGACGAGATCTGCATCGATATCAGGGTGATAACCATCGGCCCTAGCACCCAAATGATCTCCTGCGCGGATGCGTCGAGAGAGAACAGCCGCGAGAGCTTGCTCGGGTCTACCAGCTTGGGGTACATCGTCCGCACCGCCGGCTGTACGGGCGGGAAGCTGAAGCCCGCGACGAGACCCACGGCGATCGTGCCCGCCAGCGGCATCCGAAAGAAGGCGATGCCCAGCAGCGACGCGGCACAAATGAGGGTGGTGGAGACGAGCACCGTGCGCGCTCCAATGCGTCCCATCAGACGGCTCGTGAACGGCCCGGCGAGGCCCTGACCGATGGACGTCGCGGCCAGCACAAGGCCCGCGGCACCGTAGGATCCAAACAGCCGCTCGACGTGGATGAGCAGGCCGAGCGAAATCATGCCGCTGGGGAACCGCGCGAAGATTTGTGATGCGACGATGCGCGCAACGCCCTTCGTCTTCAGCAAGCCCCAATACGAGTTCACAATTTCCGGATTGTAACCGGATTATCCTGCCTCGTTGCAAGCATTTAGACCGCGCCGATGGCCCACCCTATGGCGCCAGCAACCACGCACATCACGAAGCCCAAGAGCCAATACACCGAGAACGTCCGGCTTCGCCCTGCGACGAACAGCCGCAATGCGTCGAGGGCGGCCGTTGAGAAAGTCGTGAAGCCACCGCAAAAGCCGACGCCCAGCACAGCAACTTCCGTCGGCGTCAGCGTGTGCTTGGCTCCCAATCCCATCACGACCCCCAGCGCGAAGCTGCCCAGCACGTTGACCACCAGGGTTCCGGTGGGGAAATGGCGGTTGAGCGGCGCGAGGCAGGAGTCGACGAGGAACCTCGCCGTCGCGCCCAAGCCGCCCGCAACCATGACTAGCAGGAACTCAGTCATCGCGCCGCCCCAGCCGCAATCCGAGCGCGGTCATCAACAGTCCGATCAGCAACAGCACCAGCGCAGCAATAAGCTGCGCAGCCACGTGTTCCTCATCCGCCGCCCAGCCGACGGCATACGCCGAGTACGTAGTGAATGCGCCGAGCATTCCCGTCGCGAAAAACAACCGGTATGCGCCCCCGCGGGGGCCAGGGAAGCGAACCACCCAGCTCGTGAATAGACCGAGGAGGAAGGCGCCGAGTGCGTTGATGATCAGAGTCGAAACGTACCCACCGCCGAGCAAGTCGAGCCCGTGGCGAAGGCCGGTACCGACGCAGCCGCCCAAGAAGACAAGGAGGAGCTTTACCCCAAACGGTAGGGATGCCGGTTGGCTCACGCCTGCCCGTCGAAAAGCGACGTCACCGAGCCGTCGAGGAAGACCTCACGGATGGCCTGGGCCAGCAGCGGGGCAATCGAGAGCACGGTGAGGTTCTTGATCTCGTCGTGGCCGTCGGTGGGGAGGGTGTTCGTGACGATGATCTCCTCCATGCCCGAGTTGTTGAGACGCTCGACGGCGGGGCCGGAGAAGATGGGGTGCGTGGCTGCGGCGATGACCCGTTTCGCGCCGCGCTGCTTGAGCGCCTCGGCAGCCTGCACGATGGTGCCGGCAGTGTCGATCATGTCGTCGACGAGCAGGCACGTGCGGCCCTCTACCTCACCGACGACCTCGTGCACGGCCACCGTGTTGGCCTTGTTCGGGTCGCGGCGCTTGTGGATGATCGCCAGCGGGGCACCCAGCTTGTCGGTCCACATATCCGCCAACCGCACGCGGCCCGCGTCGGGAGAAACGACGGCGAGATTCTCGTCGTTGTACTTCTTTTTGACGTACTCGGCCAGCACGGGCAGGCCCCAGAGGTGGTCGACGGGGCCGTCGAAGAAGCCCTGGATCTGCGCGGCGTGGAGGTCGACGGACATGATGCGGTCGGCGCCGGCGGCCTTGAAGAGGTCGGCCACGAGGCGGGCGGAGATGGGTTCGCGGCCGAGGTGCTTCTTGTCCTGGCGGGCGTAGGGGTAGAACGGCGCGACGACGGTAATGCGCTTGGCGGAAGCACGCTTCAGTGCGTCCACCATGATGAGCTGCTCCATCAGCCACTCGTTGACCGGGGCGGTGTGCGACTGAATGACGAACGCGTCGCTGCCGCGCACGGATTCCTGGAAGCGCACGTAGATCTCGGAGTTGGCGTACGCGATGGCCCGCGTGGGCACCAGTTCCTGGTCCATCAGCCTGGCCACTTCTTCGGCAAGCTCAGGATAGGCGCGACCAGAAAACAGCATCAGGTGCTTCTGGTTCGAGGCGAATTCCGTGCTCAATATTCTCAGTGCTCCCGTGACTCGGCGACCTTGGGGTTGATGGATCCATCGTGGGCGGCCGCAGCCTGATCCCACTTCGAGCCGGGTCGGCGCTTTGCGGCCCAGCCCTCAGAATTGTGTTGGCGTCCGCGCGCGACGGCAAGTGCGCCGGCGGGGACGTCGTCGGTGACCGCCGATCCGGCAGCGACGAAGGCGCCGGGGGCGATGTCGACAGGGGCGACGAGCACGGAGTTGGAACCGACGAATGCGTCCTTGCCGACGTGGGTGGTGTACTTCTTCTCGCCGTCGTAGTTGGCGAAGATGGTGCCGGCACCAATGTTGACGCCCTCGTCGATGATCGCGTCGCCGCAGTAGGTGAGGTGCGGCACCTTCGCTGTCGGGGCGATCTTGGCGTTCTTCGTCTCGACGAACGCGCCGATCTTGCCGTCAGCACCCAGGATGGTGCCGGGGCGGAGGTAGCTGAATGGCCCGACGGTGGCTCCCTCACCAATGACCGCGAACGAGCCGTGCGTGCGGATGACTTCGGCATCCGCACCCACCTCGACGTCCATGAGCGTGGTACTGGGGCCGATGATGGCGCCCTCGCCGATCGTGGTGGCGCCCTGCAGGATGGTGCCTGGGTGGAGCACGACGTCTTGGGCGAGGTCGACGTCGACGTCGATCCAGGTGGTGGTGGGGTCGATGATGGTGACGCCTTGGCGCATCCATTCGTCGAGGATGCGGCGGTTCATTTCGGCATTCATGCGGGCGAGCTGGACGCGATCGTTGACGCCTTCAACCTGCCACAGGTCTTCCGTGACGTAGGCGCCGACCTGCTGGCCGGTGCCGTTGGCGTGGGTGAGCACGTCGGTGAGGTAGAGCTCGCCCTGGGCGTTGTCGGCGTCGAGGTTGGCGAGGCCGGCCCGCAGCGTCTCGGCGTCGAAGACGTAGATACCGGAGTTGATCTCCGTGATGGCGCGCTGCTCTTCCGTCGCGTCCTTGTGCTCGACGATCCCGCGCACGCGGTCACCGTCGCGGAGGATGCGTCCGTAGCCGGTGGGGTCGTCGACGTTGGCCGTCATCACCGTGACGGCGTTGCTGTGGGAGCGGTGCACGGCGACGAGCTGGCGGAGGGTGTCGCCGGTGAGCATCGGGACGTCAGCGTAGGTGACGACGACGTCGCCATGGATGTTGTCTAGGCCGGCGAGTCCGCACTGGACCGCATGGCCAGTGCCGCGCTGCTCTTCCTGGACCTGCGAGGTGACCGACTCGTTGAGGCGCCCGAGCTCCTCGACGACTTGCTCGCGCTTGTTGCCCACCACGACGACGAGATGCTCCGGGTCGAGCGCGGCGGCGGCGGAGACCGCGTAGCTGAGCATGGTTTTGCCAGCTACTTCGTGCAGCACCTTCGATTTCTTTGATTTCATCCGGGTGCCGCCACCTGCAGCGAGGACAACGACTGCGGACACTGGTGCGAGATCAGTCAAGAGCGCTCCTAACTCCGGCGTGCGCTACTCACTCTACTGCGCATTGCGTCGCTGTGTCTTGGATCAGTCAAGGCGGCGGCACGCACCCAGTACAGATGGCGTGTGGCGCCTGGTGTAGTGGCACCCCGGGTGGGAGTCGAACCCACTTCGCTAATCCTGATTCAAAGTCAGGCGGGCCCTGCCGAAAGACCAACCGGGGTATCGCCCCTCGAAGGGGCTCACAGCAGTGTATTGCAGCCTGGCCATACTGACCACTTCTCCGGCGAGCCGGCGCGTTGGACGTCGTGTGGGGAGCGGCTGCGGGCGATGAACTGCAAAACTCGCCAACAGTGCCCGCTAAGACCCCGAAAATCGGTGGTTTGAAGCAACTGTTGGCGAGTTTTGCAGTTTCTGCTCGGGCCTATTGAGTTTTCCACAGGTTGCTTCCCGGATGGGAATCCGGCAGCGCCCGCAGCCATAGTGAAGATGAGGAAGGAGATCGAAGGTGACAATCAGATGTTTCGGTACAGGAGATGCGCTCTACGAGCGCTACCACGACGAGGAGTGGGGCCGCCCGCTCGCGCTGAGCCCCGACGAACGCGAGCTCTTCGAGAGACTCGCGCTGGAAGGGTTCCAGTCAGGGCTGAGCTGGCTGACGGTGCTGCGGAAACGCGCGGCGTTCCGGCAGGCCTTTCATGAGTTCGCCCCGGATGTGGTTGCGGCGTACACAGAAGACGATGTCGCGCGGCTCATGAGCGACGCCGCCATCATCCGCAACGAGCGAAAGATACGGGCGGCAATTCGCAACGCCGGGGCGCTCGTCGAGCTGCATACCGCGGGTGGGTCGCTCATGGGCCTGCTCGAGGAACACCGCCCGGCTGAGCATCGTCGGCCAGCCACGCCGGAGGAAGCGCCCAGCCAATCGGCCGAGTCGGTGGCGCTGGCGAAGCGCCTGAAACAACTCGGTTTCGTGTTCGTCGGGCCGGTCACGATGTACGCCTTGATGCAGGCCGTCGGGGTCATCGACGACCACGCCGAGAACTGCTGGCTCGTGGCGGGGTGAGTGCAATTTCTCGGCTGATGGGTCAAGATTGGGTGCATGGCAACCAATCCGCAGCGCCCGCGCGCCCGTCGTCCACGAGTTCGGATGACCGCTGCCGAGCGTCGCGAGCAGCTCATCCGCGTGTCGCGCGAGCTGTTTGCCAATCGCGGCTTCGAGGGAACGTCGGTGGAAGAGATTGCCGCTTCAGCCGGAGTCTCAAAACCCGTCGTCTACGAGCACTTTGGCGGCAAGGAGGGCATCTACGCCGTCGTCGTCGACCGAGAGACGCGCGCCCTCCATGACGCCATCCACGAGGCCATCACCACGCCCGGAGCGCGCTCACGCGAGCTGCTCGAGCGCGGTGCCCTCGCTCTGCTCGACTACATCGACGAATGCCCCGACGGGTTTCGCATCCTGGCACGCGACTCGTCGCTCACGGAGCCGACGGGTTCGTTTGCGTCGATCCTGTCGGACATCGCTTCGCAGGTGGAAGACATCCTCGGCAGGCAGTTCGAGCATCTCGGCCATGATCCCCGGTTCGCAGGGCTGTACGCTCAGGCACTGGTGGGGCTTGTCGCGCAAACAGGGCATCGATGGCTCGACCACCGCGAGCCGGAGAAGACGGTTGTAGCGCGCCATTTGGTGAACCTTGCCTGGAACGGAATGGCGAATCTGAAGCCCGATCCGCACCTGCTGGTCGAGCGTATCGAGGAGCAGCGCCAGACACACGGCTGACGGTTAGTCGCGCACCACTTGGGCTCCAGCGACGGGGCCCGTAGACACTCGCACCGTGCGCACGCCCGAGAACAGTGCGAGCTGCTTGCCGAGCGCCTCCGCGTCGTGTTCTGAGGCGGTCAAGAATGCGCAGGTGGGGCCGGAGCCGGACACCACCGCGCCGAGGGCACCGTGCTCTAGCCCGAGCTGGAGCGTGTGCTGCAGCGTCGGTTGGAGGTTGATGGCGGCACGCTGGAGGTCGTTCGTGAGGTGGGCGCCGACGGCGTGCACATCGCCGGCATGCAACGCTTCGAGCAACGGCGCGGGAATGTCGGTGGGTTGCGGCTGAGAGATGCGGTCGAACTGCCGGAACACCGCCGGGGTAGACAATCCGCTGTGCGACAGCGCAAACACCCAGTGGAACGCGCCCGTCGTCGCGATGGGTTCCAGTATCTCGCCCCTGCCGCTGCCGTGCGCGGTGCCGCCCATGAGTAGGAACGGCACGTCGGAACCCAACTGCGCACCGAGCTGCCGGAGCACATCACGAGGAGCATGCACGCCCCACAGTTCGCTGCACGCGAGGAGTGTGCCGGCCGCGTCTGCGGAACCGCCCGCCATGCCTCCCGCCACGGGAATGCGCTTGCGGATACTGATGGCCGCGCCTGCATCGTCGATACCGAAGTGGCTCGCCACCAGCTTGGCGGCGCGCATCGCGAGGTTGGTGTCGTCGACGGGAAGGAACCCGGCTCCCTCGCCGTGGAAGGACAGGCGGAACTGTCCTGGCTCGGCGGTTTCGACGGTGATGAGGTCGCTCAGCGACACGGCCTGGAAGATGGTGCCGAGCAGGTGGTAGCCCTCAGCATCAGTCTCGCCCACGCGCAGCGCGAGGTTGACCTTGCCAGGCACCCGAACCCGAACCGTCGACATGTCGCCAATCTAGCGGTTGTACGTGTCAGATGGGGAGTCGGTTGCCGGCGCCGGCAACTGCTGGGCGATGGCCGCGAACTGGCCGACGGTGAGCGTCTCGCCTCGCGCTTCGGGAGTGATCCCCGCGGATTCGATGGCCGCGCTCGCCGCCGACGACGAACCGAACAGAGGTGCCAGCGCGGCGCGGAGCATCTTTCGACGTTGCGCAAAGGCTGCATCGATCACCGCGAAGGTGGCGGAGCGCGAGCCTTCCGGGGGTTCGTGGCGGGTGAGCTGCACCAGGCCGGAGTCGACGTTCGGCCGCGGCCAGAACACGGCTGGTCCGACGGTGCCTACTCGCTGCGCGTCGGCATACCATGCCACCTTGGCCGACGGGACCCCGTACACCTTCGAGCCGGGGCCGGCAACGAGGCGGTCGGCCACCTCCAGCTGCACCATCACGAGCCCGCGGCTCCACCCTGGAAACAGCTCCAGCAAGCGCAACAGCACGGGTACCGACACGTTGTACGGCAGATTCGCGACGACGGCGGTCGGCGCACGCCCGGGCAACTCGTCGACTTCCAGTGCGTCGGCGTGGACCACCGCCAACCGGGTGGCGGCCTCGTCGCCGAGACGCTCGCGAGCGGTTTGCGGCAAGCGTGCGGCAAGCGTGTCCTCGATCTCGACGGCGGTGACGCTCGCCCCGGTCTCCAGCAGCCCGAGCGTGAGGGAACCGAGGCCAGGGCCGATCTCGAGCACCTGGTCTGCGGCGGCGATGCCGGACATCGCGACGATGCGCCGCACGGTGTTGGGATCGTGGACGAAGTTTTGGCCGCGCTGTTTCGTCGGGCGAAGATCCAATTCGTCGGCGAGTGCGCGGATAGTCGCCGGGCCCAGCAACCCCGTGTCAGTCATCGTCGCCCCAGCGGCCACCGTAGGCGGCCCAGGTGTTCTCAGTCACCTGCGTGCAGAACTCGGCGAGGTCGACGTCGAGCAGGTCTGCCAGGAAGCGCACGGTGTGCGGAATGAGGTAGGGCGCGTTGGGTTTGCCGCGTTCCGGCTTCGGCGTGAGGTAGGGGGCGTCGGTTTCGACGAGGATCTTCTCCAGCGGCGTCACGTGGGCGGCTTCGCGCAGGTTTGGCGCAGACCCGAAGGTCACCACGCCCGGGTACGACAGCCAGAACCCGCGCTCCACGCAGGCCGTCGCGAAATCGGCGTCCCCGGAGAAGCAGTGCATGACGGTGCGCTCGGGGGCGCCTTCGTCGTCGAGCACCCGGAGGATGTCGTCGTGGGCCTCGCGGTCGTGGATAACCAGCGTCTTGTTGTGCTGCTTGGCCCACTCAATGTGCCGACGAAACGAGCGCTCCTGCGCACGTTTGCCGTCGTCATCGCGGGTTCGGTAGTAGTCGAGCCCGGTTTCACCGACGGCGGTGGCATCGGGCACCATGCGCTCGATCTCCGCGAGCGTCGCCTCGAACGGCTCATCACCATCGCGCGTGGCGATGACCGCGGCATCGTTCGGGTGCAGCGCGACGGCGGCCGCCACGCAGGGCTGTGCCGCGGCTAGCTCGAGGGCGTGACGGGAGCTGGCCACGTCGTAGCCAACGTCGACGATGTGTGTCACGTTCACCTGGGCGGCCAGCGCGAGCGACTCACCCGGCTTTAGTTTCGACATGTGCCAGGTGGTGGAGGTGTGGGTGTGGTTGTCGACGATGCCTCGCGGCAGCGGTTCTGGCAGGGCCGGCAAACCCAACTCTTCCAGCACGTTCATGATCGTCCTTCCTTCTCGGCGACGGCTGCGGCGTAGAGGTCCTTGCGGCGGCTTCCGGTGATCGATGCCACCTCAGCCACGGCCGCCGAGAGTTTCATACCCGAATCTATCCGGGCGCGAACCAGGCTGAGCGCATCCTCCGGCTCCATCTCGACGACGCTAGCCCCTTCAATCACCACGGTGCATTCGCCCCGCACGCCGTCGCGCGCCCAGCTCAGGGCCTCGTCGAGGGTGCCGCGAAACACCTCCTCGTGGGGTTTCGTGAGCTCGCGGCAACACGCGACGCGGCGGTCACCGCCCAGCGCCGCGACGGCGTCGGCGAGAAATTCCTCCAGCCGGTGGGGCGCTTCGAACAGCACCATGGTGCGCTCTTCGGTGGCGAGTGCGTCGAGCCGTCGGCGCCGCTCTCCGGCTTTGCGTGGCAGGAACCCCTCGAAGCAGAAGCGGTCGACGGGCAGCCCTGAGACAGCGAGCGCGGTGAGCACCGCGGAAGGGCCGGGTAGGGCGGTCACGCGCAGTCCGGCTTCGAGAAACGCGGTAACGACGCGATAGCCGGGGTCGGAGACCGACGGCATGCCAGCGTCGGTGATGAGCGCGACGGTGGCGCCGGAGCGGGCTGCGTCGACGAGCTCGGGCGTGCGGTGCGATTCGTTGCCTTCGAAATACGAGACGATGCGCCCGTTCGCGGTGATGCCCAGCCGGCGCAGCAGCGTGACCGCGCGACGTGTGTCCTCGGCCGCGACGACGTCGGCGTTCGTGAGTAGCTCGCGCAACGCGTCGCTGGCGTCCCGGCTCGACCCGATGGGGGTGGCCGCCAGGATCAAAACACCGTCGGACATGCGCCCAGCCTATCGCCGACAGCCGGGCGGGAGCCGCCTACTGTTCACGCGACTGGTTACACTCAGCTGCGTGATATCCACCATCGATGCGCTTGAAGAGGGTCGCCTGCGCCGCGACGAACTCACGTCGTGGTTCGTCACGATTGGCATCACGCTGTTCGCGTTCGTGCTGCGGCTCGTCGGGCTCGGGAACCCCAACAAGCTGGCGTTCGATGAGACGTACTACGCCAAAGACGGCTGGACGCTCATGCATCACGGCTACGAGCTGGATTGGAAGGAGCACGCCGACGGTCACATCGTCGCGGGCAACATCGATCAGGTCACCAATAACGCGTCGTTCGTCGTCCATCCCCCACTGGGCAAGGAGCTTATCGGGCTTGGCGAGCTGCTCTTCGGTCTGAATTCCTTCGGCTGGCGCATCTCAGCGCTCCTCGCCGGCACGTTGCTGGTGATGTTCACCATCCGCATGGCGCGCCGTCTGTCACGCTCGACGATGATCGGCGCCCTCGCGGGCGTTTTGCTCACGTTCGATGGCCTCGCGTTCGTGATGAGCCGCCTTGCGCTGCTCGATATTTTCCAGGCCGTGTTCGCCGTCGCGGGTATCTCGGCACTGCTGGCTGACCGCGACTGGTACCGGTACAAACTCGCCGGCGTGCTGCGCGAGCGCGGCATTCCTGATTTCGACGGCGGGCCCGCCCCGTGGTTCTGGTGGCGACCGTGGCGGCTCGTCGCGGGGCTGATGCTGGGCGCGTCGATCGCCGTGAAGTGGAACTCCATGTTCGTGATGGCGGTGTTCGGCATCGTCACGGTGTGCTGGGACATCGGCGCACGCAACCTCGCCGGCGCCAGACGCCCATGGATGGCGCTGCTGATCGACGCACCGCTGGCGTTCGTACAGATCGTCGTCGTGGGGCTTGTGACGTACCTCGCGTCGTGGCTTCCGTGGCTTCGCACCGACGGCGGATGGGGCCGCGACTACGGCAGTCAGCATCCAGACGATACGGCGGTACGCATCTTCGGCGACGGTCTGGGCTCACTGTGGCACTACCACAAGGAGATGTACAACTTTCACACCGGCTCCCACATGATGCAGAACGCCACACACACGTACGAGGCGCATCCGGCGGGTTGGTTGTTCATGATTCGCACGACGGGGATCGCCGCCGAAAACGACATCAAGCCCGGCGAACAGGGGTGTGCCGCCGTCGACACCACCTGCCTGCGCGTGGTGTCTGCGCTCGGCACTCCCCTGCTGTGGTGGGCGGCGGCGATTGCGCTGGTCATTGCGTTGTGGCTGTGGCTCGGGCGGCGCGACTGGCGCTTCTCCGTGCCCATCCTGGCGCTCGCGGCGACGTGGCTGCCGTGGTTCCGCTACGCCGACCGGCCACTGTTTTTCTTTTACGCGATCATGATCATTCCGTTCACGGTGACGATTCTCGCGATGGTGCTCGTGCGCTTCCTCGGCCCCGCGGATCACCCCCTTAGACGGCGTCGCGCGATCATCGTCGGCATCGTCGTCGGGCTCATCATCTTGAATTTCGCGTTCATCTATCCGGTGCTCACCAACCAACTCATGACGCGCCCCGAGTGGCTCATGCGCATGTGGCTAGGCACCTGGATCTAACGAGCCCGGGTGGTTGAGTAGCCGCTGCAAGCGGCGTATCGATCCTTCCATGGGTTTTATCAAGTGATCAACCGTCGTCGAACTTCAAAATCCGTACGCAGTTTGACCAAACACCCCAAAATCGGGCCCTTCATCTCATCTGCGTACGGATTTTGAAGTTTTTCAGCCGGCGCATCGCGATACGCGGCTTCGCCGCTACTCGATGACCGGGGAGCGGGCCGCCCTGATCCCGGTGGTTGAGCAGCAGCCGGGCGCCCACCGGTGGTTGAGTAGCGGCGAAGCCGCGTATCGAAACCACGCCCTCACCTTGACTCACCGACGGTTCAGCACCCAGCTTTTCACACCCGCGCGCACGCGGCGGGTCAGCGGGAGCGCGCGCCCGTCGCGTCGCACACCGATCAGCGTTTCCGCAAGCCACAGCCCAGAGGCCGTACCGTTCATGAGTTCCCCGCGCCCGTTGCCGCGCGCGTAGTATCCCCCGGGGATCGCGGAGGCTCCGACGACGGGACGGCCGTGGTCGGATGGATCGATGGCGAGCTGCCCACTGGCCACGATTTCTGCGCCCTGGCTTGCCAGATCGTCCTCCAGGTCCGCCCTGGCCGCATCGATACCACTGGGCGTCGACTTCTGACCCACCACCAGTTGGGTGTCCCCGTCGGGGCGGATCAGCCACGCTGGCCCGTCGGCGCGCAGCTCCACCCACCCGACGGGTTCAGCCAGCCGCGCGGTCACCGTCGGAATCCATTGGGCCGGGCTCACACGCGCCACACGCCCCCATGGGGAGATACCGAGGGTGTCCACGCACGCGACGGCCTTCAACGCCCCCGGCTCGCGCGCCCACGCGAGGTTGTTGCGGTACGCGACGCCGGTCACGCCCTCGGAGCGGCGGATATGCGTGGTGGTGACGCCGTACAGCACCTGCGCGCCGGCGTCCAAGCACTGCTGATGCAGTGCCGTCGCGTACTCGAGCGGATCCACCACGAGCGCCGGCGACGTGAGCGCCCGCTCGGCGACATCGACCTCCGCCCCAGCGCGTGAAAAGAGCTGCGCGAACTGCTGTAGTTGCATGAACGGCACGTCGCCCAGGGAACGGTCGACGAATCCCAGCGCGCGCCCCTCAACGCCGGCCTCAGCGATGACCTGCCGGATGAACCCAGTGCCGTGGACGTTGCGGGCGATGTGCTCGATGGTGACGTCGTCGCCGTATTCGCTGCGCATACCGGCGACGGTGGACGCGTGGCCAGCGGCGGCCACGCCGTGCCCGATGGCGGCGCTACGGTGTTCCATGTTCGGATCGAGTACCACGACGTCGAACCCCTCGCGCGCGAGTGTTCGGGCGGCGGTGAGGCCGGCCACAGTCGCCCCAAGTACCACAACGTCATGGATCATGCTCTCCACCTTACTCGCAAGCGCTAGGATTCCCGGCGTCTACCGAGGAGGATCATTGTCTGCGCTCGAGCAGGATTTTCGCGACGCCATGTCGCGCGTGCCCGCACCCGTCGCGGTAGTAACGGCGCTCGTCGACGGCGTCCCACAAGGCACGACGGTGTCCGCGTTCGCGTCGCTGTCGTTGACTCCACCAATGGTCATCGTCGCGCTCGATAATCGGGGCGCCATGCGCGACCACGTGGCCGCTGTCGGGCATCTCGGGCTCAATATCCTGGCCGGCGACCAGGCTGACCTCGGGGCCAGATTCGCCTCGCCGTGCGACCGGTTCGAGGGCGTCGAGTGGGAGCACGCCGACGGGGTGCCCCGCCTCGCGGGCATCGCGGCGTTCGTACGGTGCGACGGCGTCCAGTTTTTGCCGGGTGGTGATCACACCGTCGTGCTCGGCACTGCCGCGGAAGCGCGCTCGTACAAGGAGGAGTCCTTGTCGTACCACCTTCGGGCGTTCCATTCGGTACCTGCACGCCTGCCGCTGCCCACCGCCGAGCCGCGCTAGGCCGCGCATCCCGCCACGGTGTGAGGCCTAGGCCGGTACAGTAGCCGTGTGACCACCGCCGTTCAGTTGTCGTCCGCCACGCGCGTAGCGGACATGTTCAAAATCGGCATCGGGCCGTCGTCGTCGCACACCGTCGGGCCTATGCGCGCCGCCGCGTTGTTTGCCGAGCGCCTCCACGGCCTACCGGTGGCGCGGGTCACGGCTCGCTTGTGCGGCAGCCTCGGCTCCACCGGCCGCGGCCACATGACCGACCGTGCCGTGCTGCTCGGCCTACAGGGCTACGACCCGCAAACCGTGCCCGCGGACATCGTCGCCGACTGTCTGCGCCTGATCGAAGAGCGTGGCCACATCAACATCTGCGGCGCCGAGGTGCCGCTCGACTTTGAGCGCGACATCATCTTCGAACCCCGCACCATCCTCCCCTTCCACGTCAACGGCCTCGTCTTCAACGCCTACGATGCCGCCGGCGACGAGCTCGCCCACGGCACCTACTTCTCCACTGGGGGCGGGTTCGTGAGTGAGCAGGTCGACGACGGCCACGTCGTGAGCCTCGACGCGCAGCCCGCCGACGCGATTCCCGAGCCGTTCCAGTACAACAACGCCGGAACGCTGCTGCGCCTGTGCGAGGTCGAGGGGCTCTCTATTTCCGACGTGGCCCGCGCCAACAATGGCGACGGCGACGAGCTCGACGCATACCTCGACCTCATCCACCGCACGATGAACGAATGCATCGAGGCCGGCATGTCCGCGACGGGCATCCTCCCCGGTGGGCTGAACGTGCCCCGTCGGGCGAGGCGCCTGAAGGAACAGCTGATGAGCCGCGACGGGGAACGCGGGCCGAGCTGGCAGTCGTCGAATGACCCGATGGCGGGCATCGACTGGGTGAACCTGTACGCCCTGGCGGTCAACGAGCAGAACGCTGCGGGGCAGCGCATTGTGACTGCCCCGACGAACGGCGCCGCCGGGGTGATTCCCGCCGTCTTGCGATACTACGAGCGATTCATTCCGGGCGCTGACCGCGACGGCATCCGGCGTTTCCTGCTGACCGCTGCCACCGTCGGCTCCATCATCAAGGCGAACGCATCCATCGCCGGCGCCGAAGTGGGTTGCCAGGGCGAGGTTGGGTCGGCGTCAGCCATGGCGGCCGCGGGGCTCGCCGAGGCGCTGGGCGGCTCCCCACTGCAGGTCGAAAATGCCGCCGAGATCGCGATGGAACACTCGCTGGGGCTCACCTGCGACCCAGTGGCCGGCTTGGTGCAGATCCCCTGCATCGAACGCAACGCCATCGCCGCGGTGAAGGCCATCAACGCGGCGCGCATGGCGATGTGGAGCGACGGCCGCCACCAGGTTCCGCTCGACACCGCCATCAAAACGATGCGCGACACCGGCCGCGACATGCTCAGCAAGTACAAAGAAACGTCCGAAGGCGGCCTGGCTGTCAACGTCATCGAGTGCTGAGCCACCCCGGTTGGTCCCCCGCGCAGACGCGTGGTAAATTAGCTCTTCGCCTGGGGCTATGGCGCAGTTGGTAGCGCGTCTCGTTCGCAATGAGAAGGTCAGGGGTTCGAATCCCCTTAGCTCCACGGACGATGAAAGAATCGAGACTTGCCCCGCCTGATGGCGGGGCAGTTTTATTTCTGCGGTGACGTGGGCCGGAGCATCGATGGTGGTGTGGGCGAGAATCCGAGTGTCATAGCCCTGCTCTGTGCCAGTGCACGGCGATCTGGACGCGGTCGCGGAGGTTGAGCTTGGTGAGGATGCGGCTGACGTTGCGTCGTACGGATGCGGGTTCGATGGCGAGCCTTTCGGCGATTTCGGCGTTGGACTCGCCGTCGGCGATGAGGCGGGCGATGTCGCGTTCGCGGGGTGTGAGCAGGTCGAGCAATGCTCGCATCTCGGCCTGCTGGTGGTGGGGGAGGGCGCGGGGGATTCCGCGTTCGATAACTTGACGGGTGACGCGTGGGGTGAGGATGGCGTCGCCGCGGGCGACGGCTTCAACAGCGGCGATGAGATCGCGGGTGCGGACGTCTTTGAGGAGGTACCCGGACGCGCCCGCGGTGAGGGCTCCGAAGGCATAGTCGTCCTCGTCGTACGTGGTTAAGACTAGGACCTTCACGGATGGGTACGTGCGGGTGATCCGACGAGTGGTTTCGATGCCGTCGAGCACCGGCATGCGTACATCCATGAGGACCACATCGGGGAGCGGCATGGCTTCGTCTTGCGCGGCGGTGAGCAGATCGAGGGCTTCATGGCCGTTGCTGGCTTCAGCGGTCACGGTGAGGTTCGGGCTTCGTCGAAGCATGAGGGCGAATCCTCGACGTGCCATGGCCTGGTCATCAACCAGCATGATGCGCAGCTGGTCAGGCATCGTCGTACTCCTCGTTCGATACGTGCGGTAGCTCGGCGTCGACGATCCACTCGTCGGGCTCGCCGGGGCCAGCATTGAACGTGCCGCCCTGGCTGGTGACTCGATGGGAGAGGCTCCGCAGCCCACTGCCCGGCTCTTGGCTTTCAGACGAACGCGGGTGCCCATGGCTGCGGATGGTGATCCGGGTGCCTCCGGTCGTGTGGTGGTCGATGGCGATGGATGCCCGTTTGAGGGGCTCGGTGTGGCGCACGGCGTTGGTGAGGGCTTCGCGGACGATGCTGAAGCCGAGATCGGCGACGGGCGTCCCGTTGGGGCGTTGCCCGTTCTCGGTCACCGTCACCGGGATGTCGAGGGCACGGACGCGGTCAGCCACGGCATGGACGTCGTCCCAGCTGTGAGGGCGGTGGTGGTCTGGAGCGGGTGCGGCCGGGTCCTCAAGGCGTCCGAGCAGAGATACGGCGCGCCGGGTCTCGTCGAGCCCTTCTCGTGCCATTGCCTCGATGTCTTCCAGTGATTCGTCGAGGTCTGGATTCTCTGTAGTCCCGGTGAGGCCTTGGGAGAGGGCGATGATGGCGGTCAGGTTGTGCCCGACGTTGTCGTGAAGCTCGGCGGCGATGCGCGTGCGCGCTATGGCCTGATCCCGTTCGGCGGCGATGGCACGCGCGCGCTCGGCATCATAGTGGGATTGCTGGGTGGCTGTTCTCCAGCCGCGCACGCTGCGGACCCCGACCCCGGCCAGGATGCTGAGTGCCGCCACGCTGAGCTGGCCGACGTACTCGTCAGCGACCGTCGTCGAGGTCGCCATCCATGAACTGGCCAACATGCCGAGGCAGACCGAAGCGACCGAGCCCGCCACGGATGCCAGCCCAGTGTCGGCGACGACGCGAAACAGCGCGAACAGCAGCGGGAAGGCGACGTAGTCGTGCATGCCCATCGCGGACGCCGCCAGGTACGCACCCCCGATGACCGCGAGCGCCAACACCGGCCACCGGGGACTCCACAGCAAGATCATCCCTGTGAGGACCACAGCGATCGTGATGCCCACGGCTCCCGACGTCGACTGGACGAGGTCCAAGGCGATGCCATCACGCGCGCTCCCGGCAAACAGGAGGCGCGCGGCCATCAGCGTTTGGAACGCGACGCAGGCGAGCACGATCACCAGCCACGCCGTGCCGGCTTCCCGACGCTCGCGACGGGTCTGATCGAACCAGTCCCGAACAGCCTCCACCGCCGCTCCTCCCAGAACTCGACTGCTGATGATTACTCTTGCCAGTATTTCAGGCGTGACGCAGACCCGCCGCTGCTTCCCGGCGCAGCCACGGCATCGCCTGGCTGAACTGGACAGCCCACAGCACGAACCAGCACACCAGGAAGCCCGCGGTCAATCCCAGCCACGGCACGCTCAGCACCACGGATCCCACCAGCGCCAGCGAGCAGCTGACCACCAGCCACGCGACCAGAGCCACCGGAAGCAGCCCCATACCGGCTGCGCACAGAGCCAGGCAGAAGGACTGCCACGCGACCAAACGTGAGACCTGTACGGGGCTCATCCCCGACGCGCGCAGCGTAGTATGCTCGCGCGCCTGGTCGCGGCCGCTGAGCGCGATGACCGCCATGCTCGTCGCGATCGCCATCACGCAGAACAGGCCAGAGAGAAGGGCGATGTCGGTCAGGTTCGGATCCTCCAGCGGGAAACCCGCCCGTGTCATCACGGCCAGGTAGGAGCCTGTCGCGGTGAAGATGACGCCGCCCAGCGCGATCGCTGCCGCCAACGGCGCGATCGTGTTCGCGTTCATCGCCGCCTGCGCCCGGGCCGAGCGCGCCGCCACCTGTCCCACGGGGACACGGAAGAGACGCAGGACCTGGTGCGCGACGCTCAGGGCGACATGCACCAGAGCGGGTCCCGTCACGTACACCGCAGCGGCGCTCAACCCGCCGACCCACGTCGCCGCATTCACCATCGCCGTGGTCGACCGCCCGACCTGCGCAGGATCCAACGTCCGGGGTGTCGCGGCCGCCATCGCCACAGCACAGGCCAACAGCAGGCCTCCAACGAGCCACCGCCCCCACGCACGCCGGCTCCGAACAGCCGCGGGCCCACGCATCGCTTCAACGGGCTCCACCAGAGCCGCACGGTGCGCAGGCCAGGCAGCGCCCAGCAGACACGTCACCACCGAGAGGACCAGCGCTGTGCCGCCCGCCACAGCGCTCGGCGCGAACAGCGGAGGAACGAAGTCACCGGTGCCGCCCGGAAAACTCGCACCGGCCATCTCGTTGAACCAAGGCACCACGAGCGAACTCAGCACCGAGCCGAGCGCCACCCCCGGAACAGCCCCGACGAAGCTGGCCAGCCCGACCAGCGCCCACAGGCAGGCGCGGACCTGCCGGGGCGAAGCTCCCATCAGCCGCCACTGGGCGAACGTGTTGCGGGTGCGCTCCACCGTCGCAGAACCCACCACCGTCAGAGAGCACACCGCGAGCAGCGCGATCACTGTGTAGATCGTCATCGAGACCATCGCGAACTCGCCGCCGTCGAGACCTGATCGCCGGGCCGCGTCCAAGAACTCGGTGGAACTGGTCCAGAGGAACTGATTCGTGCACGCCGTGACCAGGACCGTCACCGCGGCGACCACACCCATACTTGGCGCCCACCCGAACCAGTCGCTGCGGAGGATCCGCACCACATGACGCAGCATCACCGCACCTCCGATCGGCGCACCGGTTGACGCATCCCGGCCAGCACCTGACCGGCGTCAAGCCCGGAGCCCACCCCGGTGATCGACCCGTCGCGCATGAACACCACACGATCGGCCAGCGTGGCGGCATCCACGTCATGCGTCACCATCACCACCGTGGTCCCCGCATCCGCGAGCTCCCGCAGCACCTCCAGAACCAGGCGTGAATTGGTGCTGTCCAGCGCGCCCGTCGGCTCGTCGGCAAACACGACAGCGGGTCGGAGCAGCAGCACCCGGCACAGCGCCACCCGCTGCTGCTCCCCACCCGACAGCGCCCCCGCAGCCGTCCCTGCCTTCGCCGCCAAGCCGAAGCGTTCCAGCAGCCGAGTGCGGACCTGGCGGTCAACCTGCCGACCGGCCAGCGACAGCGGTAGGGCCACGTTCTCCTCCACGCTGAGGTAGCTCACCAGGTTGTACTGCTGAAACACGAACCCGACCCGCGACCGCAGGAACGTCGCCCGCGCCTGCCGAGACATCGCATAGACGTCATATCCCTCAATCAGTACTTGACCTGCGGTCGGAGCGTCCAACCCGCTCAAGCAATACATCAGCGACGTCTTCCCTGCCCCGCTGGCACCCACGATCGCTGTCAACGACCCTGGAGAGAACATCACCGAACACTCCCGCAAGACCCAGTCGCCACTCGCGATCTGCCGCCCCACTGCAACCGCGCTCACCTCGCCAGCATCCCTCGTCTGCACCCGTCACTCCTTTCGGCACCGGCCCTCCGTCCGAAGGCCTACAACAACCAAAGCCGTCCACCCACCCTCGTGTCGTGCCGAAAGAAGAAACTGTCATCACCAGAGGACAGGACCAGGCCCACAGCCGCGCAGACAGTCTGAGGACGTCGGCCGATGCCGGCCGCCCCTACAACCACCCCGTCATTGGTCAGCAGACAAGGAGGAAGCTGCGCCACTTGCCCGAGGCATGAGGCTGCGTAACGGGCTGGACGGGTGTGTCGCTGCAGTTGCACTTCAGTGATGATCAAGTGTGTGCGGACTGTCCCCGCCGTGGTTGGCGTCTGCGGTGCTGCGGTCCGTGCCGTCGAGAGCGGATCGACTGGTGTGCTCGCACCGTCTGAATCACGGCCGGGGAAAGTTTCGACATGCCTTCCGCTAGCTCCACCAGATCGGACGTACTAGAACACCTGACATCGTTGGGTGCGAGGGCGGCGAACGGCTCGTTGAGCTGGATCACCGCTTTTTCGTCTTCGGTGATGAGGATGCGGTGGTAGAAAGCTTGGTTGGCGAGCCGTTTGCCGTGGTCGTCGGTGCGCTCCTACATCCGGCCGCAGTCAGCGAGGAATCGTAGGGCGGTGGCGAGGTGCTGGCGGGGGCCTTCGTGGTCGTGCCGCTCAGCGTCCAGGCGTTTGGCGACGTCGGCCAGAGCGATCCTGATCCGGTCCTGGTGGCGCTTCAGGGTGTCGAGGTCGATGGCGTCGGCGAAATAGCTTCGAGGAGCTTATCTGCCTCGCCTTCCAACCGCTGTTTGGAGGCGGTGAGGTCGTCGATGGCCTGGGACCGCTCAGCCAGGCGCTCATCGAACGCCGCCTCGATTCGCTCAGCAAGCTGCACATAGGTGCTTGGGCTGATGGCGATCTGTTGGTAACACTCGGCGACGAGTTGCTCAGCGACGCCAACGGGCACTGCCTTCCTCGTACACGTCGTGCGTTTGGTGGCTCGACCGGTGCAGATGTAATAGGCATAGCGGATGCCTTGTTTGTTGCGGGCGTAGTCGAGCTGCAACCGGGCGTTGCACGTGCCGCAGTACAGCGTGCCCTTGAGGTAGTGGTCGTGCTTGCGGCGTCGTTCCCCAGCGGTGGCGCGGGTATCCAGGAGGATCTGGACCTGCTGCCAGGTCTTCGCATCGACAATCGGCTCGTGGGCGCCGGGATGGAGAGCACTCTGGTAGCGGACCTGCCCGATGTAGTACGGATTACGCAGCAGCTTGAAGAACGTCGACCGCCCCACCGGCCCCGACGGCCGCTTCGGCGTCGCCACTGTCGTCAATCCTCGGGCGGTGGCTTCGGCCAGCAGGTCGGGGACGGTGTGCTCACGCTTCGCGTAGGTTTCGAAGACCCAGCGGATGAGCGGTGCACGGTCGGGGTCGATCTCGACGGTCCGGTACTCCCTGCCGTGCTCGTCCTTGCGTCGCACGTTGCGGTAGCCGATCGGTGCACGGGAGGGGGTGCCGCCTGCGGCGACTTTCTGGGTCATGCCTTTGGTGACTTCGGCGGCGAGGTTGCGGGAGTAGAACTCCGCAATCGAGGACATGATGCCGTGCAGCAGCATCCCCGACGGGGATTCGTCGATGTTCTCGGTCGCGGAGACCAATTGGACGCCGGCGTCGATGAGCTGGCGGTGGATGTCGACGTCATCGAGCCGGTTGCGGGCCAGCCGATCCACTTTGTACACGATGCAGTAGGTGACCTGATGGGTCGCGATGTAATCCAGCATTCGCTGCAGCTCGGGCCGCTTCGCCGACCGGGCTGACTCGCCCGCGTCGACGAACTCCGCGATCACCTGGGCGCCAAGGGTTTCGGCTTTGCGACGGTTCGCCTCCCGCTGTGCCGGGATGGAGAACCCTTCATCGCGGCCACCGGTGGTGGCTTGTTCCTTGGTGGAGACCCGCTGGTAGGTCACCGCCGTCACCCGTCCCTCACCCGGGATATTCAGGGGCTTCGTGCGGGGAGTGGTCGTCATGATCGGTGGTCCTCGTCGTCGAGTCGGCTACAGGTTCCGGGGTGTGGGTGTGGAGGCGGTCGGCCAGGTGCAGCACCAGCGCGACGAGCCGGTCCAGGTCCGGCTCGCCCCGGGGTAGGGGTTCGGCTATCAGTCTGCGTCCGTTCGGTGTGGTGCGTGCATACCTCATGCCCCACAGGTGGACACCCCACCCCAGAACCCGCGGGGACGGTCGGGGTGGTGACGGTTCCGGAAAATGTCCGGGACCGTCCCTTCGACTGGAATCGGGCACGAGTGTGCCGGGTGGGGTGTTCACGGCTGGGGAAATTTCCCCAGCCGTCCATCCGCACCGAATGATGCACGATCTGGGCCGCTCCACGGCGTGACGCGACACGGCGAGCCCAATGGAGGCTCACCAGTCAGGTGCGCACCGCATCCCGGAGGGAACACCGTGGCGGTGGCCTTCACGACTATCACAGGTGAGGGATACATGTCGAGCAGATCAGCCATGGATGAGCGGATCACCGTCCGATCTGCCCGTATCCCGGTCATCGCCCGTGGCGGGGAGGAGTTGTCCGCACCACAAGCAACCGGTCAGGTCGTCTGCCGTCTGCTGGCGGTACTCGGCCCGATACGCGGTCGGGGTGACTCCCATGATCTTGGCGAACTGCTCCGCCGCATGAGCACGATTCCGCCACCCCACCCGGACCCCAATGTCGGCGATCGTCATGTCCGACTCCCGCAACAGGCGAGCCATCTCCCGCACCCGCAACCGAGCCAGCCACGCGATTGGAGGCATGCCAATCTGGTCGTTGAAGACCCGCCCCACCTGCGACGGCGAGAGATACAGGCTGCTGGCGATCTCAGCGAGGCTCCAGCGATGCGCAAGGTCGCCCTGCATCTCTGCGGCTGCTTTCTGCACCACTGATCGAAGAGCAGACTTGCTCATGCGACCTCCTCACCCACATGGATGCTGGCAAGTCGTTCCAGCTAGACACGCGCAGGGGGCGGAGTGACATGTTCGCTTGCCAGGCATGCATAGACGAGGGTGCTGGTCCATTGACCCTTGCTGTACCAGTCCTCGACGTGGTGGGCTTCCAAACGCATCCCGACCCGTCGAGCCAGGGCGGCAGAGGCGGCATTGCGAGCATCCATCTGCGCAGTGATGCGGTGTAGTTGGTAGTGCTGGAATCCCACCTTGAGGACGGCCTGAACGGCTTCGGACGCGAACCCCTGGCCACCATGATCAGGGTCGAGCACCCAGCCGATTTCGGCTTGTCCATGCTCGCGGTCAGTCAGCCACAAGGCGACATCGCCGACTGGGAGGCGATCATGTTCGATCACCAAGGCCAGGGCGCCGCTCGTGGAGCCGAGGCCGGTTCTTTCAAGTCGCTGGGTGAGTTTCATGTCGGTGTCTTCGACCGTCCACGGGTCATCGAGCAAGTATCTGGCGACCTCCGGACGTGAATAGAGAGCCTCCAGCCAGGCATGGTCTTCTGGCTGGTGAAGCCGTAGCCGTAACCGGTCAGTGGACAGCGGCCAGTGCGGATCGGGGTAGAGCCTGCGGCGATAGTGGACCAGTTCCTCACGTACGCCTGCTGGCGTGGTGTCAGCCTGGCGGGAAGTCTCGACAAACCCGGCATTGATCAGGCGCCGTTGGGAAGCTCGATTGGCAGTGACGGTCCGGGCAGTCAAAGCGCTCAACCCGGACTCCCGAGCAAGGGTGACTGCCAACTCAAGACCGCGAGCGGCATGACCAGTGCCACGCCGCTCAGGGGCGATCCAGAAGCCCACCTCCGCCGACTCGGTGCCGACATCGAAGATCACCATGCTGCCGACAAACTCGTCAGACTCGGCATCCGCGAGAGCGAGCACAGCCAACGTGCCATCGGCCAAGCCGGGCTCCACCACCTCGCGGATCAGGGCTCGTGCCGATTCGGGGGTGTACTCAGGCTCCGGAAGATGACCGAACCTGCGCACAGCCTCATCTGCCGTACCGTCCGCATACGCCGCCGCATCCGCGTCCGTCATGCGCCGCAGACACGTGCTGCCCGACACGAGGGGAAGTACCGAAGACTCCAACATACCACTAACCTAACATAGAGCGAATAACTATCTGAAGGCTGTTCGGATAGTCTGGGGTGGTGAGCTACTGGGACCATCGCAAGCCCGTCCAACGCCATCGAGCAGTGGATATCGCCCAGATCGCTCGCGCGTCCGTCGCGCTGCTGGACGAAGGGGGCCTCAGAGCATTGACCTTGCGGGCAGTGGCGCAACACGTGGGGGTGGCCCCCGCAAGCCTGTACTCGCGAGTCCACTCGGTGGACGACCTCTTCGACCTCGCCCTGGACACGGCTCTCACAGATGACCCCGCAATGCAACAGGCCGTCAGCGACGCTGACTTGCCAGACCTCATGATGGCGTTCTTCCGCCATCTCGTTACTCACCACTGGGCGGGGCACGTGATCGGGATGCGCGCCCCCCGCGGCCCCGCCTACATGCGTCTCTCCGAACGCATGTGCCTCCTACTTGAACAAGCGGGGGCGGAGGACCCGCTGGGGGCGGCCTACCGCTTGTCGAATCTAGTGATCGGCAGCGCGCTCACCGCCCCCATGGCCCCCAACGAGAAGCACGCTCCGATCGACGCAGAACAAGCCCCCACGTACGCTCGCCTTCACCGCGAACACCACATCAGCCCGGAAACCATCCTCGCCGACGGCATCAACTGTCTCCTCACCTGCACGAAGCAGACCGGCTAACGGAGACGCCACGCGTCTTGCAGATCGAGGACAGGCGCCCTTTGGGCGACGCATTGATACTTCACCGCGTGGTGGTCACCGTGGAGCAGGCGGGCCGGCACTGATGGGCCGGAGCCTCGATCTGCAAGACACGTGCTAGTCCCACAGCTGCTCTGCGGGGCAAACCACATACTGAGCAGTACGGGCGATTGACAAGGTTGCTATTGTGCTGACCCGTAGCGAACGTTGGTCTTAGCGGGAGGGGCCTGATCAGGCCGACGCAGCGCCCGAAATGACCACCGTCACACGATCTACGCCAACGACTTTCGTCTCCACAGGGGAGGCCAGCTCCGGAGAGAAGAGCGCCAAATTGACACCATCGCTAACCGAACTCCGGTAGATGACTCCTTGGTATCCCCGCTTCTTGATGAATTCACATAGGTACTGGCTTGGGATGTATTCAAACGCAGCGCTGCGGGGTTTCACTGGTTTCGTGAGCTCTTCGCCTAAGCGCTCGAGTAGGGGGAGTCCAGATCTAAGCGACATGATCTGCTCCGCGTTCTCAAGTATGAAGGGGGATGCGCTCTTTCGAGGATCTCGAAGATCGACTGCCAGAATGGAGGGAACCTGGAAAGTTGCAACACTGACCACCTCACCCGTATGCGGCCGCACCTCAGACACCGCCGTTGTTGCAGTTGAGCCAAGATATAGATACGGAATTCCGGCAGGATTCGCGCGTCCGTGTCCGGCGAGGTGCGCGGGCGGAGCGCCCATCTTGTCGAGAGGCAAGGGCTCGTCACCTGAGAGCAAGCGAGCACGATGCCACAGGTCCGTGATCTCTTTGAGGGTGTCGACTGGCGCGACTAGCAACTCCAGCATCTCCGCAAGACGCTCAAGATCAATTGGCTCGTCCAGGAACCAACGGTTACGGTGCATCATCTCATCACGGAGATCGTCCCATCGTTGAGGTGTCTCATTGACCAGCAGGTCTATGGGCGCGAAGGATCGCCGGACAATCTCGCCATCGTTCAGGATGTCGGCAAGAAGTTCCTTGGCGTGTGCCTCATCCATCCTAGGGTTATCGAACAGGCGCCAATCTTCTGCGAGCAGGGCTGCCAGAGATTTGCCTTCGTCGTCAGTGTCGTAGCAATCGACCAGCATCTCGAACCACTGGCTCAGCGCAGAAGGGTCAATAGTGATTGTGTCCTGAGTTCCACAGTAGCCACAGTTGCCCCGGCGAGGCTGGCCAGTGCCATCCCCGATGACCTTGGGGATGATATTCCGCGTTAGCCCCGGATCTCCGAAACAATTTGCACAGCAGTACTTCTTAGTCATTACGGTTGGCGTAATGATAGTGGGCGAGCGTCTCCAGATGGTGTTTAATCGAGAGCTTCTTTACATATCCCAATCCGGGGAAGTGACCGCGCTCATTCAGGTCTCGGAACTCAACAATCGCGCTACTTTCCAGAAGCTTGGAATCTCCAGAATCGAGTTTCCTGATCATCTTGTCCAATGCTTGGGCGAACTTTCCGGCCGGGTCGGTTGGCGTGTCGTTCGTATCAGACTTGAAATGATAAATGAACATCGCGTCATCTTGATCTGGGTCAATGAAGGTCAGATGGATGGCGACTGCATACGCGGGACCTCCCCCCTCGCTGTAATTGTCTCCGACCGTCAAGAAGTCCCCATATCCGTCCACCCCCTCCTCAAGTGAGTAAGTGACGTGAAGGTCTGAAAAAGCCTCGACGGGTGGATATTCCGAGTTCTTCATTTGGGTAAACCCGTCGCTAACCAAGATTCGCGGGTGTCCATCGAAATGTTTCCGGTAGAGACGATTTGCGTGATCGGCCAAGAAGACATTGCGGAAGTTCTCTGCGCCCCCTCCAAGTTGATCCGATAGGGCCCGTGGGTCGGTAAACCCAGCATGGATTAGGGTTGTCCCGAGTTTATTGAATCTCTTGGCCAGGGCAAGTGCTTCCTCTAGGCTAGTTTCGCTCGTTAGAAGAATTCCAGCCCCTATTGCGTCGCTCTCTTGGTAGTCCCGTTCAAGAAGTTGAGAGATACTCTCGCAACTCTCTCGATGATCTCCGTACCGCGGATTCACCACCACGACCGCCTGAGCCCCGACATCAGTCAAGGACTGGAGTGTCTTGTCCAGACCTCCGAGTGATGCGCGCACCGGTTCAACGATGGGAACGAAACTGGAGTCAGCGAGTAGAGTGGCCGATTCGCGAATTGCAATTAACTCAAACTGCTTGCCCCGGAAATAGGGGTAGTACATGTGATCCTCATCTCCAGGCAAGAGCCTCAGCTAGTGGAGTTTCAACAGCTTCCTTGATGCGGACTCTGTTGCTGGGGGTCGGATTTGCGGCTAAGGAGGCCGCTCGCACCGATGCGGGGACAGAACTAATGAATGAAGCTAGGCGGGCCTGCGATCGGCTAGCCTTGAGGGTTTTGACGGACTCTTCGTGGACGACGGTCGGTTGCAGCGTGGCGAAGATGTGGTGAAGCTCAGAGCGGATCTTTGTATTCGGCACGTCCGGAATTTCCTGTCCCAAACGTGACAGGATTGATATTGCTTCATCAACTCGAAGAATGTCTAAGATCATCGTCGGGTTGACGCGCTCGGGCTTGTCCTGAGGGGGTCGAGTGGTCTGAAACCTATACCTTTCGGACAGAGTTATGACGCCCACATCCTCAGGTATAATGCGGAGAACTTCTGCAAGATGCGACGTACTAACGACAACGTTGACCGCTGCAAATACTTGACGATAGTTTTCGATTTGGTTTCTCAATCGAGACAGAGAGTCGCGCTCCGACTTAATCTCATAGGCCGTGGAGGTCCCATTTAGGACGACAACGTCAGCCTTGCACGAACCGGCACGAACCTCGCTGAGAAGCGTGGCAGTGTTCAAGTTGTGACGACCAAGGAGGATCTTCTCTGTAATCGCAGTCCGGTAAACGTAGTCGTCACGAAACTTTGACTTGCTGAGTAACTCGAATGCTTGATTGAGCGCGGTTCCTACGGTCGCTTCCGGCGGCACGGATGTGCTGAGTCGGGTGTGGGAAAGTAGCCTAGCAAATAGCGGAGAGCGTGCGTGCTTGCTGAAATCTCGCAGTACCGCTGCAGAAAAGAGACGGCTAAGGGCTGAGGCTTCGTTCTTGTCGAGACCCATATACCTACCCTCCTCTGCTCGGTCAGCTGGGGAGCTCTTCGATTTGTCTAAAACTACCATGTGGTGAGCCAAAGCGGTGCGTGGCTCGCCGCCCTCGCGCCTAGCCGTCCGCTCGCGATCGAGAGGGTGTTGATTGGTCGGGCCTGGCCTGCATGACCGGCTTGGACCTAGCGTGGTCGCGCGCTTTCTCCCACACGGTGCCTCGGTGGATTCTGAAGCGTTTCGCAATCGTGCCGGCGGGCTGGCCATCACCCCGCGCCGTTCGGATCGCGTCCACTTCCTCCGGTGTCAGAGGTGTTCGGGACCGTCTCGTTGGGTTCAACACCAACCCAGGGTCTGGCTCAGCTACCGGCGGTTCTTCGCTCGTACCGACCCGTCTTGCCTCTTCCCACACCGAACTCAGTCGTTCGAGCCGTTCCCACGTGTTCGGGCTGAGTCCACCGGCGTCCACGTAAGGTGAGAAAATCGAAACTTGCCCCGCCTGATGGCGGGGCAGTTTTGTTTCTGCGGTGACGTGGGCCGGGGCATCGATGGTGGTGTGGGCGAGGACGCTGGCGGTCGTCTGCTCGGGTGTGTAGGTGGCGTTTTCGTCGTCGTCGATGGTGATGCGGGTGAACAGGGCGCGGTTGAGGATGCGTCGTTCGGCTGGTTCGCACTTGTTGTAGAGGTCGGCGAGGAGTTCGGTGAGCTGGTCCAAGCCTGTTCGGGCCTCGGCGTAGGTGTCGGTGAGGTTGTCGAGCCGGGTGGTGATTTGGTCGAGGCTGGCGCGGATGCGGTCTTGTTCGCTCTTGAGGAGGTCGAGTGGGATCGCGTCGGCGTAATGGGCTTGGACGAGTTTGAGACGTTCGGCTTCGAGCTTGTCGCGTTGGGCGGTCAGGAGCTTGCGTTCGTCCTCGCTGGATCCTTCGAGTTGGTCGAACACGTCGTTGAGGACCTTCCGGACGTGCTCGGCCTGGGTTGGGCTCAGGGAGTTGCGCTGGTAGATGCGTTCGATCTCGGCTTCGGCGCGTTCGGCGAGGATCGCGGAGCGAGTGCAGTGGGTGGTCTTGCGTCGTCGCCCGGAGCAGGTGAAGTACTCGTAGCGGTCCCCGGTCTTGTCGCGGGGGCGTTCGATCATGAGCTTGGCTCCGCAGGAGCAGTACAGGGTGCCTCTGAGGTAGTGGTCGTACTTCTGTGGGCGTTCGCCGCGGGCGTTGTTGGCGTCGAGGTTGGTTTGGACGCACAGCCAGGTCTCGGCGTCGACGAGGGGTTCGTGGGTGCCCTCGTAGGTGACGCCGCGGAGGGTGACGGTGCCCTGGTAGTAGGGGTTGGTCAGGATCTTGTGCAGTCCGGTGGTGGTGACTGGTTTGGCCGGCTGCGAGGGGGTGGGTCGGGTGGTCAGGCCGCGGGCTGTGAGTTCTTTGGCCAGGCGCGACAGGGACCAGTCCCCGGTGGCGTAGGCGGTGAACGCGAAACGGACGAGGTCGGCGCGTTCGGGGTCGATCTCGATCTCGCGGGACTCGCTTCCTCGAGCATCGGTGGTGCGGACGTTGAGGTAGCCCAGATGCGCTTTGGTGGGGGCGCTTCATCCCGCTAGGTAGACGTCACGAGGGTGATTCGTCAGAGAGGTCCGCGGAATGCTCGGCGTGCTCTGAGTGATGGAGGGTGACGGCGTCGAGGAACGCGGTGGTGGCGGGGCTGGGGTTGAAGTCGTTCCAGGCGAGGTATTCCACTCGCCGTGGCGCGTCCTGCACGGTGATTGCTGCCAGCGTGTGGTCTGCGGGAACAACATGGGCGGATAGGAGGGCTGTTGCCAGGCCGTTGCGGATGAGTCCGAGGATGAGATCGATAGTCATCGCTTCGAACGCCACCTCGCGTTGCAGGCCGGCCGCGCTGAATGCAAGGTCGGCCTGTGCCCGGCCGGCGGTTCCGCTGGGAAAGTCGACGAACCGTTCGTGGGTGAGGTCCTCCAGCGTCACGTGCGTGCTCGATGCCAGTGGGTGTGCTGCTGGCAGTACCGCGACCAGGGATTCTCTCGAGAGTTCCCTGGTGGTGACCCCGTGCGGGGGTGTGCTCTCGGCGAGTCCGAGGAAGGCGACGTCGAGCTGACCGGAGCGGATGTCGCCCAGGAATTGTTCGCTGCCTCCGGTGCGTAGCGCGATGTGAACCGCGGGGTGTTTGGTGTGAAAAGACGCGAGCAGGTGCGGCACGTCGATGGCCGTGACGGTGGGGATCACTCCGATGCTCAAAGACCCGCGCACCTCGCCGCCGGCTGCGGCGGCGTCGGCGACGGCACGCTCGGCAGCGGCCAGGCTTTGCCGTGCCGCCTGGACGAAGGCCTCCCCCGCCGGGGTGAGTTCCACGCGGCGTGAGGTGCGCGCAAAAAGCTGGACCCCGATCTCCTGTTCGAGCGCCTTGATCTGGTGGCTCAGCGCTGACTGGACCACGAAACACCGTTCGGCGGCACGGGTGAAACTCCGCTCCTCGGTGACTGCCACGGCATAGCGCATCTGCTGCAACTCCATTCATCCATGATCTCCGTGCATGCCAGAAATGACAAACATGTGTTGGACTCATGACCGTGTGGGGGTGAGGATTGAACACATGACCACCACGACCGCGCCAGGCACGAACAGCGCGACGACTCCCGCGGCACGTGCCGGCTGGATTGCCACCACGGCCGTTGCGCCGATGGTCTGGGGCACGACCTACATCGTCACCACCCACCTGCTCCCACCGGGACATCCATTGTTCGCCGCGCTGATGCGCACCCTTCCGGCCGGGCTGATCGCCCTGGTGATTGCCCGCCAGCTCCCCCGGGGCGACTGGTGGTGGAAGAGCCTGGTGCTCGGCGGACTGAACATGGGGGCATTCTTCCCCTTGCTGTTCGTGGCAGCTCAGCGTCTGCCCGGTGGGGTCGCTGCCACCCTGGGCGCCGTGCAGCCGATCGTGATCGCATTCCTCGCCGTCGTGATCCTGCACGAGAAGCTCTCCGGTTGGCGGCTGCTATGGGGTGTGGTCGGCATGGTGGGTGTGGGCCTTGTGGTCCTCGGACCGGAGGCCGCGCTGGACCCGCTCGGCGTGATGGCCGGCCTCGCGGGTGCCGTATCGATGGGGACCGGTGTCGTGCTCACCAAGAAGTGGGGACGCCCCGCGAACGTGAGCGCCGTCGGGCTCGCGGGATGGCAACTCACCGCAGCCGGGCTGATCCTGCTGCTCCCCGCGCTGGCGATCGACGGCCCGCCCGGCATCGACGCCTCCGCGCTCGCCGGATACGTCTGGCTCGGCCTCGTCGGGGCGCTGCTGACGTACACGATCTGGTTCGCGGGCATCCGCCATCTGCCCGTCACGCCGACCGCCCTGCTCGGGCTGCTCTCACCCCTGACCGCTGCGGCACTGGGCGCGCTCATCGCGGGTGAAGCGCTCACCGCGATCCAGCTCGTCGGCTTCGCCACGGCACTGATCGCCCTGGCCTCGGGGCAACTTCCACCACCCATTCGACGAAAGGACAACGCATGAAGATCGCCATATTCGGAGCCACGGGCATGGCAGGTTCTGCCATCACCGACGAAGCCGTCCGACGCGGCCACCAGGCCCTCGCCGCATCCCGCCACCCGCGCGAGGACGCCTCACCCCACGTCGAATCCCGAGCCGTCGACGTCGCAGACATCGACTCAGTAGCCGCTGCTCTGGGCGACGCCGACGCGGTCGTTGTCGCAGTCCGTCCCGCGCCGGGCCAGGAGAGCACTCTGCCTGCCCTCACCCGGAACGTGCTCGACGCCGCCCGGATCCATGATGTTCGCGTGGTCGTGGTGGGCGGATCGGCACCCCTGTGGTCCCCCACCATGCCGGGCCATCGAGTCTTCGACGACCCCGGCTACGTTCCGGCAGCGTGGCGCACCATCGCTCAGGCGAGCCTGGACCAGTTCACCACTTGTCAGCAGCATCCACATGAGTGGTGGACGTACGTCAGCCCACCAGCACTCTTCGAACCGGGACCACGAACCGGACGGTACGAACGCGGCACAGACACGCTCCTGGTGGACGAGCGCGGAACCTCTCGCATCAATGCGGCGGACTTCGCGATCGCCATCGTCGACGAACTGGAGAACCCCGGCGAGGACATCCACTTCACCGTGGCGACGTTCAGTTCCGACAACGAGACGATGGAGAAGCGTGCATGACCGCCACTACTGAAGGTGTGTTCTCGCCCGCGCTGCGCTTGGTCACCGTCGGTCTGCTGGTCTCGGTGGGCATCGTCGCGTTCGACGGACTGGGGGTGACCACGGCTCTGCCGGCCATCGCCTCAGAGCTGGGAGGGATGGACACCTACGGGTGGGCGGTCTCGGCACTGATGCTGGCCAGTGTCGCGGGCACCGTGATCGCCGGCTTCCTCGCAGACCGGCACAACCCGCGCGGACCGTACCTGGCTGGCTTCGGGATCTTTACTGCAGGACTCGTCATGTCCGGCCTCGCCACGAGTTGGGCGCTTCAGAATGGAATGGCACCGGCGCCGAACTCGCTCACTGCAACAACGTGGCGGTCTATCCAGTCGGAGGCTGGTGGAAGAACAACAGCAGGAAGGACCGACGGGACCTGCCGGTCCGGTACTCGCTAGTCCTGTCGCTTCAGACACAGGATCAAGGCGTCGACCTCTACACCCCCATCGCCACACAGCTGCCAATCCCAGTTGCCACGCCGATTCCCATCCCCGTTGCTTCGCGGATCCTGGGGTCCTGAAAGAATCAGCCGGCAAAGACCTCCTACTGGCGATCGCCATGATCACAGTTGCGCAGACGAGCGGCTGTCATCACCACGCCACTCCATCTCAACCAGTCGCCGCGGGGACGAAGCCACAATCGCGGTATCCCGGGCATGGTCGGCTGTCTGCTTCCTGAGCCCGTGTCTGCCTATCTCGCGGAGACGCGCGAAAGCGGCGTACATTGCAGGCGAGGCAGCTTCTCCCTCTTGCGGGTCCTTCGGGACGGCCTACGGGCGCTCATCCACGTACTGCCTCCTCGACGGAGTACCACGCGTGACGAGAGAGCCAGATCATGTTCCGTTCAATCTGGATGCTCAGCATCCGCGCCCATGGCTTCTTCCAGCAGTACATGCCGAGCAACCGACTGCTCGCAGCTACGCGAACCCGGCGAGGGGTGAAGTGGGGCGTCCCGGCGATGCTTGTCGGTGTCCCGTACCTTGCCGTCGCCAACGTGTGCACGATCCTGATCGACTGTGGGGCGCCCGAGTGGCTCCACCTGTTCGTTCTGTGGGGCATCTGGAACGCCTTCAAGTTCATTCTCAACGGTCCCGTCAGCCTGTTCCGCCTCGTGCGAGCGATCATGCGCGAGCAGATGATGGCCCAGACGGTGCGCCCGACAGGCCGGGTGCGGGTCTCCACCAACTCACGTTGATGAGCTGCACTTCGGGTAAAGCCGGCGTGGTCGTCCACCAGGCCGGATCGACACTCCCTGACGTGCGATGGTTCGACGCACGGTCTGCGCGTCCACCTCGAACCAGCGGCCCAGCTGCACCAGCGTCCAACCAGCTTGGTACAGCCGGGCGGCTTCCTTGGTCTGCATAGAGTCCAGACCTGCGCGGCGAACAGGGACGCCGCGGCGTGTGAGATGAGCTGCCGCGGTCAGGCGGTGGATATGGAACTGTTTGGCCAGCCCTCGCAGGGTCGCGCCGGCCTCGTAGGCAGCGACCAGTTCGTCGACCTCGGCGTCGGTCAGAAAAGTTTGAGTCATCTCAAGTGAGCGGACAGACTGGCCCCGGGAGTCCTCAATACAGGGTTCCGATGATCGCTTCGATGTCCGGTAAACCCCTCGCGACCAGCGAGAACACACGGTTCGTGCGGCGGAGCCAATGTTGTCAAACTCTCTCCGTAGGTCCACTCCACGCACAAGGCTCGAACCTTTGCCATCATTGGCGATTTCGGTTCGGGCCTTGCTGCTGTCTTGGGCCCAGAGATGAGGGAATTGGCGTTGGTCTCGGGGTCGAGGCGCATCTCGAAGGCTCTGTCGTTCTGGACTCGGAGTTGCTCGTCTCCGTCAATGTAGATCCTAGTGAAAAACGCTTGGCTGCAGAGGCACCGGTTGACGTTGTCGCAGCGTGCGTAGACATTGGTGCAGTTGGCGACCAGGCTGAGGGCTTCATCGAGGTGGCTCGGGCACACGCAGGATATGTCAGTGGTATCCGTCAGACTGAAAGCGGCTCAGAGAGGAGAAATCGTGATCGAAGCAGCCAAAGCCCTACCCGGGCTCATCAAGGACTGGAAGAACAACCGTGATCTGATCTACCAACATGTCGGATGCGTCGCCGGCTTCTTGACGATCGCCGCGTACGTTCACGAGCAACGTCCCAGTGAGGTTCTCGCTGACCTGTTCAACGTGGCCGGGGTGCCGAGTGCCGGGGCTTGGCTCGAATCCCACCTCCCACCGTTCCTTGCTCAGCCAGATGCTCAGTCAAGTCACACCCTCATACAGGTGGCAGGTGTTGCCGTGCTTCTCATTCTCGTGATGCCGTTCTTCAACGCACGACGGAACGAGTCTCATGTCGATTTTCAGGCTGCAGGCCTGTTCGGTGCACGAGCAGCGAATACGACCTGGATTCTCCTGGTGATCGCTGTGCAACTCGGATCATTGCAGTGGGGCATCGACTGGCTGCGCTCCACGAGCTTGATTCTCGTGGCGATCGCGGCATTCGGTTCGGTCACCTTGCTCGTCGTATATGCGGTTGTCCGGAAGCTTGGGATGCAGGACCTGCTTGCGCCTGTTGGACGTGGCCTTTGGTGGTTGATCGCTCGTGGCAGTGCTGTTCTCACCATGGCAGTCTTCGCCTTAGTCTTCGTCGTCATCGGTCCAGCACTCGGCCTCGGCATGTGGCTGTTCTCCACCGAGTCAGATGCCCACTATGAAACCCAGCGAAGGGTCGCCCAGAGACGGGCAGAACGAGAAGTCCCCACCGGTGCCATCCCAACTCCATGAGAAGTGCACCACCGGCGCGCCTTGACTGTGCTGCCGTCCTGTGTATTATGAACGTGTTCAGTGAACATGTTCAGGAGGTGCAAGTGGTCACTGCTAGGACTGAGGCACGTCAGACGACGCGCCGCGCCGTGCTGCAGGCCGCGGCCAGGCTGTTCGAGGAGCGCGGGTTCCTCGCGACGACCGTGCGCGACATCGCCCGAGAAGCCGACGTGAGTGTCGGGACCGTCATGGCAGCTGGCGACAAGGAAGCTCTACTTGTTGAACTCTTCGACGGCCTCATCGAGGAGCGCCAGCAGCTCGCTGACACGCAAGTCCTTGGTGGCACCGCCTGGTGCGGTGTGGACGCAGTCGCTGTGGTGGAGCCCTTCGTGGTGCTATTCGAAGAGCGTCGTGACCTTGCCCAGGCCTATGCCTCGATCCTGGTGAGCGGCCGGCACTCCTCGGTGGTTTTCACCGACCTCGCGAGGCGGCTGATCGCTGTGTTCGAACAGCTTATGAACGCCTGCGGATGCTCAGTGCCGATGGGAGCCCGCGGGCGCGCCGAAGCGCTCCACGCGGCGTACATCGGAAGCCTGTTCATCTGGTCGGCAACCCCGGAAAGATCCGCATCGGAGTTCCTGGCTCAGCTTCGCGAGGTTTTCGCGGCGATCTGCCACCATGAGGGAGGCGACTCATGATCTTGCTGCCATCTTGGTGGGCGCCACCAGCACTTCTGGCCGCCGTCCTCCTTGTAGATGTCGCGCTGTCGGTCAGGCCGGTGCGATTCATCCGCGACTGTCTCCACAGTGTTCGCTTCCCCGAGGAGTGGTGGTGGGCTCTGCTCGTCGTCAAGACGCTTGCGGCAGCCGGGCTCATTGTGGGCATCTGGATCCCCGGGCTCGCCTTCGCAGCAAACAGCGGGGTGATCGCTTACTTCCTGTGCGCAGCAGCAGCCCACATCCGAGCAGGAGCGACAGGATCGGCCTTCAGGATCAACTGCTTGGGGATGCTGGCACTATCCTGCGTCATCCTGGCGTTGAGCACCCTCTAGCTGTCTTGGTCGAAGACATTGGTTGACGGCATGCCAGACCTATCACGATTCACCCTCGCCTGAGTTCGATGCACCTTGCGACAGTGCCCAGATTGCAACACCAAGGACCAACACGACAGCCCCACAGCTCAGGGCGACCACGTGTTGCGCGCTGGCGTAGTCAGCGGCCCTGTTGGGAGCTCCAGCGGCAACCAGGTCGGCTATCGTTTGGTCGGGAATGCGGCGCCGCACAAGGACGGTCAGCAGTGCTGAGTAGCAGGCCACCGACAGGGCTTCGGATCCGATGCGGGCGAAGTTCAGCAGCCCGGCAGCGCTGCCCGACGAGTGACTCGGCACCCGAGCCAGGGCTTCTCCATCGACCACTCCGAGAGGAAGCCCGAACCCGAGCCCAATCAGCGCTAGAGCTGGCACAACCGCCCACACGGAATTACCCGGGGCAAGCGCCAGCATCGCGACCGAACCGGCCGTCAGGCAACCAATGGATGCGACCAGGACCGGACCGATGCCGATTTGATGGCGCTTCATGACTGAGACGGCGACACTCGGAGACAGGACGACAGGAAGAGTCGCGACGAGCATCATCACTCCGGCCTGTCCTGCGTTCCAGCCGTGGATCGCGCTGAATGCCGCGGGAAGGTAGGTCAGGAAGGTCACAAACCCTACCGAAGCCGTGATCGGCACCAGTGTCATCGCCGCGAACCCGCGGTTGGTCAGCAGACTGACGTTGAGCAGGCGGCGCGCTCCGTCGTGTTCAACCTGCACTGTGGGGATCCCTCGCGACATTGCTAATGACACGGCCAAGACGATGGCTGGCAGCCAGAATGCTGCGCGCCAGCCAAACGCCTGTGTAACCAGGCCGCACAGCGTTGGACCGAGCGCCAGGCCTAGCCCGTTGATGGTGCCAAATAGTGCGAACGCCCTGGCCCGGGTGGCTCCTTCCCAAGCCAGCGACAGGATCGACGTTGCGCTAGTCAGGACGGCAGCGGCGCCCGCTCCAGCCACGAGTCGGGCACCATCCAGCAGTAACAGCGTCGGTGCGAGGGCGCTGCCGATAGAGGCCAGCAGGACGATGATGACTCCAGCACGGAAGACCCGGTGGTGCCCGGCGCGGTCGGCGAACCCGCCCCACAGCAGGGTACAGAGGGCGAAGGCGACGTTGAAACCGTTGACGACCCACTGCAGCGGACCCGGACTGGATCCTAGGTCGGCCGCGATGCGCGGCAGTGCCACTGCTGTGCCGGCGATCGAGAGCGGGATCACAAGTTGCGCCGACAGGATTGCCGGCAGAGCCCAGCGTGTTGGTGTGGTCATGACACCCTTCCATAGGTACGATCAATGTCGAACCTAATATGCGGGATCAATTGGTACGATGTCAACCGAACCTATCGAAAGGTGGTGAGTGTCGTGCCGGACGAAGAAGGGCACCCCAGCGTCACCGAGATGAACCTGCCCGACGTACTGACGGCCCTCAACGATCCATTGCGGCGGCAAGTCGTCAACACACTCATCGCCGAGCCCGACGGGACCGAGCGCACCTGCGCGAGTTTTGACCTCGGAGTGTCGAAGTCGACCCTCACCCATCACTTTCGCGTGCTGCGTGAATCTGGCCTGGTGCGTCAGGTTGATCGAGGAAACTCCCGCAAAGTCTCCCTGCGCCGCGATGAACTCAACCAGCGTTTCCCGGGGCTGTTGGATCTGCTTGGCCGCGAGGAATCATCGAGGGCCGAGTAGGTCTTGCGTATCGGCGCATTCCGTCGGGCCGCCGCGCCGCGCCCGCGGCAGCAGATCAGACGCCTGCGTCTTAGCCTCGACGGCCTTGGCTCGGGTAATGCGCAGGGTTCGGTTGGCTTCGCTGACGCCGCTCTTGCGGGTCGGGATCGCGGTCGGTGGCTTTCTCAACACCGCCCTCAACATCCGCGCCCGCGCCGACCTCATCCTCGACGGCACGCTGAAGCCCGGCCCCGAAATCACCCTGTCCGACGGATCGGCAGCGGGCGTGGGGGACACGATCATCACCCGCCGCAACGACCGGCGACTGCGGAACCGGCACGGTTGGGTCCGCAACGGCCAAACCTGGACCATCACCGCCGTGCGTGACGATGGATCGGTCACGATCCGCCCACCCGGGACCCGGTTCGGCAACAGCATCGTCCTCCCCGCCGACTACGTGGCTCAGCACGTCGACCTCGGCTACGCCGTCAACACCCACCGCGCCCAAGGCCTCACCACCGACACCGCCCACGTCCTCGTCGAACCCACCACCACGCGCGAGAACCTGTACGTCGCCATACCCACGGACGGGAATCGAACCGGGCCTACGTCATCCTCGACCGTCCCGACGATCACGCCACCGCGCATCCGGGCGACAATCCCGACGCCACCGCCCGCACGGTCCTCTACGGCGTGCTCCAACACAGCGGTGCTGAACTGTCGGCACACGAGACCATCACCGCCGAACAGGACCAGGGGGGCTCGATCGGCCAGCTCGCCGCAGAATACGAAACCATCGCCGCCGCAGCCCAACACGACCGTTGGGCCACCCTGGCCCGCGGCTCCGGGCTCACCGACGAGCAAGAGCAAGCTGTTATCGACTCCGACGCCTTCGGCGCCCTCACGGCCGAGCTGCGGCGGGCCGAAGCCAACCACCACAACGCCGACACCCTCCTGCCACGCCTCATCAAGGCTCGCGGGTTCGCCGACGCCGACGACATCGCTTCCGTCATCCACCACCCGCCCCTCAGATCAGGCCGCACCCGACAGGCCTCGCATCTCATCGCCGGGCTGATCCCCGAAGCCACCGGCCCCATGACCCCCGACATGTAACAGGCCCTGACCGAACGCCGCTACCTCATCGAAACCCGAGCCGCCGCCGTCCTCGACACTGCCTTCCACACCCACGAACCATGGGTTACAGCCCTTGGTCCGATACCCACCAGCGTGCGGGAGCGGCAGCAGTGTCGACGCCGCGCCCTGGCTGTAGCCGCTTACCGTGATCGCTACCAGATCACCGACCCGGCCTCGCTCGGCGCCCAGCCCGAGGCGCAGAAGATCGACCGCACCGGAACCGAAACAGCACTACGCACGCTGACCCGCCCGACAGTCCACGATGAGCGTCGGCAGCCCGCCCACCAGGCGACGCGACACCTCGACCTGTAACAGCAGGGCACACGAGAGAGGGCTCGCACCGTCCAGAGGATGTGCAACGGCACTCTATATGTAGAGCCGCTGGCCACGGAGACCGTTGCTACGCATTCCCTCGACGCTCTCTCGCACAAAAGCTTCAGCGAGTTCCGACTCTCCAGCGATAGACCTTAGCAAAAGCCCTAATGTCCTTAGCCTCGACGCCCTTGATTCGGGGCATAGCACCTGTTGTGGAGCCTACGAGTTCGGTTTCAAGAAACGTGATCTCGCGCTCGGTGAGCACCGGAATGTCAATTTCGAACGCATCGTCGTCCTTGCGAATGAAATCGAGGTCATCGAACCGACAGGCATCGATGGTGCGGTCCAAGTTTGAGCTGGTGATAATGCCGCCCCAGGTGAGCATCTTGGCGTCGTCCGCATAGTGAAAGTTGAAGAGCTGACGAAACGGTCGACCGTGAGCTTCACGGCTCACGGAGTGAGCGGTGGCTTGCAGCACGCGCCGTTCGACCTGCGCGGGTCCCCAGCCATTCATACTGCTTGCGTCTAGGTCATCGCCGATCAGGTCGCCAAGTCTCTCACGAAGATTCTCGAGCCGGCTCGACAGCGGGTGGATGGCCGCGCCATTGACGGTGACGATCACAATGCTGCCAGGCACGCTTGACCGCACGACGAAGTCCAGGTCGCGCAGGATGTCCTTCGTCAGCACGTCCGTGTAGTCGAGCCAGGTGATCGCCAGTATGGTCCAGTCCACGTCGGGCAACCGGTCGCGTGCCTCGCCCATGAGAACGCGGATGCCTTTGTACGGCTTGTTGAACTCAAGACGATGCTGAATGTTCGTGTCGCGCTCGATGCTCGTCATTCGAGGAATCCCGAGCCCACGATGGAACTCAATGAAGTCGATAAACTCCAAGCCGCCAAACCCGACGTATTGGTACTGGTCCAAGGCGGAGATAGCCGTGAGGCGACGGCATGCGTCAACGATCATTCTCCGTTGCGCGGCCTTCGCCGGTCGGAACTCGTACTGTCGGGCCATTAGTCGATCTCTTGGTCGTAGAAGTAGTCGAAGGTGAGACGGCCGACCTCAGAGCCGCTGGTCGCGCCGAGGGCATTTGCCGCCTCATCGAATCGATCTTTGTCGACGGAATACTGGATGCGCTGGATCTTCGGTGTCGGTGGTGCCTTCGGCCTCGGTGGGGGTGCTTCCGGAACGATCATCTGTTTTGATGCGGAGAGCGACGTGATCGGCTGATCCTGCGCTTCGTCGAGGGCAACCAGAATCTCGGGCTTCTCCTCGTCATCCTCCAGACGCGAGCGCACTTGCTTGGCCCGGTTAATGACGGCCTGAACCGCAACAAGAGCTGTCTTCATCTCGGACTGGACAGCTCGGAACACGGGAGAGTCGCGATCAACAGCGGTCTTGGTGGTATTCCATGGCAGGAGACTGGCGTCGTCCGCTGACAGATAGACGAAGCCACGGAAGGAGCGATACTGCGGGTGATAGGCCGCAGCTGGGTTGCCCCACCCGGTGAGCGGAGACCTATCGGCCACGAGTAGCAGGCGGTCGTTGCAGAAGAGGTACCAGCCCGCGTCGCCGGGGTCTTGGAAGTTCTCCGCCTGCCCATCGTCTTCGGGGTCGGCGTTCTTATCCCGTTTGGGTGGAGCCGCCGTGCCCGCATAGAGCTTGACGTCCACGGTGCCCCCGGCTGGGCCGGGAACTTGGAACTCCCGGAACACCGGCTGCACCATGTCGGAGACTTGGAGTGATGGTCGCGATGCCGTGAGAGGGTTCTCGCTGTTGAGATGGAGCTGGAGGCCGCTTTGTATCGACTCCTGGTGACGCAGCCGCAACTCGGTCCGAAGTGCCTGAACGATGGCTGGGTCCTTGAGGTCGTCTTCGACGCTGGCGTGCAGCTTCATCACAGCGATGGTCGTTCCAGCCTCCTCGTCGGCAGGGATGGTGACGCCTTCATCCACACTCTCGAACTGGAAGGTCCATGCCTCTTGAGCCGCCCACTGCTCGACATCCACCTTGAGATGGAATCGTGAGCCGTCGTCGGCCCCGGTCTCGCCGCGGTGCGCTGATCGCACCTCGAATGCTTGTCCTAACTTGAAAAACGCGCGCTTCATTCCGACGCCAAACTGTCCCACAGAGCGCTTGACGCCCGTGAAGTCCTTCGACCGGCCGAATCGGAAAGCGTAGTGTCGAGCGATGTCGGCAGAGATACCGCCGGAGTTGTCGGCAATCGTGAACGTGCCGTCCCCGAACGCGATCCGGACCCATTGGCCAGCCAGGTTACCATCCGGGTGGAGCCCTCTGGCGCCGTCCACGCTGTTGTCGACCAGGTCGACGATCGCGGGCAGCAGCTCGATGTCCTTGGTCAACATCTCAATGAAGAAGCGCTTCTCCGCGCCAGCGTCCACCGTCGTGTCAGAGGTCTGTGTCACCATGTACCCATGATGCCCGAAATGTGCCCACCCCGGAAAGCGAACGTGCCCTCCGGAGTGCACGGCGGGAACCTCGACGCCCATCCTTGTGGGGCGGCCCCATACTCTGGGCCCCCACGCACCCGCCCGGTCGCCGTAGACCTCTTCGCGGGTGCAGGTGGCATGACACTCGGGTTCGAACAGGCAGGTTTCGACGTTGTAGCCGCCGTCGAGTACGACCCAGTTCATGCGGCCACCCACGCCTTCAACTTCCCGCAGTGCGAGGTGCTCTGCCGTGACGCCTCATTGGTTTCAGTCGAGGACGTGCTTCGTGCGGCTGAGCGCGGGTATAAGCGACTTCACCCCGGTAAGGTCTGGCCAGGGCGTCTTGACGCCCTGATCGGCGGACCACCCTGCCAGGGCTTCTCCACAGGCGGCAAGCGCGAGCAGGACGACGAACGAAATGATCTTCTTCTCCACTTCGTCCGTCTGGTCGAGGAACTCAGACCTCGAACGTTCTGCCTAGAGAATGTCGCCGGGCTTTTGGAAGACAAGTTTTCGGACATCAGAGAGAGCGCGTTCCGCCGGCTCCGTGAAGCGGGGTACGCCCTTTCCGGAACCGACAAGCCGGTCAACAGCCTCAACTTCGGCATACCGCAGTCGCGCCGACGTGTGATCGTGCTAGGCGCGCTCGGCAAGGTGGCGCCGAGCCGCCTCCAACCGGAGGAGGGCACGATTTCGGTTGAAGAGGCATTCGAGGGCTTGCCCTCGCCATTCGACTATGACGTGCTACTGGTGTCCGATGAGGTAGCGCTCCGGAGCGAGGACATCGAGCGCCGTGCTGCTATCAAGAACATATATGCACGTACCCTCGCTGGCCTCAATGCATCGCCGGATGACAAGTCGAGGCCACGCTTCTGGGAGCCAACTGTGTTGACGGGCTCACGACTCACGACTCACGCTGAGCAGACGATCATGCGGTTCGCCGCGACGGACGCTGGTACGGTGGAACCGAAGAGTCGACTGTATCGACTCCCTTTGAAGGGGCCGTCACGTACGCTGCGAGCGGGTACAGGCTCCGAGAGGGGGTCCCACACATCCCCTCGTCCGATCCACCCCACCGAGGATCGGGTCATCACGGTGCGCGAAGCGGCACGGCTGCACGGATATCCCGACTGGTTCCGTTTTCACACCACGAACTGGCACGGGCACCGTCAGGTCGGGAACAGTGTGCCGCCCCCGCTTGCTCGTGCGGCGGCGCTCGCCTTGATGGGGTCCCTTGGCCACTCTCCGATGCCGCTTCGCGCGACAATCGCGCTCGGTGACAGGTCCCTGCTCAGCCTGTCGAGGACCGAAGCTCAGTCCATCTTCGCTGCGACGGCCGATGAGATGCCTGCCACGAGAACTCGGGGACGCGTTGGTCGAGACGAGCTGGTGCTGTCACGCCCTGCGGCACCGTCGGGCTAGCCGAAGACGCTGTCGGCGTGGGATGGGATCGGAAGACCACGTCTGCTCTTGCTCGGAGCACGGTGTTCCGAGCGCGTCCGCATCGTCCTGACAGCGCTGCTCGCCATGGGAGCATCCGCGGCTAATCTCGACGCGGAAACGGCCGCCTCACACCGGCAGACGCTGCACAGAGTGTCTCTGCTGCAGTCAGTCCAGGTCCTTCCACCGTGCCTCGCATGCGAGATAGTGGCTCATCGCATTTGAGGGTGTATTCAGGATTTGACCTGAGTCGTGCAGGTTAGTGACCCAGGATTTTGATGATGCTTTTCTGGGTGTTGGGGTCGATGGTGGGTTCGGCGGTGAGTTCGTGGCCTGCGATGTTGATGGTGACCTCGCGTAGCGGGCGTAGGGTTCGGACGAGTCGTTTGATGCTCCAGCCGCTCTGGTCTTGGAGGTAGCGGGCGATCGCGAGGGCGGCGAAGACGATGTCGAGGTGGGCTTTGATGGCGTCTGGGGTGTGGTGGAAGGTCGGGCGGGCGTCGAGGTCGGATTTGGACATTCGAAAGCCTTGCTCGACCCGCCAGAGGTCGTGGTAAGCAACGATCACTTGCGCGCCGGTCATCTGGTGTTGGCTGATGTTGGTGACGTAGCCTTTCAACCCGGCGAGGCTAACGGCCTTGTCGTAAGCGCTCTGGTCGAAGATGGTTGCCTTGCCGGTGGTCTTGAGGAACCGGGCCTTCTTCGGGCGGGTTGCGCCTTCGATGATCGCCAGGGCGCGGTTGCGCTGCTGGTTGAGGGTCTTGTTGTCGCGTACGAACCGTTTCTGCGAGTACTGGTAGACCATCCTGCGGCGCTGCTTGTCCCGGCCCATCGTGGTCGAGGTTTGGGTCTGCTGAAGGTTTGGTTGACGTCCGGGGTTATGCCGCCAGTGTAGCGGTTGGTTTCATGATGAGTTCGAACTCGACCGGGGAGAGTTTCCCGAGTCGGCGTTGACGGCGTTTGCGGTGATACTTCCCCTCGATCCAGGACACGATCGCCAGCCGTAGTTCCTCTCGTGTGCTCCAGGACCGTCGGTCGAGGACGTTCTTCTGCAGCAGGGCGAAGAACGACTCCATCGCAGCGTTGTCACCACAGGCCCCCACGCGGCCCATTGAGCCACGTAGCCCGTGACGTTTCAGGGCTTTCAGGAAGCGTCTGGAGCGGAATTGAGAGCCGCGGTCCGAGTGCACGATCACTCCGGTGGGCCGGCCTCGGTGGGCCACTGCCATCTCGAGCGCGTTGACAGCGATCCGGGCCTTCATCCTGGTGTCGATCGAGTAGCCCACGATCCGGTTGGAGAACACATCCTTGATCGCACACAGATACACCTTTCCCTCACGAGTGCGGTGCTCGGTGATGTCGGTGAGCCATAGTTCGTTGGGGCCGTCGGCCGTGAACTGACGCTGCACGAGGTCATCGTGGACCGGTGCCCCTGCCTTCTTGTAGCGCGATGTGCGTGTGACGATGACCGATTGGATGCCAGCGACCCGGCACAGCCGCCAGACTCTGCGCTCCGAGAGTGTGTAACCCAGCTCGCCGATGTCGTCGGCCAGCACCCGGTAGCCGCCCTCGGGGTCGTCGGCATGGAGCTTGCGTAGCACGGCGATCAACTCACGTTCCTCGGCCTCACGCACCGAAATCGGCTGCTTGAGCCACTTGTAGTAGCCCTGTTTGGACAATCCCAGTATCCGGCACGCGACCGCCACCGGCACCCTCACCGGGGCACCGACAGCAGCCATCTCCTTGACGAGCGGATAGATCATTTTGGGGGTGTGATGTGAGCCTGCGACAGATACGCTGCTGCGCGGCGTAGCACCTCGTTTTCCATCTCCAACTCACGGATCCTACGCAAAGCCTGGGACATGTCCTTGCGTGCCTCGGGGTCCGTGGTCGGCGTCATCCCGTGAGACTGGAACCTCGCGTCACGGACCCACGCCTGCAGCGTGGTCTTCGCGACACCCAGGTCCTTGACGACCTGCTTCTGCGGGATGCCTGAGGCGACCAACGCGACCGCGTCGCGCTTGAACTCGTCGGTGTAAGTGATCTTCGGCATGGTTGCCATCCTTTCAGCACAACCTCCTCCCAGAAGTCATGCGGTCTTGGAGTCAACCAAACCTTCAGCAGTCCCGACCCAACCGTCATCGACCGCGGGTCTGGCCAGACGCAGACGACCCGTCGGAGTCAAAACAGCGTTAGTGTGGGACATGAAGACCTCCGTGTTGGTAGTGCGGTTATGTGCTAGTTCCACACCCCACCGGGGGTCTTCACCCTTGTCCAGCCAACCCGCCGACCCCCACATACCTAACCTCCGTGGTTAGAACACCTAGCATGGAGAGATGCCAGCAATCGGACGCTTCACGCAACTCGTCTTTGAGTGCAAGGACCCCACAGCGGAAGCACTCTTCTGGCAGAAAGTCCTGGATCTTGCACCGGCCACCGGTGATGACCAGTGGTTGACGCTGGACTGGGAGCCTGTCGGACGCCTCTCTTTCCATCGCGTCTCCGATTACGAACCCCCGCAGTGGCCGGGCCACAGAGGCGAGCTGCAGGTTCACCTTGACCTGCTAGTCGATGACCTCTCGGAGGCATGTGCCGCCGTCGAAGCAGCAGGCGGCCACCCACTCACTGACGTCTTGGACCCAGGCCCGAAAGCCTGGCGCATCTACGCTGACCCCGCAGGCCATCCCTTTTGCCTCGTCACAGTGCCCGAATGACCCCTTCCTAGTCGTCGTCAGACCTGGCGGCAGAGTGGGAGGGCTGCGGCGGTGAAGGCTTTGGCTTGTTGTCCGGCGAGGAGTCGGGTTTCGCAATTGGCTTGGATGGCGGCTTGTTCGAGGGCGGCGACGTGGGCGTCGAGGTCTTCGATCGTGGTGGCGGTGATGGTGATGAGGCCGGTGTAGCGCAGGATGCCGTGGCCGGCGGTGAGGTCGGCTTCTTGCTGGAGGACATCGTGGTACTCAGCCGTCTGGGAGGCGTCTTCGATCTGTCCGATTTTGGCGCGTTGGGCTTGGTCGGAGATGTGCTCGACTTTCTTCTTGCGGATGTCGCGAGCGGCCTGATCGGAGCGCGTGGGGTGCAGATCAGGGAGAACGACCGCTGGATTCCGCTGAAGAGCAAGATGGCTGAGAGGAAGACTGGGTAGGCCATGGAGCGTGGCCATTCGCTGATCCACAGCACGGTATGGTGGGCGGAGTCGGTGCGGATGCGACTCCAGGTCTCGTTGGCCGCGACCGGTCCGGCGGTGGCGAAGTCGCGGCCGATCTCGCCGTGACGTTCCAAAGTGGCGGCGATCGCAGGATCGCAGACCGAGCGCAGGATCACCGCAATCTGGCCGGGGAAAGCCAACTCGACGGAGTGAGCTCGGCCGAACGGGGCGCGGCGGTGAGGGTATTGATCTCTTGGCGCAGGACGGCGGCGGCGCCGCGGATACCGCCGAGGGGGGTGCGAATCTGCCCCGCAGCGTTTCTCATGTCAAGGGAAAGGGAGAGGCTGGTGGCGTGGCGTTCGCCAGCGGATTCGGTGCGGTCGATGAGTTCGGCGTAGGTGGTGGCAGCCCAGCTCGTGTCCTCGGGCTGGCCGCGGGTGGTCCACCATTCGGCCAGTCCGGCGCCGGAATCGGGCAGCGTGCGTTCCAGGATCTGCAAGGTGGCGATCCTGCCGGAGCGGCAGACGGTTGCCAGGACGCCGCCCCAGACAGACCCCGGGGGGCCGACTCGCGAGACGCTCCCCGCACTGGGCGTGGCGTACGCCCTCGCGCAGGTGGCTGCCCCCGAGCGGGCGCGGGCCCGGGTCACGCTGACGGTCGAGGCGGGCGCCGACCTCACCTCCCAGCATCACCGCCTGTGCACACTCCTCACCGCCGTGCCTTGATCGGGTGAGCGGGTGGGGTTCCCGCCCGGGCGTCGGAGCCCGGTGGAAGGATGAGGGGCGCACCAACGACTGGAGGACGCCATGACTGAATTCGTCTACGAGGACCTACTGCCGATCGGCGAGGACACGACCGCGTACCGCAAGTTGACCAACAAGGGTGTCTCGACGGTCGAGGGGGCCCGACGGGCGCACCTTCCTGAAGGTCGAGCCGTCGGCGCTGCCGCTGCTGGCCCACGGCGTGTTCGACGCCTACACGAAGCTGAACCTGCACTACTCACACAATGCGCCGGTGACGTTCTTCGAGGAGAAGAACACCAGCTGCAACCTGCCTGCCCAGATCGAGCTGTACGCCGACACGATCAAGGGCCACGAGAACTCCTACAAGTTCCTGTTCATGGCCAAGGGCGGCGGGTCGGCCAACAAGTCTTACCTCTACCAGGAGACCAAGGCGATCCTGAACCCCGACAAGATCATGGCCTTCTTGGAGGAGAAGATCCGTTTGCTCGGCACCGCGGACTGCCCGCCGTACCACTTGGCGATCGTCGTCGGCGGCACGTCGGCCGAGTTCGCGCTGAAGACGGCGAAGTATGCGTCGGCGAAATTCCTCGACGAGCTCCCGACGACGGGCAACGCGAAGACCGGCCGCGGCTTCCGTGACCTGGAGATGGAGGAGCAGGGCGAGCGCCGGTGAGTGACCCCCGGGTCTCCTGACCACCCCATTGACCATCCCACACGGCTCGGCCGCCGGGATCGGGCCCTGCCCTGCCCGGCCCCGGCGGCCGTGTCTATCCCCGAGGTCAGCCTGCTCAGAAGGTCAGGACGACCCGACCACGCAGGCCACCCTGCCCGACCAGCGCGTACGCCCGGGCGAACTCGGAGAAGGGCACTTCCTCGGCGACGCGTACGGCAAGGTCGCCCGCGTGGCCACGACGAAGCAGCTCGGCCAGGCGTACGCCATCAGCCTGGACGAAGACGTCGGTCGGCTCGATGCCGCGCTGCGCAGCGATCGGGGCGATGGGGAGGACGCCGACGAACGCGCCTCCGTCCACCACGGCATCGATGGCGGTGGCCTGGAGCCCGGCGGCGTCGGCGACCGCGTCGTAGGCGCGGGGCTCGATCTCGGTGACCAGGTCCGCTCCAGTGGTGGTGACGAACTCCCGGTCGGTGGTCCGGGCCAGACCGGTGACCCGCCATCCCGCCTCGCGTGCGAGCGGAAGGACGTAGCCGCCCACGGCGCCCGCCGCCCCGGTGACCAGCAGCGAGCGCCCGGCCCCCGCGCCCAGGAGATCGACGATCATCGCCGCGGTCGGGGCATTGAGGGCGACGGAGGCGGCCGCCACGTCGGACATGCCCTCGGGGATCGGCGCGACAGAACCGGCCGGCACCGTCACCAGTTCGGCGTGCGCGCGCAGCGGATCGGCGGGGTTGCCGGTCAGTGCAGCGACGCGTTGTCCCACCGAGACCCCGGTGACGTCGTCGCTCACCGCCTTGACGATGCCGGAGAAGTCCCAGCCGAGGCCGACATCGCCCGTCAGGCCGAAGGCCTCGCGCACCTCGCCGTCGGCGATGCGGACATCGATGGGATTGACGGTGGCGGCGGTGGTAGCGATGACCACCTCGCCGGGGCCCGGATGGGGATCGGGGACGTCAACGAGGACGGGGAGTGGGGAGCCGGCACGGCCGATGAGTGCTCGCATGGGAGTTCCTTTCCTTGTGTGGTTGACATCGTCCACTGTGACAGCCAAACTCTCTATAAGGAAGTAGGCACCGAAAAGTCGGGTACGCACCCAGAGGAGAGTCATGGCCACCACGTCCGCCTCACAGCGAGCCGAGCAGTCGCGACGCGAGTTCGACGCCTTCATGGCCGGGTGCGCCAGCCGTCAACTCCTCGACCGGATCGCCGACAAGTGGGTGACGCTGGTGTTGGCCGCCCTGGGCGAGAGCGAGGACGGCCTGCGCTATTCCGAGCTCTCGCGTCGACTGGCTGGGGTCAGTCAGAAGATGCTCACTCAGACGTTGCGGGCGCTCGAGCGGGACGGGCTGGTGGCACGGGAGGTCACGGCTTCAGTGCCGGTGCGGGTCGACTACCAGCTGACTGCTCTTGGCCGGTCGCTGCTGGTGCCGGTGATGCAGCTCAAGGCCTGGGCCGAGGCCCACATGACGGAGGTGCTGGCGGCGCGGGAGGCGTACGACGCTCGCGGGTGACGCCCGATGTGCTGCTATTCAGTTCTCTTGCCCCAGGGCTAGAGAGGCCAAGGCGATACGCGCGAGCGGGGGGGGATCGGGCAGTGTCACACTGCCTGCACGAGGTCGGTGCCTCGGTCGAGGGTGAGCGCTGCAAGCCGATCGATCCCCGGCTCCTCGCCCGCGCCGACCGCGTCGTGGTGCTGGGCCGCGGCATCGAGGGGCCGAGCGCATGCGGCTCATTCGCGATGAAGTCGCGGGCCGCGTACGCCAGCTGGAAGCCCGCCTCACCGGCAATAGGCGAACTCCCCCATTGTGTGACACCGCTGTCTGCGCACTGGACCAACGGCCGATTCCAGGAATTCTCCATCGGAATGATCCGTCGGAATTGTCTCCGTCATGGCGGGTGGCAAGCCCAGCATTTTTTGCATCGGCCCGTACCCACACCACAGGAGAAATCATCATGAAGGGCTTCGCCAAGTTCATCCTCACCGCCACCGCGGCCGCCGCCGGTGGCACGGTCACCGCCCGTCCCTCCGCCGTGGCCACGGTGAGCTACTCCCTCGCCGTGAACTCCGAGCCGCGCACGGGTACGCGCGTCAGCTGGCTGCGCCCCGGTGAGCGGGTCGCCATCGAGTGCCAGGTGCAGGGTGACTGGGTCGACGGCCGCTGGGGGCGCACGAACCTGTGGGATCGCATCCCGGGCCGTGGCTACGTCTCCGACGGATGGGTCAACACCAGCACGAACGGCCCGCTGAAGGATGTCCCCACCTGCACCGATGCACCATCCCAGCCGACCCGGGTGCCGCAGCTCACCACGCCACCCCAGCCGCAGCAGGACTACCAGTACCCCCCCTTCACCGGCTAGTTCTTCCTGCCGTTCACCAACGACGCCCCTACCCGATCACCCAGGGCTCGTTCTCCAGCGACCCGAACTGCGAAGGTGCATTTCGCAACTCCAGACAAGCAACTTGCAGGCGGACAACGCATTGATGCGGAGCACAACTCGGTCAGGCGAGGGAGCCTCCAACACGAGATCGTCCAAGGCAGCCGCGCCATGGTGTTCGGCGACGATGACACGTTCCCGATCCACGTTGAATGCATGGACGACGCCGAACACCTTGGTGCTGGTAAGACGGTGCGATACGCACTCGTGGTCTCCATCGAGACAGCAGAGCAGACCTCGACCACGATCCACGACGAAGTACGGGCAAGACTGCGGCAGCAAGCCCGCGATCGCACGCGCGGCCGGGTACAGAGCTGATAAATCACAGTGAAGGACTGCATACTCTGACCCAGCTCCTGTTGGGAACATCAGCGTTGGTCATGATGTCTTGAGCTCTTGCCGAGACCGTGGGACTCCGTTCGGATACGACCGTGCGTGTCGAGCATCATGACACCGGCGGCGATCAAGTGTTTGCGGACTGTCCCCGCGGTCTGGCCGAACTTGTTGCCCACACGCTCCAGTGAAGCCCCTGCTCATACATGGACCGCACTAGCCGGATCTCGATGATCGACGGGGAATGGCTGCGGAGGACGACACCGCGTTCTCGCAGGAGGCGAGAGAGCCGCTCGTCTCCAATGCCAACCTGTCGGGCCACAGCTTTCAGGGACCCGGCGGCAGCGTAAGCGGCTTCCGCTCGTTGAAGGACGCCTTCGGATGCTCGCGGCGACTGCTGCGGGTGGTGCCTCCGGCGGTGCGTCCTGCGCCGTTCAGCGCGGATCGACTGGTGTGCTCGCACCATCTGAGTCACCAGCGGGCAAGTTTCGACAAGGCTCCCGCTAGGTCCACCAATCGAACCCTACTGGGCTCTGACAAGGCCTTTCGCCTGCGCCACCTGACCGCCAGCGCCAAGCCCTCCCCCCTCATTGCACGGCGGCCGACTGGACTCCTAACCCAATATTCACACGCGTTTGCCAGATCCGTCCGAAATCGGCTGTTTCACGAAACGCGTGTGAATATTGGGTTAGCTCGCCGAGATCACCGATGGCCTCGACGCCCGCGCCGACGACGAGCTCGCCGGTTTCTGCGAAAGCCTCGAGGAAGACGACGCGGACTACCTGAAGTATCACTTCGCGCAGGCCCGAAACTTCACCCGCGAGCTCGCCCAGCCAGGTGGGGGTTTGGCGTACACGATCGACTGACCGCCCTAGCGGTTCACACATAGCATCAAGGCATCAAATCCCGTGATGCTATGATGCCTACATGCGAACGACGCTCACCCTCGACCCCGATGTAGCCAAGCTGCTGGAGGAAGAGATGGCCAAACGTCAGACTTCATTCAAAAGAGTGGTGAACGACGCCCTACGTCGAGGCCTCGGATCACACCATGACGCCGACTTCACCTTCCCCAGCTTCGACATGGGATCAGCTAACGCAGATCTCACCCATGCCACCAGGCTCGCTGCCGACATGGAAGACGAAGCCCTCGCATTCAAGCTCACCCAAGGCCGCTGATGCTGCTCGTAGATACCAATGTGTTGATCTACGCAGTCAACGCCAGCTCCGCTCATCACGACGCCAGCCGCACTTGGTTTTTGCATGAGCTGCAATCAGGCACGGACGTGGTCGGCTTGCCGTGGGTGTCTCTGCTCGGGTTCATCCGCATCAGCACTCACTCGCACATCCTGGAGCACCCACTCTCGCCCGAGGAAGCGATGTCGGTGGTACACGCATGGCTCAATCACCCGCGAGTGGTAACACCTGAGCCTTCGCCCCGGCACGCTGCCCTGCTTGCGGGGCTTCTGGCGGAATCCGGCACGGCCGGCAATCTCACCAACGATGCTCACCTGGCTGCCCTGGCGCTGGAACTCGATGCGACGATGGTCACCTTTGATCGCGACTTCGCTCGCTTCGGAGTTCGCGTGCTCGTTCCGGAACACGAGTAGCTGAGCCTTACTGCCGGCAGCTAACCCGATATCCACACGCGTTTGCCAAATCGGGCCAGAATGGGCTGTTTCAGGAAACGAATGTGGATATCGGGTTAGGTTTCTCGCGAGCCCCAGCCCCGGACCCCTTAGGAACTCGGCACGAGTTGGCGCGCCCGCCCCGCGAGGGTGGAGAACACCGTGGCAGTCACAGATTTCGCGAGCAGGATTGCAGCCAACACCACCACCTGGAACACTCCCGCCGCCACCGGGCTCAGCCCCGCAAACAAGGCACCGACGAACGCGCCCGGCAGTGTAACGAGCCCGGTGTTGCGGGTTTGGTCGATGGTGGGGATGAGGGCTTCGCGTACCGCGTCCCTCCGCAGCCGCACAGTGGACTGCGGCGGCGTCGCCCCGAGCGCCAGCCAGCCCTCCACTTCACCAACCCCAGCCCGCAGCGCTGCAAGATAATTGCGCGCGGTCAGCGTCGACGCAGCCATGGCATTACCGATCGAGATACCCGCCACCGCGATGATCTGCTGCACATCGAGGCCGATTAGCCCGAGCAAGAGCGACGACCCCGTCGCGGCCACGCCACCCGCGACGACTGCAACAATCGCATTCCGCCGCCCGCCCGGCAGTTCCGCCGCCCGCTTGGCTCCGGTCAGCGACGCCGTCGTGAGCATGAGCAGGATGAAGGCCAGCACCAGCAACGGCCACTTGATGACCGCCCCCAATATCACTGAAATGAGCGCCAGCTGCAGACACGCGCGGATGATGGCCACCGCAGGGGCCCATCCCATCTTGACGCCGTGAGCTCGCAGAATGAGGATGACGGCCGCGACCATCACAGCTAGCCCGACGGCAAATCTCGCCCATTCCCACACTGACCAATCCACGCGGCCGAGTGTAGCCGTGAGCCAGCAACAGCCACCCACTCCAGCATTTGTCTTTACATTTGGAGGATAGGTGATAGGATAGAACCGTCAGCTTGTGTGAGCTGACCCGGCCAGCAGGCCGGACACACCGCCGTGCGGGGCTTCCTCCGGACGGTTCCGCACAGGAACTGAAAGGAAGAAAGATGACCGCAATCGCACTCGCACCAGTTCGCCCGGCAGCACAGGGCACGGACAGCGTCGCATTCAAGACGCACATGACCATCATCGCAGCAGTCGTTCTGCTGATGGCAGTCCTTGGCGCAACGGTGGCATCCCCCATCGTTACCGCGATCTCCGCCGTCGTTGCTGCTGCCGCCGCCTTCGCCGGAATCTACATGAGCCTCAACCGCATCGCCTGAGGTCACCAGCGAAGGGAAGGTCCCTTACGCTGCGCGGACAGCGTCGACCGCGCAGTATCACCTCCCCCACAGCGCTCCTGATCTACGATGGCATTGTGCTGACATTGTTGTTCACCGGCCTACCGGAAGCGCTCACTTCACTCACTCCCACCACTTGGGCGTTCCTCGTCGTGGCAGCCGTCGCAATCGGCATATCGAAAACAGCACTCCCCGGAGCAGCGACGCTGGCCGTCGCGCTCTTCGCCAGCGTCCTTCCTGCAAAGGAATCCACCGGCACCATGTTGGTGCTCCTCTTAGTTGGCGACGTGCTCGCCATCACCATGTATCGGCGCGAGGCAGATTGGCCGACACTGAAACGCCTTGTCCCAGGCGTCTTAGCCGGCGTTGTGCTGGGCGCAATCTTCCTGCGGTTCGCGTCGGATCAGTTCACCAAACAGTTCATCGGTGCCTTGCTCCTCATCCTGATCGCGGCCACGATGGCACTCATGCGCCTGCCCAAACCGCCAGAAATTCAGGGTCGGCTGGGACGCATCACCTACGGCACGCTAGCTGGCTTCACGACGATGGCCGCCAACGCTGGCGGCCCCGTTACCACCATGTACTTCCTGGCCTCGAAGTTTTCCGTGATGAGCTTCCTCGGCACGACGGCGTGGTTCTTCGGGATCGTGAACGTACTGAAGCTGCCCTTCTCCATCGGGCTCGGCATCATCAAACCATCCACGCTATGGATCGACGCGGTGCTGGCGCCCGTCGTGATCGCCTCTGCGTTTGCCGGGCGCTGGCTCGCCAAGCGCATGCACAAACAGCTCTTCGACGCGGTGGTGACGGTGCTGACCGTGGTGTCGGCGGCCTATCTGCTGATTGCATAACCACCGCCGACGCTGCACGACCGTCGAGCCTTGCAGCCAGTCAGAGGCTCATATCAACCACTGCGCGCCCCTGGATCTCGTGGTTCCGCAGCGCCTCGTACCCTTCGCCTGCCTTCTCCAGGGGCAGGCGACGCGACACCACGTCGCGGTAGTTAATCACGCCGCGAGCCGCGAGATCCACGACGGCGGGGAGATCCTGGCGAGTCCTCGCACCGTAAGAGCCCAGGATGCTCTGTGAACGCCGCACCGTCCTATTGATTTCCACCTCGGCAGTCTGCACGCCAGCACCCAAGCCGATGGGCACCATGCGGCCGCCATCGGCGAGCACATCGAGGGCGGTCTTCCAGGTGGCCGGAATGCCAAGTGCCTCGAACGACACGTCCACGCCCTTGCCGTTGGTGAGTGCCAGCACGGCCTCTCGAGGATCCTGCGTGGAGGAGTTCACGACGGCGGTGGCGCCGTAGTCACGCATGGGTTCCAGTTTCTCGTCGGAGACGTCGATGGCAATCACCTGACTAGCACCGAAGGCCGCCGCGATCTGGACGATATTCGTGCCCACACCACCCGTGGCGACGACGGCCACGGTCTCCCCGTATCGGAGGTCGGCCCCGCGTCGCACCGCCCCATAGCCGGTGAGCGCCGCACAGCCGAGAATGGCAGCGGACACCATATCCACGCCCTCGGGAGCCACCGCAACCGACGTCGACGGGACCACCGCGTACTCCGCGAGGCCACCCATGGAGTACATGGCAACCTGCTCACCGTCAGGGGTAGCCAGTCGGGTTTCTCCGTCGTAGAGCTTGCCCTCCAGACGGTTGAGGGAGAAGAACGGGGCGCACAGCTCGTCGTGGCCAGCCGCACAAGCATCGCACTGCCCACATGGCATGAGGAAGCCGCCCGCCACCTGCTGCCCCACCGCAAGCCCGGAGTGTTCGTTGCCGGGCCCCACCTCGACGATGGTGCCGGTCACTTCATGCCCCAGCACGGCCGGTAGCGGGAAGGCGATGGCGCCGGAGATCACATGGAGGTCGGAGTGGCACAGTCCGCAGGCGGTCACTTTGATGAGTACTTCGCCATTCCTGGGACGCGGAGTTTGCAAGGTTTCAACTTCGAGGCCTTTGGCAGTGTCGCGCAGCACCGCCGCTCGCATGGTTTCGGGAATCTGGATTGCGTCATTGCTCGCCATGGCTGTTCCTTTCTCAGCGCGGGCCACCTTGGACCACGCCTTGTATGAACAAATATACCCCCGAACGGCTTTTTGTTAGGACATTTTGTGGCATTGCTCGCTATACGGACTGCATCCAGATAGACCGACGGGCACCTCGCTCACGCCATGCGCGCGAGCGAGGTGCCCGTCGGTGAAAGGGATTAGGAGTAGTCCTTTTCGAAGCGCATCTCGAGCTCCTCCAGGGAGTCGTACTTCGTCTCCGGGACGAAGAAGATGTAGAGGCACAGCGAGAGCACATTGATGAGGGCAAACACCAGGTAGGTGCCAGCACCACCGAGTGCTTCCATCATCGGCGGGAAGATGATGGACACGAAGCCGTTCGCCAGCCACAACGCGCCCACGGCGACACCCATCGACAGACCGCGTGTCTTCGACGGGAAGAGCTCCGCGATAATCACCCAGGTCACGGTGCCCGACTGCTTGATGAACACGAAGAAGCAGATGATCACCAGCACCAAGATGGGCGCGAAGCTCGGAGCACCGACGATCTCACCAGAGGCGGTCTCGTGCGGGAGGATGAATTTCCAGAACACGAAGGCCAGCGCACCCAGCGAAAGCACAATGCCGAGCTCCTGATAAATGCCGACGTGGCGTCGGGCGAACTTCGTCACCAGCCACAAGCCGACGGCCGAACCGACGAACGATAGACCGCCCGAGATGACGTTCAGCATGATGGCCACGTCCGTCGGGAATCCTGCCGCGGTGAGAATCTTCGGCGTGTAGTACATGGCCGTGTTAATGCCCGTGAACTGGTCAGCAAAGCCCAGCAGCACGCCCAAAATGAGCAGATGCCTGGTCCACTTCGTCTTCCAAATCTTTCCGAGCCCCCACTTCTCCGCGTTCGACTCCTTGCGCTGCACCTCGAGCATCTCGTCGAGCTCGTCGACGATGGGGCCGTCCTTTTCTTCATCGCGCACTCGCTTGAGCGAGCCGATGGCCTCGGGAATCTTCAGGTTAGCGACGTACCAACGCGACGACTCCGGCATCAGACGAATACCGATCCACAAGGCGATCGCCGGCAGAGACGCGAGCACGAGCATGTACCGCCAGGTGAGGCCGTTGCCGTCAATAATGGCGCCCAGGGTGCCAGCCTCGAACTGCGACCGCGCGGTGTCCCAAAGGATGTGCTGGCCACCTTCGACGTCGACACCCGGGCCACCCTGGGCGCGGGCGATGCCGGCGTTCACCGAGAACGCGAGGAACTGGCCGAACACGATCATCAGCTGGTCGACAGCGACGAGGGTGCCGCGGATCCGCTTCGGCGCCGTCTCGCCCAGGAAGACGGGCACGGTGGCCGACGCACCACCGACCGCGAAGCCAAGCACGATACGGAAGAAGTACAGAATCCAGACGTTCGGGCTGAGCGCGCAGCCCACTGCGCCAAAGAAGAAGACGATGGCGAGCAGCATGATGTTGTGCCGACGCCCGTACTTGTCGGACAGCACGCCGCCCCACGATGCTCCCAGCGCGGCACCCACGCACAGCAGGCCACCGATCCAGCCTTCCTCGGCGGTGGTGAGGGCGAGCCCGTGCGCATCCGTCGGGAGGTACATATACGGCAGCGCGCCGGAGATGACGCCGGTGTCGTAGCCAAACAACAGTGATCCGAGCGTCGCCACGATGGCGATCAGCCCGAGCGACCGTTTCGGCCCCGATGGCGGGGTTTTCTCGACGAGCTCCTCAAGCTCGTCGCGCGAGTAACTCGCTGCGGAGTCGGAGTTCTGAGACATGGGATCTCCTTGTGAGGATTCTGCCAACGCTGGCAGGTTGTGGTGGTTGCCGCTGTCTACCCGCCGACGTTGTTGTCAGCAAGGACAACGCTCCTCCCTCCGGCGGCTATCGAAGGGAGGAGCGTGCAGGCTAGGAACCGAAGACTTCCGTGAGCTTCGCCAGCGCTGCTTTGTTGTGTTCGTCGGCTCGTTCATGCCATCCGAAGACGCAGACCGACAGCACACCGTCGAAGTTCACATCGCGCAGCGTGTCGAACACCTCGTCAAACGGCACTTCGCCATACCCGATGGCATTGTGCTGGTGGACTGTCACGTCGGCACCCGGCGGGTTGATGATGTACCGGTTGCCGTCGTTGATGCGGTGGTTGAATCCGTCGGCGACGTGCACCTCCCACAGCTTGCCCGCCTCGGCAGCGGTACGGATCATCCGGCCGGCATCGCCCACCCCGTCGGAGAGGTGGAAGGTGTGCGGGCAGCAGTATTCGTAGCCCACCCAGTCCTTATCGATGGAACGCACCAATTCAAGGGCACGGTCGTGCAGTTCGACGAAGTCGTACGGGTGCGCCTCCATGCTAAGCCGGAGGTCGTACTGCTCGAACACCGGAATGAGCTCTTCCATCGACTTGTACCACTGGCCTTCGGAGCGCTGGGCCTGGTTGCGGTCGCCGGAGAACTCAGAGACGATATCGCGCACTTCGAGCGCATCGGCGAGTTCGAGCAGCCGTCGCCAGTTGCGCACCTGCGCCTGCCGCTCTTCCTCGTTGGGCGACGCCCAGTTGAACACGGGGTTGATGGTGCGCACCTTCACCCCGGTCTCTTTCTCCGCGCGACGGAGCTCGTCGATGAACGCCTTGTCCGCCTTCGGGTAGTGGTGCCACAGGTGGAACTCGTTGTTCGGCGACAGTTCGACGTAGCGGAACCCGAGCTCCGCTGCTTTACGCAGCGTGTCTGCCGTCGACATGGTCATGTAGTACATGTTGGGGTCGAGCGCGATATCAACCATTGGGGTTTCCTCTCCAGCTCTCAGCGTGTCGTTGGTGATTCCTGGTCAGGCGTAGAAGTCGGGCTTGTCGATGAGCTTCACATCCACCGTTTTGCCGTCGTTCTCGAGCGATTCGATGCTCGCATCGACGACGGCAGTAGCAGCGTAGCCGTCCCACGAGGTCGAGCCCGTGTGACGGTCGTCCGCGACAGCGTTGATCCACGACTGGAACTCGGTGTTGAACGCTGCCTGGAAACGGTCGATGTGCGACTCGCAGATAGCGTTGCGGTCACCCTGCAAATCGCGCACATGCACCTTCTCCTGATCGCCGAGGCGGACGGTGCCGGCCTCCATCACGAGCTCACATTCGATGGCGTAGCCGAACTGGATGTTGACGTTGATCTCGTCGTCGATCAGCACACCGGATTCCGTCTTCGCGACGAGCACCAGCGGATCCTGGAGGTGGCTGAACCGCTTCGACGTTGCACGCGGCGTATCTACGCGGACGGAGACGATCTCCTCACCCAGCAGGTACCGGCAGATGTCGATTTCGTGGATCGCGGTGTCGTCGATCATGTTGCGGGTGGTGTACCCCTCCGGCACCGACGGGTTACGGTGACGGCAGTGCACCAGCGTGGCGTAGCCGTGGGCGCCCTCGTCGAGGATGGCCTTCATCTGGTTGTAGCCCGCATCGAAGCGGCGCATGAAACCGACGGTGACGAGCTTCTTGCCTGCCTTCTGCTCGGCTTCCATGATCTTGATGCAGTCTTCAGCGGTGGTGGCCAAAGGCTTCTCGCACAGCACGTACTTGCCGGCCTCAATCGACTTGATGACGTCGGGTGCGTGCACCTTGCCGAACGTCGCGATGACGACGGCGTCAACCTCCGGGTCGTTGATGAGCTCGTCGGAGCTGGCGTAGGCCTTGGCGCCGTACGGCTCGGCGGCTGATTTCGCGGCGTCGACGTTGATGTCGGCGACGGCGGTGATCGTCGCGCCTGAGAGCTCGTCGTGGATGCGGGCGAGATGTGCGCGGCCCATGCCGCCGGCGCCGATGAGTCCAATGCGTACAGTCATGGTTGTTCTCTTCCTTGAGTGTTGGGCGATCAGGCCAATCCCAGGCCGCATTCGGCGAGGTACTTGCGCATGTTGATGGCGTTCTGCTTCGGGAACGACGGATCGCAGGGGTAGCAGTCCTGCTCGCAGATGGCGTAGATCGGGCGATCCAGCTCGGCGAGCGCGTCGACGAACGCGTGCATCTCGGGCAGGCCAGCGGGCGGGCACACCGACGCGCCCTTGGTGACGGCCTCACCGAAGGGCCAGTCCTTCTCGTGCGCTTCCTTGGTGATGGCTTCGTCGAAGGCCTTGATGTGCACGTAGGTGACGCGCTCGGGGTACTTGCGACACAGCTCGACGGGGTCGCCACCGCCGTAGACCACGTGCCCGGAGTCCAGGCACAGGTTGACGTAGGTGGGATCGGTGGCGTCGAGGATGCGGCCGATTTCGGCGGGGGTTTCGATGTGCGAATCGCCGTGGGGGTGGAGCACCATCTTGAGGTTGTACTCGTCGAGGAGCATTTGGCCGAGCTGGTTGGCGTGCTCGACGTAGAGCTTCCAGGCGTCGTCGGAGAGCTCGCGATCGTCGGTCCACTCCCAGGTCTTATCGTCGCGGTAGAGCGGTGGGAGGTGCACGATGTATTCGGCGCCGACGGCGGCGTGCGTCTCAGCGATGGCGCGGAAGGTCTTGAGGGTGTCCTCCCACGCTTCCTGCTTGTGGAGGATGCCCCAGCCGGTGCCGGCGACGACGCGCATGCCGAACTCGTCGCACCACTTCTGGAGTTCCTTGGGGTCGGTGGGGAAATAGCCGAACGGCCCGGTCTCGATTACCTCGAAGCCAGCCTCGGCCATCTCCTCCCAGGCCTGGCGGGGGTCCATCTGCTTGGGATCTTCGGGGAACCACACCCCCCACTGATCAGGGCATACGCCAATGGTGAGCTTGGAATATTTCGGATCGTTCGTGTTCACTGCCTTTGACATCACTGTCACTCCTCATGTGAAAGTACGGACAAGTCTTCGTCCCTGCGACAGCAGAATACGCCAACAGGCGGACGAATGCCAATCTTTGTTTGAACAAAGATTGGCATTCGTCGTCACACCTACAGCGCAGCGTTGGCTGCAATCAGCATTTCGGCTCCACGTTCGAGCCCTGTGACGTTGTCGAAGTGGTTGTCCTCATGCTCGATATTCACGTGCATCTCGGGGTTGATCTCCGCAACCGCGCGCAGGAACTCCGTCCACCACGCCTGGTCGTGCCCAGCACCGACGTGCACGAACCTCCAGGCGGGATCGTCGGGCCACACCTGGCACCAGTGGTTCATGCCCGACGGGTACCGCTCCGCCTCGTTGGCAGGCGGGCGCTTATGCGACGTGTCGAGCACGCCGCGGATACCCACCCCGGGCTCGATCTTGGTGTCCTTGGCGTGGACGTGGAAAATACGCTCGCCGAGGTAGCGCGTCGCCTCGATGGCGTCGACCTGCTGCCACATGAGGTGAGACGGGTCCATGTTCACGCCGACGTTCTTCGCGTCGATGCGTTCCGCGAACTCCATGAAACCCACCGGCGTAAAGATGGTGTTGTGGGGGTGCAGCTCGATGGCGAGCTTGACGTTGTTGTCTTGCGCGCGCTGATCCATCTCGCGCCAGTACGGGTCGAGCACCGAGTGCTGGTAGTCGAGAATCTCGCCATAGACGCCATCCCAGGGGTTCACCACCCACGACGGGTACTTCGCGTCGGGGTCAGAGCCGGGGGCGCCGGACATGCAGACGATCTCCTCGACGCCCAGCTTGCCCGCCAGCTCGATGCCGCGCTTGAGGTCATAGTGGTGGCGTGGGCCGATGTCGGGCAGCGGGTTCAGTGGGTTACCGGAGGCAGTGAGCCCTGCGAGCACCATGCCCTTCTCCTCGAACAGGGCGAGGAGCTCGTCGCGGGCAGCTTGCGAGGCGAGCAGCGCGTCGACGTGGGCGTGCGGCGACGGGATGAAGCCGCCGATATTCAGTTCAGCGCCGGTGAGCCCCATGCCTTTCAGCGTGTCGAGGGCGTCGGCCAGCGGGCGGTCATGCAGACAAGCGGTGTATGCACCGAGAACGAGCGACATTGATGGTTCCTTTCAGTCGATTTCGACGGCTTTGCCGCCTGCCGCCGCGGATTCGGCGACGGCGTGTTGGATGCGGATGGCACGGTAACCGTGGGCGAACGAGGGCACTGCGGGGAGACCCTCGTCGACGCCGGCAACCTGGTCAAGGAAAGCGCGAGCCTGGAAGTTGAACTGGTCGATCTGCGTGGTGCCCACGCCGGCGAAGTCCATCGACGAACCGCCCTTGAAGTAGGGGAAGTTAGGGCCGGTGAGAATGCGTCGTGGCCCTCGCATGCCGACCTCGGCGGACCCATCGTTGAGCGTAATCTCGCCGCCGCGGGCGAGGTCGAACGAGGCCTTGGCCTTGGAGCCCATCACGTCGAACATGAGCGCGTTCGGATCACCGAATGCGACGCGGGAGACGGAGATCGTGCCGACCGCACCTGATTCAAACTCGGCGTTAAACATGGCGATGTCGTCGTTTTCTACCTCCTCCGTGGCCTCGGCAGTCACGGCGACGCCGCGTCCGCCGGCAACACCTTGCACTGCCGGTGGGCGGTGTGTGATGACCGTGGCCATCGTCGCGCCCGAGATGCGCTTGATGGGGCCGCAGATGAACTCGGCCACGTCGGTCATGTGGGAGCCGACGTCGCCCAGCGCGCCCGAACCCATGGGGCCTTTGTACCGCCACGCGATGGGGGTGTTGGGATCTGCGCCGTAGTCGCACCAGTAGCGGCCGTCGAAGTGGTAGATCTCGCCGAGAGCACCGTCGCGGGCGAGTTCGGCGATCTTCGCGATGGACGCCTGACGGCGGCACCCGAAGCCGATGCCGGTGACCACTTCGGGGTGCCCTTCCGCCACTTCGGTCATGGCCTTGGCGTCTTCGAGGGTGTCGGTGAGCGGCTTCTCGCAGAGCACGTGCTTGCCGGCTTCGATGAGCGCCTCGGCAATCTCGCGGTGCAGCTTGTTGGCGACGACGATGGACACCACATCGATGTCGTCGGCTTCGACGATGTCACGCCAATCGGTGACGTAACGCTCGTACCCGTACGACCCGGCGGCCGCCTTCGCAAACGGTTCGTAGGCGTCGCAGATGGCGGCCAGCCGCACGTCGGGGAGCAGGTCAGGCTCATACAGCGTCGAGGCTTGACGCCACGCGTTTGCGTGTGTGCGCCCAGCCATACCTGCGCCAATCACGGCCACGGAGATAGGTGTTGAGGACATGGGACTCCTTCGTCAGCGGTCCGGCACATGCGAATTAACACGCGTTAACTATCGCCAACGATAATCACCCCACCATGGAATGTCAAGACATTACTCCGTGGAGATTCGGCTGATATTTCCCACTCAGCCCGAGGTGCGCGTCACCAGCTGCGGTTCGACGACGAGGTCTCGCCCCACGTCGCCGCCCGGCTCCGCAATCGCATCCAGCGCCCGCCGAGCCTGCACGTGCGGCTGCTGATCCACCGACGTGAGACTGAATCCTTCGTACGCGGCGAGGAAGGTGTTGTCGTACGACACCAACCCGACCTCGGCCCCAAGCCGCCACCCCTGCTGCAGCGCGAGCGACACAATCTCAATCGCCAGGAGGTCATGGTGCGCAATCACGCACACTTGCTCTGGATGCGTGGCGATCTCGTCCACCAAGCGCGCGCGATCGGTGGCATCGACGATTGCCAGCTGCGCGTCAACCTCGTCGCACGCTGCGGCGATGGCTGCCCGTCGGTACTGCGTCGCGCCGTCATCCCCTGCAGGCATGACGTAGACGCACCGACAGTGCCCCTCAGCAAGCCCCCGCTGGACAACCTGCCTGGCCGCGCGGTGCTCGTCGATGTGCACCACGTGCGCCGGCCCTGCGGCGTACGGCGAACCGGCGATCACCAGCGGCAAGCGCGAAGCGAACTGCGCGTAGTGGCTGGCCGGGCGCGACGGAGTGGCCAGCACGACACCCCCCACCCGCATGGCACGAAAGTGTTCGAGCATGGCGATTTCGCGCGCCTCATCGCCCGACGCGGTGGCCGCCAGCACGGTGAGCCCACGGCTCTCGGCCTCGTGCTGCAGGGCCGCCATGAGGCTCTCGAAGTATGGATTGCGCAAGTTCGGCAGCACTACGCCCAGCAGCGTCGAACTCGACGACGCCAACGCCGCCGCGCCGAAGTTACGCGAGTATCCGAGCTCGTCGGCGATAGCGCGAATGCGGGCCTTCGTCGCCTCGGCCACCTTCGGGGAGTCCGCCAAGGCGAGCGAGACGAGGCCTCGGGACACGCCAGCGACCCGGGCTACATCACTCTGCGTCACGGCCGGTTGCACTTGCATCTCCTGTCACTCACGGTGGCTGCCAGCACAGCGTAGTGGCTGCCCGACGCCGGCGCGCTCACCACGTTCACACAACGCGAAGCGGCGCCGAGACACGCTCGACGCCGCCCGCGGACCTCCGCTCGATTAGAGCGTGACGGTACGGCGCTCCTTAGCGCTGACGGTGGCCGCATCTGCAATCTGCAGGGCGAGCACGCCGTCGTGCACGTTCGGGGAGACCGGCCCATCGGCCTGGACCGCCTCGATGAAGGCACCCAGCTCGAGCGCGTAGGCGTCGGCGTAGCGGTCGAGGAAGAAATCGAGGATCGCGCCTCGGCCCTCGGTGAGCTCTGGCCCGGCCTTGCGCACCTGGGTGGCGGTGAGGTTGTCGGCGGTGAGGGAGCCCTTGTCGCCGAAGGCTTCCATGCGCTGGTCGTAGCCGTAACAGCACGTGCGCGAGTTGACGATGGTGGCGACGCGTCCATCAGCGGCGCGCAGGGTGATGACGGCCTGGTCGAAGTCACCGGCGTCGGCGATCTCCTGGATGGTGTTGCTGCCGAATGCCGACACCTCGACGATGTCGCCGAGGAAGTGGCGAACCATGTCGAAGTCGTGAATCGTCATGTCGCGGAAGATGCCGCCGGAGCTAGCGACGTACTGGGCAGGCGGGGCTGCGGGGTCACGCGAGATGACGGTGAACTGCTGCAGCTCGCCGATCTCCCCCGCCGCCACGCGGGCGTGAATGTCGGCGAAGGTGGGGTCGAAGCGACGGTTAAAGCCCAGCATGACGCGATCAGCCTCGGCGCCGAGCTCGTCGCGGCAGCGCTCCGCCTCTGCGAGGTCGAGGGCCACCGGCTTTTCGCACAGTACGCGCTTGCCGGCACGGACACCCGCGAGGATGTGCTCGACGTGCATGGGCGTGGGCGATCCGATCACGATGGCGTCGACGTCGGAAGCGAATACCTCGGCCGGATCGAGCACGTACGGCACCTGGTACTGCTCGGCGAGCGACTTGGCGTTGTCTTCAAACGGGTCACAGATCATGGCGAGCTCCGCCTGAGGATGGGCTGCGATGGAACGTGCGTGGACGTGGCCGATGCGCCCAGCTCCGATCAGTGCAAAACGAATCATGTTCACTCCTTCAGGCGCTCCAGCGCGCCATTGCAATGTACGAACAAATCTAGTGTACCCGTGCGGTTTTCGTCGCACCCGCGGGATCATTTACTCTTTGATAGGACATAATGGAACAAGAAGTTTCCATCCTGCAACCAAGGAGTAGATCAATGAAGATTGCTGGCGCACCAATTAGCTGGGGTGTTTGTGAAGTACCGGGCTGGGGCTACCAGATGTCGCCCGAGCGCGTCCTCACCGAAATGAAAGAAATCGGCCTCACCGCCACCGAGTTCGGCCCCGCAGGCTGGCTGCCCACCGACCCCGCCGCCCGCGCCGAGGCCATCAAGCCCTACGGGTTGAAGGCGGTTGGATCGTTCTTCCTCGCCGTCATGCACGACCCCGACGTCGACCCGCTGCCCGCCGTCGAGCGCGAACTCGACGCTTTTGAAGCCGCCGGCGGCGAGTTCCTCGTGCTGGCCGCCGACTCCGGGCGCGACGGGTACGACGACCGCCCCGTCCTCGACGAGCAGGGCTGGGCAACGCTGTTCGCCAACATGAGCAAGATCGCCGACGCGTGCGCCGCCCGCGGTGTCACCGCCGTACTCCACCCGCACTGGGGCACCATGGTGCAAAACGTCGACGAGGTGGAGCGCGTGCTCGACAACTCGTCGGTGCGATTGTGCCTGGACACCGGCCACCTCGCCGCCGGCGGCGCCGACGTCGTCGAGCTGGTGCGCAAGTACGCCAAACGCGTCGGCATCGTGCACGCCAAGGACGTGCGCAAGGACCTCGTCGACAAGCTGCTGCCCGGCGAACTCACCTGGTCGGAGGCCATCAAGGGCGGCGTGTTCACCCCCATCGGTGAGGGCGATATCGACTTCGCGCAGATCGTGAAGCTCCTCGACGAGGCCGGATTCGACGGCTACTACGTGCTTGAGCAAGACAAGATGCTCGACGATGAACCCCCCGCCGACGGTGGCCCCATCGTCGAAGCGAAGAAGTCGCTGGAGGCACTGCAGGCGCTCGCCTGAGTGACATCTTCACAAGGAATGAGGGATTCCACCGTTTTTGGTGGAATCCCTCATTCCTTATTGCAGTCACACGTCGTTGACCCTCGGTTCCCGTCCCAGCCACCCTGCTCCAGCCCACGCGCGAGCTGGTCTGCAGCCCGGCATGCCTGTGCGTTCACCTGCACCCAGCCAAACCGCAGCGTGCGTTCGTCGTGAACGAGCAGGTGTTCGTTATCGCGGAAATAATCGTGCGCCTTATCACGGTGGTGGCTTGCACCATCGGCCTCGACGATGAGCCCGTATTCGTCGTAGTGGTTGTCGACGCGGCCCGCCGTGCGTCGACGTTGGCGGTCCGGCTCCGGCAGACCATGGGCGCGAATCACGTTGCGCAGCAGCAGATACTCCAGCGCGCTCTCGATCCCTGCTTCCCCTTCCTCACACAGCCGCGCGATCAGCCGTCGATGCCGCTGCCGGCCCCGGCCATTGAGTTCCCTTGCCACGCGCTCGCCAGTGGTGTGCCGCTCCGCTAGCGCACGCGTGAGCGCCCCAACAGCATCCACCTCCGACGAACGCTCGGCGATATCAAGCACGGTCACCTCAGGGCGTGTTGCCGGCGGAGTGCCCCGCCCGCCGCGCTTCCCCTGCCGAAACTGCACAAGCCACGGCCCCACCCGCATGTCCTCGTGTACATGCCTGGCCCACACGACCACCGTGCGGGGTTCCGTCGGGAGGAAACCTGCGAGGTGACCGGCAGCCTCGCCGCCCACCACTGCACCCTCTCCCCCGCGCAGCAGCCCGGCCCAGACTGCGGCGGCGAAGGTCATGGCTTCGACGAAGATCCCCGACGCCACGCGAACCCACCGTCTCGCCAGGCGCTCGATCTGCCGCCTGGAAAACCCGAGCGCCAGTAGCTGTTTCGCGCTCACTGCACCTGCCTGCGTGCGCAGGAGCGAGGCAAGCGCTGCGTCGGGATGCACCATGGCGACATGCTGCCCTGGCTGGGCGCTCCCGTCCATGCCCCATCGCGAAGCTGTGGAAAACTCACCCCTCCACAGATAAGGAATGAGGGATTCCACCGAAAATGGTGGAATCCCTCATTCCTTAATTCCGCCGGGCTTCGGCGAAGCCCATCGCCCAGCTGGGCGGCGGATTTACCGCGAAGCGGAGGCAACGAAGTCGAGCCCGACGTGTTCGTCGGGGCGACCTGCCCAGCGGGTGGTGATGACCTTGGCCTTCGTGTAGAAGTTCACGCCCTCCTGGCCGTGCATCTTCACGTCGCCGTACAGCGAGCCCTTCCAGCCACCGAAGGAGTAGTAGCCCACCGGCACCGGGATCGGCACGTTGATGCCCACCATGCCTGCTTCGACGTCGAGCTCGAAGCGACGAGCGTAGTCACCCGACTCGGTGAAGATCGCCGAACCGTTGCCGAACTCGCTGGAGTTCACGATCTTGATGGCCTCGTCGTAGCTCTCGGCACGCACGACGACGAGCACGGGGCCGAAGATCTCCTCGCAGTACGCCTTGGTGTCGAGCGGCACGTTGTCGAGGATCGTCGGGCCGAGCCAGTTGCCGCCGGCGAACTGCTCGTCGGCGTGCTGGAATCCGCGGCCATCCAAGACCACGCGAGCACCCGCGGCCTCAGCCTCGTCGATCCAGGAGATGATGCGCTCCTTCGACTTGGCGGAGATGACGGGGCCGAGCTCGGACTTCGGGTCTTCGCCCGGACCAAGCACGAGCGCCTCCGCCTTGGTCTTCACCTTCTCAATCAGCGGATCGGCGGCCTCACCCACGGCCACCACGACGGGCAGCGCCATGCAGCGCTGACCAGCCGCGCCGAACGCACCGGAGACGATGTGCTTCGCAGCAAAATCGAGGTTGGCGTCGGGCATCACGATGGCGTGGTTGTTCGCGCCGCCGAGCGCCTGGTAACGCTTGCCGGTCTTCGCGCAGCCCTCAGCGATGATCTTCGCCACCGGCGTCGAGCCGACGAACGAGATCGCGTCGATGCCGTCGGAGCTGAGCATCTGCTGCACCACTTGCTTGTCGCCGCAGACCACCTGGAACAGGCCGTCGGGCAGGCCCGCCTCCTGGTACATCTTCGCGACGGTGAGGGACACCGTCGGCACTGGGGTGGCCGGCTTCAGCACGACGGCGTTGCCGGTGGCCAGCGCCATCGGGTGCATCCACATGGGCACCATCATGGGGAAGTTGAACGGGCAGATGGCGCCGACGACGCCGACGGGCTGGCGAATGGTGTGGATGTCGATGCCCGTCGAGGCGCCGGAGGTGTAGTCGCCCTTGAGCGCATTGTGGATGCCGCAGGCGAACTCGACGATCTCCAGACCACGCGCGATCTCACCGAGCGCATCGCCGTGGGTCTTCCCGCCTTCCTTCACGATGATGGCGGCGAGTTCATCCTGGCGTTCCACCATGAGGTTGCGGAAGTTGAACATGACGGCGGTGCGCTTCGCGAGCGACATAGCCGCCCATTCCTTCTGCGCCTCGCGGGCGCCCTGGATGGCGCGCTCGATGAGCTCGATGCTCGCCTCCGCGACGCCGCCGAGCACCTGGCCGGTAGTGGGCGAGTCGATGTCGATGACGTCGGCGCCGTCTTCGACGACCTCCTTGCCATCAATCCAATGCTTCATGGTCAGTTCACTCATGTGTTGCTCCTTGTCAGAAGAATCGACGCTGAGCCTTCACGGCCTCGGCGTACTCGGTGTATGCGGTCTGGGTGGATTCAAGGTTGGACACCGGCGCGACGGGCACGTCCCACCAGCCGGTGCCGGGCGGGTTGGGCCCGTACAGATCGGTGTCGATGTGGATCATCGTGGTGTGCGTCGACTCCGTCGCCTTCTGGTAGGCGGCACGGAACTCGTCGATGGTCTTGACCTCGATGACGTCGATGCCCCACGAGCGGGCGTTGGCGGCGATGTCGACGGGGATGAGCTCGTCGGTGGCCTTGCCTTCCTCGTCGCGCATCCGGTACTTGGTGCCGAAGCGCTGCGAGCCGTGCGACTCGGACAGCGAGCCAATCGACGCGTACCCGTGGTTCTGCAGCAACACGAGGATGACCTTCTCGCGCTGCTGCACGATGGTGGCGAGCTCCATGGGCAGCATCTGGTACGTGCCGTCGCCGACGATGGCCACCACCTCGGAATCGGGTAGCGCCATCTTGACGCCGAGCGCGGCCGGGATCTCGTAGCCCATGCACGAGAACGCGTATTCGACGTGGTATCCCACCGGGGTGCTGGCGCGCCAGAGGCACTGGAGGTCACCCGGCATGGAACCCGCAGCGTTGATGAGAACGTCGTTCGGGCCCATGAGCCCGTTGAGCGCGCCAAACACCTCGGTCTGGGCCGGCAACGGCCCGTGCCCCAGGTGGTAGCACTCGTCGGTGGTGCGCTGCCAGGCGGCAACTTCGTCGGTGATCTTCGTGGCCCATTCCTCGGGCACGCGGTACCCGTCGAGTGCCGGGGCGAGTGCCCGCAGCGTCTCGCGCGCGTCGCCGACGACCATCTCGGCGCCCTGCTTGGCGGCGTCGAAGGCGCCGACGTTGATGTTCACGAAGCGCACGTCGGGGTTCTTGAACTGCGTCTGGGAACTGGTGGTGAAGTCGGAGTAGCGGGTGCCGATGCCGATGATGAGGTCGGCTTCTTCGGCCAGCGCGTTGGCCGAGCCAGCGCCAGTAGCACCGACGCCGCCCACAGCCTGCGGGTGATCCCAGTTGATGGCGCCCTTACCGGCCTGCGTGTCGGACACCGGGATGCCGGTGGCACTCGCCAGGGCGCGGAGCTCGTCGCAGGCCCCGGAGTAAATGGTGCCGCCACCGGAAATGATGAGCGGCTTCGACGACGCCTTGATGGCCTCGACGGCGCGGGCGAGGGCTGCCTCGTCGGGGCGAATGCGCCCCACGTGCCACACCTTCTTCTGGAAGAATTCCAGCGGCCAGTCGTACGCCTCGGCCTGGACGTCCTCGGGGAGGCAGATGGTGGCGGCGCCGGTGTCAACCGGATCGGTGAGCACGCGCATGGCGCGCGGAAGCGCCACCATGAGCTGCTCAGGACGGTTCACGCGGTCCCAAAACTTCGACACCGGACGGAAGGCGTCGTTGACGCTCACGTCGGGGTTCGTCGGGTCTTCGAGCTGCTGCAGCACCGGGTCGGGCGCGCGGTTCGCGAAGATGTCGGAGGGGAACAGCAGCACGGGCACGCGGTTGGTGGTGGCGAGCGCGGCGCCGGTCACCATGTTGAGCGCGCCGGGGCCGATGGACGACGTGACTGCGAGGGTCTCCAGCCGGTCTTTCGCCTTCGCGTAGGCAGCGGCGACGTGCACCATGCCCTGTTCGTTGCGGCCATGCCAGAACTCGACGCGATCCTCGCCCTCGTCGGGCGCGATCTCGTTCTGCAGCAGGGCCTGGCCGAGCCCGGCCACGTTACCGTGACCGAAGATGCCGAACATGCCGCGGATGAAGCGGCGCTCCACCCCGTCGCGCTCGGAATACTGCTGCGAGAGGTAGCGAACGACGGCTTGACCAACCGTCAGACGAATCGTGCTCATACGTGCTCCTTGGGATCAAGCGGGAGGCGGGGGTCAGCGTCGGCGGACTCCCAGGTGTCGCGCAGCCAGCCGTAACAGGGATCGTCGACGGACAGCCACGTGGAATCGCCAGGACCAGCCATGACGTTCAAGTAGTACAGGTTGTATCCGGGCGCGGCCACGCAGGGGCCGTGGTAGCCGTGCGGCACGAGCGCGACGTCTCCATTGCCGACGCGGAGAGCCACGTCGATGGGACGCTCATCGGTGCCGTAGGTGGCGTGGAACGCCATGCCGGGGCCGTGCTCGTCGGGCTCAATCTCGAAGTAGTAGATCTCCTCGAGCTCGCGCTCGTTCTCGGAGTCCTCGTCGTGCTTGTGGGGCGGGTAGCTCGACCAGTTGCCGCCTGGGGTGATGACCTCGGTGACGAGCAGACGCGATGTGTGCAGCGGGTTGCCGATGGCGTAGTTGGACACCTGACGGCTCATCACGCCAGCGCCGCGAATGCCCACGCTGACCTCGTCGGCCGGGCAGTAGCGCACCTCAAGCTTTTCGGAGGCCACGCAGTACGGCAGCGCGAACCGCCCGTCGCGCGTAGCGGTGACGGTGGCTTCCGCACCCGACGGCAGGTACAGGTAGTCGGTGGTCTCACCCCAGATGGTGGAGCGGCCCTGCAGCTCGTGGCTCTGCCCGTCCACTTCGACGGTGCACCCGCCGGCAAGCGGCAGCACCAGGTATTCGTGGCCTTCCGTGCGGAGCGTGTGCGATTCGCAGGCGGCAAGCGCAACCACCTGCAGCCCAGACCAGGTCCATCCTGCACGTTCTGGGCTGACGTCCACTTCGACGGCCCCGTTGGCCGTCGAGCCTGCGGGCAACACGTGTTCAGTCATTGCTCTCCTCACTTGGAGCTCCTTCATGGGAGCGATTGGTTGTGCATGTTCTCGATAGCGGTTGTGGGTGCTCCTGCACCATGCGGCGTAGCTCGGGCAGGGTGGGCATCGCCGTCGCGCATTCGAGCCTCGACGCGACGATCGCCCCCGCCGCAGATGCTACGGCGAGCATCTCGCCCAGTTCCCAGCCTTGCACCAATCCGTAACACAGTGCTCCGCCGAAGGCGTCGCCGGAGCCGAGCCCATTGAGCACTTCGACGCGGGTGCCGGGTACGTGTACCACTTCGTCGGAGGTGATGAGCGTGGCTCCCCGCGCACCGTCCTTCACGATGGCCACCTGCACGCCGAGCTTCAGCAGTGCTCGGCCGGCTGCGATGGGGTCGTCTTCTCCGACGGCGACCTTGCACTCTTCACGGTTGCCGACGGCGATCGTCACCATCTTGAGTGCGTCACGCATGTGGATGCGGGCCTCGTCGGGGCTCTCCCAGAACTGTGGACGGAAATCCAGGTCGAGGGCTGTCATACCGCTGCTCGCGCGGGTTTCGAGAGCGGCGAAGTGTGCGTCGCGGCTGGGCTGGCCGGAGAACCCGGTACCAGTGAGCCAGAACACGCGCGCGGCTTCGATGGCGCCGACGGGGAGCGTGTCGGGAGTGAGCAGCATGTCGGGCGCGATGGGGCGTCGGTAGAAGTAGAGCGGGAAGTTGTCGGGCGGGAAGATCTCGCAGAAGGTGACGGGGGTGTTGTGCCCGACCATGGTTTGCACGAAGTCTTCGTACACACCCAGGCGACCGAGTTCCTCGCGGCAGAAGGTGCCGAACGGGTCTTCGCCGACGGCGCTCACGATGCCCGACGAGCTACCCAAACGCGCTGCGTTAGTGGGGCTGCCGCCCAGGAATTTGCCGAAATTGTCGACGTCCTGCAGGCCGACGCCGGTCTGCAGTGGATAAATATCCACACCGATGCGCCCCATCGTGAGCACATCCAGTGCATCGACATTGAACAGTCCCATGTCACCCGCTTCGTCGAGGTCCTGCACTCAATCCTAGACAGGCATTCCCAAATGTCAAGACAAACTGGGAGGCAGGGCGCTGGATAGGGCTCCCAAATTCGCTCAAATCTTTGTATCCTCCTACGATGCTATAAGTCACAACAAGAAAGCCCGAGGATGTCCAAAGAGCATTTCAGTCTCGAAGTGGAGATTGATCGCAACAGCCCAATCCCCCTGCACCAGCAGATCGCCGACCCACTGATCAACCTGATCCAGTCGGGCGCCGTCGAGCCGGGCACGAAGCTCGAAGATGAGGTTTCGATGGCCCAGCGACTCCAGGTGTCCCGACCGACAGCCCGGCGCGCGCTCGAAACCCTCGTGAACCGCGGCTTGATCGTGCGTCGACGGGGCGCAGGCACCGCCGTCGCTCCCCGCCAGATTCATCGCCCCATGGCGCTCACGAGCCTCCACGACGACCTCGCCCGCGACGGTCGATCCGTCACCACCGAGGTGCTCGAGTGGATGGCCCACCCCGCCGACGAGGACACCGCAGCCATGCTGTCACTCGCCGTCGGCACCCCCGTCGTGCGCATTAAGCGCCTGCGATTCACCGACGGGGAACCCCTCGCCCTCATGACGAACGTGCTGCCCGAAAGTATCGCGCCCACCCGCGCCGAGCTCGTGGACCACGGCTTCTACGAGCTCCTGCGTGAACGCGGCGTGCAGATTAAGCTGGGCACCCAGAACATCGGTGCGCGCCTGGCCGACGACACCGAGGCGCAGCTGCTCGACGAACCCCCCGGCGCTGCGCTGCTCATGATGCAGCGCACGGCCTACGACGAACAGCAACAACCCGTCGAGGTGGGCACCCACGTGTACCGGGCGAGTCGCTACACCTACAGTCAGACGGTGTTTGCCTGAATTCAGCCGTGGCCGAAAGGTCCACGTCGAACTTTGTATTGACAAAGTCTCCGTAAAGGCGTTGAATAGTGGCTACGAACACCCGCTCTAGGCTGAGCCATCAAGGAGGACAGCAATGACCGACGAGCACATCCCCGGCCCTCTGTGGGACGCCGCACAAGAATTTCCCCAAACCGCGCAGTGGAACGACTCCGCGGACATCGAGGAGCTAAGCCAGTCCATCGCCATGGGCGGCGTGGGAGCCACCTGCAACCCCGTCATCGCCTACACCACCATTAAGAAGTACCCCGACGTATGGGGCCCGCGCATCCGTCAGATTGCGCAGGACAACCCGACGTGGGGCGAGAGCGAGATCGGCTGGCAGGCCATCCGGGACATGTCCGTCGAGGCCGCCAAGCTGCTCGAGCCGGCCTTTAAGGCATCGAATGGTAAGAACGGCCGTCTCTCGGTGCAGACTGACCCCCGCCTCCACCGCAACGCCAAGGCGCTGTCCGACCAGGCCTTCGAGTTCCATGAGCTCGCTCCCAACATCATCGTGAAGATCCCCGCCACGAAGGTGGGCATCGAGGCCATCGAGGACGCCACCTACCGCGGCGTCAGCATCAACGTCACTGTTTCCTTCACCGTGCCTCAAGTCATCGCCGCCGCAGAAGCCATCGAGCGCGGCCTGAAGCGTCGCGAGGAAGAAGGCCTCGACGTATCGCAGATGGGCCCGGTCGTCACCCTCATGGTTGGGCGACTCGACGACTGGTTGAAGACCGTCGTCGAGAAGGAGAAGCGTTTCCTCGACCCGGGCCACCTCGAGTGGGCAGGCATCGCCGCGTCGAAGCACGCTTACAAGATCATGAAGGAGCGCGGCCTGCGCGCCCGTCTGCTCATCGCTGCCTACCGCAACGTGCTGCAGTGGAGCGAATTCATCGGCGGCGACCTCGTCGTGTCTCCCCCGTTCAAGTGGGCCAAGCGCGTCAACGACTCCGGATACAAGCCGGTGTCGCGCATCGACGAGCCCGTGGCCGAGCACATCATGGAGACGCTCAAGGGCATCCCCGAGTTCATGCGCGCCTACGAGGTGGACGGCATGAGCGTCGAGGAGTTCGAGCAGTTCGGCGCCACCCGCAAGACCATCCGCCAGTTCCTGAACGCGGATGCCGACCTCGACCTCCTGGTGCGTGACCTGATCGTCGAAGCCCCGTAATCCCTTCCCACTCAGGCGTACACGCTGGGGCGGCAGTACTTCGGTGTTGCCGCCCCAGTTGTTTGTGCCACCAGATTTGTTTCGACGGCGACGCAGCGTCGTCGATGCGCACCAGCGAGCAGCACCCCCAGCCTTGACACGTAAACTTAGGTTTGCCTAACCTAAGTTTACGACGGGCGGTCCGCCGTAAGAGAGACCCGGTAGAAGGTTTGGGAGAGTAACGTGAGAATGAATCGTTGTGTCGGTGCGCTGGTGGCTGTTGCATGTGCGACGGCAGCGTTAGCGGGGTGTTCGTCTGGCAGCAACGGTGACGGGGATGCACTTGACGTCGTCTCCTCGACGGGATACCTGACCGACGCCATTCACAACATCGCTCCAGGTATTGAGGTGACGACGCTCGTCGCCCCTGGCGGAGACCCACACACGCAAGAGCTGACGACCGCTGACATCCAGAAGGTTGACAGCGCTGATCTCGTCGTGTGGACGAGTCACGACATGGAACACCGAATGATGGAGCACTTTGATTCACTCGGTGATAAGTCACTGCCGGCAGCTGAGGCCATCCCAGAAAAAGACCTGCTGCCGTGGGAGAACGACGACGGAACGCAAGGGCACGACCCGCACGTCTGGAACTCACCGTTACTGTGGAACTACGTCGTGGATTCGATCGCAGACAAACTCTCCGACATAGATCCGGACAACGCCAGCACCTACGCCGACAATGCGAAGAAATACAAGTCCGAAATCCAGGACGCTCACGAAGAGGCGATGAAGAAACTCGCCCAGATTCCGGAGAATAAGCGCATTCTTATCACGGGTCATGATGCATTCAACTACCTCGGCGCCACCTACAAGATCGACGTGCACGCCACGGACCTCGTCACATCTGAATCTCAGATCTCAGCGGCTGAGCTGAACGATCTCGCTGAGTTGATTGTCGAGCACGAAGTCAAGGTCATTTTCCAAGACAATCTCAAGAACCCAGAGGCGATCCAGCACTTGAAGGAGTCCGTGCGAGCCAAGGGAGGAGACGTCGAAGTGGCGGACACAGAGCTATTCGCCGACACGTTGGGAGAGTCCGCCCCAACCGATACCTACCTGGGAGCGTTTACGTCGAACATCGAAGTAATTAGCGAGGCGCTTCGATAACGCAGAACCGGGACGAATACAAAGCCTGTTGTGCGTGCGGGCAACACTCCGCCGCACAACAGGCTTGCGTATGGCGCACAGCGCCATCGAAAGGCAGGTGAGTGTCTTGGATGCTCCTCTCAATATGCGGGGCGTGAGCGCGGGTTATCAGCAAACCATGGCATTAGTCGATGCGAATCTCGACGTTGAGGCTGGGTCGGTTCATGCCATCATCGGACCGAACGGATCAGGAAAATCAACGCTACTGAAAGCGGCCCTCGGTCTTCTCCCAGGCACAACAGGAACGGTCACGTTCTTTGGAAAGCCCTTGGAGCATGCACGCAGGCGTGTTGCCTACATGCCACAAACAGCCAGCGTTGAGTGGGACTTCCCAATCAAGGTCAAAGACGTAGTCCTGATGGGGACATTCCCACGATTAGGTTGGGTGCGACGTCCGGGGCGCACGGAGCGAAAGGCTGCCGCATCCGCGATGGAACGCGTGGGACTGACCGACGTCGCGGATAGACATATATCAGCACTCTCGGGCGGACAGAAGCAACGCGTGTTTGTGGCACGCACACTCGCTCAGGGAAGTGATCTGCTGATGATGGACGAGCCATTCGCAGGGGTAGACATCGCCTCCGAATCCGTGATCCGGAGCGTCCTCCAGGACGTGGCCACGCAGGGCAAGACGGTCATGATCGTGCACCATGACATCTCAAGTATCGGTGGGTTTTGCGACCAAGCCACGCTGCTCTCCGCTGGTTCGGTCCAAGCAACTGGGGCTATCGACGATGTGCTCTCACCGGAACATCTTGCAAACGCTTACGGGATTGCCCCCGAAATGCTGAAGGGCTGCGATGGGTGACCTGCACTTCATACCGATAACGGAGTTCTTCTCGACGTATGGCTACCGGACCACCTTCTTCGCTGTCGTCCTCGCAGGACTCCTGGCTGGAGTATTCGGCTCGCTGCTCTACCTGCGTCGGCAATCACTGATGTCCGACGTGATGGGTCATTCAGCGATCTTCGGCGTCGCCTGCGCATTCATCGTCGCAGAAGCCGTGCTCGGGGTCAGCGGGCGCTCTATTCCAGTCTTAATCCTGGGCGCTGCCCTCTCTGCATTCCTATCGGTGTGGATTACCTCGTGGATCAGCGATCGCACTCCTATCAGCGCGGACGCAGCGATGGCGGTGTCCCTGGCTCTGTTCTACGGGGGAGGCTTATGCCTCCTTTACATCATCAGTCACTCTCGACTAAAAGGACGGGCGGGGCTCTCGGATTACATCTTTGGCAACGCTGCAACCACCCGAGCCGCTGATCTGCACACAATAGTGTGGCTATCAGTCGTCGTGTTGATGGTGCTGGTGGTGTTATGGAAGGAATTCAAGATCTGCATCTTCGACCCGGTGGCAGCTCGCATGTATGGCTTACGCCCATCCATCGTCAACCCCATTCTCATGACATGCGTGACACTCGCTATCGTTGCAGGAATCAAAAGTGTCGGCATGATCCTCATGATCGCTTTTGCCATCCTTCCGGCAGCAATATGCCACCAATTCGCCAGCTCCATGGCACACATGGCATTGGGATCAGGGGTTATTGGTGCCCTGGCCGGAGGTGTGGGAACGTATCTCTCCATTAGCGCTGGAAATGTTCCCACCGGCCCGATTGTTGTACTACTCCTGTTTGGAGTCTTCGTTGTAGCGATACTCGTTTCTCCTCGCAGGCGCAGGGCTACAATTCCCAGCGCCGCGGATAGACCCAGCGACGAGGAGAGCCAACGCGTAGCGATTCGAGGCACAGGTGACCCACGATGAGTTTCATCGCGTCTGCGTTCTTACTCGCCGTTGTTACCTCAGTAGCATGTTCGCTTCCTGGGGTCTTCGTTGTGCTCCGAAGGCAATCCATGTTGGTGGATGCGATGTCGCATGCGGTGCTGCCAGGAATTGTCATGGGAGTTGTGATCACAGGAACCCTTCAATCGCCGCTCATGATTGCCCTCGCCACCCTCATGGGACTTGCCATAGTGTGGTGTTCAAACTGGCTACGTCGGGCCAGCCTGCTCATTGGAGAAGCAGACCAAGGCGTGCTTTTCCCTGCCTTGTTTTCACTCGGCGTTCTTCTGCTGTCGACCACCTATTCCAACACCCATATCTGCACGGAAACAGTGTTGGCTGGCGACCTCAACCTGATGGCTTTACGATCGCAACACATCTTCATCGACGGAGTCAGCATTGGGCCGCGCGCCATGTGGACATTGATTGGCGTCTCAGCCTTGAACATTGCCTTCATAGCGCGATACCGACGAGTGCTGTGCACCGCAATCTTCGACCCACAGTACGCTCGCTCCATCGGCATGCCTGTTCGGCGTATCGACAACGTGTTCATGACTCTCGTCGCCTTGACCGTAGTCACCGCATTCAGCGTTGCTGGGTCAATTCTCGTCGTAGCGTTGATGATTTGCCCAGCAGCAACAGCGTTACTCATTACCCGCGACATCCGCAGCGTTATCCCGGCAACAGTCATTACTGCCGTATTGAGCGCCATTGCTGGATTCGCAATTGCATGGAAAGCCGAGCTACCCACATCGGTAACCATGGCACTCATTGATGGCATTCTGTTCATTCTCGTAGCCATCGCTTGGATGCTGCGTAGGCCCCGGCGTATCCGCATGAGCACTTCGCACGCACGGGATCAGCTTCCCAATCAACCATGATCATGTGAGCAGGCTCTCTCATCTGTAGCCCCAGCCGTGCAATGTACCGCCACGGGGACGGGGCGAACTCTAGGCTGGCGTTGCTCGTCGGGAGTTACTCGCCCATAGCGCGCGGCAGCTCGGCTGATTCTCCCGCGACGGGTGCGCCGGGCTCGTCGGCAGTGGGCACCAGCGGGGTGCTCGAGACGACGGGTGCGGAGAGGTCGATGGTGCGCACCGTGCGCGGCATCAGCGGCTTCTGCACGTAGGTGGGGGCGGTGACGGGCACCGGATCCCAGAACACACCGTGCTCCGATGGCGCGCTGAGGTCGATGGAGAACTCAGTGGATTCGGCAGTTTCCTCGACGGCCTCGATCACCTCGGTGGTCTCGTCGTCGCTGAATCCTGCGTCGATCCGTGCAGCGTGGGCGTCCATCCGTCGGTGCATCTTCACGACGGTGAACCGCGCGACGCCGATGAACGCGACCATCAGCACGGCCGGAATGAGGAAGGCCCACCATGCAACGACACCGAAGCCTCCGAGTACGCCCAACACCACCGCGATCACGCACAGCGTCGCCATCACGGTGAGGCGGCGACGTGCCGCCTGCTGCGCGGCCATCTTCAGCCCGTAGCGTTCCGACGCGCGGGTGAGCGGCGTCGACACCGCGGCGGGATCGCCGTAGTCAGCGTCGTCGCCGGTAAAGATTCGCAGCGATTGGGAGAAGCGCTCCGTCGGTTCTTCAGCGAGGTCGTCAGGACTGGTGCGCTGATTTGAGATCCACGGAATAGCGAATGCCAAACCCACCACGAGCAGGGTAGCGATGATGAGTCCGGCGAGCATGCTGCCACGCTAGAGGGCCAATCGTGATTCGGCTGTGACCTCGGCTGGCGCGTCGCGAGAATTATAAATTATACAGCGGAAGAGGGTCAGTTGAGGTCGTCGAGCTGCCAGTACTGCACGCTGGTGCCGGCGTTTGCGGCGGCGGTGTGCTCGTCGAGCAGCACGAGCACGTTCGTCTGCGCGAGTTCGGTGAGCGCGTGCGGATCCGAGACGGGAGTGACGCGGTTGATGCCGGATTCCCTGGATACGCGCGCGCGGAGCAGGTGCGTTTGACCCTCGGTGGAGCGCATGCCGTGGGCAGCGATACCGCGCACGAGGGGGCGACGCGGGTCGGCGCCGGCGAGCTTGCGGATGAGCGGCCATCCGAACGCCTGGAACGAGACGTAGGCGCTCACGGGGTTACCCGGCAACATGATCATGGGGATGTTGTCGTCACCGATGAGGCCGAAGGTCTGCGTGCGACCTGGGGTCATAGCCACCTTGGCGGAGTCGACGAGGCCGATGCTGGACATCACTTCGGCCATCGCCTCGTAGTCTTCCCGGCGTCCGCCTGTGGTGGAGATCACGAGGTCTGCGCGGATGAGCTGGTCGGTTACCGTCTGGCGGAGTTCGTCGTGGTCGTTGGAGCCGACGACGGTGTGGAACACCTGGGCGCCTGCCGCGCTGGCTGCGGCGGCGATGAGGAAGGAGTTGGCGTCAAAGTTGCTGTCTGCCGAGACGTGAGCGCCGGGCGCGACGAGCCCCTCGCCCGAGCCGACGATCACCACGCGCGGGCGTGGGCGGACGAAGACCTTGTCGATGCCGGCGCTGGCGAGCAGGCCGACGGAGCGGTCGTCGAGCACATCGCCTTCACCCAGGAGCTGCTCGCCGGCGTGGAGGTGCTCGCCGGCGACGCGCACGTACTCGCCGTCCTTCACGGTGTCGAACACCCTGGCCAGGTCGCCTTCCAGCGCGACGTACACCGTCGGGAGTACTGCGGTGGCGCCCGGTGGCACGGGGTCGCCCGACGCGACGTGCCGCACCGCGCCGACTGGGAGACGACCGTCTTCCGTTTCTGCGAGCATCATCGTCTCGACGCGCTTGCCGTCGTCGTCGATGAGGTCGGAGGCGCGCACGGCGTACCCTTCGACGAGCGCCGTGGTCTGGTGGGGCACGTCGACGAGCGAGGTGATGTCTTCGCACACCACTTGGTCCCAGGCTTCGAGCAGGCCCATGCCGAAGGGGCGCAGCGGCTCGACGAGACCGAGGAGGTAGTCGATGTGGTCGTGCATCGAGCGCAGACCCGCCTCGTTGTTGGCGGGTGGTTCGGGCAGGCGCGGAGCCTCAACCTCTTCCACCTCGACGGGTTCTTGCTGCTTACGACCAAACCAAGCCATGCTCCTACGATAGTTGGGTGACACCAGATAAGGCTGCACTACGCGCGCGGGCGCGTCGAGAACGTGCGCCGGAAACCATGCGACGCGAGGACGTCGAGCGGCTTCGTCGCTTTCTGGCGTGGCTTCCGGGAGAGCCCGGGGTGTGCGCGACGTATGTGAGCGTCGAGGGTGAACCTGACACCGTCGCCCTCGTAGATGCGCTCGTTATGCGCGGCTGGGAGGTGCGGTTACCAGTGCTTCGCCGTGAGCCTGACTGGGCGCGATTCGACGGTTGGGACGCCATGCGTCCGGCTTGGCGCGGCATTCCGGAACCGACGGGTGTACGCCTGGGGGCGGCGTCACTCGAGGAGGCGGATGTGGTTGTCACCTCGTGTTTGGGGGTAGACCGCGAGGGGTACAGGCTGGGGTCGGCGGGGGCTGGTACGACCGGGCGCTCGCCCACCGCGGGGCTGGGCCGGTGTTGGCGTGGGCCCGCGAGGCGGAGGTGTGCGACGTGCTCCCGCGCGAGCCCCACGACGTGCCGTGCGATGGCTGGGTGACGGAAGCGGGCGTTGCTTGGGTGCACTGATTTGCGCTTCTGGGCGTAGACTGGGCCCGTTTGTTTCTTCGGAGGATCCAGTGCCCAAGTACCAATATCACTGCAACGATTGCGACGCCGATCTCGAGGTGCAGCAGAAGTTCACCGACGACGCACTCACCGAGTGCCCCGAGTGCCAGGGCAATCTCCGGAAGGTGTTCAGCGCCGTCGGCGTCGTGTTCAAGGGATCTGGTTTCTACAAGACCGACTCCAAGCCGGCTGCGGCAAAGCCGGCGGAGTCGAAGGCGTCTGAGTCGAAGCCCGCTGAGTCCAAGCCTGCTGCTCCGGTGGGTGAGTAGCCCGCGCCTCCCGGTGGTTGAGCCGCCGCCGACCCCCGCTGGTTGAGTAGCGGGCGAAGCCCGCGTATCGAAACCATACCTCCTCCCCGATGGTTGAGTAGCCCGCGCAGCGGGCGTATCGAAACCACACCCCGAGCAGTACAGCCGGAGAACTGCAAAACTCGCCATTAGTCGAAGCGCTCACGCGTGGTTGCCGCAGGAGGCCTTCAGCTGTTGGCGAGTTTTGCAGTTTCTCGTGGCATCTCGATACGGCGACTGCGTCGCCTACTCGATGATCGGGTGGCCACGCGTCCCGGGCCCCCGGTGATTGAGTAGCCCGCGCCTCCCGGTGGTTGAGCCGCCGCCGACCCCCGCTGGTTGAGTAGCGGGCGAAGCCCGCGTATCGAAACCAGGCCCCACCAAATTCATCCTGTGGATAACGGGCGTGGCGGGTGGCGAGTTGCCAATAGTAAAGGCATGCAACTCCTTCGCCGACTTGGTTCATTCATCAACTGGCATCGCCGCGTGGTGGCCGCGCTGTGCGCGGCGGTCGTCGTCGCGGGCATCATCTCCGTCGCCAGCGCACGGCCGCCCGACGGGGAACCCGTCGTTGTCCTTGCTGCTGACGTACCCGCCGGCGAGGTGCTTTCACCGGAGCATCTCACGACGATTCGCGTCCCCGCTTCGCTGCTCACTGAGGGCACGCTGCGCTCCCCTGGCAAAGCAGTCGGCACGCACACCGCTGTTGCGCTGGAAGCAGGCCAGGTGCTCACGAAGGGCCTGCTGCTCCAGGGCGGGGGCGTGCAAGAAGGGCATGCACTCGTGCCGGTGTCCGTACCTGACCAAGACCTGCGTAACCTGCTCGTGCCGGGCACCACAGTGGAGCTCGTGGTGGCGCTCGGTGAACGGCCCGAGGTGCTCGGCGGAGCACGCGTCGCCGCTCAGCCCAGCGCTCCCACGTCAACGATCGGGGCAGCGAAGGGGTCGAGCATGGTGCTGATGGAGGTGGCGGCTGAGCTGGCGCCGTCAGTGGCCACGCTCGGGCAAAGCGGACAACTCGCGGTAGTGATCGGAGGCGCTTAGCACAAGCACATTTGGATTTCTTGTGAGGCATCACCTATCTTAGTGGCGCTAGTGGGGCGCGTGCCCACTCCAACGTCGCCTCCAGGTGATTGCGCGCGCCCTGAATCATTCCCGCCAGCAGGCGGCATACAGAAAGCGTGACAATGCAGGGATTCAAGGAATTCATCATGCGCGGCAACCTCGTTGAGCTTGCTGTGGCCTTCATCATCGGTGGCGCCTTCGCCACCGTCGTCGAATCGTTCACCGCGGTCATCATGGATGTGCTCGGTAAGCTGGGTGGCACTCCCAACTTCTCGAGCTTCGCCCCCGGCGGCATCAGCATCGGTGTGTTCCTGACCGCCCTCGTGTCCTTCCTCATCCTCGCCTTCGTCGTGTACTTCGGCATCGTGAAGCCGTACAACTTCGCCCGCAAGCGTTTCGAGAAGGACGTCGTCGAAGAGGAAGTTGAGCCCACCGCCGAAGAGGCGCTGCTCGGCGAGATCCGCGACCTCCTCAAGGCCCAGCGCGCCTGAGCCACCATCACTTCGACGAGGCGCTACCCGCTTGGGTGGCGCCTCGTTTGTGTTTATCAGCCCCAGTGCGGCGGACGGTCAGCGGCCAGGCGCCGCTCGTCGGCGTTCCAGGGGCGCTGGGCGGTCGCCGTCGGATGTAATCCGGTGAGCCCCAGGTGTGTCCGAAGGTGCATGAGCTTGGAATGAAAGGCGGCGAATCCGATGTGCGCCACCGCGTCGGTGCGCACAGGAAAAGGCCACGGCTCGCCCGCATCCTGACGCTGCCGTCGCAAACTGGCTAGGCGGTTCGCATCCCAGCCCAGCCCGTCGAGCTGGCTGGCGATGCCCTCAATGTCTGCCGTTGTGAGGGGCAGCTCCTCGCCTGTCAGGGCGCGCCCTAGCTCGACGGCTACCTGGTCGGTGTCAGGCACCGAGCGTGGCTTCGTCGTCGATCCGCCGCGCCTCACCCTCGTCAGGCAACGAAACATCGCCCACGACGGTGACCCCCCGGCCGAACGTCCAGTCGCCCTGCACCTCGAAGCGGGTAGCGCCCTTGAGTGACGGGGCGTGCGGGATGCGCTGCTCGAAGGCGTCGATCTTCTTATAGAAGTGCTTGTCGAGCGAGATTTCTGGCGAGCTGTCGGTTTGCGCGACGAGGTGCCCGGCGTCGTCGAGCTCGTACACGTCGGAGCGCAGCAGCAGGAGCTCGTTGGTGGTTTTCACGGGGAGGAAGCGGCTGCGGTCGACGCATATGGCGGTGGCCCCGTCGAACACTTCGATGGCGGCACCCATGGCGGATTCGATTTGAATGACGGGGGTGGAGCTGGCGTCGGTGGGGTCGACGGTCTTCTCATTGCGGATGAGTGGGAGGCCGAGCACCGAATTGCGCTCGACGAGGGCGTCGCGCAGGCGGACGAGATCGAACCACAGGTTGTTGGTGTGGAAGAACGGGTGACGGTGCTCGTCGGTGAAGTAGTCCATTTCTTCCGGGGCGGTCTGCGCGGTGTCACGCAAGATGAGCTGCCCGTCGGATTTTCGGATGGCGAGATGGCCGCCCTTCTTGTCGTTGATGGTGCGGCGGCACAGTTCGGCGGCGTACGGCGCCCCGGAGTTCGCGAACCAACCGGCGATGCGCGCGTCGGGAGCCGCACCGAGGTTGTCGCCGTTGGAGACGCAGGCGTAGCGGAAGCCGGCGTCGATGAGCTGGTCGAGCACGCCGGATCCTTGGAGGGCTGGGTAGAGATCGCCGTGGCCTGGCGGGCACCATTCCAGCGATGGGCCGGCGGGCCATTCGACGGGGGTGAAGTCGTCGGCGCGCAGCTTCGGCTCTTGGTTCTGGAGGAACGTGAGCGGGAGCCCGCTGGTGGGGAGCTCGGGGTATTTGGCGAGGTACTCGACGGTGTCGGCGTCGGTGCGGAAGCTCGTCATGAACAGCAGCGGGAGGCGCACGTCGTAGCGTTCGCGGGCTGAGAGCACCTGCTTGGCGATGAGGTCGAGGAAGTTCTCTCCGTCGCGCACTTCGAGGAGGGTTTTGGCGCGGTCGAGACCCATCGACGTGCCGAGCCCACCGTTGAGTTTGATGACGACGAGCTTGTCGAGCGCGGCGCGGGCGTCGTCGTCGCTGATTTCTACGTCGTCAAGCATGGGAGGGTCGAGAAGCGGCGTGATGGAGTCTTCGCGGATGATGCCGGTGGCGCCGCTTTCGAGTTGCTTGTAGAAGTTGGAGAACACCTCGACGGCGGGCGCTGTGACCCCGGCGTCCTCCATCTTCCGACGTGCTGCTTCAAGCCCTTCTGTCGACATACTGCTTCCCTTCATCGGCTACGTCTCGATCCTAGCCGGGGCGACGGGTGGTCGACGGGCACCCCGCCCCGCCCGGCCATCGAGTAGGCCGCCCCTCGCCCATCGAGTAGGGCCGAAGGCCCGTATCGAGATGCACCAAGTGAAAAACTTCAAAATCCGTACGCAGATTGACCAAACACCCCGAAATCGGGCCCTTCATCTCATCTGCGTACGGATTTTGAAGTTTTGGTGTTGGGTTTCGATACGCGCCCTCCGGGCGCTACTCAACCACCGGTCCCCGTCCGGTTTCGACACGCCCGCTTCGCGGACGGCTCAACCACCTGGACTGGCCGCGTCGAAACCGTCCTCGTCGAACACGCTAGAATGTCTAGCCGTTGACCTCGTAGCTCAGCTGGATAGAGCACCGCTCTCCTAAAGCGGGTGTCGTTGGTTCGAATCCAATCGGGGTCGCAGACAAAGGGCCTAATCAAACGCGATTAGGCCCTTTGTCATCCACCTACGACAGCCAGTTCAGTCCGCGGAGAGTCCGCAACAGCGCCGTCCGTCGTCTGCCTTGCTAGTGGTCTTCTAACTCGCTTCCGGCAGGGACAGACGCGGGGCTCGCGGGCTCCCACCTGGTGCCGCGCCACTTCGCGATGCCGCGCATCGCGTGGTAGATGCCGATCGCCGCGAACGAGCCCAGCGCGATCCCCTCGAACGTCATGTCGCCCGCCGTCCAGGTGAAGTTCGCGATCGCAATGATCATCGCGACGGCGGCGGTGTTGAGGTTGACGGGGTCGGAGAAGCTCACGCGGTTCTGTACCCAGATGCGCACGCCGAGCATGCCGATCATGCCGTACAGCACCGTGGCCGCGCCGCCCAGCACACCCGCGGGGATTGTATTGATGAGCTGCCCGAACTTCGGCAGCAGCGAGAGCGCAATCGCCATCAGCGCCGCGACGATGTAGGCAGCCGTCGAGTACACCTTCGTCGCCGCCATCACACCGATGTTCTCCGCGTACGTGGTCGTGCCGGAGCCACCGCCAGAGCCGGCGATCATCGTCGAGAGCCCGTCAGCGAACAGCGCCCGGCCGGTGACGTCGTCGAGCTCCTTCCCCGTCATCGCGGACACCGACTTCACGTGGCCAATGTTTTCCGCGACGAGCACCAGCACCACCGGCACGAACAGGCCGAGCAGCGTCACGTCGAACGCTGGTGCGTGGAACTCGGGCAGTCCTACCCAGCCGGCCTGCGAGATCGCGGAGAAGTCCACCTCGCCTCGGATCACCGCAGTCACATACCCGACGAGCACGCCGATCAGAATCGAGAGTCGGCCGACGAGCCCGCGGAAAAAGACCGTGGTAAACAAAATCGCCCCGATTGTGACTATTGCTGTCACCGGGGCGATTTTGACGTTGTTCCATGCGGCTGGTGCAAGGTTGAAACCAATCAGTGCAACGATCGAACCTGTCACCACTGGCGGCATCAGTTTGTCGATCCACCGGGCGCCAGCTATATGGACTATCACTCCGATGATCGCCAGCGCCGCACCAGTCGCGATGATGCCACCCTGCGCGAGTGAGGCCTTGTGTGGGTCGAGCACCGCGCCAGGTTCAGCGACGTAGCCCGTCACCGCCCCGATGGGCGCGAGCAGCGCGAACGATGACCCGAGGTAGCTCGGCAGTCGCCCTGCGGTGATGAGAATGAACAGGATCGTTCCGATACCGGTGAAAAACAGCGTCGTCGCCGGGTTAAATCCTGTGATGAGTGGAACAAGGAACGTTGCACCGAACATCGCAACCACGTGCTGCGCGCCGATGCCGATGGTTTGCGGCCAGGCGAGACGCTCGTCAGGCTGCACCACCTCTCCAGTACTGATATGCCGCCCGTCCCCATGTAAGCGCCAGCCAAAACCTGCCATATGCCCTCCTCGGCTTGTAGACCGGGGGACAGTGTAGACGCCGCCGGCCCGCGACGCGAATCGCGACACGGCGGGGGCCACAAAAAAGTGACCGTTATCCTCCACGAGAAGCTTGCAAACCGCCGATTTCGGAGAAATCTGTCAGGCGTGGAGGATAACGGTCATTCAGGCACAGAGCGCTACGCGAGCGAGCCGTAGGTGGACTTCACCTGCTCCAACGCGCTCACGTATCCGGCGCGCTCGTACCGCGCGGCATCGACGTCAGCAGGCACGGCCATCATGCCGCGCGCCTGCTCGAGGGTGAGCGAGTGCGCACCGAGCCAGGATTCCAGTCCGGCAACAAGCGTGGCCGCATACCCCGCACCATGACGCACGAGTGCCGACGTCGTCATCACCACGTCCGCACCGGCCAGGATGTACTTCACCACATCCTCAGCTTTCTCGACACCCGTGGTGGCGGCGAGCGATGCCTTCACCTTGTCGCGCAGAATGGCAATCCACGTCCTCGGCAGCTTCGCCTCACCCGGCTGCGACAAGCTAATCCCCGACGTCACTTCCATCCGCTCGATATCGATATCCGGCTGCAGGAAGCGGTTGAACAGCACCAGGCCATCGGCACCCGCCTCGTCGAGGCGCACGCACATATTGCCCACCGATGAAAAGTACGGGCTCATTTTCACCGCGACGGGGATGTTCAGCGTCTCCTTGACCGCAGCGACGATCTCCAGGTGCCGCTCCTCCACTTGCGCCCCGGTTGCGGTGAGATCACCCGGAACCAAGTAGATGTTCAGCTCCAGCGCCGACGCCCCCGCATCTTCCAGCCGCTTCGCGGTCTGCGTCCAGGCGCCCACCGACGAGCCGTTCAGCGACGCGATCACCGGCACCTCCGACACCTTCGCTGCGCCCTCGATCAGCTCCAGGTACTTGCGGGAAGGGTCGAACTCCTCCACCACCATCGACGGGAAGAACGACGTGGCTTCGCCAAACATGTCATCGAATTCCTCGGCTTCGGCGGTCACACGCTCGGCCTCGCGGCGCAGCTGCTCCTCGAATAGGGAGTACACGACGACGGCGCCAACACCCCCGTCGCCAAGCTCGCGGATACCGTCGACGGTCTGGCTCAGCGGCCCAGCGGAGGCGACCACCGGGTTGCGGAGCGTCAGCCCCATGTAGTTGGTTTCGAGATTCATGAGTGCTCCCTCGTATCTTCTGCGAAATCTTCCGACTCCGCCGCAGCTCGCTGTTCGTATTCTCTCCACCGACGATCCACGTGCGCCTGGGCGAGTTCCAGCAGGCGCTCCGCTTCGTCGGGGCGGGCCACCTTCAGCGCTTTAAACCGGATCTCGCGCGAGTGATAATCGTCGAGAGTCAGGCGCGGGCGCGGCGAATCGAGCAGGAACGGGTTGCCGCCCTGGTCGCGGATCACCGGGTTGTAGCGCATGAGCGGCCAGTGGCCCGAGTTCACGGCCTTGTACTGCTGGTCGAGGCCGTTGCGCAGGTCGTAGCCGTGGGCGATGCAGTGGCTGTAGGCGATGATGAGGCTCGGCCCGTCGTATGCCTCGGCCTCGCGGAACGCCTTGAGTGTTTGCTGTGGGTCAGCACCCAGCGCCACCCTCGCGACGTACACCGTGCCGTAGGCGGTGGCCTGCAGCGCGAGGTCCTTCTTGTAGGTGACCTTGCCACCGGAGGCGAACTTCGCGACGGCACCGAGCGGCGTCGACTTGGACGCCTGGCCGCCGGTGTTCGAGTACACCTCCGTATCCAGCACGAGCACGTTGATGTTGCGCCCGGATGCGAGCACGTGGTCGAGGCCGCCCGAGCCGATGTCGTAGGCCCAGCCGTCGCCGCCGACGATCCACACGGAGCGTCGCAGCAGGTGGTCGGCGACGCTCAGCAGGTCGCGCGCTTCGGGTCCATCCATGTCGACGAGGATGTCCATCAGGCGCTCCACCCGCTCGCGCTGCGCGACGAGATCAGAGCTGTCGAGCTGTTCGTTGGCGAGGATCGCGTCGACGAGTTCGTCGTCGCCAATCTCCGATCGCAGCTCCTCCAGACGCGTGCGCGCCAGGTTGGCGTGCACGTCGGCAGCCAGCCGCATGCCGAGCCCGAACTCGGCGTTGTCTTCGAACAGCGAGTTCGACCAGGCCGGGCCGCGTCCGTGCGCGTTCTTCGCCCATGGTGTGGTGGGCAGGTTGCCGCCGTAGATGGACGAGCAGCCGGTGGCGTTGGCCACCATGAGGCGGTCGCCGAACAGCTGCGTCATGAGCTTCAGGTACGGCGTCTCGCCGCAGCCCGAGCAAGCGCCGGAGAACTCGAACAGTGGCTCCAGGAACTGGGTGCCGCGCACGGTGCCGAAGTCGACGCGCTCGCGGGCGTTCATGGGGATCTGCTCGAAGAACTTCACGGCCTCGCGCTCGGCGGTGCGGTCGAGCTTGGGCTCGAGGTTGATGGCGCGACGGTGTGGCTGGTCGATCGGTTTCACCGGGCACGCCTCGACGCACAACCCGCAGCCGGTGCAGTCCTCGGCGTACACCTGGAGGGTGTAGTTCGTGTCCGGCAACCCGGCGGCGTTGAGCGGCGCGGTGAGGAACCCGTCGGGTGCCCCCTCGGCAGCCTCGGTGGGGTACGACTTGGCGCGCAGCACACCGTGCGGGCAGACGAACGCGCAGTTGCCGCACTGGATGCAGGCCTCGTTGTCCCACACGGCGATGATGTCGGAGATGTTGCGCTTCTCGTACTTCGTGGTGCCAGACGGGTACGAGCCGTCGATGGGCAGGGCGGAGACGGGCAGGTGCTCCCCGCGGTCGGCGAGCATTTCGGCGGTGACGGTGCGCACGAACTCGGGCGCGTCGTCGGGTACTGGCGCCAGCATGCTGTGCCCCGACGCCCCGCCTGGCGTCACCTCGAACATGTGCTCCAGCGACGCGTCCACCGCGACGTGGTTCTTGCGCACGATCTCGGCGGACTTGCGCATGTACGTCTTGGTGATGGAGTCCTTGATGGCCTTGATGGCCTCGTCGCGCGGCAGCACGCCGGAGATAGCGAAGAAGCAGGTCTGCAGGATGGTGTTGGTGCGCGACCCGAGCCCGACGCTACGCGCGACGGTGCCCGCGTCGACGGCATACACCTTGAGGCCGAGCTCCTTGATGCGCTCCTGCACCGGCTCCGGGAGGTGGTCCCAGGTGGCATCGCCATGCGGCGAGTTGATGAGGAACGTGGCGCCCGGCTTGGCGAACTGCAGGACGTCGACGCGTTCCAGGATCGACCAGTGGTGGCAGCCGATGAAGCCGGCCTGCCCGACGAGGTACGGCGCCTGGATGGGGTTGGGGCCGAACCTCAGATGCGAGACGGTGCGCGAGCCGGACTTCTTCGAGTCGTAGACGAAGTAGCCCTGCGCGAAGGTGTTGTCGCGGTGCCCAAGAATCTTGATGGTGTTCTTGTTGGCGCCGACGGTGCCATCGGAGCCCATGCCGTAGAAGACGGCGGCGAGCGTGTCGGGGTCGGCCAGGTTGAACGACGTGTCGTAGTCCAGTGAGAGGTGGGTGACGTCGTCGTTGATACCGACGGTGAACCGCGGCTTCGGATCGTCCTTGGCCAGCTCGTCGAAGCACGCCTTCGCCATGGCGGGCGTGAACTCCTTGCTCGACAGGCCGTAGCGGCCGCCGATCATGCGAGGCAGCACCTCGCGCTGACCGTTCGCGACGGATTCCGCCAGCGCCGACGACACGTCGAGGAACAGCGGTTCGCCGGCGGCGCCGGGCTCCTTGGTGCGGTCGAGCACGGCGACCTTGCGCACGGTGGCGGGGATGGCGTCGAGCAGCTGTTCGACGGGCAGCGGGCGGTACAGGCGGATGAACACCACGCCCACCTTCTCGCCGTTGGCGTTGAGGTGGTCGACCACCGGCAGGAGGGTTTCGTAGCCGGAGCCCATCACGACGATCACGCGGTCGGCGTCGTCGGCGCCGTGGTATTCGACGAGGCGGTACTGGCGTCCGGTGATGCCGGCCAGCTCGTCCATCGCGGATTGCACGATGCCGGGCACCGCGTTGTAGAACGGGTTGGCGGTCTCGCGCGACTGGAAGTAGGTGTCGGGGTTCTGCGCAGTGCCGCGGATGAACGGGTGCGCCGGGCTGAGGGCGCGCCTGCGGTGTTCGAGCACCAGCTCGTTGGGCACGAAAGCGCGCAGTTCGTCGTCGGAGATCTTGGTGAGCGTGTTGAGCTCGTGCGAGGTGCGGAACCCGTCGAAGAAGTGCACGAACGGCACGCGCGCCTCGAGCGTGGCGCGGTGCGCGATGGCGGCCATATCGTGCGCTTCCTGAACACTCGCGGAGCTGAGCATGGCGACGCCGGTCTGGCGCACGGCCATGACGTCCTGGTGGTCGCCGAAGATGCTGAGGCCCTGCGTGGCCAGGGAGCGCGCGGCGACGTGGAACACCGTCGACGTGAGCTCTCCCGCGATGCGGTACATGTTCGGGATCATCAGCAACAGGCCTTGCGAGGCCGTGAACGTCGTCGAGAGCGCACCGCCTTGGAGGGCGCCGTGCATCGTGCCCGCGGCGCCGCCTTCCGACTGCATCTCGATCACCGTCGGGACGGTGCCGTAGACGTTCTTGCGGTTGCGTGCCGACCACTCGTCGGCGAGCTCCGCCATCGTCGACGACGGCGTGATGGGGTAGATGGAGCACAGTTCGCTCAGTCGGTAGGCGACGTCGGCCGCCGCCTCGTTACCGTCGATGATTGCCTTGGTCATCAGTTGCTACCTTCCGGGATCATCTCGATCGCGTGCACGGGGCACTGCTCATAACAGGTGGCGCATCCGGTGCATCGCTCGTAGTCAAAGCGGTATCGGTTGCCTGGCCCGAGTTTGATCACCGCATCTTCGGGGCAGGCGCCGTAGCAGCCGTCGCATTCGAAGCAGTTGCCGCAGCTCAAGCAGCGCTGGGCTTCGAAGCGGGCCTCTTCGGCGGTCAGCGACTGCACCACTTCCTGGAAGTCAGCGATGCGCTCGGTGGCGTCGGCTTCTTGCTGGGCCCGACGCTCGTGCCCGCCGAAGTACCACAGGTTCATGGAGTCGAGGCGCACTTCCGGATGCTTGGTCGCCGGATCGTGCACCTCCATGTTCAGCCAGGCATCGATGCGTTTGGCGGCTCGCTTGCCGTGGCCAGTGCCGATGGTGACGGTGCGGTCGGAGGGCACCATGTCGCCGCCGGCGAAGATGCCGGGCACGGCGGTCATGAGCGTGTCGGGGTCGACGTCGACGACGTCGTCGTGGAAGGCCATGCCGGGGATGTCATGCAGGAACGCGGTGTCGGCACGCTGGCCGAGAGCGAGGATCACGGTGTCGGCTTCCAACGTCTCGTACTTGCCGGTGCCGACGGCCTTGCCGTTCTCGTCGAGTTCCATAATCTCGACGGTGACGGCCTCGGAGCCCATCTCCTTGATGGTGCGCAGCCAGTTCATCTTGACGCCCTCGCGCTCGGCGTCCAAGCGCTCCTCCTCGTGCGCCGGCATCTGCTCCTGGGTGCGCCGGTACACGACGACGGACTCCTCCGCGCCGAGACGACGGGCGACGCGGGCGGCGTCCATGGCTGTGTTGCCGCCGCCGTAGATGGCCACGCGACGGCCAATCACCGGGCGTTCGCCCGAGGCCACGTCGCGCAGGAAGCTGACAGCGTCGACCATCTTGGATGCGTCCATGCTCGGGATGTCGACGCGCTTGGAGATGTGGGCGCCGACGGCGACGAAGACAGCGTCGAAGTTGCCCTCCTTTTGCGTTGCGAGGAGGTCTTTCACCGGGCTGTTCTGGTGGATGGTGACACCGAACTTGATGAGACGGTCGAGCTCCGCGTCGAGCACGTCGCGCGGCAGGCGGTACTCGGGGATGCCGTAGCGCATCATGCCGCCCGGCTTGTCGCCGGCGTCGAAGATCTCGACCTCGTGGCCCAGCCGGGTGAGGTGATACGCGGCGGAGAGCCCCGACGGTCCTGAGCCAACCACCATGACGCGACGCCCAGAGCTGCGGGTCGGCGTCGGGAATTCCCAGCCCTCGGCGATGGCGAGATCGCCGAGGTGACGTTCGACGGAGCGGATCGAGACTGCGGTGTCGAGGTCGCCGCGGTTACACGACACCTCGCAGGGGTGGTAGCACACGCGGCCGTGGATGGCGGGGAATGGGTTGTCCTGGACGAGCTGCTGCCAGGCTTCCTTCGCTTTGCCGGCCTTCACGAGCCGCAGGTATTCCTGGATGTTCTCCCCCGCTGGGCATGCGGCGTTGCACGGTGGCAGCAAGTCCTGGTAGATCGGTCGGCGGTCTCGCACCGGCCCAACTCGCCCTCGCGACGATGCCAGATCGGGAAGGATCGTCATGTCCTTACGACGGTTCTCCATCAGTTGCCTCCTACGACGCCATGTAGCAGCCACTGTAGACCCTCGTCTCGATTGTGAACGAAGCACCCACCATTTGCCGATACTGTGAAATTAGTTGCGGTTTTCCGCACCAAATTGCACAGCATCATGGGTGTCGTCTACACCGTGCAGCGACGGCGGCCCGCCCCGCGTCGAGGCAACGCAAAAGAACGGGGCACCCTCTCCAAGAGAGGATGCCCCGTCGGGTGGAGGGAGAGTTACGTCACTTGATCGCGGTGCCAGCGGAGCGGAGCGCTTCGCAGGCCTCGACGACACGCTGGGCCATGCCGGCTTCTGCGGCCTTGCCCCACGAGCGCGGGTCGTACATCTTCTTGTTGCCGACCTCGCCGTCGATCTTCAGCATGCCGTCGTAGTTCTTGAACATGTGTTCCACGACGGGGCGGCTGAAGGCGTACTGCGTGTCGGTGTCGATGTTCATCTTGATGACGCCGTAGTCGACCGCGTCCGAGATTTCCTGCGCGGTGGAGCCGGAGCCGCCGTGGAAGACGAGGTCGAAGGGCTTGTCCTTGCCGTACTTCGCGCCACAGGCGTCCTGGATCTCCTTGAGGATCTCCGGGCGCAGCTTCACGAAGCCGGGCTTGTAGGCGCCGTGCACGTTGCCGAAGGTGAGTGCAGTAATGTAGCGGCCCTTTTCGCCGGTGCCCAGCACTTCGAGGGTGCGCATGCCGTCCTCGACGGTGGTGTACAGCTTCTCGTTGATCTCGCCGGTGACGCCGTCTTCCTCGCCGCCGACTGCGCCAACCTCGATTTCGAGGATGAGCTTGGCCTTCGACGTGCGAGAGAGCAGTTCGTCAGCGATCTGCAGGTTCTCTTCGACCTCGATGGCGGAGCCGTCCCACATGTGGGAGTTGAACAGGGGGTTCTCGCCGCGGTCGACGCGCTCCTGGGAGATGGCGATCAGCGGGTTGACGTACTTGTCCAGCTTTTCCTTCTGGCAGTGGTCGGTGTGCAGCGCGATGTTCACGGGGTAGTTCTTGGCAACTTCCTCTGCGTACTTCGCCAGTGCGACGGCGCCGGTCACCATGTCCTTGATCGTCGAGCCCGAAGCGTATTCGGCGCCGCCGGTGGAGACCTGGATGATGCCGTCGGAGCCAGCCTCAGCGAAGCCACGGATGGCTGCGTTGACCGTCTGCGAAGAGGTGATGTTGATGGCGGGGTAGGCGAAGGAACCGGCCTTCGCGCGGTCGATCATCTCGCCGTAAACTTCAGGGCTTGCAATGGGCATGGGGGCCTCTTTTCCTAGAACTAGCCGACTGTGTCGTCCCCCAGCCTATCGCCCGGCGAAAGGCAGCGACAGGGAGGGCTCACGCAGTGCGTTCAAGTTTGGCTGCGTCGAGGTGGTGCTTACCGAGTGAGCACGCCGTAATCATCGAATCCAGCACAGCGGGGCTCGCGTCGAGGAAGCTGAGCGGCACCTCCACCACGCGCTGGCCATTGGCGTCGACGGCGATCCGCGGCCCCGCACCTCCCGAGCCTCCGACGACGGGGATGCGCTCGATGTTGCGCCACGGAACCGCCACCTGCTTTGGCCAGACGAAGGACAGCCCCTCCGGGTCGATGTGGAAGGTGACGCCGTCGGGGATGCGTGCGAGGTCTTTCTTCGCATTGCTGAGGCTGACGAGGCTCACGACTAGCCAAAACACGGAACTTCCCACCCACAACACGGCGCCGAGGACAATCCACAGCGTCGGCCAGTCGGGGCGGAACCAGATCAGGATCACCGCGAGGATCACCGTCGAGATGGCGAACGTCAGCCAGCGCCACCGCAACGTGCGGCGTTGGCGAGCGACCCGCGACGACGTGGGGATCGGCGTGAGGTGCACCGAAAACCGTTCCTGCATGGGGTTCACTTTAGTGCGACGAGCGCCGACGGGTGGGCCGACCGCCGGTCCGCTTCTCCGACGGTGCGCCTCGCTCCCCGCTTATTCGTGGTGGAGGCGCCAGTGGTACATCGCGATGGCGGCCGCGGCGCCGGCGTTCATGCTGCGCGTCGAGCCGTACTGCGTGATGGCGACGAGTTTCTCGCAGCCGGCGACCATATCGTCGGTGAGGCCTGGGCCTTCGGAGCCAAAGATGAGGCAGGTGCGCGTGGGCAGCACAGTGGTTTCCAGCGGCACGGAGCCGGCCAGGTTGTCGACGCCCACGGGCGTGATGCCGGCGTCGCGGAGGAACGCGAAGAGGGAGGCTTCGTCTGGGTGGTGGTGGACGTGGAGGTAGCGGTCGGTGACCATCGCGCCGCGGCGGTTCCACCGTCGCTTCCCGACGATGTGCACGCCCGCGACGTTGAAGGCGTTGGCGGTGCGCACCATGGAGCCGATGTTGAAGTCGTGTTCCCAGTTTTGGATGGCGACATGTAGCGGCGCACGATGCTTGTCGAGCTCTGCAACGATGGCTTCCACGCTCCAGTACCGGAACTCGTCGAGCACGTTGCGACGGTCGCCCTCGGCGAGGAGGGTGGCGTCGAGGCGCGGGTCGTCGGGCCAGGGCTCAGGGTGCGGGCCGACGCCGACGTTCGGCGCCGTGGGGTCATCGTCGGGGGTAGTCACGGGCACAGCATACGGTGACGACACCGGCTGGACGAAGAGGCGCGGATGCGCCGGGCAGCACTAGGATTTCCCGCATGGTGAATTACGCATTTACGATTGCAGGCTCCGAGGCCACGGGTGGCGCGGGAGCTCAAACCGACATCAAGACCTTCCACGAGCTGGGCACGTTCGCCGTCGCGGCGCTCACGTGCATCGTGTCGTTCGACCCGAAGAACAGCTGGGGGCACCGCTTCGTGCCGGTGGATCCGCAGGTGATCCGCGACCAAATCGAGGCCGTCACCGCCGTGCACCCCGTCGACACGGTGAAGATCGGCATGCTCGGCGCGCCGGACACCATCGACGCGGTGGCGGACGAGCTCGGCAAGCGCGAGTGGCGCAACGTCGTGGTCGACCCGGTGCTGATCTGCAAGGAGGACACCGTCACCGCCGCGAAGGCCACCGACGACCTGCTGCGCGAGCGCATCCTCCCCCACGCCACCGTGCTCACCCCGAATGCCATCGAGGCGGAGATTCTGTCGGGCATCAAGGTGACGGATGTGGAGTCGCTCAAGGAGGCTGCGAAGGTCATCCAGGAGAGCGGCGTGCCGTACGTCGTCGCGAAGGGTGGCGCACTGCTGGCGGGCGACGACGCCGTCGATGTGCTGTACGACGGGGAGTCTTTCACCGAGTACCGCGCGCCGAAGATTGGTGAGCGCTACGTCACCGGCGCCGGCTGCACCCTGGCCGCGGCGATCACGGCGGAGCTGGCGAAGGGCGCGACGGTGCCCGACGCCGTGCAGACCGCCAAGGAGTTCGTGACGTACGCGATTCAGCACCGCGTCGAACCGCCGACCCCGTTCGACGAAGTGCGCCAGCTCGGCTACCAGGAGTCCAAGCGCTCGGCTGGATGATTGAGTAGCCGCCCCGGTCATCTCGATGATTGAGTAGCGGGCGGCGCGGCACCCCTGCCCTCCCCCACTCGACTCGATGATTGAGTAGCCACGCCCCGAGCCCCTCGATGATTGAGTAGCACCCGCAGGGTGCGTATCGAAATCATCCCCCGGGTTTCGATACGCGGGCTACGCCCGCTACTCAACCACCGGGCGGCGCCCCCGACCGTCGAGTAGGCCCGAAGGGCCGTATCGAGGCGCAGCACACATAAGGAATGAGGGATTCCACCATTTTCGGTGGAATCCCTCATTCCTTATCGGCGGCCGGACTCTACCCAGCCCTCATCCAGGCCAGGCTTACGACCTGCTCCTGCGACGGAACACCGCCGCCAGTGCGACGCCCAGGCACATCACTGCCGTCAGGCAGGTAGTCACCAGCGTGTCCGCCATGCCTGCCACGCCGGTGCCCGGAAGCCCAGGCTTGGGCGTCGGGTGCACACTCGGGCTGCCCTGACCGTCGGGATTGGGCGTACGCGACGGGGGCTGCGTCGGCGAAGGTGTCGGCATCGGGCTCGGCTCCGGCCTCGGGTCGGGCTTCGGCGTGCAATCGCACGTGCTCTTACCGCCCACGCGGATGATCTGCTTCACCGGAGCCTTCGTCTGCTCGCGGGTCTCGTCAGCATCGCCCACGGGCTGACCGTTCACGACCTTCTGCGTGATGGTGATGCTCTCTTCGCCTTCGACGCCCTTCTGGTCAATGACCTTCTTGCCGGCCTCCAGGCTGTTGTCGATCACCACGACGGTCTCGAACGGCAGGCGAGCGGTGGTCTTGTGCGTCCACTCCTGAGGCGGAAGATTCGGGCCAACTTCGATGATGCGCTCCACAGGTTCTGTACGGTCCTGCGACTGCTCGATGGCGGTCTCACCATTCACGGCAGTGAACTTCGCCGTGTACTTGACCTCGCCGTTCTTGCCCTCCTGCACGACCTTCACCTCGCCGGGGGCGAGTGCAGGGTTGGTGCGCACCGTCGTCGGGTACGGGATGGATTCCTTCCATTCGACGTTCTTCTCGACGGCTGCCGTCTTCGTGCCGACGCGGATCACGTGGTCGACGGGCTCCTCAATGACCTTTTCAGTCACGGTGGATTCGCCGTCGGGGTTCGAGTTCGTCACCTTCTGCGTGATGGTGACTTCCTTCTTGCCGGGCTTGCCCTCGGTATCCACCTTGGTCTCGCCAGCGGGGATCGTCGGGTCGTAGATCACCTTGACCTTGAACGGCACCTCGGTCTCGAACACCTTCTTCACTTCACCCTCAGTCTTGGTGCCGACGCGGATGATGGCCTTCTTGGGGGCCTTCGTCTCCGACGTGGTGATCGTCGGATCGCCCACGGGCTTGCCGTCCTTGATCTCCTGCGTGACGGTGATCTCCTCTGCACCCTTCTCGCCCTGCTGGTCGACCTTCTGCTCGCCGGCCTTCAGGGTGTTATCGAAGATGATCTCCGTCTCGAAGTTGATCTCTCGGGTGGTCTTGGCAGTCAGCGTCTGATCGTCGACGGTCGGACCGTACTCAATGACCTCGTTGACCGGGGCCTTGGTCTGCTTCTCCTCAGGCGTGACGGTTGCGTCGCTGCCCTTGGCAGTGAAGTCAGCCGTGTAGGTCTTCTCACCAGGCACGCCCTTCTGGACGACCTTAATCTCACCCGGCTTCAACTCCGGATTCGGGCGAATCTCAACCTCAAACGGAACCTGAGCAGTCCAAGTAACCGTCGAAGAAGCCTCAGACGGCTTCGTGCCAACCTTGATGACCTGGTCCACCGGCTGCTCGGTGACCTTCTCGTCGACGGTGGCCTCGCCATCCGGCTGAGAGTTCGTCACCTTCTGGGTCACCGTGATGGTCTTCTTACCTGGCTTACCCTCGGTCACAGTCTCGGAGGTGCCAGCTGGCATGTTCGGATCGAACTCGATCCTGACGCCGAACGGAACCTCAGCCTCAACCGTCTTCGTGGTTTCGCCCGTGGTCTTGGTGCCGACGCGGATCTTCGCGTTCTTCGGCTCCTTGGTGCGCTCAGTCGTCACTTCCGGCTCACCGTCCGGTTTGCCGTCCTTGATCTTCTGGGTGGAGGTGACGACCTCGGTACCAAGTTCGCCCTGCTGATCGACGACCTGCTTGCCCTGTTCCAGCGTGTCATCGAAGATGATCTCAGTATCGAACGGAACTGGCTTCTCCACCTTGGTCACCACAGACGTGTCCTCAGCCGCCGGACCGTACTCAATGATCTCGTTGACCGGGGCCTTGGTCTGCTTCTCTTCAGGGGTGACCGTTGCCTGGTCACCCTTAGCAGTGAAGTCAGCGGTGTAGGTCTTCTCACCAGGCACGCCCTTCTGGACAACCTTGATCTCGCCCGGCTTCAGCTCAGGGTTCGGGCGAGTAATAACCTCGAACGGAACCTGCGCAGTCCAGGTGACCTTCGAAGAAGCCTCAGACGGCTTCGTGCCGACCTTGATGACCTGGTCAACCGGCTGCTTGGTGATCTCCTCGGTGATCTGAGGGTCGCCAGGCTTGGAGTTGACGATCTCGCGCGTGATCGTCACCGTCTTCTCACCAGGAACACCCTCGGTCACAACCTCAGACTTACCGGCAGGCATGTTCGGATCGAATTCGATCTTCACACCGAACGGAACCTCAGACTTCACGGTCTCGGTGTTCTCACCAGTGGTCTTGGTGCCGACGCGGATGATCTGCTCGGTTGGTTCCTTCGTGCGCTCAGTCGTCACGGTCGGATCACCAGAAGGCTTACCGTCCACGATCTTTTGAGTCGAAGTCACAACCTCAGTACCAAGTACACCTTGCTGATCAATCTTCTGCTCACCCGCGGCCAAGGTGTCGTCGAATACAACCTTGGTCTCGAATGGAACAGGCTTCTCCGTCTTGGTGACCAGCTCGCTCGGGGCCGAGCGCGGACCGTACTCGATGATGCGAGGCTTCGGTTCCTTGGTGGTTTCTTCCTCAGCTACCTGAGCCTCGGAGCCCTTGGCGGTGAACTTTGCGGTGTAGGTCTTCTCGCCGTTCTCACCTTCCTGAACAACCCTGGTCTCACCAGGCTTCAGCTCCGGGTTCTCGCGAACCTCGGTCGGGTACGGAATCGGAACCTTCCAGGTCACGTCCTTCGCGCTCTCGGCAGGCTTGGTGCCGATAACGACGACCTCACTCTGAGGCTCTTCGGAGCGCTCCCAGGTGCCGTCCTTCTTCATCTTCTCCTTGCCAGGCTTGCCCTTGGTCTCAACCTTGTACTCGCCGGCAGGGATAGAATCGTCGTATTTGTACTCGACCTGGAACGGAACCTCGCGCTCAGGGACTCCGAGGACGTTGACCACAGCGTAAGTGGTATCCGTAGAGCCGTCCTCGTAGGTCACAGTCACCGGAATCTTGACCTGGTCACCTGGCTTCGCATCCGCAGGTGCGGTCGCGGTGACCTGGCCGTTGTCGTCAATGCTGACATTCCAGCCGGCAGGAACATCACCCAGCTTGTAGGGGTTTTCCTTCGCGACATTCACGGTGTCCGGCTTGTCCAGTGCAATTGGCAGCGTTGCGGTTTCGCCCGGGTACACGGTCTGCGCCGGATAGGACGGCTCAGCTTCCCAGTTGTTGCTCAGCTTCACCACGGTGGTGACTGGCACGAGCGGGGTCGAACCGTCCGGAGTGGTCACAGTGACGTTGATGGTCTTCTTGTCGCCCGGCTTGGCATTCGCCGGGGGTGTGGAGGACACGACACCGGTGTTCGGGTCGATGGTGTACTTCCAGCCGTCAACTTCCTGCTCAAGGATCGGCTGATCATTCTCGTCCTTGCCGAAGGAGAACTTGGAGCCCTTAGGTGCGTCCTGTACCTGGTGGTTCACGGCCTGGTTCGGACCAGCCGACTCCACGGAGTAGGTAGGGGCGTGATCGCTCTTGAGAACGACGACGGTGCCCTTAACTTCCTGAGGCTTGTCAGCGTTGTTGTAGTACGCAAGAACCGGAACGTTCAGGATGTAGCCCTCGGGCGCAGTCCGCGGAATGGTGGTGGTGATTTCACCAGTGTTCTCGTCAATCTTGACGGTCCACGTACCGCTGTCATCGGTGACCGTCATCTCAGTCTTACCGTCTGGGAAGGTGTAGCGCTTCGGAGCCTCGTCGGTCGTGTTACCGCTCAGGCCACGTTCCGGGAGCCTCGGCTTGAGCGAGACCTTCGCAGTCGGCTTATTGGTGACCGTGTCGTAGGTCGGGATCTTGATGTCCACGATCGCCTGGAACTGGGTCTCGATCTCGTCCGTGGTCTGGTCCGGGTAGGTTGCCTTGATCTTCGGGGTGATGATCGTGCCCGGCGCGACGGTGTCGTCCGCCTTCGCGGTGACCTTGCCGGTGTCATCGACCGTGACGGTCCAGCCCGCTGGAACAGTGGAGTCGTCGATCTCGAACTTGGCCGGGTGAACCGGCTTGTAGCCCTTCATGATGGACTTGGTTCCCACCTGGGCGGTGAGGTCGTCACCGATGTGGCCCTTGGTCAGGCTTGGGCGCACGAGGTCGGTGACCTGGGTGTTGTTCGGGTCAACAACTACGAGGAGTTCAAGCTTGTCAGTGGAACCGTTGGAGTACTCCACCGTGATCACAGGGCGCGCGAAGGTGCCTGGACGCGGGTTCTCTGGAGCGGTGACGGTGACGTTGTAGTTCTCGTCCATCTCGACGGTCCAGCCCTCGTAGACGTACTTCTCGTCCAGGGTGACCTTGGCTTCGTAACCGCCGTCTGCCTTCTTCTTCGCCAGCTCCTTGATCAGGTCAGGGACCTGGGTGAAGGTGACCTTCTGCGGCTCGGTAGCAATCGGACCGGTAGCACTATCGACGCCGGAGATGATCGTGGCGTCCGTCTTGTCGTACTTCGGGGAGTGATACTCGGTGTCGTCCAGGGAGAACGCTTTCGAGTCGATGACGTTCGCCTTGTTGTAGCGGGTCAGCGAGTTGGAGCTGTCGAAGGCTCCATCATGCTCGATAAATTCATTGTTGCTCTTAGCTGCAGCCTTGAGCTCGTCTACGCTACGCGGCTTCGCCAGAACGGAGAAGTTCACGTTCTTATCAGTTGCCAGGTCGGTACCGCGGTACTCGGGCCACGTGAAGAAGATCTCGCCGGTCGTTTCGTCGATGCGCAGGTTCTTGGTGCCGCCAGACGCCGCTGGGTCGGTGGTGCCGATGAATGTGCCGTTGCCGTCGTAGGCCTCGACGACCATACGGGACATGGAATCGTCCGTGCCGCCGTTCGCAACAGCAGGAACATTGATCTTACCGACCTTAGTTTCTGCACCTACAACGATGACGTGCTTCTCGAAGTTCTCCCACGACACCGTGATCGGGTTACATTCGATGTTCTCGCTCGGCCACGGGTTCACGATGGCCGTAAAGGCTGAGCTGGTTCCCTGGGTGGCCCTTGGCCCTTGAGGATTATCTTGCTTATATTTGCCCTGCCACGCGTAACGTACCGGGTTAGTGGCAGTGGCCTCAGCGAACTGCTTGACTTTCGCATCAGTCAGGTCCGCGTTGAGGTTCAGGTTTCGTTGTCGCCCAGAAGCGGTAATATCGAGTTTTTCATCGGTCTTATGCGTGACTACCTTGTCAACAAGGGTCTGACCGGCATTCATAGCGGGGATTTGAGCCGGATCGAGGTACGTACTCATCTGGCCTGAATTGGTGAAACTCCAATCAGCGAACGTGCGGTCCTTCGAGTTGTCGAAGGAGACGCTCAAGCCCCAGGCTTTCTTGTCGGGGCTGTTCCCAGCCGGCTCAGAGGTATACCAGCTGAAACCAGCCTGGCTGCCCTTCTGAGAGTTGACTGCTTGAACAACACACGAGCCGGCCGGGAGGTCGGAGGCCTTCTGGGCGTCCTGCTCCACCGCGCCGGACTTGTCGCGGATGCCGCCGGTGAAGCCGCCGCCCGACGAACTTCCAGGCGCCGGGTCGCCATCCGCCGCAGGTGCGGCCAGCACACCAGCGTTGCCTATCGACCACGCGAGCACGCACGCGGCGGCCACTGTGAACGCACTACCTCGCCGCAGTCTTGCCTTGTTTTCCTCAGCGCGCATTCTTAAACCTCGTTCCCTTCAGCCACATGGCGAAATGACATAGCGCACATAACACCCGGGGCGAGCGTACCATCCATGTGCGCGATTATAGAATCAATGAAGGGGTTACAGCGAGGTTGGGCTATACTTCGCCCTCCTCATTGGCGGGAGCCTGACGCGACAACACCCGGTCTGCGGCGACGAGTGCCACGACGATGCCGACACCCACCAGGGCCAGCCCCCCAACGACCACAGCATCGTTGCCCGGCGAGAGCAAGCCACCGTCGGAACCCTGCCAGGGCCACAGCGCGCGCAGCGAACCGAGCAGCAACCCCGACATCGCCACCATCGTCACGGTGTGGTGATGCTCCAGCAGCCAATGCAGCGCGCGGATGAACAGCGCGAGGCCGGTGAGCGCCCCGAGCCCGAAGACGGCGATGTAGCCGAGGTCGCGGGTGTGGATGGCGTTCAGGGTCGGCGCGTAGAGCCCCACCACCAGCAGGAAGAACGAGCCTGAGACGCCCGGCAGCGCCAGCGCGCAGATCGCCACCGCGGCGGCGCAGAACACCATCCACAGCGGCGGCTGCTGTATCACCGCCCCCGCGCCGGAGGACGTGAGGAGGAACGCCGCGACGGCGACCACGACGAACACCAGCGCGTACACCCACAGATGCTCCCGCCGCACACTGCGGCGGTCGATCATGAGCAGGGGAACTACCACCGACGCCGCGACCATGCCCATGAATAGGCCGCGGGACAACGTCGGGGTATTAGTGACGAAGGCCGCCATCACCCCCGCGAGAGAGAGCACCATCGCCGCCATGCCGATGAGCATGGGGATGAGTAGCCACCAGTCCACGCGCTTACACTCCGCGATGAAGCCCTGGCGACGATCAGGTCCCACGACGAGCGTCTTCACCGCGCTGATGAGGTGGTTGCCGGAATCGAGCACACGTTCGTAGACGCCGGTGATAAGGGCGATCGTGCCGCCGGAGACGCCCGGGATGAGCTCGGCCAGCCCAATCAGACCGCCGCGCACGGCGTTGTAGATGATGCCACCCACCGTCGGGCGAGGGAGTTCGTCGGTGCTACTCATGGGCGCCTTTCGTCGGAGGATGATCTTCGGAGCATGATTCCGCCCCGTACCGTGCGGCACGGGGCGGACGGGAGATCTGGGGATGGGCGGGTGTTAGTTGTCGAAGCTCACGCGCGGGGCCTCGCGTACCGTCGGATCCTGAATCTCGAAGTACGTGGCCTTCTCGAACTTGCCGGCATTCGCGACGATGCTGCTGGGCACCGACTCGATGCGGGTGTTGTAGTCGCGCACGTTCGCGTTGTAGAAGCGACGGCTGTTCGCGATGCGGTCTTCGGTGTCAGCCAGCTGGCGCTGGAGCTGCATGAAGTTCTGGTTGGACTTGATCTCAGGGTACGCCTCAACCGACACCATCAGGTTGCGCACCTCTTGGCTCAGCTTCGACTCCGCCTGAGCGCGCTCCTCCGACGGCCCATGGCCCGCCGCGTTTGCGGCCGCGTACGCCTGGTTACGGTGCTGAATTACCGACTCCAGCGTGGAGCGCTCGTGCGTCGCGTACCCCTTCACCGTCTCCACCAGGTTGGGGATAAGGTCGTAGCGACGGGACAGCTCGACGTCGATCTGCCGCCACGATTCCTGAATGGTGTTGCGGCCGCGCACAAGGCTGTTGTGCGTCGAGATCCACCAGATGACAACAACGATGGCCAAGATGACGACGAGGGCAAGGATGCCGAGAAGAATTTTAATCAAGAGGTCCACGAAATCTCTCCTTCAGTGGCTGTACATTTCCAGAGTACCAGCGGGTGGGTGCGTTACCGCGGTCGTCGGGTGGGGTTGCCTTCCGTCTGTCGGCGGGGTTTCGATACCTGACCTACGGCCGCTACTCAACCACCGGGGGCGGGGCAACTCGATCTGTTCGGCGTAGGTCTTGAATTGCTTGGCTTGCCGCACGCGCGCTCCTTGCGGGGACTAAACGAAGACCGGCCCTGGACTCCCACCGAGGCGGGCAGCGGAACCGGTCATGTTGTTGCACAGTTTATCTGTCTTGAAGCAGCTGAGCAACGTGACTCCCTAGTGTCGGGGGCATGGTTCGATCTCTCCCCCCGTGGTTGAGCAGCGGAGGCTTGCAACCGATGTTTGAGCCGCCGCCGCAGGCGGCGAGTTGAAATCATCCAGCACAAAACTGCAAAACTCGCCAACAGTTGAGAGCGTCACGCTTGCGTGAGCGGGGAGGGTTGCGTCTGATGGCGAGTTTTGCAGTTTCCCCAGCCGAGCCCGCGTCTCGGTGCACCCGCACAGCTGGTTCACCGTCGCTCTTCGCGGGTGAGCACAGCAAACGCCACGGAGCGATCGTCGGTGGGGATGAGGTCTTGGTCGGTGGTGAGGGTGAGCCAGGGTTGCTGTGGCGGCTCGTCTTGGCCGGGCACGGCCTCGAGCACCCACGAGGCATCGCGCTGCACGGTGAGGTCGTTCGGCGCCACGCGCACCTCATAGATATAGCGCGCGAGGCTCGTCTCGACGATGACCTCGTCGCCGCTCACCAGGTGCTGTAGCCGCGCGAAGGGTTTGCCGTCGGTGGTGTGGTGCCCGGCGATGGCCATGTTGCCGATCTCGCCGGGGAGGTTCGTCGTCGGGTACCAGCCCACGCCGCGGCGTAGGTCGTCGGGGGTGGTGCCGGCGATGATGGCGGTGCGGAGGTGGAGTCTGGGGATCTCGAGTACCCAGGTGGGCTCGCCGGCGGTGGGTAGGGGCAGCTCGGCCTCGGATTTGGCCTTGTCAGAGCGCTTTGCGACGGCGGACTCGGCCTGCTTGAGTGCATCCGCCGTCGGGCCTTGTGCGGCCATGTTTGTGCCGACGAACAGCCACAGCGCCCAGCCCGCGACTGCGAGCACCGCGACGAGAATCAGGACGCCCAGCGCCAGCAGCATCCTGCCGGGGGTAACCCCGCGCTTCGTCTCATCGGCCATGGGCCTATTGTGGCGCACTCCCGCTGGGCCGCGGAGAGACTAGAACCAGAGTTTGGAGTGGATGGGCTCGGGCGAGGCCTCAGAATCGTCGTCGACGAAGGGGTCCGCGCCGCCGGGCCAGGCGGCCGCTTCCTTGCCGGACAACCAACGATACCCCGCCGACAGCCCGGCGGATGCGCGGGCGATGCCGCGAAAATCTGGCTGCTCGAGGGCTCCGACGAACAGCAGGTTGCCGTACCGTCGCCCCTTGTGAACAGCAGGTTCAGCGCCGACGAGGAAGTGGCGCCACCGCTGTTGGATGCCCGCCGCGACGCGCTTCGACCAGGTGAAGGGGGCGCGGTCGGTGCAGTTCAGGATGACCACCGACTCGCCGCGGGTGACCCGTCGGATCTCATCGAATGCCTCCGACGTGACCAGTTCCGGCGGTACCTGGGCGCCGTTGAATGCGTCGACGATCACCACGTCGGCCCAGTCGTCGGGCATGGCCTTAAGCCCGGTGCGCCCGTCGACATCGCGCACTTTGATGCCGGAGCGTTTGGGCAGCGGTGTTTTGCGGCGGACTTCCTCGGTGAGCTCGACGTTGGGTTCGCACACCACCTGCGCCGTGTGCGGGCGGCGCCACGCGACCCAACGCGGGATGGTGAGGCCGCCGCCGCCGATGTGGACGATGCGGAGGCGGTCGGTGTCGGGTGCACGCAGGGCGGTGTGGTCGAGGAGGAGGGCGATCTGCTGGACGTACTCGAAGACGAGGAAGTCGGGGCGCGACGGGTCGACCCACGACTGCTGCGTCGGCCCGAACATCACACGAAACGCGCCCGGCACGGCGTCGTCGGGAAGCAGATATTGCACCCCGCGAGCCTACCCGGAACCCGCGCGCGGCATCCGGCGTCGTCGGGTGGTGTGAGTGGGGGTGGTGCCCGCCGCGCCGGGCAGGTGCAACCTGTGCGGCAACAGAGCGGATCATGTGTCACCTGCCTCCCGACGACGCCTCGTCGCAGCTAGGCAGGTGACACCTATTCCGGGACAGAGCCGCACAGGTTACGTCTGCCCGAGCCGGGGACACCGCGGCGCGACGCGATCAAGGGCAGAGGGCAGCCAAGGAGCACGTAACGGTGCCGTCGTCGAGGCAGTACGTACCGCCCAGTGCAGTGAGTACGAGGCGAAAGGCCGGCTCGCTATCAATCTGCGCGACGGCTTTCACCAACGTCGCTGCACCTTGGGGCACCTGTCTCTCCCCCAGCTTGATCTCGATGGCACCCCAACGCCCATCGGGCAACTCGACGACGGCATCGATCTCGTGCCCGTTCGAGTCCCGATAGTGGTAGACCCGGCCGCCCAGTGGCTCAACCAACACCGACAAATCATGCACCGCTGCGCTCTCGAACAAGACTCCCGTCGTGAGCAGATCCTCGAAGAGCGCGTGCTGATCTGCCCGCAACGCGGCGGCGGCCAGTGCCGGGTCAGCGAGATGCCAACGCGGCGACGTCCTCAGTCGCGCTCGCGTGCGCAGCCCCGGTGCCCAGGCCGGCTGCTGCTCGACGACGAAGAGACGCTCGAGCAGACCGACGTAGCTGGCGACCGTGTCGACGGTGATGCTCGGCGCAATGGCCGCCACGTCCGCCCGGAGCGTTTGGAACGTCGTTTCCGACGCACTTGCCCTAGCCAACGCTCGAATCAAACGCTCCATGACGGATAGGTCATGCCGCACATTCGCGAGCCGGGCCACATCGATGCGCGCAGTCTCGGTGAGATATGCGCGTAGTAGTTGAGCCGCCCGACCTGGGGGCAACGTCGTCATAGCAGGAAACCCCGGCGTGACGAGCTGCTGGATGAGTTGCGTAAGGGTCAGCTGCGGGGCCGACGTCGGCGGCGCTTCCTGGTGAAAGAGGGCCTGGAGGCTCACCGTCGGCTCGCCCACTGGCTGCTCAGCCCAGGCCAGCGTGCGCTGCCGCAGCCTCAGAAAGCGCCCAGCTCCGGTGTGCCTGGACTCATCGTCGAACGGCACCGCCGAACCGGTGAGGATGAACTGGCCAGGCTTGGCCTGCGCATCGACGCGGCGACGCACGCGATTCCATACCCCAGGCGCTACTTGCCATTCATCCAGCAGCCTGGGAGATGCGCCGTCGAGCAGTGATGCAGGGGCCACGTCGAGCCTGGCTTGCGCTTCGTCGTCGTCCATGAACACGTACGACGCGGCCGCATTCAGGCCAGTCATGGTCTTGCCGCAGGCGCGCGGCCCCTCAATCACGACGGCTCCGGCCGTTTGCAGCGCATCGGCGAGCACCTCGTCGATGATCCGGGGGCGGTAGGGCTGGCCGAGGACGTCGCGCGTATCCACACTGCAAGCTTACAGTAGAACGGATTCTGCAGGCTTTCTAGGCCGTGTTTTACAGGCTTTCTAGGATGCATCTTGCAGGATCACTCAGTGGGCTGCCCGCCCGCACAGGTTGCACCTGCCCGGCAGGGGCCGCGTTCAGAAGCCAGCGAGCACGCGTCGCACCACAGCCGCCGGGTCGGGCGCGTCCATGACCGCCCTGACCAGCGCTACTCCCGCGACCCCTGCCGCGGCGAGGCGAGGAGCGTCGTCGGGGGTGACGGAGCCGATCGCGATCAGCGGCAACTCAGTCGCGGCCACGAGCGGCGGATAGCCATCGACGCCGAGCGGCTCGCGGCCGGAGTCCTTCGTCGGGGTGGGGCGGAACGGGCCACATCCCACATAATCGACGACGTCCGCGAGCCCCTGCGCGGCCTGGACCAGCTCGAGGGTGCCGGTGGTCAGCCCGATGATCGCGTCCGGTCCGAGGAGGGCGCGGGCATCACGCGGGTGGAGATCGTCCCAGCCAAGGTGGACGCCGTGAACCGGTTCCCCGCGCCGTCTGGCGGCCCACGCGACGTCGGCGCGGTCGTCGACGAGGACACGGGTGCGGGGATTGGCGGCGACGACTGCCCTCGCCACCGCACACGTCAGCTCGAGGAGCGCCCGCGTACCGAGGTCCTTCGCACGGATCTGCACCACACCGGCCCCGGCCGCCGCGGCCGCAGCCGCCTTCGCGACGACCTCCCCGCCGCTCCCCGACGTGATGACGTAGCAGCGCCAGTCAACCCCGCCAACACGCGCCGCGCGGTGCGAGCCCCCTTGCGAATCCGTCATCGTCCCACCTCATCCAGTGCGTCCTTGAGGTGCATGCGGAAGGTCCCCGGTCCGGCGGCTCGCGTCTCGGCCACCTCGCTCGCCCGCTTCAGCCACGTCGCCGCCGCGACAGCCGCATGGAGGGGCTCCGCGACGACGCAACTCGCCGCCGTCAGCGCACCTAGCAGGCATCCCGTCCCGGTGACGCGCGGCAGGAGTGGGCTGCCACCGTCGATGCGGACCGCCGTCGCCCCGTCGGTGACAAGGTCTGACACGCCGGAGACGGCCACGATGCTCCCCCATCGCCGCGCCAGCGCTGCTGCCGCGTCGGCTGCCTCGTCGACGGAGGCCGTCGCGTCCGCGCCCCGTCCGCCGGGTCCGGTCTGGGCGAGCGCCAGGCACTCGGAGGCGTTGCAGCGGACCACCGTCGGGCCCTTCGCGACGAGCCCCCTCGCCATCGCGGTCCGCACCGGAGGCACGCCGATCGCCGTCGGGTCAAGCACCCACGGGTGACCAGCCGCGATCGCGGCGTCGACCGTTGGGGGAATTCCATCGACGGCATCCGTCGAGAGCGTGCCGAAACCCACGAGCAGCGCGTCCGCCATTGCCGTCATCGCGGGCGCCTCGCCGAGGGTCTCGGTCATCATCGGACGGGCCCCGGCTGCGAGCAGACCGTCCGCAACCAGGCCCATCGACACCGTCGCCGAGATACAGTGCACCAGCGGCGCCCGCCCCCGCACCGAGCGCACGACCGTCTGCCAGTCCGTCACGCCGACACCTCCTCTGCCTCGCGGGCTACCTCGTCGATCTCGGCATCGAAGTCACGCGGCGCGAGCCGCGGCCCGACGAACGCGGCGCCCACCACCAGCGCCCCGCCCAGCAGCAGCATCGCCGTCGGCGCCCCCTGCCGCCCGAGCAGACCTTCGAGCGCAGGCAGGTACAGGGGGTACAGCGCGGGCAGGACGAGCGAGAGCGAGTAGCCCATGCCGTAGCCGGTCGAGCGCACTCCCGTCGGGAACCGCTCGGACAGGTATGCCGCCACCGGCCCGTACATGCTCACCGTGACCACCTGCAGCAGGGCCGCCCACAGCGCGGCGCGCGGAAGATCGTCGGCGACGACGACGGCCCTCCACACGAACGGCGACGTCAGCAGGGCCACCAGCCCCCAGCCCACGAACAACGCCCGTCGCCCGACGACGGTCGACAAGTGTCCGGCCAGGACCATCGCCGCCGCCTGCGCGAGCGAGGCCACGCCCATCGCGATGGCCGCGTCGTCGGGCGCGAGGCGCGCATCCTCGACCAGTCGCCCCGGCAGGATGAGGACGGTCACGGCGGTCATCAGCCACAGCCCACTCATGAGGGCGAACACCTGCCAGAACGTGCGCGAGTGCCGCCCGACGAGCACCGCCTGGCCGCGCTCCCGACGAGCCCTCGCGAGGCCCGCGTGCCGATGGAACGCCGGCGCATCCGCCACCTGAAGTGAGTAGAACACGAGCATCGCGCCAGAGCAGAGCGCCCCGACGACGAACAGCGCCCGCCAGCCCCACAGTGCGTACTCGTCCTGCCCGAGCCAGCCCAGCATCGCCGCCGTCGCGAACGCGATCGAGCCCTGCGCGAGCGGCGCCATCGACAGGATCAGCCCCGACATCAGCCCCCGCCGGCGCGGCGCCGACCACTCCATCGCCAGCGGAATCGCTGCCGAATACTCGCCCGCGACGAAGACCCCGCCCAGGAAGCGCAGCACCAGCACGAGCCACAGCGTGGCGGCGCCGAGCGCGACATGCGTCGGCATGACGGCGATGCCGAGCGCGCACAAGGCGGTGCCGGCGATCGCGACGCGCGTCGTGCGGGTGCGCCCCAACCGGTCGCTGACCTGCCCGAACACCGTCCCGCCCACCGGCCGCCCCAGCAGCATCGCGACGACGACCAGCGGCCCCGCCGCGGCTCCGGCGCCTGGCCCGGCGAGTGCGCCCATCGCGGGGCCGAGCGCGATGAGTGGAAGGAACACGTGGATGTTGTCCACCCAGTTGCCGACGACACCCGCCCGCAGCGCGGCCCGGCCCGCTGGGGGGAGATTGGCGACGCCGAGTCCGCCCGTCATGCCCGCGCACCCGCCGTAGCGGCTAGCGCCCGACGAGCGCGGTAGCCGTGGTCGACCGGCCCGTGGCCGCCCCCGATATCGAGGTCCGCTCCATGCGCGATGGCCTCGTGGAGCCAGTCCGTCGCCCAGGAGAGCGCGTCATCGGGTGAGTCGCCGGCCCCGAGCCTAGTGGCGAGCGCGGACGAGAGCGAGCAGCCGGTGCCGTGGGTGGTCGTGGTATCGAGGCGCGGCGTTGACGTCGTGTGCACGGCCCCGTCGGGCGAGACCCAGTGGTTCGACGCGGTGTCGAGACTCGTCAAGTGGCCGGTCTTCACGACGACAGCCACTCGGTGCTCCGCCGACCACCCGCGTGCCTGGGTAATCGCCGCCTCCTCGGTCTGCGCCGGCTCGGCCCCCGTCAGGACGGCCAGTTCGCCGATGTTGGGGGTGATCACGTTCGCCCGACGACACAGCTCGCCCAGCGCCTCCTCGGCTTCGGGGGCGAGCAGGCGGTCGCCGCTGGTCGCCACCATCACGGGATCCACGACGAGCACCGGCACTGGGCAGCGTTCGAGCCACTCACAGGCCGCGCGGATGACGTCAGCCGTCGCGAGCATGCCCGTCTTCACGGCGTCCACTTCGATGTCGGCGCTGATCGCGTTGAGCTGGGCGGTAAGGAACGACGGATCGGGCACGTGGAGACCCACGACGCCCTGGGTGTTCTGCGCGGTGAGTGCGGTGATGGCCGCCATGCCGTAGCCGCCCGCGGCGGTGATGGATTTGAGGTCAGCCTGGATTCCGGCGCCGCCGCTCGGGTCTGAGCCAGCGATCGACAGGACGCGCGGGATGCGCGGGTGCAGCAGTGCCATGGACAATCCCTTCGTCAGTGCGAACTGCATCAGGTTCCACGGGTGTGATCTCAGCGCCGACGGCGCACCCCGTGTCCAAATCGCGAGCTTAGCACAGGGGTGGCCGGAGGGACTCGTCGGTGATTCCCGAGACCTCGCGGGGGCAGCTAGGCAGGTGACACTTGATCCGCTCAGTTGCCGCACAGGTTACGTCTGCCCGAGCCGGGGACACCGCGGCGGGCGCCGACGACCACCCGCCACCCCCACCCGAGTACACTCGCGCCCATGTCTCTCACCCGACGGGTGCTCGCCCTGGCGATTCCCGCATTCGCGGCGCTCATCGCGCAGCCACTCATGACACTCGCCGACACCTGGATCGTCGGTCGCCTCGGCACCGCGCAGCTCGCCGGGCTCGGCGTCGGCGCCGTCATCCTCACCACGCTCACCGGCCTGATGGTGTTCCTCGCCTACGGCTCCACCGCGACGGTGTCGCGCCAGGTGGGCGCGGGCAACACCCGCCGCGCGCTCGAACTCGGCATCCAGGCCATGTGGCTCGCGCTCGTGCTGGGCATTACCCTTGCCGGGGCGGCGTTCGCGGGTGGCGACTGGCTCGTCGCAGCCCTCGGAGCTACATCCGACGTGGCCACTCACGCAGCCACGTACTTGCGGTGGGCGCTGCCGGGACTGCCAGGAATGCTGGTGATGCTGGCCGCGACGGGCACGTTCCGCGGGCTCGAGGACGCCAAGACCCCGCTGGCGCTCATGGTGGGGTCGGCGTCGCTGAACTTCGTACTCAACCTGCTGTTCGTGTTCGGTCTGCACCTCGGCATCGCCGGCGCCGCACTCGGCACCGCGGTGGCGGAAACCGCGCTCGGTCTCGTCGCCGCCGCACTCATCGCGCGCAAAGCGAGCAGCGCGGGGGCTCGTCGGGCTCCACACCTCGCTGACATGTGGCTGAACCTCACGGTCGGCATCCCGCTCATGCTGCGCACCTTGACGCTGCGCGTCGCCATCTTGCTCACCACGTATGTCGCGACGGCACAGGGCCCGGCGGCGCTCGCGGCGCACCACATCGTGATGCAGGTGTGGAACTTCCTCGCCAACGCGCTCGACGCCATCGCCATCGCCGGGCAGACCATCATCGGCACCGCGCTCGGCGCATCGAACCGCGACGAGGCCCGCGCCTTCACGTCGCGCATGACGCGCTGGGCCATCGGCGTGGGCGGCGTGCTCGGCGTGCTGGTGCTGCTCACGCACCGGCCGCTCGGCGCATTCTTCTCCCCCGACCCCGACGTGCGGGGCCTCACCGTCTGGGTGTTCGTCATCGTCGCCGTGGCCCTACCGCTGGCTGGCTACGTGTTTCTCCTCGACGGTGTGCTCATCGGCGCGGGCGACGGGCCGTACCTGGCGAAGGCGGGCATCGTGGCGCTGGCGGTGTACGCGCCGCTGGCGCTCGCGTCGCTCCTACTGCCGAAGGGCCAGCTGGGGCTCGTGGGCCTGTGGCTCGCGTTCTCGTTCGGATACATGGGCGGGCGCGCGCTCACGCTGTGGTGGCGCGCCCGCAACGACGACTGGATGCGCCTGGGCACCGGCGAAAGTTGACCGTTATCCTCCACGAGAAGCTTTTAATACCCCGTTTTCGGCAATTTTTCGCAGGCGTGGAGGATAACGGTCATTTGGGAGGCGAGCGCCTCCCCGAGCTCGGCGAAAGTGCGGGGCTCGCGCCCCGTCGAGGCCGCCATCGCCCCGCCAGTCTCGGCGCCGACGCTGGCCTCACCGGCAGAGCGCAATGCCGGCACATGGATGAAGACCGCAGGCACGCCTAGCCCGTAGGCGTGGTAGGCCACGAAATTACAGACGAACCGCCCGGCATCGACGCTGGGCGCCGCCGCCCAACCCGCCTCGCGCATGGCCCTGACAAGGGCATCGACGTCCAGACTCGCGGCACGCTCACCCGCGCCACCTGCGACGATCTCCTCACCGTCGGGCTGTGCCCCGGCATTATCTGCGATCCGCGCCCGCATCTCATTGACTGCGACACGCTCTGGAGTCACGGCGCGTCGGCCCCCGGCCTCACCCAGGCACACCACCGCATCCGGGCGATACTCAGCCACCGCAGCATGCAAGGGCGCAGCGTCGAACACCACCGGAAGCTCCGCCCCGACGAGCTCCGCGCCGGGCTCGCTCCACCCGGCCAGGAGGGCCCGCATCGCCTCCCGCGACGCGTTCTCCGGGTCGCCGCCGAAGGGTTCGAAGGAGGTCACCAGAATGCGCATACCACCACGCTACCGGCCTACACCGCACCCAGTGGACACATGGCCGTCACCTTCCATTAATCTACGGGGGTGTGAACACTGGGACCGACCCACACGCGGGGCCAGCGGAGGGATCGCTGGGCGATCCGCGGCAATGGCTGGGGATTGATCGTAACTGGCACCTCACGTTCGGCGGGCTGCTCGCCATCAGCGCGCTGGCCTTCGGGCTATGGTCGTTTGGCTACGTTGGCAGGCCGAGCATCATCTTGGTCACCGCCATCGCGCTTGGCCTCTTCATGGCGTTCAACATCGGCGGCAACGACGTCGCCAACTCGTTCGGCACCTCCGTCGGGGCGAAGACCCTCACCATGAAGCAGGCGCTGCTCGTCGCGGCGATCTTCGAGGTCAGCGGGGCAATCCTGGCCGGTGGAGAAGTCACCGACACCGTCCGCAGCGGCATCGTCGATTTAGGCGCGGTACAGCTGGACCCCATCGACTTCGTGTTCATCATGATGTCGTCGCTGTTCGGCGCTGCGCTGTGGCTGCTCATCGCGACGAAGTTCGGGCTGCCCGTATCGACGACGCACTCCATCGTCGGCGCCATCGTCGGCGCCTCACTCACGCTGGGGTTCATCACCGACCAGGGATCGCTCGCCATGGTGCAGTGGGATGGCATCCGCGACATCGCCATCTCGTGGGTGCTGTCCCCCGTGCTGGGCGGCATCGTCGCTTTCCTGCTTTTCAACGCCATCCAGCGGCACATCTTGCTCTACAACGAGAAAGCCGAAAAGCGTCTCCGCGAGCTCAATGCCGCCCGCATGGCGGAGGGTGAGAAACAGAAGCGGGAGTTCAGCCGCCTCACCGAGCTCCAGCAGGTGGCCTACACCAACAAGCTCATCCGCGACTCGGAACTGGCAAAGAACCCCGACATCTCTGCCGACCAGCTGGAATCCGATTACTACAAGGCACTGAAGAAGATCGATAAGCAGGTCGACGACGTGCAATCACACCGCGCGCTCATGATCGGGGTGCCCCTCATCGGCTCCGTGGGCGCGGTGGTCATCGTGTCCATGCTGCTGTTTAAGGGGCTCGCGAACCTGCACCTGGGCTTGAACACCGTCTCCGTCGTGCTCATTTTGTTGATGGTGGGGTCCATCGTCTGGCTCGCGCTGTCGATGTTCGCGAACACCATGCGCGGCCAGCAACTCTCCAAAGCGAGCTTCCGGCTCTTCTCCTGGATGCAGGTGTTCACCGCGTCGGCATTCGCGTTCAGCCACGGGTCGAACGACATCGCCAACGCCGTCGGGCCGTTCGCGGCCATCCTCGACGTATTGCGCACCGAGCAGATCGCGGAGAAAGCCGTCGTGCCCACGCCGGTGATGTTCGCGTTCGGCATCGCTCTGGTGGCCGGCTTGTGGTTCATCGGGCGGTCGGTGATCCGTACCGTCGGGGAAGGACTCACGAAAATCCACCCGGCTTCCGGGTTTGCCGCCGAGCTCTCCGCTGCCGCGGTCGTGATGCTGGCGTCGGTATTTGGGCTTCCCGTGAGCTCCACGCACATCCTCATTGGCGCCGTGCTGGGCGTCGGGCTCGTCAACCGGGCCGCCAACTGGCGACTGATGCGCCCCATCTTCTTGGCCTGGATCATCACGCTGCCCGTGGCGGCAGTGTTGGGGGCTGCCGGACTCGTCGCACTCCGGGCGGTGTTCTGACCTACGGGTAGAGCCTCGTGGCGCGCCATGCGTCGCCGTCGCGGACGAAGCGCGCGCGGTCGTGCGCGCGGCCAGGCAGGCCCTGCCAGAACTCGAACTCGTCGACGTCGATACGGAACCCGCCCCAGTCGGGCAGCGGCACGTCCTCGCCCTCGAACTGCGCCTCGGCCTCCGCCAGCTCCTGGGCAAACTGCTCCCGCGATTCCAGGGGCCGCGACTGCTTCGACACCCACGCCGAGATCTGGCTCGCGTGCGGACGCGAATGGAAATAGGCCTCCGATTCGTCGCGGCTGATCTTCTCGACGGCACCCGTCGCCCTGATCTGGCGCATCGGCCCCGGCCAGTAGAACAGCGCATTCGCCACAGGATGTTCAGCGAGGTGCACAGCCTTGTCAGAGCCGTAATCGGTGAAGAAGACGAGCCCCGCAGGCGAGGCCTCCTTCAGCAGCACCACACGCGACGACGGCCTCCCGCCGGCGTCGACGGTGGCGAGCGTCATGGCGTTGGGCTCGGGCACCTTCGCCTCGATCGCGGCGGCGAGCCATTCGTCGAAGAGCTCCCAGGGGTTGCGGTCGGTGATGCTGGCTTCGAGGCGTTCGCCCTGGTAATCGGTGCGCATCGCGCCGAGGTTGCGGTCAGTCATCGTCGCGCTCCTCGCTCGCCGTGGCCGGGTTCTCGACACCGAAACGGAGATCGTCGGGCAACGGGTGGGCGGTCCATTCGTCGTCGGCGCACTCCAGGAGAGTGAGGATGCCGTCCTCAATGACGAGGCGGACGACGACCTCCCTCCCATCGACGGTACCCCGCCCGACGACGGGGAACTCGTAGTCAGACACCAGTGTGCGAGGCACGTCGGGCCGCACCACGAGCGTCACCGGCTCGTCTTCGTCCGACGCGAACTGCTGGGCCGTGGCGAGCTGGGCGCGCAGCTCGTCGGCGCCCCAGCCGTCGCACTGGGCGAGCATGGTCTCGACGATCTCCCGAACGCGGGGTTCGAGCGGGATGGGGTCGAGTTCAGCGTCCTCATACTCCCCGAACGCATCGGGCCCGGCGCGCTTCGAGCTGAGCGCGAGCGCCACGACGCTGAGCGCGCCCGTCGCGGCGGCCATCCACCTGCGCGGGTGCTTCGCACCCCAGCTGCGCACGGTGTCGGCGCACCATGCGTCGGCGGCGAGGAGCGGCTCGCGCAGCCCGAACGTGACGCCGGCGGTGGCCACGCCAAGCGCGGCGCGATAGCCGGGCATGATGGCACGGTATAGGCCGTCGTCGTCCTCCTCGGGGAATGCGGAGAGGCCGGTCACCGCGGAGACCGCACCCCAGTACGCCCACTTCTGCCAGCCGCGCAGCGAGCGGGGCTCAATGAGGGTGAGCCCCGTCGCTGCCGCGTAGATGCCGGCTTCTCGCCAGTTGATTCGCCTTGTCATGCAGCCAGATTACTGGCTGATGGCAATCCCATCGCCGCCGGCGGTGACGTCGAAGGTGACGGTGTCGCCGTCGAAGATCTCGCCCGCGAGCAACTTGCGGGCCAGCTGATCTTCCAGCGTGGTCTGGATGAGGCGACGCAGCGGACGCGCACCGTAGATCGGGTCGAAGCCCGTCTCGCCCAGCCACTGTTTGGCGGCGGGGGTCACGTCGACGGTGATCCGCCTGGGCGCGAGGCGCTTGTTGAGACGGGCCAGCTGGATGTCGACGATGCGCTGGAGCTCGTCGGAAGTGAGCGCGCTGAACAGCACGATGTCGTCCAGGCGGTTCAGGAACTCCGGACGGAAGGCACTCCTGACTACGCCCATCACCTCGTTGCGCTTCTCTTCGTCGCTCTTGGTCGGATCGACGAGGAAGTGCGATCCCAAGTTCGAAGTGAGGATCAAGATGGTGTTGCGGAAGTCCACCGTGCGACCCTGGCCGTCGGTGAGGCGGCCGTCGTCGAGCACCTGCAACAGGATGTTGAACAGGTCGGGGTGCGCCTTCTCCACCTCGTCGAGCAGCACAACGGAATAGGGGCGACGGCGCACAGCCTCGGTGAGCTGACCGCCCTCCTCGTAGCCGACGTAGCCGGGAGGTGCGCCGACGAGGCGAGCCACCGAGTGCTTCTCGGAGTACTCGCTCATGTCGATGCGCACGAGCGCGGTTTCGTCGTCGAACAGGAACTCGGCAAGGGATTTCGCGAGCTCCGTCTTGCCGACGCCGGTGGGGCCCAGGAAGAGGAACGAGCCGGTGGGACGGTTGGGGTCGGAGATGCCGGCGCGGGAACGTCGGACAGCATCCGCGACGGACTGCACCGCCTCGCGCTGCCCGATGAGGCGCTCGCCGAGGCGATCTTCCATCTGCAGCAGCTTCTCCTGCTCGCCCTGCAGCAACTTGCCGACGGGGATGCCCGTCCATGCGGCCACCACCTCGGCGATGTCACCGTCGGAGACCTCCTCCGAGACCATCGACGGGGTGGCGTCGGTGGCCTCTGCCTGCGCGAGTTCCTTCTCGGCCGCCGGGATTTCGGCGTAGAGAATCTGCGACGCGCGCGTGAGGTCGCCTTCGCGTTGGGCCTTGTCAGCCTCGACTCGGAGCTGGTCAATCTGCTTCTTCACATCGCCGACGCGGTTGAGGCCAGACTTCTCCTGCTCCCAGCGCGCCTCCAGACCGCGCAGCTCCTCCTGGGCGTTCTCGAGCTCCTGGTTGAGGGCGTCGAGGCGTTCCTTCGACGCCGGGTCGTCCTCGTTCTTCAGCGCCATCTGCTGCATCGTCATGCGGTCCACGTCGCGACGGAGCATGTCGATCTCCTCCGGCGAGGAATCGATCTCCATCCGTAGCCGCGACGCGGCCTCGTCGATCAGGTCGATGGCCTTGTCAGGCAGCTGTCGCGACGTGATGTAGCGGTTGGACAACTGGGCTGCGGCGACGAGAGCGCCGTCGGTGATCCGCACCTTGTGGTGCGCCTCGTAGCGTTCGCGCAGGCCACGGAGGATCGCGACGGTGTCCTCGACGCTGGGCTCACCGACGAAGACCTGCTGGAACCGACGCTCGAAGGCCGGGTCTTTCTCGATGTGCTCGCGGTACTCGTCGAGGGTGGTGGCGCCGATCATCCGCAGCTCACCGCGGGCGAGCATGGGCTTCAGCATGTTGCCCGCATCCATCGCCCCATCGCCGGTGGCCCCGGCACCGATCACGGTGTGGAGCTCGTCGATGAAGGTGATGACTTGGCCTTCTGCGTCGCGGATCTCCGTGAGTACGGCCTTGAGGCGCTCCTCGAATTCGCCGCGGTACTTCGCGCCGGCCACCATCGACGAGAGGTCGAGGGAGACGAGGCGGCGGCCCTTGAGCGAGTCGGGCACGTCGCCGGCGATGAGGCGCTGCGCGAGGCCCTCGACGACGGCGGTTTTGCCGACGCCGGGTTCGCCGATGAGCACGGGGTTGTTCTTCGTGCGGCGGGCGAGCACCTGCACGACGCGGCGAATCTCCTGGTCGCGGCCGATGACCGGGTCGAGTTTGCCGTCGCGGGCGCGCTCGGTGAGGTCGACGGAGTACTTGTCGAGCGCGGATTCCCCGCTGCCCTCGGAGTCTTCCGACGTGACCCGCTTGCCGCCGCGGGCGTCGTTGAAGCGCTGGGTGAGATCGTCGGCGGTGATGCCTTCCGCGTCGAGGATGCGCTTGGCGGCGGATTCGACGGTGGCGAGCGCGATGAGGAGGTGTTCCGTCGCGGCGAACTGGTCGCCGAGCTGGTTGGCGATGGTTTCTGCGGTGGCGAGCACGCGCAGGAACGCGCCGGAGAGCGTGGGCTGCGAGACGGAGCTGCCCGTCGCGGTGGGCAGTTGCTTGATGGCGGCGACGGCGCCCGCGTCGACGCGCTGCGGGGAGGCGCCGGCGGATTCGAGCAGGGCGCCGACGGTGTTGTCGGGCGTGAGCAGCAGGCCGTGCAGCAGGTGCTGCGGCTCTGCGCTGGGGTTGCCGCTGGTGAGCGCCTGCCTGACGGCAGCAGTCACCGCGTCGCGGCTCTTGGTGGTGAGCTTGTCGGTGTTCATGGGCACTCCTGAGTTGATTTCCAAAGTTGAGTCTACATCACTCAACTCTTGCGGGGCGCCGTTTATTCCCGGTGTTGTCGGGGTTCACGGCGTCGCCGTCCTCCGCGCCCTGGCTCCGGCGTCCCCCGCAGGGCACAGGCAACCTGTGCGGCTCAGTTGCGGACTAAGTGTCACTTGCCTAGCCGCGACGAGGCGTCGTCCAGAAGCAGGTGACACTTGATCCGCTCAGTTGCCGCACAGGTTGCACCTGCCCGGCGAGGCAGCGAGGGGAAAGCAGGGGGCGACGCACCGACGCCCAACCAGCCAGCTACGGCTTGAACACGACGAATGGGTCGGTGACGGCGAGTTCGCGCTGCGTGAAGCGGTAGAGCCGGGCAGGGCGACCACCCTCGACGCCGGAGGGCGCGCGCTCACCAGTGGCGACGAGCTGCCCGCGCCGCTGCAAAATGCGCTGCAGGTTGGTGGCGGACACGTCGTGCCCCAGCACCGCGGCGTAGGCATCACGCAACTGGGCGACGGTGAACTCGTCGGGCGCCAATGCGTAACCCACGTTGGTGTACGACAACTTCGCGCGCAGCCGCTCGACGGCCACCCGCGCGAGCCCGTCGTGGTCGAAGGCCATCTCGGGAAGCTCCTCGACGGGGACCCATGCGGCGTGGTCGGGGATGGCGGGGCTGCAATCCCACGGCAGCAGGCCCAAATAGGCCGTCGCGATCGTGCGGTCGAACGGATCGCGGCCAGGCGCGCTGCGCGTCTGCAACTGCTCCAGGTACGCGACGGCGTCGACGCCCGCCTTCTCCAGCAGATGCCGGAGCACGGACTCGTCGAGCGATTCGTCCACCTCGACCGCCCCACTCGGCAGCGCCCAGAGCCCTTTGAACGGCGAGCGGCTCCGACGATACGCCAGCACCGTCAACCCCTCCCCCGGCCGCACACGCATCACGGCAGCCACGGCCTCGTGCCGAAACTTGGCAACACCGGCGCCGTCGCGCAGGGGCCCGCTCGGAGCCGTGTTGCCATTCACCATGGTGCGCATGCTACCCTCAAACCAGTTTGCGACTCTTAGGCGAAAACTGGAGGAAGCATGAGCATCTCGAGCACACTCGAAGCGCCCTACGAGCACTGGACCGCAGAGCAATGGGCGAAGTGGCGCGACGACGTCCACGCCCTCGCGCGCGAACGCGACGCCGTCATCCTGGCCCACAACTACCAGCTGCCAGAGATCCAAGACGTGGCCCACCACGTCGGCGACTCCCTCGCCCTCTCGCGCATCGCAGCCGCGACGGACGCCCGCGAGGTGGTGTTCTGCGGGGTGCACTTCATGGCGGAGACCGCGAAAATCCTCTCCCCCGACAAGCGCGTCTTCATCCCCGACGCGGCCGCCGGCTGCTCGCTCGCCGACACCATCAACGCCGACCAGCTGCGCGCCTGGAAAGCCGAGCACCCGGGCGCCGTCGTCGTCTCCTACGTCAACACCACCGCCGAAGTGAAGGCCGAGACCGACGTGTGCTGCACCAGCTCGAACGCCGTCGATGTGGTCAACTCAATCCCCGCTGACAAGGAGATTCTCTTCTGTCCCGACCAGTTCCTCGGCGCCCACGTGCGCCGCGAGACGGGACGCGACAACATCCACGTGTGGATGGGCGAATGCCACGTGCACGCCGACATCTCGCCGTCGGACCTCACCGCCATCGTCCGCGCCAACCCCGACGCCGAGCTCTACGTGCACCCCGAGTGCGGCTGCACCACGTCGGCGCTGTGGATGGCCGAGTCCGGCGAGCTCCCGCGCGAGCGCACGCAAGTGCTCTCCACCGGCGGCATGCTCGACGAGGCCCGTCGCGCCACCAGCTCGAAGGTGCTCGTCGCCACGGAAATCGGCATGCTGCACCAGCTCTCCAAGGCCAACACCACGACGCAGTTCATCCCCGTCAACCCCCGCGCCGCGTGCCCGTACATGCGCATGATTACCCCCGACAAGCTGCTTCGCTGCCTCACCGACGGCCGCGACGAGGTATTCGTCGACGCCGCCATCGCCGCCCGCGCGCGCCAGGCCGTTGAGAAGATGGTGTCCATCGGCAACCCCGGGGGCGGAGAGTGACCGAGCTCGCCCTGCCGCCCGCCACGCATCACCACGAGGCCGACGTGGTGATCGTCGGGTCGGGCGCGGCCGCGCTCAGCGTCGCATTACACCTTGCCGTACACGGAATCACGACGGCGATCCTCACCCGCGCCGACGTCATGGCAGGCTCCACCGACTGGGCGCAGGGCGGCCTGGCGGCCGTCTGGAGCCCCGACGACTCCGTCGAAGCGCACGTGCGCGACACCCTCGTCGCGGGTGCCGGGGCGTGCGACGAGGAGGCCGTGCGCACGCTCGTCGCCGAAGCCCCCGTCGCGATCCGACGCCTCATCACACTCGGCGCGCAGTTCGACCGCGCCCACGGAAACTACAGCCTCCACCTCGAAGGCGGACACAGCGCGCGCCGCATCCTCCACTCCGGCGGCGACGCGTCGGGCCACGAGGTGCAACGCACGCTCGTCGCCGCGCTCCAGCGCATCCTCGACGGCGACTCCCCCGCCACGCTGCACCCGAACATGCGCGCCGTCGACGTGCTCACCTCCGCCTCCGGCCGCGCCTGCGGGGTGCGTGCGGTGCGCGACGGCGAGGTGCACGAATGGCGCGCCGGCGCCGTTGTACTTGCGAGCGGCGGGGTCGGGCAAGCGTGGACCCTCACGTCGAATCCCTCCGTGGCTACGGGCGACGGCCTGGCGATGGCTGCCCGCGTCGGCGCTGCACTCCGCGGCGTTGAGTTCGTGCAGTTCCACCCGACGGTGCTCGCCGCCCCGCGGGTCGACGGCCGCGACGTACTCATCAGCGAGGCCGTGCGCGGCGAGGGCGGGGTGCTCGTCGACGCCAGCGGCTTCCGGTTCATGCCCGCCGCACACCCGTTGGCCGAGCTCGCGCCGCGCGACGTCGTCGCCGCCGCCATCGAAGAGCGTTGTCAGGCCACCGGCGAGCCGCACATGCTGCTCGACGCCCGCCACCTTGGGCGCGCCGGGTGGAGCCGCCACTTCCCCACCATCCAAGCCCTGCTGCACGCCCGCGGCATCGACCCAGCCACCCAGCCCATCCCCGTGCGTCCCGGCGCGCACTACCTGTGCGGCGGCGTGGCAGCCGACATGGCCGGACGCACGTCGGTGCCGGGCCTGTTCGCCGTCGGCGAGGTGGCCGGCACGGGGGTTCACGGCGCCAATCGACTGGCGTCGAACTCCATCACCGAGGCGCTCGTCATGGGCCAACGATGCGGCGAACTGCTCGCTGACAACGCCCTTCCTGCTGCCGTGCTCCCCGAACCTCGCCCGACGATCTCCCTCACCGACCCCGCAGCGCTCCCAGTACTGCGCACGACGATGGACCGTCACGTCGGGGTGCTCCGCGACGAGGCCGGCCTACGCACCGCCGCCGACACGCTCACCGCCTTGCCCGCCACCTCCGCCACATCCGACGCCGCGCTCGACGCGTCGCAGCTGCGCGAGGCTGCGCTGCAGATCACCCTCGCCGCCTCGGCCCGACGCGAATCGCGCGGGTGTCACCGTCGAACAGATATCCAGACCACATCAGAGAGGGCCGACCATGCTGCCTAGCCACATCACGAACGCACTCGTCGACGGCGGGCTCGCCGAGGCGCACGTGCTCGACGTCATCAACCGCGCCCTCGACGAGGATCTCCAGTGGGGCGACGACGTCACCACCCGCGCCACCATCCCCGCCGATGCGGAAGGCACCGCCGACGTCGTGGCCCGCGCGTCCGGCACGCTCGCTGGGGGGCCCGTCGCAGCTGCTGTCGCGCATGTGCTCGCGGCGCGGCATGGGGAGACGGTGGAGTCAGAGATCGTCGCGGCGGACGGCAGTCGTGTGGAGCCCGGGCAGCGCGTGCTCACCGTGCGCGGGCGCGTCGCCACGCTCCTGACCGCCGAGCGGACGCTGCTCAACCTGGTGTCGCAGCTATCCGGGGTGGCCACCGCGACGGCGGCGTGGGCTGACGCGCTTCGCGGCACCGACTGCGCCGTGCGCGACACCCGCAAAACCGTGCCCGGACTACGTGTGTTACAGAAGTACGCGGTGCGCTGCGGCGGGGGCATCAACCACCGCATGGGCCTCGGCGACGCGGCGCTCATCAAGGACAACCACGTCCTGGCTGCGGGGTCCGTCACCGCGGCATTCCAGGCCGTGCGCAGCCATGCGCCAGAGGTGCCCGTCGAGGTGGAATGCGACACCCTCGACCAGGTACGGGAGGCCGTCGACGCCGGCGCCTCGCTCATCTTGCTCGACAACATGACCCCCGACGCCGCCCACGCCGCCGTCGCCATCGCGCGGGCGGCGGGCGTCGCCACCGAAGCCAGCGGGGGCCTCACGCTCGCCGACGCCCCCAGCTACGCGGCCACCGGCGTCGACTACATCGCCGTCGGTGCGCTCACCCACTCCGCGCCCGTGCTCGACCTGGGCTTCGACCTGCGATAACCGGCGTCCCCCACCCGGGTACCCCGCCACACCTAACCCGATATCCACACGCGTTTGCTCAGGAGGGCCGATTTCGCCTGTTTTTGGAAACGCGTGTGGATATCGGGTTAGCTGCGCGGACAGCCCCGCTCTGCGCCACCCCTCAGCGCGCCCGCTCTCGGCGCACCATCACCGCAGCCGCCACGACGCCCCCGGCACCCAGCCACACCCACAGCGCCCCTCTGGGCACAGGTGCGACGACGACGGCCATCACCAGCGCCACCGCTAGCACGCACACCCCCAGGTATATGCCCAAGCCACGCAGCCATTGCCGCCAGGCGCTGCGCTCCACCCCCGCCCAGGGCGGCGCAGCTGCCGCATAGGCCAACCCCAGATGGTGCACGGCGAGCAGCAGCGCGACCACCCCGGCCTGCCACAGCGGCGCATCTGCCCCGGCAACCAGCCACCACAGCATCACGAGCGCGACAAACACCCCGCCCGTCTTCGACTCCGGCCGAACCGTGAGCCACAGCGCCGCCACCGCGCACGCCACCGACAGATACGGCGCCAGCACAAACGGCGCCCACATATTGGTCGCGACGAGCACCCCCGCTGCCGCCAACAGCACCACCATGCGCAGCAGCCACTGCAGCCCGCTGGTGATCTGCGCCACGTACACCCAGTCAGCGCCGCGCTCGATCATCGCCGCACCCTCGGCGCCTGCCGCGCCGCCTCCATCGCTTGCAACACCGCCGCCAACGTGCCGGGGCCCTCCCACGTGACCACCGGAATGCCTACCGCTTCGAGCCGCTCGACGAGATGCTCGCGTTGCATCCGTCGTAGCGCCCACGCCTCTGCGAGGAACGAGTCGGCGCGGAAAGCGTCGAGATTCGTTCCTACGGCCGGCGGCAGGGTGTCGATCACCACCACCTCGCCGCCCACGTTGCGCAGCCGCACAACCTCGTCGATCACGTCGGCTTCCATGAGCGGCGAACACACGAACACCAACGTGCCAGTGGCGAGAGAGCGCACTCGCCGCACCCGGTCGTCACCCTGCCCCGTCGAGCGGGCCCGCGCCAGCTTGCCGATGACGGTGCGGAGCTGCCGGTTGCCAGTGCCAGACCGCACGGATCCGATGCGCGCACCCAGGTCGTGGACGGCAACGCGGTCGCCGAATGCGCAGTAATGCCTTGTCACACCCGTGATAGCGCGCACGAGCGCGTCAAGCGTGCTGCTCCCTTCCGCAACACCCACGTCGAGGGCGCTATCGGCCACGATGAGCACGTCGGTGTCTCGTTCGGTGAGCATCTGGTTGACGTGCACGCCTGGGAGTCGGGAGGTGACCCGCCAGTTGATGCGACGAAGCCTGTCGCCCGTGGTGAACTCGCGGACGTCGGAGAGCTCGGTGCCCTCGCCTCGCGCCCGCGAGCGATGGAGTCCGCTCATGCCGATGGGGCGCTGCACCCCGGACCCACCCACGATGCGCTCCGACTGCGGCCGCACCGTGAGCCGTAACTGCTGCCTCGCGCCGGCCGCCTGCCACGCGCCGAGCGCGTCGGTCAGCAGCACCGGCCCCACGTCGACGACGTACCTCCCCCAGCGTTCGGGCTGCACGTCGACGGTGGCTCGCTCGCCGCACGCCACCGTCGCTCCCATCTCGGGCGTGGCGCTAAGCCCCCGCTGGCCTTCCACCTGCATGGCGACGAACCCGCGCCAGCTCGGCGCGATGATCCGGTAGGCGAGGGCGTCGCCTTCATCCAGTTGCGTGTGATGGATGCTGGGCGTCACCTCCGGCACCGACTCCGGGCGCGACACCGCCGCCCACAAGGCATAGAGCAGAAAAGGCAAGCCCAACAACAGCACGTCGACGCGCCCGACAAGCACGCCGATCAGGAGCGCGCCGGCCCCCACGAGCCAGGCTCGCGTGTGTGCGGCTGTGGGCTGTGTCACTGTTCAGCGTCCGGGACGGGCACGGTGTCCAACGCCTGGCGCACCACGACGTCGGGTGTCACGTCGGTGAGCCACAGCTCGGGTTTCAATGTGATGCGGTGCGCCAGTGCGGGGATGGCGAGGCGTTTGATGTCGTCGGGGGTGACGAAGTCCCGGCCAGCGATGAGCGCCACCGCCCGCGCCACCAGCACCAACGCCAGCGATCCTCGCGGCGACGCACCCACGAGCGTGTGCTGATGCGTGCGGGTGGCGCGCACCACGTCGACGGCATAGCGCCCCACTGGCTCCGACACATGCACCTCCTCGACGGCGGCCTGCGCGGCAAGCAACTCGTCGGCGGTACATACGGGGGCAACGGTGGTGTCCTCCCGGCGACGACTGATCCGTCGGGCCAGCACGTCCCACTCCCCGTCCGCGCTCAGGTACCCGAAGCTCAGGCGGAGCAGGAAGCGGTCGAGCTGGGCCTCAGGCAGCGGATAGGTGCCTTCGTGTTCGACGGGGTTTGCCGTAGCCAGCACGTGGAACGGTGCCGGCAGCGGGAAGGTCTGGCCCTCGACGGTGACCTGGCGTTCCTGCATCGCCTCAAGCAGCGCCGACTGGGTTTTGGGCGGGGTGCGGTTGATCTCGTCGGCCAAGAGGAGCCCGGCGAAGATGGGGCCTTCGCGGAACTCGAAGCTGCTCGTTGATTGCTGGTACACGAAGGAGCCGGTGAGGTCGGCGGGGAGCAGGTCGGGCGTGAATTGGGCGCGGGCGAAGTCGAGCCCCAACGCCTGCGCCAGCGAGCGTGCCGCCAGCGTTTTGCCTAGCCCGGGTAGGTCTTCGAGGAGCACGTGGCCGCCAGCGAGGATGCCCGCGAGCACGAGCGAGAGCTCGTCTCGTTTACCCACCACCACGCTGTCGACGGCGTCGAGCACTCGATTGGCGATGCTGGCAGCGTCGGAAATGCTGAGCGTCATAGTTGCTGGATCTCCTTTACGTAGGCTCGCATAGTGCGACGGTTGAGTGGCGGTGCAGGGGATGTGCGGAGGTAGGTGCCCAGTGCCCGGCTGATGTGGGGCAGCGCCTCCTCGATACCCGCTTCAGGGGGCAGCGCACCCGCCCGATGAAGCCTCCCGCAGGTCAGTTCAGCGAGGGTCTGCTGGAGCTTCTCATGAGTGAAGGCGCGGCCAGGTTGGGCGTCGCGAAGGAGGACCGCGGTTCGGCGCGTGGTCACGTCGGCGTTCCCCGTCGACGCAGGCGCCGGCGGCGACGGCACCGGCCAGGCGGCGTCGGGCGGGGCGGGGTGATGGGTGACGACGAGCCACAGCGCGAGGCCCGCCACGAGCCCGAGCCCAAGCAGTGGCCACGGGTGCACCTCGTAACCAGCCAGCCCTGCCGCCACGACGACTCCGACCGCGACCGCCAGGCCAATACCCACTTGACGAGGCAGTTCTTTCCACTGCTGCGCCGTCATACCCGTGCCTCCATCGAGTTTCGCAGACGCTCCAGGCAGGCCACAGCCCTGGCCCGCGCATCGTCGCCAGGCACGCGGCCGGAGTACCACGCCTGGGTGTAGAGCCCGCCCAGCTCACGCAGGGCCTCTTCGTCGACGCTGGTGCCCGCGAGCACCTGGAGGATGAACTCCTCCGACGTGTCCGTGGCCCGACGCGTCACCCCCGCACGTGCTGCCGTCGCCTCTAACTTGCGCCAGCACTCCACCACGGCGTCCTCTACTCCGACGCCGGTGCGCAGCCGGGCGAGGGTGTCGTCGAACTGTTCTACGAGCTCTTCCTCGCTCACCTCCGGCACCTCGACTCCCTCCTTGCCCGGGGCACTGCGTCGAAACGATATGCGCCGCAGCCGCAGTGCTAACCACACCGCCAGGCCGACGATCACCGTCGCGGCCACCAGCCAGATGAGCGCGGTGAGCAACTCCGAAAACCAGGCCGGAGGCGCGGGCATCTCCGGCTCTTCCCCCATGTCAGGGGCAGCTTCACTGGGCGGGGGGCTGGCCATGGGGATCTGCGGCGGCGCGATGCTGATGGGATCGCGCGGCTGGTCTTCGATGAGCGGACCTAGCCCGCTCGTCGCCCCCAATGTGGCAAGCACGAGCACCACGGCGCCCACCACGACGGCGAGCCACGGGCGGCGGTGCAGGTCCAGCATGGGCAGAGCCTATCTTGCGGCCTCGATCACGCTCAGCGAGACGACAGAGGCCTAGCGCCGCTTATCCAGGCTGGCTTCGAAGCGGGCGACGTCGATCACGGCGCGTCCATGTGTGCCGCGGCAGATGAAGCCCTTGTCGTCGGTGGCTTCCACCGCGAAGGTGAGCTTTCCGCGTTCCGTCACGTCGGTGAGCTCCACCTTGAAGTGCACGGGCTGGCCGATGGGGGTGGCTCCTTCGTGGCTCAGGTCGACGTGCACGCCGACGGTTTTCTCCCCGTCGGAAAGGTGGCCGTCGAGTGCCTGCATGCACGTCCATTCGATGAGCGCCACCATGTAACCGGTGGCGAGCACCTCGGGCATCTCGCGGAAATGAGGCGCTTCGGGCAGCAGGTGGGGGACCGTGCGCTCAACCGGGACTTCGTAGTCCATGATGGCGGTGAGCCCAGGGCGGAGGGTGTCTTGCATAGCGGCTCCAATGCTGGGGTCGTTAGAACGCTCACGTTACCTGCCCCACCTAACCCGATATCCACATTCGTTTCGAAAAACAGGCCATTTTCGCCCTTCTGGGCAAACGCGTGTGGATATTGGGTTAGGCCCCGTCATTGCCCCGGCCACGGGCTCCGCACAGACCACCCACATTGTCAGGACGAACGCTATAGCACACACCCGATTAGCCGAACTCGCTGGGGCGGGGTTATGGTGAAGCTATACCCGCATGCTGCGCCCCAAAGGAGTGGAATGAACGCGCTGCTCGCGTCAAGTGACGCATTGTCCAACCTGCCCATTTCCGGCCGCATCCCCAACCATCCCGGCATCATCAGCTGGGTGGACGAGGTGGCCCAACTCACCACACCCGCCGACGTCTACTTCTGCGACGGTTCCGACGAAGAATACGAGCGCCTCGCCGACGCGCTCGTCGCGTCCGGGACCGCACGTCGACTCGACGACGCCAAGAAACCGAACTCCCTCTACTGCGTCTCCGACCCCGACGACGTCGCCCGCGTCGAAGACCAAACCTTCATCTGCTCCGTCGACGAGAACGACGCCGGGCCCACCAACAACTGGATGGACCCGAAGCAGATGAAACAGATCATGACGCCCCTGTACGAGGGCTGCATGGCCGGCCGCACGATGTACGTGGTTCCGTTCTGCATGGGCCACGTCGACGCCGAAGACCCGAAGTTCGGCATCGAGATCACCGACTCCGCCTACGTCGTCGTCTCGATGAAGATCATGACCCGGATGGGCGAGGAGCCGCTCAAGGTCATGGAAGAGCGGGAAGCGAGCTTCGTGCACGCCCTGCACTCCGTCGGCATGCCGCTGGCCGACGGCGCCCGCGACGTACCCTGGCCGTGCAACGACACGAAGTACATCAGCCACTTCCCTGAAGAGCGCACCATCTGGAGCTACGGCTCCGGCTACGGCGGCAACGCGCTGCTGGGTAAGAAGTGCTACGCGCTGCGTATCGCGTCGGCGATGGGGCGCGACGAAGGCTGGATGGCCGAGCACATGCTCCTGGTGAAGCTCACGTCTCCCGAAGGCAAGGCGTACCACATCGCGGCAGCCTTCCCGTCGGCCTGCGGCAAGACGAACCTCGCCATGCTGAACCCCACCCTGCCCGGCTGGAAGGCGGAAACCCTCGGCGACGACATCGTCTGGATGCGTCTCGGCGACGACGGTCGGCTCTGGGCGGTCAACCCCGAGGATGGCATGTTTGGGGTCGCCCCCGGCACCGGCGAGAGCACGAACCCGAACGCCATGGCGGCCATCAACGCCGGCAACTCCATCTTCACCAACGTGGCACTCACCGACGACGGTGACGTCTGGTGGGAGGGCATGACCGACGAAGCACCCGCCCACCTCACCGACTGGAAGGGCCGTTCCTGGACCAGCGAGCGCGGCCCCGAGGGAGGCCGGCCCGACGAGAAGGCCGCGCACCCCAACAGCCGCTTCTGCACCCCCATCCGTCAGATCCCCACGTTGGCGGCGGAATACGACGATCCGCGCGGGGTGCCCGTCGACGCCATTATCTTTGGCGGCAGGCGCGAGAACACCATCCCGCTCGTGGCGCAGTCGCGCAGCTGGGAGCACGGCGTGTTCATGGGCGCCACGTGCTCATCGGAGACGACGGCAGCGGCGAAGGGCGCGGTGGGCGTGCTGCGGCGCGACCCCATGGCGATGCTGCCCTTCATCGGCTACCACGTGGGCGACTACTTCCAGCACTGGCTGGACATGGGCGCCAAGACCGACGCTCGGAAGCTGCCGAAGATCTTCTACGTCAACTGGTTCCGTCGCGACGCCGAGGGCCGCTTCATGTGGCCTGGCTTCGGCGAGAACTGCCGTGCACTGAAGTGGATGGTGGAGCGGATCGAGGGCAAGGTGGACGCCCTCGACACTCCCGCCGGGCTGCTCCCGAAGCCCGAGGACATCGACGTCGACGGCCTGGAGATCGACCCCGACGTGCTGGCCCAGGTGGTGGGCTTCCAGCCGCAGGAGTGGAAGGACGAACTGCCGCGCATCCGTCGCTGGCTGCGTTCGCTCGGCCGCAAGGTGCCGCAGGAAATGAACGACGAGCTGTGGCACATGGCGATGACCCTCATCGACGCCTGACGCCCACCGCCCATCAATTCCGGTTCGGCCTCCGCACGGCATTTCCCTGCGGGGGCCGAACCGCGTACCGGGAGCGGAGGGCGGGCTCAGACCCCGGCGCGCCCTTGGCCCGTGTGATTTGATGGGGGCGTGAATACTATCCAGCGTGAAGGCGCGAAGGTCTCCATCATCGGTGCGGGAGCGGTCGGTTCGTCGCTCGCATACGCGGCCCTGATGCAGGGCACCGCGCGCCACATCGTGCTCCAAGACATCAACGAAGCGAAGGTCCGCGCGGAGGCACTCGACCTCGCGCATGGCTCACAGTTCTTCCCCGAGGCCGTAATCCAGGGTTCGTCCGACCCAGCGGCCACGGAGGGCTCCGACGTCGTCGTGGTCACCGCCGGCGCAAAGCAGAAGCCGGGCCAGACACGCCTGGACCTCGCAGCGACGACGGTGCGGCTGATGCAGCAGGTGATCCCGCCGCTCATCGAGCGCTCCCCCGACGCGATCTTCCTCATGGTCACGAACCCCGTGGACGTCACCACGCACGCAGCGCTCAAGATCAGCGGCCTGCCGCCCGAGCGCGTCTTCGGTTCCGGTACCGTCCTCGACTCCGCCCGTCTGCGTCAGCTCATCGCACAAGAGACCAACATCGCGGTCAACAACATCCACGCCTACGTCTGCGGTGAGCACGGAGATTCAGAAATCCCACTGTGGAGCACGGCCACCATCGGTGGCGTCCCGCTCGCCGAGTGGGAGCAAGGCAAGAGCCACCTTGATGCGGCCAAGCGAGCGGAGATCGCCCACCGCGTCGTGCGCGCCGCCTACGAAGTGATTGAAGGCAAGGGCGCCACTAACTACGCCATCGGCCTGGCCGCCACCCGCATTCTGTCAGCGATTCTGCGCGACGAGCACGCCATCTTGCCCGTCTCCCGAGAACTCGACGACTGGCACGGCATCAGCGGCGTCTGCATGTCGGTGCCGACGGTCGTCTCCCGCTCCGGCGCCGGCAGACAGCTCGCGCTGCCCGTCTCCGACGACGAACTCACCGCACTGCGGGCCAGCGCGGAAGCGATCCAACAGGTGCAGTCGAGCCTCGAAACCGCGCTGTGAGACGCGCGCCTCAGCCCAACAGCACCAGCGAGACGCCCATCACCGCCATACCGGCGACGAACCCGTAGATGGCCCCATGATGCTCGCCGTATTCCTCGGCGGTGGGGAGGAGCTCGTCGATCGAGATAAACACCATCACGCCAGCAATGGCGGCGAAGACGACGCCGAGGAGCACGTCGGACATGATCGGCGCCAGCAGCGCAAACCCGACGAGCGCGCCGAACGGCTCGGCCAACCCCGAGACGGTGGCCCACCAGAAGCCGCGCTTGCGGGATCCCGTCGCCTGATAGACCGGCACCGCCACCGCCAGGCCTTCGGGAATGTTATGGATAGCGATCGCCACCGCCACCGCGATGCCGACGTGCGGCTCCTGCAGGGCGGCGATGAACGTCGCGAAACCCTCGGGAAAGTTGTGCACCGCGAGCGCGACGGCCGTGAGCAGGCCCGTGTGCATCAACGCCCGGCTGCGCTGCTCATCCCCGACGGTGCCAGGCTCATGCGGGTTCATGGCGGCCGGCACCAGTCGGTCGATGACAGCGATCACGGCAATGCCGCCGAACAGGGCGGCGAGCGTCGCCCACTCACCAACGCCTGCACCGAGCGTGCCGGTGAGCTTCTCGTTGCCTTCCGGCAAAATCTCCACCAGCGACACGTACACCATCACGCCCGCCGAAAACCCCAAGCCAAGGGCCAGTATCTTCGACGATTTCGCCCGCCCGAGCACACCGATACCCGCGCCGATCGACGTCGACAAACCTGCGAGCATGGTGAGCCCCAGCGCGTACCAGAATCCCTCGACCATGCAGGCAACCTAGCGCAGGTCAGCCTCCATACGTGGTTTGCCACTGTTCGAAGGCATCCCTGCCGGCGTCGAGGCGGGCCTGGCCCACTGTCTCCCGGGCAGCGCTGAGCAGAGCACCAGCCGCATCATCATCGAGGTGGGTGGTACCGCCTGATTCCCCGGAGAGCTCCCAGTGCACGTACGGGCCTCCGACGAGCGGGTCGGAGTCCTCAGGCACCGAGGCGGCAGCCTCGCAGATGCGCTGGGCTGCCGCAGGATCGACGTCGAAGCCGTTGTCCTCGTAGACCACCTCGTTCACGTGGGACGCTTCGTGGGTGTAGTCGGCAGTGCCATCGCCGTGGAGGGTGAGGGTCCAATTGTCGCTGGTGGGCGGCGGCGTGGAGCCGTAGTGCCAAGTGAACGTGCCTCGGCAGGCCTCGATCGTCGGGCTGGGGCTCGGAGTCGGAGACTCGGTGCCTTGCCCGCATGCGGCGAGAACAAGGGCGGACGCGAAGCCCAGTACAACCAGACGCATGGCCACTATGCTGACACATGGCACGGTCAGCCCCCTTGGCCCAAGTCGGACACGCGACGTCCATGGCAGCATGTCGTAGTGGCTGCCATGGTTCAACCGAACACGTAGGGTTGGCAGCAGACGCCTCCGAGGCCAGCAATTTGTGGCAATTCCCAACGCCACCCATGCAGGCCGACGAGGATGGCCACAGCCACCCATCGACGAAGGAGCCCACATGGCATTACCCACACCCACCCCCGCCACCGCAGATATTGGCGTCACCGGCATGGGCGTGATGGGCCGCAACCTGGCCCGCAACCTCGCACGCAATGGCCACAAGGTGGCCATCCACAACCGTTCGGTGGAAAAAACCGAGCAGGTCTTTGCCGATTTCGGCGACGAGGGCGAGTTCATTCCGTCGGAATCGATGGATGACTTCGTTGCCTCGCTGCAGCAGCCCCGAGTGGCCATCATCATGGTGAAGGCCGGCGCCGCCACCGACGCCGTGATCGACGAGCTCGCCTCGCGCATGGATGCCGGTGACATCATCGTCGACTGCGGCAACACCCTGTTCCACGACACCCGCGCCCGCGAAGCGGCACTGAAGGAGCGCGGGCTGCACTTCGTCGGCGTCGGCGTCTCCGGCGGCGAGGAGGGCGCGCTGCTCGGCCCGTCGATCATGCCGGGCGGCTCCGAAGAGGCGTACCGACGCCTCGGCCCCATGTTCGAGAAGATCTCCGCGCACGTCGACGGTGAGCCGTGCTGCACGCACATCGGCTCCGACGGTGCCGGGCACTTCGTGAAGATGGTGCACAACGGTATCGAGTACGCCGACATGCAGGTAATTAGCGAGGCGTACGACCTCCTGCGCCGCGCGCTCGGCCTCACCCCCGCCGAGATCGCCGACATCTTCGAAGAATGGAACCGCGGCGAGCTGGATTCCTACCTGATGGAGATCACCGTCGAGGTGCTGCGCCAGGTGGATGCCAAGACGGGCAAGCCGCTCGTCGACGTCATCGTCGACGCCGCCAAGCAGAAGGGCACCGGCGCTTGGACCACGCAGACGGCTCTCGACCTCGGTGTACCCATCACCGGTATCGGCGAGGCGACGTTCGCCCGCGGGCTGTCGTCGTCGCCCATTCAGCGGCAGGCGGCGCAGGGCTTCGCCGGCGAGGCCGCGGAATGGAACGTCGAGGATCGCGACGGGTTCATCGAGGACGTCCGCCAGGCGCTGTACGCGTCGAAGGTGGTGGCTTACTCGCAAGGGCTGAACGAGATGCAAGCCGCCGCTGCCGAGTACGACTGGAAGCTTGATCTGGGCGCGATCGCGAAGATTTGGCGCGGCGGATGCATCATCCGCGCGCGTTTCCTCGGCGAGATCACGCGCGCGTTCGAGGCCAACCCGGAGCTGCCTATGCTCATCGCCGACGACTACTTCTACGAGCGCATCGTGAAGGCGCTGCCGTCGTGGCGACGGGTAGTCGTCGCCGCTGCCACGCACGGCGTCCCGGCGCCGGTGTTCACCTCGTCGCTGTCGTACTACGACGGCGTTCGCTCCGACAGGCTGCCCGCCGCGCTCGTGCAGGGCCAGCGCGACTACTTCGGCGCGCACACCTATGCTCGCATCGACGCCGAAGGCAGCTTCCACACACTGTGGGCTGAAGACGACCGCAAGGAGGTGGAAGCATGATGCAGCTTCGTGAAGACGCACAGTGGGCACTGGTGGTGCCCACGTCAATTGGTGTACGGATCACGCCGGAGAACCGACAGCCGGTGCACGTTTCGGATCGCTACTTGTTGCAGGCCACGTCGGCGGAGACGAACGTCGCGTCGATCTCGTCGCATCTCGGTTTGCCGACGAAGGTGCTCACCAACTTCGTCGAGGGCTCGCCGATTTCGGCGTTCATCAAGACCGATCTGCGGGCGCGCGGGATGACGTTCGAGGGCCCGGACAAGCCGCAGGGAGGCGCCTGGGGCTACCGGCACCAGTTCAACATCGCCGATTCCGGATTCGGCGGGCGGGCGCCTCGGGTGTGGAACGACCGCGCGGGTGAAGTGGGGCGCGACCTCGACGTCACCGACTTCGACCTGGAGCGGCTGTTCGCCGACGAGGGTGTGAAGATCCTGCATCTCTCCGGCCTGATCGCCGCGATTTCGCCGAACACCAGCAAGTTCTGCGTGGAGCTGGCGCGCAAGGCGAAGGAGCACGGCACCCGCGTCGCGTTCGACCTCAACCATCGCGCCTCGTTCTGGAAGGGTCGCGAGGAGGAGCTGTCGGCGGCGTTCCGCGATATCGCATCGCACTGCGACATCCTGTACGGCAATGAAGAGGACTTCCAGCTTTGCCTCGGCATCGAGGGGCCGGAGGCCGGCGGCGAGGACATCGACGCCGAGATCGAGAACTTCAAGGCCATGATCTCTGAGGTGCGCAAGGCATACCCCGACGCGGCCTACGTCGGCACGTCGCTGCGCGAAGTGCTCTCCGCAAACCGGCATCGCTGGGGCATGATCCTGTTCGGCGAGGGCGAGTTCAACGTCGCGCCTCTCAGGGAGATCGACGTGCTCGACCGCATCGGCGGCGGCGACGGTTCCATCGGCGGCGTGCTCTACGGCATCCTGCAGGGCTGGACGCCGGAGCGGTGTATGCAGTTCGGCTGGGCCACCGGCGCGATGGCCGCGACGAGCCTCCACGACTATGCCGCACCCGCCGACGAGGCACAGGTGTGGTCAATGTGGGAGGGCAACGCCCGAGTCCAGCGCTAAGGGCCAAGATAGATCAAGTTCGTGGTGGGCAGACGCACCACGAACTTGATCTATCTATGCGCGACGCCCAGCACGTTCGGCAAATGCATCCAACGCCTGGGTGAGCCCGACGACGGTCCACGCGTCCACGCCGCCCACGCGACGCTCGCGGCGCAGCAGCCCCGCGTCGGTGAGCCGCGCGCACAGCCGATACGCCGACGGGCGGGGAATCCCGGCGGCCACGAGCATGTCGATGTTAAACGCCGACTCCGTGGAACAGACCTCAGCCATGCGCACGATGTTTGCCGTTGTGCGACGAGCGGTCGCCAGAATTTCGTCGCTCACCGCCTCGACGTCGGTGCGCAGCCGCAGAGCATTCTCGACCGCCATTTCGGCGGCGTCGGCGAACTGCAGCACGATCTCCTCCGGCCTGCCCTCTCGGTATGCGGTGAGCGCTTGGAAGTACGCGTCGGTGTTGGTCAAGAGCCCCGACGAGATGGGCACCGACAAGTTTCGAGCAACGCCGCGGTGCCGCAGCACCGACGACACAAGTGCCCGCCCGGTGCGGCCGTTGCCGTCGGTGAAGGGGTGAATCGTCTCGAAGTGCGCGTGGGCGATGGCCGCTTGCACGAGCGGCTCGACGTCGGTGCGGCGCAGGAACTGCATGAGGTCGTCGAGCGCGTCGGGCACGTCGTCGTGGTGAGGCGGGACGAAGGCCGCAGTGACGGGCGACTCACCTCCCACCCACACCCATTCGGTGCGGATCCGCCCGGCATTGGCGGGGTCGTCGCCGCCTCCGAGTGCGTCGTGCATCGCGAGCAGCATGTCGGTGTCCACGGAGTCAGCCAGCGCAATGGCTGCCTCCATGGCCTTGACGTTGCGCGCGATGCTGGTGGCGTTGCGGTTGCTGCGTTCCCCGAGTGTTGCCAGCGCAATCCGACGCGCACTCGCGCTCAAGCGTTCGATCTCCGAGCTCGACGACGATTCGCTCCGAAGCAGCACACTGGCGAAGGGCAACCCCCAGCGTTGCGCCGTCGCGTCGAAGCGCTCGATCGTCGACGTGGCCGTCCGCGCTTGTGCCAGTATTTCCGCGTCGAGATGCACCGGCAGCGAGGCGATCGTCGGCACCCGCACAAAGTGAAACTGGCCCCTGTTGCGAAGGCGACGTCGTCGGCTCATCAACGCGTCTGGACTCGGTTCCCAGGTGGCGTGCCGGTACTCCACTGCTGGCCAGTTCGTGCTCACGTCGCCTCCTTACTGAGAACCCAGGCGGCCATTTTATCATTAACGGCCACTAATGATAATGAGCTGGGTGCGGTGAGGCCCTTTTCTGGGGCGCACAGCAGGAGCCACAAGATAGATAAAGTTCGTGGCGCGTCTGCCCACCACGAACTTGATCTATCATCGCGCTAGCACTTTGCTAGCATCGATCTATGCCCACCTTGTACATTCGCGACGTTCCTGACGACGTCGCTGCAGCGCTCAGACGCCAGGCCGCCGAGGCCGGGCAATCGCTGTCGGCATACGTCGGTGGGCAGCTCGCGACGTGGGCGAAGCGCCCCACCAATGCCGAGATCGTCGCCCGCCTGCGCGAACGTGATCGGAGCCAAGCACCATCGGCGGACGCCATCATCGCCGCGCGAGACGCAGACCGCCGATGATCGTCGTCGACGCATCCGCGATGGTGGAGGCACTCGTCGGCGCTGACCCTACCGACGAGCTACTCACCGCTCTCAAAGGAGATATTCACGCACCGACGCTGCTCGACGTCGAAGTGATGTCGGCGCTGCGCGGCCTCGAACTGGGCACGATGCTCTCCCCCGCCCAAGCCGCCGAGGCGCTCGACACGTATTGGAGCTTCAGCATTCAGCGCCATGAGGCTCGGCTTCTGCGCCACCGTGTCTGGCAACTGCGCCACCAATGCACCAGCTACGACGCGCAGTACATCGCGCTCGCCGAGGCACTCGACGCACCGCTCTACACCTGCGATCGGAAACTGGCCGCACGAGGCCACGGTGCGAGCGTCATCGTTCAGCATTGAGAGCCACCGACGGCAACTCCGCCCGACGAGCACCCGGGCGTGGTAGAGATGTGTCATGACGAAGCTGTACCCAGGCGTTCCCGACGCGCGCACGGCAGGTGGCCCCGACGAAGTGCTCACGCACGCTGAGCTCAGCGAGTTCGTGCACTCCCAGCTCGCCGCCCACGCTTTCGACGGCAAACGCGTCACCCTCGTCGTGCCCGACGGCACCCGCCACGCGCCCGTCGCGATGATGTCCAAACTCATCCGCGACGCGCTCGGAGCCCGACCCGCATCCGTCCGTGTCGTGATCGCGCTCGGCACGCACGATTACATGTCCGACGAGGCCATCGGCAAGCTCATGGGCTGCGAGCCCGGCAGGTTCGCCGACACCTACCCCGGTTGGGAGATCGTCAACCACCTGTGGCGCGACGAGGCCACGTTCGCGAACCTCGGGACGGTGTCCAGGGAGCGCATCGCCGAGCTCAGCGACGGTCGCCTCACCGACCGCGACATGACCGTGTTGGTGAACAAGCTCGTCGTGGACACCGATATCTCCCTCATTCTCGGCCCGGTGTTGCCGCACGAGGTCGTCGGCATCTCCGGCGGCAACAAGTACTTCTTCCCAGGCCTGTCGGGCCACGATGTGATCGACATGTCGCACTGGGTGGGCGCGCTGATTACGAGCTACGAGATGATCGGATCGCTCGGCATCACCCCCGTGCGCCAGATGATCGACGCCGCCGCCGAGCTGATCCCGTCAGAGAAACTGCTGCTGGGGATGATCGTGAAGCCCGGTTCCGACGACCTCCAGTTCGTGGCGTTCGGCGACTCGCGCGCCGCATGGGAGGCGTGCGCCGAGGTGTCGGGCCAGGTGCACGTGAAATATGTGCCGCGCGAGTACAAGCGGGTGCTGTCCATCATCCCCGAGATGTACGAAGACATGTGGACCGGCGCCAAGGGATTCTACAAGCTCGAGCCGATCGTCGCCGACGGGGGCGAGCTCATCATCTACGCGCCGCACATCCGCGAGGTATCGGTGATGCACCCCGGCATCGAAGAGATCGGCTACCACAACCGCCAGTACTTCGTCGAGCAGTGGGATCGCTTCAAAGACCACCCGTGGGGCGAGCTCGCCCACTCGACGCACCTGCGCGGCCTCGGCAGCTACGACCCCGCCACCGGCGTGGAAACCAACCGCGTCACCGTCACGCTTGCCACAGGCATCCCCCGCGCGACGGTGGAGGCCATCTCACTGAACTACCTCGATCCCGCGACGGTCGATGTCGCCGCGTTCGAGCACGACCCCGACACCCTCGTCGTGCATGGGGCCGGCGAGCTGCTCCACCGCACCGAAGCTCAGCGCGGGAGGCTACCCGCATGAGGGGCCCCGTCGGCCCCTACTTCATTACCTTCACGGTGTAGACCACAGGCTCCTTGCCCTGCGTGTCGCAGTTCTCCAACTTGGTGCGGAAGCAGTACTGCACCGTGAAGGTGAACGTGCCCTCCTTCTGCCCAGTCATGTCGGCCCACACCGGGTACGTGCAGCCGCCGGGAGGGGTGTCCGTCGGGCAATCTCCGTGGCCTTCCTTGATGGTCGCGTACGGGGAGTCGACGCCGTCGGTGATGTAGTAGTTATCGCCGACGCTGGGGTTCACCTCGCCCAGCACCACCCGCTCGGTATCGCCAACCGCGATTTGCAGGTCGGTGGGACTGCTGGGCGTTGGCTGGGGGCCGGGATCGGGATCAGGGTCGGGCGCCTGGGGGATGATGCCGAAGAACAGCGCGAGCAGCGTTGCGATGATAGTCATAGTTCATTGTGCATGGCCACCGGTTCACCGGTGAGCGATCCCGTCTCGCTCAGCCGGCGTGCGCCGCCAGCCACCTCGCCACAGATTGCACGTAGCGCTCGAACTGCTCCAATGCCAGGGGGACTGCCTTGTTCACTCGTTGCTCGTCCACGCGCACGTACTCGTGGATGAGCACATTGCGCATACCGACGCTCGGTATCAGCGCCTCGGCAACCGCACGGGGAATCAACCCCTGGGCCGCCGCTTCTCGGAACGACTCAGCCGCATCGGTCGGCGCCACATTCCCTAGCGATCCCACAATGTGCAGATTGATGCCGACGGCGAGGTCCACCAGTTGCGTGAGTATCCGCTCCACCGCCAGTTGCTCGATTACACCCCGATCGGGATTGGCTTCGATGTCTGCGAGCGTCCGCAACTGCCGCTCGATGAGTCGAAGACGCTCGAGCACCACGACGTCGCTGAATTGCTTAGGAACCATGCGCCAACCTTTCCAACGCAGCTCGCCGGAACGGCTCCTCGTCGCGGTACTGCCCGAAGGCCGCGATGCGCAGGCGAGCCACCATCTCGGGCACGCGCTCCACGAGCGGTTCGCCATAATTCAGGGCGCCGAATTTGGCGACGGCCCCAGCTCGGTCGAGTGGCATCAGGTCGACGTGGTCGCCGTACCGGGCGATGAATGCGGTAGCGACGGCAAACTCGTCGCCGCGAACACCTCGCTCAAAGCAGTACGCCAGGTCCAGATCACGCGCCACGGCCGCGTCGCGCAGCACGCTGCCGTGCAGCATGAGCACGGCGATATGTTGCGACGCGCACAGCTCCTCCAACGCGCCACTGGCCTGATCGGCTCGGAGCCTGGCCAGCGCCTCTTGCACCGACGTCATGCTGCAAGTCTAGTGACCGCGCGCTGTCGGCAAAGATAGATCAAATTCGTGGCTCGTCTACCCACCACGAACTTGATCTATCTTCAGGCTCGGCTGATCCGCAGCGTCGCCACCTGGAACGGACGCAGGGCGAGCGTCGCCTGCGAACCCTCGACGCGCTGCACGACACTGGGCGCCACCTGCTGCTGATCCGAGGTGCTAAGCGGCACCTCCAGCAGATCCGTCTCGACGATGTCCGTCGCCGCAAAGCTCGTTGTCAACGTGGCATCGGTGCGCTTGCCGTAAGGCTCGTATAGCCGCACGACCACGTCGCCGGAGCCGTCCTCCGCCAACTTCACCGCCTCGACGGCGACCCCACCGTCGGCGGTGATGAGCGGCGACACCTCGCCGCCAGCCACGACGCGCGGCGTGTGGTTGGCGAGGTAGCCGTCGGCCACCGCGTCCTCCACGTCCCCGCCGGGGCGGAGCGTGAACCGGAAGGTGTGTTCGCCGATGTCAGCGCGCGGATCGGGGTATCGCGGGCCCTTCAACAGCGACGCGCGCACGCTGGTGTAGGTGCCGCCGTCGGCGCGGGCTTCGCGCTGGAAATCCCAACCGTACGTGCGCTCGTTGGCAATCGCCACGCCGTAGCCCGGCTCGCCGACGTGCACCCAGCGGTGCGCGTGCACCTCGAAGCGCTGGGCGTCCCACGAGGTGTTCGTGTGCGTCGGGCGGGTGATGTGGCCCATCTGAATCTCGCAGCGCGCCTCGTCGCTGTGCACATCGACCGGCCACACGAGCTTCAGGAGGGCATCGCGCTCGTGCCAGTCGACGTCCACCTCGACGTGCAGCCGCCCGTCGCCGGGCGCGAGGGTGAGGCGCTGCGTCGCGGTGGAATCGTGGAACGCGTAGCGCACCTCCACGCCGCGCTCGATGGCGACGACCTCGCTCGCGTCGAGGGTTTCGCAGGTGTTCAGCGAAGCCAGGTCGATGTCCCACGCGTCCCACGCGTTCGGGAAGTCCGGGTGTAGCTGCAGCAGCGAGCCGCGCGTGCCCGCAGGCAGCACCTCGCGTGAGCGATCCTTGTCGAACAGCGACGTGACACCGCCGCGTCCGTCCACCGCCACCCGGAGCGAGGCACCGTCGACGACGAACCCGTCGCCCTCGGCACGCACCTCGACGTGGCCGTCAGCCGGGCGTTGCTCGCGGGCGCCGAAGGCGGGGACACCGTCGCGAACCACCGGCGCGCCGTTGAAGACCACCTCACCCGACGCCTCCCCCGACGCCGCTGCCAGCGCGCGCTGGGCGTCGTCGATGATCTGCGTGAGCTCGGCCTCCAGGGCTTCCTGGCGGGCGAGCACCTCGTCGTACACCCACGCGATGCAGGTGCCGGGGAGGATGTCGTGGAACTGGTAGAGCAGCACCTCGCGCCAGATCTCGCCCAGCCGCTCGGCCGGGTACGAGCCGACGTCGCGCACCTCGGCGGTGGTGGTCCACAGCTCGGCTTCGCGCAGCAGCTCCTCGCAGCGGCGGTTGCCGCGCTTCACGCGTGCGACGGAGGTAAAGGTGCCGCGGTGCAGCTCGAGGTAGAGTTCGCCGACCCACACCGACGGGCCCTCGTGCTCGCGTTCGGCCTGCTCGAAGAACCGCGTGGGCGTGGACACCTCGACGCGGGGGTGGCCGGCGAGGTCGCCCACTCGTTCGATGCGCTCCAGCATCTCGCGCGTCGGGCCGCCACCGCCGTCGCCGTACCCAAACGGCACGAGCGACGTGGCGGATCTGCCCTTGTCACGGAAGTTTCGGGCCGCGTGGTGGAGGTTCTCGGCGGACAGGTCGGAGCAGTACGTATCGGCCGGCGGGAAGTGCGTGAAGATGCGGGTGCCGTCGATGCCCTCCCAGGTGAAGGAGTGGTGCGGGAAGTCGTTGACCTGGTTCCACGAGATCTTCTGCGTGAGGAACCAGCGCGCGCCGGCCAGCTTCGCGAGCTGCGGGAGCCCGCCGGAGTAGCCGAACGAGTCGGGCAGCCACACCTCGGTGCAGGGCTTGCTGAACCGCTCGGTGAAGAACCGCTGGCCCTGCAGGAACTGCCGGCACATCGCCTCGCCGCTGGGGAGGTTCGCGTCGGACTCCACCCACATGCCCCCGACGGGGATGATGCGCCCATCGGCCACCGCCTGCTGCAGGCGCTCGAACAGCTGGGGGTGGTCTTCCTCGAGCCAGGCGGAGTGCTGCGCGGCGGGGAACGAGAAACGGTGCTCCGGGAAGCGCTCGGTGAGCGTCAGCTGGTTGGCGATGGTGCGCGCCACCTTGCGACGGGTCTCCCGAAGCGGCCAAAGCCACGCGGAGTCAATGTGCGCATGCCCGACGGCGTGGAGCAGGTGGCTGCCATCCTCGGCGGTGCGCTCCAGGGTTGGCCTGAGCTCGGAGCGTGCGGCCGAAGCGGTGCCGACGATGTCGCGCAGGCTGAGTGCGTCGAGCGCGCGGTCGAGGGCGCGGCGGATCTCCCAGCGGCGGCCGGAGTCCTCGGGGAGCTGCGCGGCGGTCTCGTGGAGCGCCTCGATGTCGAGCGCGAGGGCGCGGACCTCGTCGTGGATGAGCTGCAGCTCCGCGGTGCGGAGGGTGTGGATGGGCGCGGGTCCGGCGCCGGCCTTGGTGCCGCGCTCGGTTTCGCGGAAGGGTGGGGAGTCGAGCATGACCGGGTTCGCTGCGGCCTCGACGTAGAACTCAAAGCGGCCATCGTCGTCGCACTCGATCGGCACCCACTGGTTGCGGGGGTTGAGACCCTTGACGACGGTGCCGTCGGGGCGTATCACGAGGCCCTCGCAGGTGAAGCCGGGCCCGCCGATGGCGCCGAGGTCGATGGCGGCCTCGACGTGGGCGCCCAGGTAGTCGCTCGGCACCTGGCCGCGGAAGCGCATCCATGTGGTTCCCCAGGCGGGGCCCCACTGGTCGCCGACGGCGGCGGGCTCGTAGGTGAGGCGGAGGGCTTCGTCGATGGAGATGGGTTCACCCTGCCCGATGGCGCCTGGCGCGGCGGCGTGGCCGGTGGCGTCGTCGGAATCGGTGATGGGGGCGAAAGCCACTTCGAGGTCTGCGATCTTCTGCGCGCTGGCCGGCCAGATCTTGTCTGCCAGGTGGCGATGCACGCGGCCGTCGAGCACGGGTCCGTGGTCATGCATGCGGTTCTCCTCCGCGACGGGTAGGCAACAGTGCTGTAGCCACCATCCTTGCGCACCGTGCAACCCCTGCGCACCCGGCGCGCCCGCTGGCGCCAGGGGGGGTACCTCGCGCTACCTAACCCGATATCCACATTCGTTTACGCAAAAGGGCGTTTTTCGGCGATTTCGGCAAACGAATGTGGATATCGGGTTAGCTCGGCGTGCGTACTCCTCTCACACGCGACCACTTGGCAACTCTCGGCAACCGGGCGACGTGAGCACGTAGACTCTGATCGAATCGAACATATCGGCCACTGTCTTCAAAGGAGCATGCACGTTGCCGTCCGCCGCCACGACGACCCCCCTCCACGCCTTGTCAGCGCCACTTCGCGCGAAAGCCGACGACGTGGTGCGCCGGCTGCGCGCGGCCGCCGGCGATACGGGGCGCGTCGGGGTGGCGTATTCCGGCGGGGTCGATTCAGCCACGTTGGCCGCGCTCACGGCGGAAGCCGTCGGGCGAGAGCGAACCGTGCTGCTGCTAGCGGTGTCGCCGTCGCTCGCACGCCGAGAGCGCCGGCTCGCCCACGCCCAGGCGGCAACGCTCGGGCTGGAACTCGTCGAAGTGAACACCCACGAGCTCGACAACCCCAGTTACACCGCGAACCCCGTCGATCGCTGCTACCACTGCAAGGACGAGCTGTTCACGCGCATCGAGGATTCGGAGGCGGCGCGGCTTGGCCTCGCCGTCGTCGCGTACGGCGAGAACGCGGACGACGCGCAGCGTGTGGATCGGCCGGGCGCACGCGCCGCGCGGGAGCACGCCGTCGCGCATCCGCTCGCCGACGCAGGCGCGACGAAGGAGGACGTCCGCGCCATCGCGCGCGCGTTTGGCCTGGCCAGCGCAGATAAACCGGCTGCGCCCTGCCTCGCGAGCCGCATCCCGCACGGCGAGGAGGTGACCGCCGCCAAGCTCGAGCAGATCGACGTCGCGGAGGACGCCGTGCTCGCCGCCGGCTTCACCGACTGCCGCGTGCGCCACCACGGCACCGTGGCCCGCGTCGAGGTACCCGCCGATGAGCTGGGACGCCTCGCCGACGCCGAACTGCGCCGGGCGCTCGTCGACGGGGTGCGCGCGGCGGGGTTCGCGCACGTCGCGGTCGACCTCGAGGGCATCCGCTCCGGCGCCTTCACCCTCCAGCTCATGGAGGCACCGCGATGAACGACGTAGCCAACATCGATTTCGAGCGCTTTGCCCGACGCGGCTACCCCGAGGCGGTGCTGTGCCAGGGGAAGACGCCGGCCCAGGTGGCGCAGATCGCGGCGGACTGGCACCGTCGCGCCTCCGACGGCGCCTCGCTCGGCCCGCTCCTGTTCACCCGCGTCGAACCCGCGCACGCTGAGGTGATCCTCGACGAGTTCCCCACCGCACTCCACGACGAGACCGCGCGCATCGTCGCTTGGCCGCCCGAGCCGCCCACCCCCACTGGCGGGCGCGTGACGGTGGTGTGCGCGGGCACGTCGGATCTCCCGGTCGCCCGCGAGGCCGCGCTCACGGCCCGCTTCCTCGGGCGCGAGGTGACCGAGATCGTCGACGTCGGCGTCGCCGGGCTGCACCGCATCCTGGCGAGACGCGACGAGCTCGAAGCGGCCGACGTCATCGTCGCGGTGGCGGGCATGGACGCGGCGCTGGTGCCCGTCGTCGCGGGGCTGGCGCGCTGCCCCGTCGTCGCCTGCCCCACCTCCACCGGCTACGGCGCCGCCTTCGACGGCGTGGCCGCCCTCCTCTCGATGCTCAACGCCTGCGCGCCTGGGGTTGGCGTCGTCAACATCGACAACGGCTACGGCGCCGGCCACCTGGCCGCGCAGATCACCGCCCGCAAGGAGTTCCCGCATGCATGACATCACCGCTGGCGGCCACCATCACCACCACGTGACAACGGCAGATGGCGCCCAGGTGCCCGAGGGCACCCGCATCGAGCCCGGCGCGCTGTGGCAGCCCACCGCACCCGCAAACGCGCGACTGTGGCTGGACGTTTCCCAGGGTGCCGCGGGCGACATGCTGCTCGCCGCGCTGATCGACGCCGGCGCCGACGCGGCGAGTGTTGCCGCGGTGCTGGAACTCATCGCGCCAGGCAAGCTGCACCTCCAGCAGCGGCGCGTGGAGCGCGGGCCGTTCGCCGCGTGCAAGGTGGATGTGATCGCCGACGAGCCCAACCCACCGGTGCGGCATCTCGCTGATGTCGAGGCCATGCTCGCCGTCGACGGCGTGCCCGAGGCGACGCGCTCCCTCGCCCTCAGCGCCTTCCGCCTGCTGGCCGAGGCCGAGGCGCACGTGCACGGCATGTCCGTCGAGGATGTGCACTTCCACGAGGTGGGGGCGCTGGACTCCATCGGCGACATCGTCGGCGTCGCGGAGGCGGTGCGCACGCTGCAGGTGGCGCGCACGTCGTGCTCGACGGTGACCGTCGGCGCTGGTCACGTGCACACCCAGCACGGCAACCTGAGCGTGCCGCCGCCGGCGGTGCTGCAGCTTGCGGTGGGCTGGGACATCGAGGCTGGCGGGCCGGAGGACGTCGGCGAACTGTGCACCCCCACCGGGCTCGCGCTGCTGCGGGCCATGTGCGACGAGCAGGAGACGCTGCCGCGTATGCGGGTGGCCGCGGTGGGTGTCGGGGCAGGTACCAGGGTGCGCCAAGACCGCGCCGGCGTGCTGCGGGCACTCATCGGGCGCGGAGGGGGCGACGTCGGGGCTGGGGAGGTGCAGGAGGTCTCGGCGAACGTCGACGACCTCGACCCCCGTCTGTGGCCCGACGTGCTGCGCCAGCTCCTAGACGCCGGGGCGCTCGACGCGTGGCTCACCCCCGTCGTGATGAAGAAGGGACGCCCGGCGCACGTCGTAACGGCACTCGCGACGCCCGACCGCACGCAGCAGGTGGCCGACGTGCTCCTTACGCACACATCGACCCTCGGCGTGCGCACGTCCGCACCGCTCACCCGGCGGGTGCTTCGTCGGGGTTGGGTGTCGGTGGATGTGGACGGCCACGAGGTGCGCATCAAGGTGGCCGGCAAGCCGGATGCCGGCGTGATTACCCAAGCCACGCCCGAGTTCGTCGACGTCGAAACCCTCGCCACCGCGCTCGGCGTGCCGCAGCGGGTTGCGCTCACGCGGGCGCAGGCGGCGGCCTGGGATGCGAGGCTCAGGCCTGGTGCGCCGTGGCCGGAGGCAGCCGATGAATGATGCCCAGCCCGAGCGCAAGCGGCGCAAGCGGGTGACGATCTACGACATTGCGGAGGCGGCGGGAGTGGCGCCGTCGACGGTGTCGCGCACCTTCGCGCGCCCTGGCCGGGTCGGCGCGGAGACCGCCGAGCACGTTCGCGCCACCGCGCGGCGACTCGGCTACCGGGAGCGGCCCGTCGCGCGCGGCTACGACGACGCATCACGGAAGACGCTGGGAATCGTCGTCGCCGACGCCGCGAACCCGGTGTTTGCGCACATCATGAAGGGATTCCAGCTGGAGGCCGCGCGCCACGGCTACTCGGTGCTGCTCCTCGACACGCAGGAAGACGCCCAAATAGAGCGCCAAGAGATCGACCGCCTCGCACCACTCGTCGACGGGCTGGCGCTCGGCGCGTCGAGGCTGAGCGACTCCGCGATCATGCAGATCGTCAAGATCCGACCCGTGGTGAGCGTGAACCGCGTGATCGCGGGGCTGCCGTCGGTGATCGCCGACACCGCCCGCGGCATGCACACAGTTGTCACCCACCTCGCCGCGCTCGGCCACACCCGATTCACGTACCTGCCGGGGCCGGCGGCGTCATGGGCCGACGGCGTGCGCTGGCGGGGAATATCTGAGGCGTGCCACCAGCTGGATCTGGTGTGCCGCCGCGTGCAGCCGCAGCGCCCATCGCTCGACGGCGGAGTCGCCGCGTACCGTGAGTGGATGAACCACCGCACCACCGCCGTCATCGCGTACAACGACATGATGGCCATCGGATTCATGAAGGCCTGTCAACGTGATGGCCTGCTGGTTCCCGACGATGTGTCCGTCGTGGGCGTCGACAACTCCATCTCGTCGGTGCTGACCACACCAACCCTCACCAGCGTGGCGCCGTCCACGTCGGAAATCGGCGGGCGCGCGGCCCGCGCCCTCATCTCGCAACTACAACACCGGTCGTCCCCGAGCGCGGAGACGATCGTCGTCCCAATGCAACTGCACAGCCGGGAGAGCACAGCCGCACCCGGTCACCGTCAATGAATAGGAGCCCGAGCTATGTCAACACCGCTGACCCTCCACCCAGACCGCCTCTTCCCCGCCGAGCCATCCGTGCGCGCCATCGCCCGCGAGCTGTATGCCGAGGTGGCGGAGCTGCCCATCATCTCGCCGCACGGGCACGTGCCGGTGGAGTGGCTCGCCGACGATGCCCCGTTCGCCGACCCGACGTCGCTGCTGCTCACCCCCGACCACTACACCAACCGCATCCTGCACGCCGTCGCCGGCGTGGAGCTGGCGCAGCTCGGGGTGCCGGTGGGCAGCCCGATGACGCCGGAGGCCGCGCGCGAGGCCTTCCGCATCTTCTGCGCGAACTGGAAGGTGTTTCGTGGTACGCAGGTGCAGTTCTGGTTTGAGAGCCAGTTCGTCGACGTGTTCGGCGTCGATGTGCGCCCGTCGGCGGAGTCGGCGGACGAGATCTACGACCACATCTCCGCCTGCCTCGCCCGCGGCGAGTACCGCCCGCGCGCGTTGTACCGTCGGTTCAACATTGCCGCGCTGGCTACCACCGATGACCCCTGCGACAGTCTCGACGGGCACCGCGCGCTCGTCGACGATCCCGACTGGGATGGGCGCGTGATGCCCACCTTCCGCCCCGACCGGTACCTCGAGCCCGCCCGCGACGGGTTCGCCGCCCTCACTGCGGCGCTCGGCGAAGCGGCTGGGATGGAGATCGGCAGCTACGCCGACCACGTCGAGGCCATGCGCCGGCGCCGGCAGTACTTCAAGGAGCACGGCGCGGTGTCGTCGGACCACTCTCACCGCGACGCCCGCTGCGAGCGTGTCGACGACGCGGAGGCCGAGCGCTTGTTCGCGGCGGCGCTGGCCGGCGAGATCTCGTCTGAGGAGGGCGACGTGCTGCGTCGGCACATGGTGAATGACCAAGCCAGGCTGGCTTGCGAGGACGGGCTCGTGATGACGCTGCACCCGGCGGTGTTCCGCAACCACGACTCCGCCGCGCTGGCCCGCTACGGCGCCGACGTGGGCGGCGACGTGCCGCTGTCGGTGGAGTTCGCGTCGGCGCTGCGGCCCATCCTCGACGCGTACGGCAACGCCGACGGCTTCCACCTGGTGGTGTTCACGATGGACGAGACGGTGTACTCGCGCGAGCTGGCGCCGCTGGCCGGCTGGTACCGCGGCATGTACGTCGGCGCGCCGTGGTGGTTCATCGACGAGAACGACGCCATGATGCGCTACCGCCGCGCGACGACGGGGTACGGCACGCTGCAGAAGGGGTCGGGATTCATCGACGACACCCGCGCGTTCTGCTCCATCCCCGCCCGCCACGACGCTGCCCGCCGCGTCGATTGTGCGTTCCTCGCCGGGCTGGTCGCTGAGCACCGCCTCGCGCTCGACGAGGCCCGCGACACCGCCATCGACCTCGTCGTCGCCCAGCCCCAGCGGGCCTTCAAGCTGCAGGACCCGGTGGTTGAGTAGCCACCGAAGGTGGCGTATCGAAACCACCCATCGATGGTTGAGTAGCCCACCTCTCCCACCGATGGTTGAGTAGCAGCGAAGCCGCGTATCGAAACCATCCCCACCCCATCCCCACACCCCGAGACCCAGGAAAGGAACACCATGACCACCCTCACTCGCGCCACCCACGGCCGCCCCGCTGCTCCGGTGAAGATTGTGCACCTCGGGCTCGGCAACTTCATGCGCGCCCACCAGGCCTGGTACACCGAGCACGCCACCGACGCCGACGAGTGGGGCATCGCCGCGTTCACCGGCCGGCGCCCCACTATGGCCGAGGTGCTCTCTCCGCAGGACGGGCTGTACACGCTCATCACGAAGGGCCCCGACGGCGACGCGTTCGACGTGATCTCCAGCATCTCCGCTGTGCATCCCGCCGACGATCTCGCCGCGCTCGTCGGCTACTTCACCTCCCCTGAGCTGGCGGTGGTGACCTCGACCGTCACCGAGGCCGGCTACTGCCGCCGCGATGACGGCGGCCTCGACACCGAGCGCGACGAGGTCGCGGCAGACCTCACCGCCGTGAGGGGCGCCGTCGGGGATGGGGTGGATGCGCTCGCCGGGCTGCAGCTCGCGACGGCACCGGTGCGGGTGACTGCTGCGCTGGCAGCCCGACGCGCCGCCGGGCTGGGTGGGCTCACCGTCTTGCCCTGCGACAACCTCCCCGACAACGGCGCCGCCTTCGGCCGCGTCGTGCGCGACGCCGCGCTCGCCGTCGACGAGGAACTCGCGGCGTGGATCGACGAGAACGTGTCGTTCGCGACGTGCATGGTCGACCGCATCACGCCCGCCACCACCGACGACGAGATCGCCGCCGTCGAGAAGTCAGAGGGCTACCACGACGCGTCGCCCGTGCCCACGGAGCCGTTCAGCGAGTGGGTCATCGCGGGCGACTTCCCGGCCGGGCGGCCAGCCTGGGAGTCGGCGGGGGCGACGATCGTCGACGACGTGGAGCCCTACGAGCAGCGCAAGCTGTGGATGCTGAATGGGTCGCACTCGCTGATGGCGTACGCCGGGCCGATTCTGGGCTTGGAGACGGTGTGCGACGGCATCAACGACCCGCGGCTGCGCGAGCTGGTGCAGCAGTGGTGGCGCGAGGCCGGGCCGGGGCTCAGCGTGGCGTGGGAGGAGTACGCGGAGGCTCTCACGGAGCGCTACGAGAACCCGAACATCCGGCATCTGCTCGCGCAGATCGCTGCCGACGGTTCGCAGAAGATTCCTGTGCGGATTGTGCCGACCCTGCGTCGTCTCCGTGAGGCCGGCGAGATGCCGACGGCGGCCGTCACCGCCGTCGCGGCGTGGCTGCTGCATCTGCGCGGTGAGGGCTCGCCAATCAAGGACGCCGCCGAGGATAAGGTGAAGGCACTTGTCGGAGGCACGTTACGAGAGGACGCCGCCCGAGTGGTGGCCTTCGCCTCGCCCGAACTCGCCAGCGACGACGCCCTCATCGACGCCGTCGCCGAAGCCGCCGAGGGGCTGCTGAGCTAAGGGGGTCTCCGCGCCGAGCTAACCCGATATCCACACGCGTTTGCCGAAAAGGCCCAAAATCGCCGATCTGAGCAAACGAATGTGGATATCGGGTTACCCCACGCAAGCAACCACACCCGTTTTCGTTTATTTCGAATAATGTACGCTGGGTGCATGACCACCGACACTGCCCCACACACGGTCTTTCCGCCCGACGATCTCGGCCCGCTGGATGATCTCTCGTTGTTTCTTGAACAATCCCCTCAACCAGCAGCGCTGCTCGGCCCGGACGGACAACAGGTCCCGTTACCGATGGAGGCGTATCGCATTCTGTTAGACGTAGTCACTGCAATGCGCCAAGGCCAGGCCATCACCATTGCCCCGCAGGAGCAACAGCTCACCACACAGCAAGCTGCGGACCATCTCGGGATCAGCCGCCCAACGTTGGTTCAGCTCCTCGAATCAGGCCAGCTTCCGTTCACCAAGTTGCCGGGTAGCCGTCATCGGCGCGTGCTTCTCAAAGATGTTCTCCGCTATCAGCAAGACATGCGCCTCGCTCGAAAAGCAACGCTGGACCAGCTCACTGCGGAAGCCCAATCCGATGGCTTGCTCGACGCACCCGCAACTGACTACCGAACCGCATTACGCAAGACCCGACACAGCAAGCGCCCGGAGAGCTGAGTCGTGGCGCGTTTCTCAGCCTTCTTGGACACCTGCGTGCTGGTTCCAATCATTTCGACAGATGTACTGCTTCGTTTGGCCGATGCGGGGCTCTATCGGCCTCTGTGGAGCAGCCGTGTCCTGGAAGAGTTGGAATCCGTACTCCTCGAACTCCACCCGAAGCTTGCCGACGGGGGCAAGGCAGCAAAACGGATCGCCGCCATGCACGCAAGTTTCCCCGATGCCACAGTCGCGCATTGGCAGCCCCTTGAGAATACGTTGGTTCTTCCTGACCCCGACGACCGTCACGTACTCGCAGCGGCTATCCGAGGCAGGGCAGATGTGATCGTCACGAATAATGCACAAGACTTCCCTGCAGAGGTGCTGAAACCCCTCGGGCTAGACACCAAGTCACTCGACGATTTCCTACTCGATCAGCTCGACCTGGCACCATCGCAAACCCTCACCGTCTTGCATGAACTAGCCCTCGCCGCCCAACGCCCGCCCCTCGATATCCGAGATGTGCTGACAGCACTGGTTCGGGCAGGAGCTGAGCGTTTCGTCGAAGCCGCAGAGGGGCTGCTCGCTTAGGGGGTCTCCGCGCCAAGCTAACCCGATATCCACACGCGTTTGCCGAAAAGGCCCAAAATCGCCGATCTGAGCAAACGAATGTGGATATCGGGTTAGCTGAGGTCTGCGCACATACGTCGGCGCGGGGTAGTACCGTCGGTGTATGGACGAGACCACTATCACCATCACCACCGACGACGGTACCGAGCTGCAGGTGTACCGCTGGGCGCCAGCGGGCAAGCCGAAGGCCGCCGTGCAGTTGCATCATGGGCTCGGCGAGCACGCCGGCCGCTACCGCCGGTTCGCGGAAGCCATCACCGCCGCCGGCTACCTCGTGTACGCACCTGACCAGCGCGCTTCGGGCCGCACCGCGAACGGCGAGTACGGCAACTGGGGCCCCGACGGCTGGGCGGGCTGGGCGCACGACTACGCCCTGGTCAATCAGCGCATCCGCGAGGACAACCCCGGCCTGAAAGTAGCGCTCTTCGGGCACTCACTGGGCTCCTTCGGCGCCCAGCACTACCTCCTCGAACACTCCGCCGACGTGGACGCCGTCGTGCTAAGCGGCACGGGCGACGTTGCGGTGTTCGCCCCGATGCTCGCCAGCGACGGTCCAGCCGCCCTCTCCGCATTCAACGCCCCCTTCGAGCACCGCACCGGATTCGAGTGGCTGAGCCGGGACGAGGCCGAGGTAGACAAGTACGTCGACGACCCGGCCTGCGGCTGGGCGGCCCCCGCCCCCGCTGGGCTCGCGAGCCTCGCCGATGCCGCCGACGATGCGAAACTCCAAGGCCTCACGAAGACGCTGCCCATACTGCTCATCTCGGGCACCCACGACCCAGTGGGCGGCCAGGATGGCGACGGCGTGGAGACCACGGCACAGCGCTACAAGGATGCCGGCATGGAGCACGTCACCGTGAAGCTCTACCCCGAGGCCCGCCACGAGATCTTGAACGAACTGAACCGCGACGAGGTCACGCAGGACGTCATCGCGTTCCTCGATATCACCCTGTGACGGACGCGGCCGTTGCCAGCCGGCGCGCTCGCGGCGTTCTCAGCGCCAGCCGAGCTCGCGCGGCTGGTACCGCCCGTGATGGATGCCGCCGTAGCCGTCGGCGGTAAACAGCCTTGTCATGCCGGTGCTCTGTAGGCGTTGCAGCGTTTCGCTGAGGCGTTCGATCTGGCCCTGCAGCGCCTCCACCTCGTCCTCAAGCGCGAGGATGCGACGAATCCCCTCCAGGTTGATGCCCTCTTCCTGCGAGAGCTGCTGGATATGCCTGAGCTTGGCCACGTCGTGCAGGGAATACCGACGCCCCCTCCCCCGCGCACGTTTGGGCACGACGAGGCCGAGCCTGTCGTAACCGCGCAGCGTTTGCGGGTGCATGTCCGCGAGTTCCGCCGCTATCGAGATAGGGAACACCGCGGCGTGGGGGTCGAACGGCTGGGGAAGGTTCTGCATCACCGATCACCCAAACAGCCCGGCTCGCGGGTTGGCCTGATTCGACGCATCGGTGAAGGCCTTCAGCGCAGCCTTCGCCTCGTCGGTTAAGTGTTCCGGCACCTGGACGTTGATCGTAACGATGAGGTCGCCCATCGAACCGTCCGACTTGCGAACGCCCTTGCCACGCACGCGCAGCTTGGCGCCGTTCGACGTGCCGGCAGGCAGCCGCAGCTTCACGCTGGTGCCCTGCAGCGTCGGCACCGCGATCTCCGCACCCAGCGACGCCTCGCCGATGGTGACGGGCACGTCGAGCGTGAGGTTATACCCGTCGCGGCCGAACAGTTTGTGCGGCTCGACGCTCACCTCGACGTACAGGTCGCCCTTCGCGCCGCCGTTCTCGCCGGCCGCGCCCTTGCCCTTCAGCCGGACCCGCTGCCCGTCCTGCACACCGGCAGGAATGCGCACCTGGAGGGAGGACGTCGTCTTCCCTCGCCCAGAGCCATCACACTCCGGACAAGGGGTTTCGACGATCAACCCGCGGCCGCGGCAGTCGGGGCAGGGCTCGGACATCGAGAACACGCCGCCCACCTCAGCGGAGTGCATGCCGGAGCCTTCACACGTCGGGCACACCTTCGGCAGCGTGCCCGCCTTTGCGCCGGTGCCGCGACATGCGGTACACGGCGAATCGGAAGGCATGCGCAAGGACACCGTCGTGCCCTCCACCGCCTGCTGGAAGGTGAGTGTGGCCTTGGCTTCGACGTCGGCTCCCCGACGCGGCCCCCTCCCGGTTTGCTTGCGAGAGCCACCGCCGCCACCGCCGAAGAGGTTGCCGAAGATGTCGCTGAATCCACCGGCTGCCCCGCCGGGGGCAGCGTTGCGGAACAGGTCGTCGAAGCCGGCCTGGCCACCGCCATGCGACGGCCCGGCCTTCGGGAATCGGAACCCGCCCCCGCCGAACAGGCTGCGGGCGTCGTCGTATTCCTTCCGCTTCTTCGGGTCGCTGAGCACGGAGTTGGCTTCCGACGCCTCCTTGAACCGCGCCTCGGCCTTCTTATCGCCCGGGTTTCTATCCGGGTGATTCTGTGACGCGATCTTGCGGAATGCCTTCCGGATCTCGTCTCCCGATGCGTTCTTGGAGACCCCAAGGACCTTGTAATAGTCCTTGTCAAACCAATCTTTCGTGCTCATCTACGGCCTTTCCGTGGTGTGCTCAGGGGTTTGCGACGGCGACGCGCGCCGGGCGGAGCACGCGTCCGGCCAGCTCGAAACCGGGCTGAATAACCTGGGACACCGTGGCCACCTCGACGGGCTCGTCGAGCGGGACCTGCATGAGTGCTTCATGCTTGATGGGGTCGAATGCCTCGCCCACCTCGCCAAACATCTGCAGGCCGTGTTTCGTCGTGATCTTCTCGAGTTCGGCAACAATCATCTTGCCACCGTCCGCGAGATCGTCGTGCTGCTTCGCCAGCGCGATCGCGTCGAGCACCGGCATCATGTCGGCCATGACGGACTCGATGCCCGACTGCCTCGCGAGGCTGCGGTCACGATCGACGCGCTTCTTGTAGTTGACGTACTCCGCCTGAAGCCGCTGGAGGTCTTCAGTGCGTTCGGCCGAGAGCCGCTGGTAGTCGACTTCTTCCGCAGGGGGCTCCGACGGCGCCGCCTCAGCGTCGGCGGCGATGTCGGCGTCGATACCTGCTCCCGCTACGTCGGCCGAAGCCGGGCCGAGGGTGTCCCCCTCAGCCACGGCCTCTTCCTCAGTTCCGGGGTGTTCGGTCACTGCTGGTCCTTCTCCTCGTCGTCGACGATCTCGGCGTCGATCACTTCGTCTTCAGCGCTCTCCGACGACGCCTCATCCGACGCGCCCTCGGCGCCATCGGCGGATGCCTGCGCCTGCGCCTGGGCTGCAGCGTACATGGCCTGACCCATCACGGATGCCTTCTGGTTGAGATCCTCGACGGCGGACTTCACCGCGTCGTCGTCATCACCCTTCAGGGCTTCCTTGAGCGCTTCGACGGCGTCCACGACGGGCTGCTTGGTGGCCTCGTCGATGCTGTCGGCGTTCTCGTTGAGGAGCTTTTCGGTGCGGAACACCAGGGCGTCACCCTCGTTGCGCATCTCGACGGACTCGCGACGCTTCTTGTCTTCCTCGGCGTGGGCCTCGGCGTCCTTGACCATGCGGTCGATGTCCTCCTTGGCCAGTGCGGAACCGCCGGTGACGGTCATGGACTGTTCCTTGTTCGTCGCGAGGTCCTTCGCGCTGACGTGCACGATGCCGTTGGCGTCGATGTCGAAGGTGACCTCAATCTGCGGCACCGAGCGCGGCGCGGGCAGGATGCCGGTGAGCTCGAAGTTGCCGAGCGACTTGTTGTCGCGCGCGAACTCGCGCTCGCCCTGGTAGACCTGGATCATCACGGCGGGCTGGTTGTCTTCCGCGGTGGTGAACACCTCGGAGCGCTTGGTGGGGATGGTGGTGTTGCGCTCGATGATCTTCGTCATCACGCCGCCCTTGGTTTCGATACCGAGGGACAGCGGGGTGACGTCGAGGAGCAGCACATCCTTGACCTCGCCCTTCAGCACACCGGCTTGGAGGGAAGCACCGAGGGCGACGACCTCGTCGGGGTTCACGCCCTTGTTGGGCTCCTTGCCGCCGGTGAGTTCCTTCACCAGCTCGGCAACTGCGGGCATACGGGTGGAGCCACCCACGAGGAGCACCTCGTCGATCTTGTCGACGGAGATGCCGGCGTCCTTGATGACCGCGTTGAACGGTGCGCGGCAGCGGTCCAGGAGGTCCTGGGTGAGGCGCTGGAACTCGGCGCGGGTGAGTTTCTCGTCGAGGTGCAGCGGGCCGGATGCCGATGCGGTGATGTAGGGCAGGTTGATGGTGGTCTCGGATGCGGAGCTGAGCTCGATCTTCGCGCGCTCGGCCGCTTCTTGGAGACGCTGGCGGGCCATCTTGTCTTCGAGGAGGTCGACGCCGTTCTTGTTCTTGAACTGCGTGGCGAGCCACTCCATGACGGTGTGGTCCCAGTCGTCGCCACCGAGGCGGTTGTCGCCGTTGGTGGCCTTCACCTCGAACACGCCGTCGGCGATGTCGAGCAGGGAGACGTCGAAGGTGCCGCCGCCAAGGTCGAACACGAGGACGGTCTTTTCGGAATCGCCCTTGTCAAGGCCGTATGCGAGGGCTGCTGCGGTGGGCTCGTTGATGATGCGGTCGACGGTGAGACCCGCGATCTCGCCGGCCTCCTTCGTGGCCTGACGCTCAGCGTCGGAGAAGTAGGCGGGCACGGTGATGACCGCGTTGGTGACGGACTCGCCCAGGTAGGCCTCGGCGTCGCGCTTCAGCTTTTGCAGCACGAACGCGGAGATCTGCTGGGGGCGGTAATCCTTGCCGTCGATGCTGCTCTTCCAGTCGGTGCCCATGTGGCGCTTGACGGAGCGGATGGTGCGGTCGACGTTGGTGACCGCCTGGCGCTTCGCAACTTCACCGACGAGCACCTCGCCGGAATTGGAGAACGCGACGACCGAAGGAGTAGTACGTGCACCTTCAGCGTTGGGGATAACGACGGGCTCGCCGCCTTCGAGGACGGCGACACACGAGTTGGTGGTGCCAAGGTCAATGCCTACTGCACGTGCCATGAGATTTCCTCCAGATTGAACAAGACTTCAGGACAATCCCCTTGAGCGGGGTTGACTCAAGTCAACCACAGCTTCAAGTCAGAATCAACACGGTTGAGCCTGGTGGGCTCAAGGTTGCGTGGGTTGGGGCGTCGGGCCTAGCTGGCCTTTCTGCTCCACCCCGGCAGGTGCAACCTGTGCGGCAACTGAGCGGATCATGTGTCACCTGCCTCCCGACGACGCCTCGTCGCAGCTAGGCAGGTGACACATGTTCCGGAACTGAGCCGCACAGGTTACGTGTGCCCGACGATCAGCCCAGCTGGGGCACCGGGACTGGGCACCAGGGGGGGGGCCTCCGAGGGGGCGAGATGCCCCAGCCGGGGCACCGGGCCGGAACCACCCGGGCGCGAAACCCCCGACGCGAGACGCCGCAAGTAGGCCACGCGCGGCGCACCACTAGGCTCAGGGCTATGCCGGAAACTCACTGGAACCGCCCGACGCCGCTCATCGGGGACGCGACGTCGTCGGATGACCGCGCCGCCAGCCCGGAAGGTTGGGCCATGGGCCGAGCCACCGTCGAGGCTCTCCGGGAGGTGATCGACGCGCGCCGCGACATCCGTCGCTACCGCCCCACCCCGGTGCCGGAGCACCTCGTGCGGAGTGTGATCGAAGCGGGCCATCACGGCCCCAGCGTCGGACACTCGCAGCCGTGGCGGTTCATCGTCGTGAAAAATCAACACACCCGCGACCGCGCCGCCGCCATGGCCGACAGCGAACGTCTGCGCCAGGCGCAGCTCCTCACCCCCGACCGCCGACGGCGTCTGCTCGACCTCCAACTGGAGGGCATCCGCGAGGCACCCCTGGGCATCGTGGTGGCGTGCGACCGCCGCGCACCCGCATCCGGCGTGCTCGGGCGCAACACCTTCCATGACGCCGACCTATGGAGCTGCGCCGCCGCCATCGAAAACATGTGGCTCACCGCGCGGGCGCACGGCCTCGGCATGGGGTGGGTGACGCTCTTTCAACCCGACGAGTTGCGCGCGCTGCTCGGGCTTCCCGCCGGCGTGGAGACCTTGGGTTGGCTCTGTCTTGGATGGCCCGACGAGCGCCCGCCGGCCCCGGGGCTGGAGCGGCGCGGCTGGTCCAGACGCCTGCCGCTCGACGACGTGATTCTGCGTGATCGCTGGCCCGAACAGGACGCGCCCGATCAGCCCACAAACGCGCTCCGACAAGGGCACGAACCTTCGCTGCCGACGGTGAACGCGCCGGACCGGGCCCGCGTCGTCGCAGCTCACGACGACGCCGACCACCTGCTCACGCCGCCGGGGTCGCTCGGCCTGCTCGACCAGGTGCTCGACAAGATAACCGCCGCCGCGGGCGGGGACGTCGAGGGCGGAACGCTCTTCGTCGTGGGTGCGGATCACCCGGTTGCCGCGCGCGGCGTCTCGGCGTTCGACCAGTCGGTGACCGCCGACGTGATGCGGGCCAGCGTGGCCGGCACCGGCATGGGCGCCGCCACCGCACGTGCCGCCGGACTGGGCGTCGTCACCGTCGACGCCGGGGTGACGGCCGTCGTTGACGGAGCGGTGGACGCTCGGGGGTCTAGCGAGCGCGGGGACCTCGTCGACGCCGACGCGATGTCACTCGACACGACGCGCGAGGCGATCCGTCGGGGCGTGGAGCTCGGCGCGGGCGGGAGCGGCTTGGTGTGCTTGGGGGAGGTGGGCGTCGGCAACACGACGGTGGCCGCCGCGCTCGCGTGCGCACTCACCGGGATGGCGCCCGACGAGGCCGTCGGCTTGGGCGCGGGGTCCGACTCCGCCATGCTCGCATCCAAGCTCGACGTAGTTGCCGGCGCGCTGCGACGTGTGGGCGAGCGGCCGTTGGAGCCCGACGAGGCCCTCGCTGCCGTGGGCGGCCCGGAATTCGCCGTGCTGACCGGCATCACGTTGGGTGCCGCAGCCGCTGGGCACGTCGTGGTGCTCGACGGCCTGGCGACGAGCGTCGCGGCGCTCGCGGCGATGCGGCTGCGTCCGGGCGTGCAGGGGTGGCTGGTGGCGTCGCATGTCAGCCGGGAGGCCGCGCACGCGCGCGTGCTCGACGCGCTCGGGCTTGAGCCGCTGATGGACTGGCGTCTGCGTGCCGGGGAAGGCGTCGGAGCGGTCTACGCGGCTCAGACGGTGCTCACCGGGCTCGCAGTTCGCCGGACCGCCGCTCGCTGGGGATGAGCGATCAGGGTTCGCGCCGCGCAAGGAACCTTCTTTCAAGGGCCTGGTCGACGAACGTCGCAAGATAGATCAAGTTCGTGGTGGATAGACGAGCCACGAACTTGATCTATCTTGGGCCGCCACCGGGTCTGGGTGGCTCCCGGCGGCACGTGCAACCTGTGCGGCAACTGAGCGGATGAAGTGTCATCTGCTTCCCGACGGCGCATCGTCGCCGCTAGGCAAGTGACACATGTTCCGCAACAGAGCCGCACAGGTTACGTGTGCCCGACGGGCGGGCCGGCCCCGACGGGCACGGCCCCGCGCTCAGAACGCTTGGCGGTTGGTGCCGCGCTTGGCGGGGGCGGTGAGGGGATCGTCGGGCCAGGGGTGTTTGGCGTAGCGGCCGCGGTTTTCGGCACGCACCTGCGGGTAGGCGTTCGCCCAGAACGACGCGAGGTCATCGGTGACTGCAAGCGGCCGGCCCGCCGGCGAGAGCAGATGCATCAACACCGGCACGCGCCCGTCGCCGACGGTGGGCGTCGCCGTCAACCCAAAGCACTCCTGCAGCTTCACCGCACACACCACCGGGCCGTCGCCGTCGGGATACTCCAAACGCACGTGCCGGCCGCTCGGCACCTCGATTCGCTCGGGCGCGAGCTCGTCGAGGCGGGCCGCGTCGGGCCACGGCAGGAGCCTCCTGAGCGCCGGCAGTAGTTGCACCGACGAGGCGTCGGCCCCGCGCGACAGCTCGTCGATCTCCGGGAGTAACCACTCGTCCACCCTTGTCAGGAGCGATTCGTCACTCACCTCGGGCCACGGATCGCCGAGTATGCGGTGCAGCCAGCTGAGGCGTCGACGCAGGGCCGTCGCGCCGTCGGACCATCGGAAGATGCCGAGCCCACGGCTGGCCAGAGCTGCGCGCACAGCGGGCTCGCCGACGTCGGGGGTGGCCTTGGCGGGCGTCGCGCTCAGCTCGATGGCACCAAGCCGGCGGACTTCCCGCACGCGCACGCGGCCGTCGAACGTGGCCTCGCGGGCGGTGCGCACGTCGCCCACTTCGATCGCTAGCGACTCGGGAATCTCGACGGCGGCGCGTACCAGCCCCAGACCGCCGACGCGCTGCGTCTCCCACACCGCCAGCCACGGCCCGCGCAGCGTCAGCCCGCGCGGCACCGTCAGCCCCGTGCCCGAGGCAGCCAGAAAATCCCCCTCGCCGCGCGCTCTCGCGATCCAGCCTGGACGCGCCGTCGCCACCACAAACCCGACGACATCCGGCGAGGCAGGTGACACTTGTTCCGCAACAGAGCCGCACAGGTTGCACCTGCCGGGTGGGGAGGAGCCGTGGTCGCAGGGGCGCGCTGAGCCGACGAGCCGCTCCAACCGATCGCTCTCCCGCACCCACGCCCGAGGGCGATCGCGCCGCAGCCGCGCGAGCTCCGTCGCCAGGTCACCCGACGGCGCCTCCGCCAGCATTGCGACCACCTCGGCGGCAGCCCTCGCACCACACCGGTCAGCCCCCGCCTGCAACGCGACCCCCAAGCGCGGCTCCAGCGGCATCGCCGCCACCCGTCGCCCGAGCTCCGTGACGCGCCCGTCGTCATCCACCAGCCCCAATGCCCGCAGCTCCGCCTCCGCCCGCGCCGCACCCGCCTCCGGCAACGCCGTCGGCAAGGCCATCCCCTCGCCGCGCGGACTGCCCCAGCACGCGAGCGCGAGGAGCGCGTCGGTGAGATCCGCGACGAGCACCTCCGGCATCTGCTCTTCCGCCATGCCCGCCCATTCGTCGGCGGAGAAACAGCGCACCACGCGGCCTGGTCCGAGCCGGGCCGCACGCCCGGCGCGCTGCGTCGCCGCCGCCTGCGACTCCCGCACCGTCACCAGCCCGGCCATGCCGCGGGCCTGGTCAAAGCGCGGTTCGCGCGACAGCCCCGCATCCACCACCAGCCGCACCCCGGGCACCGTCAGCGACGACTCCGCCACCGCCGTCGCCACCACGACGCGCGCCCCGCCCTCGTCGGCGAGCGCTGCATCCTGCGCGCGAGCATCCAGCCGCCCGTGCAACGGCAGCGCCCGCACCTCGCGCGCACTCAACCGCGCCACCACGCCGTCGACCTCCCGCGCACCCGGCACAAACACCAACGCAGACCCCTCCGCCTGCCCGAACTCCGCGGCCGTCACCTCCGCGACGTGGTCGAGGAACTCGTCGCGCACTCCCCGCTCATCCAGCGCCCCGCCCCGCGCGGGCGCCCAGCCCACGTCGAGCGGATGCAACACGCCCGGCACCTCCACCACGCGCGCCCCACCCAGCAGCTCCGCCCACCGGGCCGCGTCCAGCGTGGCCGACATCGCGACGACGGTGAGGTCCTCGCGCAACTCCGCCAGCTCGGCGATCATCGCGAGGGTGAGATCGGCGTCGAGATGCCGCTCATGCACCTCATCAAGCACGACCGCATCGACGCCAGCCAACTCCGGATCGCGCAACAGTCGCCTGAGCAGCACCCCCGTCGTCACGAACTCCACCTTCGACGACGCGCGCGCCGTCGAGTCGCCCCGCACCGTGTACCCGACGAACTCCCCCGGCCGCGTGCCACTCAACGCCGCGAGCCTTCCGGCAGCCGTCCGCGCCGCGATGCGACGAGGCTCCGTCACCACGACGCGCCCCGGCACCAGATCCGCGACGGCCGGCGGCACCGCCGTCGTCTTCCCCGTTCCCGGCGGGGCCTGCACCACTGTGCGCCCGGGCTGCAGTTGCGAAAGCTGCGCCACGACGGGGAGCCCGGCGAAGGCGGGCACGTCGAGGAGCCGCGCCAGCATTGAGCGCCCGTCGAAGTCAGGCAAGCTTCACCGTGTTCCCGCCAAAAATGGAATTGCCGCGCAACACCAGCGTGCCATTCGAGCCGTCGCCGCGCGCATTCTTCTTAATGGTGTTGCCACCTACGACATTCGACGACTCGTCGATGATGTGCACACCGAGCGGCACCTTGATGGTGGCCCCACCGAGCACAGCCTGCGATTCGATCACCAGCGTCACGCCAGGCCCCATGCAGTTGCTGATGTCGACATTGTCGCCGCCCATGAAACTCAACAGCGTGTAGCTGGTGGTGCCGCTCACCAGGGCGATGTCTTTTCCGGAAAGGATGGCAAGGCTCCGATTACCGCCGCTGAAGTTGGGGGTGGCAAACCGTAATGGATTGGCCCGACGCGGCTCCGGCGCCGGCTCCGGCCGCAGCACGGCTACCACCTCGGCGCCTTCCGGAAGATCCTCGAGCAGGGGGACGAACTCGTCGGCATATTTCACGGAGAACGTGCGATCTTGGCGCTCGTTGAGTTCGTCGACGTCGAGCCGTCCAGCCGCGTGCGCCTGCTGGAGGAGATACAGAACGTAATCGCGCTCCTCGTCGCTGGCGCGGAGGCGCTTCGCTGGCTCATTGTCAGGCATGACGGCAGTCTACCGGCGTCAGAATTCAGTGAGGGTCGGCAACGGGACAAACTCGATTCCTCGACTGAGCGCACACCAGATGAAGATTCTGACCCCTCACGGGCTGTTTTCGCCAACTGGCGTGCGCTCAGTCGCGCATCGGCTCTGTAACCACCCCGACACACAGACGAGTGGCCGCCCCCGAAGGGGCGACCACTCGTCACAACGTATGAACGACGTGTAGATCAGACGCCGGTGGAAGGCAGGCTGGGCTTCTTCGGGCCGGTCTTGCCGCCCTTATCGCCCTTGTCGGGGTTCTTGTCGCCACCCTTATCGCCCTTGTCCGGGTTCTTGTCGCCGCCCTTATCACCCTTGTCGCCGCCGTTGTCGTCGCCCTCAGGCTTCTCAACGCCGATGTAGAACGTGCCCTGCTCAGGGCCGGGCTGGCCGGTGGTGATGTTGAACAGACGTGCCGGGTAGGTGCCGTTCTTCACCTTCGGGGAGGTGGCGTAGAAGCGGGAGTAGCCATCCTTATCGGTGGCGTGGGCGCCGTCGTTCTTGGCGGTGGGGAAATCGATCCACTTGCCGTCGACCTTCGCCTGAATCTTGAACTCGTGACCCTCAATGCCGTCGGAGGTGTCGAAACGCCACTGCGTGTTATCGCCGACAGGAGCCATGTGGCCGCTGATGCGGGCATTGACAGAGCGGACAGTTATCTCTTGGGCCAGCTCCTGGGCCAGCTTGGCATCGGCCGGGGTGTCGGCCAGGGTGATGATGAACTTGCCGCCGAGATGGTTCTTGAGGGTGGGGACCTTGAAGGTCAGCTTCTCGCTCGCCCCAGTGGCACCGGGGTAGGCGGGCTCTGCGGGGAGCGTCACGGACTGGTCGTCGGAGACCTTCTCGAGGCCCTTGTCGGTGATGGCGAACATCGCGAGCGACACTTCGGAACCCTCGGCGCCCTTGACGGTCAGGTTGGCCTCGGCGCCCTCCTGCACGATGTAGCTATCAGCAAGGATCTTGCACTCGACGGTGACCTTGCCGCCCTCATCCACGGCGCAGAGCTTGTCGGCCATGTCCGAGGTCAGTGCCTGCGCCGGCGCGATCGCCGCAACGCTGAGGCCTGCTGCGATTGCGACCGCGGCCGCACCCGAGACAATCTTCTTCATTATTGGTTCCCTCCCAGGGTGTTCCGTACCGGTACACGTTCGTGTCACCGAATGCCGGAAGACATACTACGGGACACAGCGGGTCGGACGGCAATACTTTCGGCAGGTTTTTTTGGCTAAACCTTCCAAAAGGTTACGGTCGGCCCCCTGAGAAGCCGACAACCCATTCGCTACGGCCTCCGCCATGGCGGGAGATCCTTGCGCAGCGCAGGGATCTTGCCCCGCACTCTCAGCGCCACCACTCATCCACCAGCGACGCCGGCGTCGCGCGCTTGTGCCTCGACCTCCACCACTTCTGCTCAATCTGCTCCGCCACTTCGACGGGAACCTCGCGGCCTTCGAGGTAGTCATCGATGTCGTCGTAGACGATGCCGAGCTCGTCCTCGTCGGTGCGCAGCGGTGTGCCGTCGAGCAAGTCAGCCGTCGGCACCTTCTGCCACAACGGCTCGGGCGCGCCGAGGTGCTGCAGCAACTGCCGAATCTGGCGCTTGTTGAGGCCGTAGAGCGGCAGGAGGTCGGCGCCGCCGTCGCCAAATTTCGTAAAGAACCCGGTGACGGATTCGGCGCCGTGGTCGGTGCCGACGACGAGCAGGCCCGCGTCGCCGGCGATGGCATACTGCGCGATCATTCGGGCGCGAGCCTTCACGTTGCCCTTGTTGAAGTCGCTGATCTGCACGCCCATCGCCTCTTCGTAGGCGCGCTCCATCCCGTCGACGGATTCCTTGATGTTGATGGTCACCTCGGTGCGGGCGGCGACGAAGCGCATGGCCGCAGCCGCGTCGGCCTCATCGGCCTGCACGCCGTACGGCAGCCGCACGGCGACGAACTGCCCGTCGTCCATCCGCTCGGCCGCGAGCTGCGCAAGGCGCCCGGCGAGCGTCGAGTCGACCCCGCCCGAGATGCCCAGCACGAAGCCTTTCGCGTGGGCGGTGGCGGCATAGTCGACGAGGAACTGCACCCGTCGCTCCACCTCGGCCGCCGGGTCGATCTCGGGGCGGACGCCCATCTCAAGGATGATCTGCTTCTGAAGTTCGCGCATACCCCAAGCCTAAGCGCCTCCCCTGCTCAGTGAGGCGGTCGTCGGCGATATGGCCGCCCCGGCGTGTCCTCCGCTCGGGCGCGCTACCCTCGCCTGCGTGTCAACCCACCTGATCGCCCCACTGGAGCCCGACGACGCGCTCGACGTCGCCCATGCCTACGCCGCGATGCAGGCCTGCACGTACGCCACCTGGGCCACCGCAGGGTTCAGTTCGCTGGTGTTTGCAGACATGGACCGCCGCGTCCGCAGCCTCGAGGAGGCTGACGTGTGCATGGTGGCCAAGAATGATCGCGGCAACGTGATCGGGCTGGCCGTCGCCCAGGACGGCCCCGAGTGGTGGGAGCGCCCCCACGACGACGACTTCGTCTGGCCCACCATCAACCGCACCCTGTCGTCGCTGTTCACGATGCCCGAAGCCCATGGCACCGGACTCGGCCACGCGCTACTCGAGGCGGCGCTTCCCGACGACGAGCCTGCCTACCTGTGGGTGATGCGACGCAACCCGCGGGCCGTGCGCTTCTACGCCAAGCACGGGTTCGTCCCCGACGGCTACACCAAGCGCACGCTCGGCTGGGGAGACATGGACCTGTTGCGCATGGTGCGTCAGTAGCCGATCCCGCGTCGGGCGTGATACTCGGCCAGCGCCTTCTGCGACTCATACCACTGCGGATCCCCCACCACAACGTCCCTGCGCCCCGGCAGGTACAGCACCGGGCGCAGTTGGCCCACCGGGTAGGCATCGAGCCCGCTGCCACCGATAACGGAGTAGGGCAGCAGCACCTCCGCCGTCGCCTCGAACTGCTGTCCGTGCATATCTTCGACGAGGAACGTCACCTCCGCGAGGCGGTTGACGCCCATGTGGGTCCACCGCCAGCGCCGGCCAGTGACCATCCCCACCCCGACGGGTGCCCCGACGAACTCCTCGCTCCGCGCTGCGAGGCCGTTCATCGACTGCGAGGCGGCGCGGAAAGCCACCACCGCACCCACGATTCCCCCTACCAACACGAGGGCCAGCAGCACCATCACAGCTAGCCCGCCACCTCCTCGATGATGCGCTTGACTGCACCCGCGTCGTTCGCCACCTCGATGACGTGCCTCGGCTTGTCCTCCAGCCCGACGAACCGCTCATCGCGCTCCGGATCCACACCGACGGCCTCCCGCACCGTCTCCGCGAACTTCACCGGCAGCGCCGTTTCCATCACGGCGCGCACGCGCCCAGGCACAGGGTTCTGCAACGCGACGTGCATCCCGTCGGCAGTGTGCGGGTCAATGAGGCGCGCGTCGGACTCGTACACCGCGCGAATCGCAGCCAACCGGTCGGCGTGCGTCGACGAGCCCGCGACGAACGCGAACCGTCGCTCGATCTCCTGGAACTCTGCGGTGTCGGAGAGGTCGAAGAACCCGTCGGTGGCGAGGCGCTCGACGAACAACTCGCGCAGGCGTGCCGCGTCGCGCCCGACGAGGTCGAAGATGAAGCGCTCGAAGTTCGACGCCTTCGAGATGTCCATCGACGGCGAGCTGGTCTTCAGCGCACCGGCGCGCGGACGGTACACCCCCGTCGTGAAGAACTCAGCGAGCACGTCGTTCTCGTTCGATGCGAGCCGCAACTCGACGATGGGCAACCCCATCTCGCGCGCGATATGCCCGGCGGCGATGTTGCCGAAGTTGCCCGACGGCACCGTGAACGCCACGCGTGCCGCAGGGCCTTCCTCGTCGGTGATCCTGAGCCACGCCGCGAAGTAGTAGACGATCTGTGCGAGCAACCTGGCCCAGTTGATGGAGTTCACAGCGCCGATGGAGTAACGCCGCTTGAAGTCGGCGTCGGCGTTGACGGCCTTGACGATGTCTTGACAGTCGTCGAACACCCCGTCGACGGCGATGTTGTAGATGGCCGGGTCGTCGATCGAGTACATCTGCGCCTGCTGGAAGGCCGACATCCGCCCTTGCGGCGACAGCATGAACACCCGGATTCCCGGCTTGCCGAGCATCGCGTACTCGGCGGAGCTGCCGGTGTCGCCCGACGTGGCGCCCAGGATGTTGAGCTCTTCACCACGACGCCCCAGCTCGTAGGCGAACAACTCGCCGAGCAGCAGCATCGCCATGTCCTTGAACGCCGCCGACGGGCCGTTCGACAGGTGCACGAGCCAGGTGCCGTCGGAGAGTTTCGTGGTGGGCACCACCTCGCCATGCAGGAACTTCGACGGCGCATACGCCCGCTCGCAGATGCCGCGCAGGTCGTCGTCGGGGATGTCGTCGACGAACAGCCGCACCACTTCATAGGCGAACGCGGCGTACCCGTCGCGGGCGAGCAGGCCGCTCCAGAACTCGAGCTGAGCGGCGTCCACCTGCGGGTACGTTTCGGGCAGGTAGAGGCCGCCGTCGGGGGCGAGTCCTTCGAGGAGGATGTCGGTGAACTTGGCCGGGCCGGCGCCGCGCGTCGATACGTATTGCACGTTCCCAGACTATGCCACCGACACAGCGCCCTGGCTGGGCTGTGTCCGCCCACGAGGTACGGCGCCACCGTCCACGCAGCGCGTGAGAACGCTGCGACGGCATCGCACGAACGCTCACCGACGACACCTCGTCACGCTAGGTTGGTGGCATGGTTCGCACATGGATCAAGGGGTTCCAGCACGTCGCACTGATGCTGGCGCGCGTGGCAATCGGCGTCATCCTCATCATGCGAGGGTGGCATCGCTGGTTCACCGTCGGCATCGATGAGCAGGCCACGATCCTTGAGAATGCGGACATTCCCGCCCCCGACCTCTGCGCGTGGCTCGTCACACTCTTTGAGCTGGCAGGCGGCGTGCTGCTCGTCTTCGGGCTGCTGACGCCCGCCGTTGGGCTCGGGATGCTCGCGCTGAACATCGGCGTCATCGTGCTGCGCAAGCTCGATGCGTTCTACATCCATGAGGGCGGCTTCGAATACAACCTGGCGATGGCTGCCGTCGGGTTGCTGTTCCTGGCGTTCGGATCGGGCAAGCTGGGCGCCGACGCGCTGTTCTTCACGCCGACCTCCGAGGAGCCACGCGGAGATGCCGCGCCTGAGCCGATGCCGCCGCCGCGACCGACCGAAACGACGCTGTTCTCACAGCAAACACACAGGTAACCCATAGCGCTCGCTGCGGCACGCGTGGGACAGTGTTCCTATGCCGCATGCCGAGCCCATGACCCGCCCCGACGGAACCCCCATCCGCGTCCTCATCGTCGACGACGAACCGAGCCTCATCGAGCTGCTGTCGATGGCGATGCGCTACGAGGGATGGGAGCTGTCGACCGCGACGACGGGCACCGACGCGGTGCGCGCGGCCCGCGAGGCGCGGCCCGACGCGATCGTCCTCGACATGATGCTCCCCGACTTCGACGGGCTCGAGGTGATGCGGCGAATCCGCACCGAACAACCCGACGTGCCCGTGATCTTCCTGACCGCCCGCGACGGGGTACAAGACCGCATCGCTGGCCTCACCGCCGGCGGCGACGACTACGTCACCAAGCCGTTCTCGCTCGAGGAGGTGATCGCCCGCCTGCGCGGCCTCCTTCGCCGCACCGGCGCCACCACCGTGCGCCCGGATTCGCAGCTGATCGTCGGCGACCTCATCCTCGACGAGGAGTCACACGAAGTCACCCGCGGCGGGAAGGCCATTTCGCTCACCGCGACGGAGTTCGAGCTGCTGCGCTTCCTCATGCGCAACCCCAAACGGGTGCTCAGCAAGGCGCAGATCCTCGACCGCGTGTGGGACTACGACTTCGGCGGCCAGGCGAACGTCGTCGAGCTGTACATCTCGTACCTGCGCAAGAAGATCGACGCGGGCCGCCCGCCGATGATTCACACCATGCGCGGGGCGGGTTACGTGCTGAAACCGGCGGTCGAATGAGCACCAGACCAACCCAAGGGACGCTCACCCGCCAGGTACAGAGCAGGGTGGCGGTCACCGTCGCGATCATGGCGGTGCTGCTGTCGCTGCTGACGCTCGTCGTCGCACAGAACGTGCTCATTAGCCAGCTCGACAGCGAGATCGACGCCATCCCGCAGACGCTGGGCGCCGGGCCAGATCCGCAGCGTCCGGGCATTCCCAGCGGCACCCTCATCGCCGGATCGACGGGAGGCGCAACGTTCGCGAGCGTCGTCGCACCGGGTGAGGTGCGCAACCTCGACGACGGGGTGACGTCGCTGCTATCGCTCAGCCCCGGCATCCACAACGTGAACATCCCAGGACTCGGCAGCTACCGCGTGCACATCTCGAGGGGCAATTCGTCGCAGCTCGTGGTGGGGTTGCCGACCGCGGAGGTCGAGGAGACCATGCTGTGGCTCTCCCTCTCGGCGCTGGCCATCACCGTCGTGACCGTCGCGACTACCGTGCTCATCACTCAGCGCATCATCCGCGACGCGACCAGGCCACTGCACGCGCTCGGCGAAACGGCCGCGCAGGTGTCGGCGCAGCGGCTGGATCGGGGTGCCGTCGAGGTTCCCCGGTTCAGCGACGTGTCCCTCCCGCCCGAGCACGAGGTGGCGCGGGTGGGTGCCGCGTTCAATCAGATGCTCGACAACGTCGAGGGCGCGCTCGTCGCCCGCGAGGCGTCCGAGCAGAAGCTGCGCAGGTTCGTCGCCGACGCCTCCCACGAGTTGCGCAACCCGCTGGCGTCGATCTCGGGCTACTCACAGCTCGTCGAGCAGCACGCCGACGGGCTCGCCGACGACACCGCATTCGCACTCGGGCGGATCTCGGCGGAGTCGCAGCGCATGCGCAAGCTCGTCGAGGACATGATGGTGCTCGCCCGCCTCGACGCGCGCCAGCAGGTCGAGGCGCGGCCGGTGGATGCCGTCGAGGTGGTACTCAACGCCGTCTCCGACGCGCGCGCCTCGTCGTCGCAGCATCGCTGGACTGTCTCGCTGCCTGACGAACCTGTCGAGGTGCTGGCCGGCGCCGACCAGCTGCAGCAGGTGATGGTGAACCTGCTCGGCAACGCGCGCACGCACACGCCTGAGGGCACGGTGGTGGAAACGGCGGTCTCCCCCGACGGCGTCATCACCGTCACCGACAACGGGCCCGGCATCCCTGCCGACGTGCTCCCCCACGTATTCGAGCGCTTCACGCGCGCCGACGAAGCCCGTCGCCACACTGCGGCGCAGTCCACCGGACTTGGGTTGGCCATCGTCAAGGCGCAGGTGGAGAGCTTCGGCGGGGCCGTGCGGGTGGAGTCGCGCCCCGGCCGCACCCAGTTCGCCGTCCGGCTTCCCCTTGCTGTGGACGACCCGACCGTCGAGTAGGGCCGAAGGCCCGTATCGAGACGCCGCGCGGGAAAAACTTCAAAATCCGTACGCAGATGGATCAAACCCTATGATTTTGGGGGGTTAAGCGAAGCTGCGTACGGATTGTGAAGTTTCGTGCAGGGTGATTTCGATACGCGCCCTGCGGGTGCTACTCAATCACCGTGATAGGCGCTGTCCGCGAGTCGGAATCACTCGTGGAGGGCTTAGGTGGCAGGTTTGCGCCCAAACATGGACCAGAATCTGCCATCTAAGCGGATGTGGTTTCGATACGCGCCCTGCGGGCGCTACTCAACCACCGGAGGCTGGGCGTCATCCCCCCCCCGATCGTCGCGTAGGCGGCACAGCCGCAGTATCGAGACGCAGCGACGGGGTTTCGATACGCCCGCTACGCGGGCTACTCAACCACCGGGGAGAGACGAGCAGGCGCTACTCAACCACCGGTGGGCAGGAGCGACGGCTGTCAGTGGGCGCCGTCGAGCACTGCGCGGGAGCCGGACAGGCCAAGCCGCGTCGCACCGGCCTCAACCATGGCGACGGCGGTGTCCCAGTCGCGGATGCCACCGGATGCCTTGATGCCGAGGCGATCGCCCACCGCCTGCTTCATGATCTCGACGGCGTGCACGCTCGCGCCTCCCGCCGGGTGGAAGCCCGTCGAGGTCTTCACGAAATCGGCGCCCGCAGCCTCGGATGCTTTGCACGCGGCGACGATCTCGTCGTCGCTCAGCGCAGCCGACTCAATAATCACCTTGAGCAGCCCCGGTGTCGCCTCACGCACCATGCGGATTTCTTCCTCGACGAGGTCCGCGCGGCCCTCCTTGAGCAGGCCGATGTTGATCACCATGTCGATCTCGTCGGCGCCATGCTCGGACGCCTCGGCGGCCTCGCGGGCCTTCGTTACCGCCGTGTGATTACCCGACGGGAACCCCACCACGGTGGCCACCTTCACGTCGCCAGTTGCCACCTCAAGCGGCAGCATCGACGGTGAAATGCACACCGAGTAGGTTCCCAGCGCCTGCGCCTCCTCGACGAGCTCCGCCACCTGGGCGTGCGATGCGTCGGTCTTCAGCAAGGTGTGGTCAATCAGTTTGGCAAGTTCGTCGCGCGTGATGCTCATAGCGAAAGCCTAGCGGGCACCACTACGTCTGGTCGACGGCGAACCTCACAAGGCGGGGCGGCGCAGCACCGTGAACCAGCGGTCGCCGTAGCTCACCTGCTGGCCCTCGCGCACTCGCATCTGCACACCCGCCGGGGCCGGCTGGTACTCGCCGGTCTCGGTCATGAGCGCGGTGCCGTTCGTCGAACCTCTATCGACGATGAACACGCCGCGCGGGTCCGTGCCGATCAGCACGTGGGTGCGAGAAATCATGCGCCCATCCCTGAGCGCAGGCACGAGCTGCACCTCGGGATCGGATTCTTCGCGCTGCGGGTTACGTCCGAGCAGGACGGTCACCTTGAGCTCTACCTCGCGACCATCGTCGAGGCGGATGTACCAACCCTCATCGCCGGCGCGCCCACCCTCGCCCCTCTGCGGGAGCGCGGCGATGGTGGTGCCTTCGTCGTCGTCCATGTCTCCAAACTCGCGCTGGCGAACACGCACCGTCCGCTTCGACGGTTCGAGCACCGACGTCGGGGTGGGCATGGGAATCCATTCGGGGCGCACGCTCCGGCGCGGTTGGTCGCCGCTTTGCCCCGCGTTGCTGGTCGGCGGCATGGCGGGGGGAGGCTGCACGGTGCCCGACGATGGCGGCCCTGCCTGCCCGCCCACGCTCTGCGGTGGCTGCGGCTGGCCTGCAGGCGGGAACGCCCCGGGCCCCGACGCGGATGCAGCACGCTGCGGCTGGCCAACCGGCGACGAGGACGGTGCCGACATCGGCTGCTGACCTCGCCTAGCAGGCTGCTGATCGTTCACCCACGGCGCTTCGGGAGCACGCCACGGCTCCTGCTCGGGCGGGTGTTGCTGCTGCCAGTCGTTGTTCGGGGCCCACGCGGAATTGGCGTAGTTGGCCGCCTCCGGGCTGAACGCCTCGGCGAGGTGCGGAGGCAACCCGACGGTGCTGACCTGCGACTTGGGCGAGCGCCCCGTCGAACGTGCAGGGGCGGCGGAAGTCTTCGGCTGAACGAGCACAGCCTTCACCGCCATGTCGTGCCAACCCTGGCGACGCTCATGGATAATCAAGAACACGAGGAATGCGATGCCACCGACGACGGTAATCATCAGGCCGATGTACACCAGGAAGCGCAGAAAAACTCTCCACCAGCCGATGGGTTTCCCGTCGGCCATGCCCACGAGCTCCAGCTTCATCGCCTTCGCACCCAAGCCCGCGCCACTCGTCGCATACGCCCACCACTGGTACAACCCGTAGGCCAGCGTCAGCACGGCGGAGGTAATCGACGCCACCAGCACCACCGTCGGGTTATCACCCCACAGCTGCAGCGCGAGCGCGAGCAAACCACCGAGCGCAGCGACGGGGGCGACGTCGATCAGGTACGCCACGAAACGTCGCCCGAGCCCTGCCACCTCGTGGCCACGGGGGATCATTCGACTCACGCTTGCCTCCTCTCAACCTCAGAATATGGGTATACGACAGTTTCTACTACTTCATTTTCCTGAACGACTTCGTGGAGAGCCTGGATAGCACCCACCTCGGCCAGGGTACTGAGCGTCGCATCCCACGATTCACCGACTTGGATTCCTGCCAGTACTCCTCAGCCACTTGCTCGCTCGGCGCACCGGGCGCGAACACCAGCCAATCCGCTTCCTTCGCGAGCGAAACGGCGTCCGCCTGCTCGGGAATCTTGCTGAACGTCTCCGTGAGCTGCATGGCCTGCTCGGAGCGCGTCGCGGACAGCGACGGCGAGTGCCCCAAGTCGCGCGCCTTATCGACGAGTTCCAGCCAAGCGCCGGCGACGCGGTTGGCGACGTCGGGGTCATTCTTGCGACGAGCGCGCCGTCGCAGCTTCAATCCGATGATGAGTGCGATGGGCACAACGATGGTGAGCAGCGGGATGCCGGCGATCAGTGCGATAGTGCCGATGCGTCCCCAGTCGATCGTTCGTTCTTCCTCGGGGATGTCGCCCGGGTCGGTCGGGAGCTGTTCCTCCTGCGGCGGCACGTCGGGCTTCTGTGGCGGCGGGGGCGGATTCACGACGTACGGCCGTGGCTTCGGCGGTTCCTGGGGAACCTCCTCGTCAGCCGTTCTGTCCTTGGGCGGGGTGGGGTCGAAGCGCACCCAACCCAGGCCGTGCAGGTTCAACTCCGGCCACGCGCCCACCTGATCGCCGGTAATTTGCGACGAGTTCTCCACCTCGTAGCCGTAGATCACCCGCGACGGGATGCCGAGCTCGCGCGCCATGAGCGCCATGGTGGTGGCGTACTGTTCGTGGTCGCCGATCATGCGCTGCTGGTCGTCGAGCAGCTCCAGCAGTCGCGCCTGTGAATGCCCAGGCCGCGACTCCACCTCATCTTCTTGGCCGTGCGAGAAGAACCCAAGCTTGAGCTGCTTCTCCAACGCGAGCGCTTGCGCTCCCGCCGTCTGCCGACCTTCCGTCCATTGCCTCGCCAGCATGCGAAGGCTCTCCGGTACGCCGCTGATCTTCGCTTGCTTCACCTGGCCGGCCTCGGCGTCGGTGATGTGTGCATCGGAGGGGCGCTGCGGGGCGATGGCTCCGAGCGTGTACGTGTCACCGTCGTGCAGGCCAGCGAGCGCGACGCCGGTGCCGGAGCGGTGGTTGTAGAAGAATGATTCGCCCAGCTCGATCGCGCGGTCCCCGTCGAAGTGCACGGCGGTGGAGCGCCCCAGCGTCGGCACCCACACGTCGTCGTAGCTGTGCACGCGCACGGTGAGATCGAGTTGATCACCTTCAGTAGTGTCATCGATCCACTGCCCGACGCGGCGGAAGGTTGTTTCGTCGACGGCCTCGTCGTCGAGGGTGGCGACGCGGAACGCGACGCCGTCGTAGGTGTCGAGTGTGGCGATGCGCACGATGTCTCCCGGCCGCGCACCAGCCACCTCAAACAGCGTATCGCTACGGTGTTTGGTGATGTTGGCTCGGAACCCCTGCAGCGGGGAGCGCTGATCGGCGAGGTTGATGGGGATCTCGACGCCGCTGCGCAGCGTGGCGCGGTGCGCGTCGCCGGCGAGCGCGGGCGCGGCGAGCATCCCGACAAGGCCAGCCACCGCGAGCACCGCCACACCCATGAGTAGGCGCATGGGCCGGAAGGTGCCCTGCGACTCGGACAGCCGGTCGCGCAGCGTGCCGCGCCGGTACGTCGTCCACAACAGCACCACGACGAAGAACGCGAGCCCCACCCACAGCGGCATCACAGCGACCTGCGCGCCGAGCACCGCACCGACGGTGTACCCCACCGCCGCAGGCACCCACGCGGCCCCCGGGTGGCGCGTGCGGACGCTCAGCGAACAGCCGACCAGGCCCATCAAATATCCGACGATGCCCGGCACCGCGAGTAGGTTCCAGGTCTCGCCGATCGGTGGGTCGAGCGTCAGCATGTCGCGCCAGGCCGTCACGGGGCCGGTGAGCAGCCCGAACAGCGTGCGCCCGGTGGGCACCACGTACCCGATCGCGGCCGACGGCATCACCAACGCGCTGCCGAACAGGAACCAACCGGCCACGGCGAGGAGCACCGTCGTGCCGACGCGCCATTGGCGCAGGGCGCTGACGAAGGCAATCGCCATGCCGAGCGCGGTGAAGCCGAGCACGGTGACGAACAGCAGCGGCGTGCCATAGACCGGCCAGAACGCGAGCACGACCAGCGCCGCGAGCAGCAGGAGCACCCCGGCGTCGATGGCGAGCCACATGCGCGGCGACCCGGCGAGCCGCCACGAGCTCCTGGTGACCTGCGTTGAGGAAACCGACATCAGTCCATCGACCTCCTCATCACGCGAGGAAGGTGCTCGAGGCTACCGATCTGGTTCAGAGTGACGTTACCCACCTTGCGGTTGCGGGGCTCGTCGCCCGTCGACACACGGATGCCGATGTAGCGGGTGTCGACGTCGAACCGCGCGCTCGCAACGCGCAGGTCGGTGAAGGTCGTCGTCGAACCTGAGATGAGGATCACGATCGACGCCCCATAGTTGGCGCGCGAGTGAGAGTAGGCGAGATCCGCGACGCCGCCACGCGCGGTCTGCTCCACGAGCGCGAGTTCGTCGAGGGCCACCGTCGGCGCCACCGCTACGAGTTCTTCCTTCGACGTGGCCATCACCAGCTGCGAATCCCCCAGCAATGCTTGCATCGCGATCGACGCAGCCGCGGACACCGCCGTCTCGAACTCGTCGTCGTCGATGTACGACTGGTGGCCCGTATCCAGCGCGACGAGCACCTTCGACATGCGCGACTCCTCAAACTGGCGCACCATGAGTTCGCCGGCGCGCGCGGAGGATTTCCAGTGCACGTGGCGACGGTCGTCGCCGGCCACGTAGGGGCGCAGCGCATGGAAGTTCATGTCAGATGCGCTGAGGTTCGGGCTCGCGTGGCCCTCGAGGTCGTGCACGAAACCCATCTGCCGCCCAGGCAGGCGCACCGTCTTGGGGTGCACGTACACCTCTTCCTGACCCGTCCAGTGCGTCTCCCGCCCGGCCAGGCCAAAGGGGTCGCCCTGCACCGAGTTGGCAGGGCCGACGACGATGCGTCCGCGCCGGTGCGTCGGAATCCGAAACCGGAATTCATGCGTGCTGCCCCCTGGCATGAGCGGCATCCAGAAACTGGCCTTCTCTTTCCCGAGCGGAAGGTCGAGGCGGGAGCCGAGGTGACGCTTGCCGGGCTGGGTTTGCACGAGGATCCGCCCGAAGGCCCGCTCCCCCACCACGACCGAGCGGTCCGAGAGTTGCATCATGACACGCAGCCGCGGCTTGCCGATGGTGAACAGCAGCGCGATGCCCACCAGCACGATCGCGACGATGCCGACCAGCACAAACTCCGTCCACCTTGCGACGAGCCCCACGACGAGCGCCACGACGCCCAGCAGCAGTGCGATCCACCCGGCGTTGCGCATGCCGATGCGCTCGCTGACGCGTTTGTACAGCGAGCGAACGGCCTCACCGGTTGGCGGATCGACCGCTTCGGGGATCTCCCAGCGGGCGGTGGTAGTCATCAGTCGCGGGCGCGCTCCGTCGGAGGTGGCACGGAGCCGATCACGCCCGCCATCACGTCGACGGCGGTGACGCCGTTGAACTCAGCCTCGGGGTCGAGAATCATGCGATGGGCCAGGCATGGCACCGCGAGGATCTTGACATCGTCGGGGGTGACGAAGTGCCGTCCCACCGACGCCGCCCACACCCGCGACGCCCGCACCAGCGCTAGTGCGCCGCGAACGGACACCCCGAGGCGCACGTCCTCGGCCGTGCGAGTGGCCTCGACGAGACGCACGATGTAGTCCATCACGCTCGCCTCGATGTGCACCGCACTCGTCATCTGCGCCATCTCCGCCACCTGCTGGCCCGTCACCACCGACGGCAGCGCCGTCGAGCGTGGCCGCGAGCCGCCGGAGGCAAGGATGCGCATGGTGGCGTCGTGGTCAGGGTAGCCGAGCGTGGTCTTCATCAAGAAGCGGTCGAGCTGCGCTTCAGGGAGACGGTATGTGCCGGCCTGTTCGATGGGGTTTTGGGTGGCGATCACCATGAACGGGTTACCGACGGAGTACGACTGCCCGTCGACGCTGACTCGCGATTCTTCCATCACCTCGAGCAGCGCCGACTGGGTTTTCGGGGAGGCGCGGTTGATCTCGTCGGCCAGCACGATCGACGCGAAGATCGGGCCCTGATGAAACTCGAATTCGCCCGATTTCTGGTCGTAGATCGTCACGCCGGTGACATCGGAGGGCAGCAGGTCGGGGGTGAACTGGATGCGGCTGTGCGTGCCCTGCACGGACTGCGCGATGGCGCGGGCGAGGCTCGTCTTGCCGGTGCCGGGGTAGTCCTCGAGCAGCAAGTGCCCCTCCGCCAACATGCACGTGATCGCGAGGCGAATGGCCTCGCTCTTGCCCATGATGACGCGCTCAATATTGCCAACAATGTTCGCGAAGTTCTCGCTGAACCATCGTGCTTGTTCTGGATTCACTGTTTCCTCTCGACGTTATTCCAGGTCCAGCGGCTGCTATTGCCATTGATGGTGCAGTTGACCTTGAACTTCTCGTGTGGTTTGGGATCATCATCGGTCGAACCTGGCTTCAGGTACATCTCCGATTTATAAATGCGGCCATTGGCAGCGGTGATGGTGTCCAGTAGGTTCCCGTCCTCGCCGAGAACTCTGCACTCGCTACCCTCCGAGACGTAACGAATGGAGACAGTCAGCTTCTTTGTTCCACTTCGGTATTCCACCGTGGAGACATCCTTAATGTCGTACGACTCGCGTTGCACCTGAGGAATAGTCGATGGCTTCTCGTCACCAGGTTTGACACCTCTCCATCCGAGCGTGAAGGCTGAGCTGCCACTCTTCAGCAGTATGTCGCCGGTTACCCACTGCTCAACCTTCGGGCCTATCCCGGAGTCGACATAGTAGCCCCCCGGGGCCCACCCTCCTGTATCTTCCAGGGATGGCTCTGACCGCGGAATGATCACACGCTCTTTGTCGTAGGCCCACGGACCCCTGAGCGGAATAGGTTTCGGCCTCTCGCTCACCGGCATCATGCCCGTCACCGGGTGCGCATCGGCGATCTCCTCACCGCCTACTCCCTGCGTGAGAATCATCCGCACCTCGCCGGAGTATTCCCGTCCCGGAACGAGTTCCTGCGTGATGTACGCGTCTGGGTTGTATTCGAGATCAATCCAGTTGCCACCCTCGATGCGGTATTGCAGACGCGCCCTGGCTTTCTTGCGCTCCTCGGGAGTCGGCATCTTGGGAGTGATGAGCCGGAACCCAAGCTTATTGGGATACTTGGGATTTCCGTATCGAGGGAACTTCGCGGGCCTTTCGACAATGAGCTTGGGTGCGCTCCACGAAATGAGCGCTTGCTTGGTCTCGGCGACAAGTCTTCGAGAGTGACGATTCTGAGCGTACAGACGGAACTTCACTTCGCTGTGCCCGAATCCGTCAAACGTATGCTCTTTTCCTTCATCCGGCGGGAAGGCAACGACCTTACCCTGTCGTTCTTGCCCGCCCGTAACCGGGACGAGCTCCAGTTGCATCTTCGGATCGCCGTTGGCTTCGAGCGTCTCCCGCGAAATTTTCACAGAAAAACGTCCGCCATGTTCGGTCGGTTGCGGGACGGCGGTGATGTTTGCCTTCCCCTTCGGTGGGCCAACGGGAATCTCGGGCACCGTGTGTTCGGATTCCGGCGAGGATCCAGCATTGTTGGTGGCCACAATTCCGAACGAATAGGTTGAGCCGTTGGTGAGGCCTGTCCACTCAAATTGCCGGGCTGAGCCTTCGAGATTCTTGCTGCCGATGCGCTTCCCGGACGAGTCGTACAAGTTGACGGTGTAGGTGGTAACCGGGCTTCCCTTGTTCTCTTCGTTCGCAAACTCGGCTTCCAACCACCGCACCATCAGAGCCTGGTCCCTGCTCTCCACGGCCGGGCGGCCGGGTGCGAGCGGTTTCACGTCGGGAATATAGGCAGCCGACTGCGGGGACGGTTCAGATGGGCCGAGCTTGTTGTACTCGACGACGCTCAGCGTCCACGGCACGTTGTTGCGCAGCCCCGTGATGGTGCACGTCGTTCCCGGACACGCTTGCGTGACAGGCGATTGCCCTGGCGCAGACGCGGTCACTTCGCGCTTCTCGATAGGGAATCCGTTGTTACCACTGGAGCGGTACTCGAAACGGATCTGTCCGTCGCCTGGCACCCCGCCGAAGGGCGCCGACGGTGGTGAAGGCTTGTTCTTCACGTCCAGCCGGATGCTGCCGTCGACGACACGGCCCGGGTCCTTCGTCGCGTCTTGCACGGAGTAGCGGGCGGTGAGGGTTCCGACGAAATCCTCCGCCGGTGTGATTGTGACGGACTGTTCGTCGAACTCGATCTTGCCCGAGCCAGAAGTGATCGACGCTCCCGTCACGGTGAGGCTCGGGTCACTGGTGATGTGCGAAGTGTCGTTCGCAGTCACCGGAATCGACGTGGGAACACCAGCCGCAGCATCATCCACCACGTCGGTTTCCGCGTCAGTCAGAGGCTGCCTGGACGACACCATCTCCAGCACCACTTCGAAGTCCATCGACGCGCCCACCGCGTTCGTCACCACGCCGCTGACGGTTCTGCGTGTGCCGGCCTTCGCCGTGACCGGGGCCGTCGCGACGATGACGGAATTACTGGACTCGGTGCGCCACTCGATGGGTGCATCGCCGCCCGTGTCCTTCCAGTCGCTGAAGCTGAAATCCAAACCGCGGGGGTCGCGGAACAGCGGCATAGCGGAGAGCCGGAATTCGCCCTCACCAGGTGCCACCTGCAGCACACCGTCGGCTACCTTCTCCGGGGGCAACTGCGTCAGCGGATCGTCCTCGTCGCCGCCCTTGTTCTGTTCGTTCGCGAGCACTTCAACGTTGATGGTCACGTAGGCATGCTTCGCCGTCGTGTCACCCTCGGGCACGACGTCGGTGACTTCAAATACGACAGCAGCAGGACCTCGATAGTCGAGGCTTGGCGTGTAGTCGACACCACCGGTGGCGGGCACCGCGCTGCCATTCGTCGCGGTGATGGTGTCGGCGCTCGTGAGCTTCACCGGACGGCCCTCGGTGCCCTGGATGAGGTCGTCGAAACTCAAGTGCACTGGCTGGCCCGCGGTGGCAGTGATCTGACGCGCCTTGCTGTCGCGCACCACGGGGCGCACGTCCTGCGTACCGGGCACCGTGAGCAGCGCGTACGACGTCATATTGTCCTTGTCCGTCAGCGCGTACCGCACCTGCTTCATACGTTCCCCGACGGGCACCGCGATCTCTGTGGTGCTCACCGCCTGGGGGCTGTCGGAATCCTCGTCCGATGCATCCGGCACCGAAACCTTCAAGTCGTTGTGCAACCCATCGGGATCGAAATCGTTGGCTGTCACGTCAACCTCGATCACGGGCTTGTTGACCACGTCGAGGAACGGAACGAGGTCGTCACGCGCCATTGGAGGCAGCAAGGGCGCGTCCTCGTCGACCACGACCGTGAAGCTGCCGATGCCCTCCTGCTGACGGCTGTCGGTGATCCGGTATGTGCCGCGATACTTCCCCGGTTTCGTGATGGGAGACACCGAGATTTCACGATCATTCACGATCTCAGCAGCGATGGATTCGTCCTCCATCTTCACCGCGTCCTTGGCAGAGAACCCGACGTTATCGCCCTCAAAGTCATAGTCATTGGCGAGCGCTGGCACCTGAATCGGGCGGCCCGGACGAACCGTAATCGAGTCATGCACGGCAACCGGGGGCTGGTTCACCTTGCCAGGAGGAGCTACACCGACGCGGATCTGGCCGCTAGCGACCTCCCCGTGCGCGTCAGCCACCTCGTAGCGGAATGTGTCGGTGCCCTGGCTCTTCGGGAATGCCTCGTAGGTGATGTAGCTCTCGCCCACCTCGACCACACGTCCCAGCGACGGCCCAGCGCCCAATCCCAGCAGCGTCACTGCGTCACCGTTGGGGTCGATGCCGTCGAGACGAATCGGTATGCGCGTCTGGCTGCCCGCGAGCACCCTGTCGACGACTTCCCTCGGCGCCGGCGGCTGGTTCGGGGAATCCTCGCTCACCGCGGTGACGTTGAGCACCGCCGAAGCAGTGTTCCCTTCCTCGTCGATGACCTCGTAGGCGACGGCCACCTGCTGGCGCTGCGAACCCTCGGGCACGCGTACCCGCAGCTTGTCGCCGTCGATCCATGTGTTGTCGCCGAGTGGTGACTCCAGAATGCGGTTCAGTTTCAGCTCTAGCCCAATCGGCGACGAATCATTGACGAGCACCGGGGCGGAGGCGATGCTGCCTGCGCGCACGTTGATGTCGTCGTCGACGGCAATGGGCTGCACAGAGCCCGTCGTCTTCGTCGGAATCACGACGATGCTGCCGTGCGCGATGTGCCGCCCATCGGAGACCACATACTCAATCGTGACGGGTCCCGCGGGCGCCGACTTAGCCTCGATCGTCATCAAGTGCCGGCGTTCCAGCTTCACGTTGAGCGACGGGTCAGGAGTGAACGACTGGATGACGAGCACGTCGCCGTCGGCGTCGGTGTCATTGGCGAGCGGATCGATGAAGACGCTGCCCTCCGGCGGTATCAGCGCGACGTCGAGTGCCGCCACCGGCGGATTGTCGCTGCCAGGAGGCACGACGTCGATGCGCACCACGCCGGTGTCGAATTCCGTCGACGCGACGTTGTAGGTGACGTAGTAGGTGCCCGGTTGCGGCGCGGAGAACGTGAAGCTCTGATCGGCGTAGTCGGGGGTGACCTTGCAGGTGCTGCAGTCCTCGACGGCCACCTCCTGCAAAATCAGGTTCTCGCCGATGTCGTTCTCGAGCGGCCGCACCTCGACGGTTTGGTCGACTTGCACCGTCGCGAAATCGGCGTAGGCGACGGGTTTTACCGGCTCGTCGACGACGTTGACCTCCAGCTCACCTTCGGTGGTGTCGGTGCCGTCGGAGATGGTGAGGTTGATCTTCTTCTTACCGTCGGTTTTGCCGATGTCTTGGTAGTTGATGGTGCCGTCGGGGTTGAAGGTGACGAGGTCTTCCGAGCCGGGCGGCATCGATGCGTCTTCCAGGATGAGCGGGTCGCCCTCCGGGTCGCGCCAGTCGGTCAGGATGCGCTTGGTGAATTTCGAGCCCTTCTGGATCGTCATCGGCTTGGCGAGCTCGAACAGGTGTGGAGGCTTGTTGTCCTTCTTCGGATCAGCATCAGCGACGTTCACAGTGACGTTGGCGGTGTCAGTGAGGAAACCGTCGGAGATGGTGTAGCTGAACGAGAAGCTCTTCTTCGTGTTCTCCGGCGGGATCGTGATCTGCAACCCAGTGCCGCCGCGCACTGTCTGCAGCGATGCCCCATCAATCTCCTCGGGCGCCTGGATGGTGAGCACATCCCCGTCGGGGTCGGAGTCGTTGTCGAGCACGTCGAGGGTGGTGGCGCGCCCGTTGCGCGCGGTGAGCTCGTCGTCCTGGGCGGACGGAGGATTGTTGTCCTCGTTGCGATCCGCCTTGTCATCGGTGGTGGGCGCGTCGGGCGGCGGGGGCTCGTCGGAGTCCTTGGTGACGAACTCCTCCCAGTTGTCGATGCGCGCCATGTTCTGATCGACGAGCCACACCACGCCGCTCTGTCCCTCGTTCAGAGCAACCGTGCGACGGTTCACCTGCAGCGACAGCATCGCGCCCGCCGGAGCGTTGTAGCCGGGAATGTCGCGGGTGAAGGTGTTGGCGTCACCGCAGCGCTTCACGAATGTGGTGCCAAACGCGCCGTAGAGGCAGCTTCCCACCTGCACCGGTTCCACGGGTGTGCCCGTCACCTCGCCGGACAGTGAACGGACCCCGTCGGGGGTCACACCGATGAGGCCGGCCTCCGTCGCGTACACGGCGCGCACGTCTTCCTTGCCGCCCATGATCTGCTCCACCGGAGGCAGCAGTTTCGCGTTTGCCGCGCCCGAGACGTCGAACACCTGCGTGGTGCCCTCCACCCAGATGCGCGCGCCGACGCGATCCAGCACGACGGCGTGGTTGCCCACCGCGCTCAGCTCGACGGCACCGACGCGGTCAGGGTCAAGCGTGAACGGCAGCTTGGTGCTCTCACGTTCCCCATTCACCTCGCGCACGAGCGATGAAGTGTTCACGTCGAGGCCAATGAGTGACCCCTTCGCAGTGAGCGTCGCGACCCCGTTGACACCCACCTCGAACTGCGCCTTGTCCTTATCCGGGTCCATGGCGAGCACGTCCTCAGCTTGACCGAACCAGACGCGCCCGTTCTGGGGGCTCGTCACGAGCAGACGGCTACCCGTTAGCTGCACGTCGGCGCCCGTCGGCAATACCATGGGCGATTCGAGACGGTTGCGGCTCTGGTTGTAGCGCGTCAGCGTGTCGGAATCCTCGCCGCGCACGAGCACGAGATCGTCGCTTTGCAGCACCGACGATTTGCGGTCTGCCACGGTGGTGGCCGACTCGAGTGCCTCGATCTGCGTGTTGACCATGCCCACCATCGCACGGTTGCGGTTGATGGCGAAGACGGTGCCTTCGTCGAGGTGCACGTCAGCACGGTCGAGGCCTGGGCTCGCGTAGGCGGCCACGCCGAGGGCGATGGCGAGCACCCCGACCACGAGCCACTGCCAGAAGCGTCGGAAGAAACGGGCGAACAGGCGCAGACCCCGCGAAGTTGGCTTGGCGAAGTTGGCCACTAATTACTCCTCGGCGCAACGATCTTCAACCGCACCTGGTCATCGAGCAGCAGCTCCGTTCCAATCTCGACGGTGACGCTGCGCCCGTCGCGAAGCTCGAACTCCGGCTCTCCTGGGGGACGCACGAGGGTGCCGTTGGTGGAGTGGAGGTCGGTGAGGACGATGTTCCATTCGTTGGGCGTAATCAGAATGTGGTTGCGCGAAATGTCGTTGCCGCTGCTGCCCACGCGCATGAGGTACGAGCCGTGGGGCCCGCGCTCGCTGTCGGGGGAACGCCCCACCACGACGCCACTCACTAGGTCGGCGCCGTCGCCCTGGTTCGAAATCACGGCGGCAAGCACCGGGCGGCGGACCAGCCGCGGGTTGGAGGAATCGACGGGCTCCGAGCACAGACGGCAGCTCGACGCTCCGCGAGGGTTCGCGTGCCCGTTCCTGCACGGCACCGCCATCACCTGCGGGTCGGGGGTGGCTTGGGCTGCGGGCGGCTTGTGCGTCGCGGCGAGGTCAGTAGAGAACACCGTGCCGGGTTCATCGTCGACCTCACCAAAGTTGCCGGGCACCACCACGGGCGCTTGGCGGCTGCCGGGCGGTGACACCTGCGACTGCGGTGCCGACGGGGCGCTCATCGGCGGCGGGGCCGAAGGCCGCGACAACGGAGGGGGCGACGCGGGCTCGTCGAACTGCTCTGGCTCCAGCGAGTGCTGCGGCTGCTCGGAAAGCTTGGACTCGTCGAGTTGTTCGGAGCTCGTAGGCGGCGTCGGTTCAGCCGGGCTGTCGCCGATCAGGGCGGCAACCGGCTGCTGCAGCGGTTGATCGTCTGGGCCGGGAAGCTCCGACTCTGCAGGCTGGCCGGGCTCCTCGTCGGAATCATTCGACGGCACACCCGCGGCCGCTGCGGCAATGGATGGAGCGGCAGCTGGCTGCGGGGAAGGCGGCTGCGGGAGCGTCTGCGTTTCGGCATCTAGCGCGACGGCGTCCACCGTGCTACTTGCAGGTTGGGCTTCCGCTGCCGGGGTGGGTACCGCGGGGCTCGGTGTCGTCTCAGGGGCAGGTGCCGCGGGAGCGGGCTTCTCGACGGGGCGCTTGCGTCGCCGCACGCCCAGCACGGGGATCTTCTCGAGGACGCCCATGGACTCCGCGTCGGGGAGCCGAATGAGCTGATTTTTCGCCGTCGTCAGTGTGACCGATGACACCAATGCCGCACCGACGACGAGCGGCAGGCGCACCTGGTTTCCCTCGATGGGTGCGAGCTGGATGGTGTAGGTCTGGTCTTGGTCGAGCAACTCTTCGTGCCACGTCACCGCGTCTTTACCTTCGGCGACGAGTTCGCCGTCGACGTCGAGCAGTTGCACCGCGCCACGGAACAGGCCGTGCAGGCCCGCCTTGTCCCAGAAGAATGCAGCGAAGTCTGCCAGCGATCCGATGCCTACCTCGTGCACGAACTCGAACAGCGCGTCAGGGGTGCGCGTCTGGAGCGTGCCGCGCCACAGGTTCGTCGCGAACTCCGACATCTCGGCGGGCGGGGCCGGCATGATGACCAACGACGTCGGCCCCGACAAGGCCAGCCATTTGCCACTCGTGTAGGCCAGCCGCCATGCAGCCACAGGTAATGCCATGGGTGGCTCCTTTCCTTCTCGGCCTCAAACGACTAGACAAACAAACTCCAGTCAACCAGACTCACCTAACCAGAAGGTTACGGGTTCCGCAGGGCCACCGCCGAGGACATGCGTCGAACGCCTTCCTCGATGATCTCCGGGCTGGTGGCGAGGTTGACGCGCACCCACTGCGACGTCTCCGGTGCGAAGTCGGCGCCGAAGTTGAAGCGCACCCGGCCCTGCTCGTGGAAGAACGCACCCGGGTTGTCGATGTCAAGTGGTGTGCAGTCCAGCCAGGCGAGGTAGGTGCCCTCAGCAGGTTCGTAGCGCAGCATGGGCAGGTGTTCGCCCACCAGATCGGCGAACAGCCGACGATTGTGCGCCAGCTCGCCTTGGAGTTCGACGATCCACTCGCGGCAGTGGGTCAGCGCCGCCGTGTGAGCGAGCGCACCGAAGTGGCTCATGGCCTCGCCGACGTAGCTCGGCATGCGCTGCAACGCGTGGGCGACCTCGTCGCTGGCGAACAGCAGCCCGGCCTTCAGGCCAGCGAGGTTGAAGGCCTTCGCGGCCGACGTCGACACGATGGCCTTGCCGGGGTCGTCGAGGGCAAGGAAGGGCGTGAACTCCTCGCCGTTGAACGGTGCGTGGATCTCGTCGACGATCACCGTGACGTCGTGGCGTCGCGCCAGCTGCGCCACCTGGGCGAGCTCGTCGCGGGTGTGCACCGTGCCGTTCGGGTTGTGCGGTGAGCACAGCAGGTAGGCGCGGGCGCCGTCGGCGAAGGCGCGCTCGAGCCCGTCGAGGTCGAGGCGGTCGTCCACCAGCGGCACTTCGACGGGAGTGCGGGCCGTGCCGTCGATGATCTGCCGAAACGGTGGGTAGATGGGCGGGTTGAACACGACAGGGTCGCCGGGGCGGGTGACCGCTTCGATGGCGTAGCGCATGCCTTGCATGACGTCGCCGGAACGCGTCGCATTGGCGAGGTTGGGCACCCAACCCCAGCGCCACTCAGCGAAATCGGCGAAGGCCTCGCGGTAGATGGGCTGTTCTGGGTAGCCGGTGTCGCCGTCGCGCAGCGCCTGCTCGATCCGCTGCACGACCGGCTCGGGAACACGGCAGTCCATCTCCGCCACGAACATCGGCAGCACGTCCGGTTCGAAGCGCGTCCATTTAATCGAGGTGCGGCCACGGAGCTCGTCGAGGGGCACGTCAAATATCGCCATGAGATTCCTTTCAGTCGTTGTCGCTCACAGTGAGCGGCAGCCGGCCTGCGATGTCGAGGAGCCACGTGAGTAATCCGTCGACGGAGCCGGGCGCGATGGCTTGCGTGGTGACAAGGGCGATGGCATCGCCGCCAAACCACAGGCGGTCGAACGGAGGCGCCTCGTCGAAGCACTGCCGAAGCTGCGGCCGCAGGAGGAGGCGGGCGGCGTCTACGTCGTCGGCCCTGATGCGCCAGGCGTAGTCAAACGCGGGGTCGCCAACCTCCAGGTCGCCGGCGCCCATGAGCTCCACCATCACCTCGTCGTCTTTGTTCAGCGCGACGACGGGCAGCCGCGCGCCAGGCACCCGCACGCCCACCACGTTGCGCAGCGGGGAAGCTTGGAAACCGAACACGGGGAGGTCGCCGAACTTGCCGACGAAGCCGTGCCCGTCAGGTGACACGGGGAGCTTGTACTTGAGGCGGCCGTGAATGTCTGCCGACGACGCGAACAGCCACTGCCGTTGCGCGGTCCAGGCGCGCCAGGCCTCAGCCGAGGTGCCGAACTGGAAGCGCTGCCTGGCCATGGGGCCGGGGCGCACCAGCGGCGGCTGCGGCACGGGGAGCGCGCGTCCGGCGCCGACGGCAGCCAGCACCCGTACGGGGATGGCGTCGACGATGGCGTGCAGCGCCGTGAGGTACTCGTCGATATCTTCGACGGTCAGGTCGCGGCGGGTGCTGAACAAGATAGTGTCGCGCTCGAACCACAGGCACTCGAATTCCACTCTGGCAAGCTGGGAGACGACCGCCGGGACGAGCACGTCGCGCGCGAACGCCGGCGACGAAGCGACGGCCTGCCACTCGACGTCGAAGTCGCTGCCTACTTCCACGCGGGGGCCTTCGAGCGTTTCTAGTACAGAGGCGACGCTCAGCATGGGGAATTGGGCTCCCGGTACGCGGAGCCCGACGACGCCGTACCCGCCCCAGGGGTCGGAGCCGGCGGTGGCGAAGAACGCCAGACAGGGGTACTCACCAAAGCGCCCCTCGATACCAACGGGCACCTGGCGCATCACGCCCTTGCGCAGACCTCCGCCACCAAACTGGGCAAGGATGTGCGGCCAGCCGCGGTGGAAAATCCAGCCTCTCGCCGCAGCCCATGCTTCCCAGTTGAACATGCGCGCCTCCTTCTCGCTTTCCACAGTGTATGCCCGCGCCCATGCACGGATCGGCGCTGCGGCGGGCGCGGGGCGTCGTCGACGTGGTCTCGCTTGAGGAAAGCGCGCAAGTCGGCGCATAATGGGCGGGCACGCAAGGCAGTGATGGGGCCATCACCCCGGAGCCGCCGGAAGAACGGTCGCGAGACTCATTAGAACCGGCAGCGGCAGCGAACCAAGCGGGGCGCATCAGCGCCCAAGAAGGGTGGTACCGCGGGCAGATGCTCGTCCCTTCGTCGATGTGAGATGAGACGAAGGATCGAGCATGACCTATCGTGCAGTGGACACCCAGGTGGACTTCCCCGCGCTCGAGCACGAGGTGCTGCAGCTGTGGCAGGAACAGCACACGTTTGAGCAGTCCCTCGAACGCACCAAGGATGCCGAAACCTGGACCTTCTACGAAGGCCCCCCGACGGCGAACGGCAAACCGGGCACGCACCACATCGAAGCGCGCGTGTTCAAAGACCTCTTCCCCCGCTACAAGACCATGCGCGGCTTCCGCGTCGACCGCAAGGCCGGCTGGGACTGCCACGGGCTGCCCGTCGAACTCGCCGTCGAGAAGGAGCTGGGCTTCACCGGCAAGGAAGACATCGAGAAATACGGCATCGAGCCGTTCAACGCGAAGTGCCGCGAATCGGTGCTGCGCCACGTCGACGCATTCACCGAACTCACCACCCGCATGGGCTACTGGGTGAACCTCGACGACGCCTACGTCACCATGTCGACCCCCTACGTCGAATCCGTCTGGTGGGCGCTCAAGCAGATCTTCGACAAGGGGCTGCTGGAGGAGGACTACCGCGTCGCCCCGTACTGCCCGCGCTGCGGCACCGCGCTGTCGGACCACGAGCTGGCGCAGGGCTACGAGGACGTCACTGACCAGTCGATCTACGTGCGATTCCCCGTCGCGTCCGGCCCGCTCGCCGGCAAGGCCGACTTCCTCGTCTGGACGACGACCCCCTGGACGCTCGTGTCGAACACCGCCGTCGCGGTGCACCCCGAGGTCTCCTACGTCGTGGCGACGAAGGAGGGCGAGCGGCCCGTCGTCGTCGCGGATCCGCTGTTCGACGCGGCGCTCGGCGAGGGCTGGGAGCGCACGGGCGAGGCGTTCGTCGGTAAGGACATGGAGCGGTGGGAGTACACGCGGCCGTTCAACCTCGTCGAGTTCCCTGACAAGGCGCACTTCGTGGTGCTCGCCGACTACGTGACCACCGAGGACGGCACCGGACTCGTGCACCAGGCGCCCGCGTTCGGTGCCGACGACATGGCGGTCTGCCGCGCCTACGGGCTGCCGTTCGTGAACCCCATCGACAACCACGGTCACTTTGAGGAGTCTGTGTCGCTCGTTGGCGGCAAGTTCTTCAAGGACGCTGATGCCCCGCTCATCGACGACCTCAAGGCGCGCGGGCTCATGTTCCGCGTGCAGAGCTACGAGCACAGCTACCCGCACTGCTGGCGCTGCCACACGCCGCTCATCTACTACGCGATGCCGTCGTGGTACGTGCGCACCACCAAACTGAAGCAGCGCCTGCTCGAAGAAAACGAGAAGACCACCTGGTACCCGGACAACGTCAAACACGGGCGCTTCGGCGACTGGCTCAACAACAACATCGACTGGGCGCTCTCGCGCAGCCGCTACTGGGGCACCCCGCTGCCGATCTGGCGCAACGTCGACGACAAGGACGACCTGATCTGCATCGGCTCGCTCGCCGAGCTGGGCGAGCTGGCCGGGCGCGACCTCTCCGAACTCGACCCGCACCGACCCTTCATCGACGACGTCGAGATCACCCGCGACGGCAAGACGTACCGTCGCGTGCCCGAGGTGATCGACGCGTGGTTCGACTCCGGCTCCATGCCGTTCGCGCAGTGGGGCTACCCGCACGCGCCCGGCTCGAAGGAGAAGCTCGAAGCGAACTACCCGGCCGACTTCATCTGCGAAGCGATCGACCAGACCCGCGGCTGGTTCTACTCGCTCATGGCCGTCGGCACGCTGGTGTTCGACGAGTCGTCGTACCGCAACGTCGTATGCCTGGGACACATCCTCGCCGACGATGGCCGCAAGATGAGCAAGCACCTGGGCAACATCCTCGACCCCATCGAGCTGATGGACAAGCACGGCGCCGACGCGGTGCGCTGGTTCATGGCCTGCTCCGGCTCGCCGTGGATGGCGCGTCGAGTGGGCGACGCCACCATCGGCGAGACCGTGCGCAAGGTGCTCATCACCTACTGGAACACGGTGAGCTTCCTCTCGCTGTATGCCCGCACCAACAGCTGGGAGCCTGCGGGCGACGCGCCCGCCGTCGCGAGCCGGCACGTGCTGGACCGCTGGCTGCTCTCCGCCGCGCACGCGCTCATCCGCGACGTGACCGACGCGCTCGACGACTTCGACACCCAGCGCACGGGCACGCTGATCGCGAACTTCGTCGACCTGCTGTCGAACTGGTACGTCCGACGCTCGCGTCGCCGGTTCTGGGCGGGCGACCCGGACGCGATGTGGACCCTGCACGAGGTGCTCTCCATCGTGACCCGCCTCATGGCGCCGATCACGCCGTTCGTCACCGAGCGCGTGTGGCAAGACCTCTTCGTGGCGACGGATCCGGCCGGGCCTTCGTCGGTGCACCTGGCTGAGTGGCCCGAGGTGGACGAGGCGCTACTCGACGAGGGGCTCGAGGAAGCGATGGCGTTCACCCGTCGCGCCGTAGAGCTCGGGCGTGCCGCGCGTGCCGAGTCGAAGGTGAAGATCCGCCAGGCGCTGAAGCGGATGCTGGTGCCGTCGACGGTATTGGCGAAGCTCTCCCCCGAGCTGGTGGAAGAGATCAAGCAGGAGCTCAACGTGGCGGCGGTGGAGACGTTCGCGGAGGCCGGCGACATCGTCGATGTGTTCGCGAAGGGGAATTTCCGCAACCTGGGCAAGCGCTTCGCGCAGCGCACGCCGAAGGTCGCGGCCGCTATCGCCGACGCTCGCGCCACCGTGCTGGCCGAGCGGCTGAAGGCGCACGGCAAGGCCACCGTCGTGGTGGACGGCGAGGAGGTGGAGATCACGCCCGACGACGTGCTCCTCACCGAGCGTCCGCGCGAGGGCTGGTCTGTGGTGAACGAGCAGGGCGAGACGGTAGCGCTCGACCTCGAACTCACGCCCGAGCTCATCAAGGCCGGGCAGGTGCGCGAGGTGACGCGCGTCGTGCAGGAGGCCCGAAAGCGCGCTGGCTTGGAGGTCTCCGACCGCATCACGCTCTTGCTCGCGGTGGAGCCCGACTTCGCCGAGGCCGTCGACGAGAACCTCGACCTCATCGCCGGCGAAGTGCTCGCGACGAGCACCCAGCGCGTCGAAGCCCTCGACGAGGTAACCCACAGCGACGACGATCTTGGCATCCGCGTGGTGGTCACCAAGGCCTAGCGCCGAGCGCTGCAAGATAGATCAAGTTCGTGGCTCGTCTCGTTGTGCTGACCGGACAGGTTGGTCAAGCGGATGATTGGTGGCTGATTGCCGCAGGCTGAGTGGGGCCTGTGGCAATTGAGTAGTGGATCCATCCGTCCAGGGCGTCACAGCGCTCGGCTTCACTGGCAGAGCAGCGGGCGTAGGCCGAGCCATCGGCCAGGGTGCGATGGAGGCGTTCGACCTTGACGTTGGTCGGCGCTCGGCGCCGGCGGGTCGTATTCACGCTGATGCCAAGATGGTCGCAGATCTGCTGCCACTAGCGTGATTTGTAGACTGACCCGTTTTCGGACAGGACCCGCTCGATCGTGATGCCCCGGGCTGCGAACCAGTCGACCGCCCGGGGCAGGACACCGGCGGTGGTCAGTGCGGACTCGTCATCGTGAACCTCACGAGTAAACCACTCGGTATTGGTCATCGATCCCGAGCGCACGAAGCCATGCCCGATGCCTTGACCTCCCACCACCTGTGTTTCTATCATTCATGACATTCAATAATTGCAAAGGAGCGATTATGACTGCCTTCCGACGTTCTGCCTGGATTCTCGCTGTACTGCTGAGCCCTTGTACATGACCTGGGCACTGCCTCCAGCTCAAGCATCTTCGAATCAACCCGCCACAGTGTGTGCCACTTCGGTGGATCCACTCCCAAATTCAACGGCTACTGTTCAGCGCTGCTGTCTTAATGCGACCAATTACTCACTTTCCGCTAAAGACATACGGATACCCTTCCAGGGTGTTCCCACCTTCAAAAATGACCCAGGCGGCAATATGTCAGTGACAAAAAGCTATTCAGGAACAGCATCGTTTTCGGTCACTGCTGGGGCAGAGAGCGAAGTGGGCGCAGTCTTGGCGAGAGCCAAGGTTTCGATCAGCGGCACCTTGAGCACTTCCAAGAGCACGTCGGCCACCAATACCTACAGTAGAACTATTACCGCAGGAAAATATGGCAATGCCAGGTACGTTTCGTGGGGAAAATCCGTCAGCTACAGAAAGTAGCGCCTTAACCGCGACTGTACGACCACCACGTTGGCGAGAGGAACTATTATTTTCCCTAGCAGCAGCGAAGGTTGGTATTACTGGGAGACCGCGTCATGAAACTGCGAGTGCTCGTCAGCACGATCATGATCGCATGCTTCGCTGGGTGCGCATCACCGACGCCTGCTCCCCCACTACCCTCACCAACGAGCAGCGCAACACCCAGTACACCGACACCCGCTGCGAGTTGGACGTTCCCAAGCCGTGACCCAGCTGCCATCGCTACTGCTGAAGTCACCGAAGAAAGAATAGAGACTCGCGTCGGCCAGGCGACAGCGAATAGCACGTATGTTGTGCACGCCGCTTGCGAAGGCACAAAGAGCATGACATACCGAATCACGGTGGCAAACGTCTTGGAGCTGGAAAGCACATTTGGGTGTGGGAAAGACACCATCACCACGGCGTTCTCGGGCAAGCAAGGGCAGGTAGAAGTAGAGATTATCAACGATGATTCAACGAGCGAAGCAATTCACGGCTTCGCCGATATCCAGCCCCAGCCATAGTCTCTGCCAGGACTCACTTCTGCGGTGGAAGTCACCATCTATTCCGATCAACACGACGGGCTCGCGGCACCTCCCGCCGCGCAGTGCCAGCACGTGCGCTCAGTGGCGACGCTTCGCATTAGGCGGCGAACGGGCAACGTCGTGACCTGCCCCCTCGGTTAGGTCCGGACGTTGTGCGAGTCGTCGGTTTCCGTTTGGTGGGTGCACTGCCGAGCGTAGTCGGCCGGTGCGAGATAGCCCAGCGATGAGTGCCTGCGGTCGTGGTTGTACTCGGTCTTCCAGTCGCTGATCACCACGCGGGCGTGGAGCAGCGAGTAGAAGGTGTTGATGTTGAGGCACTCGTCGCGGATCCTGCTGTTGAACGACTCGATGTAGCCGTTGCGCCACGGTGACCCGGGCGGGATGTAGCTCAGGCCGGTGCGGGTGCCGGCCCAGTGCGCCATGGCCTCACTGATCAGTTCGGGCCCGTTGTCGCAGCGCAGCGTCGCTGGGGCGCCGCGGACAGCGACGAGCGCTTCGAGGTGGCAGGTGAGCTTCGTGGCGGTGATCGAACCGTCGGCCAGGCCTGCGATGCATTCGCGAGTGTGCTCGTCGACGATGGAGCAGATCTTGATCGGCCGGCCGCGTTCGTCGCTGTCGAATTGGAAGTCGACCGCTCACACCAGGTTCGGCGCCGAGGCGGAGGGGGCGCCGGTAGGCGGAGCGCGACAGCCCGGCCAGACGGCACGCCATCCGCTCACTCACCCGCAGTGCCCGGATCAGGTGAGCGACGGCGGTGCGGCGTCTGCCCGGGCCTAGAAGTTTCCCTCCGCCAACTCCTTCAGCGTGGCGTTCTGCTTCTCGAGTTCCTTGAGCCGTTTCGCGTCGTCGGCTTTCAGCCCGCCGTACTGGTTCCGCCACCGGTAGTACGTCTGCTCGGACACGCCGAGCTCGCGACATACCGCCGCGACATCAGCGCCATCAGCGAGCAGCCTGTCAGCCTGCCCGAGCTTACGAACCACCTGCTCCGGCGTGTGACGCTTCCTTCTGTTTGTCATGATCTGACCAGTCTCCCTGCCCCAAGGCCTCGAGCAACAGGACAACTCTCACAATGACTGGACCTACAAAAGGGGGTCAGGCCACCAGAGAATTTCGAACGACCAACCGGCGAGACACCACCGGAGGTCGATGCCCCATCCTCCCCGGTCGACGCCCTGTGGGACCTGCTGCCGTACCTGGTGATCGGGGCCGCTGCGGTCGGCACGACTGTCGCGGGACTGGCCGTCCTGGCGATGGTCCTGGTCACGAGAGCGCGGCGGTGACCCTTCCCTCGCCGCCACCCCACCCTGCTACCGTCCGCTCATGCCCTGCACGCTCCGCCCCGCCCACGAGTCCGATGTATCCGGCCTGGCGGCGCTCGCGGCGGCGACCTTTCCCGACGCCTGCCCGTCGTTCATGCCGCGCAGCGCCATCGACGCGTTCATCGACGAGAACCTGTCCGTCGATGCCTTCCGCATGTACCTGACCGGGCCGACCTGGCAGGTTCGCGTGGCCGAACGGCACGACGGCCACGCGATCGTGGCGTACACGCTGGTGGACCTCGCCCCCACCACGAGCGACACAGTTCTTGCCGCAACGTCCGGCCAGGGCGCGGCGTACCTGTCGAAGATGTATGCGTCCCAAGAGGTGCGGGGCACCGGTGTGGCTCCGGCGCTGTGTCGCGACACCTGCGCTGTCCTCGCTGACCAGGGGCAGCGTTTCGTGTGGCTGGGCACACACAAGGGCAACGGTCGCGCGAACGCTTTCTATGCCCGGCTGGGTTTCGAGGTCATCGGCGAGCGCCGTTTCGTCGTCGGGGGCGTCGAGGCCGAGGACTGGGTGTACTTAGGGCGCGCCTCTACCGCACGTGGATAAGCGACTGGATGGTGGCGCGGAGGAAGGCTCAGGCGCGGAACGTGCAGTCGTGGCCAACCTGACCCGGGAGCGCGCCCGAGAACAGGGGCGTCAGCGCGAGAGCAACCCAGGGCGGTCGCGCCTTCTGCGATCCCGGCATTCCACGTGTTCGGGTTTCTCTTGACCTCCAGCGGACTGGAACTCCTAACCTGTCAGCATGAATGAGCACACGGCGCTCGTGGAGCGCATGGCACAGGACATCGCGGAGGGCCGACGCCCGCCTCCGACCACGGAGGAAATCGAGCAGCACGCGCTCGAACTCCCCGCCCATCGCGACCTCACTATCGGCGAGGCGGCAGCTATGTTCGGGATCCTGCCCACCACCATCCGCTACTACGAGGATGAGGGATTACTACGCGTCGGCCGACGACATAACGGGCACCGCGTATTCGATCGCGCGGCCCTCGGCGACCTGTTGTTCGTGCACGGCATGCGGCTCTCGGGCATGGCTGTCAAGGACATCTCCCGGCTGCGCTCACTGCTCGCAGGCGCCCCGGGGGCCGCCTGCGGGACCACCGCCTCCAGCCTCGACGCGGACCACCGCGAGGCCGCCCGGGCGCTGCTCGATACGCACGCCCGCGAGGTGCGTCTGCAGATCGCGCGCCTCCAGATCGCCCTCGCGGTGACCGAACACAAGACCCAGCACCTGATCGGAGAGACACCATGACCACGACACCCACACCACGCACCCAGCCCTCGTCGGCCCCGCTCCCCACCGCCCGCATCGGCTCCCTCACCGTGGCACGTATGGGGCTGGGGTGCATGGGCATGACCCTGGCCTATGGCCGACGCGACCCCGCCCAGGGCATCGCCACGATTCACCGCGCCCTGGATCGCGGGATCACGCTGCTGGACACAGCCGACATGTATGCCAATGGCCGCAACGAGAAGCTTGTGGGCAGCGCGATCGCGGGCAGGCGCGACGAGGCCGTACTCGCGACCAAAGTCGGCTTCCTGACCGTTCCGGGCATCGGTCTGCCGCGAAGTCTCAACGGCCGCCCTGAGCACATCCGCGCGCGAGCCGAACGCTCGCTACGAAACCTCGGCACGGACCACATCGACCTCTACTACCTGCACCGTGTGGACCCGCAGGTGCCGGTCGAGGAGTCTGTCGGAGCGATGGCGGAGCTCGTCGAGCGCGGACTCGTGCGCGAGATCGGACTCAGCGAGGCGGGGGCCGAGGATCTGCGCCGGGCACACGCGACGCATCCGATCGCGGCACTCGAGACCGAATGGTCGATCCTCACCCGAGACATCGAGTCCGATGCGCTGCCGGTCGCTCGCGAACTCGGCATCACCGTGGTCCCCTATTCCCCCATCAGCCGCGGCATGCTTTCGGGCGACGCCGCGGCGATGACCCCAGGGCTTCTGGATTTCCGGCGTTTCCTGCCGCGCTGGGCACCGAAGAATCGGGAACACAACGCACAGATCGTCGAGCGGATCAGGGCGATCGCCAACGCCCACGGGTCGACGCCCGCGCAGGTGGCGATCTCCTGGGTGCTCGCGCGCGGCGAGGATGTCGTTCCCATCCCGGGCACCAGTAAGCCGCATCGGATCGACGAGAACCTCGGCGCCTTCGACGTCGAGCTCACGGCCGAGGATCTGACCGTGCTCGATGGCCTGACCGCCGCCGGGGCGAGGTATGGGAGGACAGGCGGAGTGTGAGGATGCGCGGCTGCGGCTTTGTGTCGGGAACGTCTGCCACGCGGCACAGGGCGCCGACGCGAATGCGCCAATCAGTCTCTGCCCCCACCAGCTCGCGACAGCCTTGGGGACGTGGCTCGTCCTCAAGGGCCGTGACAGCCTTGAGAACACACGTGCGCTCCGCATTCGGAAGCTTCTTGATCTGCCGAGTCGATGCCCGGGTGAACTCAACCCTGTAGCTCATGCGAGATCGGCAAGAAGCTCCGCGGGGCTCACGCGCGTGCCGTCATCAGCGGCCTTGGCCTCGCGGTACGCCGCGAGAACCTGCGCCATCTCGAGGTCCTCGAGGGCGCATCTGGCCTGTGTACCTGGCTGAGATCCGCGAAACCCTAGCGATTCTGCTCGACGCGTGACGTCAGCCGAGGTCAACCGTCGCTTCTTCGTAGGTGATGCCCGCCTGGGTGACGCATTCGTCGAGGATGCGCATGACTTCGAGGGAGTCGGCCAGCGGCATCGTCGGGCTCTCCGTCGCGCCCTGCTGCACGAGACGCGTGGCCTCCGCGAACTGGTGGGCGTAGCCGCGCCCGACCACCTTGGTTTCGATCACGCGCGGCAGGGTGCCGGAACGGTGCACCGAGATGGTCGTCGGGTGGAAGAAGGGCGGCTCCACCTCGATCCATCCCTTGGTGCCCGAGATGATGAACCGGCCGGGGCCGTGGGCGTCGATGGCGCTGGTGAGCGAGCTGAGCGCGTCGCCTTCGTGGCGCAGCGAAATGCTGGCCGCGGCGTCGACTCCGTTCGAGCAGAGGCGAGTGAGGCAGCGTACGTCTTTGACGTTGCCGAGGAAAAACTGCGCGAGCGAGACGGGGTAGACCGCAAGGTCGAGTATGGAGCCTCCGCCCAGTTCCTTCGCGAAGAGGCGGTCGGCGGGGTCGAACTCGTGGCAGATGCTGAAGTCGCCTTGCACGCCGACGACGTCGCCGATCCGTCCCCAGGCGACGACCTCCTTTGCCGCCTGCATAGCCGGCTGGAAGCGCGTCCACAGGCCCTCCATGAGGAACACGCCCCGGCTGCGTGCGGCCTGCACGAGTTTCTGGGCACCTGCATACGTCGCGGTCATAGCCTTCTCGACGAGCACTGCCTTCCCGCGCTCGATCGCGGCGAGCGCGATGTCCAGGTGCTGCGGGTGGGGCGTGGCGATGTAGACCACGTCGATGTCTTCGTCGTCGAGCAAGCTGCGGTACGAACCGTACGCCTTCTGTAGGCTGAACTCCTGGGCCCACTCGTCGGCGCGCTGCTGCGTGCGCGAGGCCACCGCCGTGAGCTCGGCTCCCGCCACCTCGCGGAAGTCCTTCGCCACGGCCCGCGTGATGCGTCCGGTACCAATGATTCCCCAGCGAATCGTCTCCATGCACCCAGCCTAGTCGCGCCGCGCGCACGGCGGGCCAAGATGACCGTTATCCTCCACGGCTGCAAAAAATCGCGGAAATGCGGGGGTGATTTGCTTCTCGTGGAGGATAACGGTCAACTTGTTCGGCTAGCCCTCTGCCGAAAGCTGCTTCTCGAGAGCCGCCTCACGCAGGATCTCGCGGAACCCGAGCTCCTCGTTCACTCGCAGCATGTGGCGGTTCTCCTCGGCGTTCCACGTGATGATCGCGGTCGCCGTCGGCTCTGCCTCACGCACCTGGAGGATGTTCGCCGCCTTGACGGCCATGCCCAGACGGTGCCCCCGATGCTCGGACAGCACCACCGTGTCCCACTGATCGACGAAGGCATCGGCGTTGCTGCGGTCACGCAGCAGTTCGTTCAGGGCGACGAGCTGCCCCGTCGGGATGTGCCGAACAGCAGACCGGTAGAACCTGTTGCTAATGAGGTTTCGTTCGTCGCGCTCGCGGATTCGCTTGGCCGTCCACGTCGTAGGCGTCACGGTGAGGCCACCGCTCGGCACGTCGCGGCTCATGCGTTCAGTGAGCTGGGCCAGATCAGGCAGCAGGGCGTCGTCGGCTAGGCCGCTCCACGTGATCACCTCGTACTCGTCGCCGGCCGCAGACTGGGCCTGCGCGAGCGCATCACGTGGGTCGACCAGCGGCGCTGCGAAGTCGTAGCGGCTGACGCGTTCTACTTGCCCGAGCTCGAAACCGTCGCTGAGGGCCATTCGAATCCCTGGGTGATCCGCATCCACTGCGCCCACGCCGTGGGCGGGGCTGAGCGTCGCACCCCCAGCGGGCGGGGCCGCCGTGAGCCAACAAGTCAGACGGGAGAGCCCCAAGGAGTGGGCTTGGGCATTGATGGCAGCGAGCAACCCTTTCCCTGCACCCTGCCTACGATGTTCCGGCGCTACGTAGATGGTGAGATCTCCGACTTCGGGCTCATCGACGGTGTTGATGGCGAGATTGCCGTAGCCAGCTGCGACGCCGTCGAGTTCAGCGAGCCAACAGTACCGTTGGATCTCGGTATTGGCGCGCGCAGATGCGAGGTTGGCTTCGACGTCGACATCCCACTGTGGCCCACCGATCAGCTCATGGTTGTACCTGGAGAACAACTGCATGCGAGCCTGATGATCGGGGTCGAGATGCGTGGCGGGAATGGGGTTGATGGAACGAATAGTGAGCATGAAAATTCCTTGGGTGAGAAGTTGTGGGGTCGCTGGCCTCGCCCGAGCAGGGCTCGAGGGCGGGGCGAAATGCTCACTTGCGCATGCGGCAATGGTGGCAGAGCGCCAACCCGCTGGTCAAGTCCTCGAAACGTGACCGTTATCCTCCACGCCTGCGGAAAATCGCGGAATCGCGGGGGTCATTGGCAACTCGAGGAGGATAACGGTCAACTTTCTGCCTAGCTCTTCACCGAAAGCCGCTTCTCGAACCCGCCTCGTCGCAAGATTTCACGGAACCCAAGCTGCTCGTTCACCCGCAACATGTGGCGATTCTCCTCAGCATTCCACGTGAGAATGCTGCACGTTGCTAGCTCCTCCGTGGGCAGCTGCACCAGATTGGCGGCCTTGACCAGCAGCCCGAGACGTCGGCCGCGATGCGCGGGCAGCACGATGGTGTTCCACTGCTCCCACAACGCCACCGGGTTGTGCCGCGGCTGGGCGAGCTCGCTCACCCCAACGATCTCCCCCGTCGGGCGATGGCGAGCCACGGTGCAGTAATAGTTGAACTCGACGAGCACCTGCCGGTCGCGTTCCTGCACTCGCTCGGCTGACCACGTCGTCTCTGCCTTGGTCATGTCACCGGACGGCGGGTCCACGCTCATCCGCTGGAGCAGCACCGCCATGCCCTCTTGTAGCTCGTCGGGGGTCTCCCCCGTCCAGGAGATGACCTCGTACTCGTCGCCAGTCGCCGCCTCGGCCTCACGCAGCGCGTCCCTCGGATCGACTAGCGGGCTCGCCGCGTCGTACCGGCTGATGCGCTCCACCTGGCCCAGCCTGAAGCCACCCCGAAGCGCCAGCCGCACCCCCGGGTGGTCGGCGGGCAGCGCCCCAACACCGTGGCGCGGGCTTACCGTTTTCCCTTGTGGGACGGGGGTTGCGATCCAGCTTTCGAGACGAGCCAAGCCGAGGGACGCAGCCTGCTCGCCCACGACGTCGAGCAGCGCCGCGCCAATCCCTCGGCCTCGGTGCTCGGATGAGACGAAGACGAGCACGTCGCCCGCGTCGGGTGCATCGACGGTGTTGACGGTGAGATTCGCAAATCCGACGGCGTGGTCGTCGATCTCGGCAAGCCAGCGGTGGCGCTGGTGTTCGGTGTCGAGGCGAGCCGCGGCGAGTTCCGATTCGGGATCGCCGTCCCACTGTGGCCCGCCAATAATCTCATGGTTGTACGTGTCAAACAGGCGCGTCCTGGCCTGGTAGTCGGGGTCGAGATGCGTGGCGGGGATGGGGTTGACCAAACGAATAGTGAGCATGATGGTTCCTTGAGTGAGAGGGGGTGGGGTCGCTGGCCTCGCCCGAGCAGAGCTCGAGGGCGGGGAAAACTGCTCACTTGCGCATGCGTTGATAGTGGCATGCCGCTGCGGGTGCGTCAACAAACTTGACCGTTATCCTCCACAAGAAGCAGATGACCCCCGCATTTCCGCGACTTTTTGCACGCGTGGAGGATTTCGGTCATCCGGGGGATCTCCGACGATGAAACACCCCCGCAACTTCCGCGCGAGGCCCACTAGGCTTGGGCTGGCCAAGAGGAAGGAGCCCGGATGGGACGCATCGTCCAGAAGTTCGGCGGCAGTTCGGTGGCCGACGCCGAATCCATCAAGCGCGTCGCTCGCCGCATCGCCCGCACCCGCGGGGAAGGCAACGAGGTGGTCGTGGTGATTTCCGCGATGGGCGACACCACCGACGACCTCATGGACCTCGCACTCCAAGTCTCCCCCAACCCACGCTCGCGCGAGCTCGACATGCTCATCACCACTGGCGAGCGGCAGTCCGCCGCGCTGCTGGCGATGGCGCTGTGGGACATCGGCGTCGAGGCCACCAGCTACACCGGCTCGCAGGCCGGCGTGCTCACCACCCCGGTACACGGCAACGCACGCATCATCGACGTCACCCCCGGCCGTATCGAAAAGGCCCTCGACGAGGGGAAGGTGGCCATCGTCGCCGGCTTCCAGGGCGTGTCGCAGACCACGAAGGACGTCACGACGCTCGGCCGCGGCGCGTCCGACACCACTGCCGTCGCGCTCGCCGCGTCGCTGGACGCCGATCTCTGCGAGATCTACTCCGACGTCGACGGCATCTACACCGCCGACCCGCGCATTGTCCCGTCGGCGAGGCACATCAGCAAGATTGGTTACGAGGACATGATGGAGATGGCCGCCTCCGGCGCCAAGATCCTCCACCTGCGCTGCGTCGAGTATGCCCGCCGTGAGAATGTGCGCGTGCACGTGCGTTCATCGTTCACTGACAAGCCCGGCACCTGGGTGGTCCCCCAGGAAGAACTGGAAGGAACCGACATGGAAGAAGCCATCATCACCGGTATCGCGCACGACCGCGACGAGGCCAAGATCACCGTCGTCGGCGTCCCTGACCGACCGGGCAATGCGGCCGCCATCTTCCAGGCCGTCGCGGATGCCGACATCAACATCGACATGGTGGTGCAGAACATCTCCGACCTGAGCGTCGAGCGCACCGACATCACCTTCACGCTGCCCTCCACCGAGGGCCGCAAGGGCGTCGACGCGCTGGAGCGCATTAAGGAAGAGGTGGGCTTCGACCGCATCCGCTACGACGACCAAGTCGGCAAGGTGTCCGTCGTGGGCGTCGGCATGCGCTCTCACCCCGGCGTGACCGCCACCTTCTTCAAGGCCCTCGCGGCCGCCGAGGTCAACCTTCAGATGATCTCCACGTCGGAGATCCGCATCTCGGTGATCGTGAGCGCCGACGAGGTGAACAAGGCCGTGCAGGCTGCCCACACCGCGTTCGGGCTGGACGCCGAGGACGTCGCGACGGTCTACGCCGGAACAGGCCGCTAACCGACGCCACCCCGCACTGCCGCGCCCTCCAGCGCGGCGGCGTAGGGCTTCAGCCAGGGCGGTAACCGTGGTCGCGCGCGAACGCGCTCGGCCCGCCCGGGTACGCCTCGCCGAGCGCCTCGACGACCCATCCCCCATGGGCGCGCTCGATCTTCCACAGCTCCATGCACCGCTCGTGGGCGTACACCGCCGCCGGCGGCGAGAACACGAATGGCGTGTGGGCTGTGGCGAGGTCCATCACGCGGGTTCTGACCGTGCCGGCATTCCCCAGCGGCTGGCCGCGCATCACCGCGGTGAGCGCGATCTTCACCGCCACGATGCTCTCATCAAGCCGGCCCAGGTCGACGAGCACCTGCGCCCTGTCGATGCCGGCCTCTTCACCGGGCATCTTCCACGTGACGAACGCCGAACGCTCCGGCGCCCAACGGTTGCGGCGATACACGAAACACTGCTGCGACGGGATCTGCCCGTAGTCGTCGACGAGCACGGCGCACATGTCGATGTCGAAGTCGACGTCGTCCCAGGTGGCCCCGAACATGATGCGTTCCAGGGGCTGCCCGTCAAACCCGACGCAGGGCTCGGCAGGCTGCCCCACGCGCAACACTTTCGGGCGGTTGCTCGGCTTACTGGCCTGCATAGAGCGATCTCCTCTTCTTCGCTATGGCCGCCTGCAGCACGTCGAGCACTCGGAATGGGATGATCCCACCGCTGCCGACGGATTGCGCGTCGGGCTCTGAACCCAGCGCGGACACGGCGAAGAGACGGTACGGCAGGTCGGCCTGCGCCGCCGCCGAGATCACCATGCCGGCGCCGAGCTTGTCGAGCAGCCCGAGCAGCTCCTCGTGCAGCAGGGCGCCGTCGCGTTCCGCGTCGTGGCCGGCCACCATCGACGGGTCGCGCTGCATCGCGGAACCGGGACGGTTGAAGATGGACTGCCACGGCGCCGCGCGCAGCGTGCGCAGCCGCTGCAGCACGTCGAATTTCGACAGCACCACGGCGAGCACCTGCTCCGGGCCGCCCTGCACGCGCTGGGTGGCGCGCGCCTGCAGCACCTGGCGCAGCACCGTGATGTCGTTGCCGGAGTGGCTCGGCACGGTGACCACGCCGTCGAGCACTGCGGAGACGCCGGGCACCTTCAGCGGGTCGATGAGGGTGACGATGAAGTCGGAGAATCCGAGGTAGCGGAAGCGCTCATCCGACGGGCTCAGTCGCTCGAAGTCTTCGCCGGCGGCGTCCATCACGGACAGGCAGAACTCGGTGCCCCCGTCGGTGAACTTCCACAGCATGGGCGACAGCGGCTCCTGCTCGGCGGGCGGCGTGGCGCCCGGCAGGTTGAGTTGTTGCAGCAGCGGCACGCGGTACTTTTCGTGGAAGCGCGCATGCGTGTCGCCGAGCGGGGTGAGGAATGAACCCTTGTCAGCAAGGAAATACTCGAACTGATCCATCATCACACCGATCAGCACAGATTTCCCGACGGTGCGGGCACCCGTGATTGCCATCGACAGCTGGACGGCGTCGAACCAGGCGGCGGGCACGTCGAATCCGCACGTGCACCTGCCGGGCCCGTGCATCGCCTGGAAGCAGCGAGGACACTGCTGGAGATTCATGCCTGGCTCCTCGGGAACATCGCGTCGGCCAGCGCCGACCCGGCCTCGTTCAGCCCCGTCAGCGAAGCCAGTGAGACTACGCGGTGGAACCCCTCGAACGCTTCCAGCTCCTCTTCCCAGAACTGGGTGGGGCGGTCTTCCGCCCGCGCGCCGAACTTCGATCTGCCCAACGCCACGACGATGCACTCCCGCTCCGCGACGGCGTCGCGCACCTCGCGATAGTCGACGAACACCCCGTCGCAGATGATGAGCAGCGGAGCGTCGTCGGGCAGCCCCGCGCACGCCGCTTCCACCGCTTCGCCCAGGTTCGGCCAGGGTGCGGGGGCGTGGTTCAGCGCTTGCTCCCACGCGATCTCGTCGTGTTCGAGGGTTGCGGTGACGTCGCGGGGCGGTTGCGTGGCCACCCACCACGCCGAAGGTGCACCGCCATAGGCCGTGGCGGCGGTACCGAGCACGAGTTCCACGAACTGGCGGTACGCATCCTCGTCGGCGGTGTGCTGCGACATGGCCGACCCGTCCAACACGCAGGCCCATTTCGTCGCGCGCCCAGCACGTTGCGAATGGTGCGCATGGAACGCTTGGTTACCGCGCTGCATCCACGCCAGCTCCGTCGCGGCGGTCTGCCCGACGAGGTCGGCGATGCGCCCGTCGGCGATCTCCACGAGCGAGATCGCCGTGCGGCCTCCGGCATCGACGGGCGGGCGCACCACCTCGTCGCTCGACCCGGACGCTGCCTTCACCGTCACACCGATGCGGGTGCCCTCGATGAACGCGCGGCCTTCGGCGGGGCGGGCGATCACGATCAAGGATTGGCCAGGGAGCACCACCACCTGCGACGGCGTGGCGCGAAAGGCGGGTTCGACCGGGTTCCCGAGGGCGTCGACGAGGGCGAGCTCCACCCCGCGTTGCGTCGTGAGCTGCAGCTCGAGCGCACCGTCGGGGCACGCAACCGGGCCACCGGTGAGCTGGATCATTGCCATGGTGTTTCTCCCAACCACTGCTCGAGGGCCTCGTCGGGGCCATACCGTTCCTGACTGCGCCGGGCGACACGTCGCACGAGCTCCGGCGCGAGGTCTGGCTGCGTGCGCACAGCCTCGACGATGTGCTCCGGCCGAGGAGCCACCCACGACGCGACGGCCGCGACGGCCCACACGCGTCGACGATCCTCGGGCGACGCCTGCCCCGCTCGAGTGACCCACTCGCCCTCGACGCAGTCGAGCGAACCGAAGTGGCTCACCGCCCGCAGTGCTTCATCAATCAACTGGGGCTCGGGCGCGTCGGCCCCCTGCGGCTCGGGTACGGGCGCCATCACGCGCTCCGCAGCGTCCGGCGCCTCCGGCTCCTTCGCCCCGCCCGCTTCGTCGTAGGGAGACCCTACCGACGGGCCCTCGACGCTGCCGTAAATGTCGCTCTGCGTCGGGGCGTCGTCGGAGACGTCCTCCCCGACGTTCGCCGCGAGGTTGCGAAGCTCAGGCCACGCCCGCACCCGCTCACCGACGCTACTCACCAGCTCGCGAATGGCATCGTCCTGCCCGAGCAGCAACGCCCCGGGCCGGCTGAGCCACGCCACCTTCAACGCTTGCAGCGACGTGAATGAGTCACCCTGCGCTTCCTTCCACAACCGGTCGACGAGCACGTCGCGGTGCTCGAACACGCTGGCAGCGACGTCGTCGGGAGCCATCAGGAGATCTCCGACGATCTGCCCCCACGCTTCGTGCTCCGCGGGCTGGCCCGTGGCGTCGACGACGCCGTCGAGCATGCGCTCCGGCACAGCGGTGTCGGGGGCGACGACCGCGATGAATAGGCCCTTCGGGGCGAGCCTCGTCAGCGAGTCGCGATCTTCACCGATGTAGATGCTCCACTCGCGCCCCCAGGCGCTGTCGAGCATCCACAGCATGGCCGAGACCCAGTGCACGCCGGCCCGCACGTCGCTGGTTTTCACGATGAGCGGCTGCCTGGTGAGCAGTTTCGCAACCCCCGCCGAGACCACCCAGCGGGCGAGCTGCAGTTGTTCGGGGTTGCTGCGCAGGAAGCCCGCGACGGTCGGCCATCCGGCCGGCGGGGTCAGCTGCTCGGGCAGCGTGACGTCGCGCACCTGCCTTGGCCCCCACGGCAGCACCCAGCCGTCGGCGTCGAACCAGTCGGTGACCCTGAGCGACGTCGAGCGTTCCACCCACGCGCAGTGCGAGACGACGTTGCCGGGACGTTTGGTGTGGTCGACACCGGCCTCCGCGCTCATGCACACCGCGAACCCGTCGCCGGAGGGCTCGGCCCTGAACCGACGAGGCCTCGTCGCCAGTTGATCCGCCGTCGGAAATTGCGGCATCGTCGTGGGCATCTGCACGCTGGCGAGCTTCTGCAGCTCGGCGACGCGCTCTGCGCTCATCCCTGGCGTCACGCGTAGTACGCCCCAGCCGCCTTGCGTGCGCCCGGCGATGTCGTCGCCGGAGCCGTAGAGGAGTTGCTCCATCACACCCACATCCTCAAGCTATGCACCGACGGATCAAGCACGGCCACCGTGCCTGTCTCGTCGGCTGGGCGGTTGATGAACAGCCGCACGTACATGCCTCTGCTGCCGAGCGGCATATCGCCGACGAACACCCGCTGCTCGGGCGCGAGCGAGACGTGCGCTTCCTTGAGCATGACGCCGTCGCCCGGCTCGAGCGGCAGATGCTGGGAGTTGCCGACGAGCACGATGGGCGCGTCGTGCAGTTCGTCGTCGGCGGTGCAGTAGAGCCGGTAGGCCGACGGCTGCACTCCAGGAGGCGCGGGCTGCTGGTTAGCCAAGATGGGTTCGAACTCGTAGCGCAGTCGCGTGATGCCGGGGTAATCGATGGTGATGGGGCGCGAATAGACCGGGCGCCCTTCGAGGTACAGCACGCCGACGATGTGCAGCGAGCAGCCGTTGCTGGGCAGCACGCGGGTGATGCGCATGCCGCCCACCTGGTCGTAGTCCTGCTTGGTGAGCTGCGCGATGGGTTCGTTCGTCGTCGGGTCGATGTCCATGCCGCGGGGCGATTGGAAGGCCTGCACGATGGAGACGCCGTCGGGCCAGGGGAAGGTGAGGATTTGGGCGTCGACGCGCTCGATCACCTGCGCCCACTCGGGTGGCCGCGGGGTCACCATGGTGACGGGGGCTCCGGCCCAGACGATGTCGTCGTTGATCCAGTGCACGGCGACGAAGTGCGTGCGCACCCAGGTGGTGTCGACGACGAACTGCTTGATCTGGTGCAGTCCGCCCAGGTCGTCGATGGGGTACGCGATGCGCCGCTCGATGCTGAGGCCGGCCTGCTCCAGCACCTCCGCGGTGCGCGCCTCGTTCTCCAGGCCCTGCTCGGGGCGCTCCTTCGTCGCGTAGAGCACGACGCGTCCGTTCGCCGGGGGCTTCCATGTGAGGTCGTACGCGCCGGGTGTGGTCTGCGATTCGCGCACGTCGAGCCGGATCTGCTCGGGCGTCGGCGTGATTTCGACGCTGGCCGCCACCGGCGATGAGATGCCGGAGCCGCCTTCCGCGAGTTGAGCGACGCAGAACACTGCGTAGACGAGGGGTTCGCCCTGCGGCGCTTCGCGGTCGAGGAACCCGCCGCTCTGCACGGACTCGGCGGGCAGCAGCCGCGACGGGTCGTAGGCGACGGGGACGCCCTCGGGGAAGCGCTGCACCTCGATCTTGCTGCCTGCCGGGGCGTTCCAGGATGCGGCCACCATCTTGTCGGGAGTGACGCTCAGCTCGAGGCCCGACGGTGGCCACACCACTTCGCTCTTGCCGATGAGGGTGGGCTGCGACTGGGTGGCTTCGAGCTGCGATCTGCCCTGGTAGGCCCACACCGCGAGGTAGGTCACCTGGCCGCGCGCGTGCAGCTGCACGCTGCCGGCGGTGGCCGGCGTCACGCCGACGGGCGAGCCCAGATCTGGGGAGCCCACCGGCCACGAATCCCCCGACTGGACGATGCGGTAGAGCGTCACCGGGGCCGGGTTCGGGCTGGGCGTCCACTCCAGCTGTACTTGCCCGTCGACGTCCAGGGCCGCCATGTGCCCGACGGGGGTCTGGTTGCCGTTGCTCCAGTCGAAACCCCCGAACCGCACGTTGGGCACCCACTCGAATGGGCACGTCGGGTCGGGCTGGGCAGGCTCGGGCTCCGGCTCGGGTTCTGGCTCTGGCTGGGGAGCGGGGGAAGCCTGGGGCACCGGCTCAGGAGTTGGCTCAGCAACAGGCTCCGGCGTGGGAGCCTCGTCGACTGAGCTCTCGTCGACGCCGCGACGGGGCTTCACCTCATCGGCGCCCAGCAGCTGCAGCACCTCGTCGCGGAACTGCCACAGGGCGGCACCGCCGTCGAGGAGCGCCGTCGTGTACTCCAAATCACGCTTGGAACGGATCGACGCGGACGCCACCCGCACCAGATCGCCGTCGTCGATACGCGCAACCGACGGCGACTCGTGCTGGTCACGCCACGCGCACAGCCGTTCGAATCGCTGCCGTTCGCTACCCGGCGCTCCAGGCGCATCGGCGACGGCCCCCACGAGCTCGTCGAAATGGTCCAGCACCGCGTCTGGGGTCTCCCAGATCAGCACCTGCGCGACGTTGTGCGACGTGATGTCGAAGTGGGCGAGCACGTCGAGGTCGAGCGGCGAAATGCCTGCCCGTGATTCTTGGTTGTAGCCACCCAACTTGGCCCTGCGTGCGGAGGTCACCAGCCGGCCCCCGTGTTGGTCGGCCACTGTTGTTGCGGGGGCGCCCAGCCTGGTTGCGGGGCGTCACCGGGCATTCCTGGGCCCGGCATGGGCTGACCCTGCGGCGGCTGAGGAAGCGTTGACGGCGACTCCGGGGCTGCTTCCACCCGCAGCCCGAGCGGCAGGAGCACGGTGCAGACGTAGGCGACGATCAGCGCGATGAGCGCAATCCATCCGCCGGGGCCGACATTGAGGTGCGCCTCCACGTCGTCTTGGATGTTGCGCAGATCACTGTTGAACAGGCCCGCGCGCCCCCACAGATGCACGAGCGCGGCGAGCATACCGGCCGCGATCGAGATGATGACGCCCATGACGATCGCGACGCTCAAGTCGCCGCCTCGACGGATACCCACCGCGCCGGCAACGAGCGCGAGTGCCAGCGCCGCGACGACGATGGCGAGCAGCATCGCATCGCGCGGCGCGTAGCCATCCACACCGCCGAGGTACTGAGGGTCGCCGACCACCCAGTCCGGGAAGATCGAGATGATCGCCATGAAGGCCGCGACCCCGTACATGCTGATGCAGTAGTGGCCGAGGCCCATCACTTTGCGCGTGCCTGCGGGCCGACCGTCGATGAAGAACAACAGCCCTAGCCACGGCAGCAACAGGCAGGCGATCGCGGCAAGCACAAGCGACTTGCCGGAGCGCTTGGCGAGCACGAGGCCGTGCACGATCGCGGGGATGGCCATGGCCACCCAGACGATCAATCCGGCAGTCACGATGTCGTTCACGATGCCTCCCTCAGACGAAGTCGCCGCTGTGCTCGATGGTGGTGCCGCCGTCGGTATCGACGGGGGTGCCCGCCAGCTGGGAAATCGGAATAGCCCGGCCAGTTTGGATGACGACGAGCGCCTTGTCGAGCCCGCTGGATTGGTCTTGGCGAATCGTATCGGTGATGCTGCGGATATCGAGCACGCTCGTCTCGCGGGCGAACAGGCCCTGCTGGAAGGAGTCGCGCTGCTGGCCGTCCTGGTCGAGGCCCGCCATGAACTCGTCGCGATGCACCTCGCTGGCCTGCCCCGAGTTCGACTCACGCACCAACACGCGCGAGAGCAGGCGGTTGCGGGCGTTCGTGTCGCGCAGCGTCTCGCGCACGATCTTCGACTGGAACGACGGGCTCACCGTGCGGCTGGCTGCGTGCGCGGCCATGGCGCGGCTCCAGCGCGTGAGGATGGGCACGCCGTCGATCGTCGGATCGCTTTCGAGCAGCGCCGGGTCGTTGGCCAGCTGCATCCGGAAGCTGCCCAGCGACGCGGGGAGATCACGCTGGAACTCCATCCACGGCTCCGAGAGCCAGCCGGTGGCGAACAGTGCGCCGCGCCACGAGTTCGCCACGTCGTCGATGGCGTCGCGGTCGGGAACGGCCACGCCGATGGCGATGTTGAGCGGCATCCCCTGGCCGACATGCACGTCGCGTTCCGTGGCTTCCGACGGGTTCCCGTGCGGTGCATGGAGGAAGGCGCCCAGCACGCGCGACCAGTCGAGGTACTGACGGTAGCTGCGGCTGATCTTGCGCAGATCTTCCAGCGCTTCCATCCGGTGGCGGATGGCGTCGTCGAGTGCGGTTTGCCGCCGCTCGAGGCGGTTGAGGAGTGCGTATTCTTTCGCTTTGCTGCGCGTGAGCAGCACAGCGCCAGAGCTCATCCAGCCAAGGAACGTCGTGACGATACCGACGAGGAGCCACGGCCACGCGAACACCTGCAACGCCGTCAGCGCCACCAGAATCGCGATGATCGAGGCACTCACGCCCGTGAGCACCCGCACCTGCATCGCCAGGTCGTCCTGCAGCTCTGCGCTGTTATCGACGACCTCGGGCTGCGCGCTGAGGTGGTTCACCTTCTCGGTGAGCTCGTCCACTTCTTGGATGGTGGCGCGGTGCGCGTCGGCGAGTCGACGCCCGACGTGCCCGGCGTACGAGTTGCGCGCATTCTCCGCCCACTCCCGCAGGCGGTTCTTCTGGGCGGTGATCGCCTGGCTGAGGTGCGGCTGTGTGCGGGAGAGGTGGTCGAGCCGCTCGAAGAGCCGCGCGACGGCGATGTCGTCGCCGGGTTCGATTTCCCAGTTCGGCAGGAAAGCCGCGAGCGACGCGGGAAGCGTGAATGTGTCGCGCGGGTCGTGGGCGACACGGTCGGTGGTGGGCACGATGGCCGGCTGCGAGCCGGACGTGAACGGTTCGAGCCCTTGGGTGTGCTGCCCCGCGTCGAGCAGGCTGAAGCCACCACCCACGAAATCGCGCCACAGCTTGGGGTTTTGCAGCACCGGCGGGAGGTCGCCTGTGGTGCGGGTGGAGCGTCGGATCACGCTCTCCAGCGATTGTTCGTATTCCGCCCAGCTCGACGATGACCCGTCGGCGCGAACGCCGCGAACCACCACGGCGTAGCCGGAGTCAGAGCCCCCGAACACAGCGTTTTGCACCGTGCTAGCCACTGCCCGGCTCGCGGCCTGGTCCACCGCGCGGATGATCTGACCCGGCATGCCAGCGAGGGCTCTGCCCACGAACTGGAAGAACTCCTTCAGCGCAGCGCCCACGCCGATGTCTCTCGGGCGAGGCGGCGGGGAGGCATGCCGCACCCTGGGCATGGTGTCCGGATGCAGGCTGAGCAGCCGCTCGGCCATGCCCACCGCGCGCGACGCCTCGTCGTCGACGGTCACCACATGCCCCGACGGGGTGTGCGGCGCCGGGTAACGTTCCGACACCGACACGAGCCGCTCGCCCAACGCATGTTGCACCGAACCGGACGAGAGCGCACGCGAGAAACCCCTGATCGGCACGACCAACTGTCCGCTGGGCGGCTGGCGATCGTCGAACGGCCCGGCGGCCTGGCCCGGCCACAGCCCGAGCAGGCTCGTGAGCGTGCCGCACAGCAGCATCGCCCACTTCGGGTCGCGCGTCGAGCTGCGCAGCGGCGACGACGCCCGCCCCGGCGCGCGCGACTCCTCCGGGGAGATCGCCAGGTTGTGCCACCCGAACAGCACCAGCGAGCGACGCTGCCACTGCGAATCGGGGCTGCCGGCGGACACGCTGAGCTGCGTGATCGGCGCGCCCGGCATGGTGGATTGCAGCGCCTCGAGCACGCGCACTGCCTGCTCTTGGCTCACCACGCACTCCTCATCATCGACGTCGCCCACCACCGCCACGCGCAGCCGGGCTACGTCGGCGTTCGCGAGGTCTTGTTGCAGCGCGGCGCCGACCACGCCGTCGGGACGAAGCACCTTCACCGGCACCGCAGCGTGGTCGTCGCGCAGTGCATCCAGGTCGACGACACGGCACGGGTTGACGAGGCCTTGCGCGGTGAGGTCTTGCAGCACCGCGCTCAGCAGCACCGCCAACGGGCGCCGCGCCGCGAGGACGACGTAATCAGATCCAGACGTCATTTCCTGCCCCGCCCGTGGAGGTATCAACCGAGGCCGCATCGATCATCTGCTGCAGCAGGTTCAGCGCAGGCAGCGCGTGCGGGGCCAGCTCGGACATGAGGCTCATCTGACGCACCTGCGCCAGCGGCAAGTTCAGCTGGTACGCCATCACATTCTGCTCTGCCACGTTGCCGTTGGCGTCCACCTGGCCCCACTGCTCGGCATACATCCGACGAAGCCCGTCCACCCATGCGCGGGCTTCCGCGGCACGCGCTTGGCCCACCGTCTGCGTCGCATCCGCCTCTGCCCTGGTGAGGACGGGGCTGGGGCCGTCGCACGGCATTGGGGCGCCGTCGAGTTCCATGGGCTTGTCGAAGAACGCCGCGCGCAGCAGCGTCGTGCCTGCCAACTCGCTGACGTCGTTCGAGTGCGCGTTGGAATCGGCCTGGTCGACGAGTCGGCGCAGCGCGTCGTAGGGGGTGAGCGGGGTGAGGTCACCGTCGCCACCGCAGCGGACGAACGCCCACGCGTGGCTCATCAGCACGGCCGCCAACACGTCGTGAGCGGTGCGCACCTGGGTGTCTTCCGACGTGAGCAGCTCACCGAAGTTGCACCAGCCGTCGGGCGTGCTCACCGCAGCCTTGCCCGTCTTGTCCTGACGCACCAGCCCGACGAGCCGACCCAAGTACCAGCCCGCGATCACGCGCTGGAGCTCGTCCGGCGACATAGCAATGGCCGCCGACAGGGGGCGCGTGCGCTTCCACTGCCACAGGTTGCGCTGCGCGATGAGCGGGGCCTTCGCCCAACGCTGCTGGATCGGGTCGAGCAACGACGTGAAGCACAGCGGCGACACCTTCTGGTAGGAGCCGAACACGCTGACCTTGCCGGCCTCGGAGACGGTGCCCACCAGGGAGTCTTCAAAGTTCTCGACGCTCGTCGGGTCGAGCGACGCGTTCGCGCGCAGCCGCTGGAGCATGGCCTGGCTCACGGGGTGCTGCTCGCCGATCGGGATATCCGAGAACGAGTACACGAACTTGATGTCGGTGCCGTGCAGGCGCTGCGCCATGTTGACGTCGATACCCACCACTGGCTTGGCCTTTTCCATCGTCTCCGCCATCTTCGCGACGAACGACTTCTGGCGTTGCTCACGGTCGATGGCCGTCACCGTCGGATCGTCGAGGTAGTCGGAGATGGACTGGCCTGCGAAGGCGGCGAACACGTCGCCCTTCGCGCCGAGCCGCGACGTGGCGCGGGCCAGCAGGTCGGAGTGCGACATCAGCAGCGTGTAGTTCGGCTTCGCCTCCGGCGTCGGCTGGCCGTCGGAAGCCCGGCTCGGGAGTGCGCCCGGGCGCCAGTGGCTCACCTGCCTGAGCACCTCGTGCTCTTCCTTCGCGCCGGTGGTCTGCCACTTGCCGTCGGTGGCTTCGGCGCGGATCTTCGCCAGCGACTGCCCGTAGTCGGTATTGCCGTTTGCGGAGGCCACGACGTCGCTGTGGAACTGCTGCGGGAAGTCGTCGGCCGTGGTGAGCAGCACCTCGTTCTCGGCATGCTTGAAGCGCATGGGCACGCGGTCGGTCTCGTCGGGCCAGTCGGCGTACACCTCGGAGTTGAGCTGCGCGAGGCCGGCCCCCGACGAGGTATGCGCGCGCTCCACTTCGAGCAGCCGGAGCGCGTCGTTGGCGGCCTTCTCGAGGCCCGCCAGCACGTCAGAGGAGAACGCCCGCAGGATTCCGGCAGCGATGCGGGCACCTTCCAGGCGAAGCGTGCGCTCCATCGAGTTGCTGAGCGAGCGCTGCACCATCTGGCCGATGGGGTGGCTCATGTCGACGGGCTTCTTGCCCAGCGACTGCGCCTGCTGCCCAACAGTGGGGTCAAGAGCGACAGGGTCTGCGCCGTCGGCTTCCACACCCGCCTGGGCGAGCTGCGCGATGAGCTGGTCGGCGTAGTCGTGGATGCGGCTCATCAGCTCGCGCCCGTACGGCAGGCCGAACTGGCTGACGACACGCAGGAACTCGCGCTTCGCCGCCTCTTCGAGCTGGTAGGCCCAGCCCTCCGCCCACGCGTAGGCGCTGCGCTGCAGCTGGTTGCGGCACTGCTCACGCATCGGGTTAAGGTTCATCGTGACGGTCGAGAGCCACTGCGACGCCGGCGCCTGCCCTGCGTTCGCGAGCATCCCGACGGCAGGCCCGGCGGCTTCGCGTGCGATGGCCTCCCACACCTGGCGCGGGAACGCCTCGGTCTGGAACCAGTCGGGGACGGGTTGCCCGTACTGCGGCAGCCCCATGGCGTTGAGGCTGGCGCCCCACTGGTTGTCCATGAGTTGCCGGAGCTGATCGTTGCCGGACAGCGAGCTCGTCGGGTTGATGTGGCCGCCCACGAGGTGATCCGACGCGGAGTGCGCCAGCCGCTGCGCGGCGTAGTCGAGATAGCGGTCACGGCCGAGCGACAGCGACGCGAATCCGAGCGAGCCGAACGGGAGCGCGAGCGGATCGACGCGCCAGCCGAACTTCTGGTTGAGGTTGGTGAGCGGGTTGGGGTTGCCGAGCATGAAGTCGAGGTACTGCCTCGACGCGCGCTCGGAAAGCATGGTGCCCGCCAGCGCCCGCGCGATGCCGCGGTACACGGATTCCTGCGAACCGTCGCCGAAATAGGCGCCCGAGCCGCCGATCTTCGAGCCGATCGGGAACACGCGGGCAAACGGCGGCGTGTTCTGCTGCAGCGGGATACCCAGCGACCCGTACGTCGCGGCGTCGAACCCCTCGGAGGTGCGGGCGATGGCCGCGATGATCTCCGGCAGCGCGCCCATCGCGTTGCCTTCGACGTTCGCGCGCTTGCCCTCGTCGAGCTGCGCGAACACGTCGGCGGTGTAGAGGAAACAGCCAATGTTTTGGCTCTTCACGCCCGGCAGCGTGCCGAGCAGGCGGGCCACGTCGAGGAACATCGACGCGCCAGAGCCGCCGGCCATGGAGCCGACGATGATGGGGATGATGACCTCCGACGACTGCTCCTCGGCGGGGATTTCACCCCAGGCACCCGGCGCGACGGACTTCGCCTGCGCCCTCACGAGCGTTTCGCGCAGCGGGTTCAGCCTCGGCAGCGTGAGCATGCGCCCGACGGCCCGGTACTGGCCGGCGCCGGAGGTGACGGGGATGGTGTTCGCTGCCGCCGGGTTGCGCGGCGCCCAGCCGGACAGGCCGACGTAGTTGCGGTCTTTGCTGGTGAGCTGCGCCTCGACGGTGTGCGAGGTCTGCAGGAACGAGTTCGACGGCGACGAGAACGAGACGTAGTGGCCGCCCATCTCCTGGATGTTGCCCAGCGGTTCGGGCCCCTTGTCCGGGTCGACGGGAACGTCGATGTGCACGAACTGCCACGCATCCGGGAGCGACGAGATGCCGCGGGCACGGAGGTCGGCGCGGAGCTGGTCGATCAGGAGACGAAGCGTGGTGCCACCAGAACCACCACATCCGACAAGAAGGAATCTACGCACGTTCAATCCTCACTGGGTTGCATTTCCTAGTTGTGGTTTACCATCCCGCCCCACCACTGGGAGGCTGATTGCCCCAGTTGGAGTTCGGCGGTTGTTGCCATTGTGACTGGCCGCCCGGCTGCCCGGGAGGCGGCGACTGCCAACCCGTCTGCGGCCCGCTCGAGGGCGACGGCCCTCCTTGCGGATTCCAGCGGGTGGTGGATTGCGCGGGCGGGTTCGACCACGGGTCGGGCTGCCCACCTGCGGAAGGGCCGCCACCCCACGGGTCGCTCGTCGGGGGTTGCGCATCTGGCGGCAACCCCTCGCGGAGCTTCGCGACGGCGTCGCGGATGCGGCCGCGGATGTCGTCGGTGAGTTCGTTCAGGCCCGGCGCTCCGGGGCCGGTGAAGACGGTGACCGTCACGTCGCCAGAGGTGGGGCGATCGGGGTGCAGCGCCACCGTCCAGTTGCCCTGCACAGCCAGTGGCAGTTTGGCCTTGTCGCCGGCCGACGCGAGCGAGGTGCGCCCGCCTGCAGCCTTGCCGGGCTGCTCGACGACGACGTAGCCGGGCTCTGTGAGCGCCAGGCCCGTCTTGGCACGCAGCTGCACTCCCGCGACGTCGACCTTGCGGCGCCCATTGGCGAGCTGCGCAATCGACATGCGACTGAGATCGACATCCAGGCCGTTGTCGGTGAAGGCACGCGAATCGTCGACAGGCCCGGTGAATTGCTGCGCCAGCACTGCGTTGCCGGGGATCTTCGACGTGAGGTACTTGCTCAGGTACAAGATGCCGATGGGGATCGCGATGCCCAACAGCGTCACACCGATGAGCGTGCCCCACAGCACTGGCTGCGACGCCGGGCGCTGCATCTGGAGATCAAACTCGAGTTGCACCGGTGTGCCGGCCTTGGCACTGGGCGACTTGAGCCACACCTCCGTTTTGCCGACGAGCGCGCCGTGCCCGGTGCCGCTCGGGTCGAGTGTGAGCTCGAGCCCCGACGAGCTGCACGAGCCCTCGTCGGCGGCAGGAGAGCTCAGCTTCGCGGAATCGAGGCCCTTCGGGTATCCGGTGAACTGCGTCTTGTCGCCGAGCCAAACGCATCCTTCACCCTCGAGCGGCACCGTGACGGTAACCGGGTCGGCCTGCTCCGTCTCACCGAAGGACACCTTGGCGGGGATCGTCGGGAAATCCTCCGGCGGCGCGACCGACAGCGGCACCATCACCCGGATGGGTTCCAGCTTGGTGCCTTCGACAGTCTTGCCCTCACCAGACCACGACTGCGTCGTGACGTTCAAGGTGATCCACAGCTGCGCGCCACCGGCGGGTATCGAACCAGGGTCGAGTGTGATGGGTTCGGTGATCGTGGTCACCGGCTTGTCCTTGACGAGTTGGCGGGTCTCACCGTCGGAGCCAGTCAACGAGACGTCGAATCGGGACTCGTCGGACAGCGTGGCCGGATCGATCGTCTCGCCCTTGCTGCTCACCAAGCCGAGCTGCAGGTCGACGGGTTTCGCGTCGGTGCGAATCGTGACGTCGTTACGGTTCGTCCACACCGGCTGCACGTCGCCGAAGAGCTGCAACGACGACTTCGCCAGCTCGTCGGTGTCGGTGGGCGCGACGAACACCAGCCCCCACGGGCCGATCCACTCCTCGCTCTGACCTTCGCGCTCCAGCACAAGCGTCAGTGTGCGGTCGGACAGCCACTTCCAGCGCAGCGTCGCGCCGGGGACTTTCGCGTTGTCGCCGTCCTTCGGCATGGGCGTGAGGGCGCCGTCGCGAGTTTGCAACAGGACACGTCCACCGTCGACGGGAAGCTGCGTAATGGCTTGCACACGCCCGATCGAGCCGTCGAGGACGAACGTGCGGGTGCCTTCTGCGCAGGGCTCCTCGCCTTCCTTGCACATGCCGGTTTCCTCAACACCGGACCCCTCGGATGCGGCTTCCGCAAACGCCCAGATGAGGTCGTCGATATCGGTGGCCATGGTGAACGTGCCAGGCTTTGGTTTCGTGATGTCACCGCACGGGATCGTCTCTGCTGCGGAGAATCCCTGCATGAGTTCGAACGTCTTCGGTTCGGAGTCGACGGCGAGCCCGATGCCGAGTGTGATGACGTCCATGCTGCGCAGCTGGTCGGCAACGCCGCCCGGGCGGCACATGTCCTCTTGCCCGTCCTTCACAGCCTGCGTGGTGTCCTGCTGCGACGCGAGCTTGTTGTCGGGCGAGTACGGTTTCGGGCCTCCCCACTTCTGCATCACGTCGGCGTTGGCGCGGGTGCCGATGGCGAAGCCGCCGTCGGAGAACCACACGACCATCGAGCAGTGGTCACCCTCAGCCTGCTGACGCTGGGCGAGCTCCTGGCGCGCACCGTCGACGGCTTTCCAGTAGTCGGTCTCCGGCCCGTTGCGACGCTCGGCGTAGGCGTCGAGGTCGGCGTTGATGGGGTCGAGGTGTTCGGCGTCGAGGTCGGTCCAGTCGAGCGTCTTGTGGAAGCTGTGGTCAAATCCGGCGAGCGCGATCTGCACGTTGGCTTCGGGCACGTCACCCAGGATTTCCGCGAGGCGGCTCACGAACAGCTTGCTGGCGGTCACTCGGGCGTTGTCCGGGTCGGTGTCTTTCAGCGAGCCGGACGTGTCGAACAGCAGCAGTACGCTGCCCTGCCCTCCACCTCGGGTGCAGCTCATAAACCGTGACGCGGGCGTCACCTCCGCGTCCTCGTCGGCGCGGGCGCTCGGTATGGCGAGCGGCGCAACGACCAGCCCGATAATGAGGGCCAACAGCAGCGTGCGCATGGCACGCAGACGTCTCACGACCAAACCCCTCTCGCCACATCGTTGGCGATGAGCCACGCGGCGAGCGCGACGGCGACGAGCGCCAGCACGACGGCGACCCGTCGGCCCCACTCAGCCAACGCTGATGGCCGGTACCAGCCCGACTCGCGTTTCTTGCCATCGGCGGAGGTGAACAGCGCGACGGCGGTGATGGCCAGCGGCCCGGCAAGCACCCACGCGACGAGCCCCATCGTGGCGCCGTGCCCAACGATGGCGAGCACGAGTGCTGCGAGCGAAAGCAGCACGCTGATGCCGAGCCACAACAACGGCGGGGTGTTCGGTTCCACGAATTCGACGGCACGCTGATCCGCTCCGAACGCAGCGGTCTGCGCCTGTGCGTCGTAGCGGGGCGGGGGCGTCGACCAGTCCCCATCCGAACCAGACCAAGTCATGCTTTGCACTGTAGCGGAAGCCACCGACAATCCCGCAGAATCGCGCTCGACTTCGGCACACGATAGGGTCGAATGGCGCCAATGCGCACTCCCCCAATAACGACGAAGGTGATTTCTGCATGTCTGAAACTCCCAAGACGGACGAGACGCACGAGGAGTTGAGCGCAGCCGACGAGCTTGCTTCGCTGTTGGCGACCGACACTCCCGCGCCGCACGCGACAGAGGAGGTGGAACTGCAATCTGAGGCTGACTCCCCCGTCGACTGGCTCATCGCCGGGCCTGCCATCGCGATCACTATCGCGGTGGTGGCATGGGGCCTGCTCGCATCAGACTCGTTTGCGAATTTCGCCAGCTCGGCACTCGATTTCATCGTCACGAACTTCGGCTGGGCATTCGTGCTATTCAGCACGGTATTCGTCGTGTTTGTGCTGGTGGTTGCCTTCAGCAACTTCGGGCGCATCAAGCTTGGCGGCAACGAGGAAGAACCAGAGTTCAACACCATCAGCTGGGTAGCGATGATGTTTGCCGCCGGCATGGGCATCGGCCTCATGTTCTACGGCGCCTCCGAGCCGCTCACCTTCTACCGCGACGGCGTGCCCGGCCACGGCACACACGAAGTGATGCCCGCCATGGCCACCGCCATGTTCCACTGGACGCTCCACCCCTGGGCCATGTACGCCATCGTCGGCCTGGCCATTGCGTACTCGACGTTCCGCATCGGCCGCAAGCAGCTGCTCAGCCAGGCATTCGTTCCGCTGATCGGCGAGAAGCTCGCCGGCGGCTGGCTCGGACGAGTCATCGACGTGCTCGCAATTTTCGCGACGGTGTTCGGCACCGCCTGCTCGCTCGGCCTGGGTGCGCTACAGATTGGCGCAGGGCTGAAGGCATCGGGGCTGATCGAAAACCCGGGTCAGTGGGTTGTCATCGGTATTGTGCTGGTGCTCACGCTGGCCTTCCTGTTGTCTGCCATGTCGGGTGTGAGCAAGGGCATTCAGTACCTGTCGAACACCAACATGGTGCTCGCAGCCATCCTCGCGATCTTCGTATTCATCCTCGGCCCCACCGTCTCAGTGCTGAATCTCATCCCCGGCTCGATCGGCGCCTACCTGTCCGGATTCTTCGAGATGGCGAGCCGTACCGCCGAGACCGCCGACGGCACGGCCGGAGGCTTCCTTGCTGGCTGGACCATCTTCTACTGGGCCTGGTGGATCTCCTGGAGCCCCTTCGTCGGCATGTTCGTCGCACGCATTTCGCGCGGCCGCACCATTCGTGAGTTCTGCCTGACGGTGCTGTTCGTCCCCGCGGCTGTGTCCACCGTCTGGTTCGCGATCTTCGGTGGCACCGCCATCCACATGGAACGTGAGGGGAACTCCATCTGGGGTGACGGTTCGGCCCAGACCCAGCTGTTCAACCTGTTGCATCAGCTGCCGGGCGGATTCGTCACGGGCATCGTCGCGATGATCCTGCTAGCGACGTTCTTCATCACCTCGGCCGACTCCGCGTCGACGGTGATGGGCTCCATGTCGCAAAACGGGCGCTCCGACGCGTCGCCTGGCCTCTCCGCCCTGTGGGGCGTCATGACCGCGCTGATTGGTCTCACCCTGCTGCTGTCTGGCGGTAACGATGCGCTGTCCAACCTGCAGAACGTGACCATCATCGCGGCGAGCCCCTTCCTGCTCGTGCTCGTGTTCTTGATGCCGGCCATCGTGAAGGCACTGCGTGCAGACATCATCTACGTCGAGCTTCGCGAAAACCAGGCGTTCCAGCGCAAGCTCGCGCGCGAGCGTCGCCTCCACCGCGAGCACCTGGAAATCGAGCGCCAGAAGGCGCGTTTCGCCAAGCTGCGTCCGGGCCGTCGCGCGCCGAATGCCGACGGGGAAGCCACCGTCGAGCACACCTCGTCGCCTCAGTAACGCAGGCAGGTGCAACCTGTGCGGCTCAGTTGCGGATCAATGTTCCTTTGCTTCCCGACGGTGCCTCGTCGCGCAGAAGCGTTGGACACATGTGCCGCGACTGAGCCGCACAGGTTGCTAGTGCCCCGCCGGCGGGAGGGGCGCCGTCGGTTTAGGTGAAGCGCAGGAGCGCGATGGCGATGATGGCTGCGACGGCGGCCGCGCCCAACACGCCGATCAGCGTCCATTCCCAGCGACGCTGCTTCCTCGGCAGGTGCACCATGAGGGCGGTGATCGCGACGCCACCCAGCAGCCCGCCGAGGTGCCCCTCCCAGGAGACGTTCGGCACCATGAACGTGAGCACCACGTTGAGGCCGAGCCAGATGAGGATGCTCCTGAGCCCTTCTGGGTGGCGTTGTTTCAGCGCGACGACGAGGAAGGCGCCCATGAGGCCGAAGATGGCGCCGGATGCGCCGAGCGTGCCACCGAAGGGCGCACTGAAGAGCATCACGAGCGCGCTCGCGGTAATGGCCGAGAAGAAGTACATCGCGAGGAAGCGGGCGCGGCCAAACACCATCTCCACCTGGGGGCCCAGCACCCACAGCGCCATCATGTTGAACATGATGTGCCAGGGCTGAACGTGGGTGAATGCGCTCGTCAGCACCTGCCAGAATGCGCCAGTGGCGACGCCGGGGATCCACGTCGAACCGTGTGTGGCGCAGCCGGCGGGGTCGGTCAAGATGATCTGGCTGGAGCCGTAGGGGCAGATGCCGTACGGCGTGAGCGCGAGGTGCTCGATGAGCGGGCTGCTTCCCATGCCGGTTGCCAAGATGACCAGCCAGACTGCGACGTTCACGCTGATGAGCACCAGCGACGTGACGTGGTTCGGCTGCACGCGACGCGTCTTGAGCTGCGCTTTCGGCTGCGGGTTCGCGCGCACGCACTCGGGGCAGTGGAAGCCGACGGAGCCTTGAATCATGCAGTCCGGGCAAATCGGGCGCTCACAACGCTGGCAGACGATTCGCGCGGCGCGCTCTGGGTGGCGGTAACAAGATTGGGCGTCCATCGTCGACAAGTATGCCCCACGCCGACGAGCTCACCTGCGGCGGTTGCGGCGAACGTCGGCGGGTGGAACGCGTCGGTACTGTGTTCTCATGATGCATTCACATTCCCATGGCGACGTGCAGATTGAGGTGGGCACGAAAGCGAAGGCCTGGCTGATCGGCTTTCTCGTGCTGCTCGCGGTGCTGACCGTCGCGGGAATCATCTGGCTGTGGCCGTCGTCGAGTGAGATGCGGGAAGGCATCCACCACGTGCCCGCCGCCGAAGGGGTGATTGAGACCAGCGGGCGCATCACGCGCGTCGAGCCGACGTGTGAGGGGCAGTTCGATACGTCGAGCGGGCAGGTGGCGTGCGTGACGTACGAGATCACCGTGCTTGGAGGGCCCGACGAGGGTTCGACGCAGCGCGTCGAGGTGACGGGCCCGCAGTCGTCGGCAGGGCTTCGCGCGGGGGACGTCGTGCAGGTGTCTCGCATCGACGCCGCTGACAGCGTGTTTTACGCTTACCGCGGCATCGACCGCACGCCTGTGTTCATCGTTCTCGCCGTGCTCTTCGTCATCGCGGTGATCACCGTCGCGAGGTGGAAGGGGTTGTTCGCGCTCGTCGGGTTGGTGGTTGCGGGGGCGGTGCTCGTGCGGTTCATCATCCCCGGCATCCTGCTGGGGAAACCGGGCGTGCTCGTGGCGATCGTCGGCTCCACGGCCATCATGTTCGTGGTGCTCTACGTGGCGCACGGCATATCTATCCGTACCTCGACGGCGCTCGCCGGCACCATGCTGGGGCTGCTCGTCACGGCGGGGCTTGGCTCCGCCAGCGTGTACCTCGCGAAGCTCACGGGCTTCGCGGAGGAGACGGAGTGGGATCTGCAAAACCTCGCACCGGGCCTCGATTTTCGGCAGCTGCTCATCGCTGGGCTGATTATCGGCGGGTTGGGTGTCCTGAACGACACCACCATTACCCAAGCCTCGGCCGTGTTCGAGCTGCGTGCCGCGGCGCCGACGATGCGTCGTCGGGAGATTTTCTCGTCGGGCATGCGGATCGGGCGCGACCACATCGCGTCGACGATCTACACCATCGTGTTCGCCTACGCGGGCAGTGCGCTGGTAGTGATCATGCTCGTCTACTTCACGTCCACTTCGCTGCTCATCACCATCAACCAGGAGATGTTCGCGAGCGAGATTGTGCGCACGCTGGGGTCGTCGATCGGGCTGATCTTGTCGGTGCCTATCACGACGGGGATCGCTGCCCTGACCGTCGGGCCGGCCTCCCTCCCGCACCCCGACTACGCCCCTCGCCCCGCGAGGGCGGCCGAGTGAGCGTCGCTCAGTTCTTCGGCTCCTCGAAGCGCCGCAGAATTGCGCCGGAGTGGTCGTAGGCGACGATGCCCGCCTGCGCGAGCTCCTCGCCGGACTCCGCCTTGGCGTTCGCTGCATCGGCACTGTCAGCCTCAATGATAACGAAGTGTCCGATACCGCGCTCAGCATCTTGTCGTGTCACCCCGCTAGGGTTGTTCTGGTCAAAGAAGAAGTACATGCCTCGTCCTTTCTGAGGAAGCACCGGGTGTGGGGAGCAAACAGAACAGAAGGAGACAAAGACAACCACACCCGGTGCTCGCATCTACAGTGTCGGTCGAGCTGCTTCTTCGGCAAGTTCTTCCGAGGTCCAGACCTTGTTCATGGGGCCTGGACGAGACAGCAGGTAGTTATGCGCAAACTGATTCCTGTCGTAGTGGTCGAAAGGCCTGACCACGAAGCAGCGCCCGCCAGACTTGCTGAACACGTTGGGCACCCACTCCTCGATATGCCCACCATCCAGAATAAACCCGGCGTACGAGGCCACGACAATGGACTTGTTGTCCACCAAGAAGTCGGTATCCTCCTGACTCACACGCCAATGTCCGGTGACTCGAAGCGAGCCCTCCATAATCTGTGCCCAGATGTCCTCCGACACGTTGCGGCGGACTTCATCGAGCACATCGCTGTACCGCGCCCATGTGGCGTCGAAATACAGAGAAGGACGAGCCTCATGCTCTTCGACTCCCATAGAACAGACCAGAGCCTTTTGGCCCGCTCCGATGGTGAGCGGGTTATTGCGAGCAGAGGCCAAGTACCCAATGTCCCAGCCCGAGTACTGCTGATTGCGCTGGTTGGCGCCATCTGCTGAGACAAGGTTAAGGTCGATGAGTTTGGCCATTGTATTCGGCCCAACTCCGAGGATGTCCTTGGCAGTCTCAAAGCCGTAGGTAGCACTGTCAAAACCGTGCATAATTTTCTCCTTACATTTGGTGGCAATTGCCACGACATGGGGATTGCAATTTGCTGGATACGGCTGGTTTGCCGCTCCGTTATCCAGTTAAGCACGACGCACTTGGCATGTCAAGTGGGACTAGGTGGACTCACATAGTCGCGCCGGTGAGGGGGACCACAAACCCTCACCGGCGCTTGCACTTACAGTGTCGGCCACCTCAACGAATCGAGCACGCTTTTGCCGTCCGAGCCTCGGCCTACGATGATGGGGAACTTCTCGACCACCTCGCCTGTTGCCGCCGTACCGAGCAGCGACTGGAGCCAGCGGGCAACCTCGACGGCGTTGTCCAGCTCCTCGGCTTCGCTGGGGTCGGGGGCGTCGAGGTCGGGTTTGGTGTGGCCCGTAAAGAACTCCGTCAGGAACGAACCCCAGCGCGGAGCAGTGGCGTGCTCGTCATAGGCGATGTTCGTGTTGAGGCGGTTGTTTTCGCCCATCCGTCGGGGTCGCAGCGTGCCGGTTACGAGGTTGACCACCCCGTTAGCACAGTAGAGCTCCCGGGGGTTCGCGTCTGCCTCGGATAGCGGGCGGTGTATCTCGCTCACTCCACGCAACGCCCGCAGCAATGCCTCGACACGCGCGGTACTGAGGGTGGTGTGGCGCAGACGTACCCCGAGGCATTCCGGGGTTGCGAGGCTGCGTTCGAGTGCGCGCCAAGCCCAGCGAGTGGGGGCCTCTTGTGTGGCGACCAATGCGCGGCCATTGTCCCGGAGCCAGCGTCTCTGATCCGGGTCGTAGGCAACCTCGGGCCACAGTCGCAGATGCCCCAGTAGACGCTCGACCAGTGCGGCGTCGTCATCGCTCACCGGCGTGCTTTCCCATTTGGCGCGGTCGTAGTCGTACGCCTCGGCCATGAGCTGTGCGAGCGTATGGTTCCCGGAGGCGAGCGCGTCCGCCACCGTGTATGTGCCCCCGAAGTTGGCGACAAGCCGGGCAGTCTTGCGGGTGGTTGGGGTATCCATGCCAGTGGCTCCGCTCCTCGTTCGCGCAACTCCGCCATGATGTCCACCAGTCCGGGCTCGTGTCTCCAGTCCTCGCGGCCCACCAGATACACCCGACGGTCGCGCAGGGGTGCGAAAAGGCCGCCGATCTCGGGGCGAATACTTCGAGTTGTCGCCACGAGCCAACTTCCACGAGTCGCACCACTATCCGAAAGTGGACGGCGCCATGGTCCGTGCGGCCTGAGTCGTACAGGTTGAGTGCGGTTTTGAGGCTTCGTGTTGTGGAAGTGCTTGTCAGGGTGGGTTAGGCTTCTCATTTTGGGTCACCAATTGCGCGGCTAGGATTAGGCGGTGGGCCTGTTTCATCGTCGAGTGAAGACGCCCTTCTGGGGCGACCGCGGTGCAGATCATGGTCAAGCAAGGCGGGCGCAACAAGCTGGTGGAGCATGTCGGCTCGGCCCGCAAAGAATAGGAACTCGCCGCGCTGCAGGCCAAGGCACGTGGCAGGATGATCCCCCAGACGCAGGACGTGTTGCCGCTGGATTCGGTGGCGGCCCAGGCCGGCAAACCCAATGTCGTCTCGCAGCGTAGTCATTTGTTGTGGGATGTGCTGGCCAAAGCGTACGCGGATCTTGGTCTCGATGCGCTTCGAGACGCGACGTTCCAGTAGCTCGTGCTGGGCAGGATCATCGAGCCGACCTCGAAGGCCGACACGATCCGGGTCCTTGACGAGCTTGGCAAGGAGATCATCCATGTCCATGCGAAGGACGTGCGAATCGAGCGGCGCCGAAGCGACGTGAACGGTGTGCTCGATCCGCTACCCCCAGCAGCAACCTCGCAGCGAGCCTGGAACTACGTCACGCTGGGCAATGGGCACGCTGGCGGAGCGGAGTTTTGGCGAGACTTCGTCTACACGTTGCGTACCGTCGGATACGAGGGTCCGCTCAGTATCGAGCACGAGGATGTGCTGGTGAGCGGCGAAGAGGGAGTCGAACGGTCGGTAGAGATCCTCCGCTCGACGCTCTTTCAACAAGCACCGGACTGGGTTCCTGCAGACGTATAAGGGCCTCCCTCAGGGTGCTTCGACGTCCCAGCCTTCGAGGTCGACGGCGAGGCGCACGGCATCGCGGATGCGGGGGCCGTGGTCTACCCAGCTGTGCGGCGAGGCGAGCGTGGCGACGAGCCCGTCGTCGACGATTTCGAGTGCGCTCAATACGCGGTACTCCAGCAGGGGTCCGACGGTGCCCGGCGCTGCGGTGACGTGCCCGGATGGGAGGTGGGCGACGTCGGTGACGAACAGCACGCTGTGGGAGTCGCCGTCGATGGGCTTGGGTGTCACTTCACGCCTCGGCACCTGTGACCTCCTGTTCGGGTTTGTCGAGCAGTTTCAATCCGATGACGCACCCGACGATACCGGCCAGGAACAGACCCTTCAGCCACGACAGCTCCTCGGCGCCGGTGGCCGACGCGTATATGACGGTGAGCACGGTACCTACACTCGTCCACACGGCGTACGCGGTGCCGGTGGGGATGCGTCGCATCGCAATAGCAAGGCCGACGCTCGACAACGTCGTGGCGACGAGGAACAGCAGCGTCGGGGCGAGGAGGGTGAACCCCCGCGACGCGGCGAGCGCGTTCGCCCACACCGCCTCGAGCACCGCGCTGACAAGCAGAATTGCCCAGTGCTTCACGCGACCACCTTCAACCCGACGACGCAGCTGATGATGCCCACGATGAGCAGCACTTTGGCGAGGCTGACGGGTTCGGTGCCGCGCAACATGGCCCAGGCGACGGTGAGTGTCGCGCCAGTGGCGGTCCACACCGCGTAGGCCGTGCCGGTGGGGAGGGCCTCCAGCGCGATTCCTAGCCCGACGAGCGAAAGCACCGCGCCGATGAAGAACACGACGGTGGGCTTCCACCGTCGAAACCCATCCGATGCGGCGAGGGCCGACGCCCAGACCGCCTCGAGCACACCCGAGGCCAGCAAGATCACCCAGCTCATGCCACTTCCCAACGTTGATTCGATTGTGGTGGCCAGTCTTGTCTTCACCCGGTACTGATCCGTCGTCGGGGGCGCAGCGCCACCCACACCCTAGCAACGTAGTTTCGGCGGCTCGCTACGCTGGAGGAACCACCTGCGAAAGGACAACCTCATGGCCCTCGGATTCCTCACTCGTTCAATGCTGGCTAGCGTGTTCGTCGTTGGCGGCGTTGATTCTGCCAAGCAGCCCGGCCCGCGTGCCGACATGGCGCAGCAGTTCATGTCGAAACTCAACGTCAACCTTGACGACGAGGAGTCAGCCACGCTGGTGAAGACCAACGGCGCGTTGCAGGTGCTGGGCAGCGTGGCGTTGTCGCTCGGTATCTTTCCTCGCCTGGCAGCGCTCGGACTGTTCGGTTCGCTCGCCGCGACGACCGTCGCCGGGCATCCTTTCTGGAAAGTGAGCGACGAGCAGGAACGCCAGGGGCAGTTCTTCCACTTCCTGAAGAACGTCGGCCTGGCCGGTGCCCTGCTCGCTATCGCTTTCGGCCCCAGCACCAAGGCGTCGAAGAAGAAGTAGCCGCTCCGCCCTCCTGGCGGTTGAGTAGCGGCCGTAGGCCGCGTATCGAAACCACACCGTCCGACCAAGGCCACGCGCTACTTCGTGCGTGGGTTGGTGTTGAGCACTTGGAGTTCTCCGATCTTGAGCGTCGCCTGCGCCGACGTCGTGAGGGGGATCGTCCCACTCTCCCCGACCCCTTGCCAGTCCACGGTCCAGTGTGTGGTGGCGGTCACGGTGTAGATGCCCTGGCGTTCATACCCGGTTTGGCGTCCGCATGTCACCGGCGTGGTAATCAGCGTGGTGTTGGGGTGGGGTTTCTTCCATGTTTTACAGGTGATCGGTTCGCTGCCGTCGCCAAGATCCCAAGTGATCGACGCCACCCTCCCAACGATGGAGATGGTGTAACCGCCCACACTCTTACTAGCCGTAACCGGGCCGATCTGATGTTTCGTCGGCTTCTCGGGCCACAGCCACAACGGCATACCGACCGCCCCCAACGCGCGGGGTGCCTGCTCGAGGCTCTTCGGGGTGGTGCCTGGGGTGATGGGGTCGAAACCTGCAGCGGTGGCGATATCCCAAGCAACCTGCTTGGGATCAGGAGGCGGGGCACCAGCAGAGTCAGGTAGCCACACCAAAAGGATCGCTTCCGAATCCGGAACCCCAACACCCTTGGGCCGATAACAGCGATGCACCACACCACCGTCGCGTCCTCGCCACACCGAGTGCGTGGGAGGTGGCGGTGGCTTCGCGGGGCTGCACCACATCTGACGATGAGGCACCCACGTGCCCAGACTATTGCTACACGCAATCGGTTTACCCTGGAACTGACACACAGGCGCATCCGACTTACCGCGACCACGATCCGGATTCTCATGCCCACCACCCGGCGCCGGCGACGACCCCCTCTCGTGTAGGCAGGTTGCGAGTTCATAACCCTTTACCTTGCAGACCCGTGCCGGCTCCGCTGAAGCCATCGGCATCAGACTGCTAAAGACGGCGGCAGCCAGAATCGAGAAGGCAACCTTTTTCAGCATCCTTCCTCCGAATCCCCGCTGGCTACCGTCCAGCTTTTGTTCGGGTGTTGTTCAAGCATCAAAGTGACTCTCAGTTGCGGCAGCACATCAAGTGCGTCTTCGCTCGGTGGGGTCTTCCCGTCCTTCTCCGTGACGTAGCTGATGCCACTTGAATCTTTACAAACAGACAACATCGCCGTGCGTGGGTCAGCCTTATCAGAATTTGATAGCTCTATTTCGACATCTGAATACTTCAATGACCCGACCCGGACCAGCGCTCTATCGCGGAGAAGACCAATCGAGTGCACGCTGGAGAACACGGCGTCGCCCGAAGCATGCTTCGTAAGTTCATTCATATCCTTGAGCTTGGGATCACGCGCGAACTTGTCGAACATCAATTCATGGCTCTCCCACGCCTCGCGGACCGCTCTGATCTCGGCGGATTCGTCGGGTTCTGGCGGGGGAAACGTCACCCACTCCGAAGATGACGAGGACGAAGGCGAAGGCGAGGGTGACGGGGAAGGCGATGGTGACGGGGTGGGATGGGGATGGGCTTTTGGTGCTGGGTACGCGTCGAATCGATGTAGGGGCGCTGGGGGTCGGCTGTTCTTCCGTGGCCGCCTGACTTGATTGGCAGGCGGCCACAGAAATGAGCAGCAGGCTACTGACGACCGTAAAGCCAAGACGTCGTTGTTTGACCATGATTGTTCCTCCAAGGCACAAAGTGAACCACGCGTAAGGGTCACTGCGCAGCAACTTCGGAAGTTATCCACAGGTGGGTGCGAAAGAGACGTCTCGATTCGGCGCTTAGGGCCTACTCGACGGTCGGAGGTAGGCGCGGGCCGCTACTCGACGACCGGTGAAACCAGCCCCGATGGTTGAGTAGCGGCCGTAGGGCGCCTATCGAAACCGAACACGAAACTTCAAAATCCGTACGCAGATGAGATGAAGGGCCCGATTTAGGGGTGTTTGGTCAATCTGCGTACGGATTTTGAAGTTTTTCGTGCGGCGCATCTCGATCGGGCCTTCGGCCCTACTCGATGGTCGGGCGTGGGGCGTCGTCCACCGGTGGTTGAGGCGCCCGCCGTCCACCGATGGTTGAGTAGCGGCGAAGCCGCGTATCGAAACCACACCGCATCTCGATACGGGCCTTCGGCCCTACTCGATGGCCGGGATGGGAGCGAGCGCAACTCCATGATCGGGCATGGGGGCAGGCGCTACTCGATGGGCGGCCGGGTAGTTTGGGAACATGACTGACCGCACACCCACTGCACTCGACGCCATCGCGGAAGACTACGTCGCCAAGATGGCCGTACTCTCCCCCACTGGCGCCACGATGATCGGTATTCCCGGCCATGACCACGAGCTCGACGATTTCTCGCCCGCTGGCCACGCCGCGCGCGCCGATCTGGCCCGGGAAACCCTCGCCAAGATCGCCGACACACCTGACGTGGACGACGTCGACCGCGTCACCCGCGCCGCCATGAACGAACGCCTGGGGCTCGCCGTCGAACTCCATGACGCCGGCGAAGACCTCGGCGACCTCAATAACATCGCCTCCCCGCTGCAGGCCATCCGCGACATCTTCGACCTCATGGCCACCGACACCGTCGAGCACTGGGAGACCATCGCCGCGCGCATGCGCGCCGTGCCCGCGGCTGCCGACGGCTACCTCATGTCGCTGCGCGAAGCGGCGGTGCGCCCGGCGAAGCGCCAGTTCGCCATCACCGCTGAGCAGAGCGCTGACTACGCCCGCGAGGGCGGGTTCTGGACCACCTTCGCAGAGAACGCCGCGCCGTCGGAGGGCCCACTCCCCGACGCGCTCCGCACCGAGTTGCGCTCCGCAGCCGACGAAGCCCGTCGCGCATTTGCTCACCTAGCCGACGCACTCCGTGCGATGGAACCCACCGGCCAGGACGCGGACGCCGTCGGGCGCGAGCGCTACCAGCTGCTGTCTAGGCGCTCGCTCGGGGCCGTCATCGACCTCGAAGAAACCTACGCCTGGGGGCAAGAAGAACTGCGTCGCATCGTCGACGAGCAGGAGCGCACCGCCGCGCAGATCGGCGGGCCGGGCACCTCGATTGCCGACGCCATCGCAATGCTCGACGCCGACCCCGCCCGCAAAATCCACGGCACCGACGCGCTCAAGGCCTGGATGCAGGAGACCTCCGACGCCGCCATCGAGGCCCTTGCCGACGTGCAGTTCGACATCCCCGGCCCAGTGCGTGAACTCGAATGCTGCATCGCCCCGACGGCCACCGGCGGCATCTACTACACCGGCCCCAGCGACGACTTCTCTCGCCCGGGCCGCATGTGGTGGTCGGTGCCAGAGGGCGTCGAAGATTTCACCACCTGGATGGAGAAGACCACCGTCTACCACGAGGGCGTGCCGGGCCATCACCTCCAGCTCGCACAAACCACGTACCGCTCCAACTTGCTGAACACGTGGCGGCGCAGCGCGTGCTGGGTGTCCGGACACGGCGAGGGCTGGGCGCTCTATGCCGAACGCCTCATGCAAGACCTCGGCTTCCTCGACGATCCCGGCGACGTGATGGGCATGCTCGACGGTCAGCGCCTGCGTGCGGCGCGCGTCGTGCTCGACATCGGCGTGCACTGCAACCTGGAGCACCCCGACGGCGGCCCCTGGACGTACGACCGCGCCTGGGAATTCCTCAAAGCCAACACCGGCATGGAGGAGAACTTCCTGCGCTTCGAGCTGAACCGCTACTTCGGCTGGCCGGGGCAGGCGCCGTCGTACAAGATCGGGCAGCGCCTGTGGGAGCAAATCCGCGACGAGGTCCGCGCCCGCGAGGGCGACGCGTTCAGCTTGAAGGCCTTCCACCGTCGCGCTCTCGACGTGGGGTCAGTCGGTCTCGACGTGCTCCGCCAAGCGCTGCTGGGTTAAGCCAAGCGTTGCGGGCGCTCAGGCAGTAGTGCCTTGAGCGCCCGCCACAGCGCTGCAGAATCGGCGTGCTTTGCGCCCGCTGAAGTACCCCGCCACCAGCCTGATGAGCGACCCGTCCCGGAACCGGAGAGCGATTCGTCCTCGCTGGTTCCAGCGTGGGTCAGGCGTGACCACCACGTCGTGGATGCTACAGCCCCAGCTTGGCCGTACCGGCTTCCCGCCAAGCCCGTCCACCAGGAACACGCGCTGGTTCGTCGCCACCAACTCCGACGACGGACCCCCAAGCGCGCTCTTCACCTGCGCTGCCATGCAGCCGGGCTCGCCACGCAACGTGACGCCCTGCACCGCTGCGCCCGCGGCGTCGTCCCAGGCCGAGACGGACAGGCCGCCCAGCGGATCAAACGTCACCGACGATTCACGCGGCCCAACCCGCTCCTCGCCCGGGGCGTACTGCACCGTGAGTAGGGCCATCGCCTGCTCGCCTGGACCGCACAGGGCCGCGAGCTTGTCGGCGTAGATCGACAGGTAGTCCAACATGGCGGCGCGTCGAGATGGTTCAGTCGAAGATCGGCCCGACGGTGCGGGTGCGCTTCAGTTCGAAGAAACCGGGGTAGGCCGTCATCTTGACGAAACCGTCGAAGAGTTCACCGGCGGCCTCGCCCTTCGGCGCGGGTGAGATGACCGGGCCGAACAGGCTCATGCCGTTCACGCGAATGACGGGGGTGCCAACTTCATCGCCCACCGGGTCCATGCCCTCGTGATGCGAGCGACGAAGGTCGTCGTCGATCGCGTCAGTCTGGGCGATCTCGAAAATGTCCTCGTCGGCGCCCACCTCGTCGAGTGCGGCTTTGAGCGAGTCCAAGCTGCGATCTTCACCTGGGTGGAAGCGTGTGCCGACGGCGGTGTAGAACTCGGCGAGCTTCTCGGAGCCATGGCGCTGCTCGACGAGGAGGCTCGCGCGAGCGGGTACCCAGGCTTGGTCGATGTGGGCGCGGTAGTCAGGGTCGAGGTCGCGGCCCTCGTTGAGCACAGCGAGGCTCATCACGTGGAAGGTGAGATCGATGTCGCGTACGTTCTGCACCTCGAGCATCCACCGCGAGGTCATCCATGCCCAGGGGCAGGAAGGATCAAACCAGAAATCAACTTGGGTCGTCATGTCTCCAGCCAAGCACACGCGCTCAAATGCTGCGCCGAAGTTCACCAATGTCGCCAAGACAAGTACAGATACTCATCTGTGTGACCCCTGCACTTCGTAGAGTTCTGGACAAGAGAAAGGGCTCTCCCATGGACTACGAGGTTGACTACTCCGTGCTGCACCATGCAGGCACGAAAGCAGTGGGCGTTGCAGCAGACATTGCCGGTGTGTTGGCCGACATGCACATGAACGACGTGGCCGGGGCCATCCCAGGCAGCATGAGCGCTGGCGTCGCCACCTCTGTGTCCAACGGCTGGCGAGAAGGCTCCGAGTCTGCGGTGAAGACGCTGGAGAGCTACGGCAAGAACCTCACGGAGACGGCCGTCGCCTATCGCAAGGTCGAAGAGGCCAATTCCCGGGCCGCAACATCATTCTTCGGAGGTATCTGATGCTCAGCTGGGGTGACGGCCTGCGTGTCAATCCAGGCATTTTGCAGGCGCGGGCGGCGTCGCTGAACCAGGTCAAGGGCCAGCTCGACTCCAAAATCAGCGAGCACGAGAGCATCGACATGGGCCCCTGGCGTGGCGACGCGCAACGGGCCCAGCACTCGAGCCATCGCAAGCTGCTCACCGATCTGCGCTCGCATGCACGCAGGATTCCTCCCGCCGCAAACGCGCTGAGCAACGCGTCTCAGTCGTTTACACAGATTCAGCAGTCCCAGCACAATCTGATCAACCGCGCGCGGGCATGGGATTACGAGATCCAGAACAACGGCGTGCTACGCGATCTCAATTCCGGGCTGTCAAAGATCGACCCACGCAGACTGTACCAACGGGTGCGCATCCAGGGCTCAGTGCTGAGCCTAGTCGTCCGGCTGAATGCCACCGACTTCGCGCTCGCGGCTCGGCTGAAGATTGCCGACATCGGCAACAACATTCTCGACGAGTTCGCCGAGGCCCGCGACGGGCTGATAGATCTGCTGCACGCCGGCGGGGACAAGCTGCTGAGCGGTTTGGAGTGGCTGGGCGGCAAGATCAAGGACGGTCTCGACTGGGGCAAGGGCAAGATCGAGGATGCCTGGGAGTGGGGCAAGGGCGTCTTCGACAATGTCATGGAGCGGCTCGGCCACACCGCTCCTGCGATCCAGCGACTCTTCGAAACGTTGGGTACTCAGCCGCAGTGGCTGAGGGATTTCTTCGAGAAGGGGGAGATTCCGCAGCTCGCTGAGGTTGCTGGGTCAGCGCTCTTCCTGGGCGGCCAGATCGTGGGCATTCCGTTCAACTTCATCACGAATGAAGATCAGCATTTCTTCGACGACGGGCGCCCCTGGATGGCCACGCCTGCGGACGTGCAAGATCACGTCGTCGAGAAGCAGCGCTTTGACAGCGTGAACGACGTCATCGATCCCATGATGGACGTCTACAACACGCAAGACAGCAACGACCCCACCGACCGCGCACAGATTCAAGTCACCCCGGTTGTCGGCGACGACGGACAGGTGCGATACGTCGTCTCAATCCCAGGCACCACCGAGTCAATGACTACGCTGGATGGCTGGAACGGGAACCCGTCGGGTACCGACTGGGCAGCGAACCTGAAGGGCGTGGGCTATGGCTCCACCGCTGCGACGGAATCGATCATGAACTCCATCGACCAGGCCATTCAGGAAGATCAGGCAAGGCGCGGCATCAGCGGAGGGAAGCCCGAAGTGCTGCTCTCCGGCCACTCGCAAGGCGGCATCATCGCGGGCAACATTGCTGCGTCCAACGAATTCGCCGACAAGTACGACGTCGGCGGCGTGATTAGCGCAGGGTCTCCCGTCGAGACGCTTGGTGTGCCGGAGCACATCCCGGTGTACAACTACCAAAACGCTCTGGATCCCGTGCCGAGAACCGACCTCGGCGGTGCGCGTTGGAAGCCTGGCGAGGGGATTCAGTTCGATACCCCCAGCAACGTACACAACGTCGTATTCCCGCACGAAGGCAGCATTTCCCCTGGTCACACGCACCTGCAGCAGACCTACGCCGACAACATCGCTGACCTCCAGGAACGCAAGAACAACCCCTACCTGTCCAACAACCCCAATGTTCAGGCGCAGCAGGCCATGGATAGGGATCTCGGACGCTTCTACAACGGTGAAGTGGATAACGCGTACCGTGTGGAATACGGGCGTGAGACGAACTGAGCGAGGATATGGCTATGACAACGATGATCCAGTCGGAGGACCCTACCCTGCACGTCGGCCTCATTGAGGCGACGGTGTGGGCCGACGCGGTCGAAGAGATCACCGATGGCGTCTTCCCTCGTGATGATGACGACAAGCTCGCGTTTTGGGAAGCCGCTGGCATCATCGCTGATGACCAGGTCGACGAGCTGTGGGGCCGCGCGATTGCCGTCGCTCAGCAATCGACGCGCGCCTGCGAACTGCTCAGCCGCAAGGACGACGTCGTGTTCAGCGCGACGGTACTCGTCCACGATGGATGGGTGGTGTCATGCACCAGCCGGGGCACCGTCGCGAATGTGGATGGGGAGGAGTCCGTCGACAAGCTCCATCCGATGATGGAAGTAGCCATCGCTCCCGTTCACCGGGCGTGGCAGGTAATCCGACGGGTGCTCCCGCCCGAGGATGCGCTGCGGCACGAACCGCGTGCGACGACCGTCGACGAAGCGAAACAGATCACCGTGGACCTGTCCTCCATTCCTGAGGGTATGCGATCAACGCCAGAAACCTTCGCCGCGCACCTCTACGAGCTGCCGCATCTGCCGCCTCAGGTGATCGACCTTTCGGATCCGCACGCGACGGTGTTCACCTACTCGCTCGTGGCAGACGATACTGGCGTGCGCACGTCGAACAAGACGTGGGTGCTTGGCAAGGCGCTCTACCTGATCGACGCCGACACCGCATCAATGTGGCAAGTGCCCGACGGCGACCTGGGCCACACACTCGTCGCCTCGCTGCTGGGCTAGCCGAGCTGGGTTCACCGTCCAATGAGCGCGGCCAGACTATTCGGTATGCAAGGCGTTGTCTGCCGGTCCTTCGCGCCATCCAGTGAATCTGGTTGTGAGGCCGGCCCTCGTCGGGGCGCACACGAATGGCCCAGCGTCGAGAGAGGCGTCCACAGGCACGGGCACCACACGCACTAAACGGAGGCTGCCATCGACGCCTGCGCGGATCGTGAGCGCATCGCCGCTACGTGATGCGCGGACAGTGACGACCTTCCCAAGCCAGTTGGGCACTGAGGCAACAGACCAGTCACTCAATGGCCAGGTCACCACCGCGCCCACCTGCGGGAAGCCGTCGGCAAACTCGACGCCGGCCTTGATCCAGTGTTCGTCATCAGTTCGGAGGAACAGACCAGCCTGATCGAACTGAGCGGAGAATTCAGCGACGAAATCCACCTCGACTGCACGTCCCGGCGGAAGGTGACGTAACAGAGCGTGTTCGGAGTCATGTACGAAGCCATAACTCGTCTTGCGCCATGCGTCGCTACCCTCACGTGCTGTAACGCAGAGGCGCGTTTCATCCACAACAGCCGCCTCCGGCTCATGCGTCCAGCGGCCTTCAGACCAGTCAATGCGTTGCAACTGCTCACCCATGACACAAACACTAGGCGGAGAAGCAATAAAGTAAGTGACGCGATGTCGTAGTCATACACCGCACATGGGCGAAAGCGGTGAGCCTAGCTGGACTTGAACCAGCGACCTCTGCCTTATCAGGGCAGCGCTCTAACCAACTGAGCTATAGGCTCGTTCACCGACGTGAAACTTTATCAAACCATTTGAGCTGCTCGCAAACTGTCCGGAGGGAGCGTCGAGCAAACCGCGACTGAGCGCACTCCAGACGACGATTTCGGCCCTAGAACGAGCATTTTCTGCATCTGGAGTGCGCTCAGTCGAGCTTTACGTGTGGTCAGTCCTCCGCCAGCGTGATTTCCAGGCCACCCATCACGACGGACGCCAGGTTGTAGAGGAACGCGAACAGCGTAGCCACTGCGGTGAAGATGACGACGTCGATGGCAGCGAGCACGGTGGTCAAACCCATGACGCGCTGCCAGCCCAGGAACTCGTGGATGTTGAAGCGATCGCCGCCACCTTGTGGATCAGCGACCACGGAGTTCACCAGATCGTTGATGGTATTCAGCGCATCGGAACCGGCCACGACGGACCACAGCACACCAACGCCTGCGACGAGCATGACACCGAAGGCGATCGAGAACAGGAACGATGTCTTCATCACCGACCACGGATCAATCCGGTTGATCCGCAGACGCGCCTTACGGGTACGTCGCGACGAGGACGCGCGGCCCAGCTGGGAGCCAGCCGGCTCCGAATCCGACGTACCTGCGCGCGACGGACGCGGCGCGGAAGTAGGAGCCTCCACCGGCTGCGACGCGGAGGCGCCAGACGTCACCGGCTGCGGCCCAGACGCACCGGGCTCTGACTTGGTTGAACGCTTGATGCTGTCGAGCTCCCAGTCGTTGGCGTTCTGTGACTTGCGAGCATCTGGACGAGCGTCCGTCGCAGACTTCGCACTGCGCGAAAACTTCACCTGGCGCGTGGCGTCCCCGTCGAGGCTCGTGGCAGACTGCTGAGGTTTATCCTGCGCCCCAGGCCCCTTCGCTGGGGCACCCTGCGGGTTGGGGCCGCCCGTCGGCTGAGGGTTACCCTCAGCGCTTTCAGCGGGCTTCTGGGGGTCAGCGTCAGGCTTCCGGGAGAAATCAAGCCCTGGGGAACCGTCGGCGCCAGGCCAGCGCGGCGCATCACTCATCGGTCGCCTCCTCGTTCATGTCCGTGTCGTCTACCGTAGCGGTTTCTTCACCCTCCACGGCAGCAGACTCGGCGGTTTCTTCTTCCTCCACCTCTGTTTCAGGGTAGAGCGCAATCACACTCACAGCGTCCTCGCCACGCACGCCGACGAATTTCACGCCCATCGTGTCACGTCCCTTCACCGGGACTTCCGCCACAGCCGAGCGAGTGATCTGTCCAGAATGCTTGATGGCGATGACCTCGTCAGTTTCATCGACGATGAGCCCGCCGACGAGCGAGCCGCGGTCGTCGACGAGTTTCATGGCCTTGATGCCGAGCCCGCCACGCCCCTGCGTGCGGTATTCGCTCACCTTCGTGCGCTTGGCGTAGCCACCCTGCGTGACGGTGAACACGAAGCGGTCGTCTTCCTCGCCGTCAGCGGGGAGCACGGACATGCTGAGGAGCTCGTCGGACTCGCCGCCCACCTCACGGAAACGCATGCCGGTGACACCCGACGTCGCACGCCCCGTGGGGCGGAGTTGCTCGTCAGAGGCCTGGAAACGAATAGCCTGGCCCTTCTTCGACAACAGCAGCACGTCATCGTCGGCAGAGCAGACCTCGGCGCCGATGAGCTCGTCGTCCTCGTCGCGGAAGTTGATGGCAATCACGCCGGCCTGGCGCGACGAGTCGTACGCGGTCAGGGCCGTCTTCTTGACCAGACCCTTCTTCGTCGCCAGGAGCAGGTACGGCGCGTCTTCGTAGGTGCGCAGCCGCATCACGCGGGCGATCTTCTCGTCGGGAAGGAACGTCAGCAGCCCGACGACGTGGCTGCCCTTGGCGTCACGTCCGCCCTCGGGGAGCTGCCATGCCTTGATGCGGTACACGCGCCCAAAGTTGGTGAAGAACAGCAACCACTCGTGGTTCGTCGCAGTAAACAGGTGCTGCACCTCGTCGTCGGCGCGCAGCGTCGCTCCGCGAACACCCTTGCCGCCGCGCTTTTGGGCGCGGTACTGGTCGGTGCGGGTGCGCTTGACGTAGCCGCCGTAGGTGATGGTGACGACGACGTCCTCGTCGGGAATGAAATCTTCCTCCGAGAAGTCGCCCTCAGCTGCGATGATCTTCGTGCGGCGCTCGTCGCCGTACTTGTCGACGATCTCCTGCAGCTCGACGCCGATGATCTCGCGCTGACGCTCCTCCTTGGCGAGGATGTCCTTGAGATCGGCGATCTTCGCCTCGAGCGCCGCAAGCCTGTCGATCGTCTCCTGACGCTCGAGGGCCGCGAGCCTGCGCAGCTGCATGTCCAGGATGGCGCTGGCTTGCACCTGATCGATGTCGAGCAGCACCATCAGGCCGGTGCGGGCATCGTCGGCGTTCGGCGAGCGCCGAATGAGCGCGATGACCTCGTCGAGCTTGTCGAGGGCCTTCACCAAGCCGCGGTAGATGTGCGCCTTCTTCTCCGCATCTTCCAGCTGGAACTGGGTGCGCCTGCGGATGACCTCCATCTGGTGCTTGATCCACAGCGAGATGAACTGGTCGAGGCGCAGCGTACGGGGGACGTCGTCGACGATGGCCAGCATGTTGCAGCCAAACGATTCCTGCAGCGCCGTGTGTTTGTACAGATTGTTGAGCACGACGCGAGGCTGCGCGTCGCGCTTCAGCACGATCACCAGGCGCAGGCCGGTACGCGCCGACGAGTCGTCGCGGATGTCCGCGATGCCGGCGAGCTTGCCGCTATTGACGAGGTCGGCGATGCGCTGCGCAAGGGTGTCAGGGTTCGTCATGTACGGCAGCTGCTTCACGACGAGCATCTGCCGGCCGCGCTCGTCTTCCTCGAAGTCGACGACCGCGCGCATCACAACCGAGCCGCGCCCCGTGCGGTACGCGTCTTCGATGCCTTGACGCCCGACGATCAGCGCTCCGCCTGGGAAGTCCGGGCCGTGGATGCGCTGCATGGCCGCTTCCAGCAGCTCCTCGCTGCTCGCCTTGGGATGCTCGAGCGCCCACTGCACCGCGTCGCCCACCTCACGCAGGTTGTGCGTCGGGATGTTCGTCGCCATACCGACGGCGATGCCCGTCGAGCCGTTCACCAGGAGGTTCGGGAAGCGGGCGGGGAGCACCGTCGGCTCCTGCTCCCGGTTGTCGTAGTTGGGCATGAAGTCGACGGTGTTCTGGTCGATCTCACGCACCATCTCGGCCGCGAGCGGGGCCATCTTGCACTCGGTGTATCGCATGGCCGCGGCCTTGTCGTTGCCCTGCGAACCGAAGTTGCCCTGCCCCGCGACGAGGGTGTGGCGCATCGCCCACGGCTGAGCCAGGCGCACGAGGGCGTCGTAGATCGCCGAGTCGCCGTGAGGGTGGTACAAACCCATCACCTCACCGACGACGCGCGAGCACTTGTTCCAGCCACGGTCGGGGCGGTAACCGCCGTCCCACATGGCGTACAACACGCGACGGTGCACGGGCTTGAGGCCGTCGCGCACGTCGGGCAGCGCACGCCCGACGATCACGCTCATGGCGTAGTCAAGGTACGATTTTTGGATTTCCTCTTCGAGGTCCGTCGCATCGACGCGGCCGTGGCCGCCTGCCTGCAACTCGTCGTTCAGGGCTTCTACCGGAGTTTCTTCGTCTGCCATAGCTTCTTCCTCAGATGTCCAGGAAGCGCACGTCGCGAGCGTTGCGCTGAATGAAGGTGCGTCGCTGCTCGACGTCTTCGCCCATCAGGATGGAGAACATCCGGTCGGCTGCAGCAGCGTCATCCATGGTGACCTGGAGCAGAATGCGGTTTTCGGGGTCCATCGTCGTTTCCCACAGGTCGTCGGCGTTCATCTCGCCGAGGCCCTTGTAGCGCTGGATGGGGTTGACCTGCGGCAGCTTCTTGCCAGCCGCCAGGCCGGCCTCGCGCAGTGCGTCACGTTCTGCGTCGGTGTATGCCAGCTCGTGCGGCGCATTCGTCCAGCGCAACCTGAACAGCGGCGGCTGCGCGAGGTACACGTGGCCGGCCTCGATGAGCGGACGGAGGAAACGGAAGATCAGCGTCAGCAGCAGCGTGCGGATGTGCGCGCCGTCGACGTCGGCGTCGGCCATGAGCACGAGCTTGTGGTAGCGGAGCCGGTCGATGTCGAAGTCTTCCTGCGCGCCGGTGCCGAGCGCGTTGATGATGGCCTCGACTTCCTTGTTAGCGAGGATCTTGTCCAGGCGTGCCTTCTCGACGTTCAAGATCTTGCCGCGAATGGGCAGGATGGCCTGCGTGCGCGGGTCACGACCACCGCGGGCGGAGCCGCCGGCGGAGTCACCCTCGACGATGAACATTTCGCACTCTTCAGGGTTGCGCGACGAGCAATCCACCAGCTTGCCGGGGAGACCACCGCCGCCGAGGAGGCCCTTACGGTTGCGCGCCATGTCGCGCGCCTTGCGAGCGGCGATGCGCGCCTGAGCGGCGGCCTGCGACTTGCGGATGATGTCTTTGCCCTCTGCGGGGTTGAGCTCGAACCAGTCGCCCAGCTTCTCCCACATGACGCGCTGCACAAAGGTGCGTGCATCGGTGTTGCCGAGCTTCGTTTTCGTCTGGCCCTCGAACTGCGGTTCGGCCACCTTGATCGAAATAATTGCGGTGAGGCCTTCGCGGATATCGTCGCCGGAGACGCGATCTTCCTTCTTTTTGATCATGCCCCAGTTTTCGCCCCACTTATTCACGGTGTTCGTGAGTGCGGCGCGGAATCCCTCTTCGTGCGTGCCGCCTTCGTGGGTGGAAATGGTATTCGCGAATGTGTACACATTCGACGAGTACGACATATTCCATTGCATCGCGATTTCCAGGCTCATGCCCTGATCGGGAGCGTGCGCCTCCATGTCAATGATGGAGTTGTGTACCGGCTCTTTACCCTTCGAGACGAATCGCACGTAGTCCTTCAGACCTTCGGCGTAATGGAACTCGTCGTGGCTGATGTCGTCGGGATCGCTGGTGACGTCGTCGCTCGTGTCTTCGCCCTCGGCGGCCTCGACGGTGGCATCCGAGCGACGGTCGTCGAGGATGATGCGCAGACCCTTATTCAGGAACGCCATTTCACGGAAGCGATTCGCCAGGGTGTCGTAGCTAAACCGTGTTGTTTCAAAGATTTCCGACGATGGGTAGAACGTAATAGTGGTGCCGGTGGATTCACCGTCGGCAAGCTCGCGGACGGTCTCCAATTCATACACCGGAACTCCGAGCTTGAATTCCTGGCGGTACAGGTGCCCGTCTCGGCGCACTTCGACGATGAATTTCTCGGATAGCGCATTCACGACAGACGAGCCGACGCCGTGCAAACCACCCGAGACTTTATAGCCGCCATTACCGAATTTGCCGCCTGCATGGAGCACAGTGAGGACGAGGGTGACCGTCGGGATCTTCTCAACGGGGTGTTCCTTGACGGGAATGCCGCGACCGTTGTCGATGACACGCACGCCCCCGTCGTCGAGCAGTTCGATGTTGATCTGGGAGCAGTAGCCGGCCAGGGCCTCGTCGACGGAGTTGTCGACGATCTCGTATACGAGATGGTGGAGGCCGCGCTCGCCGGTGGAGCCGATGTACATGCCTGGGCGCTTGCGCACCGCCTCCAGACCTTCGAGGACCGAGATTTGGTCAGCGTCGTAGTCGCCAGACACTGCGCTCTCGGGCTGACCGTCGAGATCGACGACTGCATCCGTCGCGTCAATCGGGGTGGACTCGTCGTGATCCACGCGTACTCCTTACATGCCACGGCCGTCGATCCGACGGCCAACGTCAAGCATACCGCGCTCGGGCGCCGGATCGCGCATCGTCGACACGCGAAATCCGTTGTACGCCGCTTGAGGGGCGTTTCCAGCGCCGCGACCATCGTCGCAACGTAGTCCCCCGCACCATGGGGTCGGCGCGCTATGGGGCCCTACGGCAGCTCGGGTGCCTCGTCGAGGGTATCGAGGTCGGGCGCCCAACCATCCACCAGCTCGAAGACACCTTCCAGTACCTCCGAAGGGCGGAATGGATACTCCTCCATGCTCTCGTGCGTCTCGATTCCGGTCAGCACAAGCGCAGTGTGGAGGCCGGCTTCCATGCCCGCGACGATGTCGGTGGACATGCGGTCGCCGATCATGCCGGTGGTCTCCGAGTGCACGCCGATGCGGTTGAGCGCGGAGCGGAACATCATCGGGTTGGGTTTACCGACGATGTACGGCGTGCGGTTCGTCGCCTCTTTCACGAGCGCGATGATGGCGCCGGTGGCCGGGAGCACACCGTCGGCGCTGGGGCCCGTCGGGTCGGGGTTGGTGGCGATGAACCTTGCCCCGCCCAGAATGAGGCGGATGGCCGTCGTGATTTGTTCAAAGGAGTAGGTGCGGGTTTCGCCGAGGACGACGAAATCTGGCGAGCGGTCCGTCATGACGAAACCGGCCTCGTGCATCGCGGTGATCAGGCCTGCTTCCCCGACAACGTACGCGGTGCCTCCGGGCTGCTGACGCTTCAGGAAATCCGCAGTGGCAAGGGCCGACGTCCACACCCGCTGCTCCGGAACTTCGAGGCCTGAGGCATGCAGGCGAGCGGAGAGGTCGCGCGGGGTGAAGATGGAGTTATTGGTGAGCACGAGATACTCCGTGCCGCGCTCGTTCCACTGGTTGATGAGTTCGCGCGCGCCAGGCAGTGCGTGGTTCTCATGGACGAGTACGCCGTCCATATCGGTGAGCCAGGAGACGACATCGGATCGATCAGTCATAACTCCAGCCTACGCGACGCTCCGTTGGCTGATCAGCTGAGGATGATTGTGACCACCATCGCGAGCACGACGGTATTGAACAAGAGTGCGAGCACGCTCTGGGCACGGACGATGCGCCGGGCGTGACGGGTGCCGAACCGGACGTCGCAGGTGAGCATTGTGGCGATGTGCACCGAGGTGGTGAGGAAGTCGTCGAACTGGGGGCGCTCGTCGTGCTCGAATCGCATCGAGTCGCCGACGAGCCACATGCGGTGGTACTCGACAGCGAAAGACTGCACGACGATGACCCATGCGCCGACGACGGCTGCCGTACCAAGGAGCGCGGGCGACGCGGCGTCGGACACACGCTGTAGGCGCGCGAGCAGCAGTGCGAATACCACCGCCACCATCGAGGTGAGCGACGACGCCCCGACTGGCCCCATCGCGCCTAGCCAGCGTTCCCACGGGCGGGGCCCCTCGCGGAGGCGACGGGCCTCGTCGCGGAGGGCCTCCTCTGGCACACGCGTGCAGACGAGATGAGTGAGGGTGACCTGCGCGAAGCAGCTGATGACCCAGAAGATGAGGTAGATCGTGATGACCTGCGTCGTGACGCCGGCTACTTCCTTGGGCCCATGCAGCGTGAGGCGCCCTGTGGCGAACGCGATCCCAACTCCCGCAAGCATCACGAGCGCACTCAGGCCGAACGCCACGTAGTTGCGGATGATGTCGTTTCTGAGCCGGAGCAGCACGGCGGATCCCCTTCCGACGGTGTGTGTGCCAGGTAGTCTGCCAGCAGATTGGTCCAGCCGCGTCAGACAAGGCTGCATGGGCGGCGGCTCGTCGGTTCCAGAGGTAGCTCGTCGCTAGGGTGGCTGCATGGAGACGTTTCGCAAACAGGACTCGAAGGAAGCCATCGCTGCGGAGGCGGCCGGGTTGCTGTGGTTGACCGACGCGGGTGGCGCCCCCGTCGCGGAGCTGGTGAACGTGGGCGACACTTGGCTCGAGACGCGCCTGCTCGCCGAAGGGTTTCCGTCGCGGGAGGATGCGCGCGAGTTTGGCCGCGGGTTGGCTGCGACGCACGCGGCCGGTGCGGACTGGTGGGGAGCAGGCCCGCCTGGGCTCGGACAGAATTGGGAGGCGCACATGCCGGCGACGCTGGCGTCGGAGCCCCAGTGGGAGTCATTCGGGGAGTTCTTCGCCGAAACGAAGCTGGAGCCCTACCTGCGCAAGGCGCGCGCGATGGATGCCTCTGCCCGACGGGTCGTCGCCCAGGCTGTTGAACGCGTCGCAGCCGGAGAGTTCGACGCGCCCCAGCCGGCGTTGTGTGTAGAGCGCGGTGCGGCGGTGGCGCGCACGCACGGTGACTTGTGGGGCGGCAACATCGTGTGGGCACGTGCGGCGTCGGGGACGGTGGGCACGCTCATCGACCCCCACGCGCATGGCGGGCACGCTGAGACCGACCTCGCAGCGCTCCATGTGTTCGGCTCGGCGCATCTCGACGCGACGATGCAGGGCTACCAGGAGGTGAGCCCACTGGCCGACGGCTGGCGCGAACGGGTGCCCATGCATCAGCTCCATATGCTGTTGGTGCACGTGGTGCTCTTCGGCGCAGGGTATGTCGGGCAGACGCTGGCGGCCGCGCGGCAGGTTGCGTAGCCGGGTGCCATCCACAGGGTTCTCCACAGCGTGGAATAGATGCGTATTGGCTTGTAGACTGCATTTCTCAGCGTGAGCTCCCTGGGAGTTGTCCACATATCCACAGGTTTGCAAACCTTGCAAGTTTGGGCACTCGGTGGGTGCACCGACGTGCGCGGGTTTCGATTCGCCCACTTCGTGGGCTACTCAACCACCGTGTCCCCCTGACCATCGAGTAGCGCCGAAGGCGCGTATCGAGATGCTGCCCCGGGTTTCGGTACGCCGCCTGCGGCGGCTACTCAACCAGCGGGATGAGGCGCCCTCACTCGTCGTCGGATACCTCTTCCGCTGACTCTTCTGACTCCTCTATCTCCTCCGGCGCATCGGACTCCTCCGGCTCTTCCGCCTCAGCCGCTTCCTCAATGTCATCAATCCGCTTCGCGGACGCCCAACTGAACAGAATGACGCCGGCAACCACCATCGGCAGCGACAGCCACTGCCCCATACTGAGGCCCAAGCTGAGGTAGCCCAGGTGCGCGTCCGGCTCGCGGAAGTACTCACCCACAAACCGAGCCAACCCATACCCAGCCACGAACAGCCCCGACACTTGCCCGCGATAGCGGTTGCGCTTCGCTGCGTAGAACCACACGACGAGGAACAGCAGCAGCCCTTCCATCAGTGCCTGATAGAGCTGCGACGGGTGACGCGCCACGTCGCCTCCTGTGGGGAAGACCATCGCCCAGGGGAGCCCGTCGGGAGCAGGGCGGCCCCACAGTTCTCCATTGATGAAGTTCCCGAGCCGGCCGAACATGAGGCCGGGCGCGACGACGGGGACGACGAAGTCGGCGATCTGCAGCATTGGGCGCTTCCGCCGCCACGCCAGATACACGAAGCCGAGGAAGACGCCGATAGCGCCGCCGTGGAAGCTCATGCCGCCATCCCAGACTTTGAAGATGTCGACGGGGTGGGCCACGTAATAGGCGGGCTTGTAGAAGAAGCAGTACCCCAAGCGGCCGCCGACGAGGACGCCGACGATGGCAGCGGTGAGAATATCCTCGATGAATTCCTCGCTGTACGGCTCGGGTTTGGTGATGGAGCGGTATGGCTCGTGGGTGAGCCTGCGTCGCATGAGGATATACGCCACCGCGAAGCCGATGAGGTACATGATGGCGTACCAGTGAATCTGCAGCGGCCCGAGGCGGAGCGCCACTGGGTCGATGTCGGGGAAGGTCAGCACGAGACTCGTCACCCATGTAGCTTGTCACATTCTCGACGCGGATCGTCTGCAGGCCGCTGGGCGATGACCCCGAGAAACTGACCGTTATCCTCCACAAGAAGCTACTGACCCCCGCTTTTCAGCGCTTTCTTGCAGGCGTGGAGGATAACGGTCAACTTCGCGGTTCGCGTGGGGCGTGCGAGTTGCGGAAGAGCGCGCAACCGTGGCTATACTTACCGGGCGTCCTTGGGGCATTAACTCAACTGGTAGAGTGCCACCTTTGCAAGGTGGAAGTTAGGGGTTCGAGTCCCCTATGCTCCACTTTTCTACAACATGAACGCCCCCAGAAACCCCGGTTTCTGGGGGCGTTTTGGTTAAGGCACGACGTGGACCCGCAAGATAGATCAAGTTCGTGGCGGGCAGACCAACCACGAACTTGATCTATCTTGGGTCCCTTCGAGCTGAGAACTCACTCCCTCGCTTGGCCCGCGGCCTTGCTGCGGCGGTAGGCGGAGACGGTGGGGTCGCCGGTCAGCCAGAAGCGCCAGGGCTCGTCGGCCGCGCGGGACACTCCGACGCGCGGTCCGCTCGACACATCCACGCTCGCCCGCCCCGGCTCCAGGCGCACCAACGAGCCAGCGTCAAAGAGAGGCACACCGGCGTCGGCCATGGTGATGCTCAGCGACTTCGTGAGATTGCCGGGCCCACGGGCGAGGCGCTCATCGGGCACGCCAGGGCGCCGACGCCGCGCCTCATCGATGCCGTCAACCACCCGGCCCGCGCGAATCAACACCGCACTGGCAAAGCCTTCCGGTGAGCAGACTACGTTGCAGCAGGTGTGCCCGTGCATCGTGTAGCAGTAGAGATGCCCGGGCGGCCCGAACATCACCTGGTTGCGCTTGGTCGGCCCCTTCCAGGCGTGCGACGCCGGGTCGTCTTGCCCGAGGTAGGCCTCCACCTCGGTGATCTCGACGGCCACGCTCCCTCGACGAAGCCGTGCGCCCAGCAGCGCACGAGCGCTGGCCAGCGCATCGCCTTGTAGCAGTTCCACCTCGACGAGGCTACCCGCCGCCCAAGCATCACGCAGTCCAACTCCGCACGACGATGAACGCGGCGCCGTCGCGCTCCCCGCCGTGTACCGCGAACCCGGCAGGGGGTTCACCGAGCGCATCCGCGACCACTTCGCGCGGGCCCGAATACGTGATGGCAAGCGGCAGCACCAGCCGGCCGTTCTGGAACGCTCGTTCTTCGGCTGCCGAACTCCAGCCTGCCCACGGCGTCTCCAGGGGAAGGTCGCGTGCACGCAGTTCAGCAGCTGCGGCATCGCAGACATCGCCATCTGCCCCAGCAGGAGGGGCGACGGCAAGGAAGGCGTCGTCGCGGGTCAGCCCTCGCCACCAGGACGTGAGTGCGGAGTAGTCGTCCACAGCGATTCCTCTCAGCCAGGCATAGCGGAAGCGTCTCATTGGCAAGCGTACGCTAAGCCTGCCGATCGCAACTGCTGTGCTAGCGTGGGCGACGCTCAGTATTGAGTGAAGGCGCTACGCAGGAAGCCGGTGCGAATCCGGCGCTGTCCCGCAACCGTGTGGCCTCGGCCGAGTCGGATACTGCACCCGTCTTCGTCACGACACGTCGAGGGCTGCGTGGTCGTGCGCCCTGGCGCGCGAGGCCGCCCGCCAGGAGGGCAGATGAACGCCAAGCGCACCGCCTGCATAACGGTGCTGCTCGCTCTCTGCCTCACGCAGCTGCTCCCGCTCACCGCCCACGCCAAGTTCCGCGACGGCGCTTGCAAACGCGGCGAGGGTGTCACGGTCATCGTCGATTGGAACAAGTTCGACGGCGCCGGCACCGCCAAGCGCGAACTCATCCGCTGCATCCTGCTCGACGAGGGCGCCCAGGATTTCCCTGTGATCGACGACTCCGGGCGTGATATCGCCAGCGTGTTGCGGTCGGCGGGGATCCCTTTCGAGGCGGGCAACCTCATCACCAACATCAACGGCATCCAGGACCCTCAGGACTGGTACTGGTTCTTCTGGGGTGGGGTGGATGGCCAGTGGCGAGGCAAAGGATCTTATAACCCCAAACCCAAGGTGGATTCCTTCGTCGGTATCGCGCTCGGCCCACTTGGCGAAACCAACATTCCCGTGCGCCACCCGACCTTCGAGGAGGAGCCTGAGCCCAGCCCCACGCCAGGACCGACGGGGACACCCAAGCCAGATCCGACCGGCAAGCCCACACCAGATCCAACCCCCGGCCCGACCGGCAAACCGGATCCGGAGCCAAGCCCAGACCCGGAACCAGCACCGACCGGCAACCCAGACCCGAGCCCGACGGGAACACCCAAGCCAAACCCTACTGGGACACCGACTGCACCGTCGACGCACACGCCCACGCATTCCAGACGTCCATCGGCACGGCCTAACACTGACGCTCAGCCGCGCCCGCGCCCGGTGCCTCCGACGAGCACCCCGACGTCCAACGCCAGCGACACCCCGAACCCCACCGCACCCCCGGGTACACCGAGCCCCTCTGCGACGGGCACCCCCACCCCGGATGCCTCGCCGACGCCGTCAGCACAGCCTTCGGATAACGCGAGCGGCCCTGCCGCGGACGCCCCGAGCGCCACGCCGTCGATGGTGTGGGGCCGCGAGGAGGCGCAGCGTCAGCGCACCCCCGGCCAGGCATCGTCGACGGACACCTCGCGCAGCCCTTGGCTCGCCGGGGCACTCGCCGTCCTGATGGTGGGCGGCCTCGGCACCGCGGCGGGATTCGGCATGCGCGCCACGCACACTCCCCCGCTGGAGGACGAATGAGCCGCGCTCTCCGCCTGCCCACACTGCGCAGCGCCCTGGTCGCTGCTGGCGCCGTCGCGCTCGGCCTCGCCTCGTCGCCACTAGCCCACGCCGCACCCCCGCCGGGAGCACTTGAGCTGTGCCAGGAGGCGCCGTCGGGATGCGCGATTCGAGTGGCCGACGACACCCGCGAGGGAGCCACCAACTCCGTCACCGTGCAGGGAGCGCCGCACGTCCGGGTCAAATTGCGCGCCTACCAGGCCATCGCCGACGGTGCTGAGCTGAAGGAACTCAAGCCGCTCGGCGACGGCGTCGAGGTGATCACCAACCGCATCGGCATCGCGACCGTGGATCTGTCGATCCCCGCAGTCGTCAAGGACGCGTCGAGCGGCTGGGCGCTCATCAGCGTCGACGGCGTGACCGGCAGCGACGTGTCGATGACCGTCGGCACCTTCGCCCCCTTCGGCGCCCGCATTCCCACGGTGCTGGGCGACGGGTTCGCGGCCGAGAAACCCGTCGGCGTTCCCCTCGACCTGCACGTGGTCGGCAGCATCCGGGGTACGCGCTTCGCCGTCGAAATGGAACACGACGACGGCACCTGGGAAGACATCACGTTGCAGCCCACACATGTCGATGCGGCACCCGATGAGGACGCCATCGTGCAGTACGCCCTCCCACGCGGCCTGACGTCGACGCCCAAGAAACTGCGTCTGCGTAACATCACCGACTCCTCGATTGACTCCATCTGGCTCGCCACCCCCTCCGCCGACGGCACGGCGGCCCTCGCCGAACACCCGACGACGACAGTCCAGGTGGTCGGCTTCGGCATTGCGGGCGCATCAGCACTCTTCGTGGCGGCCATGCTTGCAGCCGACACGGTGAGGAGGCGCCGTGACTGACTCCCACCCCCTCATCTGGCTGGCGTTGCTCGGCGCGACGGTGGCGGCCTCGTTGCGTCTTACGCACCCGCTCATGCTGGCCGCCTTCGTGGTGGCGCTGCTTCTCACGGGCTTTTTGGCGCGCGGCCCGCGGATGGCGAGCTTCGGGTTCGCATGCGTCGGCGCGCTCGCGGCAGCGTTGCTGTGGGCGGGCTGGACGCTGCTGGTGCCGACGGGTTCCGGCGACGTCGTGTTCTCGCTGCCCGAGCGCACCTTCGGCCCGGGCGTGCGCTTAGGTGGCGCCGTCACCACCGAGGCACTGCACCGCGGCATCACGAATGCGCTCGCGGCAAGCGCGGTGGTGCTCGCGCTCGGGGTGGCCGGGCAGCTCGTGAGCGCCCGCGGCTGGCTGTCGCTCGCGCGGCTCGCTGGCCCTCTCGCCCCCGCATTCGGCTGGCTCGCCACGTGCGGGGAGGCCTTCGCAGAGGTGGCGTCGTCGAGGCGCCAAGCTCGGGGCCGACGCCGCAAGCCCGCCCTCGACGTGTGGTTGGGCGCCGCGCGCGACGTCGCCCGGGATCTCCCCGGGGTCACTCCCAAACAGCTCCTCACCGCCCACAGTTCCGATGTGTGGCAGGCGCTCGCCGCCGTCGCGTGGGTTGCCGCCGTGGTGCTCGCTCCGCGCATCGGGGTCGTCGGGGTTGCGGTGGCGGCGCTCCTGCTGCCGATCGCCGTCGCGCTCGGAACCCCTCGAGGGGAGGCTGCGCATGGTTGAGTTCGACGGCGTCGGCGCCTGGCTGCCCGGACAGGGCGTGGTGCTTGACGACGTACAGTTCGCCCCGAAGTCTGGCGAGATCTGGGCGGTGGTGGGGCGCTCGGGCGCGGGCGCGTCGACGCTGCTGCGCGCCGCGAGCAACCGCCTCCCGCACGGGGCGCTACTCCGGGGCCGTATCCGGCGTCGCGGCAGCATCGTGCACGTCGGCGAATTGCCGCCCGTCGGCGTCGCCGACTACCTGGGCGCCTTCGCCCGCGAGCCCGAGTTCGACGTGGCCCGTTACGGCGCTGAACGCCACCTTCTCCACCGCACCACCTCCGTGCCGCCCGACGTGCGCGTGGGGCTACTGCTCGCCGCACTCCACCAGGCAACGCCCGCCGACGTCGTGCTCGTCGACGCGCAACTCACCGCCGCGCCCGCCCGCATCCGCCAGGACTTCGCCGACGAGATCGCCCGACGCGCGAAGCTCGGCGCGGCCGTCTGCTGGGCCGACCACGACCTCCCCACCCTGCTCGCCCACGCCTCGCACGTGCTCGAGCTCGGCCACGGCCAGGTGCTCGCCGCCTGCCCCGTCGACGAATGGGTGCCCGCCACGCTGCCCGACCCACGCATCACACCCGACGATGCCCCCCGCCGCCAGGCCTTCTGTGGCCGAGCGTCGTCGACCGTTGTCGAGCCCGCTGCACTCGGCCTCACCGGCAACCCCATCGACGTCTCCGCCGGCGTCTGCCTCGGCGTCGTGTGCCGCGACGTCCGGCCAGAACCGGTGGCGCGCCGCCTCGTCGAACACCTCGGCGGCGACGTGCTGAGTTCCCGTACACCACTCAGCGCCGAGGCGCTCAACACCAAGCTTCCGCTCTGGCTCCCTCACGTGCAGGCTGGCCTCGACGCGGTCGCGTGCCGCGCGCTGATCGCGCAGTTGTCCGGCGACAACCCGGGCGTGCGCATTATCACCGGGCGCGACGAGGCATTTCTGCGCGCGGCGTGCCACGAGATCGTCGTGATCGAGGGCGACGCCATCGTCGCCCAAGGCGCGCCGAACGCGGTCGCGGCGCTCGCCGAAGAAGGGTGGGCCGCATGAGTGCGACGAAGTGGCGCGACGCGGCACCCATCAGCGGTGTGCGAGCGCGCATCGTGACGACGCTGCTCGTCGCCCTCGCATGCACGTGGGTGGGCTGGCCGGTGTGGGGGTCGTGGACGGCTCCCGACGCGAACACCGCCCGCGCGCTGATGCCGAGCCTGCTCAGCGGGTTGGGTGGCCTACTGCTCGTGCTCGGCTGGGCGCTGTGGCGCGACGCGGGACGCCGGGCCGAGGTGTTCGCGCCAGTGGTGTTCCTCGCGACGGCTGCCGCGCTGGTGCGTCTCCTACTCTCGCCGAGCGTCTCCGGCATCGAGCCGGCGTTCGTGGTGCCCTTGCTCGCGGGCGCGGCGCTAGGCAGCCCCGCCGGGTTCCTGACCGGCGCGCTTGCGTGCCTGGGTTCGTCGGTGCTGCTCGGGCTGTATACGGAACACCTGGTGGCGCAAACCTTCGTCTGGGGTCTGTTTGGGCTTGTGGGAGGTTTCTTCCGCGGGTCAGAGACGCGTGTGGCGTGGATCGGGTGCGTGCTCGCAGGTGCGCTGCTCGGCCCCGTCTCCGGCGTGCTGCTGAACACCACGGGTTGGGTGGACGACGCAGGCGTTCCCGCCGGCGGTTTCCTGCTCGGTGCCGGTCCGTGGGAGTCCTTCACGAGGCTCGTCAACTACTCCCTCACTACGTCGTTTGCCGTCGATGCCGCCCGCGGGGTCACCACCGCGGTGCTCGCCCTCATCGTCGGCTTCCCCATGATCCGGGGCCTGCGGGCCACCGTCGGTGACCCCGTCCCCAGCACCACCCCCATTAAGCCCCCACCGCAACGCATCGACGCGGCGGCACTGCGCCGTCGCGAACGAAGCGACCGCCTCTCTACGCTCTGGCAACCCGAAGGAGACCGACGATGAACGATCAGCTGAGCCCCGCCGACCTGGAGTTCGCCACCGACCGACTCGGCGCCCTGACCACGTACTTCGACGCCGCCGTCGTCGGTCAGGAAAAGCTGCGCGTGGCGCTGCTGGCCACGCTGCTGGGAGAAGGGCACATCCTCGTCGAATCCGTGCCCGGCTTGGCGAAGACCCTTGCCGCATCCACCCTCGCTCGCTCGGTAGACGCCAGTTTCGCGCGCATCCAGTGCACCCCCGACCTGCTGCCGAGCGACATCATCGGCACCGAGGTGTTCGACCCTGCGGAGGCGAAGTTCCACACCGAGCTCGGCCCCGTGCACGCCCACTTCGTGCTGCTCGACGAAATCAACCGCTCGTCGGCGAAAACGCAGTCGGCCATGCTCGAAGCGATGCAGGAGAGGCAGACCTCCATCGGCGGTGTCACGCACGAGCTGCCGGACCCGTTCGTCGTGATGGCTACCCAAAACCCCATCGAGGAAGAGGGCACCTACGTGCTGCCGCAGGCGCAGATGGACCGCTTCCTCGTCAAGGAAGTCGTCAACTACCCCGCCGCGGACGCCGAGGTGGAGGTGCTCCGTCGCGTTCGCTCGGGCGTGTTCGAGCAGCCGGCTCCCGCCGTCGCATCGATCGACGACGTGCGTCGCCTGCGGGCGATCACGCGACAGGTGCACGTCGACGAGGCCATCGAGCGCTACATCGTCGAGCTGGTGAACGTGACCAGGCGCCCGGCGGACTTCCTGCAGTCCGACACCGCAAGGTGGATCGAGTACGGCGCCAGCCCGCGCGCGTCGATCGCGTTCCTGCAGATCGCCCGCGCACACGCGCTGCTGCAGGGCAGGCCCCACGTCATCCCCGACGACATCACCGCGATGCGGCACGCGATTCTGCGTCACCGCATCGTGCTGACCTTCGAAGCGATGGCGGAACAGGTGCCCGTCGACGAGATCGTCGACGCAGTGTTCAACGCGGTGACGGCCCCGTAACATGGCCCGGCTCACTCGTGTGCGCACCGAGGTGATGCTCGCTACCCGAGGCAAGGTGAGCGGGTGGCTCGACGGTGCCCACCCGTCGGTGAACGCGGGGCGTTCGCTGGAGTTTCACGACGTGCGGGAGTACGTGCGCGGCGACGACGTCGCCGACATCGACTGGAAGGCGTCTGCGCGTCGTGGCGAGCTGCTGGTGCAACGGCACGTGGCCGAACGCCGCACGACGCTGCTCGTCGCGCTTGCCACGGGACAGTCGATGGCGGCGATGGCCGGCCCGTCGACGCTCAAACGTGAACTCATGCTCGATACCGCCGCAACACTCGCGAGCCTCGCGCTGGCCGGCGGCGACTACGTCGGCATGCTGCATTGGGGGGCCGCTGGCGCTCTCGCGGCGCGCCCAAGCACCAGAGCCGTGCGGGTGGAGCGCATGCTCACGCAGGCGGAGCGTGCCTGCGATCCCACTTCCCCCGACGGCGACCTCCCGGTGCTCTTGGAGCGCACCGGCACGTCCATTCGGCGCCGAGGGATCGTCGCGGTGGTCACGGGCGACATCGACGTCGACGCCAACCTCGAGCTGCATCTGCGCCGGCTCGCCGTGCAGCACACCGTGGTGCACGTGGTGGTGCCCGACGTCGACCCCACCGACGAGCGCATCTCGCGCCCGGTGCACGACCTCATCGCAGCGCGCGAACTCCCGCGCGCGCTGTTGCGTGATCCCGCGCTGGCCACCGCGTGGCGAGCCGACGTGGCAGACCGCGCGACGCGTCGGAGCGCAGCACTGTCGAGGCTTGCCATCCCGACGGTGACCCTCACCCCCGGCAGTCCTGTTGTGCCGCAGCTGCTTTCCTGGTTGAGGAGTGTGCGTCGTGCTGCTTGAACTGCCGCCCATCGAACCTGTCGTGGCTGCTTCCTGGTGGTGGTGGCTGGTTGCCGTCGGGGGGCTCGTCCTGGCGCTCGGGGTGCTCGCCGTCGGCGTGTGGCGCTGGCGCGCGCTGCGCCCGTCGCCGCCGGAGGCGGACACGTCGCTGGAGCGGCTGCGGGAATCCGCGCTGGAGCAGGTGGGTGCCGATGCGCGCCTAGCGCAGCCCAAGGACGCTGCCCAGGCGCTCAGCCGGACGGTGCGGCGCTTCGTCGGTGTGGCTTCCGGGGGGAGCGCCGACTACGAAACCGCAAGCCAGCTGGCTGCTGCCGCGGAGCGTGACCGGCGGCTGGCTCCCGTCGCGGCGTTGGTGAGCGACCTGCAAGAGGTGAGCTTCTCTGCATCCCCCGGCGACGACTTCGACGTGGCCGCGCACGCGGAGCAGGCGCGGGAGGTGATTCGCGCATGGCGTTGAGTCAGCCGTGGTGGGGTGTGGCGGTGATCGTCGCCGCCACACTGGTGGCCCTGGTGGCCTGGTGGTGGCCGCGCCGTCGGACTCCGGCGGGAGAGGCGCTGCTGTTCAGCGCGGGCGCCAGACTGCGCGCGTTGCCGCAGTATCGCGACGCGGCCCGGCGGCGAATGCGGTGGCTCACGGTGGAATTCCTCGCGGTGGCCGTCGCGGTGGGCGGGGCGGCGCTCACGGTGGCGCGCCCCGTCGACGAACGCCAGCTGCCGTCAGCGCGCAGCAACCGCGACGTCGTGCTGTGCATGGACACGTCGGCGTCCATGTCGTCGGTGGTGCAGGACGTGCTGGGCGCCTACAAGCAGCTGGCGGAGCGCCTCGACGGAGAACGCATCGCGCTGGTGATGTTCGACGCCTCCGCGGTGACTTCCTTTCCCCTCACCGACGACGCCAACTACATCGCAGAACAGCTCGACGCCGCGTCGCAGGAAGTGGGCGCGGGGCCGGTTCGCGGCACGCAGGTAGGTGACGTCGGAAGCTCGCTCATCGGCGACGGGCTCGCGAGCTGCCTACAGCGCTTCGACACCACCGATCCGGGCCGCTCGCGCACCGTCGTGCTCGCCACAGACAACCAGACCTCGGGTAAGAGCATCTTCACATTGGATGAGGCGGCACAGCACGCAGTCAGCCAGCACACGCTCGTGTTCGGCATTGCCCCGAACGACAACCAGGTCGCCGCCACGCAGGCCATGACTGCCGCGCTGCAGCTGACCGGGGGCGACACGCTCGCCCTCGAACCCAACGCTCCGCTGGCGAGCATCGTCGACGCGGTCGAGCGCACCCAGGCCCGCGAGCTGGAAGATCCGCCCCGCACCGACGCCGAGCCCCTCCTGTGGCCGGGCATGGCCCTGCTGAGTCTCGGAGCTGCGGGGGCCGCCGTCGCACGAAGGAGGGTTGGGGCATGACCTTCGACGTGCAACCCGCCGCGCTGGCGCTCGTCACCGTCGCGCTCGTGGTGACGCTGTGGTGGCAACGCCGGATGTGGCGCGACATCCACACCTGGCTCCGCCTTGCGGCGCTGGTGTTGCTGGCTGGCGTGGCGCTCCAGCCGGGCTTCGAACACGCCTCCGCAGAGGAGGCCCCCACCGGCATGGACGTGGTGCTGCTCGTCGATCGCACCACGTCGATGGCCGCACAGGATTACGACGGCAACCGCCCCCGCATGGAGGGGGTGGCCGCCGACGTCGAGGCGCTCGTCGGCACCATGCCGGGCGCGAGGTACACCGTCGTGACTTCGGACAATGAGGCGCGCGTGGCCGCTCCCTGGACCACCGACGGCGCCGCCGTCATCACGCTCGCCCGCACGATGGGTTGGCGCGAGGAGGGCCTGGGCACCGGCTCCGACATCGCCGCCGGGCTACCGCTGGCCAAACAGCTCCTGCAGGATTCGGCGGCTGAGCGTCCGGGTGTGCGTCGATACTTCGTGTACTTGGGTGACGGCGAGCAGATCTCCAAGCACAGCCCGGCGTCGTTTGCACCGCTTCGGGAGCTCGTCGACGACGCGCTCGTGCTGGGCTACGGCACTTCCGCTGGTGGCGTGATGGCGATGCATGTGGGCACCGACGAGCTCGTCACGCGCGACGGGAAACCGGCCAAGTCGAAGATTGACGAGGCGGCGCTGCGGACGATCGCGGAGCAGACGGGCGGCTCATACCAACACCGCACCGCCCCCGGAGCGTTGGAGGGTTGGACACCTGCGGCCGGCGCCAGCGTGTCGGAGGCTGCTCACCGTGACACCTCGCTGGCCTGGTGGCTCGCCGTCGGAGCTGCGACGATGTGGTGCGCAGACCTGGCCGTGGCCGCGCGTCGGATGCGGGGCGCGAAGGAGGAGCTGTGAAGCGTTCACGTCTGGGTTGGCTGGTGTGGCCAGCGCTCGCCGCGGTGCTCGTCGGGGGTGCGGGTGTGGCACTGCTCACGTGGCAGGCGTCGATGTGGCTGGGCGACGAGGCGATACGCGAGGGGCGGCCCCTGGATGCCGAGCGCCACTACTCGCGGGCGGTGCGGTTGCCCGTCGAGGGTTGGAAGGCGCCGTTCAACCGCGGGGTCGCGCGGTACGAGCAGGAGAAGTGGGACGCGGCCGCGAGCGACTTCGAACTCGCGGCGCTGCGGGCTCCCGTCGAGCACGATTGCATGATTCGGCTCAACTGGTCGACGGCGTTGGAGCGCTCTGCCGACGCGCTCCGCCAGCACGACGACCTCGACAGCGCCACCGCTCGTTACCGAAGCGCGCTGTTGGTACTGGCCAGCGCGGCGTGCGACGACCAGCAGCGCACGGCAAGCGGGCAGTCGGCGCAGTCGCAGAAATCGCAAACCCAGCAGCGGTTGGCGGGGAAGGCTGGGCAGAGCAAGGAGGAGCCGACGGGTGAGCCTCCCGCAGACGACGTCGACCGCGAGCAGGAGATCGACGAGCGCGCCGAGCAAGCGCAACAAGAGCGGCAACGGGCTGAGCAGAAGCCAGATCCTCGCACAGGCGGCGAGGGAGAACGCACCTGGTAGCCCGGATGATTGGGCGAGCCCTGCCTGCCACCGCTGGTGTAAAATTCGGCACGACCGTGCGTCGGGGGAATGTGGTGCAAATCCACAGCTGACCCGCAACCGTAACGAGCAACGCTCGAAGCCGGAATGCCCGCCCGTGGTCATGTTGTAACACCGTCGAGGTCTGCGGTGGAGCGATTTCTTGGTGAAACAGCTCCCAACCGTGAGGACCGTTTCAGCCAAGGAGTCGTATATGACCTTGCAGCGAAATCGCGTCCTGGCGTTGCTGATGGCACTCATGCTCGCCATTGGCACACTAGGCACCGCCCCCGCTCATGCAGACGCGAAACAAGATTCCGTCTCGCAGGCAGCCGATTGGCTCGCCACCACCTGGAAGGAAAAGCCAGGCCAGTACTTTGCCGCCGGCACCATCGCCGACGGCATCCTCGCCCTGAGCGCTGCGGAAGCGCATCCCGACGTCGTCGAGTCGATGCTCCGAGCGCTGCATGAGAAGACGCCGAGCTACGTCGGTACCCCGGACGCAAAGCCCAACCCGGCTGGGCAGGCAAAGATCATCATCACGCTGCTCGCGTCCAACCAGGACCCCCGCACGTTCCTGCCTGGGCGCGACCTCGTCGCTGAGCTGGTGGACTACGCCAAGGCGAATTCGCAGGACACCAAGGATTTCTGGGCCCCCTACCTGATCGCCATTGCGCTCTCGCGGGCGGGCGAGCAGGTGCCGCAGTCCGTCATCGACAACATGCTCGCCAACCAGCAGGACGGCGCCTTCGGGTACACCTACAACGGCAAGTTCAACGCCGACCCCGACTACACCGGCATCGGCATCATGGCCATGAATCTGTTGTCGACGGAAGCCCCCGACCGAGCCACGAGAAACATAGCACTCGACAGCGCGCTGGATGCCATCGATTGGGCACAGAACCCGGCCAACCAGAAAACCGACGCCAACGGCAACACGTACTGGGCGACGTACTCGTCGGCAAACAGCACGGGCATGGTCGCCGGGGGCCTCGCCGAGGCCGGCGAAAACATTGAGTCGCCGGTCGCGTACCTCGTCGACCAGCAGAAGAAGACCGGCACCGGGGCGTGGTCGAACGTGCACGATGGCACCAGGAGCGACGTCATGGCCACTACCCAGGCCATCTTTGCTCCCGCGGGTAAGGGCTACGCCACCATCAAGAGCACGCAGGTGAAGCCCATCAACTTCAACCCCGCGCCTGATCCGGAGCCGCGGAAACCCGCTACCGCTGACGTTGCGAAAGTAAAGCCTGTCGGCGTACCCGCAAACATCTGGGGCACCGTCGACACCGACAAGCCCGTGAAGGTGTGGACGGAGGTGAAGCTGCCCAACGGCACGTGGTCCAAGTCACAAGAACGCACCACCAACGCCAACGGCTACTACGTCATCCCCCTCACCTACGGCCTGCACACCGCCGGCACCTTGAGCTGGCGCGTCGCAGTCCAGCATGCTGTTGGTGACATCGAGTACACGCCGACGGTTGAACAGCGCCGCGTCGTTTCCGTCACCGCGTCTACCGCTGGGCGCGCTGCCGTCGGTACTACCCCGAACGTGTGGGGCACCGCCCGCGGCGCAAGCAACGCGCGCGTGTGGACAGAGGTGAAGCTGCCCAACGGCACGTGGTCCAAGTCACAAGAACGCACCACCAACGCCAACGGCTACTACGTCATCCCCCTCACCTACGGCCTGCACACCGCCGGCACCTTGAGCTGGCGCGTCGCAGTCCAGTCCGGCTCCTCTGTGGTACGCAGCGCACCGTTCAACTTCCAGCGCGTAGCTACGGTGACCAGCGCATCGGCGGGTACCGCTGCCGTCGGTACTACCCCGAACGTGTGGGGCACCGCCCGCGGCGCAAGCAACGCGCGCGTGTGGACAGAGGTGAAACTGCCTAACGGCACGTGGTCGAGATCACAAGAACGCACCACCAACGCCAACGGCTACTACGTCATCCCCCTCACCTACGGCAAGTACACCGCCGGCACCACCACCTGGCGCGTCGGTGTGCAAGTAGGAAACACCATCACCTACGGCGCAGCGTTCAACTTCGTGCGCCGCTGATTACGGCAAGCGAACCTGGGGCCGGTACTGTCAAGGTACCGGCCCCAGTGCCGTATCGGAAGGATCTTCTATGCGCCGTGTGCTCTGTCTCCTCGCCGCACTGCTGTTCTGCGCAGCACCGCTGGCCGTCGCCGACGACGCGCCGCCCGTCGAGCAACCGTCGAAGGAGGGCAGCAACGCCGTCGGCGCTTGTCTGGGTGCGGGACAGGTGTGGCTGTACGTCACCGACGTAGACGGCACCGTCGTCGCGAACCAGTGCGTGGGCACGCCCGACAACGGTGAGGCTGCGCTGCGGGCAGCCAATGTGACGGTTGAGCATGACAAGGGCGGCATGATCTGTGCGCTCGGCGGGCGCCCCAACCCGTGCCCTAAGACGTTCGACGGCTCGTTCTGGAATTACTGGCACGCGTCGGCCGACAAGGATTGGGAGTTCTCGTCCAAGGGCGCGAAGGAGTGGAAGCCCAAGCCAGGCACCATCGAAGGCTGGTGCCGCAACAGCAAAGACACGGAGGGGTGCACACCGAAACCGCTGCGTGTCGAGATCGACGGGGAACTGCGGCTCCCGTCGGGTGTGTCCGAAGCTGATCTCGCCGACCCGGAGGTGGTCATGCCGGAGCCGGTGCCGGAGTCTGGTTTCCCCACCGGCACCGTCGTGGCGGTGGGGTTGATCGTCGTGCTTGGCGCGGCTGCCGTGGTGATCGTCAGGCAGCGGCGCCAATCGAGCCAGGCGTAGGCGAGCCGCCTCAGCCTGCCGGGGGCTGCTCGCGCGGCAGCCACATGGCGTAGGTGGGCGACGTGCCTGGAGCAGGGACCTCGCCCATCTCCACGAACCCGAACTTCTTGTAGTACTCGACGTTCGCGCGGCTGGATGCTTCCAGGTAGGCGCCCACGCCGTCGCGTCGGGCCTGGTCGACGCCGTATTGCACCAACGCGGTGCCCACTCCACGGCCGCGCGCTGCGGGCGGCGTGCCCAGGTAGGCCAGGTACCAGTGCGGCACGCGCGGCTGGTGACGGCGCTCCGAGAGCGTGATGCGCAGGGCGTCGGGGAAGCGGCGGTGCAGCCGCCGCACGTAGAGCGGGAGGTTACGCAGCACGGCGGCCCACGGCGTCGATGCGCCCGGCGACTGCCACAGCGCCGCGCCGAGCGTCGTCTCCCCATCGACGGCGACCACCGCGCCCGGTCCGGCCGCCAGCATTTCGCTCACCTGCGCCAGCATGAGCGAACGCAGGCGCTCACGCGTGGAGCCCGCGGGCAGCATGGCGACGATGTGGTCGTCGGTCATGAACGCGTCCGCGAGTGCGCGTGCGGCGTCGCCGCGATTCTCTCTCGTCACCGGAACGACGGAAAACTCAGCCATGTGAGATCACCTCTACTTCGCACAACGCGACTGAGCGCACTCCAGATCATGATTTTGGCCTCCCATGGGCCATGTTCGCCATCTGGCGTGCGCTCAGTCGACTTCTCGACGTTAGCCAACAACTCGGACGGTCTCCGTGAACTCGCGCTGCACGTCCGCATTCTCCCGGTAGGTGACGAGGCTCACGGCCCACGCCACCAGCAGGCCACCGAGGAAGCCGGGGAGGATTTCGTACAGGTCGAAGATGCCGCCGGAGATGTTGCCCCAGATGCCGACGATCACCGCACCGGTCACCATGCCCGCGAGCGCACCCATCGCCGAGAGCTTGCGCCAGAACAGGGCGAGGATCACCGTCGGGCCAAATGAAGCGCCGAACCCCGCCCACGCGAAGGCGACCAGGGCGAGGATGGTGTCATTTTGGGTCCACGCCATCGCGGCCGCGACGATGGCGACGACGAGCACCGCCAGGCGGCTGAGCAACACGTAGTGATCGTCGGAGCGGGGATTCTTGTGGAGCGCCTTGACGATGTCTTCGATGAGTGCCGATGCGGTGACGAGCAGCTGGCTCGAGATCGTCGACATGATCGCGGCCAGCACCGCCGCCAGCAGGAAGCCCGCGATGAGCGGATGGAACAGGATCTGCCCCATGTCGATGAACACGGTTTCGGGGTCGGCGAGCGTGCTGCCCTCGCGCTGATGCCAGGCAACGCCGACGAGCGCCGTCGCCACCGCACCTGCCACGGCGAAGAGCATCCAGCCGATGCCGATTCGACGGCCGGCGCGGGCCTCGTCGGTGGAGCGCAGCGCCATGAACCGCACGATGATGTGCGGCTGCCCGAAGTAGCCAAGCCCCCAAGCCAGCGCGGAAATGATGCCGATCGCCGCCACTGATGTCATGGGGCTGGGCAGCACGGCGAGCCGATTGAGGCCTTCCGCCGCGTCGGCCTGCGCCACCAGGCTGCCCACCGCGCCCGGGCCGCCGAGGACGATCATGCCTACCACCGGCACGAGGATCAGCCCGAGCGCCATCATGAGGCCCTGCACGAAGTCGGTGTAGCTCACGGCCAGGAAGCCGCCGACGAGCGTGTAGGTGATCGTGACCGCGGCGGCGATGAGCATGCCGACGCGGTAGTCGAGGCCAAAGCTGGACTGCATGAACACGCCGCCGGCCACCATGCCCGAGCTCACGTAGAACGTGAAGAACACCAAGATGATGAGGCCCGACGCGATCCGCAACAAGCGCGACCTGTCGCGCAGGCGGTTCTCAAGGAAGCTGGGGATGGTGATGGAATCGTTCGCCACCTGCGTGTACGCGCGCAGCCTCGGCGCGACGAGTTTCCAGTTGCACCATGCGCCGACGGTGAGCCCCACCGCAATCCATGCCTCGACGAGCCCGCCGACGTAGATGGCACCCGGCAGCCCCATGAGCAGCCATCCGGACATGTCGGCGGCGCCTGCTGAGAGTGCCGCGACGGCGGGGTGGAGGTCGCGCCCACCGAGCATGTAGTCGCCGAGGTCGTTCGTCTTCTTGTACGAGTACCACCCGATCAGCAGCATGGCCACCAGGTAGGCGATCATCGCGATGAGTTGGAACGCGGATGCTCCCACGGTTTTCCCCTTTCACAAACCCTCGCCACGCTACCGCGTCGCCCACCTCATGCCCATTTGGCACCCGACGAGCGAGATAGTGTGAGATCTGTTGCGGGTTTCCGGAACAAATCTCACACGTTGAGGGGTGTGGGCGCGGCAGGTGGTCACACTGCGGGCCGCACCCGATGAGGTTCAAGACGGAAGCCGGGTTTGGCCGTGGAGCATGAGTTTGGCAGGGCGTGGCCCGAGCAGTCGGTCAAAGACGAGACATGCAGCACCCACCGCGCCAAGGTCCTCGCCGAGGCGACTCGCGCGGCAGGTGACCTTGTGGATGGCGCGGGCGCTGAGCTCGTCGGCGAGCTCCCTGAGACGTCCCTGCGAAAGCCGCGGCTCGAAGAAGCACCACATCGGCCCGCCGAACACGAGCCGATTCACATCGTGAAGTAGCGCCATGTTGCGTCCAAGATGCAGGAGCCCATCGGCAGCCGCGGTCAGGGCTCGATCCACCTGTGGTTCGTCGTCCGCCCGACGAACCAACTCGGCCATACCCACGCTCACCCGAGGTCCGCAACCGAAGCGGGCCACCAACGCCGAGGGCGCCACGACGGATGCGACGCACCCCTGCGAGCCGCAGTCGCAGCGAGCCCCATCGGGGTCGACGATGAGATGCCCCACTTCTCCGGCGTTGCCGGAGACTCCCACGCCGGTCTCTCCATCCACATGCACACCCACACCAATGCCCGTGCCGACATAAATAACGGCGGTAGAGTCACGGCGAATCCCACTGCCGTACCACGCCTCCGCGACGGAGGCGGCGGCAACGTCCTTGGCGAGCACGACGGGCAAGCCGACTGCGTCTTGCAGGGCATCCGCCAGAGGCACCTCGACCCAACGAGGCAGGTTGGGGGGCCGCACCACAGCGCCTGCATCGCGATCGATGGGGCCAGGCGTGCCGACGCCGACTCCCAGCAGGCGCGCACCATCCACGTCGGGCAGTTCGCACAGCTCGCGGACGACAGAGGCCATTGCTTCAATCGAAGGCCCGGGCTCGCCTCCGGACGGCAGCTCAAACTCCCGGCGTTCACGCACGTTGCCTGCGATGTCGAGTAGGACAGCTGACGATGTGTCCGGGTCAACGAGGACGCCTACCGCGAACAGCCCATCCGGCTTCGCGGCCAACGCGGTGCGGGGCTTACCCGTCGGCGTCGCAATCCGGCCAGCTTCGACGATAATCCCGTCGTCGATCAGCCGTCGGCAGATGTTGGTCACCGTCTGCGACGCAAGGCCGGTCATGGCCGCGATCTCTACGCGTGAGATCGACTTGGCTCTCCGAATCGCATCGAGCACCACGGCCTGATTCCAGGAGCCAACGAGCACGGCGTTACTGCCTGTGCGCGACGGTGCTCGATTCACGGATTGATCCTCTCACGAATGCTTGCATAAGACTTTATCCATATGATTGACTAACGCAAAGGTAGACATTCCTCGCAGGCAAAGGAGCACGCGAATGCACAAAAAACTCATCACACTCGGCAGCTTGGCGCTGAGCCTCACGCTCGCCCTCAGCGCCTGCGGGTCCGGGTCCGGGTCCGCAGACGGCAACGAGGACAAGACGATCAAGGTCATGTACCAGCGCACTGAAGGTGTGCAGACCATGGATCACTTGTTCAATGCCGCAAAAGAGCAATTCGAAAAGGAAAACGACGGCGTGACGATCAAGCTGGAGCCGATTGAGGCCGCGGAGGACGACTACGCCACCCAGCTCGCACTCTCTCAGCAGTCACCCGACACCGCACCCGACGTCTTCTATCAAGACACCTTCCGAGTGCGCTCCGACGTCGCCGCCGGATATCTCTTGCCGCTCGACAACTACCTGGAGCAGTGGGACGACTGGGGCAACTTCATCGACGCAGCAAAGGAAGCAGGCCGCGACGGCGACAAGACCTACGCTATTCCGCTCGGCACGGATACTCGCGGCATCTGGTACAACAAGAACGTCTTCGAGAAGGCAGGGATCGCCACGCCCTGGCAGCCCAAGGACTGGCAGGACATCCTCGACGCTGCGGAGAAGATCAAGTCCTCGGATCCCGACGTGGTCCCCTTCCACATGTATGCCGGCAAGCCTGCCGGTGAAGGCACCGCGATGCAGAGCTTCCTCATGCTTCTCTACGGCACGGGCGACGGAAAGGGACTCTACGACGAGGACTCCAGCAAGTGGATCGTCGGCTCGAAGGGCTTTGTCGACTCGCTGCAGTTCTTGAAGGATCTGTACGACGGCGGCTACTCCGTCCCCGCCAAGGAGGCGCTCGACGCCAACCTCTGGCAGACCGTCTTCGACACGAGATTCCCCGAAAACAAGCTGGGCGGTATCGTCGAAGGTTCCTACGGCGCCTCGTTCTGGGCTGAGCAGGGCCCCTACCCGTGGGCCGAGTTCAAGGACAACATCGAGGTCACGGGCTTCCCGACGCAGGAAGGGCAGGGCCCGGGCTACGTCTCGATGTCGGGCGGCTGGACGGTCGCCATCGGCGCGAACACCAAGCACCCCGACGAGGCATTCAAATTCCTCACCTATGTGTTCAACTTCGAGAACAACCGCGATCACGTCGTGGAGGCCGCCAAGATCGCCGTCCGTAAGGACGTCGCCAAGGACCCGAAGTATCTGGAATCCGACCCGTACGTCGAATTCTTCACCAAAGCGGTCGAGTTTTCTCACTACCGTCCGGCCACCGCGGATTACCCGCGCATCTCGGCTGAGCTGCAGAGCGCCACTGAGAAGGTGGTCACCGACGCTGCCACTCCGGAGGAGGCTGCCAAAGCCTACGACGAGGCCCTGAAGGGTATCGTCGGCGCCGATAACGTGACGGAGGGCTGATACGTATGGCCCGGCTAGGAACAGCCCCGACGCCACGCGTCGCCCAGCGGCGTCGTGAGCAAATCGACGTGCGCCCGCTCCAGCGCGCCCTGCCACTGGTGCCCGCCGTCTTGATGCTCGGGGTATTCCTTGCCGGGCCCATCGTCTGGTCGCTGTATAGCGCCTTCACCAACGCGGCACTCACGGGACCCAATGCCCAGAACCCCCAGTGGGTCGGTGGCGCCAACTTTGCAAAACTGTTCACCGACCCGACATTCCCCAATGCCTTGTGGCTCACGCTGGTGTTCGTCCTATTCTCGGCCATCATCGGCCAGAATGGTCTCGGCATGGCGCTGGCCTTGCTCATGCAGGTCTCGGGACGCACCATCGCCAGGCTCACCGGCACGATCGTCGTCGTGGCTTGGATCCTCCCTGAGATCGTCGCCGCCTTCGCCCTGTACGCATTCTTTGTCGGAGATGGCATGCTCGACCAGGGCATGGCCCTCATCGGGCTGGCTCCCGGTAACTGGCTCTACACCGCGCCCCTCGTCGCTGTCATTCTCGCCAACATCTGGCGCGGCACCGCGTTCTCCATGATGATTTACCAAGCCGCATTTAGCGGCATCCCGGATGATGTGCTCGAGGCCGCGCAGATTGACGGCGCGGGCGCCTGGCAGCGATTTACCAGGGTGTCACTTCCCATGATCCGCACGTCGATCGGCACCAACCTGATGCTCATCACGCTGCAAACCTTGTCGGTGTTCACCCTCGTGTGGGTCATGACCAAGGGCGGGCCGAGCAACCGTTCGATGATTCTTCCGGTATATGCCTACGAGCAGGCATTCAGCTTCTACGACATCGGCTATGGCTCCGCGATCGCGACGGTCATGCTGCTCGTGGGCGCCGTATTCGGCCTCACGTATGTCCGGCTACTCAGGACGGAGGACTGACAATGCGTCGACACACATTGGGCGCAACGGGCCTGACGTCCCGACTCGCCGCCAATCTGGCCCTGATCTTCGTGGGGGTCGTGTTTCTCGTCCCGCTCGCCTGGCTCGTGCTCGCCTCGCTTGATTCGGCTCCATCCGCGCAAATAGCCGCGCCGAGGAGTATCACGCTCAAGAACTTCGCCGAGGTCTTCACGTGGGAGCTCGGCATCCAGCCGCTAATCAACAGCCTTCTGCTGTCGCTGGGGTCGTCGCTCGTCACTGTGATCGTCGCATTGCTGGCGAGCTATCCGCTCTCCCGGTATCAGATGCGATTCAACCAGCCGTTCCTCTACACAGTGCTGCTGACCTCATGCCTACCCATGTCCGCGCTGATGGTGCCCGTGTTCTCGCTCGCCGTGCGCGCCGGAGTGCTCGACTCCCTACCGGTGACCGCCCTCTTCATGTCTGCAACCGCCCTGCCCATGGCGATCTGGATGACGAAGAACTTCATGGACTCGGTTCCCATCGTGCTCGAAGAGGCTGCCTGGACCGACGGCGCTTCCCGCCTACACGGCCTCTGGCGGGTTGTCGTACCACTGATGCAACCGGGCGTCGCAGTGGTGTTCATTTACGTGTTCATGCAGGCATGGGGCAACTTCTTCGTACCCTTCCTGCTGTTGCGTAGCCGGAGCAAACACCCCGCTGCTGTGACGATCTACCAATTCTTCGGCCAGTACGGCGCAATCAACTACGGCATGCTGGCGGCCTTCTCGATCCTCTACGCCTTGCCGGCCATCTTCCTGTATCTCCTCGTATCCCAGAAATTCGGAGCCTCATTCGCGGGCTCTGGCGCGGTGAAAGGTTGATCCGTGGCACATTTCAGCACCCAACACGTCCGTGACCAGGCCAGTCGTTGGCTCGATCAGGTGATCCGACCGGCCGTCCATATTGCCAAGGCGCCCGTCGTCGTCGATGCGTGGGAAATCCCCGACGAACCGATTCCTTTCACGCAGGCAGTGCAGGGCGACTTCCGACCCATGGATTTGGATGCCCCTTGGGGCCGCCCATGGGGCACCACATGGCTGCGCGTCAGCGGTGAGATCCCGTCCCAATGGGAGCAGGGCCCGACGCAGAGTGCAGAACTCATCGCCGACATCGGTTTCAACGCCGTGCAGACGGGTTTTCAGTGCGAAGCTCTCGCCTACGACTCCCGGGGCCGCGTCATCAAGGCTGTTGAGCCGTTCAATCGCTACGTGCCGCTAGAGCGCGTCACCGAAGGAGGCCGCTTCGAGCTGTACCTAGAGGCGGCGTCCAACCCCGACGTCATCCACGGCTGGAGCTTCGAACCGACGAGGCTCGGCACCCCGGACGCGCTGCAGGGAGAGCGCCAATACCGCGTCCGTGAGATCGCTGTCGGACTACGCAGCACGGTGGTGGCTGATCTCATCATCGACCTCGAAGTGCTGCTGGGGCTCGCCCAGGAGCTGGGCGACGATACAACGCGAGGTACGCAGATCTTGTCTGCGGTCTCGCGAGCCCTCCAGTCACTCGACCCGGGCGACGTCGTCGGCACCGCCGCGACGGCCCGTGCGGCTCTTGAACCCGTACTGCGGGGCCCAGCCCACGTCGGAGCCCACAACATCAGCGCTGTCGGGCACGCACACATCGATTCCGCCTGGCTCTGGCCCATCCGAGAGACCGCACGCAAAGTGGCCCGCACCTGGTCCAATGTGCTCGACCTCATGGATCAGCACCCAGACTTCCACTTCGCCGCGTCATCCGCGCAGCAGTACGCGTGGCTGAAGGAACACCATCCCGACCTGTTCGCGCGGCTGCGCGAAGCTGTGCGGTCGGGCAAGTTCGTCCCCGTCGGCGGGATGTGGGTCGAGTCCGATTCCAACATGCCGGGCGGCGAGGCGATGGCGCGGCAGTTCATCGAAGGGACGAAGCTCTTCCGAAAGGAATTCGGCACCGAGCCGGCCGAGGCGTGGCTTCCGGACTCGTTCGGCTATTCGGCGTCGATGCCGCAGATCGCGAAGCTCGCCGGTGCGAAGTGGTTCCTGACGCAGAAGCTCTCCTGGAACGAGGTCAACCGGATGCCACACCACACGTTCTGGTGGGAGGGACTCGACGGTTCACGCATTTTCACGCATTTCCCACCCTCAGATACGTACGGCTCTGATCTAGGAGCAGCTGACCTGCACCGGGCTGAACGCCAATACAGCGAAAAGTCGGTTGCCAACTCGTCGCTGTTGCTCTTCGGCTACGGCGACGGCGGTGGCGGCCCCACCCGCGAGATGCTGGCGCGCGCACAGCGGTGCGCAGAACTGGCTGGCTCGCCGAAGGTCAAGCTGGACAGCCCACGTAACTTCTTTGCCTCGGCTCAGGAGGAGTACCCCGACGCGCCAGTGTGGAACGGTGAGATGTACCTCGAATTCCATCGCGGCGTCTTCACGTCCCAAGCCGAGGGCAAGCGGGGCAACCGTCGTACCGAAGCGCTGCTCCACGAAGCCGAGCTCTGGGCGGCCACCGCCGCCGTGCGCGCTGGGCGTCGCTACCCCTACGAGCAGCTCGAGCGCCTCTGGCGACAGACGTTGCTGTTCCAATTCCACGACATCCTGCCCGGCACCTGCATCAAATGGGTGCACGACGAGGTCGCACGCACCTACGCCGAGATGTTCGCCGAGCTCGAGACGATCATCGACGAGTCCCTCACCGCGATCGTTGGGGATGGACATTCCGAGATGAACGCCGTCGCGGCGCCGATCGAGGCCACCCAGGGCGGCATCACTGCGATGACCACCGACGACCAACCTGTCGCCGCGAGAACCGAGGGCGACCTCGTCATCCTCGAACACGCGCACGCCAGAGTCGTTGTCAACCGTTTGGGGCGCATCGTGAGTGCCGTGGATCTCGCGACGGGGAGGGAAGCGATCGCCGAGGGGGCTGGCGGCAACGTTCTGCAGCTGTTCCGCGACCGCCCCACGACGTGGGACGCGTGGAACATCGACCGCGACTACGAACTCGTTGGCCGGTTGCTCGAAGCCGATTCAGTGACGTTGGAGGGCGACGTAATCGTCGTCGTGACGAGCACGGGTCCGTCAACCATCACCCAGCGGATCACGCTGACCCCAAGGCGGGCTGGCGTCGCCATCTCCACTGTTGTGGACTGGGCGGATCAGGAGCAGCTGTTGAAGCTCGGTTTCGGACTCGACGCTCATGCCGACTATTCGGCGTGCGAGACGCAGTTCGGTCATGTGAAGCGTCCGGTGCACCGCAATACGTCGTGGGACGCCGCACGCTATGAGATCCCCGCGCACCGCTGGTTGCACGTCGGCGAGACCGATTACGGCTTCGCTCTGGCCACGTCGGTCTACGGTCACGACGTGACCCGCACCGTGGGCGAGGACGGGGGCACCACGACGTGGGTCCGCGCATCCTTGCTCCGCGGCCCGCGATACCCGGACCCGGAGGCCGACCAGGGCCGGCACGAATTCCACCATGTCCTGCGCCTAGGTGCGACGATCGCCGACGCCTGTGACGAGGGCTACCTGCTGCACCACCGGCCACGGACGCTTACTGGCGCCCACCCCGTCGAGCCGCTCGCGACGGTGACCGGACGTGCGGTGCGGCTCGAGACCGTGAAGCTCGCCGAGGATGGCTCAGGCGACCTTGTGCTGCGGCTTTACGAATCACTCGGCGGACGGGCGTCGACGGTGCTGAGCGTGGACCCCGAATTCGTGTCCGCGAGCATCACCGACCTCCACGAGACTGTGCTCGACCCACTGGAAGTGGAGCCCGGGGCGCGCAGCTCCATCCAACTCACGCTGCGACCGTTCCAGATTCTGACCGTTCGCTGCGCGCGGAAGGCGTGAGCTGCCTCGGCATCAACCCTGCTGGGAGCGCCGCACGCAGGTCGCACCCGACGAGCGGGACAGTGTGAGATCTGTTGCGGGTTTCCGTAACAAATCTCACACGTTGAGGGGTGTGGGCGCGGCAGACGCCGTCGGCGACGGTCCCCGTCGGGGATTTACGACGGCGAGAGCCGCCGTCGAAACACCCACAACCGGGACAGCAGGTAGATATAGATGCCCTCTGCGAAGGCGGCGAGGATGCGCGCCAGCTCAGGGGGTACGCCGAGCGCGTTCAGCATCCACGAAAAGCAGAGGATCCAGAGCACGTAGTTCGTCACCAGCACCAACAGGTAGCGCCCGGATTGCCGCCCGGTGTCGCCGTGGGCGCGGAAGTTGAGCAGCTTGTTGAGCACGAACGCGACGCTCGCCGCCACTGCGAAACTCACCGACACCGCGACGGGGTACGGCCACCTGAGCCCACGCGTGCTGAACGACAACAGGACTAGGTCGAGGAGGAACGTCGAGGAGTTGATGATCGCAAACCCGATGAAGGTCTGCGGCAGGAAGCGCCGGATTTGGCTGGGCATGAGGGCATGCAACCAGCCGGTGAAGGCATTGAATGCCTCCGCCGCTGTTGTCTTCGTCGCGTCCGCCACAGGGAAAGTATGACGCACGACGGGCACCACGCGACGCGGTCGTCAAGGGCCGAGAGGCCGAGGAGCGGTATCGGCCGTGAGTCGACGTCGTCGGCGAGCAGGCGCAGGGGCCCCGAATTCGGCCGCCACGTCGGTTGTCCCTGAACGCCTCCGCCAGGTTCAACCCAAGAAGCTCGCAAGCCCAATCAGCAGCGGAAGCAGCAGTAGGCCCAGCACGACGGACACGAACAGCCGGTGGTCTCGCAACACGGCCAGGTATTCGCGGATCGTCGCCGCCGGCCAGTAGTAGCGCGCGGTCCGGTAGCCAAGGGCATAGCCCGGCACCTTGGCGCGACGCATCATCGTCGCGGCACGAAACGCGTGATAGTCATTCGTCGCAACCACCACAGGCCCATGAATCCCCTTGTCCCGCAGCAGTTCGGCAGTGAGGGCGAGGTTCTCTGCGGTCGTCGTCGAGCGATCTTCCAGCCAGATTCTCTCCGACGGCACCCCTCGGCCATGCGCATACTCAGCCATGGCCGACGCCTCGGAGACCTCTTCATCGGCGCCCTGTCCACCAGACATGATGATGGGAATGTCACGCCCTCCGCTCCACTCCTTGCGCGCGAGTTCCAGCCCCTTATCGATGCGACGCCCGAGCAGCGGCGACACCGACCGTCCACGCAGCGCACCACCCAGCACGACGACCGCACTCACCTGCCTACCGAACCGGCCAAACCACCAGACATAAAAGTTGGAGTAGAAGAGGAAGCTCACGAACCCGACGGCCAACGCCAGCAGGGGTAGCCCGAGCGCGCCAAGAATGAATGCCTGCCGTTCCCACTGCAGCAAGTAAGCGACGAGGAACGCGGCCACGTAGGCGAGCATCCCGGCTCCGACAAGGCCGGACAGCAACGTGGCGCGGGTGCGTCCTTCTCTGCGCAGCATCAACACGAAGTTGGCGATGAGGAATACCCCGACGATCACCGGCGAGCCCAGCAACACCAAGGCGAGCACGACGAGCACTAACTCGAACGGCAACCCCACCACCGGCAACGTAGCGGCAACGCCCATCCACAGCGCCACCTGCGCCAGGAACGCAGCAACCCCGAAGGTCAGCAGAAACCCCGGCCACACGACGCGTGGCTCGATGGCGAACCACACCGCAAACGCGACAAGACACACCAAGGCAACGACAAGCATGACCTAATTACACCGCAAGCTGTTGTCGCACGTCAGTAGTGCCAGCTCCACTGTCGACGGTGGCCCGGCCCCTACGCACTTGGCGGCGCGGGCGTCGTCGGGGCAATCTTCGTCTACACGACACAGGATTCTCGCGGGACGACGGGCCTCATAGTGTGAGATGTGTTGCGGAAAACCGCAACACATCTCACGAAATGAGCGATCTTAGCCGGGGCGTCGGGTGAGTTTCAGCATCACGGGCCCGCGCGCGGTGTGCATTCCCGACGCGCCACAGCCGGCCGATCCGTCGGCCTTGCCGCTGGGGCAGGCGCCGCAGCCACCGTCGGGGCAACCGGACGAGAGCTGCTCCGAGACGAGGAACCCCGTGCGCTCAAGGTGGGCCAGGGCGGCGTCGACAACATCGGGCGCGAGGCCCGTCGCGCGTGCGATGCCGGCGCGAGTGCCGACGCCGTCGCCGATCGCGTGGGCCACCTGGGTGAGCGGGCCGCTCACGCGATCAGGCTCCCGATCTGGAACACCGCGACGGCCAGGAGCCAGGCCCCAGCGAGCTGTGTGCCGACCCCGAACAGCGTCCACTTCCAGCCAATCTCCCGCAGTTGCGCAGCCAGCACCGCCATGCACGGCGTGTAGGCGAGGAGGAACACCAGGAACGCCCACACGGCGGGGATCTTGTGCCCGCCCGACGACGCTTCGAAGGCCTGGTTGATCTTCGCGGCGAGCGCGGCGTCGTCGCCGGTTTCTTCGGGATCGTCGACGGCGTAGGTCTGCGCCCACGTCGAGATGACGGCCTCCTTCGCGACGAAGCCCGTCACCAGCGCGCCGGTGGTCTCCCACGTGCCGAAACCGGCGGGTTCAAAGACCGGTGCGACGGTCTTCGCCACGGCCGCGTAGGCGGAGTCCTCGGGCTCGAGGTCGCCGAACGAGCCCTCACCGGTTACCGGAATGGACTGCAACACGAACACCGCAGCTACGGTGACGACGATGATGCCGGTGGCGGTTTCCAGGAAGCCCTTGAGACGGGTCCACGTCACCGACGCGGTGATGCGCGCCGTCGGGAATTGGTAGGGCGGCAGGTCCATGATGAGCGGTTCGCTGCCCATCGTGCGCCACAGCGTGTTCTTCATGAGTAGCCCGACGAGCACGATGAGCGCGATGGAGAGCAGGTACATCACGAACACGACGCTGCCCGCGTGCCCGGGGAAGAATGCGCTTGCCACCAGCATGTAGACCGTGAGGCGCGCCGAGCACGACGTGAACGGCACGAGCAGAGCGGTCATGATGCGGTGGCGACGTTGCGAGAGCACGCGCGTGGCGGAAATGGCCGGCACGTTGCAGCCGTAGCCCACGATGAGCGGCAGGAATGCCTTGCCGGGCAGGCCGATCCAGCGCATAGTGCGATCGGCGACGACGGCGGCACGCGCCATGTAGCCGGAGTCTTCCAGGATGGCCAACAACACGAACATGAGCGTCATCAACGGGATGAACGGCATGAGCGCGCCGACGCCGGCGATGATCCCGTCGACGAGGAAGCCCGTGACGAAGCTCGGCAGGTGGATGGCTTCCAGCCCGGCGCGCGCCCAGTCGGTGATGGGGCCGGTGACAAGGCCTTCCAGGCCGTCCTGTAGCGGTGCTGCCACCGTCGTCGTGATCTGAAACACCAGCCACATCGTCGCCAAGAACAGCAGCGGGCCGGCGACGGGGTGCAGTGCGATCTTGTCGAAGCGCTCCGTGTTGGTGAGTTTCGGCTGCGCGGGCTGGGTCGTGGCAGAGGCGACGGCGGCGTCGATCCAGGCGAAGCGGTCGTCGGCCAGCGCGAACTCGTCCGCGTCGGCGGGCAGCGCGCGAGGCGTCGCGCAGCACCCGTCGAGGGCATTCATCACGGCCTCCTCCAACTCGACGAGACCAGTGCGCGTGCGCGGATTCACGGCGACGACGGGCACACCGACGGCAGCGCTCAGCACCTGCTGGTCGACGTCGATCCCCCGCTGGCGAGCGACGTCGTCCATCGTCATGGCCACGACGATCCGGAAGCGGTGCTCGCGCACCTGCGAGAGGAGGTACATGGAACGGCTGAGGTGGGCTGCGTCGACGATCACCACGACGACGTCAGGGCGCTCGTCCTCCGGCGCCTGGAGCAGGAGCGCGTGGGTGAGTTCCTCGTCGGGTGACATCGCGTCGAGTGAATACGCGCCGGGTAGATCGAGCAGGTCGTACGTGCGGCGGCCTTTCCACGCGCCGCGCCCCACCTCGACGGAGGTACCGGGCCAGTTGCCCATGGTGCGCCGGGCGCCGGTGAGGACGTTGAACAACGTCGACTTTCCGACGTTGGGTGAGCCGACGAGCGCGACGATGGGCGAACCTTTGGGAGCGACGGCCCCAGCGTCGTTGCAATGGCAACTGACGACGGGCTTTGCGGGCTCGATGCGGAGGGCGTCGGTCATGCCGGACGCACCTCGAGCATGCGCAGCGTGGCGCGGTCGAGGGCCAGATGGGAGCCGGCGACGCCGACGACGCGGCCCCCACCTGGGGTGCGCTGCCCGGCCGTGATCTGCGCGCCGGGGCGGATACCGAGTTCGGCGAGACGGCGAACGACGAAGTGGTTGCCTGGTGTGCGTACAACGTTGGTAACGACGGCGCCAGTGCCGGCTTGGAGTTCACCCAATTCAGCGCGATCCCGTGACTGCTGCGTGTTCATATCGGGGATACTACATGGCGTAATAAGGTTAGCCTAACCTGGGGTCGATTTATGATCGATACTCGTTGCGGTAATCTCCGCCGTGGTTTTCCAGCACCGCGTTCGGTGAGGGTGAGGGACCCCGTCGTGGTTGTTCCGGACATAAGGCGCAGGAGCGGCCACGCAATGGACCGCTCCTGCTTCAACAGGCGAGATTGAGAGAAGGAGAGAGGTGAGAATCTCGCCACCTCTAACCAACCACGCGCAGGGTGCACTTCGGGCCGAGAACCGGCAGGAACCTGCGTAATTCCGCCAACCCGCTCCCCTCCGACGTGGCCCGTCGCTCTCGGAGAGCCGAGTCGGTACATTGGCTCACGTGAGCATCCAAGTTCGTCCCGTGTCCGCATCCCGTGTGCTTGAGTTCATCGCGCAGCGGGGGTCCGCGTCGTTCCTGCAAACTCCGGCCTGGGCCAAGGTGAAGTCCGACTGGCGAGGTGAGACCGTCGGCTTCTTCGATGGCGACGAACTCACCGGCACCGCACTCATCTTGTATCGCAAGCTGCCGAAGCTGCGTCGCTACCTGGCGTACCTTCCCGAGGGTCCCGTGCTCGACTGGGAACGCGCCGACTTCGCAGAACACCTCGACGCACTGGTCGCCTACGCCAAGCGCAACCGTGCGTTCGCGGTGCGGATCGGCCCGGCCGTGGTGCACCGTCGCTGGACCGCCCCCACTATCAAGAGCGCCATCGCCGACGACGAGATCACCAAGCTCTCGCAGGCCACCCCCGATGAGACGACCCTGGAAGGCACCCGGGCGCTGCGTGCGTTGCAGCAGCGGCGGTGGATCACCGACGAGTCCGGCGAAGGGTTCGCGGCAGGCCAGCCGCAGTTCAACTTCCAGCTGCCGCTTCGCCACGCCGACGGCACGCAGAAAACCGACGACGAGCTCCTCAAGGGCATGAACCAGCTCTGGCGCCGCAACATCAAGAAGGCCGCCAAGATGGGCGTCGAGGTACGGCTCGGCACCCGCGACGACCTCGCGCGCTTCCATGAGCTCTACCTCGAAACCGCCGAACGCGACGGGTTCACCGGGCGCCCGCTGGCGTACTTCGAGCACATGTGGGACGCCCTCAACGCGGAGGAGGACGGGCGCATGAAGCTGTACCTGTCCGAACACGAGGGCGACCTCGTTGCCGCGACGACCTTCGTCACCGTCGGCGAGCACGCCTGGTACTCCTACGGCGCGTCCTCGACGCACAAGCGCGAGGTGCGCGGCTCGAACGCCGTGCAGTGGCAGATGATCCGCGATGCAAACGCCGCCGACTGCGCCGTCTACGACCTGCGCGGCATCGTCGAGGGAGTAGGCGCCGACGATCCCGAGCTCGGCCTAATCCAGTTCAAGGTGGGCACCGGCGGCGAGGCCGTCGCGTACCTCGGCGAGTGGGATTTCCCCATCAACAAGGTGCTGTACAAGGCTTTCGACATTTACATGAAGCGACGCTGACATGCTGAAACTCCACATCAACACCGAACTCTGGCGCGCCCACCAGCGCGACGTCGTCGCGCAGTGCCCGGGCATCGTGCCCGTCGCGAAGGGCTGCGGGTACGGCTTCGGCAACGGGGTGCTGGCGGGTGAGGTCGAACGCCTCGGCCTGGACACCGTCGCGGTCGGCACCGCCCACGAGGTGGCCGAGCTGCGCGAGGCCGGCTGGGCGGGCGACATCGTCGTGCTGAACCCGTGGCGGCCGTTCGACGCCCTCGCGACGCAGTACCTCGCCGACCCGCACGTCATCGCCACCGTGTCGCGCGTCGAGGACGTGCAGGCACTCACGCGCGAGCACCCGGGCACGGCCGTGCTCGTGGAGGTGGAGACGTCGATGTACCGCCACGGCATCGCCCCCGACGAGCTCCCGTGCGCCGATCTCTCCGCACTCGACGTGCGTGGCTGGACGGTGCACCTGCCCGCACCCGGTTCCCTCGACGAGGCCCGCGCGCTTGCCGCCGCCATCGCCCGGCATCCGCAAGCCGACAAGGGCATCTGGTTCTCGCACCTTTCTTTCGACGACTACCGCGCCCTCGCGGCAGAACTCGACGTGCCGGTGCGGATGCGCGTCGGCACCCGCTTGTGGCTGGGCAACCCGAAGGCCTACCGCGCTATCGGTACCGTCCTCGACGTGCACCAACTGCCGAAGGGAACGCCCGTCGGTTACCACGGCGAGAAGACCCCGTCGCAAGGCTGCCTCGTCGTGATCTCCGGCGGCACGGCGCACGGCGTGGCACTCGCCGCACCCGCCACCGCGCGTTCGTTCAAGCAGCGCCTCATCCCGTTCGCGGAGGCCTTCGACGAGTTCCGCGGCCAGGTGACAAGCCCGTTCACTATCGACGGACGCAAGCGCCCGTTCGCCGAGCCGCCACACATGCACGCGTCGTTGGTGTTCGTCGACGGCCCGGGCCGCCCGGTCACCGTGGGCGATGAGGTTCCCGTCACCGTCCGGATGACCACCACCACCTTCGACGAGTGCGTCTTCGAGTAGGCTCAACAGCTCAGCGCGGGGATTGAGCACCGCTACCTATCGGTAGCAACCCTCCTGCCGCATAGATTGAGACCCAGCTGTATGTGGAACAGGAGTATGAACATGACGATTCGGTTCGACCCCGGCATGATTCGCACAGTCGCGGGAGCCGTGGGGGACGCAGTTTCCGGTGTGCGCGCCCTCAAAGCCAACAATGCTTCACCGGGCGGCAACAGCGGCTTCACGACGAGCGATGCCATTGCGCAACTCAATGATGAGCTGAACGGCGAGGTCGACGAGATGTCAGAGTCCGTCCAGAGCGACAGCGACGCGCTCTACGCCACTGCGTCCTCGTATACCCACACCGAGGACGAAGCCACTGGCGCCTCATCAGGCTTCTTTAAGGAGGTCTGAGATGGGTGAGGTGACGCTGAGTGAGTTGCTTGATTTCAAACCGCGCCTCTGGACCTCTCAAGCCGACAAATGGGAAAAGAACGCCAACGAGCTGGCTACGCAGGCCACAGACATCCACGCAGCGGCAGACAACCTCGAGAGCTCGCTCACAGGGCCCAGCGGCAAGAAGGCATCCGCAGCGCTGCGAGATAAGGCCGATCAGCTCCTGAAAGCGAGCGATGTATACCTCATGGTAAGCCTCATCCTCAGTGAAGGTGCCGGCAAGATGGAGGAACACCAAGCAAAGGCTGGGGACCTTAAACGTCAATTGGAGTTGGGTCACGTCGACGTCCACGAGGACGGCCTATGCACGCCGCAGTTTACGATAAACCCCATTGAATTGGCGCGCCGAGCTAGTCTTGCTGGCGCAGGCACCGCCAAATTGAAAAGCATTCTGCAGTTGGCGGTGGACCTCGATCGGCGGATCGCCGAAGCTCTGAAAATGCGGGAATCCCTCCCCCCGGTGGATACAGCTAAAACCGGCCCCATCGACATCAGCATCGGCGCAATCCAGGCTGCAGCCGCAACGGATGCGCAGGGAGAATGGGGAAACTGCGTCCAGCTTTCATCCTTGCGTGCGCTCGCCAAGGCAAACCCGCAATGGCTAGAGGACCACGTCAACTGGGATGCAAAGAAAGGCGCCTACGTCGTAAATCTGTGGGACCCCGACACCGGTGAACCGAAGGATGTATACGTCGACCCGACGATGCTGACCGATTCCGAGCATGATTCGAAGGATCCCAGCAAACTCACCATCTTCGATATCTACGAGCAGGCGCTCATTAGCGTCGACCCAACTCACAGCGGCGAAAACTTGTCGGACGGATTCGAAACAATCATGGGCAAGGAAGCAGACTGGGCCGGGAGCACGGGTGAAGTCATCGATGCGGTAAATGACGATAAAGCTGTCACCGCTGGGGGATCGAAGCAGGACTACAAGCATGCCAGTATCCCCGCGGAAAAACGTCTCGTTCCGAACCATGCCTACCACGTGAAAGAGATCACCCCGGACGGTAACATCGTCCTGGAAAATCCTTGGGGCCCGAACGGTGGAACAATGGATGGTGTGCATTTCCCTGGCAGAGTTGAGCTCACTCCTGAGGAATATGACAAATGGATCGGCCACAGCGCGGTAGCGAATTCGTAAGGAGCATCTCATGGTGAATCTCAAGCGTTTTGAACGAGAGTTCACGCCGGTGCTGGAGCAGCTGCGCACGTCCCTTGAGCCCGCGGTCGGCGTGCTGCTGTGGAAGGATGCGCGAGAGGCTCGTCTCGTCACACACACCGAACGCCGCGACTTCGTGCGGGTCGGCCCCATCTTCGGCGACGGCGTAGCCCGGAGCACCGTTGACCCCGATCAGGTGCTCAAGATTTTCAACAAAGCGGCTGCCTCAGCCGACCTCCATCCAGCAGAGCGCACCGAGTCGGTGAACGGTGAGTTCAGCTGGACTGCCGACGACCAGATTGGCACCACCCTGGAGCTGCGTATTGGGCGTGATGTTCGTATCTGGATGGACACCGAGGCACTCGCCGAATAGGCGGTCCCCACACAGTTCAACTCGACTGGGTCCGACGCCGCACGCTGTGCATGGTCTCCAGCAGCAGGGCGAGTTCGAAGCCGACGCGCAGCACCACGACGAGATGGTAGAGCATCCATGGCCCGCTCTTGCCAGGCTCGAGGTGCCCGGCAAGTCGTCCCCACACGGCTGCAGTATGCAGGAGCTGCACGAGCGAATACGCCCACAGCACACCGCCGGCCGGGCGCACCAAGAACAGCGCAAACAGCACCCACAAGGCCATCTGCGGCGGATACGTCGGCGCGAGCAGCACCCAGATGAGCACTATCGTCGCCGTCAGTTCCCCCAGACTCGGCGTGCGCCGCGACGTGTACAGCCACGCCAGCCACACCCCGATCACGAGCAGCGCCACCACGAACGTCAGCGACCCGAAATCCCGAAGCGGCACCCCCATGTCCTGCGCCAAGTACCACACCGACCCATAGCTGATCTGCCCGTTGATCACAGTGTGGTAGAACCGAAACACCGACGAGAGACTCGTCGCGGCCTGCGGCACATGCACCAGCACCACCGTGATACTGAACGCAGCGGCGAACCTCGCGCATCGCCGCCACTGCGCCCGCAGCACACACCATGCGCACATCGCCACGACGAACGCTAGCGCCATCGTCGACGTCGACGCGGCCAAGCCAGCCACCAGGGCGGCTTCAAACGTGCGCTCGGCGCTGAATGCGAGCACCGCGAGTGCGGTGAGCGCCAGCCCGAACATGTCCCAACTGATGAGGCCCGCCGCGAGCACGACGGGGGACGCCGCGATCATCATCACGTCCCAGGCTCGGCCCTCGCGACGCGCGATGTGCGCGCTCACCACCACTAACAGCAAGAACGCGGCGAACAGCATGATCGCCGTCGCACCAAAGAACTCTGGCAGCCCCACGTACGCGTTGGCAGCGGGCTGCGACCTGAACCGCCAGCCGAGCAACCGCCCAAACCAGCTACTCAGCGTGATGAGCATCGCCAGCAGCGGCGGGTAGTCGAGGCTCGACCCACCCAGCAAGTGCACGCCGGAAACCCACTCGTTGTACGAGTACTTCACCAACACGTCCGAGTAACACAGCCGGATGTAGGCGTTTACCGGGTTCGAGGGGTCCGTGATGATGCACGGGAGATGGCGAAGGTACAAGAGCATAAACACGCCGGTGGCAACGAGGATCGCCCAGGGCAGCGGCTGAAAGAACGGCCCAGACCTGCGCCCATGCGCGCCCAGAGGACCGCCGAGCGCAGGAATGAGTGCATTGTTCACCTGCGTTACCCTAGTGGATTCGCGTGGCGTTACGCCCCGGCGTTCTCGCCTGCCCCAGATTGCGTGGGCTGCGGCTTACTCGGCTGCGACTTGGTCGGTTGCGGCTCGGTCGACCGCGTTTCCGTGGGCTCGGGCTGCGGAGCAGGCTTCGTCGGGCGATAGGTAGATTGCTGAGTCGGCTCAGGCTCCGTCGGTTCTTCCGAAGGCTCGGCTGAGGGCGGCTCCGATGTTGGCGTCTCGCTGGGCTGCTCCGTTCGCTCCGACGGTGTGGGCTCGGGCGTCGACTCCTCCGTCGTCTCCGGTTCTCGCGGTTCGGGTTTCTCCTCGACGGGTGTCTTGCGCTTGCGCTCCAGCTCCGGTGGGGTGGCGAACTCCTCGACTGGCTGCCCCTCCGTCGCGGCCTTCATGTAGGCCAACCATGTGCGCAGCGGGTAGCCAGAGCCGTAGAAGGTGCGGTGCTCCGGCGCCCGATACGGCACGAGGTCGCCAGTGCCGCTATCGCCTGCGACGAACATCACCGCGGTCGATACCTGCTTCGTCATCCCGACGAACCACGCCGAGGTGATCTTCTCGTCGATGCCGTTCGTGCCGGTCTTGCCCGCGACGGGGCGCCCCAGCTCGGATGCCTTCGCGCCGGTGCCCTCGTCCACCACGGAGGTGAGTGCCTCGACGACGTTCGCCGCCACCTCCGGCTCCACCGTCTGCTTCCCAGCGGTGTCCGCCTCGTACAGCACCTCTCCGCGGCTGTCGGTGACCTTCTCGACGATGTGCGCGGCGTTGCGTTTCCCCTCGTTGGCGAGCGTCGCGTACGCGTTGGCCATGTTCACCGGGTTCACCTCAGCGACGCCGAGCGCCAGGCGGTTGTTGCGCTCCCAGCCGTTACCCTCGGGGGCGCCAGCGTCGTTGGCGGCCTTGGCGATGGCGTCGGCGCCGCCTTCCATCTGCTGCGTGAGGTCGACGAATGCGGTGTTGATCGACTTTGCCAACGCTCGCCTCAGCGTCACGTTGCCGTACTCTTCGTCGCCCTGGTTGTGCACCGGCGACGAGTCTCCGCGCGGCGTGAACGTGTCGCCGTCGAAGATGGAGCGCAGCGTGAACCCCTGACGGAGGCCAGCGATCACCGCGAACGTCTTGAACGTCGACGCGGCCGGGCGCCCCGTCGTGGCCCAGTTGCGCGGCGCCTGCACGTAGTCGGGCCCGCCGTACATGGCCTTCAGCCCGCCCGTGGCGGTATCGACCGAAGCCAGCGCGATGTGGAGGTCGTCGGCTTTCGCACCGTCGCGGCTCCCTTCAGCCGCCTTCTTCGTGTATTCCTGCGCCACCTCGACGGCCTTGTCTTGCAGGCGTTTGTCGATGGTGGTGGTGATACGCAGGCCGCCGCCGTGGATCTGTTCTTCAGGGATGCCGGCGGCTCCCAGCTCGCGCTCCACCATCTTGATGAGGTGGCCCTTCGGTCCGCCGTAGCGGTTATTCACCGGCACGTCGGGGAACGTCGGCAGCTGCGCGTAGGCCTCGTCGTACTGCTGCTTCGTGATCGAACCCTGCTCCAGCATGCCCGCCAGCACGTACTGGTAGCGCCCCAGCAGTTTCGCGCGTTTGGCTTCGCCTCCCGACGGGTTCAGCCCCGCTGGGTTGTTGAGCAGCGCCGCGAGCGTAGCCGCCTCCGAGACGCTCACGTCGCTCACGGGTTTCAGGAAGTACGACTTCGACGCCGCCTGCACGCCGTAGGCGCCGCGGCCGAAGTAGATGGTGTTGAGGTAGCCCGCGAGCACCTCTTCCTTCGGCACTTCCTTGCCCAGCTTCACAGCGAGCATCAGCTCGCGCACCTTGCGCTTCAGCGTGCGTTCGGAGTCGAGGTAGAGGATCTTGATGTACTGCTGAGTGATGGTGGAGCCGCCCTGCATTTCGCCACCCGACGCGATACTCCATGCCGCGCGCGCGATGCCGAGTGCCGAGAAGCCGGGGTTGTCCCAAAATGAGCGGTCCTCAGCGGCGATCACCGCGTCCTTCATCACCTTTGGGATCTCGTCGTAGCCGAGGGTTTCGCGGTTTTGCACCGAGAGCGATCCCAGCTGGGTCTTGCCGTCGGCGTAGTAGATGAAGGTGGTGTTGGTCTGGAAGTCATCGTTGGGGTTGGGAACCTCGGTGGTGGCGTACAGCGCGGCCAGCGCGCCGAGCCCAGCGAGAGCGACGACGAGCACCGTAATGGTGAGCCCCAGTGCGAGGCGCCTCCACAGGCTTCGCCGCTTGCGGGCGCGCTGCGGCTTCCCGTTGGGTTTTCGCTGCTTCGAGCGATTCACTCGTCCTCCCGGTGCTGACCAACCATATAAACGGGCCAATTCTACGCCGCGAACCCAAGGCTTCCGACGTCGTGGCTTAGGGCAACGCTACGCAAACAGCGCGAACACCCGTGAGTTGACCCTCTGGGCGCGTGGTGTTCATTGCATGGCTGGTGGATTTGATGATGCGTTTTCTGCGATTGCGGACGTGACAAAACAGGCTGCGGCTCTGCCGGATCATCGTGAGCGTGAGGTGCCGGAGCTGGAGGTGGAGGCTATCTCCGAGCGGGCTGAGGTGCGTGTGGGGGTGCGTGATTCGCAGGTGGCGTGGCTTGAGTGTGACCCGTTCTGGTTTGAGCAGGCTTCTTGTGAGGATGTGGAGGGTGTGGTGCGAGCGACGGTGAATCGCGCGTTGGAGGAGTTCAACCGGCGATCGTTGGAGGAGCTATCGCAGCAGTTACCTGATTTGCGTGAGTTGGGTGCCGCGTTCCAGGTGGCGAACAGCAAGCTGGATCGGGCGTGGGCTGACACGTTAGCGGCTGCGAAGGTGCAGCCGTGAGTGGGCAGGTGGAGTTCAATCCGCGGTCGTGGCTGAACGCCGCGGAGGGGTTTGATGATGCGGCGCAGGCGTCGTCGAGGCTGGTGCAGGATGTGGTGGCGGCTACCACGGATGCGGGTGCGTGTGGTGCTGCAGGGGGCCTGTCCACGGTTGATGGTGCACTGACGATCATGTTGCAGGTGTTCGGGCAGGTGATGCACGAGCAGGTGCTGACCCCGTATGTGGAGGGTGTGGCCAGCGAAGCAGCGGCTATGGACGCGATCGCGCAGGATTACCAAACCGTCGAGGCTGACAGTCAACAGTTGGCTGGGCAAGCAGGTAGGGAGGTTATCTGATGGAGGTGACGTTTCTTGGTTTGGAAGTCACGATCCCTGACGATCCGGTCGCGTTCATTAAAGCCAAAGCGATTGAGTTGTTGAATCATTTGGGCTACGAGTGGCCCACCAGCAATGAGGACATGCTGGATCAGTGGGCAACGCTGTGGGAGGAGCTACCGGCCCGGGTGGATGCGCAGTTAGCGCAATTCGAGCAGGCAATCACCCACGTGGCCAACAACAACACCGGGCCTACCGTCGACGCGTTCCGCGCCTACATGACAGGCGGTGAGGCGAACATTGAGACGATGGTCTCGATTCGTGATCATGCGCCTGCCGCGGCCGCGTCGTATCGTGGTGCCGCGTTGTTGGTGCGTGGGCTACGAGCCTTCGTGATCGGGAAACTGCTGCTGGATGCGGTCATGCTGGCGGCAGCGATCATCTCCGGCGGCGCCTCAGCCGGCGCCTCGTTGTTGATGCGTAAAGGGATCGGTGCGGCAATCTCGATCGCGATCGATCAGGCCATCAACCAGCTCCTAGGAGGCCAGTGATGGCGAAAATCCCGGCGTCTGCGGGGTCGAAGATCGTCCGCGAGTTCGTAGAAAAACTGGTTGTCAAAGGCAAACGCTACGTCCCCGGCAACCCCGTCAAACGCGGGAAAGTGCCGAAAGGGTTCGGGAAACTGGAACCCGACGCGGTGTACACCGCGGGCCGTCGCGGAGCAAAAGACAAGGCCGGGCGCCCTATTAAGTACGTGTACCAAACCGACCACCTCGGGCGCATCATCAAAGCACACGCCCGCCCCCTACAACGCCCCGCCAAGAAACTCCGCCGCGGCTCCCACAACCGCCGCCCGGCAGGCAAACAAACAAACGACCACGCAGGCCACCTCTTCGCCGACATCTTCGGCGGCTCTGGCAGACTAGACAACATCGTCGCACAACTCGACAACGTCAACCTGTCCAAGATGAAAACGATCGAAAACGATTGGGCTCGCCGCCTCGACGCCGGTGAAGTCTTCGACGTCGACATCGACATCCTCTACGACAAAGACGGACTACGCCCCACAGGATTCAAAATCACAGAAATCGTAGACGGCGTGCGCCATATGCCGCACCATATTAAGAACAGTTAGGAGCATGAGTATGAGCTTCCAAGACGCCTTCGAGAAATACGCGCCCCACTTCGTCTGGGACGCCTACGACTACGCCAACAACTCACCACAAATCGAGATGCTCTGGCTCCACATCGAATCCAACGGCACCAAATCAGTCACTACAGCTACTATCTACCGCATCAACGGCAAACCCTACCTCGCCCACGACCTACACAAAGTACTCGACAACTTCGACTACGATGACGAGGCCATCCAAGCCTTCTATGACCAGCAATTCGACTGCTGGGAGGGGCTCTACGACGAGTCCCAACCAGACGAGCTACCCACCCGCATGATCCTGCGGTTCCGGCCAGAAGACCAAGACTTCACCGCAGACTTCCATTACGGCGACCTCCAACCAGGCGTCCCAGAAGAAGAGAAATCCGCACCACGCGAGATCATCATGAAGTGGATCGAACGGCTCGAAGCCACCGGCAACGACTCCGCCGCACCCTAACCCACCAACCACACCATGAGTTTCCAAGACGCCTTCGAAGAATACGCTCCCCACTTCGTCTGGGACGCCTACGACTACGCCAACAACTCACCACAAATCGAGATGCTCTGGCTCCACATCGAATCCAACGGCACCAAATCAGTCACCATTACCACCATCTACCGCATCAACGGCAAACTCTACGAAACCCACAAAATCGACGAAATACTCGACAACTTCGACTACGACGAAGACACCCTCCGAAGCCTCTATGACCAGCAATTCGACTGCTGGGAGGGGCTCTACGACGAATCCCAACCAGATGAGCTCCCCACCCGCATGATCCTACGCTTCCGGCCCGAAGACCAAGACTTCACCGCAGACTTCCACTACGGCGACCTCCAACCAGGCATCCCAGAAGAAGAGCGGTTGGGACCCGACGGGATCTCCACAAAGTGGATCGAACGGCTCGAAGCCACCGGCAACGACTCCGTCGCCCCCTAACCCACCAACCACACCATGAGTTTCCAAGATGCCTTCGAAGAATACGCGCCCCACTTCGTCTGGGACGCATACGACTACGCCAACAACTCACCCCAAATCGAGATGCTCTGGCTCCACATCGAATCCAACGGCACCAAATCCGCCACTACAGCTACTATCTATCGCATCAACGGCAAACTCTACCTCGCCCATGACCTCGACGAAGCACTAGACGATTTCAAGTACGACGATGAGCAGATGCGATCCTTCTACCGCCAGCAAATCGACTGTTGGTTCGGGCTCTACGACGAGTCCCAACCAGACCAGGTCCCTGACCGCATGATCCTACGGTTCCGGCCCGAAGATCAAGACTTCACCGCAGACTTCTACTACGGCGACCTCCAACCAGGCATCCCAGAAGAAGAGAAATCCGCACCACGCGTCATCATAAAGAAGTGGGTCGAACGGCTCGAAGCCACCGGCAACGACTCCGCCGCCCCCTAACCCACCAACCATGAGTTTCCAAGACGCCTTCGAAAAATACGCGCCCCACTTCATCTGGGACGCCTACGACTACGCCAACAACTCACCACAAGTCGAGATGCTATGGCTCCACATCGAATCCAACGGCACCAAATCAGTCGCGCCGGCCACCATCTACCGCATCAACGGCAAACCCTACCTCGTACACGACCTACACAAAGTACTCGACGGTTTCGACTACGACGACGACGCCATCCGAAGCCTCTACCGCCAACAACTCGACTGCTGGTACGGGCTCTACGACGAATCCCAACCAGACGAACTCCCCACCCGCATGATCCTACGCTTCCGGCCCGAAGACCAAGACTTCACCGCAGACTTCCACTACGGCGACCTCCAACCAGGCATCCCAGAAGAAGAACAAGCACCATTTGGCCGCCTCGTCTTCAAATGGATCGAACGGCTCGAAACCACCGGCAACGACTCCGCCGCGCCCTAAGGCCAATCGCCTTCGGCGAAGACGGCTCTTGCCTCAGCTCTGCGTGCCTGGCGCGTCCTTCTGCGTCTCGTGCCACACCGCGACGGACCACGCCGGCAGCGCTTGACCCCCGACGACGATGTCGCCGGTGCCTTCCTGCCAGAAGTTCCACTGCGGCTCGTACTGCAGCGAGGTATCGATGAGCCGCCGCCACTGCCACCCGTCGCGGGCCTTCGGCACCTGGAAGTCGACGGTGTGGCTGTCCATGTTGACCATCACGTAGAAGTCTTCTTCCGGGGCGTTGATGCCGAGTGCGACGGCGCGGGCGGAATCCTCGGGCTTCCCGCCGTCGGGTGAGCGCCAGAGGTAGGTGACGTCGCCGTCGTCCACCTCGAAGTTGCCCCAGTTGCGCTGGCGCAGGGCCTGGTGGCGCTTACGCACGCCCAGCAGGAACTGCGAGAACCGGAAGAGGCCGTTGATGTTCTCCTCGGTCTGGAATTCGCCCAGGTTGTCGTGGTAGCCGACGTCGAACCCATGGCCGAGCGGCACCTGCTGGGGCTTGTTCGTCGGGATCATGGCGTAGTTGTTCCACATGGCCGGCGAATGCAGCGCCCACGGGTTGTTGTTGCCGTTTTGGGTGCGCCCGAATTCGTCGCCGGCCACCACCATCGGCACGCCGCGCGAGAACAGCAGGATGGTCCACAGGTTGCGCAGGCGCTGGCGGCGCAGCGTGTGCGAGCCGCCGGAATCCCACGAAAGGTTGTTGTCGGAGCCGCCATCGGAGGGGCCAAAGGGGTAGTCCCAGTGGTTTTGCTTCTCCTGGTAGCTCACGAGGTCGGCCATGTTGAAGCCGTCGTGGGCGGTGATGAAGTTCACCGTCTTCTGCGCGCCACCGTTGTCTTGGAAGTGGTGGTAGTCGCCGTTCATCATCTCGAGGAACTCGCGGTTGTTGCCATCGCCCTTCGTGAAGCGACGGATGGCGTCGCGGTAGCGCCCGTTCCATTCGCCCCAGCCGCGCGGGAAGTTGCCCACCTCGTAGCCCCACAGGTCCCACGCCTCGGCGATCACTTCGATCTGTTCGCGCTCCGCGAAGTCGGCGATCTGCATGAGCAGCGGATGGTCGGTGAAGAAGCGCTTCTGGGCGCCCCAATCCTCCGGGTCGGCGTCGGCGGGTTTGCGGCCGAGCACCGTCGCAAGATCGAAGCGGAACCCGTCGACGTGCATGTCGACCGTCCAGTACTGCAGCGAGTCCAGCACCAAGTCAATGGCGGATTGCGACGAGTAGTTGAGCTGATTCGACGTGCCGGTGGCGCCATCGACGAGCCGCAGATCGTTCGTCATGGAGTAGTACTCGCTGCACGCGAAACCGCCCAGCGACGTGAACCCCGTCGTGTTCACATCCCCAGACCAGTTGCCGCCCTCGGCGGTGTGGTTGTACACCACGTCGAGGTACACCTCGATGCCGTGCTCGTGGAAGGCGTCCACCATTTCGCGGAACTCGCGCGTGGGGCCGCCGGGGGTCTGATCCGACGAGTACCGGCGGTTGGGCGCGAAGAAACCGAGCGTCATGTAGCCCCACGAATTCGACTTGCCCTCGCGCCGCGATTCGGAGTGATTCGTCTCGTGGATGGGCAGGAACTCCACCGTCGTGATGCCAAGACCCTTGAGGTACGGGGCCATCATGCCCGCGCCCTTGTAGGTGCCGCGGTACTCCTCGGGGATGTCGACGACGTCCTCGAAACCTGGCTGGTCGGCGAGCAGTTCGCGCAGGCGCCCCGTCGATTCGTGGCCGGAGAGCTGCTCCACCTGCACCTCGTAAATCTGCGCGTCCTCCTCCGGCAGGCGCGGCTTGCGGCTCTTCGCGGGAGGCTCCGCGACGATGACACCCTTCGGCGCGTACTTCGCGGTGTCCCATTCCCGACGAGGCGCACCGTGGTAGTCGTCGGCACCCGTGCCGAACATGCCGTCGTCGTAACCGAGGTCAGCGATTTCGTCGGCGTACACCGAGTGCGTGATCTCGCGGGCGTACGGGTCGAACAGGAGCTTGTTGGGGTTGAAGCGGTTGCCCTTCTCGTCCAGATCGGCGACGAATCCCTCCGCCGTGCCGGGCGTCCATGCATCCACCGACGGCCAGTTCGGGCCCCAGGCGCGGAACCCGTAGAAGGTGCCGAGGTCGAGGCCCTGCAGCTTGCCGCGCCACACGCCGTCGCTGCACTTGGCGAGGTCGTAGGTGGCGAGCGGGTCGGCGCCGATCGCGGCGTCGAAGATCGCGAGGAGGATGCGGGTGGCGTCGGGGGCGTGCACCGCGAAGGTGACCCCGTCGGCGTGGGGGTGAGCGCCGAGCGGCCAGGTGGCGTCGGCCCAGGCATCCTGTTCGAGAGGAACTATGTTCATACTGAACATCTTGCCTCAAAATGCCGCATCACACCGATAGGCGCCCCTCACAGCGACGTTCGTAACCGAACGTTCAACCTTGCCGAGCCAGGGCGCACGCGTGGCAATAGTGTGAGTCGAACCTTCTCAAATACTTGAACGAGGTTGGAGGGTGTGGGCTGATCGTGCCTATGATTCGATGCGTGAATCGACGCCTACTTCTCGTGCATGCGCACCCCGACGACGAGTCCAGCCAGTCCTCCGCCACGATCGCGCGCTACTGTGCCGCCGGCGCGCAGGTCACGCTGGTGACCTGTACGTTGGGCGAGCGCGGCGAGATCTTGGTACCCGAACTCGAGCACCTCTCCGAGGCTGAGCTCGGCGAGCACCGCATCGCTGAACTCGGGCAGGCAATGACGCACATGGGGCTCACCGACCAGGTGTTCCTCGGCGGCGCCGGCCGCTACCACGACACCGGCATGGACCGCTCCCCCGACGGCGCCGTCATCGTGCCCGACATCTCTCCGAGCAATGCCTTCTGGCATGCGGACTTGCTCGAGGCAGCGAACTTCCTCGTCGAGATCATTCGAGATCGCAAGCCCCAGGTGGTCTCCACCTACAACCCCTTCGGTGGCTACGGTCACCCGGACCACATCCAGGCCCACCGCGTCGCGACGTATGCCGTCGCGCTGGCCGGCACCGCGGCGCATCGCCCCGATCTGGGCGAGCCATGGACGGTGTCGCGGATGGTGTGGAGCGTCCACAACACCATGATGTGGAAGAAGGCGTATCCGCTTGCCAAGAAGGAATTCCCCGACCTCTTCGACGGCGTTGAGCGCTACCCGGATTCGTTCGGCCCGCCCGAGCGCGACATCGTCTGCGTGGTGCCCATCGGGGAGTTCTACGACGTCACCCGCAAGGCGCTCGGCTCGCACCCGAGCCAGGTGAATATGGACGACGTGTTCTGGCGCTTCCACGGCATGGTGAATCAGCTGGATGGCGCCGGAGAGGCGTACGTCTACGCGTCCGGCGTGCCTTTCCCACCGTCGGATATTCCGCACGACGACCTGTTCGCCGGGCTGGAGCTGTAGCGGTTCGCTGCCCTGACGCTGCGGGGAGTCGGCCTGCTCAGGGGCCCCTTCGGCGGCTGCCTACACTGGCTGCATGATGCGACTGGTGCGTCCGATCTTCGCGGGGTGCTGCTGCGCGGCGCTCGTCGCGTGCGGTGCGCCCACCGCGACGGTGAGCTCTGCCCCGTCGCATCCTCAGGCGTCGCTACCCCACCCGTCTCGGGCGTGGAATGAAGACTTCGCCTCCGAGATCGAGCTCGACACCATCACCGTCGGTACCCAGTCGGTGCTCGTGCCCGAGGGCGTCCGGGTGCCGGCCGACGCGCGCGTCACCGCGAGCACGGAAGCAATGCTCGTGATGACCGACGACGACCCCGCGGCCGTGAGGAGCGCCGTCGAGAGAAGTGCTGATAAGGCGGGCTACGAGCGATATGCCCACTCCGGCAAGGTCACTGTCTGGGTGGGGCGGGGCATGGCCTTGCGTCTCGAGGCCGACGCGGGCGTGCAGGTGCTCGCCTGGGGGCCCGAGGAGATGAAAGACGCGTTCGCCGCGCAGTAGCGCGGATAGTGGGTTCAGCGGGGGTTAACGTCGTCGGGTGGCACGAACCACCAGCCCGATAATGAGCACTACGAAACCAGCGAAGCCGACGAACAGGCCGAGGAGGAAGGCGCCGATTCCACCAAACAGGGCTGTCAGGCCAAGTGGCGGGGACACTGCGCCGACGCCGTGTTCGCACTCGACGGTGTATTCGCCCTTGCCGGCAAATTTGCCGATGGACACGAACGAGCCTTGGCTGTTCGTAAAGTTCAGGGAACCGTTCAATCTCATGTCCACGGGTTCGCCCGATGCATCCAGCACACGGCACGCTACGTTCGATCCTTCCGGTCTCCACACCGTTCGTTCTTCACCTTCGGCCAGCTGCACCTTGAGGGAGCCATCCACTCGCTGCACCTCGTCGGATTTGGGGATCGCGAAGCTGAGGCCACCCACGAACCCCCCGACGCTGAGGATGAGCGCCACCACGATCAGCACGCTGCCGAAGATCATGAAACCCGTGCCTGGTTTCTTGAGCTTGACCGATTCGTGCGGCGGCTGCCCAGACCATTGGGGGTTGTTCGGATTGTTCATGCGTTCCCTCCTTGCGCGTACCACTGTCGCATGCGAGCGGGTCAGGGCATCTCGCGTTTGCGCGACTGAGCGCACGCCAGATGCCGAAAACGGGCCTTACACGGCCAAAATATGCATCTGGCGTGCGCTCAGTCGCGCAATCCCTGATTGGCCTCGTCAGCGAGAGCGTCTCCTTCCACGCAAGAACAGGAACACGCTCCAGAGGATCAGCAGGAATCCTCCGACGATGGAGAAGGCCAACTTGGCCAGTCCCGCGATGTCTGGTGGATCGGTGAGTCTGCCCTTGTGTCCATCACACTCGACGGTGTATTCGCCACCAGCGGGCCCAGCTTGGAAGGTGCCGACAGTGCGTGAGGTCACGCCGTTGTTGGTCATCTTCGAGCGGGGCTGCGCTGAGAGCGTCACGGGTTGCTCGTCCGGTCCGAGTACTCGGCACGTGTCCACCGGCGGGTACTCGTCGTCGTTGTCGGAGGGCAGCCCTTCCACCCACACGGTGCGTTCCTCCCCACCCGCCAGCACGACGCTCACCGAGCCGGAGAAACGCTGTGAATGCATGTCGTCGGTGAGGTAACCCACCAACCAGACCACCCCGAAGGAGAGGAGCGCCACGCCTGTGACAAGCGCCAGGATGCCCAAGATTCGCAGGAGGGAGGCCGGCGCTGTCTTCGATCGGCCCGTGCCAGGCTGCAACATCCGCGGCGGTCCGGGCTGCGGGTCGGTGTGGCCCGTCGGCCCCCGGTGATACTGATTACTCATCCGTGCTCCGTCCTCGGGCGGGGCTCGTCGGGATCAGGTGGCTCAGGCGACGCGCTGCGTCCACCCGAATGGGTCTTCAGCACGACCGTACTGAATGTCCACCAGCGCCGCACGAATCTCGGCGGTCTTGGCGCCGGGAGTGCCGTCGGCCACCACGTGGTGCACGTCGCCCGGGGCCTTGAAGCCGACGATGGGCGTCACCACGGCGGCCGTCCCACATGCGAAGGCCTCGACAATCTCGCCGGAGCGCACACCGTCGAAGAGTTCCTCGACGGTGACTCGCCGCTCAACCGGGGTGAGGCCGTGGCGTGGGGCGAGCTGGAGGATGGAGTCGCGGGTGATGCCGGGGAGGATGGAGCCGGTGAGTTCCGGCGTCACGAGGGTGCCGTCGGCGGTGATGAACATGAAGTTCATGGTGCCGCATTCCTCGATGTACTTGCGCTCGGCGCCGTCGGTCCACAGCACCTGGCCGCACCCGTGTTCTTCGGCCTCCATGGCGGCTTCCAGCGACGCGGCGTAGTTGCCGCCGCACTTCGCGGCGCCGGTACCACCGGGGGCGGCGCGGGTGTAGTTGGGGGTGAGCCAGAGGGTGACGGGTTCGTCGTAGTACGCGCCGACGGGGGAGGCCAGCACGCAGAAGGTGTAGCCAGAGGCGGGTCGCACACCCAGGTAGGGTTCGGAGGCCACCATGAATGGACGGATGTAGAGGGCCTGCTCGCCGGCGGGGTCTGGCACCCAGTCCCGTTCGAGTTCGACGAGCTGGCGGATGCCGTCGACGAAGTCCTGCTCCGGGAAGACGGGCATACCCAGGCGTTTGGCGGAGCGGGCGAATCGGGCGGCGTTCGCGTCGGGGCGGAACAGCCAAACGGAGCCGTCGGCGTGGCGGTAGGCCTTCAGCCCCTCGAAGATCTCCTGGCCGTAGTGGAGGACGGCGGCGGCGGGGTGCATCTGCCAGGTGCCCATGGCTTCGATGCGCTGGTTCGTCCAGCCGCGCTCCGGCACGTACTCCGCGAGCAGCTGGTGGTCGACGAAGAAGTGGCCGAACACTGGGTTGGCAAGAATCTCCGCGCGGCGCTGTTCGCTCGTCGGAGACATGGTGCGGTGCAGGACGAATTCGCTCATGGCCGCAAGGGTAGTCGCGTGGGCCGCTTCGCGGGCGGCCGGTTCACCAATCGACCCGGCGCGGACCCCGTCGGGGCTTGGCTCGGGGGTGGCTCCGGTGCCGGCCCGGGGCCACCCCACCCTCCCCCCCGCCGCACAGGTTACAGGTGCCTGCCGGGCGGGCAGTGTGGAGCGGGCACCACGTTATCCACAGATATGGCACCCGCGCTTTCATCTGGGTGGCAGTATCTGTACTGTTGTCCTCGTGCTTCCTGAGATTTTTTCAGGTGGCCTTGTTGAATCGACGATGAAGGGAGCCTGGTGCGTAAGTTTCTGCTCGGCATTGCTGCTGCAGCCACAGCGTTGATTGCCGCCTTGGGCCTCACGCAGGCGTCCGCGCTCCCCGTCGCACCGAAACCGGCACCGCCGGTCGCTGGCATCCCCACCCCCTGCGCCGCGCAGCACCCGTGGCCGGCCGACGCGTCGATCTCGTCGATCCGCGAGCAAATGGAAGAGAACTTCCACCTCAAGCTGACGGGCGACTACTGGTCGAATGAGCATCGAGCGTCGATCAAAATCCTGTGGGAGACCCTCGATGGCGTGGCCTGCACCGACTACGTCGACACGCTGCTCGAAAAGAACGGCGGCAACGTCGGCATCAGCGCAGCGAACACCCGAAGCTGGGCGTGGGGCGACTGGTCGCTCACCAAGCCGGGCTACGTCACCCTCGACTTCCAGAAGTTCAAGACGGCACTGGATAACGACGACGAGGGCCGCCTCGTGCGCCTCGTCATTCACGAGCTCGGCCACGCGTGGAACTCCGACCGCGGCTCCGAGCCCCCGTATTGGCGCGAGTTCCAGAAGCTGCAGCGCTCGCAGGGCACATTCTCGAAGTACGCCGGATCGTCGGTCACCGAAACGTTCGCCGACGCCGTCGGGTACTACGTCGGCCGGTGCGCGCTGAACAACCCGTACGACACCGGCAAGTTCTCCGGCTACTACGAGTTCGTCAAAGACAACGTCTTCGACGGCAAAGAGTTCGGCCCCGCCCCCGGCGAGAAGCCCAACTGCGCCGTGCCGAAGCAAGGCGCCGAAGAGCCCCGCCCTGGAAAACCCACCGATACGAAAGCCAAATGGGTCTCCGACCTCGCCGGTGAGTAGGCCCGACGACGAATCAGTCGCCCAGTGACCGCTGCGCGGCGGCCCCAGCCCCCACCCCGGCCGCCTCGTCGAAATCGCTCCTACCTATACTCGGGACATGTCCGAGTCAGCGCCCGCCCCGGTAGCACGGAGGACTCCGTCGTCCTTCGTGCTGAAGCAGGTTATGGCCGTCACCGGTTTCGTGTTCGTGGCGTTCGTCGTCGTGCACATGATGGGCAACCTCAAGGTGTACGCCGGCCCCGAATCGTTCAACGCCTACGCGGCGTGGCTGCGTGAGGTCGGCTACCCGCTCATCCCCAAGGAAGGCGTGCTGTGGGCGTTCCGGGTGACGTTGCTCGTCGCGCTCGTGCTGCATGTCTGGGCGGCCATCACCATCTGGGCGCGAGGTCGTCGCGCGAGGGGCAGCCACCGTCGCAAGCGTATGCCTGGGCTCATGGCGACGAGCGCGCGCACGATGCTGCCCGGCGGCGCCGTCATCCTGGTGTTCATCGTGGTGCATTTGCTGGACCTCACCATCGGCGCCGCACTGCATTCCAGCACCTTCACTCCCCCCGACGGCAACAAGTTCTACGCGTACGAGAACCTCGTCGCGAGCTTCCAGCGCCCGTGGATGGCCATCTTCTACAGCGTGTGCATGCTCATCATCGCGCTCCACGTCGAGCACGGCTGGCGCACCATCTTGCAAGACGTGGGCGTCACCGGCCGCCGCTTCCGCACGTTCTGGGTGGTGCTCGGCGGCTTGCTCGCGCTGGCCATCATCCTCGGTAACGCCACCATTCCTCTGCTGGTACTCACAGGGGTGATCGCATGAAACTCCGATTTCCGTGTTCCCGACGAAGTGGGCGCCCCCTCGCGTCCGCGCCAGCCGCGAGCTCCCGGGGCCGCCTCGACGCACACGTGCCGCCGGGCGACCCGATGACGGCGTGGGATCGTCGCCAGGCGGAGTACAAGCTTGTCAACCCAGCAAACCGGAAGAAGATGACGGTGATCGTCGTCGGTACCGGGCTCGCCGGATCGGGTGTCGCCGCAGCGCTCGGCGAGCTCGGGTACAACGTCGAGTGCTTCACCTTTCACGACGCGCCACGTCGCGCGCACTCCGTCGCGGCCCAAGGCGGCATCAACGCAGCCCGCGCGAGGAAGGTCGACGGCGACTCCATCGCGCGGTTCGTAACCGACACCGTCAAGGGCGGCGACTTCCGTGGGCGCGAGGCCGACGTCGTGCGTCTGGCTACGGAATCTGTGCGCGTGATCGACCACATGCAGGCCATCGGCGCGCCCTTCGCGCGTGAGTACGGCGGGCAGCTCGCCACGCGCAGCTTCGGCGGCGTGCAGGTCTCGCGCACCTATTACACGCGCGGGCAGACCGGCCAGCAGCTGCAGATCGCCGGCGCGCAGGCGCTGCTGCGGCAGGTGGAGCGCGGCACCGTGCGACTGCACACGCGCACCGAGATGCTGGACCTCATCGTCGACGACGGCCGCGCGCAGGGCATCGTCACGCGCAACCTCGTCACGGGCGAGATCGAAGCGTGGACCGGCCACGCCGTCGTGCTGTGCACCGGCGGGTACGGCTCGGTGTACTTCCACTCGACGCTCGCGATGAACTCCAACGCCACGGCCACCTGGCGCGCGCACCGTCGGGGCGCGTACTTTGCGAGCCCGGCGTTCGTGCAGTTCCATCCGACGGCGCTGCCGGTGAGCTCGCATTGGCAGTCGAAGACGACGCTGATGAGTGAGTCGCTGCGCAACGACGGGCGCATCTGGGTGCCGAAGAAACCGGGCGACGATCGCCGCCCCGCCGACATCCCCGAAGCCGAGCGCGACTACTACCTCGAGCGCCGCTACCCGGCGTACGGCAACCTCACGCCGCGCGATATCGCGTCGCGTGCCGCCCGCACGGAGATCAAGGCCGGGCGCGGGGTCGGGCCGCTGAAGAACTCCGTGTACCTGGACTTCTCCGACGCCATCGCGCGGCTGGGCAAGGACGTCATCGCGGAGCGCTACGGCAACCTGTTCGACATGTACCACGACGCGACGGGCGAGGACCCGTACGTCGAACCCATGCGCATCGCGCCGGGCGCGCACTTCACCATGGGCGGGCTATGGACCGACTACAACCAGATGACCTCCATCCCCGGCCTGTTCGTCGGCGGCGAGGCGGGCAACAACTACCACGGCGCCAACCGGCTGGGCGCGAACTCCCTGCTCAGCGCATGCGTCGACGGCTGGTTCACCCTCCCGCTGGCCGTGCCCAACTACCTGGCGGATCTCGTCGGCAAGCCCAAGCTGGAACTTGGCGACGATGCCGTCGCGACAACGGTCAACGCGGTGCGGGAGCGCACGCACCGGCTCATGTCCAACGACGGGCACACGCGCCCGGCGACGTTCCACCGTCGGCTGGGCGACATCCTGTACACGCACTGCGGGGTGTCGCGGTCGAAGGCGTCGCTGCAGGAGGGGCTCACGAAGGTACGGGAGCTGCGCGACGAGTTCTGGGCCGACGTGCGCGTCGCCGGATCGTCGAGCACCCTCAACCAGGAGCTCGAAAAGGCCGGGCGCGTGGCTGACTTCTTGGAACTCGCCGAGCTGATGATCGTCGACGCACTGCACCGCACCGAGTCATGCGGAGCGCACTTCCGCGAGGAATACGCCACCGACGATGGTGAGGCTAAGCGCGACGACTCCCGCTGGTGCAACGTGTCGGCGTGGGAGACGCGCCCCGACGGCACGCACGTCTGCCACGACGAGCCGCTCAGCTTCGCATTGGTGCCGCTACAGCAGAGGAACTACAAGTGAGAGTAGAACTGGAAATCTGGCGGCAGGACTCCCCCAAGACGAAGGGGCGGTTCGAGACGCACGTCGTCGAGGATGCGACGCCCGAGATGAGCCTGCTGGAGTTGCTGGACCGCCTCAACGATCAGCTGTTCGACGAGGGCAAGGAGCCCATCCAATTTGAGTCTGACTGCCGCGAGGGCGTGTGCGGCGCGTGCGGCGTGACCGTGAACGACGTGCCGCACGGGCCCGTGCCGAATACGCCGTCGTGCCGCCAGCATCTGCGTGCCTTCGGCGGCATCCGGAAGCTGCGGGTTGAGCCACTGCGGAGCGGCGCGTTCCCCGTCGTACGGGATCTGGTGGTGGACCGATCGGCGCTCGATCGGGTGATCCGCGCGGGAGGGACCGTCGACGTCGCAGCCGGCACCGCACCCGATGCCGACGCCGTGCGGGTTGGGCACGGAGATGCCGAACTGGCGCTTGACTTCGCCGCTTGCATCGGTTGCGGCGCGTGCGTGGCCGCGTGCCCGAACGGGGCGGCGCATCTGTTCGCGGGCGCGAAACTCGCGCACCTGGCGCTCGTCCCGCAGGGCAAGGAGGAGCGAGGGCGACGTGCACGCAGCGTCGGCGACGCCGTCGACGCCGAGTTCGGGCCGTGCTCCACGTACGGCGAGTGCGTGAAGGTGTGCCCCGCGGGTATTCCGCTGGAGGCCGTGGCAGCGCTGCACCGCGAGCGCCTGCGCGCCGGGGTGCGCGGCAAGAATGACTGACTCTAGGCGGTCGTCAAGCTGCCGTGCCAGATTGCTGTACTGCCCTCACCAGATCGTCGAGTAAGGCCGAAGGCCTGTATCGAGACGTGTCTCGGTTTCGATACGCCCGCTACGCGGGCTGCTCAACCATCGTGTCTTCTGGCCGTCGAGTAGGCCGCCCTCCTCCGACCGTCGAGTAGGGCCGAAGGCCCGTATCGAGACGCACCGACAGAAAAACTTCATAATCCGTACGCAGTTTGACCAAACTCCCCAAAATCGGGCCCGTAGTCTCATCTGCGTACGGATTATGAAGTTCTGTCGACGTCTCACTACCCCCTAGTCTGGTGAGGGAAGTGTCTTTTGAGGAGTGACCATGGAAGTTTCTGCGTATCAGATCGATTCGGCCGACGGCCGCTTCACCAAGACCACCATCACCCGACGCGAACCCGGGCCAACGGAAGTGTTCTTCGACGTGAAGTTCGCCGGCATCTGCCACTCAGACATCCACACCGGACGCGGCGAATGGGGCAAGTGCCTATACCCGCTGGTGCCCGGCCACGAAATCGCCGGCATCGTCACCAAGGTGGGCAGCGACGTGACGAAGTTCAAGGTGGGCGACCGCGTCGGCGTCGGCTGCTTCGTCGACTCCTGCGGCGAGTGCGACGAGTGTCGCTCCGGCTGGGAGAATTTCTGCCTGCGCGGGGAGACCGTCGGTACGTACAACTCTATTGGTCGCGACGGGCTACCCACCGCGGGCGGCTACTCGCGCGGCATCACCGTCGAGCAAGATTATGTGCTGCGCATTCCCGACGAAATCCCGCTAGAGAAGGCAGCGCCCATCCTGTGCGCTGGCATCACGACGTACTCGCCGCTGAAGCGTTGGGGCGCCGGGCCGGGCAAGAAGGTGGCAGTGATTGGCGTCGGCGGGCTTGGGCACATGGCGGTGCAGATCGCTGCCGCGCTGGGCGCCGAGGTGACCGGCATCGGCCGCACCCTGTCGAAGCGCGACGATGCCATGAAGATGGGCGCGACGGACTACGTCGCATCGTCCGATCCGGAGGCGATGAAGACGCTCAGGAAGACCTTCGACATCATCATCACGACGGTGTCCGACGGGCTCGACCTCAACCTACTGCTGTCGCTGTTGAAGAACCGCGGCGTGCTCGTCGACGTCGGCATGCCCGAGCATCCCGCTGAGCTGCACGTGAAGCGACTCATTGGCGGCAACAAGGTGCTGACAGGCTCCAACATCGGCGGCATCCCCGAAACGCAAGAGGTGCTCGACTTCTGCGCTGAGCACAACGTCGCCCCGTGGGTTGAGATCATCGGCGGTGAAGACATCGACGACGCCTGGGACAAGGTGGTGGGCTCCCAGGTCCGCTACCGCTACGTCATCGACACCTCCACCTTCGACGACTGACGCCGGTTGCGCGCCGGCGCCGGATGCGAAACTTCAAAATCCGTACGCAGATGAGACTAAGGGCCTGATTTAGAGGGGTTCAGTCAAACTGCGTACGGATTTTGAAGTTCTCCGGCAGGAAGGGCATACCCCTCCGATAACCCCGCCACGGACCACACCGGCACAGCGTCGGATTACCATTCCCGTCGACGGGGCGCCGCAGTTGCGACGCGGTCGAATGCGTCGGTTACGGCCCGGGCTACCCACACCCGGTTGCGGCTACCCGTCGAAATCTTCGACAGCACCCCGGCGTCCTCCAGCGCCCGGATTGCCGTGCGAGCTGCCTCGTCGGAGACGTCCAAAGTGCTCGCAACGTAACGGACGTCGACCGCCGGCTGGCCAAGCAGCGTGTCGAGGAGCCGTACCGCCGTCGATCCTGACCGCCCCCGGTACTGATCGTGCAGTCGAGTCTGCACGTTCGCGAGTTCCTCGAGCAGTCGTCGTCCCTGGTCCGCTCCCCGACGGGCGGCCTCGGCAAGGCAGCGAACGATGGGATCCAACTCGCCCGATTGGAAGCGGCGCAAGGCGTCTAGATACCGGTCGGTGTCGGCGAGGAGCCCAGCAGACAGAGGCACGGTTAAGTGCTGCACCAAGCCTGTCCGGTGCACAATGGCATGGATCAGCGCCCGCCCAACACGACCATTACCGTCGGCGAACGGGTGGATGGTCTCGAACTGGGCATGGGCCAGCGCAGCCTGCGCGAGGGGCGATGGAGTCGACTCCTTGGCGAAAGCGAGCAGGTCCTCCACAAGCGGTTCGACCTCATCAGGTTCAACCCCGACGTGGTCCGCACCGGCAGGACTCAGCGATGAAGTCCCGATCCACACCAGCTCGCGACGTAGTCCCGAGGATAGATCGCTGTGAGCCATGAGCGCACTGTGCAGTCGTTCCAACGTCGCAAGATCGAGGTGTTCGGCGAAGTCAGCGACGGTACGCATCGCTGCGACGTTGTCGGCCACGAGATTGGCATTCAGCTTGCGGGATGCTCCCAGGACGGCGACGGACAGCTGCGCCGCACCGACCGTGAGATGCTCGATCTGCGACGAACTACTCGCCTCGCTGCGGAGCAATACTCCCTGAATTGCGCCCAATTCCATGCCCCCGAAGCGCCTCCCCCAGTCTGCATCGAACGCGACGATCGCGCGCTCGGCGTCCGCCGCGTCAAGCAACGCCTCGACGCTGACGCCAGTGTGGGCCGTGCTGCGGTCGATCGGGGCTACCGTCGACGCGAGGTATCGGCTTCCATCACTCCAGCGCCGTTCCTCCCGACGAACCGTCGGCCAGTTAGTCGTCATTCGTCCCTCCAACCTTGGGTATACAACTCCATACCCAAGGATACGGGCACAACCTTGGGTATGGGATTCCTTACGCAAGGTTATTCTGCGGTACTGTCGCCGCTCACAGTGGCTTCCCCCAATGCTCCACGCATCCGGCCACACAGACTTTTGTCAGAGCTGTCCGTTACTCTGGCGCCATGGATCACGACTACGTTGCAGCGCTGCGCGAGCGGCACGTCGCATGGCGCATCTTGCGCGCCGGCAACGCGCCCTTGATCCTGTCGTTCCTCGGTGAGTACTTCGTCGAGGCCAACCGTGGCGCATCCCCGGCGGCGGAACTCGTCGCCGCTTTGGATGACGTCCTCTATGAGCTACGGCGCACGGGCGCTGACGCCGACGGCAACCCGCGCTACCCGAAGGAGCCACGAGACTATCTGGACGACTGGGCAAGCGAGGACGCCGGTTACCTCCGTCGCTTCTATCCTCTCGGCAGCGACGAGCTCCACTACGAGATCACCCCGGCGTTCGAAAAGGCATACTCCTTCCTCGCGTCCCTGCAGGATCAGCAGTTCGTCGGCACCCAATCGCGCCTCCAGACCGTCGTTGATCTGCTGCGCCAAATCGTGCACGGCACCGAAGAACGCCCCGACGAACGTATCCGCGAGCTCACCCGCCGTCGCGATGAGATCGATGCGGAGATCGCCCGCGTGAAGGCTGGCGACATCACAGTCATGGATGCCACCGGCGTGCGTGAGCGATACCAGCAGCTCGCCACGACGTCGCGCGAGCTCCTCGCAGATTTCCGGCAGGTCGACGAGAACTTCCGCGCACTCGACCGCTCTACTCGCGAACGCATTGCGCAGTGGCGGGGGTCGAAGGGTGAATTGCTCGACGACCTCACTCGCGGCCGTCACGACATCGACAGCTCCGACCAGGGCCGAAGTTTCAACGCCTTCTACGAGTTCCTCCTCTCCTCACGCCGGCAAGAGGAGCTGTCGTCGTTGCTCGAACGCCTGCAAGAGCTCGACGATGTCCCCGCCGATTCGCGAGTGTTCACTGTGCACCACGACTGGGCCGAGGCCGCCGAACGCACCCAGCGCACGGTACGGCAGATCTCCGAACAGCTGCGCCGTTTCCTCGACGACCGCGTCTGGTTCGAGAATCGCCGTGTACTGGAGCTGACCCGCAGCATCCAGCAGCTCGCCCTGGAGGTCCGCGACGATCCCCCTCCCCTGGGCATGGAGCTCGATGTCCCAGGCCTCGACATCACATTGCCGTTCGAGCGCCCCCTCTACCACCCGCCGGCCGAGGCAGCCGTCGACAGCCGGGTCGTCGTCGGCGACGAATTGCCCGACGACGAGGCGTTGTTCGAGCAGCACTACGTCGACCCCGCAAGGCTCATCACCAACCTGCGCGACGCGCTGCCCAGGGGTTCGTCTGCCCTCCTGGAAGAGATCCTGCAGCAAGCCCCCTTGGAGCAGGGGGCTGCGGAACTCGTCGCCTACCTCGCGCTCGACGATGACGCGTTCGAGCTCGAGTTTCGAGACGAGGAAGCCCGCGTCGACTACACCGGCCCCGACGGTCAGGCTCGCACCATCACCATGCCCAGCACGGAAGTGAGGCGTCGATGAGCGAACACGATACGGCCACGGCAATCATCCGCCTCATGCAAGGGGTGGTCTACCGTGAATCCGACGAGCAGAGTTGGGCCGCGCTCAAAGCAGAGCTGGGCGCGATTCGCGACCACTTCGCCACGATCGGCATCGACGTGGTCATCGCCGATGTCGAAGGCTACGCCTATCTACGCACCCGCGAAACTCCGGAGGGTGAGGAGCCGCTGCCACGTCTGGTGCGACGTCGAAGCCTCACCTACAACGTCAGTCTGCTGCTGGTGCTGTTGCGGGGGCGTCTCATGGAGTTCGAAACCACCGGGGACGAGGGCAAACTGGTGCTCACCACGGAACAGATCGTTGAGATGCTGCGGCTATTCCAGCGCGACACGAGCAACGAGGCACGCATCGTCGACCAGGCCGAAACGACCATCAAGAAGGTCGAGGAACTGGGCTTTCTGAAGTTGCTGCGGGGGTCGCGCAACGAGTGGGAAGTGCGTCGAATATTGAAGGCGTACGTCGATGCGCAGACGATGCACGGATTCGAGGCGCAGTTGCGCGAGTACGCCACCGGCAGCCGTGCAGAAACGGGTGATATTCATGACTGACGCGCTGTTCTCCGCGCTCGAAATCCCCGACGCAAACGCTCCTGGCTACCGCCTCCACCACCTCGAGGTGCTCAACTGGGGCACCTTCCACGAAAAGATCTGGCGCTTCGTCCCTGGCTGCGAAACATCGCTCCTCACCGGAGATATCGGCTCGGGCAAATCGACGATCGTCGACGGCATCACCACGCTGTTCATGCCCGCCCAGAAGATCGCATATAACAAGGCGGCGGGCGCCGAGGTTCGCGAGCGCACGCTGCGCAGTTACGTCGAAGGTCACTACCGCTCCGAACGCGGCGACGACGCGCACCGCTCCCGCACCCGCGGCCTGCGCGAGGGGCGCTCGTCGTATTCCGTGCTGTTGGCGGTGTTCATCAACTCCGGCTACGACGAACGCGTCACCATTGCGCAGGTGTTCCAGCAGCGCGAGTCGACGGGCCAGCCGTATCGGTTCTTCGTCACCCACAGCGGCGAGCTGTCGATCGCGGAAGACTTCAGCGATTTCGGCTCTGACCTCCGAGACCTCCGCAAACGTCTACGCGGCAAGGGCGTTTCCATCTTCGACGAGTTCCCGAAGTACGGCGCCTCCATGCGTCGGTTGCTGGGAATCCCGTCGGAGCAGGCGATGGAGCTGTTCCATCAGACAGTCTCCATGAAGTCTGTGGGCAATTTGAACGAGTTCGTGCGCGAGCACATGCTCGAGCCATCGCCTGCCGACGAGCGCGTCCAGGCCATCATCGGGCACTTCGACGACCTCACCCAGGCCTACGACGCCGTCGTTCGCGCCCGAGAACAGCTCGACGCGCTCGAACCGATCGCCCGCTCCGCGAAGAGCTACGACGACACCCTCGCCACCCGCACCGCGCTGGAGGTCGAGCGGGATTCGGTCGGGCCGTTCATCCTCGAGCTGCGCCTCGGGCTTCTGGCACAGGAGATCACCGACGGCGAGACGCGCGTCGGGCAGCTCGAGCGGCAGGCAGGCGAGCTGGATGCGCGCCTGACAAGCCTCGACGACGAACGCACGGAGCTGATTACCCAGCGCGCTCAAGCCGGCGGCGACCGTCTCGCAGAGCTGGAGCGCCTCGAACGGGAGGCTCGCGTCGAGGCAGACCGTCGCGCTGAACGGCGCAAGAGCTTCGACGACGCCGTCGCGGCCACCGAGTCCTCGCCGGTCACGAGCGCCGACGACTTCCTCCGTCTCACGGCGATGGCGGCCGCTCAGGCAGCTGAACTGGATAGCACCAAACGCGCACTCAGCCACGAGACAGCAGAGAAGATTGCCGACGCACGCGATGCGGCCAAGCGCGCAGCCACCATCGAGGCCGAGTTGGATAACCTCCGCACCCGGGAAAGCAACCTCCCCGCCGAGCAGGTGCAGCTGCGCGCATGGTTGTGTCAGGAGCTGGGGCTCACACCCGCCGACATACCGTTCGCAGGCGAGCTGATGGACGTCGCTCCCGAGCACACCGAGTGGCGCGGAGCTGCCGAACGGGTACTGCGCGGGTTCGCGCTCTCGATGCTCGTACCCGTCAAGCACTACGCAGCGGTATCGCAGTGGGTCAATACGCACAAGCTCGGATTCGTCGACGGCGAGGGGCGTCGCCTGGGTGGACGGCTCGTCTACGAGAAAGTGACAGACCGCATCGTGCCGCTGCGTGACGAGACCCACGGCATGCTCGCCGAGGTGGTGACGCTGCGCCCAGGCCCATTCGAGGAGTATCTGCGCAACGAGCTGCTGCGCCGCGCCAACCACCACCGTGCCCTCACACTCGACGAGTTCCGTTCCGCGGAGCACCAGCGGGCCGTGACGCGTGAGGGTCAGGTGCGTTCGGGGGCACGGCACGAGAAGGATGATCGCCACCGGGTCGACGATCCCCGTCGCTTCGTGCTCGGTTGGGTCAACGAAGCCAAGGTCGCCGCACTCAGTGCCGACCTCGACGCGGCACGGGCGGCCGCCGTCGACGACGATGCCGCCGCCAATGAGCTTCTGGCAAGGCAAGATGCCTTGGAGCAGCAGGCCCGGGCGTGGCGCGTACTCGCCCAGTTCACGCAGTGGGAGGAGCTAGACCACGACGAGGCCACGCGCCGCGCAAACCAGTACCGCGAGGATCATCGTCGGCTCCGTGAGAGTTCAGATCAGCTGGCTGAGCTGCAAGCAGCGATCGATCGCGTCGAGAAACAGCGCGAGAGCCTCAGCGCCGAGAGCCACCGTGTGGCCGGCAAGCTTGCGATGGCGAGGGACGTCGTCGCCAGAGCTACGGCGCAGAAACAGCAGGATGAGCAGCAGCTATCCGCTTTCGACGAGGCGCAGCTCGCCTCCGCTCGCGCGGCATATCCGTCGCTCGAGTCGAGGGTCGGGAAGCGGCGGGCGACATCGTCGGAAGCGTGTGACGGGATCGCCGGTGAGCTCAGTAACGAGCTGCACGCCGCAATTCACGCGCGCTCGAAGGAGCTCAGCGGTCACGCCGCGCAGCTCATCTCTGCGATGCACTCGATGCTCGGACGGTGGCCCGAATTGCGTTCTGACATGGACCCGAGCGTCGAAGCGAGGAGTGATTTCCTCGTGCTGCGGCGCAACCTCGCAGAAGATGACTTGCCGCGCTTCGAAGGCGAGTTCAAGGAACTGCTCAACCAGCACACCATTCAGGAGCTTGCTGGCTTCAACAACTGGCTGCAGCGACAGGCCAGCGCGATCACCGATCGGATCGCGAAAATCAACGAGGCGCTCGGCGCCGTGCCTTACGGCGAGGGCACCTATCTGCGGCTCGACAAGGAACCCACCACGCATCAAGAGGTAATGGAGTTCCGGTCTGACCTGCGCAATCTCACCGACGACGCGCTCGCACAGGAAGACGACACCTACTCTGAGCAGCGGTTCCGCGACGTGCGGCGCATCATCGAGCGGTTCCGCGGACGTGAGGGGCATGCCGACGCCGACCGCACGTGGACTCGTCGGGTGACGGACGTGCGCAACTGGTTCGTGTTCTCCGCCTCCGAGCGATATACCGACGATGATCGTGAGCGGGAGCACTATTCGGATTCCGACGGGAAATCGGGTGGCCAGAAGGAGAAGCTCGCGTACACCATTCTGGCGGCATCGCTGGCGTACCAGTTCGGCCTCGAATGGGGCGCCGACAAGTCGAAGGCGTTCCAGTTCGCCGTCATTGACGAAGCCTTCGGGCGCGGTTCGGATGCGTCGACGAGGTACGCGCTTGAGCTGTTCGCCAAGCTGGGGCTGCAGCTGTTGATCGTCACGCCGCTGCAGAAGGTGCACATCATTGAGTCGTACGTGCAGGCCATCGGGTTCGTGGACAACGTCGACGGCGCCAACTCCCGCATCCAAACCCTCACCATTGATGAATATCGCACCCGCAAGGCCAAACGATGAACTGGACTGGCGCGGACGTCATCACTGCGCGGATGCGCCGTCGGTGGAGCTCGGGCGAACTGCTGCGCACGTACGCAGCAGGCGAGCCATTCCCGACGATCAGCGTCGCCCTACGCGGGCCGAAGGCCGGGGAGATCGGCGACGACCTGGCCGCTGTCCGCGAATGGGTGCGGGGCCTCGTCGATTCGTCGGGGGACGGGCGTCGGTACCGTCTCGAGTGGGCGTCAATCGGGGGCCGCGCTGTGGGCCGCAACCAGATCCCGGTGCGGGCGCACGTCGAAACATGGGAGCAAGCGTGGGCGTTGCTGGGGGTGCAGCGCGACGTGCGGCGCTTCGACGAACTGCTCGCTCTGGCGGAGGCGGAGCAGGCGGCGCCGGTGCGCGCGTGGATCGCGGCGCGCCCCAAGAGGGCGCTGGAGCTTGCCGACGATGTTCCCCGCCTGATTGCGGCGTGGCGGTGGCTTGAGGCCCACCGCGGGTCGGGCCGCTACCTGCGCGAGATCTCTGCGCCGGAGGTGGACACGAAGTTTGTAGAGCGGCACCGAGGAGTCCTCGCCGAGATGCTGGGAGTGCGCGGTGGCGCGGCAGATTTCCTTGTCGGGCTGGGGTTGGCAGGGACGCCGTCGATGATCAGGCTGCGATTGAGCCTTCCGCTGCCCGGTCTGGGTTCCGTCTCCGAGGTGGGGTTGCGCGTCGACGAGCTCGCGCAACTCGACCTGCGTGTGAGCACCGTGCTCGTGGTGGAGAACCTCGTCACCTACCTGAGTGTTCCCGTGCCCAGCGGAGGTGCGGTGCTGTGGGGGCAGGGTTTCGACGTGGGGCGGCTCGCTCTGCTCCCGTGGCTGCGTGCGGCTCGCGTCCGGTATTGGGGCGACCTGGATGCCAAAGGGTTCGAGATCCTGAACCAGCTCCGGGCTGCGTGTCCGCAGACGCAATCGGTGCTCATGGACGAGGAGACGCTGCTGGCGCACCGCGACCGCTGGGTGAGCGAGCCGCGCCCACCCAAGGGTGCCGCGCTGACCCACCTTTCAGCCGACGAGCAGCGCCTCTATCGGTCCCTCGTCGAGGACCGATTCGGGCAGGGCGTGCGCCTGGAGCAGGAGCGAATCGACTGGGCTTGGGCGAGCGAGCGGTTGGCGTCCGGTTGACGCGGCGTCGGGCCTTTGTCGCAGACCGTCGAACGGCCATGTCCTTGACCGCACTTCTCCCGATCGTCGAGTAACGGGCGAAGCCCGTGTATCGAGACGCATCCCGTGGTTTCGACACGCCCGCTGTACGGGCGGCCCAACCGCCGGACCTGGCCCGATGGTTGAGCCGCGACGAAGTCGCGAGTCGAAACCATCTGCGTCGCATCAAAACTGCAAAACTCGCCAACAGTCGGTCGTCTCCCCGCTCAGCCAAGCGTGAGGCATGCAGCTGTTGGCGAGTTTTGCAGTTTTTCCACACCGTATCTCCATGACGTTTTGGTCACCAAGCTCGATGCTTGAGTCGCCACCGCAGGTGGCGTGTCGAAATCATCACCTTCAGTGGCAAATTTGCGCCCAAACATGGACCACGATCTGCCACTGAAGCTTGCGTTCGCTCTGCGCGGTCAGGGCTGGTCAACGCACGATCATTCACGCACCTGTGGATAACTCCAGAAACTGCGACGAAGTGACCCCCACATCTGCTTCACTCAAAACCCTGGAGGAACAATCATGGTCAAACAACGACGTCTTGGCTACACCATCGCCACCACACTGCTACTCGCAACCGTCACCGCCTGCCAACCCGCACAGCCCGGGGCACAAGAACAACCCACGCCCACAGCACCCACATCCATTAGACGCGTCCCCACCGCGAACCCGACCCCATCACCGACACCGTCGCCTTCCCCCACCGCCCACGAATCCTTCCCACCGCCAGAACCCGGCGAAAGTAAAGAAATCCAAGCCATCAGAAAAGGCTGGGAAGAATACGAGAACCAGTTCTACATCACGGCAAAGAACCCTCACCAAATCGATGTCACCCCCTTGTCGAACACCGCCACAGGCCAGGCTCAGATTGACGTGCTAAATGCCATAGGCGAAATGCGCGACAGAGGCTGGATTCAAACGGGCCATGTCACCTATCGCGACGTGAAAATCACGGATCCTGTCACCGATGATTCAGGAGGTACGACGGCTGTGATCACCGTCTGCAAAGACCTCACAGCGTTACATCTCCTGGAGTACTCCAGCAAACAACCTCCACAGCTGGAAGAAGGACAAGTCTGGCCAGAAATGATCTACGGCACCTATACGATGTATCGCCACCCCAACGGTCAGTGGGTCGTCTCAGACGAAGCCGGGGAGATGAAAGAATGCTGAAACGCATCCCAGCGCTACTCACCCTTCTATTCGCATGTGGTGCGTTCAGCTCACAAGCTGTTGCCGATACCGACACTCATGCCAACTGTCCTGGAAAGCTGGTGTGTTCTGTTGAATCTCGCGGTGGTCACCAGGTCCCCGGTGACCCAAACAAAACAGACGACAAACCAGCACCACGCAAGAAACGTGTATGCGAAGCGGACGGTGTCACTCTCCCATGTAGTACGGACTTGGGAGCGTGGGTCTCCCATCGACAAACGTGGTGCACACCCATCCATCCACAGCCACCGAAAACTGACCCCATCTGGGCAGGCCACACCGACGGCGTGATCAAACGCTGTACCCGCCCCGAAGGCATCCGCTTCCCCGATCAAGCAATGAGTCATCTCGCCTGGTTTCCCAGCAACGATGCACCCACACCACCACCAGACCCTGAACAACTCGCCTGGAAAGCACTCGCCACCATCCACCTCCAACCCATCACCCCAGGCACCACACCCACCACCCTCGAACAAAACCCCAACGCACTCGGCGCCGTCGGCATGCCCCTATGGCTCTGGCCACGAAACCCCACCCCCAACCAACTAGGCCCCACCACCGCATCCACCACCGAACAAGGCCACACCGTCACCATCACCGCCAAAGCCCAATCCATCACCTGGAACCTCGGCAACAACACCCCACCCATCACCTGCACCACCTGGAAACAACCCCACCACAACACACACCCCAAAACCCCCGTCACCTGCGGCGCACAAACCGGCTACCACCAGCAAGGCACCTACACCATCACCGCCACCACCAACTGGACCATCCACTGGCAAGGCATCGGACAACAAGGAACCCTCCACCACACCACAACCACCCAACAAACCCTCAAAATCGGCGAACTCCAAACACTCAACACCAACCCCAGGAACCCGTGATGAGAAGGCACGATGAACGAGGAGCCATCGCGGTGTGGGCGTCGGTGGCGTTCTTCGCATTCATGATTGCGATCGGTATCGGCGTCGATTTCTCCGGACATGCCCGCGCGGAGCAAGAGCTGCGCACCGTCGCACGCGAGGCCGCCCGCACAGGGGCACAGGAGGCGAGCGTCGTCATCGACGATGCACAACTCGACCCCACCCGCGCCGCCGCAGCTGCCAAACGCTACGTCCACGCAGCCGGCTACGAAGGCACGGCAACTGTGACAGGCGGCAGGACCGTCGAAGTGCGACTACGCGACACCTACTCCTGCAAGTTCCTGTCCATCATCGGCATTCACACTCTGCCGACGAAGGGGGCAGGGCAGGCAATCATGCAGCCGGCCTACGAAGGACGCCCAGGGTAGCCACGAAAAACTTCATAATCCGTACGCAGCTTGACCAAACATGCCGAAATCGGGGGGTTAGCTGAATCTGCGTACGGATTTTGAAGTTTCAGTGCTGTTCACTGCTCACTCGCACCCACACGCGAGCGCTAAAGCTCAGGCATTCGTGAGGAACGCGACCGTCGGGAGATCCGCAGGCGCCCAGTTGAGCTGGGTGAGGTCCTCCGTCGCCACCCATCGCGCCTCGCTGTGCTCGATGAGCTGGGGTTCGCCGTCGACGATGGTGCACCGATATGTCGACAGCGCGACGAGGCCGTAGCTGTAGGCGTGTTCGGTGTCGACGAGGTGCTCGCCCACATCGACGGTGCAGCCGAGCTCTTCTTGGATCTCTCGCACGAGCGCCTGACTAGGGGTTTCCCCTGGTTCGAGCTTGCCTCCCGGGAACTCCCAAAGCCCATCGAGGGCACGTCCCGGCCCGCGGCGGGCAGCAAACACCAGCCCGTCGCGCATGATGACGGCTCCGACCACCTCGATGCGTTCCACGTCGACAACGTAACAGCATCCACGATCACCGCGCTGCACAGTATCCTTTCGATGAAACTAAGGCAGGTGATGATGGCTCGACGTTGGCTGATGCTCGGGGCTGGCTTATTGGCCTACATCGTCGCGATGCTGCACCGCTCTTCGTTAGGCGTCGCCGGTCTCGAAGCCGCCGAATACTTCGGGGCCACGCCGTCGGTGGTCTCGACGTTCGTCGTGATGCAGGTGGCTGTCTACGCGCTGGCGCAGGTCCCCGTCGGCACGCTGCTCGACCGCTTCGGGCCGCGCCTCGTGATGACGACGGGCTCCGCGGTGATGGCGTGTGGGCAGCTGCTACTTGCGACGGTTGACGTGCTGGCTTGGGCCTACGTTGCGCGGTTTCTCGTCGGGCTCGGGGATGCGTGTATCTACGTGTCGTTGTTGGCGCTGATTCCCCGGTGGTTCCCGCCGACGGTGGCGCCGCTGCTCGTCCAGCTTGCCGGGATGACGTCGGTGTTTGGCCAGCTCGTGGCCGTCTACGGACTGCTGCCGCTCATTCAGCATCAGGGTTGGCGCTTCGGTCTTCTGGTGGCCGCGGGACTCGGGGCAACGATGTCTGCGACGGTGTTCGCGCTCGTCCGAAACTCACCACACCATGAGCGATCAACCCCGACGAAACTGAGCGACGTCAACCGCAACCTCGCGGAGACAATCCGCCACCCAGGAACGCAGCTGGGGTTCTTCGTCCATTTGACGTCTGGGTTCTCTATGAACGCGTTCGTGCTGATGTGGGGGCTGCCGTACCTGCAGCAGGCTCAGGGGTTGAGTCAGGCGATGGCGTCGCTGATGTTCACGCTCATCACGGTGTCAGGCATCTTCATCGGCCCCCTCATCGGCGTGCTCACCGCTCGGCATCCGCTGCGACGGTCGAACCTCGCGCTCACCATTATCTGGGCCTCATTGTGCTGCTGGCTAGCGGTGTTGCTGTGGCCGGGCCAGGCGCCGCTGTGGCTGATCGTGCTGCTGGTGCTGTCACTGGCAGCGGGCGGGCCGGGCACCGCCGTCGGGTTCGACTATCCGCGTACGTTGCTCCCGCTGGCGCGTATCGGGGTGGCGAGTGGCGTCGTCATCATGGGCGGTTTTCTGGGCGCGACGCTCACGATCCTGCTCATCGGTTGGGTACTCGACACCATCTCCGGCGGCGCCAGCTCCTACACCTTCGAACAGTGGCAGCAGGCCATGTGGGTGCAGATTCCGGTGTTCGTCGTCGGGCTGCTCGGCATCTACATCACCCGCACGCGCCTCCGTCGCCAAATGCGGGCCCAAGGCGTGATCGTGCCCACTTGGCGGGAGGCGATCGGCCGGCAGTGGCGCAACCGGCGGGTGCGCCGTCGGTAATAACGCACCAGATCTCGTACCGGCGGCCGGGACAGGCTGACCTCTCGACACCACGTCGCTAGACTGACCGCGTGCTGACGATGCAAGATGCCCTCCGCAAGCTTTCGGACTACTGGACCTCCAAGGGATGCCTCACGTGGCAGCCCTTCAACACGGAGGTCGGTGCCGGCACCATGAACCAGGCGACGGTGCTGCGCGTGCTCGGCCCTGAGCCGTGGGACGTGGCGTACGTCGAGCCTTCGGTGCGCCCCGACGATTCCCGTTACGGCGAGAACCCGAACCGCCTGCAGACGCACACGCAGTTCCAGGTGATCTTGAAGCCCGAGCCGGGCAACCCGCAGGAGCTGTACCTCGGCTCGCTCGAGGCGCTCGGCATCGACCTCGATGCCCACGACGTGCGCTTCGTCGAAGACAACTGGCAGCAGCCGGCCATCGGCGCGTGGGGGCTCGGCTGGGAGGTCTGGCTCGACGGCATGGAGATCACGCAGTTCACCTACTTCCAGCAAGTGGGCGGGCAGAACCTCGACCCGATCCCCGTCGAACTCACCTACGGCATCGAACGCATTTTGATGGCCCTACAAGGCAAAACGCACTTCAAGGACATCGTCTACGCCGTCGCAGCCGACGGTCGCGAGGTGACCTACGGCGAGGCGTACGGCCAGCAAGAGTACGAGATGAGCCGGTACTACCTCGACGACGCCGACGTCGACGCGAACCGCTCGCTGTACGAGGCGTACGTCTCGGAGGCGACGCGCATGGTCGAGGCCCGCCTCCCCGTGCCCGCGCACATCTACATTCTGAAGTCGTCGCACGCGTTCAACGTGCTCGACGCCCGCGGTGCCATCTCCACGACGGAGCGCGCCAAGGCGTTCGCGACGATGCGCCGCCTCATGCGCGACACCGCCGCGCTCTGGGTAGAGCGGCGCGAGGAGCTTGGCTTCCCGCTACTGCGCGAGGCGCAGCCCGTCGAGGCTCAGCCCGTTGTGGAGGGGGATTTGCCGACGTCCGCGCAGACGCTCGCCGTGGAGATCGGCGTCGAGGAGCTGCCCCCGCACGTGGTGGCGCCCACCGTCGAATACGTGCGCTCGCAGCTCACCGAGAAGCTGGCGGGCACGCGCCTGAAGCACGGCGAGGTGCGGGTCGAGGGCACGCCGCGACGCATCGTCGCCACCGTGGCCGACGTCGCCCCCGCCGAGCCGGACACAAAGCAGCTGCGCAAGGGCCCGAAGTGGGCGGCGGCATTCGACGGCGACGGCAACCCGACGAAGGCGCTGCAGGGCTTCGCTCGTGGGCAGGGCGTGGACGTCGATGCCGTAGTCAAGGCCGAAATCGGCGGCAACGAACACGCCGCCGTCGAGGTCGAGGTGACCGGGCGCGACGTGCGAACCGTCGTGGCTGAGATCGTCGCCGACATCGTCGCAGGGTTGCGCGCCGAGAAGAACATGCGCTGGTGCGACGAGAAGCTGTCGTTCTCGCGCGCCATCCGCTGGCTGGTGGCGCTGTGGGGCACCGCGGTAGTGCCGGTGGAAGTCTCGGGTGTGCGCGCCGGGCGCACCACCTACCTGCAGCGGCTGACGGCGAGCACCGCCGAATCCAGCACCCGCGCCGACGGGGTGCCCGTAGGGTTCCGCGACGTCGCCTCCGCCGACGAGCTCATCCCCACCCTCGCTGCGGGCAAGGTGCTGCTTGCGACGGATGAGCGCCGGGCGAGCGTCGTCGAGCAGGCTGAGCGGCTGGCGGCGTCGGTGGGCGGTGTCACTGATTTCGACGCGAACGCCGCGCTGGTGGATGAGATCACCAACCTCGTCGAGGAACCCGTCGGCATTCTCGGCACCTTCGACGAGCGGTATTTGGAGTTGCCAGAGCGCATTTTGACCTCCGTCATGGCGAAGCACCAGCGCTACCTGCCGGTGCGCAACGCCGACGGGAAACTCATGGCGTACTTCGTGACGATGGCCAACGGCATCTGTGACGAGCAGCTCGTCGCGGCCGGCAATGAGTCGGTGCTGCGCGCCCGCTACGAGGACGCGCTGTTCTTCTGGAACCAAGACCTGGCCGAGGAGCGCGTCGACGCCTTCGTGCCTGGCCTTGAGAAGCTCACGTTCGAGGATCGGCTGGGTTCCGTCGGCCAACGCGCGCGGCGCATCGCCGACGTTGCCGGGACGCTGGCGGACATCGTCGGGCTGGATGATCGGGCGACGCTGCAGCGTGCCGGCGAACTCGCGAAGTTCGACCTGGCTACCAATCTTGTTGTGGAGATGAGCTCCCTGGCGGGCTTCGTCGCACGCGAGTATGCGGTGCGCAAGGGCGAGACGCAGGCCGTCGCCGATGCCCTGTACGAGATGGAGCAGCCGCACACGTCCGCCGACGATGTGCCGTCGACGGTGCCTGGCGCGCTGCTGGCGTTGGGCGACCGCTTCGACCTCTTGGCCGCCATGTTCGCGCTCGGCGCGAAGCCGACGGGTTCGTCGGACCCGTTTGGGCTGCGACGCGCCGCGCTCGGCGTCGTGCGTATCCTGCGCGAGGTGCCTGGCGTCGAGGCAATCACCATCCGACAAGGCCTTGAGGCGGCTGTCGCGCGCATCGCTGAGCAGGGCGTCGAGGTTGTCGACGGAGCCGTCGATGCCGCGGAGGAGTTCACCGATGGGCGCTTCGCGCAGTTGCTGCGCGACGAGGGCCACTCGGCCGAGATCGTCGCCGCCGTGCTGCCCGCCGCAAACGCTCCCGGCCGTGCCGCACGTCTGCTGCGAGAACTCGTCGAAGCCGGCGACTCGGTGAAACCCCTTGTCGCGGCGCTCGTGCGCATCCAGCGAATCCTTCCCGACGATGCCCCCGCCAGCTACGACGCCGCGCTGCTCACTGAGCCCGCCGAGGTGGCGCTGCGCGAACAGCTCGAGGCACTCCCCGACGGACTCCCCGACGCGCCGCTCGCCGAACTCCTGCAGCGTACGGAACCACTCGTCGACGCCGCCCAGCGATTCTTCGACGACATCCTCGTGAACGCCGACGACGCCTCCGTCCGCGCCTCACGTCAAGGGCTGCTCGCCAGCGTGCTGGCAGTGGCACCGTCGGATATCGACTGGAAAGCCCTCGACGTGGCGCTGGGCTGAGCGCTGATTCAACGTTCGTGATGTCTGGGTGCCGACGTGCACCCACGTCGGCACCCAGACTTACCGAGGAGTCTTGTCGCTCCACTCGTCGTGTTCACACACGAAATCGATAATCACCGCCCTGGCCGGTCGAGTTCGACCGATAGATGGCGACTTCGCCTTCAACACGGTGTTTTCCCTCTTCAGCGCTGCGTTCTCCCGCATCAGCCGCTTGATCTTTGCGGCTTCATCACTGGTTACGCCCGGGCGTTTGCCGTGGTCGATCTCGTCTTGTCGCACCCATCTGCGCAGAGTTTCAGGGGATGAGACGCCAACAGATTTGGCAACTTCGCCCATCGCCGCCCAATCCCCGTCACAGTTCGGGCGAATCTCGTGATACATCTGCACCGCCCGAACCCTCAGTTCAGGTGGATATGGCTTTCTCGTGCTACTTGGCATTCTTGCAACCTTCCTGGGGGTTCGGAGTACTCAAACGCCCCGCGGGGATTCAGTTCGATCTCTTCGAACCTCCAAGGATCTGAAATGGCGAACCGTTGCGATCAGGTTGGCTGACCACAACGCGGGCTGCCCGAACTGCACAGCGAAGGCGCGGTCGGCACCGCGTGTTTAGAGAGTTTCATACTAAGAAGCTCTTCCAGACAATGCCTCAACGAAGTCGGGCAGCCCGCATCGACCATGCTACCACGGCGTCCATATACATTGTTTGGAAAAGGTTTGGAAAAGATCATGTTTCTCTCGAATTCGGTGTATGCTGTGATTGAAGCGGCAGCCGAAGCGGTGTTCCATGCCACGCAGGCTATGGGGGACCACTGACAACTCTGCAGGCTCGTCACAGTTCAAGGACGTACTGACCGGTTCACTGTCCGGATAAGAACAAGACAGGAAGTATGAGGCATGGAAACCACACAGAGATCGCTAGAACTCAAGGACCTCCTGCGGGCGTGCGCGCCAGGCGGAGGCACATCGCTACGTGTACTGACCGAACTGGCGCCAGCTGGAGGGGTGGGAGCTCTCGTGGCGCCTGCTCGAGTGCTCGACGACAAGGAACCAACGTACGCCTTTGAACGTCGACTTGTAGAGCTATCCGAGTCGACGACACCCGAACCTGCCTGGACCGTGGTAATTGATTCCAAGCAGTCGGTACTCAACCGCGACGAGGACGCGGTCCTATCAGCGAGACGCGACGGTGAGACGCCAGAAGGACGAGCACTATTGCGCGTTCCAACAATCGAAGTATCTGCAGGAAGTGAGGTGTTCTCGGATCTCTCGCTCCCCCACCGCGTCTTTGACGGGCACATACGATCTGCAACTCTCGAGGGGACGCCTGTGTCCCAAACCGCCGTATACCGACAGGCCAGAAACGCGACCCGACGCAATGCACGTGCCCTACTTGAGCTTGCGCCAACGTCGCTCGTCCTCGGCGCGTGGGACTCAACACGGAAGTTCAATCAGGGCCGATACCAGTCTTGCATTGTGGGAGAGATCGTCGGAGTACTCGCAGACCAAGACCCGAAGATTCGTCCCGTCGCGACTAGAAGGGCAGCTTCTCGAATAGATCCTGTGGCTGCCAGCGTGCGACCTACACAAAGCGCCGTCGAACGTCTCGTCGAGGCTCAATCCGAGGAACTCAGTGAGAAACTGAAGGAAAAGATTCTCAACGAGGCAAAAAAGAAAGGTTCTGCCGGCTCATCCATGTCGACGTTGGGCCTCGGTAACATCCCACCTTCCTTGGACGGCCCACCTTCCTTGAAAGGACTCGGCGGTGTCTCTTGTCGCGCAATCACCCGTCGACGCGTGCTCTCATTCTCGGCACTGCGGCAGCTGCGCTTCGGCGGCCCCACCGAAGCCGATATCGCGTGTCGAGCGCTCTTGGCGGCGTATGGCCTGCTCGGGATGGCGTTGTCCGACCGTGAGCTGTACCTCCGGGCAAACTGCGACCTCATTGAGCTCAGCGTGCCGCAGGTGGTGATCGATCAGCGATTCGGCCAAGAAGAACAGCTCGCCCCCATCACTCCTGAGAACGCGCTCGCGGTCTTCGAGGAGGCCCTGAGGCACGCCGAAGACGTGGCTGATGTGCAGTGGCAAGGGCAGGTTCTACACCTCGAAGGCAACCCTGACATCCTCGGTTCCCTCAGCGCCGACGACCCCGAGAAGTGATCATGTCTGGCATCGCCATCTCCGCGTCCTTTCCTTTGGGGACATACACGGGGCACGCCAACGACGGTCAGGCAGAACTGATTCCACATCCGGCCCGTCTCTATTCGGCACTGGTGCAGGCCGCTGCCCTTGGCAGCCTTTCGACTGGCAAGGCTGACTCACCGTACTCTCAAGCAGCCTTGAATGCTCTCGATTGGCTTGAAGCCAATCCTCCGACAGGACTACGCATTCCGCACTGTGTGAAGCTCAGCGACCGCGCTCGTACCATCGCTTATCGCAAGGAGGGCGTGTTCTTCAAAGAGCAGGGGAGTATCAACTACAAGGTCACCCCACGCAGGCTGTCCGACGGTACATCCTTGTTGGGCTCGTTGCAGTGGATGTGGGATAATCCACCGAGTGAAGCCGTCATACGCACATTGGACACCCTTTGCGCCGATGTTCCTCACCTCGGCGAAGCTTCATCGCCGGTCACCCTTCGTGTAGTGAAAGCCGAGACTCCTACTCACCGTTTGGATATTGAAGCACGGTTCCTTCTAGCCCCAGGTGCACTGCGCCAGCGATGCGCGACGGTGGGGCGCCGTGAGGTCCTCGACAGGGCTCACGCAGCCGTAGCGCTGGGGAAGCAGCCCTCAGTGGCGGATGACAAGCACAACGTCTCGACGCTGCCGGGTTTGGAGTTGCCGCCACAAGATTGTCTCGCTACTGCGGTCTATCAGCCTGAGACGCAACCAGAGCCCGATGTGCCTTGGAGTAACGTCATCGCCATCCCGATCGTGCGGTCCGCGGGGCAAATACCTGACGAATCCATCGTGTCCGTGTGCCTCGCCATGCATCGAGCCATCGTAAGCCAGCTTGGCGAAAACGCAGCCCCCGAGATCACCGGCCACTACCCGATCGGCGTTTCCCCGTCTGCCAATCGCGTCGCCATCCATCTGCTTTCAGGAGATACCTATGCTTCGCCTTTCAATGACGATCGTGACCGCTTCCTCATTTTGATACCCCGTGGAATGGGATCCGTGGCGATGTCATCGTTGGGTGAAGCATTGGCTCGAATTACCAGAGTCACTACACGCTTTCATCAGCTCTCCTTAGCCCCCGAAGAGCTCACCGTGTTGGATGGCACGTCATTTTGGCGTAAACCCCCGCCCGATTGTCAACGGCTGTGGGAAGCAGCGCCAGGGTTCGTTCCTGAGCGGCACATCAAGTCAAGGGACGCACACTCTGTACTAGAGCTCGCGGGTGCTTGGTCACTCGGCAATGTTATGCGGGAACTACTTCCTGATGTAGCAGCCTCTAATCCGATCGGACGTCTGAATGCCCTGACTCCACACGGCGTCAGTATCCGCGGCCGGGCCCTACGAACGTCTCGGCCACGAGCGTTTGTCCACCGAACCGATCGCCGATCTCCGGTGATGCCCTACAGACTGTCGCTTCGTCTCGGCAGTCTCCTCCCCGAACAGGCCATCGCGGCAGTCGGGCAGTCACGACATTTGGGATGCGGTCTGCTCCTGCCCCTGGATTTTCCCAGCAACGCCGAGGAGGTGCAGTGATGGCGACGATGCCACTCACATCAGACGATTTCGCTGACTTTTTCGCAGCTGTGAATCAGGGCGCTCAACCTTATGCCTGGCAACGTCGTTTAGCAGAGCAGATCATCCGTACAGGTCGCTGGCCACAAGTCATTGGCGCGCCCACAGGGTCAGGTAAGTCTGCGGTGGTCGACATTCATGTTTTTGCGGTAGCGGTGACGCTTGCCACGGCTAATCCCACAAATGTTCGGGTTCCGCGTCGACTATTCCACGTTGTTGGTCGCAGGGCACTCGTCGATGATGTTGCGCTGAGAGCAGCCTCCATCCGCGCTCATCTGGTGTCAGCGCTCGATGGTGACGAGGATGATGTCCTCCACCGTGTGGCGACTGCCCTCGAATCCCTCGCCTTGGAGGACGACCCCCTGCGGATAGCTGTCCTACGCGGTGGTGTTCCGCCCCAGCGTGGATGGCAGGACGACCCGCTCTCCTGCCAGGTCATCTGCGCCACACCCGACATGTTGGGTAGCCGACTGCTCTTTCGTGGTTACGGGTCATCGACGGGCATGCGGCCTCGTGAGGCGGGGCTCCTTGGCTACGACTCGGTGTTGATCGTCGACGAAGCGCATCTCAACCGTCAACTCCTAGCGACATCAAGGAGAGTTGCCGAACTGGCCGATGAGTCCCCGTTGACTGATCATGTTGATGCACTCCAGGTCGTCGAGATGACGGCTACCCCGGACGGTGCGCACGAGTCTCAAGCTGCTGGAGTCTCGGCCGCTGAGATCCGTCAAGGCGGGTTGGAACCCTCTCTGCAGCGACGCCTCGTCCGCCCCAAGCCCGTCACCATCCACACCGATGGCGTCTGGATACCCGGAACGACGAAGACACAAACGAATCGTGCTGCGAATCGGATTGCTGACCTGATTGAGGATGCTCGCGCGCTCGGCCAGACGCCCGTCGGAGTCGTGTTGAACCGCGTCGACTCGGTGTTGCGTGTGCGCGAGGCCCTCAGAACCAGGTCCGAGGATCGAGACGAAACCGGATCGGTAGCGATCCTTGTCGGTCCCCGGCGTCGTTGGGAAGACTTCATCGACAAGGGAATCACGTCTCCGGACGTTTACCTGGCCACTCAGACTATCGAGGTCGGCGTAGATCTTGACTTCGGCTGCCTCATCACAGACTTGGCGGTGGGTACGGCGCTGGTGCAGCGCGGAGGCAGGGTCAACCGCACCGGACTTAGGGCGGAGGCACCCATCCATGTCCTCTGCCCCGCGAACTTGGACCACATGAAACACTCTGCGGCAGCGCCATACACCATTGATGAGATGCGTGAGGCAGCAGCTTGGCTGGATCGACTCGGCGAAGAGGGAATGACTCCTCTAGCCGCTCTCGAATATCCTCCGCCCGCAGCAAAACCCAGGCGTCTAGCGCTGAGCCATCTCGATCAGGCAAGAGCCGTCCTCCTCAGCCACACCTCAGAACGGTTTGCTGCGGACCCGGATCTCGCATTCTGGCTCCGAGATTCCCTGGATGCGGACGCTGACGTCGCGGTGGTGGGGCGACGTCTACCGAGGCTCGTTGGTGCACCAGACGGAGGATCCGCGGACAGGACCGCCGCCGTTGACACCGAGGCGTCACTCTCGCTCCTCTCAGCCATTCCGCCGCAACCTCACGAGGTGTATCCAACGAGTTTGCGTACACTTCAGGCGCTGCTCGATCGGCTGGGACCATCATCCCCGGCTTTCGTCCAACGTGGAGCGGGGTGGACGCTCGTCACCTCGGACGACAGGTCTACCCAGCCTCAACCTGGAGACATCGTCTGTCTGTCGCACGATGCGCGCTGTGCCGAGGAAGGAGTGCTCGCCATTGACGGAAGCGCCACCATCGGCGACGTGCTCGACCCCAGAGACTCGCATGCTCGGCCGTTGCCCTTGTCGAAGTATGCATCCAACCGCACGACGCTGTTCGTCGCCGGCGCCCCTGTTCCACATCTGGACACCAACTGGCAAGCCTCCATGCTCGAGATCGCGTTGGAACTCACCGAAGCTGGCCAAGACACCACCATCGAGGCGTTCTACGATGCCGCAATCGACCGTGGCCAAGAGGCGTTACTGAAGTCATACCTGGGACTTGACCAATCATTGCGCCCGGATGGCACCGGTCAAGTGCACATCCGCTGCGGGGCACGCTCGGCCGGATATCCTAGTCAGGCCGCGTGGCTTGCCTTCGAGGTCCTGCGCTCCTCGGATGGCGACGACGATCTGCTCTCGGAAGTGTCGCCGAAGGGCCTCGTCACTCTTCAGGCTCACCAAAACGCGGTGTCCCAACGGTCCCGAGAGATAGGTGAGCGCCTTGGTCTTCCGGAAACACTCATTACAGCCCTCGAACAAGCGGGATTGCACCACGACGATGGAAAGGCTGATGAACGCTTCCAGCAATGGCTCTCTCAGGGTACTTCTAACGGAGGTCTCGAGATAGCAAAAAGCGCACTCGATGTACTCCCCTTGCGGCAGACTCGGTTCTTGCCAGCAGGGTGGCGACATGAGCAGCTGTCCGTCGTGATGACGTACGCCGCGGATCACGAAGTCAGTCCATTGGTCCTCCGACTGGTCGGTACAAGCCATGGTCAAGGCCGCGCTGGTTTTGTGATGGGGTCTCAATCATTGCTACCGCAAGGAGCTCCCGAAGCCTTACGCAATGCGGCACACGAGCTGTTCGATCTCGGTCGGTGGGACTCGCTCATGGCCGGCCTGGATCGATACTGGGGCATCTGGGCCATCGCTTGGCTCGAGGCCGTTCTGCGGTCAGCAGATGTGACCGTCTCAAAGGAGGGGAGCTGACGTGCAGAGTCATGTCGTGACGTTGGCAGGAAGCCACCAAGTTCTCTTGGCGCATATGTCGTTGCTTGGCACCGCCTTGATTTTGGAAGACGCGATTGGTCCAGGCAAGGTGGTCCTGCGCTGGACTGATGAGGTGGATCCCCGACCTCAGCTGGGCGTTCTGGAAGCTACTCCAGCGATAATCGGGGATTTGATTCGTGAGCACGCATCGGGCCACGCGAGTGGTTCCGACACGTGGTTGGAAGCGGTCGACCCGAACGTGGGTTCACTCTTCTCGACGCGGACGAAGGCACCAAACTCCGACGAGGCCTGGATCCGGGTCCTTAATGTCAGAGCATCCTCAGCCAATGATCTGCGAGACCTTGATTCTCAGATGGTCGTAGGGCTAGGTGAGCGTGCTTGGTGGTACATGGAAGGCAAGCAACAGCGGCCAGATCGCGGCGCGTCTGCCTGGGAAATGCGCACCCGTAATAGGGGGGTCGAGTTCGTCGCCGGCACGTTGCTACCGCTTGCGAACGCGATGGCGAGCAGAACACCCCAACAAGTGTTAGACGGGCTCACCGGTATCTCGGTAAATGATGAAACCGGCAAGAACAAGCCGGATTCCAGGACTGCCACTGGCCTCGCGGCACCCGGCCCGACCGACTCAGCGATTGCATGGACCGCTCTCTGGGGCCTTGCCGCGATGCCCGTATGGCATCACCCTCAAGCACGGTCAACATCCTCGGCATCGCTCCCACCCAAACGTGGCCGCAGAGGACAGCTCCTCATGCCAATGGCCACGCAATGGGTCACGCCTGCACGCGCGCAGATGGCGATACGTTCACGAGCCTTGCTAGATGCAGCCCAACCCGACGTTGACGGTGTCGAGGTAGGAACTACAGCACTCGCTGCTCGCCGGCAGCTGGCAGAGTGGGGCTTCTTCACGTTACTGCGTTTCCCTGTCCAGGTCAGCGGGAGCACATCAGCCCCGGAACGGCGCGCGCTCGCTGCCGTCGTAGTAGGAGCCACCGATGACTTCAGAGGATGACTCCATCCCAATCAGTCTCATAGCAAACTGGGTCTTTTGCCCTCGCCGAGCTTGGTTAGAGGCCGTGGGGGAGGCGCCTCCTCAAGTGGCGCAGATTGCTGAAGGGACAGAAGCCCACCAGGTCACAGACGTGCCAAAGGAGCGGGCTGCTGACTTGCGCTCAGTGAATGTGCGCCACACACAGCTGGGCTTCCATGGCAGGATCGATCGTCTCGAACGATTGGAATCCGGTGCGCTTCGGGTGGTCGAGTACAAGGCGACCCCAGTCAAGCAATCACCTTCAATCACAGATGCCAACCGCATACAGCTGACTCTTCAGGTGATGGCACTTGAATCGGACGGAGAGCTTGTAGCTGGGGCTGATATTTACTTCACCTCCCATCACCGGAGAGTCCCCGTCGAGTTGTCCACAGAAGACCGAGAGGTAGCCGAACAGGCTATCTCTGCAACTCGATCCATGCTGGAGGGACAGACCCCTCCCAAGCCGCTGGTTGATGATCCCAAATGCATGAGTTGCTCGCACGCCAGCATTTGTCTTCCAGACGAGCACCAACTGCAACAGATCCGGCGTCGCATCATCCCTCCTGACTCAGCTTCTCAGCCGCTTCACCTGACTGCTGCTGGAAGTAGAGCTCGGCTTTCGAAGGGCCGATTGATCGTGGATGTAAGGGGCGAGCAACTAGCTTCCGTGCCAATAGAGCGAGTCGCTTCTGTCACGGTTCATGGCAATGTTGACCTTTCAGGTGCGCTTGTTCGGGAGCTGCTCTGGCGCGGCATCCCGATCGTCTGGTGCACCGGTTCAGGGCGCGTTGTCGGTTGGGCTAGCGGTGCTACTCCCCCCAATGGCGGCGCACGCTTCAAACAGTTCGCAGCCTCAGCTGATGGAAGAATCGATCTCGCGCGTGAGATGGTCAGCGCCAAGGTGGGGAATCAGGCGACAATCTTGCGTCGCTTTGGCGGCAACAATGAGATCGTGGGGGAATTGCGTCGCTTATCTCGTTCAGCGCTGGATGCGCCGTCGTTGTCACAGCTATTTGGGGCGGAAGGCAAGGCCGCGGCTCACTACTTCGAACTGTTCCCAACTTTGCTCACTGGCTCGGTCGATGGATCGATCGCAGAGAGCTTTCCAGGACGAGTGGGCCGAGGCGCAGTAGATCCCCTGAATGTCTCCCTCAACTACTGCTACGGACTCCTCTTGGGGGAAGTGACCCGAGCGGTCCTGGCGTGCGGACTCGACCCTCATGCAGGTGTCCTGCACAGCTCAAAGCGCAACAAGCCCGCGCTGGCGCTGGATCTCATGGAGGAGTTCCGAGCTCCTGTGGCTGACGCAGCGGTACTCGCTGCATTCAACAATGGGGAATTGCGGTCGCGGTCGTTCACCAACGTACTGGAAGGGACGAGACTCACGCCGGAGGGGCGCAAGAAACTAATCGCCGCTCATGAGCGGCGGATGTCTACGGAGTTCACCCACCCGCTCTTCAAGTACCGAGTTTCTTGGCGACGCGCCATCGAAGTGCAGGCAAGGCTCTTTCTAGGCGTTGTCGACGGCACTCAGCCCAGCTATAAGGGAGTTCGCGTACGATGACCGGACGAGATCGTGTCAAGCGCACGCTGATTGCTTACGACATCCCAGATGATCGACGGCGGGCTAAGGTCGCCAAGATTCTTCTGGGGTTCGGTGACCGGGTGCAGTATTCGGTGTTTGTTGTTGATCTCCTCCCTGCCGCATTGATTCGGCTACGGAGCCTTCTCAGTAATGCCATTGATGGCAACGACGACAGCGTGCTGATGTGTGATCTAGGCTTTCTGACGACGTTGTCTGATGCGCAGTTTTACTATCTCGGTCGAACGCGTGAAATCACTGAAGAAGGGCCGCTCATCATTTGAGTCAGCGCGAGACCTGCATCGAGGCGTGTCTCTCACAAGCACCCCTCGCACTGCATAGATGCTTGTCAACTACATAGTGTGAACTGTTCTTCTAGTATTTGTCTTGGCAACGCCGGGGAACTACCCGAACCTCTCGCAAGACCGTGTAAAGTCCCATGTCAGCCAACAGATTTTCAGCCTGCTGTCTCCGCTCCTTCATGGAGCGGACTTCGTTGAGGCATCTTCACGCACACGCGCAGAAACCATGTTCATTAACGTCTCCGCTCCTTCATGGAGCGGACTTCGTTGAGGCCGATAGTGTTGCTCGCGATTTCGAACACGCCGCACCAGTCTCCGCTCCTTCATGGAGCGGACTTCGTTGAGGCTCGTCTGAATGGAATCCACAATCGGAATGTTCTGATAGGTCTCCGCTCCTTCATGGAGCGGACTTCGTTGAGGCTTTTCACGCGTCACCCGGGCATGCAGACGATCCAGGCGTCTCCGCTCCTTCATGGAGCGGACTTCGTTGAGGCAACAACCATGTCGGCGACGCGATCATCGACGTCGAGGAAGAGGGTCTCCGCTCCTTCATGGAGCCGACTTCGTTGAGGCTGGCACTTTCAGCCCCCCAGCGAAAAAACCACTATCAGGTCTCCGCTCCTTCATGGAGCGGACTTCGTTGAGGCGGCAAAGTCATTGTTGAAGCCGGCGAATCAGCTGAGGTCTCCGCTCCTTCATGGAGCGGACTTCGTTGAGGCCGAACGTCGGAGATCTCCGAGTCGTCTTGGATCAGTCTCCGCTCCTTCATGGAGCGGACTTCGTTGAGGCAACACAGATTGGTGGCCGCTATGAGCGACTCGAGAAAAGTCTCCGCTCCTTCATGGAGCGGACTTCGTTGAGGCCAGAGGTCGAGTGCACGGTGCTTCGCGGCCTCGTGGTCTCCGCTCCTTCATGGAGCGGACTTCGTTGAGGCTACGACGACCTGCACGCCAAGATCGGTGACGACGGGGTCTCCGCTCCTTCACGGAGCGGACTTCGTTGAGGCGATCGGAGCTCGTTTGAAGAGCGCGACGCGATCTTGTCTCCGCTCCTTCATGGAGCGGACTTCGTTGAGGCAGGCCTCCTAGCAGGGGATCGTTGGAGGGCGCGCGTCTCCGCTCCTTCACGGAGCGGACTTCGTTGAGGCAAGGAGGCGAAGGCGGCTGCGGAAGCGGAGGGGAAGTCTCCGCTCCTTCACGGAGCGGACTTCAAATGGCACGCAGGATCGGCCCTCCAGATAGCGCCTAACCTCGGTAAACCCTGCTCCAGAATCAACTTTAACCCCTTGAACTTGATTCAACCGGGGTGATCGTCAAGGATAAGCGCTGTCCCATTAGTGCTGGGGGCAACTGTCGATCCCTCGTCGAGCGCCCCCAGGCTCCCTCAAGGCACCTCCGCTTCGCGGGGGGGGAACGCCGGAGGGCCCCGCGCAAGCGGGAACAAATAAGGAATGCTGGAACCCACGGTTTCGGGTGGGTTCCAGCATTCCTTATTTGTTCCAATCCACATCACGGCGGTGGGGAGTGTCCAGAACAACGAAGGAGAATGGGACACCCGATTTCACGAGTGGCGAACGCGCGAGGGTCGGACGCGAGCGCTGCGCTCCGACTCCGCAGCATCCCTCATCCTCAGGGACCTGCCCTCAACCCCAGTGCTCACCTCCACGAGCGTTCGTCGGATTCACGACGTGTCGGCCCAGGCCGCATCCACTGCCCTGGAAGAGCTGTGCAGCGCGGGCATTCTGCGCCGGTCCCGCAGGCAACGGATCGTGTTGTACCAATGCGACGACGTGCTCGACCTGGTCGCGTCGCCCTGGCCGAACGTCGCCTCGCCAGCACACGGTTCGACACATGCGTAAGCACCCCGACGAAGCCCGTTCCCGCATATCTGGCGGAGCAGCGATAACCACAGCGGGAGCTAATGCGCTTGTCCCATCGCCGTCTGTGCCCCACTCCAGCGAGGATGTCGGCATCACCCTGATGGCTTCGCTCCTCCTTTCTGCTCAGCACACCAAAAATGTCAGAGGTGCTTGCGATGCTGGGGACATCTCGAGAAAAGGAGCGTACGCATGTCCACCACGACGTTGAACCAGACCATGATTGATGAGCTCACTCAGATTTTGGCTGTACCAGATCCGCAACCGTCTGAGCCTTGGAAGTATCTCATTGCAAGCCAGAAGTCCTCAGCAAAGCGCGACGGGATGCTGCAGTCCGTCGGGCAGCTACGAGACCTCCTCGCGTCGCTGGCAGACGAGGCATTCATCATTGTCAGCAAGCCCTCACAACCTGGCGTGTTCACGCAAGCGCTGCGTACGGGCTCGCGGTTTGTGACGGAGTGCAGCATCCCCAACGAGATGGGAAATTTACTGCACCAGTACCACGACGGCGACGGGAACCTACCGCTCGAGCTCGCGCACCTCGTCATGGGTGCCTACATCATGCGCGGAGGCCGACTCCCCCTCGACTGGCAGGGCAAGCCCCCGGCCACCATGCAGTATTAACTGCAGTTGGTCATGACGTTGTCGACGCCGATGTGATCGTGCCTCAGAGATTGCGGGAGGCTCCACCGAAGGTTTTGCTGCCATCGCGAATACAGGCGACATCGCTCGACGATTTCCTATCTGGGCCAGCTCGGTCTGGCTCCGGCCTAGTCTCTGTGCATTCTCAGTGAGCTAGCGCCTCGACGACGATCCCTGCGGGGGCTGACCCGGACCTTGCTGGGGATACTGCGGCCCCCTCTGCGGAGGATATTGCTGCTGAGGATAGGGCTGCTGCCCCTGCCACTGCTGGTATTGGAGGGTGTTGTCGGGTTTGCGACGGCGCACCAGCCACACAATGCCCACAGCGACTCCAATAAGTACCAGGAAGCCGCCGCCGATCCACAGCAGGAGAATCGAGAGGTCAGAGGCGGAATTTTCATTGCCGGAGTCGTCGTCGGTCGAGTCTCCAGAGGGGGACGCGCTGGCAGAAGAATCGGACTCCGAGGGCGTTTGCGTCACTTCCGCCGACGATGGGCTACCAGGCTGTTGAGGCTTGTCGATGTGGCCGGTGCGCGTCGTCGGGGTCGCGACCTGGATAACGACATCGGTGCCCGTCGGCGCCTCACCTCCCGAGAACGTCACAGATGTTTCCTTCTCTGCGGTGTGGCAGGTCTCCTTGCCGTTGACTGTGCAGTGCACCTGATCGATCTGCCAAGGCGTGGTAATCGTCACCTCCCAGCGCCTGATCAGTGGGTTGTCAGGCGAGAGATTGCGCCACGTGAAGGCGGTCTGATCCTGGTATTCGACGAGCAGGTTGCTGAGCGTGTACTCGACGGTCACGGCCCCGACGCGATGGGGAAGTCCTTGGCAAGGATCTCGTAGCGGCGGACACGCTTGCCCTCGGGGCCCGTCTCCTCGGCCATCTGGGTTTTGGGCTCTTGCCCGTTCGGCGCCACAATCCGCACACCACTCAGCTCGTTCTCGCCCGGGATGCCACGAGGAACGGTGAAGTAGATGCGCTCCATCTCACCCTTGAAGCGCCACGGCATCCTCGACTTCACACTCACACTGCCATCAGCATGGATCTCGTACGTCGTGACGTGATTGGAAATGTCGCCGACGTCGTCGGCGAATGCCGATCCCGGCATAAGGCTGAGCGTCATCACGATGGCACCAAGGAGCGCAAACAGTCGGGTACGCATGCACGCAATGTACCGGCATCCTGGATGACGCAAAACGTGATAGCGGGCACCACAGTATCCGCCTCTGAGCATCGAAAACGCGCAGGAACCTTTGGCATGGTGCATGCGAACAGCACGCTGATCCTTACGTCAGCTACTTCCGCGAAGGGACCACCGTCGCCATTTTCACGCCGAGTTCCGCAATCACACGCCGACCGTTCTGCTTGTCCACGATCGGGATTGAAGAGGCAAGATCATTTACATACCGTCGAGATATGAACAAGAAGATTGCCATCACAGCTATCGCAGTCCTCGCCGTCTCGACGCTCGCCGCGTGTGGAGGCGATACAGAACAGTCCACCACCGGTGAACGCACTACCCCACAGACGACGGCTTCAGCCTCCACCGCCGAGAGCCCCGAACAAGGAGAGACGCCGTCGGCTTCGCCATCCTCCAGCGAACCCGCAGAGGAGAAATCCCCGGCGCAGCCCCAGCCTGAGCCCGGTTCCCCCGAGGATGCCGCCCTGGCCCGCAGCATCGCAGTGAAGCAAGTAGCAGCAGAAGGCCACGACGGTGGGGTGGTCGTCGCACAGGATTTGGAAGAGAGCAACGACCGGTGGGAGGTTGACGTTCTCGCCGCGAATAAGCGCTACGAAGTGCAAGTAAACACCGCCGATTCCTCTGCAAAAATCGACGAAATTGAAGATGCCGACGATGAAGATCGGGCCGCTGCGAAGGCTGCTGTCACCATCGCTGCTGCCATCGACGCCGCCGTTGCACACACCGCAGGCATCATCGAAAACGTGGACTGGGAAGACGACGGGCATTGGCAGGTAGAGATCCGTCCTGATGGATCCAACGACGAGGTGGAGCTCACCGTCGACCCGAAATCTGGGTCCGTGTCTAAAGACGACGACTAGTTGTACTACCCCCGGCAGTGGAAGCAAATAAGGAATGCTGGAACCCACGGTTTCGGGTGGGTTCCAGCATTCCTTATTCATCCAACCACATCGCGACGGTGGGGGAGCGTCAAGAACAACGACGGAGCCCGGCCCTCCGTGTAGGAAGGGCCGGGCTCCGCGTCGACGAGGTGGTCAGGCCGTCAGCACGTAGCCGGTCTTCGGCATGCCGGGAGTTGGGCGAACGGGCTTTTCAGAGCCCGGATCGTCCGAATCGCCGGGCTGTTCCGGCTTGGGAGCTCCCGGATCCGAGATCCCATCGTCGGAGTCGTCCCCACCCGGTTCCGGCTCACCCGGTTCGCCCGGTTCCGGCTCACCCGGTCCCGGCTCGTCCGGCTGTTCGCCGGCAGGCGCCAGGTTGATGAAGGTCACGTCGAAGGCCGAAGCGACGGTGCCACCCGAGGCATTGCGCGCCACAGCGATCCACGCGACGGGCACCCCGTCTTCCTGCGGCAGGCCGAGCTTGGCGTCGCTGAAGTCGACGTCGAGCGTCGCAGCCTCGTTCGTCTTCGCCTTAGCCTTACCCAGCTCATGCTCGGTGGGCGTGATCACCTGGAACGTGTCGGTGGCGAGCGACGTGGTGCGGCTGCTGAGCTGCAGCGGAACCCGCAACTCGTCGGAGCGACCGTCGTAGCGCTTCTCCTTGTCGTACTTTTCGGCGCCAAACTCGTTAAAGAACGGCGAGTAGGCGTTGATGACGAGCTCACCGCGCTTGACGTCGAACTGCAGGAGGCGGAAGAACGCAGCCCCGAACCGGAGCGTCTGATCATCCTTGTAGTTACCACGCAGGTCAGCGAGCTTCGGATGCGTGACGGGCACCTCGTAGAACTGGTAGTCAGCCAGCATTTCGACGACGTGGTTGCCCACCTCACCAGCGTCGTTGCGCACGTTCAAACCGACGCCGTGGTGGTGCCCGCTGAGCGTCATCACGACGTTGGGGTTGGCGTCGACGATCTTGCGAGCCTGCTCGCGCCCCTGGGCGTTCGAGTAGGGCGCGTCACGCCCGTCGGCATCCTTCGACGTGGTCAGGTACGCGTGGCTGAACAGCAGCCCGTTGCGGTTGGGGTACTTCTGGAAGATCTCGTTCGCCCAGTCGATTTCTTCCTGATCCACACCATAGGAGAGGTGCACTGCGACGAAGTCCAGTCCGCCTGCGCTGAACAGGTCGTAGTGGTTCTGGTTGTCGCCTTCCTTCCACGGGCCGCCATACTGGGCGTCCTCGCGCCACTGCTTGCTGGCTTCCTCGTACCGCTTCGGGCCGAAGTGCTCGTTGTACTGCGCGCCGTCAGTGCCCATGCGGTTGTCGTGGTTACCTGCCAGCACGCCGTTCGGGATGCCGCTATCGTCGAGCCGCTTCTGAATCTCAGAGGCGATCTCGAATTCGCGCTGCACCTGGTCCAGCATGTTCTGGTCGGTGTGCTTCGTGATGTTGTTCTCGATGATGTCACCCGTGTGCGCCGCGTAGGCGATCTTGCGCTCGTCGGCGTTGTCGATGATCCACTTGATGGTGTCTTCGTACGCGTCACGCCAGAGCTTGCGCTCGGCCTCCGGGTGCAGATCCTTGTTGTCGTCACGGTAGTCACCAGCCGCACCTTCCGAGAGATACTGCGTGTCGGTGAAGTGCGCGATGGAGAAGTCGTAGCTATCCCGGTCCTGGAACTTACGGTCGACACTCTTGTTCATGTCGTCGGCAAACGGATCCGTGGCGGCCACCATCGCGCTCACGACGCCCGCCTTCACGTGGTCTGCACGCACGGAGCCACGCAGCGCCGTCTGACGATTCACGTTGCCACGCTGAGCAGCGAGCTCGTCCCACGCGTTCGACTTGTGATTCCACACCAGCAGGGTTGCGGTGCGCTGCGGGTCGACATCGCCCACCCACTGCACGAGGGAGCCCTCAGTAAACTCGCCGACCTTCACGTCGAAACGCTGCCAGCTGGTGTTCTTCGCAGCCGGACTGCGGTCAGACTTGTCGTCGGTGTTCGCCACATCGGTGAGGTTCACCTTGCTCTCCGACTTCGGGTTTAGCTCCGTCGGAATCTCCACGCTCGTGCCCTCAAACCCAGCGGAAGGCTGGTTGGCCTTGGCCAGGTGGAAGGTGGTCTCGTACTCGGCGTCGCCCTCGTCGTGCACGGTGGCCGACAGCTGCTTCTTGGGCTTGCCGTCGTCGGCGGCCTTGGTGGACACATGGCCGCCGGGGATCGCTGCGCTGGTGAAGGTCACCGTCGACTCGGACTCGATGCCAAGCCGGTCTTTCGCCTTCACGGCGAGGGTGTGCTCGCCTTCCTTGAAGCCGGCGCCAATCTTGTCACCTGCCTTGACGGGGGTTCCGTCGAGGGTGATCTGCGTCGCGGATTCGTCGACGCCCACAACGTCTTCAAGCTCAATGGCGAGCTCGGTGGCCTTGGTGAGCTTCGAGCCTTCAGCCGGCGTGCTGCTCACGAGCTTCGGGCCGTTGTTGTTGAAGATCACCGTGCGGGTGATGCGCTTGCCACCCGTGGTCACGGCAGAGACGGTGTGCGCACCGTCGGGATACTTCGCAGTGTCGAGCGACAGGGCGAGGCCGGTCGTCGACGAATCGAGATCGAACTCAAAGGTGGCCTCGCGAAGCTTCTTAGAGTTCACGTCGCAGTTACCGTCGCCCATGGCGTACTTGTCCTTGATATCGACGGGGGTGACGCTGCCCTTGGGGAACTCCAGACCAATCTTGGTCAGGTCGAAGTCGTCGTGGTTCGTGCCGCAGCCGGCCTGAATCGTGCCGGTGACCATCGTGATCTTGTTACGGCCGGGCTTCAAGTACGCGTTCGGAATCTCGATGGCAACGTCTTCATCGGCGTAGTTGCGGTCGGTCAGCGGGTAGCGGATGTCGTTGAAGTACAAGGTGTTCCCGTAACGGGCCTCGCTCGAGTTCTTGCCAATGTGGAACTTGAACTTCGACGTCCCCTCACCCATCGTCTCGATGGCATCGACGGGTTTGCCGTCCAGCTCGTACCGGTCGACGGGTTCGCTACCCTCGCGAGGGATGTCGTAGAAGATCGTCTGCGCGTGAGCGATGTCGCCATCCTTGACATTCAGATCGGGGGTGCCGGGCTCACCGTTGTTCACAATGATGGTGTGCTCGGTCTGACCACCCTGGGCGGTCTTGGCGAGCAGCGTGTGCTCGCCATCTGTGAGCGTGGTGGTGTCCAGCTCAGTGTTCAAACCGACGGTGGCGTTGGGGTCGTCGCCCAGGATGAAGGCGACGTCGAGTTCCTTCAGCGAGGTGGAGTTGGGGTTACACAGGCCATCGCCCATGTTGTAGCTGATCTTATTGCTCTCCGCCGGTTTCGACGGGCCGCCGGTGACGAGTTCCATATCGAAAATCTCGAAGTCGTCATAGTTCAAGCCGCAGCTCTCGTTGAGGGCACCCACCTGCAGATGCACGGTGTTCTCGCCCTTCTTCAGCCACGCGTTCGGCACCTCAACGTCGTAGGTGGAGCTTACGTACACGGGGTCCGAGAGATCGATGCGCTGATCCTTCTTGCCGTTGATCGTGAAGTAGCTCCCGAAGCGGCCCTCAATGGAGTTATCGCCCACGCTGAAGCGCAGCTTCGACGAGCCGGCGTCAGCCTTCGCGTCGAGCTTGTCACCATCGACGGTGATCGACGTCACCTTGTCGCCCCGAGTCGTGGGGAACGATTCGACGGGGACACTGCCGGAAACAGTGGCGCCGTCCTCGGGCGTGAGGGTGGGTTCAGAGGCTGCACTCGCCGGCGTGGGCGAGATCAACAGCGTCGAAGCTGTGAGCGCCACAGCGGTCAGCGCGCTGAGCATTCTGGAGGTGGCCATGAACTTCCTTCCAAGGATAAACGACAACAGCCGGCCTCGAATTAACCAGCAGCTCAGGTCACTCGCTAGCTCAGAAGTGACAGTTCGCTCACTGTTCACCAAGTGTTCTTTTGCCTTGCCAAACGAATACCGGGACGAGTTCGTTCACCCCGACTCATCACTGCGTGGCAGGTGCTTCGTCGTGCAGCGCGCGCTCGCGGGCGTGCTTCGGATCCTTGATCGGAATGAGCGCGACGAGCCCCAGCCCCAGTACGACGACGATGCCCAAAATGCCCGCGTACTGCACCGATTCTTCATTGCCGCCGCTCAGCATGATCACGAGTGAAATGGACACCGCCCACGCCGTCGACGACAGGAAGCTCACGGCACGACCCGTCGTCGCATACAAGCCGAAAATCTCACCCGTCTGTCCCTCGGGCGCGAGCCGCGCGAGGTAGGAGCGCGACGCCGACTGCGCCGGCCCGACGAACAACGTCAGCAGCAGTCCGCACACCCAGAACACGATCTTCCCCTGCGCGTGCAGGAAGAACACCAGCAGCCCCAGCACCACCATCGACACCAGTGAGAACGTGATCACAGCCTTCGGCCCGAGCTTGTCGTCGAGCATGCCGAACAGCAGCGTCGAGAGCCCCGCGACGAGGTTGGCGGCCACGCCGAAAATTAGCACCTCGGTGAACTCGAACTGGAACGTGCCTTGGGCGAGAATGGCGCCGAACGTAAACACACCAGCCAAGCCGTCGCGGAACACCGCGGATGCGACGAGGAAGTACAGCGTCGCGCGTGAGCTGTGCCACAGCCGCTTGATCGACCGGCCCAGCTCCACATACGCACCCACCACACCGACGCGCTCCTGCGGCGTGGCCGGTTTGCGGTCTTTCAGCATGACGAAGATCGGGATGGAAAACACCACTGTCCACAGGCCGCACAGCAGCATCGCGGTGCGGATCCCGTCGGGTTTGGTCACCGGCAAGGTGGCGACGATGAGCACCATGATGGTGATGCCACCCAAGTACCCCATGCCCCAGCCAAGCCCCGAGACGCGCCCCACGTTCTCGGGCGTCGAGACCCGATCGATGGCCGAGTAGTAGTTGACGTTCGCGATTTCTGCGACGATGTTGCCCACCCCCAGCAGCGCCACGCCGAGCCAGAAATACTCCGGCGACGGAGCGACGAACCACAGTGACGCCGAGATCACCGCGAGGAGCACCGTCGTGATGAGGAGGTTGCGCATGCGATGGCCGGAACGGTCGGAGCCTTGGCCCAATACCGGCGCGAGCAGCGCGATGAGCACACCGACGGCGGCCATCGCCCAGCCGTAATCGATGGAGAGTTTGTCGGTGTCGGCACCGAACGCAGAGCTCGTGATGTAGACGCCAAACACGAAGGTGGTGATCACCGTCGCGAAGGGCTGCGTCGCCCAATCCCACAATGCCCACGACACCACTTTGGCTTTGCTAGCTTTCGTGGAGCGCAGCGCTTCCCCTGGAACCATCTCGGTATTCGTCAAAACTTCCGGCACCCGCAACACGCTAACCCGTCCAGATGAACAATGGGTGAAGTCAGGGGAACTCCGCGCACCAAGGTGGGGCAGCCTTCAACCAACGCCTTTCTGGAAGCCCCCAGTGGCGCTAGTATCGGTGCGAACCAAGCCCCAGACGGCGCCATCGATGCTGCTGAACTCCAAGAAGGGAATGACAGATGACCAACGCGGTCCTGAAAATCGACGAAACCGAGGTAGAACTGCCGGTAGTAGAGGCCACCGACGGCAGTAGCGGCGTCAACATCGGAAAGGTGCTCGCCGAGACCGGCTACACCACGCTCGACACCGGGTTCGTCAACACCGCTTCGTGCCAGTCGTCTATTACCTACATCGACGGCGCCAACGGTGTGCTGCGCTACCGCGGGTACCCCATCGAGCAGCTCGCGGAGAAGTCGAGCTTCCTCGAAGTGTCGTACCTCCTGCTGTACGGCGAGCTGCCCACCAAGGAGCAGTACGACAAGTTCACTGAAGAAGTACACGACCGCATGATGCTCGACGAGCGCCTGCGCGAGCTGTACCGCTCGTTCCCGCGCGGCGCCCACCCGATGATGGTGCTCTCCGCCGGCATCATGGCGCTCGGTGCCTACAACCGCAAGTACGTCGACCCCCACAACCCCGAGCACGTGCATGAAGCGTCGATGCGTCTCCTCGGCTCCATGCCGGCGCTGGCCGCGTCGGCCTACAAGTCGTCGGTGGGCGAGCCCTTCCTCTACCCGAAGAAGAAACTCGGCTACGTCGAGAACTACCTGCGACTGTCGTTCGGTACCCCCATGGAAGAGTACGAGATCGACCCGGCCATCGTGAGCGCGTTCGAGACGCTGTTCATCCTGCACGCCGACCACGAGCAGAACTGCTCCACCGCGACGGTGCGCATGGTGGGTTCCTCCGACGCGAACCTCTACGCGTCGATTTCTTCCGGTGTCAACGCGCTGTCGGGCCCGCTGCACGGCGGCGCCAACCAGGCTGTGCTCGAGATGCTCGCGAACATCCGTGACAACGGCATGGACATCAAGGACTTCGTCGCCAAAGTGAAGGATAAGAAGTCGGGCGTGAAGCTCATGGGCTTCGGGCACCGCGTGTACAAGAACTACGACCCGCGCGCAAAGATCATCAAGGGCCACGCCGACCGCCTCCTGCGCGGCTCGGGCCAAAACAACGCGCTGCTCGACATGGCGCTCGAGCTCGAAGAAGCCGCGCTGAACGACGAGTACTTCATCGAGCGCAAGCTCTACCCGAACGTCGACTTCTACACCGGCCTCATCTATGAGGCCATGGGCTTCCCGGCGCAGTATTTCACCGCACTCTTCGCGCTCGGCCGTCTCCCCGGCTGGATCGCCCAGTGGCAGGAAGAGCACGCCGACCCGGCCCGCAAGATCGGCCGCCCGCGCCAGGTCTACATCGGTGCCGGCGAGCGCGACTACGTACCTCTGGACCAGCGCTGATCGAGTTCCCTTCGCGACGACGCCCCTCGGCTCCCGGCCGGGGGGCGTCGTCGTTGCGCGGTCGGGGCGCTGGGCGGGTGCCCGCGCTGGGGCGGGGGCGTCGTCGGTGCATTTGCCACTGGTAGGTACATCCACCAGTAGTAGATTCTCCGCCCCGGACACGCCAGGTGGCCGCCCCCGGAGGGACGGCCACCCGTTGGTGCCGACTGGCGTCAGCGGCCGGTCTGCGGTAGGCCCGGCCTCGGCTTGCCGGGCCTACCCGGGTCGGATGGCGACGGCATTGCTGTCGGCGTCACCGTTGGGCCCTGCGTGGGCTGCACCGTCGGCGTGCCCGTGGGCGCCGCCGTCGGCGCTGGATCGGTCGGCTCACCCGTCGGAGCGGGGCCCGTCGGGGCAGGATTGGTCGGCTGATCCGTCGGTTCCTCCGACGGCCCATCACCGGCGACGACCCGCCCGATCGCAGCGCGGGCCAGCTCCTGACCCGACACCGCGTCGCGGGCCACCGCGACAACCTCGTACGAGCCGTCGGCCGAGTACGAGTGCGACGCCTCGGCGGTCGCCTGCGTGGAGTCGCCCCACAGGTACTCGACGCGGACACGCTCACCGCCAGCCAACGGTGCCCCGGTCAGCGACGCCTTCGCCGTGACCGCAGCCCCGGCCGCCACCTTCTCCGCCGAGACGGAACCCTCGACGACACGCTTCGGGTACGCGGGCGCGTCGTTCTGGCCGCCGACGACCGACCCGGTCGTCGCCGCCACGGGCACCACCTTCACGTCCTCCGGCCCGGCACCAGCACTCTTCGCCGCGACGGCGAGCGTGAGGCGGTTGGTGCCGCGCAGGTTGAGGAACTGCGCCGGGATCGTGAACCTCGTCTGCGGACCGATGTCACCGATGTAGACGCCGGTGTTCCAGCCGTTGACGAAGATCGTCACCTGCGAGTGGTCGTTACGGATGCCGCCGCGCGGGGTGATCTGCACCTCGTACGCCTGATCCTGACCCTGCGGAACGTCGAGCGTGAAGTCCGTGGCGTACCACTGGAGTCCGCCCTCGTCGGACGCAAACGTCGTCGCCTTCGCCCAGTCACCGGTCGGGTATCCGGGCAGGTGCCAGCCTGCGCGCTCACCGTACAGGCCGCCGTTGTTGTACATCGTGCGGGCCGGGTCGGTCTTCCCGACGGGGTCCTGCGCCCCCTGGATGCGCCAAGTGACGGGCCCCGTCGAGTTGAGGCTCGCGTCGTACAGGCCGCGGTTCTGCCGGGAGAGGCCGTCGTCGGACCAGTCGAGGTTCTGGCCGAGGTTGTGCACGAGCACGGCCAGCTCCACCTGTTCGCCCGCGCTCACCGGCAGCGTCAGCGACTTCGACGAGCCGTCGGCCGCCACCGCGCCGACGTACTTCCCGTTTGCCCACACTTGCAGGAACGCTGGGTTGCGCCCGTGGCCCGGCACGCCGGAGCCGCCGTTGCCCTTGAGGCTGATGGTCGGGCCGGCCGCCTTGTAGCTGGCGCGGTACCACACGTCGCCCTCGAAGAACCCGTAGTGGTTGGAGTCGAGCACGATGCCCTGCTGCGGGCCGGGGCCCTGTCGGGCGTTGTCGGCCTTCGTCGAGTCGGCCACCTTCCAGCCGCTGACGTCGAACGTCGGGTCCGCCTCGGGGGCGCCGACGGCCGTCCGCCACTCGAGCGTCGGGGTCGCCACCTGCTCGGGGCCGGGCACCGCACCAGTCGACGCGGTCCCGTTCCAGGTCCACTGGTCCACACCGTCGGCGACGACGCGCAGCGTGCCCGCCTTGGCCATGGAGCCGGTGAGGTGGAGCGTCGTGCCGTCGTACTTGGCGCCCCGCACGAGGTGCGCCCCCTCGACGGTGACCGGCCGGTTGCCGTCGAACACCTGCCAGACGTCGGCCGCGAACTCACGCGAGACCGCCCGCAGAACGAGCGGCTTGCCGTCGCCCTTCACAACGATGTCCTTCGGCTGGGCGGCGGTGGTCCAGGCCAGCAGCAGCTCGCCCTTCTCGGCGTTCCACGTCTTCGTCACGCCCGCGGGCGCCTCGACGATGGGCTCCGACTTCGCCCGGAGCACGATCTCGGCCGGGTCGCCGTCGACGCCCATGAGGTACTGCACGACGCCCTTGGCGGTGGGCTGTGGAGCCGCGAAGAGCTGCGCGGTGCTGTAGCCGACGCGGTTGCCGGCGAGGTCGAAGTTGACCGCCAGCGCGATCGCATCGCGCCCGTGGACGTGCAGCTTGGCGCCCTGGGTCTGCGGGACGCGCGCCCAGCCGACCTCGTGCTGCTGCCCGCCGCCCAGGCTGTCGGCGTTCGGGTGGACGCGCACGGCATCGAGGCTCACGAACGTCCCGCTCGAGCCCTCGAACGACTCGCCCGTCACCACGACGCGCACCGTGTGCTCGCCCTGCGCGAGGTCCTTCTTGCTGAAGACCACCTGCTGCGGGTTCGCCGTCGTCGTGGTCTGCTCCTGCGTGCGGCCCACGAGGGTGCCGTCGACGTACACCTCGGCCGGCCCGTGGTTTTCGGAGAACGGCGCGATGAGGTCGAAGCCGACGCCGGTGAACTTGAACGTGTACTCGTCGCCCTTGCGGGCGCTGAACGTCTCGTCACCGCCGATGTCGCCGGCGGTCCACGCCTTCCCGCTGGCGTGCTCCCAGCCGTCGCCGAAGGTGACGAAGCCCGACGAGTCGTTGTGCACCTTCGCTGCGTTCGGGTCGGGGGCGCCGGCGATCTGGAACGCGTCGACGGAGACCTTCGTACCTCCCGACGGGTCCGCCTGCTCCCCCAGCGCGGTCACCGTGATCGTGTGCTCGCCCGGCGCGAGGTCCTGCACGTCGGCGAGGACCACCTGCGACGGCTTGTTCTGGTTGCTGGACACCCAGGCGTGGGCCACCTCGGCGGGGCGGTCGTCGACCTGCACCCGCACCTTGCCGAAGTCCGTGCCGGAGGCGGACAGGTACTTGACCCCCGTGCCGGTGAACGTCAGCGTCGCGGAGGCGCCCTTCGCCGTCGCGGTGCGGACGGTGCCGCCCGACGCGGTGGTGTCCGCCTGCTCGCTCCACTCGCCCGAGTAGCTGATCGCGGCGTCGCCGTCCTCGACGACGACCGGCTTCGTCCCTGCGTCCTCCGAGTCCAGCCACAGCGAGGTGGTGAACGACGTCTCGGCCGTGCTGTTGCTGTCCGCCAGGCGGAAGGCGACGAAGCGCTCCGCCTCCGTGCCCCCGCTGGCCGCGATCCGCTGGTACCCCTTCACTGCGCCGCCGGAGTGCTCGGCGAGGGCGGGGGCCCCGGCCGGATCCATGGCCGCGAGTGCGGGGAGGGCACGGTGGAAGTAGCCTGCCTCCTTCTGGGCGGCGAGTTTGCCGGTGATGGCCCGGGACTCGGCGAGGGCCGCGCCGTAGTCGTAACTGGTGAAGCCCGACGCGGGGGCGCCGGTCCAGCCCCAGTTGGTGCCGCCGTGGGTCATGTAGTAGCTGAACGCCGTCACACCGTTGGCCATGCCCATGACGCTCCACTGGCGCGTGTAGGCCGCGTCGGTGAACTTCGCGCACTGCTCGGGTGTGAACGACGCCCCCCACGGGGTGAACGCGCCGCCCTGCGACTCCGCGATCATGTGCGGGGTGTCGGGCGCGAACTGCCGGAACTGGTCCTCGCCGTCGGGGAGCTGGTTGCGTGGCGCGCTGCAGTTGAAGCCGAGCGGGTAGACGTCGCTGGCATAGAAGTCGGTGCCGTACTTGTCGACGTCCTTGAACCGGCCGGCCGTGTTCCAGTCGTTGTGGAACAGCGGCACGTCGATCCCGTCGGCCTTCACCACGTCGACGAGCGCCTTCAGGAACTCCTCGTAGCGGGGCTGCTGCGCGATGATCTCGTTCTCGACCTGGTAGAGGAAGACCGAGCCGCCGCCGTCGGTGACGAGGTGCTTCTTCGCGATCTTGTTGAACGCGTTCAGCCACGCCTTCGACGCCTGGAGATTCTCGACGCTCCGCAGCGACGCGTGGCCTTTGTTGGCGAGCCACGCGGGTAGGCCTCCCATGGAGATCTCGGCGTTGACGTACGGCCCGGGGCGGGCGATGACGAAGAGCCCCTCTTCCTCGGCCATGGTGAGCAGCTTGTCGATGTCCTTGATGCCGGAGAAGTCGAACTGGCCGCCCTCCTCACTCTGGTGAAGGCCCCAGAAGAAGTACAGCGAGACGGCGTTGAAACCGGACGCCTTGATCTTCTGGAGGACGTCGCGCCACGCGTCGGGCGACGGGAGGCGCCAGTAGTGGAACTCGCCGGAGTACACGTTGAGGCGCTGGCCGTCGATCTTGAAGCTGTACTTGTCGAACGTGACCTTGTGGGGTTTGCCGTCGCCGATGAGGGTGGCGGGCTCGGACTGCGACGACGCAGCCGGCCCCAGCGCGGCCCCGGCCGGAGGAGCGACCGCGGGGAGGAGCCCCGACGTGGCGAGCAGCGCCGCCGCACCGAGGGTCGATACCACCCCCTTCGCGAGGGATTTCGAGCGCAAGAGGGACAAGGCCCTGCTCCTTTCGATTCGGAGGGTCTGTGTGGGTTGCGGTGTTCGGTTGTGGTGATCCGTCATGGGGGTCGCTGCTCGCGGCTACTTCACCGAGCCGCTCATGAGGCCGCTCACGAAGTAGCGTCCGAGCAGGATGTAGACGAGCAGGGTGGGCAGCGAGGCGACGAGCACGCCCGCCATCATGCGGGAGTAGTCGGGGTTCTGCGCCGACGCGAGCTCCTGGAGCGCAAACGTCACCGGGCCGGTGTTGCGGTCGGTGAGGAACAGCGCAAACAGGAAGTCGTTCCACGCCGACGTGAACTGCCAGATGAGCGTCACAACGAACGCAGGCGCGCTGACCGGGAGCACGATCGACGCGAACGTTCGCAGCATGCCGGCGCCGTCGACGCGGGCCGCCTCGATGATGTCGCTCGGGACGGCCGTGGCGTAGTAGTTGCGGAAGATCAGCGTACAGATCGGAATGCCGTAGATGACGTGCACGAGGATCAGCGTCGGGATGCCCACCATGAACGGGGCGCCGACGTTCATCTGGATCATGATCTTCTGCAGCGGAATCATGACGGCCTGGTACGGGATGAACATGCCGAACAGGAACATCGTGAAGATCACGTTGGCGCCAGGGAAGCGCCACTTGGAGAACACGAAGCCGTTCATGGAGCCGAGGAACGACGAGATGATCGCGGCCGACAGTGCCATCACAACAGAGCGGCCCAGGGCTGGCGCGAGCGCTTCCCAAGCTGCCTTCCAGCCATGGACATCAAGCTTCGCGGGCAGATTCCAGGCCTCCGCCACACGGAAGTCACCGGGAGCCTTGAAACTCGTGACGAGCACCACGTAGATGGGCATCAGCACGAGCGCGACGAACAGGATCAGCAGGGCCATGCGGACGGTGCGCCACGCGATGGCGCCACCGGTTGCGCGCCGTCGACGCGTTGGCGCCGGAGGTACCCTTTCAATCACAGCGGCGGTCACCGTCGACCCTCCTTCTCGGTGCGGTTGGTGTAGACGAGATACGGGATGACCACGAGTGCGACGATCAGCAGCAGCACCGTCGCGTTCGCGGCCGCGATGGGCGCGTTGTGCTGCGAGAACAACTGGGTCCACATGAGGGTCGCCGGCACGTCGGCGACGTAGTTGTTCTGGCCTGCAATCGCGTAGATCAGGTCGAACGTTTTCATGGACATGTGGCCGATGATGATGAGCGCCGACAGCGCGATCGGCGAGAGCTGCGGAAACAGCACGTGGCGGTAGATGCGGAACTCAGTGGCACCGTCGACGCGGGCAGCTTCACGCTGGTCCTCGGAGATCCCACGGAAACCGGCGAGGAAGAGCGCCATCACGTAACCCGAGAGCTGCCAGACGGCAGGCAGCGCCATTGCCGCCATGTTGAAGGGCCCAGGATCGGACCACCATTTGGATTGGAGCTCCGGCAGACCCAACATCAGGAAGAGCCGGTTGAGGCCGATCGCCTCATGATCGCCAATGCCAGGCGACAACAGCCACTTCCAGACGAGGCCCGAGGCGATGAATGACACCGCCATCGGAAACAGGTAGATGGAGCGGAAGAAGCCCTCACCTGTCACACCTTTCTCGAGCAACAGCGCCCAGAGCAGGCCGAAGATCATCGTGCCGCCGACGAACACGATCGTCAGCACGAGAAGATTCCACAGCGAGCGCTGGTAGCGCTCGTCGGTGAGCAACGTCACGTAGTTGCTGAAGCCACCGGGGCTCACGATCTGCTCGTTGCCGGCGAAGGTCTTCTTGGTGAGCGGAGCCAGCGACGTGGCGAAGGTCTGCGCGATCAGGCCGTACACGAACACGAGTACGAGTAGGATCGACGGGACGACGAGCAGGAGTCCCTGCCACTTCTTCCACATACGAATGCCTTTCAGTGTGGGGAGGGGCCCCGGGGCGTTCCGAAGGCCCCTCCCACGGATCAGCGGTTCTTTGCCGCGGCGTCAACGAGCGCCTTGTGGAAGGCGTCGGCGTTCTTGTCGGTCCAATACTTGGAGACAGCCGTGGAAATGTCGGCGCTCCAGGCCATCTGCGCGGCGGCACCGTGCGCGATGGACGAGGCGATCTTGTCCTCCTTGAAGGACTTCATCGCAGTCTGCTGGTAGGCAGGGAACTCGTCGGTGGCGACGTCGGTGCGCGCCGGGATCGAGCCCTTGGCGAGGTTGAAGGCCTTCTGGCCCTCGGCCGAGCCGATGGTGCGCAGCCAGTCCTTGGCGCCCTCGGGGTTCTTCGCCCCCTTCGGGAGGGTGAAGGAGTCAGCCAGGAACAGGAACGTGCCGTCGGTGCCCGGTGTCGGCCAGTACAGGTAGTCCGTGCCGTCCTTCTTGCCGGCCTGCGTGAACTGCGCGACGGCCCAGTCACCCATGACGTTGTAGGCAGCCTTGCCGTCGATCACCATGTCGGTGGCCTGTGGCCAGTCGTCGGCGCCACCGGTGTTGGCGTAGGTGAGGAGTTTGCCGTACTTCTCGACGGCGGCCTTCACCTCGGGGGCGTTCCAGTCGCCGTCGGTGAACAGCTTGTTGTAGCCATCAGTGCCGACCTCGGCGAGGAGGACCGATTCGAACAGGTGGAGCTGCGTCCACGGAGCGGTGCCGACGGCCAGTGGTGTCTGCACACCGGCTGCCTTCAGCTTCTCCATGTCGGCAAGCCAGGCGTCGATGTCCTTCGGGGCCTCCTTGGCGACGCCGCCCTTCTCGAGCACGGCGGGGTTGACCCACACGACGTTGGAACGGTGGACGTTGGACGGGACAGAATAGATCTTGTCCTCGACGGTGAGCAGCGTGATGAGGTTCTCCGGGAAGACCTTCGTGCCACCGAGTTCATCGATGATGTCGTTCACGGGCTCGATCTGCCCGTTGGAGATGTAATCGAACAGCTCCGCGCCCGCATGGCCCTGGAAGGAGTCCGGCGGGTTGTTGTTCTGGAGGTCGGCCTCCAGCTTGGCCTTCGCGTTCGAGCCGGCGCCGCCCGAGACAGCGAGATTGACGAACTTGTCGTTGGGGAACTGCTTGCCGAACTCGGCTGTCAGCGCGTCAAGGCCGACCTTCTCGGAACCCTCGGCCCACCAGGTGAACACGCCGACGTCGCCGCCCGCGCCACCCTCCTTGGGCTTGTCTGCCGGCTTCGACATTCCTTCGGTGGTCTTCTCGCTGCCACCGCCGGTGGTGCCCCCACCCGCACAGCCGGCCAGTGCCAGCACACTGGCCATGCCGAACGCGACCAGAGTCTTGAATCGCATTGTTTTCCTCCTCGTTGAGTCCCACAGTGTCGTGGGGATACATCAATTATGTTCCTAAGTGTTCCGCTGCGGGTGATGGGTCGGATACCAGATGACTCGTGATTCACCGTTGGAATCCGACGTTCCATCCCATGTCCGCGGCTGAAGTCGGGGCCGATCTGGACCGACCCGACCTGAATGATCAATGACCGACGATCACCGTCCCGTCTGCGGCAGGCCGGGTCGCGGCTTGCCCGGGTCGGAGGGCTCAGGCGTCGCCGTCGGTGCGCCCGTGGGCCTGCCTGTGGGTGTCGCCGTCGGCCGATCCGTCGGGGCAGGCTCGGTCGGCTCGGCCGTCGGATCGACGGTGGGCTGGCCCGTCGGGGCGGGATCCGTGGGCGTCGGGTCGGTGGGCTCTTCCGTCGGCGTGGGCTCGGTCGGCTCCGGGTCCGGGGTCGCGCAGTCGTCGGCGGGCTTCCACTGCTCCGCGACGACCGGCGCCGGCTCCGTCGGCTGCTGACCCTCGGGGAGACCGCGGAACGAAACCTCGCCCACGGTGGCCCAGACCTGGTCTGCGGCCTGCGGCTCGAGCAGATCCATCTTCACGTAGCGGGCGGTGCCCTTCACGGAGAAGTTGGTCGGCTCGCCGCCCTGTGCGAACGGCGCCTTCTCGAGGATCTTCGTCCACGTCGTGCCGTCCTTGCTGACCGAGATGTCGCCGGTCTTCACACGCCCGTTCTCACTGTCCTGACGCGGCAGCCAGACGATCGACTCGAGGTCGTAGGACTTGCCGAGGTCGAAGGTCAGCGTGTGCGGGTAGGTGGCCTCCGGTGCCGCCCAGCGCGAGTGCCAGAAGGTGTTCGGGTTGCCGTCGACGGCGGCGGCCGCGAAGCCGTTCGGTGCCGTCTCGTTGTCGGCCTCCGAACTGGCCTTCACCGTCACGCCGGAGATGACCTCGCCAGTCGGGCGGGGCACCATGGACTGCACGGTCACGACCGCCTCGACGAACTTCCCGTCCGGCGACTGGACGCGAAGCAGGTAGTCACCCGACGGGGTGCCGTGGTTCACGTAATGGCTCACCTCGGCTGAACCCTCGGCGTCGGTCAGCACAGTGCCCTGCTTGTGACCGTTCCAGAGCAGGTCGACGAAGGCCTTGGGTTGCAGGCCCGTCACCTTCGCGATGACGCGGGCGTCGTCGCGCACCTCCTTGTTCTCCACCTGGATCGTGGGCACCTTGCAGGAGTCGTAGACGAACCCTGCCGGGGCCTTCCAGCCGGCCTCGACGGTGACCCTCGAGGCGACCACGCGGCCGTCGGAGAACGTGACCTTCACGTCGTAGGTGCCGGGCGCGGCATACCTGTGCGTCGCGCCGACGCGGAACGTGCCCGCGCTGTGCACGGCGTCACGAGCCTGGTCGGTGACGAACGTCGCCGCCACGGGCTTCGACTTGTCTCCGAAGTCGATCGTCGCGCTCAGCGGCGCCTTCAGGGCGCTGCCGGCCGGGACCTCGCTGGCGTCGACGGACACCTGCGCGCCGTCCTTGCTCGCCACGGTGCCCGGTGCTGCCAGGAGTGCGACGTCGACCCGCGCCTCGTCGGTGCCGGCCTTCGTCGGCGTGCCACCGACCTCGGCGTTCCATTGGACCTTGGGGCCGTCGTAGAAGTTGCTCCCGCGCACCTGGAGACGGGCGCCGACGGCGGCCATGCGCTGCAGGTACTCGTCCAGCTTGCGCGAGGTCTGGGGCGTCCAGCCGACCTCGGCGTGCGCGATCGCACGGGGGAACACCAGGAACTCCTTTTCGTACCCACCGCGGATGGTCTCGGACCACGTCGGGGCCTCGACGCCGAGCAGATGCTCCTCCGTCAGGCCCGAGATGATCTTCGCGGGATCCCACGAGTAGTACTTGTCCAGATCGCCGGTACCGGCCCAGGTGAGGCCGATCGGGGTCCAGGCGGCGTACTTCATGTCGAGGTACGCGCGGTCGGCCTGCGAGACGACGACCTTCGCGCCCTTGTTGAGGGCGGCGTCACGCGTGATCGACTTGTCGCCGATCCAGTAGTGGACGATGTCGCCGGGATTGAGGTCGGCGACGGCCGTCTCGTTCCAGCCCATGGCCGTGCGGCCGAGGGAGTGGACGAGATCCGTCGACTTCTTCACGAACCGGTTGAACTCCGCATGGCCAAAGGTCTGGACCATCGCATGCGACTCGTCGCCGCCCATGTGGAGGTACTGACCGGGCGTCATGTCCGCCAGTTGCTTGAAGATGTGCTTCAGCGACACCCACGTCTGCGGATTGTCGACGTCGAGCGCCGAGTTGCCGACGTTGCCGTTGTTCTGCTCGGGGGCGGTGCCGTAGCCGGTCGGACGAGGCAGCGACTTCTCGGAGTTGAGCTGCGGGATGGCGTGGAGCAGGGCATTGGTGTGGCCCGGGACGTCGATCTCGGGGATCACGGTGATGTATCGCGACGCCGCGTAGGCGACGAGGTCCTTGTACTCGGCCTGGGTGTAGTACCCGTGGTGGCCGAGCTCCTGCTTCCAGGTGTTGCTGCCCGCGAGCAGCATCGCCGACTTGCCCGAGACCTTGGTGAGCTGCGTGTAGTCCACAGGGTCGTCGGCCGCCTTGCCCTCGTTGGTGATCTCGATGCGCCAGCCCTGGTCGTCGGCCAGGTGCAGGTGCAGGCGGTTCTGCTTGAACATCGCCATCGTGTCGATGATCGCCTTGACCTCCTCGGTCGTCAGGAACGAGCGCGCGACATCGACCTGCACCGAGCGGTGGCCGAAGCGCGGGGCGTCGGAGATCTCGACGGCCTGCGCCGCCCACTCGCCGAGCACGAGCGTCCTGGACTCGATGAGCGGCGGGAAGAGCTGCGCGAGCGTCTGGGTGCCATGGAAGACTCCGGCGGCGCTGGGCGCGGTGATGGTCACGCCGTCGGGCCTCACGCTGAGCGTGTAGCCCTCGGCCGCGGTACCGGCGGCCTTGTCGTCGGGGACGACCTTCATCACGATGGCGCCCTTGGCGTCGGCCTTGTCGACGACCTTCAGCGGGAAGCCGGTGGCCGTGCGCAGGCGGGCGGCGAACAGCTCGGCGGCGTGGGCGGCCTCACCGGGCGCGACGAGGAGGGTGTCCTTCGTGAGGAGGAACTGGCCCTCCTTCTCCTCCACCTTGGCCGGCAGCGGCACCAGCGACAGCGGGCGCTTCGGCGTCGGGACCGGCCCGTCGCCGAGCTGGCCGTAGACCTCGAACTCGAACATCGAGATGCCCCACTTCGTGCCCTGGATGGGCGTGCGGTCGATGCCCTGCATGCGCACGTACTGCCACTCGCTCGACGCGGTGGCCGCGTTCAGCGTGACCTCCTCGGGCGAGCCGCAGGAGGGCTGGCGCACGTCGGAGGCGTCGACGAAGTCCTTGCCGTCGACGCTGACCTGCAGTTTGTACTTGGCGGCGCACGCCGCCTCCCAAAGGAAGCGGACGTGGTGGATCTTCGCCGGCTTCGCGAGCTTGACGGTGATCGAGGCGTCGTCGGCCGTGTTGGACGACCAGCGCGAGCTCGAGTCGCCGTCGATGGCCAGCTCTGGGCCCCAATCGGCGGTCTCCTGGCCGGAGGCGGTCACGGTGCCGCCGTTGCTGGCCAGGGCGAGGTTGACGAGTTCGCCGCTGGGCGACGGGGCGAGCGAGTCCGGCTTGGCGAGGCCGTCGACGACGTTCACGACCTTCTCCCAGCGGGAGTAGTCGAAGCCGGCGGCGCGCTCGGCCTTCCACGTACGCTCGACCATCGCGGTCACGGGCAGGCGGATGCCGTCGGCCACCTGGGCCTCGGTCTCGAGATCGGGCTTGTCGGCCCAGATCGCGTACGAGGCGCCGGTGATGGACTCGGCCGCGACGGGCTCGGAGTTGCCGGAGAACTTCGTCGGCAGCCACTCGGCGAGGATCTTCGACGCCGGGACGCGCGTGTGGTACGCGCACGTTGGGCAGCGCGGGAGCACGTAGTAGAAGTACCCGTCGTGCACGTTGAAGAGCTTGTGCCCCTTGCCGACGAGGGTCGCCGACGACGGCATCGCCCGGTGCCACTTGGTCCAGTAGGCGACCTCGATGTCCGACGGCAGGTTGAAGTGCTTGTTCACGTACAGGAGGTCGGACCACACGCGGACGTGCTTGGCGCCCAGGCCCTTGACGTGCGTCGCCACCTCGTCGAGGAAATGCATGTAGCCGTCCATGACATCCGCGTCGGCAACGCCGGTGACGTCCTTCGCGTAGGCGGCGAGCTGCGGGTAGCGGGAGCCGAGGCTCCAGAGCGTGTTCATGTCGAACACCTCGTCACCGCCGATGTGCCACGTGTCTGTCTCGAAGATGGGCGCGAACTCAGTGAAGAGGTCCTTCACGAACTGCCGCACCTCGGGCTTCGAGTAGTCGAGCATCTTGCGGCCCTCGTCGGTGTCCGCAGCGGCGAACTCCGGCTTCCTCGAGATCACCTGACCCATGTGGCCCGGCACGTCGAGCGACGGCACGATCGTGATGTGGTGCTGCTTGGCGTAGGCAACGATGTCCTTCGCCTCCGCCTGGGTGATGTACGTGTCCGACATGATCTCGGGATGCTTCTTCGACTCGAGGCGGAAGCCTTCGTTCTCGGAGAAGTGCCACTGGATCTGGTTGACCTTGTACGACGAGAGGCGGTCGATCTCCTGCTTGAACCACTCGGGCGAGTAGTACTTGCGGGCGGCGTCGACGTGGAGCGAGCGGTCGGGGTACGACGGCCAGTCGACGACCGTCGCCGCCTGCGCGCCGCCCGCGGTGCGGGCCGACTGCAGCAGCGTCTGCTCGGCGTAGAACAGGCCGGTGGCGGTCTTGGCGGTGGCGGTGGCGACGCCGTCGGCGACGACCAGCCCGTAGCCCTCAGCGGCCCTGGCCGCGTCGAGGCCGTCGACGGTGCCGAGGCGGAGGACGACGTCGCCGACCTTGGCGTCGCCGGGCTCGCCGGCCTGGACCTGGATGCCATCCTTGGCGCTGAGGACGGCTGCCAGCCTGGTGGCGAACGCCTTGGCGTCGCGCTTCACGACGGCGTCATCGCCCACGACGATGACCCGCGAGTCGGGCGTCGCGAGCCACGGAGTGCCGGTGGACTGCATTGTCATCTGCTGCAGGCCGGGGACGACGTCCTTCAGGCCTGCAGTGGGATTGGTGAGCCCTGGTGGGACTGTCTCAGGCGCCGCGGCAGCCGGTGCGACTGCCGTAGCGGCGCCACCCAGCGCCATCGTGGTGGCGACCACGACCGCGCCGATTCTGGCGAACACCTTCATTGGGTTCTGCTCCTTCTTGGGTGGAGTTGGGTGTCGAACTTCGCTGTTGCCGCTTGCGGCCGATGCCTCAGGTGCGCACCACCGCCTCCGGTCGGGCGGACAGGGCGATGACTTCGTGATTTCCGGGGCACACAAGCGTCACCCGATGAGTTCCAGTACGGACGGGTCCGCCTCGGCCGCGACGACGCCTCTCGCATCGTGCGCGGTCCGGGCCGCGAGCGCTCGACCAGCGAGCGCTCGGCACTGCTCCAGGCTGTGGTGCCGCAAGGCCATCCGCACGGCGGGCACCTTGCCCGGAGACATCGACAGGCTCGACACACCGAGCCCGACAAGCACCAGCGCCAGCAGAGGATCTCCCGCCGCCTCCCCGCACACACCGATCTTCGCTCCCGTCGCCTCGCCGCCGGCGCAGGCGGCAGCGATCATGTGCAGCACGGCCGGCTGCCAGGGCGTGAGCAGGTGCGCGAGTGCGCCCTGCATGCGGTCGGCGGCCATCGTGTACTGGGTGAGGTCATTGGTGCCCAGCGACGCGAACTCGAGCCCGGCGAGGACGTGCCGGCTCGTGATGGCCGCAGCGGGGGTCTCGATCATGATCCCTACGGTGGTGAGCCCAGCGGCGCGCGCCCTGGCCGCGAACCACTGCGCCTCCTCGGCGGTGGCCACCATGGGAGCCATGACGCGCAGGTCGGCCCCGGTGGCCCGCTGGGCCGCTGCGAGAGCGGCGAGTTGGTCGTCGAGGAGTTCCTGGCGCACCTGGGACAGGCGCAGGCCGCGACGGCCGAGCGCCGGGTTCTCCTCCGCCCCGAGATCCGCGAAGTGCAGGGGCTTGTCGGCGCCGGCGTCGAGGGTGCGGATGACGACGCGACGATCCCCGAACGCCCGCAGCACGCGCGTGTAGGACTCGGTCTGCTCCTCGCAGGTGGGCGGCACCTCGCGGTCCAGGAACAGGAACTCGGTGCGGAACAGCCCCACACCCTCCACGTCCTTGTCAGCAGCCAGTTCGGCGTCCTCGACGGTGCCGACGTTGGCCAACAGCGCGACGGGGTGCCCGCAGGCGGTGCGGCCGGGGCCGGAGGCGTCACCGAGTGCGGCCCTACGGCGCTCCGCCCGCTCGGTGAACGCCGTCACGAGCTCGGGCGCCGGCCGGACGAAGACCTCGCCGGACCCGCCGTCGAGCAGCACCTTGGTGCCTTCCTCGACGGCAGTGATGCCCTCCGCCCGCACCACGGCGGGGATCCCGCGCCCGGAAGCGAGGATCGCGGTGTGGCTGGTGGGGCCGCCCTCAGCGGTGATGATGCCGAGCACGAGCGCCGGATCCAGCACGGCGGTCTCCGCCGGCGCGAGATCACGCGCGACGACGATCCCCGGCTCGGTCATGGCTGGCACGCCCGGCTCGGGCAGCCCCCGCAGGCGCGCGATGGCGCGGTCGCGGACGTCGTTGAGGTCGGTGGAGCGCTGGGCCATGTAGCCGCCCAGCTTCTGCAGCTTCGCCACATAGGTGCCGACCGCGGCATCGACAGCCCTCGTGAGGCCGGCACCGCCGGCGAGCTGCTTGGCGATGGCTTTGCTGAGCCCCTTGTCGGTGGCGAGGCTCGCGGTCATCTCGAGGATCTCGCTGGCCTCCCCACTCGTGGCGGCGGCTCGTCGTCGGAGCCCCTCGGCCACCTCGGCCAGCGCCCGGGCCGCGCGCTCGCCGTCCGCGACCGGATCGGTGGAGCCCGGCTCGTCGGGATCGATGCCCGGTGCGGGCCGCACGGGGACGGCGGGCCCGAAGGAAACACCCTCGGACACGCCGATCCCCTGCAGGCGGAGCGCCTCGCTCATGCCTCGCCCTTCACGAGCAGCTCGGCGAGACGGTCGAGGGCCTCCTCGTTGCCGTCCTCGGCGGAGAGCTGCACCTCGTCGCCGTGCTCGGCGCCGAGGGTCATCACCTCCAGCAGGCTCGACGCATCGGCCTCCTCCCCGTCGAAGGTGATCGTGACGTCCACGCCGGTGGCCTCGACGGCCTCGACGAACACCGCTGCGGGACGCGCATGGAGGCCGTTCGCGGCGCGGATGGTGGCAGACCTGGTGATCATGATTGCTCCTTGTCAGTTGAGGGTGACCGTCGCGGCCTGCTCGGCCGAGCCGGTGATGGCGAGTTCGGCGACCTGCTTGGCGTTGGTGCAGACGACGGGCGTGATCGGGTTGCGTCCGGCGGCGCGCACCTTCGTCAGGTCGACGCGGATGACGGGCTGTCCGGCCTCGACGTGGTCGCCGGTGCCGGCGAGCGCCTCGAAGCCCTCACCCTTCATCTCCACCGTCTCCAGGCCGATGTGGACGAGCACCTCGAGCCCCTCGTCGGAGACCAGCGCAAATGCGTGCCCGGTCTTGAATACCTTCATGAGCTTGCCCGCGCAGGGGGCGACCACCTCGCACGTGGCTGCGTCGTCGTCGGGAACGACGGCGAACCCCTCACCCAGCATCCGCCCGGAGAACACCGGGTCCGGGACGTCGTCGAGGCCCACGATCTGCCCCTCGAACGGGGCGAGCAGGTCGACCTTCTTTCTACCGAAGCCAAACAGTGCCACGCCGCTCAGAGCTCCTGTTCGCCATGCAGAGCTGCGTCGCTGTGCCGCAACTGTGCCGCAGCCGCGTCGTAGACGAACTGCACCTTCGGCCCGATCACGACCTGGACCGACTTCTGCGACGGGCGGATCACGCCCGCCACACCGGCCTTCTTGATCTCGGACTCGCTGACCAGGGTGTAGTCGTTGATGCCCACGCGCAGGCGGGTGGCGCAGTAGTCGAGCGTGTCAATGTTGTCCGCACCGCCCAGGCCCTTGATGATCTGCGAGGCGACCTCGTCGGATTCTGCATCCGTGGAGAGCTCGGCGCCCTCGTCGGTGTCGTCTCCGCGACCGGGAGTCTTGAGGTTGAGCGCCGGGATCAGGAAGTAGAAGATCGCGAAGTAGGCCACGGCCCACACGAGGCCCTGGACGAGAAGCATGTACCACTTGTTGGCGATCGGGTTCTGGGAGCTCAGGAACATGTCGACGAAGCCCGCCGAGAAGCCGAAGCCGGCAGTCCACTGGAAGAATGCGGCGACCGCCACCGACAAGCCGGTGAGGATGGCATGCACGACGTACAGCAGCGGTGCGACGAACATGAAGGAGAACTCCAGCGGCTCGGTCACGCCGGTGAAGAACGAGGCCAGCGCTCCGGCGAGCATCAGGGAGCCGACGGCCTTCTTGCGCTTGGAGTCGGCACGCAGGTAGATCGCGAGCGCGGCGGCCGGAAGCCCGAACATCATGACCGGGAAGAAGCCGGCCTGGTACATGCCCACGTTGCCGATGACCTCACAGGACTTCGCGGCGGCGTCCCAGACGCCCGGGCAGGATGCGGCGTCGGTGGCGGCCTTCGCGGCCTCGATGGTCTTGGCGCCGCCCAGGAAGTCGCCGATGTCGTTGATGCCCGCGACGTCGAACCAGAAGATCTGGTTGAGCGCGTGATGGAGACCGGTCGGGATCAGGAGACGGTTGAAGAAGCCGTAGATGCCCGCACCGATGGCGCCCTGCCCGACGATCCACTGGCCGAAGTGGAAGAGGATCGAGTAGAGCAACGGCCAGACGAAGTAGAGGATGCCCGAGAGAATCATCGAGAAGAACGACATCATGATCGGGACGAGGCGCCTGCCGGAGAAGAACGCCAGCGCATCGGGCAGCTTGGTGGAGTGGAACTTGTTGTACGTCCACGCGGCGAGGACACCGACGAGAATGCCGACGAGCACGTTGCCGTTGTTCATCTTGGACCAACCCTCTGCGATCCAAGCGAGCTTGTCAGCGCCGGCGAGCTTTTCGAGATCGATGCCCTGGTAGCCGGCGACAGCCTTCTCACCAAGCAGTGCGGTCACGGTGCCGTAGCCGATGAAGCCGGCGAGCGCCGACGCGCCGTTGGAGTCCTTCGCCAGGCCGTAGGCGATCGCGATGGCGAAGATCCAGCCGAGGTAGTCGAGGATCGCGGAGCCGGCCTTGATCAGGATGGCGGCGACGATGCTCTCCGACCCCCAGCCGACCGGGTCGATCCAGTAACCGATGCCCATCAAGATGGCGGCCACGGGCATCACTGCCACTGCCCCCATCAGGGCCTTTCCGAGCCGTTGCAGGCTCTGCATGACGTTCATTGGAGTTTCCTTTCGTGGTGTTGCCGCGCTCGATGGAGCCGGGACGTTGCTGGTCAACGGTGAGTTCCTCGAGCCGTTCAGGGGCGCCGACCCGAGGATGTCGGCGAGGGTTGTCGTCGGGAGGCTTCGGCGTCCTTGCGCCAACCGTGGATCAGCACCGCGAGGTAGGCTGTCTCACCCTCGGCCTGCCTCGGTACGGTGCTGGTGCCGAGGATCCGGCACACGAGCGACTCCGCGATCGCGTGGTCGGCGGAGAGGTCCCGACGGATCGAGTGGCGGGCGTCGTTGGTGCGGAAGGTGCCGTGACGCAGGCGTTTCGTCGCGACGACCACCTCTCTCAGGATCGTCTCCCGCACCTCGGTGTCGTCGGTGCCCAGCAACGTGGTGATCTCGTCGACGAGGTCCGCCAACTCGTTGGCGCGCCTGAGCGGCTGCTTGACAGTCTCTCCCGTACGCGCGGCGTTGAGGTGGAGGGCGATGAAGCTGGCCTCGTCGTCGGGGAGCTTGACGCCCAGGCGGTCGTTCAGCCAGTGCAGCGCAATGGACGCGGCGGCGAACTCCTCGGGGAACATCTCCCGAATCTGGGGGCTGAGCGGGTTGGCGATCGTCTCGCCATGGCGTACGCGCTGGACCGCAAATGCGAGGTGGTCGAGCAGCAGCACGTGGATCGCCGGGTGGAGGCCGCCCAAGGAATCGGCGGCCAGTTCGACGGCGTGCGCGATGTCGTCGACCGCGATCTCCCCGATCGAGGACACCCAACTGAGCAGTTGGACCCGTTCAGGCTCCATCTCGATGTACTGCTGCTGGATACCTGCTGGATCGATGACGTCGCCATCCTTGCGTCCGTACCCGATCCCGCGTCCGACCAGCACCATCTCGTGCTCGTCCAAGCGTGCGAGCACGGCATTGTTGCTCAGCACACGAACGATGCGACGCTCTGATTGTTGGTCCACAGGAGCTCCTCGGTGAGCATGACGGACGCACCCATGCGCCCGTCGTCCGGTAATGCCTGTGGTCAGTTACACCCGGGATGACGATCTGCCACTGAGCACACTAGGCCTTGGCTACGAACTGCGCAAGGGTTTGTCCTCAATTGCTCGAAGTGCTCACCGAAACTGCCCATTGCCCTCAGCGGGCCAGATGCTCCCCGACGATCCGCCTCGCCTCGGCCGTGTCCTGGGCGTCGACGCGCGTCTGGCCGGGCGCGGGCGTGCTGAGGTGGACAGCGCGCATCGGGGGGACGCAGATCGCGAGCCCGGCGCGGGTGAGCATGCCGCGGTCGTTCTCGGAGTCACCCATCGCGATGACCTCGCTCCAGTCGACGCCGAGCGCCTTGACGATCACGTCGCCTCCCTTGGCATCGTGCGCGTCGCAGGTGACGAGGTCGGCGTAGCCGTGCCCGGAGACGACGATCTCCGTGCCGGGCCAGCGGACGCGGCGGCGGAGGTCGTCGAGCTGGGCGTCATCGTCGAAGAGGAAGAGGACCTTGCCGTAGCGGTCCGCGTGGGCGTGGAGGTCGCCGATGACGGGATGGTCGTCGATGTAGCCGATCTCGTGCTCGACGCGCGCAGAGACATGCGAGATGTACCACTCACGGTCGGTGAATCCCCAGACCTCGACGCCCTCCTCGGCAGCGACGTCCAGCGCGAGTTCGGCGGCGCCGCGGGGCAGGGCGCGGTGAGCGAGGACCTGCCAGTCCTCGCCGAGGCGCTGCAGCACCGAGGCGCCCGAGCCGGAGGCGACGTACTCGACGCCGGGGATGTCGTCCACGATGTGGGTCAGCGAGCCGCTGGTGCGTCCCGAACACAGCGCGACGTGGACACCGGCGACGTGCAGCTCGGTGAGCATGTCGAGGGTCCCCGGATTCCATCTGCCCTTGTGGCGGAGAGTTCCGTCGACATCGCACAGCGCCAGTCGGTACTGGCCGGGACTGTCGGCGACGGTCTGTTCGGTCTTGGCTGCCACGATCCTTCAGGACTCCCTTCCACGCGCCCGGGCGCGCACGCCCAGTATTACCCACTGATGCTCCAGTGGTTGTCCAGCGTGCACATCCCGCTCCCCCAAATCAGGGATCTTCCGGGGCTTTGAACCACCAATTCACACTCGATGCTCGATTGGTCGTCCAGCAATGCTTTTCTCAGATTCGAGTGTGAGCTGGTGGTTCGATGCCTCCAGATCCCCCCGCAAATCCCCTTGCTGGGGAGCCGGATCCGTCACCGGCAGATCCCTCGCCGCCGCGACCACCGTACGAATGAACAGCATCATCCACACCAGCGCCAACGAGACGGCGAGCATCTCGAAGCCTGTGGTGCCCAAGGTGCCTGCCACCTTGAAGAGGTACGCGAGCAGGGCCAACAGCGCGAGCGTCGCGGCAGAGACCCAGCGAAACGCCCACGGAATCTGGCGCAGGATGATCGGCGAGAGGACAGCGAGCAGCATGAACGACAGCACTGCGCCGTAGGTGGCGATGAGGTGCCCCCGATGCGACAGCGTGACAGGAATGAGCCCGATGCCGCTCAGCATCGCACCCATCGTGACGATCCCGCTGCGCACCACGTGTGACTTCCAGCGGCCCTGACCTGTGGCGTCGAGCCAGCGCTGCATGTCATGGGTGAGGAAGTCGGCCATCGTCATCATGACGAGCCCGGTGAGTGCGAGGGTGTAGTTGAACGCGAAGCCCGCGAGCCCCGGCGTCATTCCGAGCTGGGAGAAGTGGACCCGCCACCAGAACTCATTGGAGGTGTTGACCGCGCTCAGCACGGCACCCATCACGAGAAACACCGACACGAGCACCGACAACAGCGCCGTGCTGAGCCGCCCCACGATGCCGGAGACCACGTACCCGCTGATCGCGGAGGCGCCCGCGATGTAGGCGGTGCCGGACCACACATCAAACTGCAGCCCGATGAAGGCCGCATCGACGACGCTGTTGAAGGACCGCATCGCGAAGTACATCAGCGTGCCGAGCATGAGGGTGAGCCCACCACCGCCGATCAGGCGTCGGACAGGGCTCACCTTCCCGTACCACGGCACGATCCGCTCCCCGAAACGCAGCAACGTCACCAGACACACGACTGCAGCGAAGACACCTGCAGACATCGAGGCGATGGCACCCACCGACGACCACGCGCTGCCCCGAAACGGAGTCAGGTCACGCAACTGCACGAGCCCGACCACGACGTCGACCAGTGCCCCGAAGGCACCCATCAGGAGGCTGGCGTTCTCAAGCTGGCGATCGCTGAGCTTGGCAGGGGTAGGGGAGATTGTGGCGGATGAGGACTCGAGGGTCATGACGCACCTTTCGATTCTCGGCCATCCCCAGCCTAGCGACGACGAGACCGCGGGTCGTCGTCGGATCCTTCGCTGGCGGGCACGAAGGTGCCCGATGGGTAGGGTTGGGGCGTGAAGAACATCTGGCGCATCGTCTCGGACGCCCGCGAGCTGTGGCCACTGTACGTGGGCATCATCGTCGGCGCCATCGTCACCACGGCCACCACCCTGGTGATGCCGTTCCTGATCGCAGAAGCGACGCAGGTCGTCGTCGACATGGCCACCGGCAGCCGGGCCGCATCGATCATGCCGTTGGTGTGGCTGGCGGTGTGGCTGCTGGTGGTGATGGTGGTCAACTCGCTCATCACCAACGTCACCGGCTACTGGGGCGACCTGATGAGCATGCGCGTGCGCCGGATCCTGTCGCACAACTATTTCGACAAGCTGCTGCGCCTGCCACAGCGCTGGTACGACGCGCAGCTGACGGGTTCGATCATCTCCAAGCTGGACCGTTCGATCCACACGGTGGTGCAGTTTCTGCAGGTCTTCGCCAACTCGTTCTTCACGACGATCCTCACCATCGTGGTGGTGCTGGTCGTCGCAGGCTGGCACTCGCCGTGGCTGGCGCTGCTGCTGGTGGTCATCTATCCGACGTTCGTGTGGCTGACCGCGCTCACCAGCCGCAGATGGCAGGTGTGGGAGAAACAGAAGAACGAGCACTTCGACGTCGCGGGCGGGCGGTTCGCGGAGGTGGTCTCGCAGCTTCGGGTGGTGAAGTCGTTCACCACTGAGCGCTCCGAGCTCGCACACTTCGACCGCCACTACGACGCGGCGGTGGAGCTCACGGGCGAGCAGTCGAGGTTCTGGCACTGGATGGATGTGGCTAGACGCGGCGCCCTCGACATCGTGTTCTTCGGCGTGTACCTGATCATCTTCGTCGCCACCGCGAAGGGGACGTTCACCGTCGGCTCGATGGTGCTGTTGATCCAGCTCATCCAGATCGCGAAGGCGCCCGTGACGTCAATGAGCTACTACGTCGACACCATGCAGCGCGCCGTCACCGGCTCCACCGAGTACTACAAGGTGATGGACGTGCCTGAGGAGCCGCTCAACCCGCTCGCCTGCGATGCCGCGACGGTCGTCGAGTGGAGCGACGGGGAAAAGGTGGTGGAGTTCCGCGACGTCAGCTTCGGCTACGACGAGGACCGGCTCGTCCTGCACGACATCGACCTGGCCATCAAGCGCGGCGAACGCATCGCGCTCGTCGGTGAGTCCGGAGGGGGCAAGTCGACGCTGGTCAATCTCGTCATGCGGCTCTACGCCCCCACCTCGGGCGAGGTCCACGTGCTCGGGCACGACGTCACGACCGTGCCGGTGACGGCGCTGCGTCGCGAGATCGGGATGGTGTTCCAGGACGCGAGCCTGTTCTCGGGCACGATCCGGGAGAACCTCCACTACGGAGACCCGAACGCCGACGACGACCAGTTGCGGGAGGCGCTGCGTCGCTCCAACGCGCTGCGCTTCGTCGATGATCTTCCAGCAGGCCTCGACACCGAGATCGGTGAGCGCGGCGTGAAGCTCTCCGGCGGGCAGAAGCAGCGGATCGCCGTCGCCCGCGCGATGCTGAAGGACGCGCCGATCCTCATCCTCGACGAGGCCACCTCGGCCCTCGACACGAAGGCGGAGCGGCAGGTGCAGGCCGGTCTTGAGGAGCTCATGGCCGGACGGACCGCGATCATCATCGCGCACCGGCTCTCGACGATCTCCTCCGTCGACCGCATCGTCACGCTGCGCGGCGGCACCATCGACGAGGTGGGATCCCCTGCGGAACTCGCGAAGACGAACGGCATCTACGCACAGCTGCTGGCGCTGCAAGCGTCGGATTCCGCCACCGGACGGAAGATCCTCAAGCGGTTCGGGCTCATCGGCTAATCCCGAATGTGCGACTGAGCGCACTCCAGTTGCTGATTTTCGCCCAGCAGAGGGCATTTTCATGATCTGGAGTGCGCTCAGTCGCGCATCTGCGTTTACACGTTGCGCTGCAGCAGTGATTGCTCGACGCCGGGTTGCGGCCGCCGGGGTTTAGAACGCAACCACAAGCTGGACGAACACGATCTTCGCGATAATCCCCAGCGCGAACAGGGCGGTGTAACCGGCGTCGGTGCGGTCGTCGTCGATGAGGGAATTGGCGTGGTTCAAGATGGCCGGCTGTCCGACGAGGCCCGCCATCGCGCCGGCGACGCGCGCCGTCGAGTGCCCGAGGAGATAGCCGAGCACCCAGAAGACTCCGAGCAGGATCACCAAGGCAACGGCAGCGGTGAGGCCCACTTTGAGGCCGGTGAGCGAAAACGCGGTGGACGCGAAGGCCTGCCCGCTGGAGAGGCCGACGCAAGCGAGGAAGAGCACGAGGCCGAGCTGGCGGATGGTGAGATTGGCGGCGTTTGGGATGGTCCACACGAGCGGACCGGAGCGATCGAGGTAGCCCAGGATGAGGCCGACGACGAGCGGTCCTGCGGCGCTGCCGAGCGCGATGGCGCCCGCGCCGAAGGGGATCGAGATCAGCCCGAGCGCGATGCCCAGCGCCATGCCAAGACCCATCGAGAAGAAGTCGACTTCGGTAACCTTCCGCTCGCTGTCGCCGAATACGCCGGCCAATTCGTCGAGGCGCCCTGAGGGGGCGACGGCCAGCACGCGGTCGCCCAGCTGGAGGCGCATCTCGGCGTGGGCGAGCAGTTCGGTGTCGCCGCGGCGTACGCGGGTGATGATGCCGTCGAAGCGGGCGGGAATGCGCAGTTCGTTCACGGTGCGGCCTGCGGTGCGCGGGTTGGAGACGACGAAGTGGCGGAAGTCGACGGCGCGACGGTCGTGGAGGAGATGCTCCTCCACTTCGTCGCCGACCTGTTCCGCCGCGCGGTGCACACCGTCGGAGGTGCCGACGAGCACCACGCGGTCGCCGCGGTGGAGGAGCTGGTCGGGGCGGGCGACGGTCATCTCCCCGTCGCGCATCATGTAGGAGATGCGCACCTCGCCGCCCACTTTGCCGGGGACCTCCGCGATGCCGGGCACGTCGTGGACGTAGATGTCGTCGTGGAGTTCGACGGTGATGGCTTCGAGGCGGGCGCGCGCAGCGCGGTCGGGGTCGTTGCGGGCGGGGAGCCGAACGCGGGTCACGAACGTGACCATGATCATGGTGATGATCACGCCCACGGGATAGGTGATGGCGTAACCCACGGCGGGTGCCGGGGAGCCGCCCGATGCGCTCTGTGCCGCGGCGAGCGCGGGGGTGGTGGTGAGCGAGCCTGCGAACAGTCCGCCGCCCATGGCTGGATCGATGCCGAGCAGCGCATCGGCGCCGACGATCAGCGCCGCATACCCGCCCAGCAGCACCACTGCGCCCAGCATGAGGGGGGCTTGTTTGGCGAAGTCACGGAAGAAAGATTCACCCGCCGCCAAACCGATGGTGTAGACGAACAGCCCGAGCCCGATGGCCTGCACCAAGCCAAGCCCCTCCCCCAGTGCGGGGTCGAGCGCACCCAGAGCCAGGCCGACGAACAACGCGCCGGCCGGACCAAATCTCAGGGGGCCAAAGGGGATCGCACCGAGCAGCGTCCCCAGCGCCACTGCCAGGAACAGCGTCAGCAGTGGTGCCCCAGCAAGGATCTCAACCACATTGTCATCCTACGATGGTGGGTTTCTCGCGCGCCTTGGGCCTCGAGTATCCCCTTCGCCGGTGGGGGGGGTACCTCGCCCGAGCTAACCCGATATCCACATTCGTTTGCTCAGATCGGCGATTTCGGGCGTTTTCGGCAAACGAATGTGGATATCGGGTTGGTCATGGCCCGGTAGGGTGGCGGCATGGCAGGTGGCGATCGCGCAGAGGCAGCACGGATCCGGCTCCAGTTGGCGGAACAGCAGGCCCGGTCGGAGGCGCTGGAGGCACAAGTGCTCATTGATGAGTTCGTGCGGCAAGCGAACGAGCAAGGCCTCGCGCCCGTTCCACTGAAGGCCACCACCTACAGCGGGCACAAAGTGAAGACTGACAAGCGCGGATGGTACCTGCGCCAGAATCACTCTGTGGCCATCGACGAGGACGGTGGTTTCCATCACCTGGTGGTGGGCGGAGGGCTCAAGGAACGCCTGCGTGGAGTGAAACTTCCCGGCACGCAACCCACCCTCGTCGTCGGGCGCGGAGGCCGCGATGGCGAGACGGGATACCTCCGCGAGTTCCTCCAATGGGTGCTCGAGGGCAAGGTCAACCAAGCTGACTAGGCCCATCGCCCCAACGCACGCGTTTCCCACATTTCCCCACCGTTATCCACATAACCTGTGGATAACTAGACCTGAATCTGTGAAATCTCGGAAAGTTTTCCACAGTTGTCGCAAAAACCGCTGAAGTGACCCCGTCGACCACATAGTTTTCGTCACGGAGGTGCCAGCTATGGGTGCAACTGAAGCTGACGCGGGGGCAACGAAGCTCCCCCGCCCCGATGCAGTGCAAATGCGTGCACGGCGGAGCCCGAAACTGATCGCGGGTGGAGTGCTCGCCGTGGTACTCGGTGCGCTCGGATTCGCGTACATCTACGAGTCTTCGACGAACTACGCCTCGGTGGTCGCCGTCGCCCAACCCATCGCGCGCGGTTCCGTCGTCACGCAAGAACAGTTGCGCGTCGTGCAGGTGCCGGAGGGATTCTCGACGCAAACCCTCGCCGCAGATGCGCTGGACGATCTCGTCGGGCGCACCGCGCTCACTGATCTCCCGATGGGGTCGTTCCCGCTCGCCTCCCACGTGGGCGACAACCCGCTGCCAGGCGGCGAGGCGCTCGTCGGGCTACGGCTCACCCATGGGCAGCTCCCCACCGCTGCGTTGCCGGCGGGCACCGCGGTGGAACTCGTCGGCGTCGGAGATGCCGCAGATGCCTCGAAGGCAGTCCCGGCCGTTGTCGCAACCGCTCCGCTGCTGCTCGACGACGGCGCCTCGTTCGTGGTCGACGTGCGCGTGGCCCACGAGGAAGCCGGCGCTGTGGCCCGCTTGGCCGCACGCAATGAGTTGGCGCTGTTCGCCGTCGGGGGGCGATGAGCAATGGCAGTGATCGTGTTCACGTCGGGGCCGGGCTCCCCCGGAGTTACGACGACGTCCCTCGCCCTCGCGCTGGCTTGGCCCCGCGGCGTACTCCTGGCCGACTGCGACCGTGACCCAGCGCAGGCCGTGCTCGCCGGCTACCTGCGCGGCCTCGACACGGGAGGAAGAGGGTTGGCTTCGGTGGCCCAGGCACACCGTGAAAACCGGCGCGTCCACGATGAGCTGTGGATGCACACTTGCCCGCTGACTTCGGAAGATGCACCGAAAAGGCGGTTTCTCCCCGGCTTCAGCCAGCCGGCGGCGGTGCGGCTGTTCGACGGCGTCTGGGCCGGGCTCGGCGAGGCGTTCGAGGGGCTCGACGCGCTGGGCGTCGACGTGCTCGTAGACGCGGGGCGTATCGGCGTGGGTGGGGTACCAATGGGGTTGCTGGCGGCGGCGGACCTCGTCGTCGCTATCGCGCGGAGCCATCTGCGGTCGCTCGCAGCGCTGCGACTCCACCTCCCCACTTTGCGCGACCAACTCACCTCGCTGCCAGTCGACGTGCCGCTGGGGCTGGGCATCATCGGGGCGAATCAGCCGTACTCCACGAAGGAGATTGCGCAGCAGTTCGCCGTGCCGGCGTGGTTCGAGCTGCCTCACGATGCGCAGGCGGCGGGCGTGCTGCTCGATGCGCAGCCCGAGCCGAGGCGGTTCATGGAGCAGAGCTTCATGGGCAAGGCGCGCTCGGTGGCGAAACAGCTGGGCGAGCGGGTGCATGGCATCAAGGCGAGTAGAGAGGCGTTGATGCATGTCTGACTTGGCAAGCAGCCTCGGCCTCCTCGGCCCGGCTCCTGAGATGCTTCGCGACGGCGACGTCACCATCGCGGAGCCCCCTCGGCGCGCCGAGCTGACGGAGGCTGAGCTCGATTGGCCCCTCGTCGTGCAGCTGCGTCGCGAGGCTGCCGAGCAGGTATCGGCGGCCGACACACAATGGCACGACGAGCGCGGGAGCGCCATGCCCGACGAGGACCGCCGCGTGCGCGCCCGCGCCATCATTCGAGGCGTGGTGCATGCCACCGCGCAGCGGTTGAGCGACGACGGTGAGGCGCTGTGGAGCCTCGCGCTCGAAAACCGGTATGCCGACGCGGTGGAGTCGGCGATGTTCGGCTACGGACGCCTGCAGCCGCTGTTCGAGATTCCCGACGCCGAGAACATCGAGATTCACGGCCACGACTGCGTCATGGTGCAGTACGGCGACGGTCACCGCGTCGAGCATCCACCCGTCGCGGATTCCGACGACGAGCTCGTCGAGGCCATCCGCTTCCTCGGTGAGACGGCCAAGCCACCTCGGCCGTTCGACGATGCCCACCCGACGATGACCCTCGCGCTCGGCTCGAAGTTCCGGCTCCACGCCATTGGGTTTGGGTTGTCGTACCGCCCGTCCGTGGTGATCCGGCAGCACCGTTTGACGGACGTCACGCTCGACGACCTCGCCCAAACGGGCATGTTCCCCCGCGAGCTTGGGGGGTTGCTGCGTGCGGCGGTGCTTGGCCGGAAGTCCATCGTGATCGCTGGTGACCAGGGCGCCGGTAAAACCACCTTGCTGCGCGCGCTCATCGACGCGATCCCCGCCAGCGAGCGGTTCGGCACCCTGGAAACCGACTATGAGCTGCTCACCCACCTGCACGAGCATCGTCGCAACATGCTGGCCTTGCAGGCCCGCATCGGGCTGGGTGAATCGGCCGCTGGCAAGGTTGTTGGCGCGTACACCGTCGCAGATCTCATCCCGGAGGCACTGCGCCAGAACCTGTCACGCCTCGTGGTCGGTGAGGTGCGCGGTGAAGAGGCCGGGGCGATGTTCGAGGCGATGCAGTCGGGTGCGGGTTCGCTGTCGACGACGCACTCGCACTCGGCATCATCGACGATCGACCGCCTCGCCTCCCGCGTCGCGCAGGGCGGCGTGTTGGGCGTCGACGAAGCGATGCGTCAGATCGCGCACCACATCGGGTTGATCGTGCACGTGGTGCTCCGCGACGACACGTGGCGCGGGGGCACGCGCCGGCGTTTCGTAAGCGAGGTGCGGCAGCTGACGGGCTCGATGGAGGCCGGGCGCCCCACCACGCACCTGTTATATAAGGCGTCAGCCGACGGCTCCCCCGAACTGTTCGACCCCAGCGCGGAATTGCTCACCGAGCTGGCCGAATTCTGGGAGCGACGATGACCCTCGCGGCCGCTGCACTGGGCGGCCTCGTCGCATTCGGCCTTGTCCTCGTCCTGTTGGGGTGGACTTCCCCACCGCCTCCACCACAATCCACAAGCCTGTGGAAAACTCTGTGGACACGGTGGGAAAGTATCCCTCTTCGGCGCCGTTCGTGGGTGGTCGGGTCGGTCGTCGCGGGGTTCGCCGTGGCGGCGATCACTCAGTTTCTGCCGGCCATCGTGCTCATACCCGCGCTCGTCATCGCGGTGCCGTGGCTATTGGGCGAACCGCCCACGCGTGAACTCGATCTGCTCGCCGGTTTGGATCGCTGGGTGCGGCTGCTCTCCACCTCCATCGGCACCGGCAAGTCCATCCGCGATGCCATCTTCGCCACCCGCGCCCAGGCGCCCGAGGCGATCCGCGACGCCGTCGACCGACTCTGCGCCCGCCTCGATCAGCGCACCACCACGAAAGACGCACTGTTGCGCTTCGCCGACGAGCTCGATTCTGCCGACGCCGACGCGGTAGCCGCCGCGCTCGCCATCGCCTCGACGCGCGGCGGGGTAGGCACGCGGGCTACGCTCATGGGCTTGTCAGACACCATTCAAGACCGCCTTCGAGCGTTGCGAGAGGTGGCGACGGAGCGCGCCAAGCCGCGCGCGGTAGTGCGACAAGTCACGACGATCACCCTCACCGTGATCATCGGTGCGGTGGTGCTGAACGGGCCATTCTTCGAGCCGTACCTCACGCCGATCGGCGGGGTGATCGCCCTCACGCTTGCCGCCTGCTACGCGGGCTGTCTGCTCATGCTGCGCCGCATGTCGACGCCCCCACCCGCCCCACGATTCTTGCGGGGGCAATGATGGGGTTCGCGATTGCCTTCGGAATGCTCGTTGGCTTGGGTGTTTGCGTGATTGTGGCGGGGGCCGTGCCGGCACCGGTTCGGCTCGGCGACGCCCTTGCCGTGCTCGACCGCCGCCCCTCGCAACCGGCCGCAGGTGCGTCGTCGACGACGAATTCGAGGCGTTGGCGTCTGCCGCTCACGCAGGAACAGCAGCGCTTGCTGGCCATGCAGGACCGCGACGCCGCCGATTTCTTCACCGAAAAACTCATCCTCGGTGTGGCCGGGCTACTACTGCCTGGGCTGTGGGTGGCGCTGCAGTTTTTGATGGGCAACTCCCCCACGCTGCTTCCGCTGTTCATCGCTCCGCTGGGGGCGCTCGTCGGATATTTGGTGCCTGACTTGCGCCTTCGACGCGGTCAGCGTCAGCAACAGCGGGCGATGCACGACGCACTCCACACTTTCTTTGATCTCGTCGCGCTCGAGCGCCTCGCCAACGCTTCGGCCACCCAGGCAACGCTGTCAGCCGCGGAAATCTCGGACGCCCCGCTGTTTCGTCGCATCACTTCCGGCCTCCAGCGGGCCCGCATGGAGCAGGTGCCGCCGTGGGACGAGCTGCGTTCGGTGGCCGATGAGTGGCGCGTGCCGGAGCTCGCCGACTTCGCCGACGTCATGCAGCTCGAAGAGCAGGGCGCGGGCCTGGCCGAGGTGCTCCAGGCCCGCGTGAAGGAGCTGCGCGACGCGCACCTCACCCAGGTCAAGATCGAGGCCAACGTCGCTAGCGAGCGAATGACCTTGTGGATGACCATTCCAGCCATGTTGTTGGGGTTGGCGTTCCTCGCGCCGGCCCTGCTGAGGATCACAGGGACGTGATCGCCCCTTGTGGATAACTTTCCACAGTTATCCACAGCATTGAGGAAATGTGGGAATCACCCACACCGAACTGCCACAGTGAAGATCAGGAGAACACCATGAAAGCCATTCACACACTCATCGGCCTCACCGTGCAGGCCCGCACGCCCCGCGACGAGCGCGGCCTCTCACAGTCGACGGAGAACGCCATCCTGCTCGCCGGTGCGGCGGCCATCGCGCTCATCATCATCACCGTCATTACCGAATACGTCCGCAACAACCTCCCCAGCTAAAGGAGCCCGGTATGAAGTGGCTGCGCGCCGCCGCATCACTCGCCCTCCTGGTGGGCGTGCTCGTCGGCGTGCCTATGCTCCTCTTCGCGAGCACCAACCCCGCGGGGTTGCTGGACGTGGATTGGGCTCGCGCGCTGATGCGCCCCGACGACGGCCGCATCGTGCTCGAACTCCTCGGGCTCATCGGCTGGCTCGCGTGGGCAGTGTTGGCGGCGACGATCATCGTCGAGGTGGTCGCCGTCGCCACCAGTCGCCGCATCGACGTACGGCTGCCCGGCACGCAGTGGTTCCGGCCGGCTATCACCGCGCTGGTCGCCGCCGTGATGCTGGCGCCGGTGGGTACCGCATCGGCAGCCCCACCCGCTGCCCCGGAACCACACGCGACGGCACACGTCCCGCAAGGCGATCCGTCGTCGTCGGCAGCAGCTGCCGACAGCACCTCGACCGACGATGCGCCACCCGCCGCCACGACGCGCACTGGGCGCGAGTATGTGGTGCAACCTGGCGACGAGCTGTGGACGCTCGCCAAGCAGCACCTCGGTTCCGGGGAACGCTGGCGCGACATCCTCGCGGTGAACCCGGGGCTCACCGCCGACGCACGTCTCCAGCCCGGAACCACACTGCAGCTGCCACCCGACGTGCAGGTGGCGCGCGGCGATTCGCTGTGGAAGCTCGCCGCCAGGCATCTGGGAGACGGCGAACGGTGGCCGGAAATCCACGAGCTCAACGCCGATCTCATTCTTAACCCTGACGAGATCGACGTCGGATGGCGCTTGCTGCTCCCCAGCACCACACCCGCTGCGGAAGCTCCGGAGGAGCCGACGATTCCCGAGGCGGCGAGCGCGCACGCTGTCCCAGAGTCACCCGAGCCATCCAGCCCGGCCACGTCCGCGCTCACCTCGTCCGCACCGCCTCCGTCGGCACCGGTTGCAACTCAGCCAGCTGCGTCAGCTCCGGCATCAGCCGCGCCCAGCTCGGAGGCGCAGCACGTCGCCGTTGCCACAGCGGATGACGCGCCTGAGAGCTCCGACTCGGTGTCAGAACTCGACGAAGAATCGCACGGCCTGGTGGGTGCCATCGGCGGCATGTTGGCCAGCACCATCGTCGTGGGCGTCGCCGCGCGGCGTCGGCTGCAACTGGTGGGCCGGGCGCTGGGCAGGAGGCTCGTGCCGCTCAGCCCTGAGGCCACGAAGTTCTGGACGGCCCTCGCCCGTAAGGCGGAGACCTCCACCGAGGCGCCCACCGACGTCGAGCCCACGAGCGTGGTGCTCGGTTGGCGCAGCGACGAGTCGGAGGTCACCCTGGATCTGGAACAGGCCGGGGCGACGGGCCTCGTCGGGGCTGCCGAGCCACAGGCAGTCGTCGGCGCCATGGCAACGAGTTTGCTGTGCGCACCGTGGTCGAGCGACGTCGAGGTGGTGCTCGTGGGCGCCGATCAGCCCTGGGCGAAAGCCATCGACGACCCCCGCCTGCGGGAGCTCTCCGTCGACGAGGCATGCGAGTACCTCACGACGATGTGCGCGACGCGTCGCCTCGAACTCGGCGCACGCCTCCTCGACGATGTGCGCGCCTGCCCAGACCTCGCGCCCGCATGGCACCCGGTGGTCGCGCTGTTCGCCGAACCCGTCACCGCATCGCAAGCACACACCATCGAGGCCGCACTCGAGCTTGGCCGGACGGGCGTCTCCGCAGTGATCCCTGGTTGGCAAGGGAAGACGCAGGTGCAGTTCGACGACGACATGGCCTCGCTCGATGGTGAATGCTTCCGCCCGCAGCTGCTCACCACGCCCGCCCGTCGCGCGCTGGTGGAGCTCTTCGCCGGCACGCTCGAGGACGCCACTGAACCGGCCGGATGGTGGTCGCCCACTGCGCCACGACGCTCGTTGACCGGCCGCTTCCTCGACCCGGAGCCAGAACCGCCGCTGCCGCCCGCTCCGTCGCTCGTGCTGTTGGGCGAGCCCGCGCTGGAAGGCGCCACCGGGCAGGAACCCCGTCGAGCCCAGCAGCAGTGCATCGAGTACGCGGCATGGCTCCTGCTACACCCCGGCTCCACCGCCACCACCATGTCCCGCGCCCTGTGCGTAGCGGAAGGCACACGCCGCTCGAACCTCTCCCGACTGCGCACCTGGCTCGGATGCGACGAGGCCGGTCACCGCTTCCTTCCCGAGGCCTACCAGGGGCGCATCTCGCTCGATGAGCGCGTCACCTCCGACTGGCACCGCGTGCGCGCACTTATCCCGGGCATTGTCAATGAGGCGTCAGACCGCGCGCTGCGCCACGCCCTCACCTTGGTGTCCGGGCCGCCGCTGGGCACCGCCGTCGCGCGGTGGCCGTGGGCACGCACCATCCATGACGACATGGTGGCGTTCCTCGTCGACGTGGCATGCGAGCTCACCGACCGCTGCCTCGCGGGCGGCTACTTCGACGAAGCACTCTGGGCACTTGAGCAGGGCCGAAGCGTCGGGCCGAACCACGACGAGCTCCGCATCCGCGCGGTGCGAGCCCGGCACCTGATGGGCGACGCCGCCGCCACCCAAGAGGAGGTTGCCAGCCTGATCCAAACCATCCGCGACGAGAACCGCCAGATGCAGCCCGAGCACGCCGCCGAGCTCGCGCGCATCGGTGCCGTTTAGCCGTAGGTGTCTCTCGGGCCGCGCCCGTCGCGCACCGACCTCGGCCCGTGCTTCCAGCTGCGCTGCGGCGGGCCGACGATATCCACCCGCTTCACCGTGCGATCACCAAGCTCACGGTTAAGCTTCGCCACCAACTGCGAGGCGGAGTACTTCATGCCGGTGGCCCAGGCCGTCGAGTCGCACTGCACCTTGAGCACACCGTCGCGGAAATCCACGGGCTGTGAGTGCTCGGCATTCGCGTCGCCGACGAGGTCAGCCCAGTTGCGCAGCACCGTCGACAGCGAGAGGCGTTTCGTCCAACCTCGTCGCTCCACCACCGTCTCGAACACGGAACCGATGAGCTGGGGGTCGCGGTCGTCGGGATGTGCGCCCGAGCGCTGCTGCTCGCCGGTGAACCGTCGGCGTTTCACCGGTTTGCGCGGCTCGGGAAGCGCCGGCGCATAGGGTTTACCCAACACGGTGGCGCGGGCGATCTGGGCGGCGAGGTCGAGCCCGGTCGGGTCGTGGGGCATGGGGTTGTCGGTTGCGGGCTCGTCGGTCATGATGCCTCCTCGGCCACGCTGCCAGCCTCGACGCGAAACCTGCGCTCACTAGGGAACTCGGGCACATCCGAGCCCACCGCCGCGGTGATGAGCACCTGCTCCGCGTGCCCGATGGCATCAGCCAAGCGAGCACGCCGCGACGAGTCCAGCTCGGCGAACACGTCGTCGAGTACCAGCACGGGCTCGGTGCCGTCATCGCGCACGAGTTCAAAACCTCCGAGGCGCAGCGCCAGCGCCAGCGACCATGACTCCCCATGCGACGCGTATCCCTTCGCGGGCAGCGCTCCGATGAACAACTCGATGTCGTCGCGTTGCGGCCCGACGAGCGTCACACCCCGTCGAAGCTCCTCGTCGCGCACCTTTTCCAACGCATCGAGAATGCGACGCTGCAACTCCGCCTGCACGTCGTCGGCCTCGGAAGCCCCAGCGAGATCGACCGCCGACTTGTAGTGCGCCTCGATCTCATTGTTCACCGGGGCGATCGCGGCATACGCGCCCTGCGCGAACGGGCGGACGTCGGCGAGCGTGTCGAGCCTGGCATGCAGCAGTTCCGCCCCGATCCGGGCGAGCTGCTCATCCCAGATCTGCAGCGTGATGGCATCGTCGCCCATGCCGGCGTCGAACCGCTTGCCTGCCATGCCCTTCAACAACGCGTTGCGCTGCTTGAGCACCTTGTCGAAATCCTGTTTCACCCCGGCCATGCGTGGCCACCGCGTGACGATCAGCGAATCGATCCAGCGTCGCCGATCCGACGGGTCACCCCGCACGATCGCCAGATCCATCGGGGAGAACACCACCGTGCGCAGCATCCCGACGAGATCCCTCGCCCTCGGCAGCGGCCCGCGGTTAAGCCGGGCCTGATGCTGCCTGCCCTTCGTGATCTCGAGTTCGAGCAGCAGCTCGCGCTCATCGTCGACGCCCGCCTGCACCCTCGCCCGCACCAGCGCCGACTCCTCCCCCGCCCGGATCAGCGGCACCACGCTCGCGACCCGGTGCGAGGACGCCGTCGACAGATACTCGACTGCCTCAACCAGATTTGTCTTCCCCTGCCCATTCGAGCCGACGAATACGTTCACACCCGAAGTCAGCGCGATGTTGGCTTCGGGGTAATTGCGGAAATTCGTGAGTTCGAGAGCAGTGACAAACATGTGCAGCCAAGCCTAGCTGGCGTGCCCACGTCGCGAGCCGACCAGCCCGGCCCCTCGATGACCGAAATCCTCCACACGTGCAAGAATCCGCGAAAACCCGCCCCTCACATGCTTCTCGTGGAGGATAACGGTCAACTTGCAGCCCGCACCCAGCAACTAGCTGGGCAGGCGCATCAGCATGATGACGTGGCGGTAGTCGAGCAGCTGCTCACCATCCATGCTTGCCAGGCCCGTAATCAGGCAGGGCTTGCCCGGCGCGGTGAACGCGAAGTGCGCGTACGGGGCGTCGAGCGCACCCAGCGCGTCGAGCAGGTACTGCGGGTTGAAGCCCGCGGCCTCGATCGTCTGCTCATCGCCGACGATCTCCACGCCCGCGGGGATCGCTTCCGTGCCCTGCGCCTGGTCGCCGGTGGCGGCCTCGAGGGTGACGTGATCGTCGTTGATGACCATGCGCAGCGGGGTGTTGCGCTCGGCGACAAGCTTCACGCGCTTGACCGCGCCGAGCAGCTCGTCGCGGGAGACGCGGACGTTCACGGTGCCGTCGACGTCCATCAGATGCCGCACCTTCGGGAACGACTGCGACAGCAACCGCGTCGTGGCCTCCCGCTTGCCGTAGCTGCCCTCGCCGACGAAGCCCGCCAGGCCTTCGCCTTCGGCCTCGGTGGTGGACAGCGAGATCGTGACCTCGTCGCCGCCCGTCATCGCCTTCGCCGTGTCGGAGAGCACCTTGCCCGGGATGAGCACGGCGCCCTCGGCGTCGGGCGTCGACGGGTTCCAGGTGATCTCCTTCAGCGCCATGCGGTAGCGGTCGGTGGCCAGCAGGGACAGCGTTTCGCCGTCGATTTCCACCCGCACGCCAGTGAACACCGACAGCAACTCGTCGCGCCCGGCCGCCACGAACACCTGCGCGACGGCGCGCTCGAACGTGGAAGCGTCGACGGTGCCCGCCTGCGTGGGCATGTCGGGCAGGGTGGGGTACTCGTCGACCGGCAGTGTCTGCAACGTGAAGCGCGCCGAACCGCAGGTGAGCTCGACCTTCGAGTGGTCCGCATCCAGTTCGACTGGCTTGTTCGGCAGCGAACGCGCGATCTCAGCGAGCAGACGCCCCGAGACGAGGACAGTACCCTCGTCATGCACCTGCGCGGGCAGCGCCACCTTCGCGGAGGTGGTGGAATCAAAGCTGGATAGCGTCACCGCATCACCGTCGGCGCTCAGCAGCATGCCTGAGAGGATCGGTGCGGTGGGACGGTTCGGCAGGCTGCGGGCAACCCAGGCAACGGCGTCGGCCAGCGCGTCGCGCTCCACACGGATTTTCACTTGCTTCTCCTCGTTCTTCCACAGGTGTAGCCCACGGCGGTCACACTCCGACGATCATATCGGCCACACCTTCTCTGCGGTAGCGCTACCGCTACAGCGTCGCAATTGAATCCAGCACCGGCAGCTTCGCGGCGCGCCGCGCAGGCGAGATCGCGGCGAGCATGCCGAACACCGCAGCCACCACGAGCATGAGCACAAGCTGCAGCCACGGCACATCCAGCGTGTCGATCCCCGCATCGACGTTCGCACGCTGCAGCACCACGCCAAACAGCAGCCCGAGCAGCACACCCAACACGGATCCCATCACCGTGACGAGCACGGATTCGAGAGTGATCATGCGACGAATCTGCCGCCTCGTCACCCCCACCGCACGCAGCAGTCCGATCTCGCGCGTGCGCTCGATCACGCTCAGCGACAGCGTGTTGACAATGCCGAGTACCGAAATCACCAACGCCAGCCCGAGCAGCCCGTAGAGCAACCCGACCACCTGCTGGAACTGATCGACGCGATCCTGCACATACTCGTGCACGTCCGACACCGCGACCGTCTTCATCTCGTTCGTCGCGCTCAGCAATCCCTGACGAACCTGCTCGGCGTCGGCGCCGTCAGCGGTGAACACGACGAGCTTCCGAACCACTCGCGAGTCGGCGATCTTATCCAGCGTCGCCTTGTTGACGATGACCTGCGCCGGAGCATCGTCATCGGCGATACCCGTCACCAGCAACTGCTGCGTGCCCACCGAGCCCGCGAGCTCGAACGTCATGCCGAGCGACAGCTGCTGATCGCTGGCGAACTTCGCGGAAATCACCGCGGAATCTGGTTCGTCGGTCATGGTGCCCGCGACGATCTCCGTCGCGGTGCCTTCGTGGAGGCCCCGCGGCGTGGTGCCGGCCATCGTGACCGGTTTCTGCTCACCGGGGAGCTGCGCCTGCGCTGGCCACAGCGTCGCAACCCAATCGACACCATCGACGCCCTCCACCTGCTCGGCCAGTTTGCCGTCGAAGGGAGTCATGGTGAGGGGCGCGACGACGAAGTCACCGCGCTGATCTGCCGACAACTGAGTCTTGAGCGACGTGCTGATGCTCGCTGCAAGCACCGCGACCGTCGTGACGAGGGCCAACCCGATCGTGAGCGTGGCCGCCGTGGCCGCGGTGCGGCCGGGCTGCCGCGTGGAGTTGCGCCCAGCGAGCGTGCCGACGGTGCCGAATACGCGTCTAAACACCCAACTCGCGCACGCGATGACAGGCGCGCCGAGCCACGGCATGGCAAGCACGGCGCCGACGAGCATCGTCGCGCATCCGATACCGATCCACCACAGTGGGCCCGGCACATCGATCCACAACCCACACACAATGAGCGCGATGGCGATCTCCACCATCACGACTCCGACCAGGGCGAGCGCACCGCCGTCGGGTTTCGAGCTCGAGTGGCTGGCCTCGGCGAGCGCTTCGACGGGGCGGGTGCGCGACGCCCGAACCGCCGGCACCAACGCCGCGATGGCCGTAATCACGATGCCGACGGCGTACGACGCGACGATCGACTGCCACGTGAGCTGCGGTTGGGCCGCGCCCAGATCGACGCCGGCTGAGCCCATGAGCGCCATGAGGCCCCACACCAGCAGGTACCCAACGCCGATGCCCAGCGTCGCGCCAATCACACCCATGACGATGGCTTCGAGCAGCACTGACGTGCGCACCTGCGCCCTCGTGGCGCCGATGGCGCGCAGCACCGCGAGCTCGCGGGAGCGTTGGGCGACGAGGATCGAGAACGTGTTGACGATGAGCATGGTGGCGACGAGCAACGCGATGGCCGCGAAGATCAGCAGCACCGTGTTGACAAAGCCCATGCCAGCACCCAGCGCGTCGCGGATCTCGTCGGCGAGCTTCGCGCCCGTCTCGGCCTTCCAGCCCTCGGGAAGTACCTCGGATACCGCCTTGGCTACGTCATTCGCATCCTTGGACTGGTCGATGCTGACCCACACCGCCTGGTAGACGTCCTTGCCCCCTACAAAGAGCTGCTGCGCCTCGTCGAGCGTGAAGAACAGATACGCCGCGCCCGCCGTCGAGCCGGAGCCGTATGTGCCGGTGCCGACGAGCGTGAATTCCTGCACTCCGTCGAAGGGGGTGGCGACGCGGACCGTATCCCCAATGCTGCGCCCGGCGCGTTCGGCGGTGCCCGGATCGATGACCACTTCGTTGTTGGTCTTCGGAGCGCGCCCGTCGATGATACGCGCGCTCTGTATACCGCCGACGGCGGGGGTGTCGTGCCAGTTGGCTCCGATGCCTGGTGCTCCGGGGATGCCGACGACGCGGTCATTCGCGTCGAGTACGAATACCTGAGCGTTGAGCACCGAACCGACCGCCTTGCTCACACCGTCGACGGCCTGGATCTTCTCAATGTCGGCGGGCGTCAGGGCCCGGGTGGGCTGCGCACCGTCAGCAGGAGAAGAATCGGCGCCGAGGTTCTCGTCGCTCACGTTGACGTCCGCCACTGTGGACTGGACGATCTCGTCGAATCCACGTGACAGCAGGTTGGTGAACATCAACGAGCCGGCGATGAATGCGATGCCGAGCATGATCGACAGTGCGCTCAGCACCAGGCGGAATTTGCGTGCGAGCAGCGACTTGAATGTGGCCTTCCACATGGGCGATCACAACGCCCGTCGCGGCTTGGCCGACGGCTCGCTCGGCTGCGCGTCATCGTCGGCAACCACCGGATTGCCTTGCTCGTCGAGGCGTGGGTAGAGGCGTGCCATTGTTTGCAGCAGGTCGTCTTGCGTCGGGTGCTGCACCTCGTCGACGATGCGCCCGTCGGAGAGGAACACGGCGCGGTCGGCGTAGCTCGCGGCGGTGGCGTCGTGGGTGACCATGACGACGGTTTGGCCGAAGTCGTCCACGCTGGCGCGCAGGAATGACAACACTTCTGCGGCCGCGAGGGAGTCGAGGTTGCCGGTGGGTTCGTCGCCGAACACAATCTCGGGGCGATTCATGAGCGCTCGGGCGCACGCGACGCGCTGCTGCTGGCCGCCGGAGAGTTCCGACGGGGTGTGGCCCAGTCGGTCGCGCAGATCGAGCATGTCGACGACCTTGTCAAACCACGCTCGATCGACCTTGCCGCCTGCGATGGAGACCGGAAGCACAATGTTTTCTTCCGCAGAGAGCGTGGGGATGAGATTGAAGGCTTGGAAGATGAAGCCAATACGCTCGCGTCGAAGCTTCGTGAGTGTGGTGTCGTCGAGGGCTGCGACGTCGGTGTCGCCAATGAATACCTGCCCCGAGGTGGGCGCATCGAGGGCGGCAAGCAGGTGCATCAGCGTGGATTTGCCGGAGCCCGACGGGCCCATGATCGCCGTGAACTTTCCCTGTTCGATCGCAAAGTCGACGCCGTCCAGGGCAACCACAGTGGTGTCGCCGCTGCCGTACTGCTTGGTAAGGGACACTGCCCTGGCTGCTACCGTCACGCCTCAACCGTACCTGGCGAACTTTTTGTGTTTCCACGCTGGAGAGTTTGAAGACTCTTGGTTGTATATCTACTCATAATAGTAGTAGGTGCTGTGGACACTGTGGATAACTTCCATCCATCCTTGTCGTACTCGCAATGAAGACTGTGGATAAGTACAACCAAGATGTCGAATTACACGCTGAGGATTTGTGGACAGCCGTCGTAGAAAAGTTTTCCACAGAAGAATCCACACCCGAACAACAGCACTTATCCACAGGCAGGAGTGGGGACGTGAGAGCGCCGCGTTGAACCGCGGGAACCTAGGAGAAAAGATCGCTCAGCGCTGTTTGATCTTGTTGGTGAGCTCGGTCACCTGCGTGAACAACGACCGATCTTCACTGATCCGCTCAGTCACGCGACGTACGGAGTTCAGCACTGTCGAATGGTCGCGGCCCCCGAATTTGGCGCCGATCTTGGGCAGGGAGAGTTCCGTCAGCTCTCGGCACAGATAGATAGCGATGTGGCGAGGCATCGCAATCCCCGCGACGCGGCTCGTCCCGGTGAGATCGTCCATCGAAATATTGAAGTACTCGCTGGTGGCTTCCATGATCGTCTGGGCGTCCACCTGCACCTCGCCCTCGGGCATGAGGCTGTCGAGCACTTCGGTGGCGAGCTCCGTCGTGATCTCCTGCTGATCCAGCGACGCGAGCGCGGCAATGCGGGTGAGCGCACCCTCGAGCTCACGGATGTTCGTCGTAATCCGAGCCGCGATGAGTTCCAGCACTTGCGTACCTGCGGTCAGACGCTGTGAGGCCACCTTCTTGCGCAAAATAGCGATGCGGGTTTCGAGGTCGGGCGGCTGAATGTCGGTCATCAACCCCCACTCGAAGCGCGAACGCAGACGCGGTTCCAGCGCCTCCAGCAACTTCGGCGGGCGGTCGGAGGTCATCACGATCTGCTTCTGCGCATTGTGCAGCGTGTTGAACGTGTGGAAGAACTCTTCCTGGGTCTGGATCTTCTGCGCCAGGAACTGAATGTCGTCGACGAGCAACACGTCGATGTCGCGATACGTGCTTCGGAACTCGGCAGTGCGGTTGCTCGAGATGGCGTTGATGAAATCGTTGGTGAGCTCCTCCGTCGACACGTACTTTACGCGGAGATTCTCGTAATAGCTCATCACGTAGTGCCCGATGGCGTGCAGCAGATGCGTCTTACCCAACCCCGACGCGCCGTAAATGAGCAGTGGGTTGTACGCCTTGCCGGGAGTTTCCGCGACGGCGGCGGCCGCCGCGTGCGCGAAACGGTTCGACGATCCCGCGACGAAACTCTCGAAGGTGTAGCGGGGGTTGAGCCGAACGTCGGACTGGGGTCGAGGCTTCGCCAAGATGGGCTCGGGAAGCTGCGACGCTACCTCCTCGTCGACTTCCGCAGCGGCCGGGCGCTGCTCGGGCACCTGATCTGGATCAATCATCACCGCGAGGTGCGTCGGGGTATTGAAATGATCGGACAGCTGCTCCTCGAGGGCGACGCGCAGCCGGGTCTCGATGCGTTCGCGGGTGGGTTCGTCGCTCACGGCCAGCATCATCGTCGAACCGTGCATCGCGATGGGTTTGGTGCGACGCAGCCACGCGCGGGTTGGCGCGTCGGCGGAATCAATGACGCTGTCCCACATGACATCGAGGTCGATAGCGTCAGTCACAAAGACCCCTTGTCACACTCGTGAGCGCATGCTCATTGTCCACATTTCCACAGAGTTTCCCACAGAAGCGGGTGACACCTGAACCTAGTATACCCTCGCTGATGTTCTGCAACCTGTTTGAGGGAATACATCGGCGTGTCGGCTGGACTACATTGATGTAATTTGCATCGGCGGGGTTTGGGTTTGGAGAAACGCCCCTCAAGCGCGTATCGTTACATAGCCGCTGTCTCGGACAGCCCACGTCCTCAGGCCCTCGGGCTTGTGATTACCAGCATCGTTACGGAGAATTCTCGCATGAGCAAGCGTACCTTCCAGCCGAGCAATCGTCGTCGCAGCCGCACCCACGGCTTCCGCAGCCGCATGCGCACTCGGGCCGGCCGCCGGATCCTGGCCGCTCGTCGTCGCAAGGGCCGCGCCGAGCTGTCGGCCTGATCCTGCTCCGTGCTGCCCACCTCGCGCCGTCTGAAAGCTCCCGCAGACTTCACTGCCTGCTTTCGTGACGGCGTGAAAGCGGCAGGAGCGTCGGTCGTCGTGCACGTAGGCCGACCACCCCACACGAATCCACCCGAGGTGACCCGGGTGGGTTTTGTTGTGTCCAAGAAAGTGGGCAATGCCGTCACCAGGAACCGCGTCAAGCGTCGGCTGCGGCACATCGTCGCAGATCTGCCCACCCCCATGCACACCGACGTCGTCGTGCGCGCCCTACCTTCGATTGCGGACGCAGGCCCTGAGCTACGTGACGACGTCGCTTCCGCGTGGCGCAGAGCCTTCAAGAAGGCATGCCAATGCTGAAGTATCCGCTCATTTGGTTCGTCAAAGGTTGGCGACGTTGGATCTCGCCGTTGTACGGGGATGTGTGCAAGTTTCATCCGACGTGCTCCGCGTACGGGTTGAGAGCGCTGGAGGTGCACGGAGCGGTGCGCGGATGCTGGTTGATTGCTCGACGTCTGGTGCGCTGCCATCCGTGGTCGATGGGCGGCGTGGATTACGTTCCTGGCACCAAGGAATACGACACCTGGGAGGCAGAGATGACCTCGCAGAAGACACTTGAGGTGAGTATCTGATGGAGTTTGTTGTCCCCCTGGGCATCGGCGACGCCTTCATGGGCTTGTTGTCGACGATGATGCAGCCGCTCTACTGGGCGGTCTCCGGGCTGCTGGTGATGTTCCACTGGGTCTGGGGTGTGTGGCTGAGCTTGCCGAAGGGTGCTGCGTGGGCGCTGGCGATTGTCTCGCTCACCGTCGTGGTGCGTACGGCGATGATTCCGCTGTTCGTGAAGCAGATCAACAGTTCTCGGAACATGCAGCTGCTCCAGCCCAAGATGCAGGAGCTGCAGAAGAAGTACGGCAGCGACCGCGAGCGTCTCGGCCAGGAGACAATGAAGCTGTACAAGGAAGAAGGCGTCAACCCCATGGCGTCGTGCTTCCCTCTCCTCATTCAGATGCCCATCTTCCTCGCGTTGTTCCGTGTGCTGCAGGGTGCATCCGACGGTCCCGTGCGCGGCCAGTGGTTGAAGGACCGCCCGGAACTGGTCGAATCGCTCCAGAGCGCGAAACTGTTCGGCGCCGAGCTCGCGTCGCGGATTTTCCCGCTCACGCCCTTTGGCATGACGCAGATTCTCGGCATCATCCTGGTGATTTTGATGGTGGGGGCGCTGTTCATCACGCAGCTGCAGCTCATGCGCAAGAACATGCCGCCGGAGGCGCTCACGGGGCCGATGGCGCAGCAGCAAAAGATCATGCTGTACGTGTTCCCCGTTATCTACGCCATGTCGTCCGTGGTGATCCCCATTGGCGTCTTGCTGTACTGGTTTGCGTCGAATGTGTGGACGATGGCGCAGCAGGGCATCCTCATTCGCAACAACCCTGCCCCCAATACTCCTGCCTACATCGACTGGGAAGAGCGGATGCGCGCGAAGGGTCAAGACCCGGATCAGATCATGCGCGAGCGCCGCGAGAAGGCTCGTCGTAAGCGTAGGGGCGCGACGAACGCTCCCACCACCCGCAAGGTGCGCGGGCAGGATGTGACACCCACCGACGACGTCGACGAGACGACGAGCCCCACTCCCCCCAGGGTGCAGCGGCAGCAGGTGACCCGCTCTACCGTCCGCGTGGATGCGGACGGCAAGCGCGTGGTGACCAGGCAGCAGCCCCGCCAGCAATCGCGTGCTCAGCGCAAGAAGAAGTGAAAGGACGCTCATGAGTGATAGCGAATCCAGCCTCCTGGCTGAAGGCGACCTCGTCGCGGATTACCTCGAAGAATTGCTCGACATCGCCGATCTCGACGGTGACATTGAGAACTCTGTCTCGGAGGGGCGAGCGTTCGTCGCCATCGACACCGACTCTGACTTGCTCGTGGGCAAGGACGGCAAGGTGCTCGACGCACTCCAGGAGCTCTCGCGTCTCGTCGTGATGACGGAGACAGGTCACCGCTCTAGGCTGATGGTTGACGTGGCTGGTTTCCGCGAGCGTCGCCGTGCGGAACTCGTGGCGATGGCGCGCGACGCGATCGCCGAGGTGCAGGAGACCGGCGACCCGGTACGCATGATGCCGCTGAACGCGTACGAGCGGAAGATCGTTCACGACGAGGTTGCCGGCGCCGGGTTGATGAGCGAGTCGGAGGGCGAGCCCCCGAACCGCCGCGTCGTGGTGCAGAAGGCATGACCGATCTCGGCCCAGTGTCAATGGATGAAAGCGCGGCTCGGTCCGCGCTTTCATCTTTATATCCACAAGCCGCTAAGCAGTTAAATCGATATGTCGATATATTACTAGACGAGGGTATTACGTGGGGGCTCCTTGGCCCGCGAGAGGGTGAACGTGTGTGGACACGGCACATCGCCAACTCCATCGCGCTGGTTGACGCGATTCCAGAAGGCCTTCATGTGGCGGACATCGGCAGTGGTGCAGGCTTGCCCGGTATTCCGTTAGCCCTTGTGCGCCCAGATCTGCGGATTACCTTGGTCGAGCCCCTACAGCGCCGGGCGGAGTTCCTACAGCTCGCCGTGGGGCGGCTGAAGATTCAGGATCAGGTGAGCGTTTTGCGAGCTCGTGCGGAAGAGCTCGCTACTGAATCGAGGCACTCCGCCCTGTTCGACGTCGTGACGTGTCGTGCTGTCGCACCACTCTCCAAACTGCTGAGGTGGACGGCGGATCTATTCCTACCCGACGGGCAGCTCATGGCGCTCAAAGGACAGTCGGCGGAACAAGAGGTGGCGAAGGCCAGCAAGATTCTCGCTCAGCGCCGCTGCTCAGCCGAAGTGCTTGAGCTGACACTCCCCCGGGGCCTCGAGGGTACCAGGGCAGTGCGAGTGCGTCGCACCTCCTGACCAGAGAGTTGCGTTCCACGTGGAACGCAACCGACATGTGATCGTCGGGTAGAACCGGTAGACTGGGACTGCACGAGCGATTGGAGCACTGTGGCGATCTTTTTCCGCAAACGTAAGTCGACGTCGGACGCGGCGTCGAACAATTCCTCGGAGAGTGGTGCGGACGTTCCACGTGGAACGGAAAACACCCCACCCCAGCCGCGGCGCGCCAGATTCGACGGCGAGCTCGATGAGTACGGGATGGAACCTGAGTCGGAGTATGGCGACGAGCTCCATCCAGACGAGATCAGCGCGAGCGGGCTGCCTAAACCGCAGACACCGCGGGTGATCGTCGTCGCGAACCAGAAGGGTGGCGTGGGTAAGACCACAACGACGGTCAACGTCGCGATGGCACTCGCCATGGGAGGGCTCAACGTGCTGGTGATTGACAACGACCCGCAGGGCAACGCCTCGACCGCTCTCGGCATCGAACACTCGCAGGGCACACTAGGCACCTACGAAGTGTTGATTGAGGGTGATCCCATCATCGCCCACGCACAGCAGACCCCTCACTCCCCCAATCTTCACGTACTACCCGCGACGATCGACCTCGCAGCGGCGGAGATGGAACTCGCTACGGCGGCGGGCCGGGAATCTCGAATGAGTACCGCCATCAACGAGTATCTCGAAGCGAGCGGTGCGGACTACATCTTCATCGACTGCCCGCCGTCGCTGGGATTGCTCACGCTTAATGCACTGGTGGCGGCGAAGGAAATCATGGTGCCGATCCAGACCGAGTATTACGCACTCGAAGGCGTGACTGCCCTGATGAACACGATCAATCGCGTCAAGGGGTCGCTGAACGATGATCTCCGACTATCGAACATTTTGCTCACGATGTACGACCGGCGCACCAACCTGTCGAAGGATGTGGCAGAAGAGGTGCGGGCACACTTTCCCGACGAACTACTCGACGTAGAGATCCCGCGTTCCGTGCGTATCGCAGAAGCACCCAGCTTCGGTCAGACGGTGCTCACCTATCAGCCTCGCTCCGAGGGAGCCGTGGCGTACCAAACGGCAGCGGAGCTCATCGCGAACCAAGTGGAGACAAAGGAGTAAAACGTGGCGACGACGAAGCCATCGCGCTTGGGTAAAGGCCTTGACGCGCTCATGACGAAGACGAGCGACGACGATCGCCTCGCGTTCAAGGAGATTCCGCTCGGGAAGATTCAGCCGAACCCAAAGCAACCACGTCGAGACTTCGACGAAGATGAGCTCGACGAGCTGGCCGAGTCGATCAAGGCATTCGGCGTCTTGCAGCCCGTCGTGGTGCGCCCACTGAAGGCGGGCTCGTATGAACTCATCATGGGGGAGCGGCGCCTACGCGCGAGTGAACGCGCTGAGCAGAAGACGATTCCTGCGGTTATCCGCAACACCGACGACGACTCGATGCTGCGCGATGCGCTCATCGAGAACGTGCACCGTGCGGACTTGAACCCGATCGAGGAAGCGCTCGCGTATGAACAGCTCCTCGAGGAGTTCGGATGCACGAAGGAAGAACTTTCGGCGAGAATTCATCGCTCGCGTCCACAGATCTCCAACACGCTACGCCTGCTAGGGCTGCCAACGTCCGTGCAGACAAAGGTGGCGGCCGGAGTGCTCACGGCTGGCCATGCGAAGGCCCTGCTCGGGCTCGACGGCCCAGCAGCGATGGAGGCTCTCGCGACGCGCATCATCGCGGAAGGCCTCTCAGTGCGTGCGACGGAGGAACTCGTCGTGCTCGATAAGCACACCAGCGAGCGCCGCGTGGTGGAGCGGGCCCCGCGCCTTCCGTCGGATCAAGAACGCAGCCTCTCAGCGTCGCTCAGCGATCACTTTGATACTCGGGTAAAGGTGAACATCGGGCGTAACAAGGGCAAGATCACGATCGAGTTTGCGACGGGGGAGGACCTCGAGCGAATCATGGCGATCATTAATGGTAAAACGATATAGATATAAGACAGCAAAGCTGTAAAAAGATATAGAGGTATGTCGACAAATGGATGATTTCGAGGAAGTCGAAGTAGACGCCGACGATCTACGCGAGGTGGACGTCGAAGACTTGCCCGCCATCCGCAACAGCTTGCGCGTGTACCAAGTGCTCGCCTGGGTGGTGGGCGTGCTGCTGGTCGTGCTCACCCTCATCGCGATGCCCATCAAGTACCTCGCCAACGACGGGCGCCTCGTACAGTACGTCGGAGTCACGCACGGCTGGCTGTACGCCATCTTGCTGATTAGCGTCGTGAATCTCGGCATGAAAATCAAATGGTCATGGAAATGGCTGCTCGGCATCGCGCTCGCCGGTACGGTGCCGTTCCTGAGCTTCGTCGCCGAGCGGAAAGCCACGCGCTACGTCAACGCACGCATCGCGGAGATCGAAACCGGGGCAGCACCGCAGCAGTAAGACACACCGAGTCGAGCGCGGACGCCCTATGCACGCCTACGCTTCCGCGCCTTCGCCTGGCGCTCCTGCTGAGCAAACTGTCGAGCGAGGAAAACGCCGAAGGTGATGGAAGCGACGGCGAACACCCACCACTGCAAGGCATAACCCTTATGCATGGCTGTGCCCTTCTGGTCTGGCAGCTGCACCTGCGCCGCAGCGAGCCCCTGGTTCGCGGAGGCGCGCTCGTCGAGCGTGACGTAGCCGGAAATCAGCGGTCCAGGCCAGGTTTGCGCGAGGGCCTGCAGACGAACGGAGCCGTTAGGACGGTCGGCCGCGCTGTCGCTGGCGAGGAACACACCCTGGATATCCTGCCGCCCAGCTGGTGGGGGAGCAGGCTGCTCACCTGGCCCGACACCTCCGCGCACGACCGCCAGCACCCGCTCGTCGTCGAGCTGCAGCGCAGTGACGACGCGGGCCTCCGTCGTGCCGACTACCTGCTCCACGTCCGGCAGGTACGTACCCGACGCGGTGACAGTCCGCCCGTAGATATCGTCGACTGAGCCGTCGGCGTGCACTGCCGGTGCGAGTTCGACGGGTTCCTGGGCGGCCCGGTCTGCCGCGATCTGTTCGACGGACAATTGGAAGCGGTGCATTTGCCACAGCCCAAGGACGACCATCACGATGGCCACCACCACACTTACCGCAATGGCCGTCGCCTGCTTGGCGCGCAGGCTCATCTGGCTTGCTCCACGAGCGCGCAAAACACGTCGCCAATGGAGCGCCCTGCGGCCTCAAAAGCGAGGGGAGCCAGTGAAGTCTCCGTCATCCCCGGCGCCACATTGCCCTCGATGAACACGGGTTCCCCGTCTGGGCGCACGATCATGTCCATGCGCGACAGCTGCTCGAGCCCCAGTGCCTGATGCGCCACCACGGCAGCCTCGGCCACCCGGGCGGCCACGTCGTCGGGGAACTCCGGCGGAGTCACGAAGCGCGTCTGCCCGGCGGTGTACCGGGCCTCGTAGTCGTACATGCCCGATGCCGGGTGCACCTCGACGATGGGCAGCGCGACCGGGCCATCGCCCTCGTCGACGATGGTGACGGCCACCTCGGTACCCTCGACGAATTCTTCGATGACTACGGTGTTTCCATACGCGAAGGCGCTGACGAGCGCGGTGGGGAGCTCGTCGAGCGAATGCACCATCGCAACCCCCAGCGCGGAGCCGGACGCGGAGGGCTTCACCACGAGGGGGAAACCCAGCCGCGCAGTCAGCGAATCCATGATGCGTTCGGCGCCGAGCTCTTTGAAGACGTCTTGTGGAAGCGCTATCTGTTTGGGCGTCGCGACGCCCGCGGCGGCCACGAGCGGAGTGGCGATAGCTTTGTCGAATGTTCGACGCGCGGCGCGCCCGTTCGACCCGACGAACCGCACTCCGAGCGTTTCGAACACCTCACGCAGCGCCCCGTCCTCGCCCAGTCCGCCGTGCAGCATCGGCACGACGACGGCGTCGGGGTGCTCGTCGAGGAGGGGTAGCAGATGGGCGTCGACGTCGGCCTGCACCACGTCGTGTCCGGCAGCCCTGAGCTGCGCGGAGACTCGTCGCCCCGAACGCAAAGAGATGTCGCGCTCGTGGGAGAGCCCCCCAGCAATGACGATGACGCTCATAGCAACACTCCTTGTCAGCTCAAATTTGGCATGGGTCCGGGGCCGTTGAATCGGTGGGGGTGCGTAGTGGTTGTGCCGAACACTTGCTGCATATCCACCTCGCTGCGGATCACCTTCCCAAGCCGACGCACCCCCTCGCGGATGCGTTCTGCGGTGGGGAAACAGTACGACAGCCGGAGGTTGTTGGTGCCCTGGCCGTCGACGTAGAACGCGGCGCCGGGGACGTACGCGACGCGCGCGTTCACGCCGCGGGGCAACATGGCTTGCGCGTCGATGCCGTCGGGCAGGGTGAGCCACACGAAGAAGCCGCCCTTGGGTTCAGTCCACGTGACGCCGTCCGGCATCTGGCGGGCGAGCTCTTCCAGCATCGCGTCGCGGCGTCCGCGGTACATGTCGCGGTACGAGACAATCTGCTTCTGCCAGTCGTAGTGCTCCAGGTAGTCCGCGATCGCGAACTGCGAGAACACCGGCGGGCACAGCGTCGCCGATTCCTGCGCGAGCGTCAGTTTCTCGCGCACGCCGTGCGGGGCGAGCACCCAGCCGACTCGGAAGCCGGGCGCGAAGATCTTGGAGAACGAGCCGAGGTAGATGACCTCGGAGTCGATCGCGCGCATCGCGGGCTGGGGGAGTGATTCGAGGGTGAGCAGGCCGTACGGGTTGTCCTCCACCACCATGACGTCGCCCTCGTTGCACGCATCGATCACGTCGCGGCGGCGCTGCATCGGCTGGGTGAGGCCCGACGGGTTGCTGAAGTTGGGGATCGTGTAGAGAAACTTGATGCGCTTGCCCTCGGCCGTGAGCCGCGCGATGGTCTCCCGCAGCGAGACCGGGTCGATGCCGTCGTCGTCGGAGGGGACGTGCACCACCTCGCACTGGTAGCTGAGGAACGTCCCGAGCGCCCCGACGTAGCTCGGAGACTCGGCAAGGATCACGTCGCCCGGGTCGCAGAACACGCGCGTGACGAGGTCCAACGCCTGCTGCGAGCCGGCGGTGACGACGACGTCGTCCGGATGGGCGAGGACCGACTCGAGGGCCATGACCTCGCAGATCTTCTCCCGGATCTCCGGCTCGCCCTGGCCGGAGCCGTACTGCATCACCTGCGCGCCGCGCTCGCGGATCAAACGAGCGACGTTGTCGGCGATTGCCTCGAGGCCGAGGTCCTGGATGTTGGGCATACCGCCGGCGAGCGACACGATCTCTGGGCGGTTCGCCACGGCGAAGAGCGCCCGCACGGCAGACACCCGCATCCCTTGCGTGCGCACGGCGTAGTTGTCGACGAACCTGTCGAGCCGGGTCTCATGCCTAGGGGTGCTCACCTCGAGCAGTCTACGCCGTGCAGCGCCGGGCTGGGTTGGAATGCCCAGCTATTCCACACAGTGGTCAGCGAGGAACCTTCGCAAGTAATGCCCGCAGTGTTTCGGGCTTCAGCTCGGTGGTTGCGACGATGAGCTGCCCCGTCGTCGGCGACCCCTCAGCGCTCACCAGGCGCCCGCAGGCAGCGAACGTGGTGTCCGTCGAACGCCCGCACATCTCCGCCGCATCCGCGCCGCCGGATGCATGGGGCGAGGTGGAGGCACCGTCGCCCATCCCTTGCAGATCGGTGACGCCGGCGTCGGTCATGAACTTCTCGACATCATCGACGGGCCTGGTGAGCACGACGATGAATTGGTTCGAGCCGTCGGTGTACTCACCGCGCAGAATCTGCTGCGACGTGCCCGGCGCCGTCGACGGCTCGCCCGCCTTCGACAGTGTGTAGCCCTCGAGCTGCTGGGGCAGCGTCAACGCAGCTGGCGGGGTGGCGCTGGGCTTCGGCGCGGTAGGCGTGCCGAGGCCACGGCCGAGCAAGTAGGAGCCACCAATGATCGCCACCGCCACCAGCACGGCGGCGATGGTGAACAGGGTCGGAATCGGAGGCTTCGGCTGCTTGGCCTTGTGCTCTGGGTGCTCGCCCTCGATGGCCTGCTCGTCGGCCACCGGCTTCTTGTCGTCAGCCACGTCAGCGCAGCTCGTCGATGACCTTCTGCAGCGCCTTCTTCGTCTTGCCGCCCGTGAGCGACTTCTCGACGCTGCCACCCTGGAAGAACTGGAGCGTGGGCAGGCTCATCACACCCTGCTGGGCGGCGAGGCCGGGCTCCGCGTTGGTGTCGACCTTGACGAATTTCACGTCGGCGTACTCCCCGTCGAGCTCCTCGAGGATAGGTGCGATCTGCTTGCAGGGGGCGCACCAGTCGGCCCAGTAGTCAACGACGACGAGCCCTTCGTGGTTGAGCACCTCGTCGGCGAATGTGCTTTCGGTAACAGCAGTGATAGCCATGCGTGTCTCCAATCAGTCGAGTCAGTTGCCCAAGGAAGCGAGGAATTTTTCGGCGTCGAGCGCGGCCTTGCAGCCGCTGCCCGCGGCGGTAATGGCCTGGCGGTAGCGGTGGTCGACGAGGTCGCCACACGCGAATACGCCAGGAACGTTGGTGATAGAGGTGGCGCCGTCGACGAGCACGTAGCCCTCGGCGTCGAGCTCCACCTGGCCCTGCACGAGCGCGGAGCGAGGGTCATGCCCGATCGCGACGAACACGCCGTCCACCTCGAGCTCGCGCGTCTCGCCCGTCACCGTGTCGGTGAGGACGAGCGCCTCGACGGAATTCTCACCCTTGATGCCGGTGACCTGCGAGTTCCAAGCGAACTCAATCTTCGGATCGTTCATTGCGCGCTCGGCCATGATGTGCGACGCGCGCAGCTCGTCGCGACGGTGCACCACCGTGACCTTCGAACCAAAGCGTGACAGGAACGTGGCCTCCTCCATCGCGGAGTCGCCACCGCCAATCACGGCGATGGGCTTATCGCGGAAGAAGGCGCCGTCGCAGGTGGCGCACCAGCTCACGCCACGTCCGGAGAGGCGGTCTTCGTCGGGGAGTCCGAGGCGACGGTAGCCAGACCCCATCGCGAGAATCACCGCACGCGCCCGGTACTCGGTGCCGTCGGAATCCTTCACCACCTTCACGTCGCCGGTGAGCTCGACGGCCTCGACGTCGTCGGTGATGATCTCGGCACCGAAGCGCTCGGCCTGTGCGCGCATCTGCAGCATGAGGTCGGGGCCCTGGATGCCCTCGGGGAAGCCTGGGAAATTCTCCACATCGGTGGTGTTCATGAGCGCACCACCGGAATCTAACGCGCCCTCAAACACCAGCGGCGCGAGGTTGGCGCGGGCAGCGTAGATCGCTGCGGTGTACCCGGCTGGGCCGGACCCGATGATGATGATCTCGCGAACGTCGGACATGCATCTCCTTGCGGCAAATCGTGCTAGCTCCACCATCCTAGACGCTCGTCAATAGGTTCCACGTGTCGAGTGCTCCCCACCGTCGGTAGGCTGTACTGCTATGAGCGAAATTGGCCGCGACGATATCGAGGCGGCACTGGAGGTCCGCAAGGAACGCGGTGCCGCGATCGAGCCCGCGCTGGTGGACGCGATGGCGCACAAAGTCGAGGCGACGGTGCGCCGGCGGTTCGAAGCCGAGGTTGCAGAGCGTCGACGTAGCGCGATTGCTGAGCAGTCGAGCAGGGGAGGGCGCATCGCCGTCGCCGTGGTGTCGCTCGTCATGGCCGTCCCGCTCACGGCCATCGCCTTGGATGCCGGACTCCTCGCGCTCACCGTCGTGTGGACGGGCATCGCGCTGGTCAACATTGCCCTCGGAATGCGGCGCCCGCCGAAGAAGTAGGGATCGATCTTGGCGCTCAGCCAATGCCAGGGCCGTCAATGCTCCGACGGCGTGGGCTCCTCGGGCGGGCGACCGGTGGCGCGGTCGCGGAGATTGCGCAGGGCACGTCGGATGGCGCGACGGTTGTCGAAGTAGCTTTCGTCGTAGTGGAATATGGGGAGGTTGATGCGGAAGCGGATCGCGAGGACGCGCAGTATGAATCCGACGGCTAGCGTGATACCGACGGCCCAGTTTGTTGATGCTCCAGCGGTCAAGAGCCCGACGTAGCCGAGTCCGCAGACGGCCGAGATCGAGCCGTAGAGCTCCTGCTGGAAAACGAGGGGGATCCGGTCGCAGAGCAGGTCGCGCATGATGCCGCCGGAGACGCCGGTGAGCACCGCGGCCATGACCGCGATGACGACGCCGAGGTCCATGTCGAGCGCAGCTTGCGCGCCGAGGATGGAGAAGACGACCAGCCCGAGGGCGTCGAGCAGCAGGAACCACTGTCGAAAGTACTTCATGAGGTGGGAGATCGACATCGCCACCGCCGAGGCGCCGACGACCAGAAGCAGGTAGAGCGGCTCCCGGATCCAGATGAGAGGGTGGTTGTCGAGCAGCACGTCGCGGATGGTGCCACCGCCGAGCGCCGTCACAACGCCGACCATGATCACGCCGAACAGATCCATGCGGGCCTTGCCCGCCGCGAGTGCGCCGGTCATGCCCTCCGCGGTGATGCCGACGATCCACAACCAAGTGAGCATGCCGTCTCCCTTTCAGAGCTGGACTCTAAGGTAGCCGGTGCTCCGGGATGGCTGGCGTCACGCGACCGGCGGGGCGATCGCCGCTGCGGTGACCTCCGATGGCTGCCCTCGTCACGTCAGTACGCGAACACCTCGTCGACGGCGGACTCCGGCACGTCCTCGAGACGCTGCCAGCGCCACTGCGGGCGGTTGTCTTTGTCGACGAGCAGCGCGCGCACACCCTCGGCGAAGTCGACGGGGAGCATACGTTCGGCCAGACGCAGGTCTTGGCCAAACACCTCGGACAGCCGCAGATCGGTGGCCCGCCGCAGGCCGCGCAGCGCGACGTGCACCGCGAACGGGCTGCGCGCGCGGATCTCAGCCGCAGCCGTCCTGGCCTCTGGGTGCTCATGCTTTTCCAGGCGGCGCACGATCTCGACGGCGTCGTCGCCCTGGTAGCACTCCTCAATCCACTGGGCCTCGGGCGAGAACAGCGGAGCGGGGAGTTCGCCGTCGCAGGAATCGTCGGCGATGTTGAGACGCAGTGCGTCGCCGCCGGTGAAGGTACGGCTAGTGAGTGCGAGGTGCGTGCCGACAGCGCCGGCGCGCGAGAGCTGGTACAAGATGGCGCAGTCGGGGAAGAACCCGATCTTCGTTTCGGGCATGGCCAGCGTGGAGGAGCGTCCGACGATGCGCCTCGCCGCATGCCCGGTGAGGCCGAGCCCGCCTCCCATGGTGATGCCGTGCATATGCGCGGTGACGGGCGCGGGGGAGGTGGCGAGCAGCATGTCGACGGCATACTCGAGCTCGAGGAATTGCAGCCAGGGGCCGTCGTCGAGGAGCGTCTGGCGGAGCTCGCGGACGTCGGCACCTGCGCAGAAGCCGCGCTCGCCTTCGCCGCGCAATTCGATGGCGGTGATGGTCTTCTTGTGTAGCCATCCCTGGAGGGTCTCGTAGACGGCTTCGAGCATCTCGAGGTTGAGGGCGTTGATGGCGCGCGGGCGACACAACGTGAGGTGGCCGACGCCGTCGATGATCTCGCTGCGAATGAGTTCCGTCATGGGCCATGAGTGTACCGAGCGTACTTTGCTCTCGTGCGACTGTGCGCACACCAGATGCCGAAAACCGGCCTGCGAACCACATAATCGGCATCTGGTGTGCGCTCAGTCGCGCTGCGGCGAGGAAACATAAGAGGAGGCCGGACGCAGGGGGGGTGAGCGTCCGGCCTCGGCCACGCGTTTCCAGGTAGTGATGGGGGGGGAACTTACGTACCTTCAACTGCGTAGCGAATGAAACAATAGCCCGGAGGGGGGTCACCTTCAAAGCCAGGATGGCAAATGCACACATTTTCATGAGTCGCAGGTTCGAGTGATCCTTTTCTTACCCAGTTTGGTGTCCTGACTAGCGACTTAATTGAAAAGTAGTGGATTATTCGAACCCGAACTTGGCCTTTCTCTGGCCGAAGTACATCGGCTTCTTTGCGCCGCACTCTTAACGCCGGGGGCACCAAGCATCTGTCTCCCAAAGCTTCGATCATCGACGATGAAGCCCAGCAGGTGGCTTAGAGCACCTGCTTGAGATCTGGGTGGACGAGGGCGTGCACAGCTTGCCGCGCCGCCGTCGGTGAATTGGCTGCGAGTACGGCCTGCAACATCTCCTCACAGTCCGCGACGGTGTGCCGCGCTAGTGACGCTCGAACCAGCGGCACCCGGGGAAGCGCCATCGACAGCGACTGCACCCCAGCACCCACGGCCACCAGCGCCAGCAGCGGGTCGCCACACGCCTCCCCACACATACCGATGGGTTTGCCTGCCGCCGTCCCCGCGTCGGCGGCGAGCTTCGTGAGCTGCCACAAGGCGGGCTGCCAGGCATCGAGCAAGTCAGCGAGCCCACCGTTCAGGCGATCAGCAGCGAAGAGATACTGCGACAGGTCGTTCGTGCCGAGCGATGCGAAATCGCAAGCCTCCAGCACATGGCTCGCCTGCAGCGCGGCACAGGGCACTTCGAGCATCGCGCCGACGTGCGGGATCCCGACGCTATGCGCGAGCTCATAGAACCAGGCCGCCTCGGACGCAGTGGAGACCATCGGCGCCATCACCCACACGTCGGTGCGCGTGATGCGGGAGGCCTGCGCGATCGCCGTGAGTTGATCGGTGATGATGCGGGGCATCACCCCATAGAGCCGCATCCCCCGCATCCCGAGCGCGGGGTTCTCGTCGAGGCTGGTGGGGACGAAGGGAAGTGGCTTGTCAGCGCCAGAATCGAGCGTACGGATGACGATCTTGCGGCCCTGGAGCGCCTGGAAAATACGACGGTAGGTGTCGGTTTGTTCCTCCACGCTCGGCGCGGTCTGCCGCCCCAGATACAGGAACTCGCTGCGGAACAACCCCGTGCCCTCGACATCGGAGCGGCCGGCAGCCATCGCGTCGGCAACCGTTCCCAGGTTCGCCAACAGCGCTACCGGCCTACCGTCTTTTGTGTGGCCCGGCCCCCCGTCCTGCTGCTCCAGCGCAGCGCGACGCTCACCCTTGCGCGCCCATTCGTCGGTGTCGTCGTGGTTGGGATTGACCGCCACCTGCCCGACGGTGCCGTCCACCGCCAGGAACGTGGCATCCACGTCAAGGATGCCGGCGCACTGCACGACGGCGGGAATGCCGAGCTGCGATGCCAAGATGGCCGTGTGCGACGTCGGCCCGCCCTGCTCCGTTACCACGGCCAGCACCATGTCGGAGTCGAGGCCGACGGTATCCGCCGGGGCGAGCTCCGTCGCGACGATCACCGCCGGCTCAGTGAGTTCCGGCAGGCCAGGCTCCGGACGCCCGAGCAACCGGGCGTGCGCGCGACGGTGCACGTCGCGAAGGTCGGCAACCCGTTCCGACATGTAGCCGCCCAGACTGCTGAGCATCTGCGCGAAGTGGTCGATGGCACCGGCAAGGGCGTGGAGTCTCCCCTTGCCAGCATGCAATTGCCGGCCCACCTCGTCGCTGATCGCTGGATCGCGGGCGATCATGGCAGTGGCGCGCAGCACGTCGGCCGAATCCGGTTCCGCGACGGACTCCGCGCGCTGCTCCATGCCGCGCGCAACCTCTTCCAGCGTCGCGACGATCAGCTGCTGCACCTCGTCGGGATCCGCTTCGACGGGCTCCTTCACCGGCAGCTCGACCGCGTCGTGGTGCACGACGACGACACGGCCCTGTGCCAACCCAGGGCTGACTCCAATGCCGCTCAATCTCATAGTCACAGGATATGGGGCGCAGGGGCGAAGGCAATTCGGCCCTCCCCAGAAGTCGACGTCTCGCACCTGGAAAACCTGGCGCGAATGCCGTCGGATTGTTCTCGTGTCTGTCTGTGATTGACCCCGCGATCTTGGTACTTTTGACTTGGATCAATATTGATTGCTCTCGTGATGCGTCACGAAGGCAAGCTGAGAAAGGAAACGTATGTCCCAGTACGGTCAGAACCCACAGGGAGACTACAGCCAGCAGAACTACGGTTCGCAGCCGTACGGCCAGTCACAGCAGGGCGGCTACGGCAGCTACCAGCAGCCCACCGGTATGCAGCAGTACGCCGCGTACGGGCAGCAGCCGGAACACCCCCAGGCTCAGACGGTGCTGATCCTCGGCATCCTCGGTTTCTTTACCTCGATCACCGCGTTCATCGGCTGGTACATGGGCGGTCAGGCCAAGAAGGAGATCGAGGCCGGCGCTCCATACCGTTGGGACGGCAACCTTAAGACTGGCTACCTTATTAGCAAGATCCTGTCGATCATTTCCATCGTCGGCTTGGCCTTCATCGTGCTCGCGATGATTCTGGCATTCGCTGGCCTGTTTGCGATGGGCAGCATGTAAGCACCAGGCGTCGTCGCCAACCTCGAAGCGGTCGACCAGAGCTACCGGATGAACACCGGTTGGTCTTTGGTCGACCGTTCTTCGTCGTAGCGGTATCCGAGCCCGTCGAACTGGGTGATGGCGCTCGCCGTGCGCACTCTGTTGCGCACCAACCAGCCCGCCATGGCGCCGCGCGCCCGCTTGGCGTGGAACGAGACGACGCGGGGCGTGCCGTCGGGGGCACGATCCTCGAAGCGGGGGCTGATCACCCGCCCGCCCAGGCGCTCGGGCTGGATGGCTTTGAAGTACTCGTTCGACGCCAGGTTGACCAGCACATTCGCGCCCGGGGAGGCGTCGAGATCGCGGCGCAAGGCGTCGGTGATGCGGGTGCCCCACCACGCGTACAGGTCGTCGCCGCGCATGGTGGAGAGCTTCGTGCCCATCTCGAGGCGGTAGGGCTGGATGAGGTCGAGCGGGCGCAGGATGCCGTAGAGGCCCGAGAGGATGCGCAGTGTTTTCTGCGACTCGGTGAAGTCGCGCGCGTCGAAGCTGCCGGCCTCCAGCCCGCGGTAGACGTCCCCGTCGAATGCGAGCACCGCGGGCTTCGCGTTAGAGCGAGTGTGCTCTGCCTCGTAGGCGCGGAAGCGCTCGACGTTGAGCGTCGCAATGTCTTCCGAGACGCCCATGAGCGCCTGGAGATCGTCGGCCGACTTCGCCCGCAGTACCTCGACGAGGCCGGACGCTTCACGAAGCATGCGCGGTTCGGAGTGCTTCTTCGTGCAGGATTTCGAATCGAAGTCGAGCGTCTTGGCGGGCGAGAGCACGGAAAGCATTGCCCTAGTCTATGGACGCCTCCTGCTCCGAGCCAACGCCCGCGTGTGTCGTCGCGCCCGGTTCTTCCGAGATCGGCCGCTGCAACGCAAAAGTGACCGTTATCCTCCACGCCCGGTCGAGTATCGCCCCGTACGGGGGATCATCAGCTTCTTGTGGAGGATAACGGTCACTTTTGAGGCGGTACCGCCCTCAGGCCTTGGTGTTCGTCGAGACGCCGGGCTCGCCGTCGTGGACGATCTTGCCGGGGTTCAGATTCTTGCCCGGGTCGATCCCCCCGAACAGCACCCGCTGCACGTGCACGCCCGCCGGCGAGATGTCCTGCTCCATCCACGGGCTGTGCTCTTCGCCCACGCCGTGGTGGTGCGACACCGTGCCGTGGTGATCCATGAACGCCTGCTGCACGGCCTGCTTGCACACGTCGTAGCTGTGCTCGGCCGTCTCCGTGTTGTCGTTGATGACGAACGTGAAGTACTGACACGCACCTGCGTGGTACGAGTGCGATAGGTGGCAGAACACGGTGCCCTGACGCCCCGTCGTTTCCAGTGCCTTAAAGAAGGCCTTGCGGGTTTCGTCGTAGATTTCAACGGCCTTGCTCCACGGCGTGGTGGTCTCGGACACGTCGCAGATCAGGCCGCGGTCGAGCATGTAGTCGCGGATGTAGGGGGTGTCGTACTTCTTCTGGTCGTACATGCTGCCGGGGCCGGAGCCGACACCGAAGCCGCCGTGCTTGCGCACAATCTTGCCGACGAGGCCCTTCTCATAGCGCACATGGTTGGGCGAGCCCTCGAAGCCGACGAGGCACATGGCGATCTGCTCCAGATCCCACTTCTTCACTTCCATGAACTTCTGCACGGCCTGGTTCGACCACTTGGAAATCTTCGAGCTCGATTCCTTGCCGTTGGCCATGATGTACTGCGTCTCGATCGCGTCGGAGACGCGCGCCATCATCACGTCGGCGTCGGACTCCACAATCTCCTGGCAAGCCTTGAGGCCGGCGTAGTAGTCGGGGAAGAAGTATGACTGAATCTCGCGTGCCTCGGGGATGCGGTGCACCTGCATCCACGCCTCGGTGATGATGCCGAGGCGCCCCTCGGAGCCCAGCACCATCTCGCGCACGCTCGGGCCCGACGACGTCGACGGCAACGGGCGCAGCTCCAGCACCTCGCCCGGCATCACCATGCGCAGGCCGCGCGTGATGTCGGCGATGTCGCCGTACTTGTCCGACTGCATGCCGGTGGAGCGCGTCGCAATCCAGCCGCCGAGGGTCGACCACACGAAGGAGTCGGGCTGGTGGCCCATCGTCCACCCCCGAGCGCCCAGCTGCTCTTCCATGTCAGGGCCAAATACACCGGCCTGGATGCGCGCGAGGCCGGACTCCTCGTCGATCTCCAGCACCTTGTTCAAACGCCCCATGTTGACGCTCACGACGGCGCGGCGCTCGTCGGGCTGAGCCTCGAGGGCACCGACGATGTTCGAGCCGCCCCCGAACGGGATCAGCACGGCGTCCGCCTCGACGACGGTGTCCATGATCTGAATGATCTCGTCCTCGTCGGCAGGGTAGAGCACGACATCGGGGATGCGCCCCAAGTCGCCGCGACGGATGCGCATGAGGTCGCGTACGCCCTTGCCGTAGCAGTGCACGACGCGGGTCTCATCGTCGTCGTGGAGGTACTTCTCGCCGACGATCTTCCGCAGCTTTTCGCGCAGCGTGTCGTCGATCTGCGGCGCTGGCACGTCGAGGCTGGAGAAGTCAGGCTTCGCCGGGGTGGCGTCGTGGATGTCGAGGCCCACCATCTTCTTCACGAAGGAGCGGAACTTGGGCCGCCCCTCGTCGGAGTAGCCGAGGTGCTCTTCACCCCAGCCCCACCACTTTTGCTGCTTGACGTCGTCAATCATTCGTCCTCCTGACGGGTTGCCTGTTGTTTGGCCTCGCGGGCTAGTTCATCAATTTCGGAGTGCGCCGCCTGTTCGAGTGCGGCGCTGCGAGCGTATTCGACGAGCGTCTTGCGCCCGTAGGCCATGGCGGTGGTGTCGTGTAATTCGATGAGCTGCCTGCGCATGCGCTCGCTGAATGAGTGTGCGATCTCGCCGCGCTGCGGGAACATCGGCCGCCCAATCACGACGTGCACCTCCGGCCTACCACGCGGCATCTGGCGCTGCTGGGATGGCCAGGCCTCGTAGGCGCCGACCAGCGCGATGGGCACCGCCGGGCAGCCGTTCGAGATGCACAGCGCCGCAGTGCCGTGGCGGAACGGGCCCATCGCGCCGGTGCGCGAGCGCGTCCCCTCGGGGAAAATCAGCAGCGGGACACCGTCGGAAAGGAGCGCGGCGGACATGCCTCGCTGGCCCTTCTTTGAGCCCTTGCCGCCCTTGCCGCGGTCGATGGGGTAGCCATTCATGAATAGGCTCATCGGGACGGACTTCCACCACTTGTCGTAGAAATAGTCGCCAGCAGCTCCGACGGCGACGTGCGAGCTGAGTTTGCTCGGCAGCGACGTCAAGATCAGCGGCGCGTCGAAGTGGGAGCTGTGATTGCCGAAGACGACGAAGGGCGCCTCGAGGTTGGCAATGTTGGCGCGGCCGTGCACTCGGATTTTGAGTATGCGTTGCAGCGCGGGCTTGAGAAGCAGCATTTGCGCTGCTTGCCGCGTCGCCATGCTGGTGCGGTTGGAGTAGCGCTTGCGTTGAACTTCGAGTTCCTTCGCCATGTGTTACTTCTTGCGGGAGTTAGTGAGTTTGCGGGAGAACCACCGCAGGAACGATTTCGGGGCAAACTTCGCGACGATGAGCGCCACCTTCCATTTCAGCGACGGGATGCTCACTGGCTTGCCCTTTTCCGCGTCGGCGAGGCACTGGCGGATGAGGGTGTCGATATTGATCCAGACGAGGTCAGGGAGGCTGTGGGCCTTGATGCCGGCGCGCTCGTGGAACTCCGTCTTGACCCATCCGGGGCACAGCGCCGTCACGGTGACGCCCGTGCCGTGCAGTTCGACGCCCAGCGACTCCGAGTAGTTGTACGCCCAAGCCTTCACCGCCGAGTAGTTTCCGGTGAAAATGAATCCGGCCGACGACGCGACGTTGATGATGCGCCCCTTGCCGCGGGCGCGCATGGCTCGCCCGGCTGCGCCTCCCAGGATCAGTACTGCGAGGCACATCACGTCGAGGGCGCGCGCGTGCTCGTCGATGTGCGCGGGGTCGAGCACCGTCGAGTGGAGCCCGAAGCCGGCGTTGTTGATGAACAGGTCGAGCGGTTTCGACGGGTCTTCAATGATGGTTGCGATGCGTTCGACGTCCTCTCGCACCGCGAGATCCGCTTGATGCGTCTCGACGGACACGCCGAACTTTTCTTCGAAATCCGACGCGATCGACGCGAGACGCTGTGCGTCGCGGGCCACGAGCACAAGGTCTGTGCCGCGGCCCGCGAGCTCACGTGCGAATGCCAGCCCAATGCCGGAAGTACCGCCGGTGATCATCGCTGTAGCCATGAATCCAACCGTAGCGCGTCAGCGTGGTAATCGGCTTCTGAATATCGCCAATCTTGCAAGACGACGCTTGTGGGCTGCACCGCTGTGCGCGATCAGTCGAACGACCAGCGGGCGTGAGCGCCCAGCGAGTTGTCGTAGCTGACGAGGATGCCGTCGATCTCTTCATCCGTCATCTCAAAGCTCAGGAAGCCAGAGACGCACTCGCCGGGTGCTAGTTCCGCGGTCTCCGGGTAGGCGGGCTTGTAACCACCGGAGGTTTTGCGCTTCAACTCGGTGCCCGAAGGAACCAGCTCGTGCTTCCAAGCCGACGCATTGACGGGCATCTTGCCCTTGTCCTTGAACTCGTCCGGGAGCTTCGTCACGCAGGTCTCTGCGTAGATGCCGGAGAGCCCATCGATCTGCTTCGGTGGGTTGTCAGGTTGGGATACCTCGACAGTGACGTAGTTGAAGGTGAACTTCGCGTCACCGTGGGCCTGCTGTTCCTTCTGATCCTCGTGGTTCACATTGGAGCCGTCGCTAGTTTGCGGAGAATCACCAGTGGATTCAGGGGCGCTCTCGCTGGACTCTTCGTCCGTGCTGGGCGCGGGTTCCGTATTAGTGGAGGTTGAGGCATCCTCGGCTTCGTTCGGCGTCTCAGTCACCGTGACGGTGGGGTCACTCGTCGGGGTGGAGCCGCTCGCGTTGTCCGCGTCCGCACCGCAGGCTGTAACACCAAGTGCCAGGGCCGCTGCAGAAGTGATGCTTGCGATGGTCTTGATGGTCATTTCGTCCTCCTCATATGTGGTTGGACTAGTTCCACCCTTACATGCTGCGGGGCCACATTCGAGAGGGATATCGAAAAGATGACCGTTATCCTCCACCAGAAGCGGTAGCCACCCCTAATTCAAAAAATTTTTTCAGGTGTGGAGGATAACGGTCGGATTGGGGTCAGAGATGCTGGGCCTGCACCGCGGTGATGGACACCGCGAGCACGATTTCCTCGACGCTCGCCCCAGACGACGTGTCGTTGATGGCCTTGCCGAGCCCTTGCAGGATGGGGCCGACGGCGACCGCGCCGGAGTGGCGGGCGACGGCCTTGTAGGTGTTGTTGCCTGTGCTGAGGTCGGGGAACACGAACACCGTCGCCTGCCCGGCTACCTCGGAGCCGGGCATCTTCCGCTCGGCTACCTTTGCGTCGACGGCGGCGTCGAACTGCATCGGCCCGTCGATCTTGAGTTCGGGGCGACGTTCACGCACCAGGTCGATGGCCTCGCTGATGCGCTCGCTTTCCGCGTTATCGCCGCGGCCCGTGGAATACGACAGCATCGCGACGCGCGGCTCGACGTCGAAGTAACCGGCGGTTTCGGCGGAGCTCAGTGCGATGTCCGCGAGTTCTTGCGCCGTCGGGTGGGTGTTGACGGCGCAGTCGGCGTAGACGAGCACCCGGTCGGCCATGCACATCAGGAACGAACCAGACACGACGCTGACGTCGTCACGCATCCCGACGGTGTCGAGCGCGGGGCGGAGCGTGGCGTCGGTGTTGGTGTTGATGCCGGTGACCATGCCGTCGGCCATGCCGAGCTGCACCATCATCGAGCCGAATGTGTTCACGTCGGTGAGCGCCGCGCGCGCATCGTCGACGGAGGTCTCGGGGTGGAGCTTGCGGTAGCCGTCGGTCAAGCGATCGAGCACCGCGGCATCCGTGGGGCTCACCACCTCAGCGCCAGAGAGGTTCAGCCCCAGCTGCGACGCGCGCCGAGAGATAGCGCCCGACTCACCGATGAGCACGATGTCTGCCACACCGCGGGTCATCACCACCGACGCGGCCTGCAGCACGCGATCGTCGTCGGTGTTGGTGAGGATGATGCGACGATGCTGCGTGCGCGCCATCTGCATGAGCTGGTGCTCGAACATCGTCGGGGTGCGGAGATCGGTGCGGGGCAGGTCGATGGCGGCGAGGAGCTGCTCGCGGTCGACGTAGGAGGCGAACAGGTTGCGGGCGGCCTCGATCTTCCTCGGCGACGAGGTGGAGAAGCTGTGCACCGACTGCAGCTTGGCGGCGGTGGAGAAGGTGTCCTGCTTCGTGATGCCGATCGGGAGATCGATGTTGGCGTCGGCGAAGAGCTTCTGCATCGATTCGGGGATCTCGAACCCGCCGGTGAGGATGAGTGAGGCGAGTGGCCCGTATTCCGGCGAGCGGTGCGCCATGATGAGCGCGGGCACGAGCTCGAGGCGGTCGGCGGGGAACACCACCGTCGCTTCGCGCTGGAGGTGCGGCAGCAGGTTGGGCAGCGTCATCGCGCCGACGATGGTGTGCAGCGCCTCGCCCTTCAGCAGCGCCTCGTTACCGCGCCAGAACTGGACGCCGGCGGCATCGAACTGCTGCTGCACGGTGGGTGCGTTGAGCATGGCCGAGTAGGGGACGACGGCGACGGGCACGTCTCGGATGGCGCGCAGTGCGCTGGCGTGCTCGTCGCGATCGGCGGGGTTGGCCTGCGTGCCGACGATGGAGATCACGGTGTTGTGGTGGGCCTCGAACGCTTCGACGGCGCCCTCCGTGCGGCGCTGCACCTCGTCGGGGGTGTACCCGGCGAGGGAGGTGACGAAGAGCACCGGCGCGTTGAGGTTTGCGGCGAGCAGGGAGTTGCGGTCGAGTTCCTGCGTCGACTCGATGTCGGTGTAGTCGGAGCCGACGATGACCATGGCGTCGCATTGCTCCGCCAGCGTGGTGTATTTGCGGACGATGGTCTCCATCGCCGCGAGGGGGTCGTCAGCGTACTGCTTGTAGGTGACGCCGAGCGCAGAGGCGAGCGTCTGCTTCGAGTTTCGGTGGCTGAGCAGAGCTTCGGCCACCTGGTCTTCGTCGAGAGAGTGCACCAGGGGACGGAACACGCCGACGGTTTTCACGCGGCTCGAGAACAACTCGAGCACGCCCAAGGCGATGGCCGACTTGGTTACCTGCCGCTCTGCAGCCGAGATGTACACGCTTTTCGTCACGCTGTCAGCCTAGCGAAAGACCCGCAATCTCGAGGCGTGTATCCAGCGAAGTTCAAGATAGATCAAGTTGGTGGTGGGTAGACGAGCCACGAACTTGATCTATCTCACAAGGCGGCTGCGAGTGCGACGGTTACTTGGGCTGATTGACGTCCGCGAGGTCGTCGGCGAGGTCGTCGGTGATGAGGTTGCGACGGGGGATCAGCCCGGAGCGATACGCGCTGCGGGCCACCATGCTGGCCGACACCGGCGCGGTAAGCAGCTGGAACCCGATGGCGAGCACCGCGACGAACAACGCCCACCAGGTGCGTACCCCGAGCGCGACGCCGAGGCAGATGCAGGTCATGCCCAGCACCTGCGGCTTCGTGATGGCGTGCAGTTTGGTGAGCACGTCGGGGAACCGGATCAGCGCTACGGCGGCGGCGAAGCACAGGAACGCGCCGAGCAGCACGAAGATGGCTGCGAGGAGATCGAGCACGATCATTTCTGGGCCTCCTTCTTGTCATCGGAGCGACGGTGCACGACGCGCTCGCCCACCATGCGCGCGACGGAGACGGCGCCGGTGAATCCGAGCATGGACAGCAGCAGGATCATGGCGATCTCGGTGTCTTGCCGTTTCGCGACGGCCCACACGCCCACCGCGGCGATCACCACGGCGACGAGGAGGTCGGAGCTGATGGAGCGGTCGAGTTGGCTGGGACCGGCGGCGAGGCGTTCGACGGCAATCAGCGCCGAGAGCGTGAGCAGCACGACGGCCGCGCCCAACACGATGGTGATGACGATGTTCATCGACGTCTGCCTCCCTCCGTGTCGGCGGCGGCGTCGGCCTCGCCAGCGCCAAGCCCGACGGCGACCTCATCGGTGGCGATGGATTCCTCGTCGCCCGAATCCTGTTCGACGGCGTCAGCTTCTTCGGCGTCCCAGTCAGTGGCGGGGGCGACCGTCGGAGTAGCCACTGCGTCCTCGAATGCGGCGATCTCCTCCTTGGAACCGATGGCGCGCACCAGCCGGCGCTCCACGCCGATCACCATCTCGTAAATGTCGTCTTCGGTCTGCTCATGCATGCCGACGCAGTGCAGATACAGGCGCCTAGGGTGTCGCACGACTTCCACGACGACGGTGCCCGGCACCAGTGAAATCAGTGAGGCGACGCCGGTTTGGTGGAGGTCATCGTCGGTGTGGAGATCGACGCTGAGCAGCGACGAGTGGAGGTTGACGTCGCGCTCGAAGATGTAGCGGATCAAGCGGATGGACGACACGGTGAGGTCTGCGAAGAGGTGGGTGACTAGGTGGATCAGCCCCAGCGGGTGCAGCCGGCCCTGCCAGTAGATGGGCGGAAGCGGGAAGATCATGCCGATAACCCAGCCCAGCAGCGCGCCAGAGACGAGGATGAACGGGCTGAAGCTCGCCCACAGGAATGCCCAGAACAGGGCGCTGATCACCATCACCGCAGGCCGGAACCGGAACCTGCTGACGTGGTAGCGCTGGCGGAACTTCGACGGCTTCATCGCACCCCCTCCGGCAACACGGTGGACACGTACGCCTGGTTACGGATGGAGTCGGCGGCCCGCTCCGCGTAGCCGTACAGCGGGCCCGCCAGGAACGTCAGTGCCAGGGAGAACGCGACGAGCACCCCCGTCGCGAACACCATCATCGGGGGCATGTAGCGGGGGTCATCGTCGTGGTCAGGGGCCTCTTCCTCGACGGCGGGTCGCTCGGGCGTGACACCCCAGAACGCGCGGTTCCACACCTTGGCCATGCACATCAAGGTGAGCAGCGACGTGGCGACGCCGCCGATCATCGTCACCCACACGAGCGTGCCGCCGTATTCGGCGCCCGCTTGCAGGAGCCCGACCTTCCCGATGAAGCCCGAGAGTGGGGGAATGCCGCCCAGGTTCATGGCGGGCACGAAGAACAGCATCGCCAACACCGGCGAGACTTTGAGTAGGCCGCCCAACCCGTCGAGCGACGATGTGCCTCCCCGCCGCTCGATGAGGCCAGTCACGAGGAACAGCGCGGCCTGGATGGTGATGTGGTGGGCGGTGTAGAAGATGGTGGCCGCGAGCCCGGTGTGGCTTGCCAGCGAGATACCGAACACCATGTAGCCCAGGTGGGAGACGAGCGTGAATGACAGCATTCGCTTGATCTCCACCTGCGCCAACGCACCCAGGATGCCCAGCACCATCGTGAGCAGGGCCGCCACCATGAGCAGGTTGCTGAGTGGCGAGTTGGGGAACAGGAGGGTCTGCGTGCGGATGATGGCGTAGATGCCCACCTTGGTGAGCAAGCCGGCGAAGACGGCGGTGACGGGGGCGGGCGCCGTCGGGTAGGAGTCGGGCAGCCAGCTGAACAGCGGGAACACCGCCGCCTTGATGGAGAACGTCACCAGGAGCATGCTCTGCAGCAGGAGCTGCACGGGCTCGCTGAGTTGGCCGAGCCGGATGGACAGCTGCGCCATGTTCACCGTGCCGGTGGCGGCGTACACCGCGGCTAGGGAGGTGAGGAACAGCGTCGAGCTGAGCAGCGACACCACGACGTAGGTGGTGCCGGCGCGGATGCGCTCCTTCGTGCCGCCGAGCGTGAGCAGCACATAGGAGGAGAACAGGAAGATCTCGAACCCGACGAAGAGGTTGAACAGGTCGCCGGCCAGGAATGCGTTCGAGATGCCCGCCATGAGCAGCAGGAACGTCGGGTGGAAGATCGACACGGGTGTCTCCCGCTTGATCTCGTCCTTGTCTTGCCCCGTCGAGAACAACAACACCGACAGCGCGACGACGCTCGCGACGAGCAGCATGAGCGCGCTCAGTCGGTCGACGACCAGCGAGATACCGAGCGGCACCGGCCAGTCGCCGATCCACAGTGCGAGGGCACCGTAACGGTCGGTGAGCACGATGAAGACGGCGGCGATGACCGCGACGCCTGTGAGCGAGCCAATCGAGATGATGCGCTGCACGATGGGACGCCTGGGGAATAGCAGCGTGACGGCCGCGCTGAAGAATGTGAGCAGTACGGGTACGGGGATGAGGTTCGTCATTCGCTCACCACATCCTCACCAGTGTCGGAGAAGTGCGTTTCCTCGTAGGACTCGGACTGTTCATCGGCCTCGGCGAGCTCGCGAATGCGGCGGTCTTCGACGTCGTCGGCCACCTCGTCGTGTCCGCTCAGCTGGAAGCTGCGGTAGGCGAGCGCGAGTAAGAACGCGGTGACGGCCATAGTGATGACGATGGCGGTGAGCACCATGGCCTGGGGGAGTGGGTCAGCGGTGGTGTTCTCGTCGAAGAGCCCCGAGATAGGCGGGCTGCCCGGGCTGCCGGAGGCGACGAGGAACAGCAGGTTCACGCCGTTGCTGGCCAGAATCACACCGAGCAGGATGCGGGTCAGCGAGCGCTCGAGCATCAGATACACACCGCAGGCGACGAGGATGCCGGCGGTGATGGCGAGGACGAGGTTTGCGCTCATCGGTACCTACTTCCCGGCAGCGCCTTCGTCGAATCTGCGAGTGGGGTGGGGGCGCGGTCTTGCAGCTGGTGGGTGTCGATGCCCGAGCCTAGGCTGCGTGCAAGGTCGAGCAGGGTGCCCACGACGACGAGGTACACGCCGATGTCGAACACCGTTGACGTTACGAGGTGCAGCTCGCCCATGAGGAAGTACTCCCGGCCGAAGAGCGTGATGGTGTCGGGGCCCGGCAGGTTGAGGTACACGTCGTAGCTTTGGAAGATCGCGCCACCGAAGAAGACGGGTGTGATGGCGGTGCCGATCGCCAGGAGCAGGCCGGTGCCCAGGAGGCGGCCTGCGTCGAAGGGGACGGCGTCGTCGAGCTCGTGGCGGCCGGCGGACAGGTAGCGCGTCATGAGCGCCATGCCCGCGACGAGACCGCCCGCGAAACCGCCGCCGGGCTCGTTGTGGCCGGCGATGAGCAGGTAGACGCTCATCAGCACCAGCAGCCAGAACAGGAACCGCGTGACCACCTCGAAGATCAGCGAACGGGCGAACGGTGACATCGTCTGACCGGCGCGCAGCCAGACCGCGGGCGACGTGTCCGCTTCGATCTGGCGCTCGTCGGATGCCAGCGACAGCGTGGGCTTGACCTCGCCCGCGCGGGTTTGGAGGAAGATCAGCGACGCCACGCCCGTCGCCGCGATGACGAGCACGGAGATCTCGCCGAACGTGTCCCAGGCACGGGTGTCGACGAGGGCGACGTTCACGATGTTGTGCCCGAAACCGATCTCGTAGGCGGCCGTGTACCAGGCTTTCGAGACGGGAGCATTGAGGCGTGCACCGGCCGCGACGAGCGCGATCAGCGTGACTGTCGTCCCCACCGCCGCGGCGAGCAGCACCCGCCACCACCGCGACGAGCTGAGCGGGCGGTTGGTGAAGTAGCGAGGAAGCTTGCGCACGACGAGCACGAACACCACGAGCGAGACCGTCTCGACGAGCAGCTGGGTGAGGGCGAGGTCTGGTGCGCCCCACATCACGAACAGCAATGCCAGGCCGTACCCCGTCGCGCCGGTGAGCATGATGCCACGCACGCGCCCGCGGGATTTCGCGGCGCCTAACGCGGCTGCGACGATCACGCAGCACACCGCGAGCTGGGAGAGAGAATCGCCCCAGCGCACGTGCGGCCAGAAGCGGATGTCCATGAGCGCCACGACGCTCAACACCACGAAGGTGACGAGGATAGTGCCCAGGTAGACCGGCAGCGAACCGCGCTGGATGCGGGCGGTCGTCTCCACCGCGAGGCGGTCGAGAAGGCGCATCGAGGCGTGGTACATGTCCTCCATCGATGTCGACTTCGGGAACGTGGCCTGAATGCGCGCGATGTCGGAGCGGAATAGGAACAGCGCCACGCCGGAGATCAACGCGATCACCGACATGATCAGCGGGGCGGTCACACCGTGCCATAAGGCGAAGCCATGCGGCTGTTCGCCCAGCTTGACCGTATCCGCGTGCATTGTCAGCGCCGTCGTGAGCGGGGCGCCGAGAAAACCGCCCGCCAGTGACGCCGCCGCGAGCAGGCCGGGAATGGCGGTCATCGTCACCGCGGGGGAGTGCCACTGGAGTTCAGGCGCGCCGTCCTTCGACGCGAACGCGCCCCACCACCAGCGCAGCGAGTACGCGACGGTGAGGGCCGAACCGAAGACGAGCGCGGTGGCCAGGAACATGCCTGCGAGCGGAGTGATGGCGTACTGATCGCCGCGCACGAGGTACACGATGGACTCGAACGCCGACTCCTTGGTGACGAAGCCGATGAGTGGCGGCATGCCAGCCATGGAGAGGGCAGCGAGGCCACCCACCGTCGCGAGGATGGGAGCGCGACGTCCTACGCCGCTCAGCTGGGTGAGGTCGCGGGTGCCCGAGCTGTGGTCGATGATGCCGACCGTCATGAACAGCGTCGACTTGAACAGCGAGTGCGCCACCACCATGCCGAGCCCGGCCAGCATGCCGGCGCGCGTGCCCATGCCCACCAGCAGCACCATGAAGCCCAGCTGGGAGACGGTGCCGTAGGCGAGCAGCAGCTTGAGGTCGGTTTGCCGAAGTGCCCGCCAACCGCCGACGACCATCGTCGCCGCACCGAGCACCAACACCGTCGGGCGCCAGTACGGCACGTCGGAGAACGCCGGCGCGAGCACCGCGACGAGGTACACGCCGGCCTTCACCATGGCGGCGGCATGGAGGTATGCGGAGATGGGGGTGGGTGCAGCCATCGCGCCCGGCAACCAGAAGTGGAAAGGGATCAGCGCCGATTTGGTGAGCGCCCCGACGAGCATCATGAGCGCGCCAGCGCCGGCGAGGGGAGTGAGCGGAGGGTTGTCGACGATGGCGCTCAGCGAATAGGTGCCCGCCTGGTGTCCGAGCGCGACGATGCCGAGCAGCATGGTGAGGCCACCCGCGGTGGTGACCACCATGGCGGTGTACGCGGCGCCGCGGTTTGCCCGTCGGGTGGGGTCGTGGCCGATGAGGAGGTAAGAAAATATGGTGGTGAGTTCCCAGAAGATGAACAGCACCACGAGGTTATCAGCCGTGACAAGGCCAATCATCGCCCCAGCGAAGGCCAGGAGGACGCCGCCGGAGAGGTTCGGCATCCTGTCATCGAAGTACCAGCGGCAATACAGCAGCACGAGCACGCCGATGACGGAGACGATCAACCCCAGCAGCCACTGGATGAGCCCGATGCGGAAATGCAGCTGGACGTCCAGGCTGGGTATCCATTGGTACGTCTCGGTGAGCGCGCCGCCGGCGAGCACCGTCGGGGCGTGGGCAATGAGGTAGGCCGCGGTGGCGAGTGGGGGAAGCGCGAGGATGAAGAACGTCCGGGTGCGGAGGATGCGGGACAGGGCGGGCGTCGCCATCGCCAGGATCGCGTGAGCGGTGAGCAGAGCGATCAGCACACGATTCCTCTCTCCCGTCGCGCCTAAGACGTTGTCAGCCTATCGGCCGCATGGCGGGCGTTCAATGAAGTTTCATCTCTTGGATGGGGTGGGCGGGTGCCGCTGGTGGTCGTTGATGCCGTTGACTGCCGGGCTGGGTTCGCCGAACGAAACTGCAAAACTCGCCAACAGTTGAAGCGCTGACGCGTGATTGTCACGGGAGACGATCGACTGTTGGCGAGTTTTGCAGTTTTCATTGACGCTACGTCCGCTGCCAGGTGGCGAGGTAGCGGAAGGTGCCGACGCGCTCCCATGTTGAGCCCTCGAGGTACTCGCTGAAGAGTTGACGGGTCTCGTCCCAGCTCAGTTGGGGCTCCGCCTCCGGCACGTCGGGGTGCCAGAGTTGCTTGCCACGCTCCCGCCATTTCGCCGTGGCAGCGTCTTTTGCTGCGGCGGCGAAGTCCGCCATCGACTTGTCCGCGGCCAGCCCCACCACGACGATGCGCCCGCCGGGGCGCAGCACGCGGCGCATTTCACTGAGCACCAGACCCTGCTCGCGGTTGTGGTGCAGCGCCGCCACCGCGACCGCCGCGTCGAAAGAGTCGTAGCCGTACGGCAGGTTGTTCGCATCGGCGAGTTCGAAATGCGCGCCGGGCACATCGTCGGGGAGTGTGCCGGGGCTACGGTCAATACCCACCACTTCGTGGCCTTGCTCCGCGAGGTAGCGAGCGAGGGTGCCGTCGCCGCAGCCCACGTCGAGCACCACCTTGCAGTCGGCGATCAGCTCGGCCACCTGCGGGTACAGCTCGGAGTTGTGGTTCCACTGCGACGCGAAAGGATGCATGGCCTGATCCTAGATGCCCGCCGGCGCCAGCCCCGACGAGCGACGTCGCCCTAGACTGGCGGCATGTCGTTCCCCGTCGGTGCCCATGTCAATTCCCCTAACCCGCTCGACGATGCCCGCGAGCTGGGCGTCGAGGTGGTCCAACTCGTGCTAGGCGACCCGCAGAGCTGGAAGAAACCCACCTTCCATCAGCCCGGCCTGAAGGAAGAAGCCGCGGCCGCTGGCGTGCAGCTGTTCGTGCATTCTCCGTTCATCATCAACGTCGCGTCCACCAACAACCGCATCCGCGTGCCCAGCCGCCGGGTACTGCAGCAGCATGTCGACGCGGCGGCGGAAATCGGCGCGCGAGGAGTCGTGGTGCACGGCGGGCACGTGACCGCCGACGACGACCCCGCCGTCGGTGTGGAGAATTGGCGTAAATGCGTCGACGGGTTGGAGCTGCCGGTGCCGATCCTCATCGAGAACACCGCAGGCGGCAAGCACGCGATGACGCGCTACCTGGAGTCGCTCGCGGCCTTGTGGGACGGGCTTCGCGGCAGCGAGAACTTCGCGCAAGTCGGGTTCTGCTTCGACACCTGCCACGCGTTCGCGGCGGGCCTCGACACGTCGAGCGTCGTCGACGATATCCGCGCCATCACCGGGCGCATCGACCTGGTGCACCTCAACGACTCGCAGCGCCCCGCCGGCTCGGGTGCCGACCGTCACGCCAACCTGGGCGAAGGGCTGATTCCGGCCGACGAACTCGTCGCCATGGTGCGGGCTGCTGAGGCGCCGGCCGTCTTAGAAACCCCCGGCGGCGTACCGGAGCACACCCGCGACTTGGAGTGGATCCATGCCCGCCTGTGAACGCCCCGCGCTGGTGGCCACCGACCTCGATGGCACGCTGCTGCGCGACGATAAGTCGGTGAGCCAGTACACCCGCGACGTGCTGCGTCGGGTGGCTGACAAGGGCATTCGCATCGTCCCCGTCACGGCGCGGCAGCGCTACGGCCTCATCCCGATCGCGGAGGCGGCCGGGCTCAGCGGCCTCGGAATCTGCGCCAACGGGGCGGCAGTGGTGGACATCGCCACCGGCGACGTGCAGCTCACCCGCCCCATCCCCGCCGACGAGGTGGCCCGCCTCGTGGGAGCCGTCAAACAGGCGGACCCTCGGGTGCTGTTCGCGACGATCGGGCCGGAGGGCGAGTGGTTCCGTGCGGAGGCCGAATACATCGAGGGCTCGCAGTTTTCCGACCACAACCTGGCGCCGTCGGAGATGACGATCGTCAGCCAGGAAGGCCTGGCGGCGGAGTGCTCCAAGGTGGTGCTGCGTTGCCCTGGCGAGCCCGCGACGGTGACCCTCGAGCGCCTGCGTCACGAGATCGGCGCTTGCGTGGCGACGACGTCGGGGGCGCCGATGGTGGAGGTGATGGCGCCGGGGGTGTCGAAGTCGAGCACGCTCGAAGTGCTGTGCGCGCGGCTGGGAGTGGTGCGCGAGCAGGTGTGGGCGTTCGGCGATGCCGCCAACGACGTCGACATGTTGCGCTGGGCGGGCACGGCCTTCGCGGTGGAGAACGCCTGCGACGAGGTGCGCGCGGTGGCTGCGCACGTCGTCGGGTCGAATGAACACGACGGGGTGGCGCGCCAGCTGGCGACGTTGCTGGAGTGATCGGAAAGCGCGCCGGGCTTGGAGGAACCCAGTAACGTTACGGTTGCGTAGGTTTCGGTACCCGAGGAGGAACACGGTGACCCAAGACAGCCCCCACATTCTGAAGCGGCACGGCAAGGCCGGCTCGACGCGGCACGTCATCGCGCGCTTCCGCCAGGTGGCCGGCGAGCTGCCGCAGCGCGTCGCCACGCGCATTCGCCGCGACGATCAGTGGGAAGACCAGACCTATGCCCAGCTGCTCGAGAAGGTGAACAGGGTCGGCCAGGGGCTGCTCGACGCCGGCGTCGAGGTGGGCGACCGCGTCGGGCTGTTCGCGCCGAACTGTCCGGAGTGGACGGAGGTCGACTTCGGCATCAACACCATCCGCGGCGTCACCGTGCCGCTGTACTCCACGTCGACGCCCGAGCAGATTGCGCACATCGTCTCGGATTCGCAGATGCGCACGATCATCGTCGGTGGCGAGAGTGAAGCCCGGCGGGTGATCGCGGCCCGGGAGATCGCTCCGATGCCGCCCATCGTGACGCTCACCGACTACGCGTCGCGCCCCGATGATGTGCAGCTCTACTCCGACCTCCTCAGGGCACCGACGGCCGCCCTCGAGGAGCGCTTTGCGTCGGCCGAGCCGGCCGACTTGTCCGCGCTGGTGTACACGTCGGGGACGACGGGTTCGCCCAAGGGCGTGATGCTGTCGCACTTCGCGCTGTGCGCGGAAAATGATGCGCTGGAGGAGTTCTTCGAGTTCGGGTCGGAGGAGTCGTCGTTGTGTTTCCTCCCGCTCAGCCACGCGCTGGAACGCGCGTGGACGTGCGTGGTGCTGATGCACGGCTGCATGAACGTCTATGTGGCGAATCCGCGAGAGATTGCGCAGCAGATGGTGCTCGCGAAGACAACGATGATGGTGTCGGTGCCCAAGTTGTACGAGCAGGTGTTCGCCACCGCGCACCAGAAGGTGCAGTCGTCGCCGGTGAAGCGGGCGATCTTCAGCTGGGCGCTGCGGGTGGGCCGCCACAACCAGTACGCGTTCCGTGCCGGACGAAAGCCTGGCGTGTGGTTGCGGCTGCAGCGGGCGCTGGCCGACAAGCTCGTGTACCGCTCGGTGCGGGATGCGCTGGGTGGGCCGAAGTCGGTGCTCGCGTGCGGTGGGGCGCCGCTGCGTCCGGAGATCGAGGAGTTTTTCTCGACGGTCGGGCTGCCGTTGCGCGTCGGGTATGGGCTCACCGAGGCCGCGCCGCTGGCTTCGTTCAACTCGCCCACCGACTTCAAGATCGGCACCGTCGGCAAGGTGATGCCGGGCGGCGAGATGCGCGTCGGGGAGCTCGGCGAGCTGCTGTATCGCGGGCCGAACCTCATGGACGGCTACTGGAATCAGCCCGAGGCGACGGCTGAAGCCATCGACGAGGACGGCTGGCTGCATACCGGCGACGTGGGGTACATCGATACCCAGGGGTTCATCACGATCACCGATCGGCTGAAGGACATCATCGTCACGCTTGGCGGCAAGAACGTCGCGCCGCAGCCTATCGAGGGGCTCATTTTGGCCGATCCGCTGTTCGAGCACGCGGTGCTGATCGGCGACACCCGCCCCTTCGTGACGCTGCTGGTGAAGCCGTCGCTGGCGGGCGTCGAGGAGCTCGGGCAGCGGCTCCAGTGGCCCGGCGAGGTGAAGGATTGGCTGCAGAGCAGCGAGCTGCTCGCGGAGCTGCGTCGACGGGTGGGTGAGCTCACCGCGATGCTGCCTACGCAGGATCAGCCGAAGGAAACTGAGGTGCTCCAAGACGAGTTCACGATGGATAACGGTCTCCTCACGCCGACGCTGAAGGTGCGCCGTCGGGAAGTGGAGAAGCGGTTCAAGGAGCGCATCGACTCCATGTATGAGCGCTTGGAAGCGCTGCGGCGTGGCCAAAGCAAGTAGCCCGCCCGCGCGGGTGTGGTGGTCGACATGGCTGGCCGTGGTGTGCTGGGCGCTGCTGGTGCTCGTCGCGGTCGTGCCTGCCGTGCTGGGGTTTGCCGTAACGGCGTTCTACACCGTCGATACCGTCTCGGGCACCGATTTGTCGGTGGAACAGGGGCAGCCGCCTGCTTGGCTGCGGGTGCTGTGCGCGGTGGGGCTCGTCGGGGCGCTCGCGCTGCCGGTGTTTGTCGCGCGGTGGGCGCGCAAGCAGTGGCTCGGATGGTTTCTCGTCGGCTGGATGATCACCGGCGTGGTGCTGATCATCGGGCTGGCAATGTTCGGCATCGTCTAACGCGCGGGTCCGGTATGGGAAGATGACCGTATGGGTTTGTTGGACTTCCTGAGCAAGCGCTCCTCATCAGGGCTCACGATTGAGGAGACGCTCATCGCGCTCTCGAAGGGGGCGGTGCTCATCGACGTGCGCACCCCGCATGAGTACGAGGCCGGGCACGCGCCCGGTGCGCGGCCGGTCGACCCCAAGGAGCTCAAGAAAAACCCACTCGACGCGATCCACGGCGACGATCCCCTGGCCGAGCGCGACGCCGCCATCATCGTCATCTGCGACAACGGGCTGCGCTCATCGATGGTGGCCGCGCAGCTTCGTCAAGCCGGGCTGCTGGCCGAATCTGTCGCCGGCGGGCTGATCGCCTGGGGTAAAGACGGCAACCCCATCCTGCCCGGGAAATATCGACGGCGACGGTAACCGTCGAAGCCTCAAGATAGATCAAGTTCGTGGCTCGTCTACCCGCCACGAACTTGATCTATGTTTCAGCGTGGCGTTGGAGCCAGTAGCCAGGCTTTCGACGTTGGTGTGCATAGGCGAGAACCAGGATGGAATCGCTGTCAACGGTGTAGATGATCCGATAAGGAAAGCGCCGAATTCGTTTGCTGCGAATCAACGTCCCGTCGGCGGTGGTGGTGAATAGCGGACCGGCATGTGGCCACGCCGCGAGTTCGAGCCGCGCAGACTGGGCACATTCCATAAACGCTAGACCGATACCGGGCTCCTGGTCCTCGTACCAGCGCACAGCATCATCGAATTCAGCTACTGCGGCTGGATGCTCGCGCTGCGGCAGGTTCATTGGCGCAACGATGCGCGTAGGCGAGCGTAATGCTCGTCCGCATCTTCCAGCTCGACTGCGTCACGACGAATTTCTGCTAGGCGGCGGGAAGCTTCGCGGCGCCAGGCAGCGTCGGAAGCGGTGGCAGCTTCGTCGTCGAGGCTTTCAAAGAGGGCATTCGCGACCACCGCGCGCTGGTCGGCGTCGAGAGCGAGGGCATCGCGTAGTAGGGCCTCGGCGGTGGTCGTCATGTCTCGGAGTGTACCTGCCAGGAGGAGCGAGATGCTGAGATCTTTAGATGCAGCCGTCGAAGCCTCAAGATAGATCAAGTTCGTGGTGCGTCTACCCGCCACGAACTTGATCTATCTTTGTCCCGATCAGAACGGGGTGATGCACCAGGGTTCGCGACGCCGGCGCAGCAGCATGCCGAACACGTCGATGGCTTGCTGGTTGCCCTTGACCCACCCGACGGTGGTGAGCGCGTGGATGTTCACGCCGCCCAGCAGCGTCGAGCCGAGGGCGGCGACGTTGATGTCCAGCTCGGGTTCGTCGTCGGTGGGGACGCAGGTGGCCTTGCCCTTTTCGACGGTGAGGCGCCACACTCCGTCGGCGATGCCCATCTTGTCGATGACGCGGAAGCACACCTCGCCCTCGGTGTAGTAGTTGCGGGCGGTGAGCACGGCGGCCGGGTCGAGCACGCGCAGCCACAGCAGGTCGTCGTGTTCCTTGACGATGTAGCGGCGGCGGTCGGTGAGCGCCCAGGGGAGGTGTTCGTCGTTGCGGGCGCGGTTGAACCGCACGCGACGAACGAGGTCGAGCGAGCCGAGGAACGCCCACATGGCGACGCTGGCGTCTGTGTTCGTCGGAACGAAGTCGATGACGTTGATGGCGTCGTCGCGGTCGGCAGACTTCCAGGTGGCGTAGCCGTCGAGGTTGCCCTGCTCATCCCAGTGGCCGACGGCGCGGATCTTGTCGTCGTGCTTACGGGTGGATTTCTCGACGGAGCCGTTCAGCACCTCCATCACGGGTGCGCAGCGGCCGATCGAGCCGGTTTGGGTGGCGTGGAACTTGTCGAAGACGACGCGGGATGCCTCGGCGAGCTGCTGCACGTCGAGGTATTCGCAGGTGCCGGTGATGGGGGCGTGGATGTCGAAGCCGCTGCCGACGCGGAGTTCGATCTGGTCTTTGAAGATGGCGGCGCCGAAGCCGAAGCGGCCGTAGATGGTGGCCTCGGTGGCGGTGAGCGCTGCGACGGCCAGGCCGCGTTCCTTGGCTGCGGTCAGCGAGGCGGTCATGAGGTTGCGGGCGATGCCCTGGCGACGATGTGAGGCCCGGACGGTGACGTCGCTGATCTGGTGGCAGTCGATCACCGAGCCGCCGACGTTGAGGGAGCCGTTCCATTCCATGAAGGTGGCGACGGGGATGTCGGTGCCCAGCGCATAGTCGCGCGGCTCCAGATCCCACACGCCGCGCATGACGGTGCCGTGTTCGGCTTCGATGGAAAGTTGGTGTTCGAGGAATTCCTCGGTGGGGTGGGGGTCGTGGAACCCCTGCTGCACGGCGGTGAGCCATGCGCGGTACCACGGGTTCTCAGAAAGCTTCGCGCTCGTAACTTCGTGTGTTCTGTACTCGTGCTTCACCCACTTGAGGCTAGCAAATGGGGTGTTTGGCCGAAGGCCTTCGCAGAAGGTAATGTTGCTCTTCGGTTCGATTTTTTCGAGCCATGCCCTCCTGCCACGGGACAGACTCGTGGCCGTTAGTCCGAAGGAGGTGGGGCAAAGCATGCGCAAGTACGAAGTTATGGTCCTCATCGACTCCGACGTCGACGAGCGTCAGGTGCCTGCTCTCATCGAGAAGCACCTCGAAACCGTCACGAAGGAAGGCGGCACCGTCGACAACACCGACATCTGGGGCCGTCGCACCCTCGCCTACGACATCAACAAGAAGTCTGAGGCTATCTACGTGGTGCTCCAGCTCACCTGTGAGCCTGCCACGGTGTCTGAACTCGATCGCCTCCTGGCAATCGACGAGAAGATCGTGCGCACCAAGGTTCTCCGTCTCGAGGACTGAAGTTTTCCACAGATTCAATACAACATGGGCGTGACTGTCAGTCCGCGCCCATAGTGTGGGTACAAGAACACGTCTAACTCGGAGGCATCTCAATGGCAGGCGAAACCCAGATCACGATCATTGGCAATCTCACGAGCGCACCAGAACTGCGCTTCACCGCGAACGGTTCGGCGGTCGCGAACTTCCGCGTGGCCAGCACGCCGCGCACATTCGACCCGCAGTCGAACCAATTTCGCGACGGCGATCCACTGTTCCTGAACTGCTCCGTGTGGCGTCAGCACGCCGAGAACGTGGCCGAATCGCTCGACAAGGGCATGCGCGTCATCGTTCACGGCAAGTTGAAGTCGCGCAGCTACCAAGATCGCGAGGGCCAACAGCGCACGGTCTTTGAAGTAGATGTCGACGAGGTTGGGCCCGCCCTTCGCTACGCAACCGCACAGGTCACCAAAACCTCTGGTGGTGGCGGTGGCGGCCAGTGGCAGGGTGGCCAGAACTCCGGCGGCGACGGTGGCGACTCCTGGTCGAGCTCCAACAACTCGAGCCAGAACCGCGGCGCCAACGACCCGTGGGGCCCGGCATCGCAGTCCGACGAACCGCCGTTCTGATCCCGCACACGCTACGTCTCGGTACCGGCGCAGTCGATGGTCGAGTGACGTCCGTCCAGACGGTCGAGTAGCGGCGAAGCCGCGTATCGAGACCAGAACGATCCCGACGGTCGAGTAGGGCCGTAGGCCCGTATCGAGACCAGACCGAACCCGACGGTCGAGTAGGGCCGAAGGCCCGTATCGAGACCATCCACCAACACAACAACAAACCACAAGGCACATTCCGTCGAGAGACGGGCTTGCTCGGGAAACCCGAGAGAAAAGGAGCACCATAATGGCCGGTCCACAGCGCAAGTCTGTGAACAAGAAGAAGATCATGCCGGTGAAGACCACCCGCGTGGCCAACATCGACTACAAAGACATCAACACGCTCAAGCGGTTCATTTCTGAGCGTGGCAAGATCCGCGCCCGCCGCGTCACTGGCCTGTCGGTTCAGGACCAGCGCAAGGTTGCCATCGCCGTCAAGAACGCTCGTGAGGTAGCGCTGCTGCCCTACGCGTCCACGGCCCGCTGATCGGAGGAAGACTCATGAAGCTCATTCTCACCAGCACCATTGACAAGCTCGGCGTTGCCGGCGACATCGTTGAGGTTCGCGACGGCTACGGCCGCAACTACCTCATCCCTCAGGGTAAGGCCATCCTGTGGAGCAAGGGCGCCGAAACCCAGATCGAGGGCATCAAGCGCGCACGCGACGCCCGCGAGATCCGCGGCGTGGAGCACGCTCAGGAGATCCGCTCGCAGCTCGAGGAGCTCACCATCAAGGTGGCTGCTCGCGCGTCGGAGGAAGGCAGCCTCTTCGGTTCCGTGACGTCGAACGATTTCGCCGTCGCTGTGAAGAAGGCCGGCGGCCCGACCATTGACAAGCGTGCCGTCTCGTTCCCGAAGCACGTGAAGACCCTCGGCCAGCATGCCGCTGAACTCAAGCTGCATCCCGCCGTCGTCGCACACGTCAACTTCGAGGTGGTCAGCGCCTGATCTAGGCACTCTCAACAGTTGGGCCCCGCACTTCCTGATCGGAGTGCGGGGCCCAACTGTTATTCAGCCACTACCGAGTGCGGGTGAGCGTGACTACATTCGAGTACACCGTTCCCACGCCGTCAATGCTGGCGCCGACGCGCCAACGGTACGTGCCTGGAGTGGCCCAACCGTAGGTGAGCGGTACCGCGTAGAAGCCGTGGGCGTCGGCGGTGCGCACCTGCGAGCGCGACCACTTGTTACCGATACGCACCTCGGTCCACACCTTCGCGTTGGCTCCGGCGTTGACGGTGCCCCACACATTGGAGACGAGCCCGACGCGTTTCGTTCCGGCGGTCTTCGCGGTAACACCGACACGGCGCTGCGTCCGTTCGGGCGTCACCTCGAGGGAACCGTCGCTGTGCTTCACAACGACGCGCCAGCGCAAGGTTCCGGCTGAGTTCCTGCCGTAGGTGAGCGGAATCTTCCAGAACCCAGCCCGAGCGGTGATGCTCTGCGACGTCGACCACCCCTTGCCAGGAACGTACACCTGGGTGGAGATACGGGCGTTGTCAGCAACGTTGCCCCAGGCATACGAGGCGCGGCCCACCGCGGTGATCTGAGCGGCGGAGAACGAGGTGGCGGCGCGCTGCCGCTTGAACGTGTGCGACGTCGTCACACCGTTCACGGTGAGCGTCAGCGTCACTTCCTCGCCGGCAGCGTCGAGGAACGTGAGCATGCGCGTCTCGGGGTTGAACGCTGCCACAGCAGTGCTGGGTGCCTTGGTGGCGTTCGTGCCGACGTAGATGTCCTTGCCACCCCACTTGGCGGACACAGGCCAGCGCACCGGAATGTCGATGCCCTCCTGCTGGAAGCCTGCGTCCACTTCGACGACCTCGCCGCGCTTCACCTCGGCGGGGGCCTTGATAGCGAGCGTCCCTTCGTCGACCCACGGGCGGGTTTCGACTTCCATCCAGTCGGTCACCTTAGGGCCACCACCCGGGTTGATGCCGAGCATCGTCCAGCCGCGGAAACCGCCCCAGTCGACGCTGGAGGTGGCCGCCTTGCCGGAGTTGCCGTTCGTGACGTGCAGCACGTTGTCTTGCTGACGGGCGTGGAATGCGCCGACGCCCGCACCGATCAGCGCAACCTGCTTGCCCGAGGTCTTGTTGAAGCGAGACAGCCAGTCTTCAACCATTGCGGCCTCCTTGGGGTCGCGCAGGCCGGAGCCACCGTCGGGCAGGAAATCACGCGTCGGGTGGTGGAACATCACCACGACGCCGGTGATGTTTTTGTCGCTCGCAGCGCGATCGAGTTCGTTGCGGAACATCTTGATCTGATCGAAATTGTGGCCGATGCCGTACGGCGATGAGTCGAGGGTGATAATGCGCGTGCTGCCGATGGTGCGCAGGGTCTGGGCGTCGCCGAAGTACTTCTGGAAGTTCTCAATCGACTTGCCCATCACCTCGTGGTTACCTGGCACGTACACCCACGGGATACCCGACGGCTTCACTTCCTCGTCGAGGATCTTCTTCGCGAGCTCGAAGTCCTCGTCGTTCGCCTCGTCGGTAAAGTCGCCGACGATGTAGATGGCGTCCGGCTTAGCAGCCACCATCTCACGCAAAGAGCGACGAGCACCCGCCACCATTGCGCTGTTGGGCTCGCGGCCGACGAACTGGGCGTCCGACATCACGGCGATGCGGGTGGGGTTGTCGTCGGTGGAACCGGATTCGACGATTGCTGCGCCATCACGCGGCTTCACGAACTCGGGAGCTTCACCCTTCGGCGCAACCACCAACTCGACAGAGTCGATAAGCACCGTGGTCTTGTACTTCTGGTCAGCGGCCGTCTCATAGAAGGCGAAGTTGCTCCAGAAGAACGGCCCCTTGTAGCCCTGCGGAAGTTTGATGATCGCCTGCTGCCACTCGTCGGTGTTGTTGACGCGAGGCGCGTACGTCACGGGCACCTCGAGGGGCTCGTTGTCGACGGTGGCGTACATCATCGGCGCGACTTTGCCGTCGGCTTTTAGCCAGACGCGCAGCTCCACAGCAGTGCCGTCGATGAAGCGCCGGGCGTTTGTGTCCTTATTCGGCTTGAGGTTCGCCGTGCGGGTGGCGGTGGACTGGGAGAAATCGACGGTGAATGCGACGGCGTCGCTACCGTCTCGGCCTTCACCGGGGCGCTTCTCGATGGCTTGCGTCGAGCGGGCACCACTCACGGTAAAGTCAGAGACGTCTTCGGAGAAGTCCGTCACCAGGACCGTTTCACGGCCGACAAGGTAGCTCATCTGCGCAGATGCGTTGAGTACCTTGAGCGTCGCCAGGCCGGAAGCCTTCTCCACCTCACTGCTCACGACGAAGGTGGCCTTCTCCGAACGATCCCACGTGAGCTTGTCCCCGCCGGTGACCTTGATGTCGGAAGGATCGATGGGCGCCGTGAAGCCCTGCGGGTCGTGGCCCACCACGTTCACCGGCTTGAACTCGTCGGGGCCAGAAATCTGCGTCACGTTCGGGGAAACGGTGATGCCCTGCAGGTTGCCCAGCACGTGGATGGGGGTGCGTGCGGCGACCTTGCCGGAGGTGGCGATCACCTCGGCCTTGCCAGGTGCGATGGCGGTAACCACGCCCTTGCTGTCGACGGTCAGCACGTCCTTGTTGGAGCTCGACCAGGTGATGTCAGCCTCGACGGGGCGTCCGCCGCGGTCGTGCCCCTTGCCAATCAGGCGGCGGGTGGTCTTGGGGAAGATGCGGTTCGCATTCTTGTCGACGCCCTGGAAGTCGACGTTGATGCCGGACAGTACACCGTCGGAGCCGCGGCTGACCACGCCGAGGCCGTTCCCGTCGTTGCGTTCGTGGCCGTCGGAAGGAGTGTTTTCGACGGAGGTGCCCTCGTCGCCTGGGTCACGAACGACCATCGTGGTGGAGCCGCCGCCGTCGAGGTTCATGGCCTCAGTGGCGCCGAGCTCACGCATGAGGCGTCCGAGCTCTTCCAGGTCCATGCCGCGGCTGTTGTCCGAGCGGCCGTCGACGGTGACGAGGTACATGGTCTTGCCGCCGTTGCCGAAGCCGATGGCGGTACGCGGGTGCAGGCCCTTCACGAAGGCGTCTTTGTTGTCACCGGCGTCGAGCGGCTTGCCGTCCTTGACGAGCGTGGACCAGTTGCCGCCGATCGCGACGGCGATGTTGTCGACGTTGTCGGTGATGCCGACGGAGACCTCCACCTTGTCGCCCACCTTCAGCGTCGAGAGCTTCGCGACGCCATCGTTGCCGCGACCGAGGAGGATCTTGTCGCCCTCGGGGATGTCGATCTTCTCGGGGGAGATGGCCTCGTCGATGGAGTGCACCTTGCCGTCGCGGATGCGGACGATCTTCGCGTTCTTATCGGCGTCGATGGGGCGCTGCAGCGTGAAGCTGCCCCACCGGTGGTCGTACACCGCGACGCGGTCGGGGCGCACCTTGGTCAAGTTGAGGCCGGCGATCTGGATAGTGTCGCCCCCGTTCACCGTCGCCTCGCCCTGCAGCAGCAGCTGCGTGATGGCGCCGAGACCGTCGGTGGATACGGTTGCCACGTCGCGGTGATCTTCGTTGGGCGACTTGATGACGGTGCCGAGCTCAACGCCGGCGCCGAGCACCGCGCCCGTGTTGTTGATGTCGAAGAAGTCACCGTTGACGGCGGCATCGATGTCGGAGGACTCGGCCATCTCGGTCAGCGTCTGCACGCCGGCGACCTTGCCAGAGTCGAGGTACTTCACGTCCGTCTTCGCGAGATTGACTTCGAGGACGTTGATGACGTTGCGTCCGCGCGAGTCCATGCGTTCGTAGGTGGACTGCACGATGCCGTCCGCCACCTCGCGGGTGTTGGAAGACAGGATGATGGCGCGGCCACCGTCGGTGGGGCCGGAGAGATCTGCCCGCGCTGGCGAGCTCAGTGGGATGAGGAATGCTGTGGAGAGGATCAGCGCGACAAGGAGTTTCGTCCGCTGCTTCGCTGCTCGAGCGAGGTCTGTGAACACGGGGGATTCCCTTCTTCAACGATTGTCCGGAACGAAGGGTAAAGAGCGAGTTTGACGCACAGCGGGCACTTGAGGTGACGTCTGGTTGAACGTTCGGGAACGTCCGCATGTACGGGCATGTTGCTCCGGGCGTCTGGGCTGGAGAACACAACAGCGACCGAGGTGCCCGGGAACGCGTGAATTCAGGCGTTATTCGTGAGGTATTCACGCTATGCTGCATGTGGCGAAGGGGACGATATGGCAGACCAAAGCCTGCGGAGCCGCGTGGCTGCGCTGCAAGAGCGGTACCAGGAGCTGTCCGCTAAACACGCTGACGCCCTGCATGAGATTGCTCTAGCGGAACTCCCGGAAGCCGTGCACCAGTCCAACGCCATCGAGAACTCGACGCTCACACTCACTGACACCGAGCAAATCCTCCAAGGCCGAGTGCCGGTCGGTGCACGTGACCTGCGTGAAATTTTTGAGGCCACCAACCTGGCGAGTGTCACTACGGAGCTCCTTGCCTGCGACGACGAACTCACCCCGGCTCTCATTCTCCATTGGCACGGCATGTTGCTGCGCGGCATCCGCGACGACGTCGCAGGCAGATACCGACGTGCCGGCGAATGGGTGCACGTCGGCGGTCACGTCGGAGCCAACCCTGAGTTCGTCGCAGAGCTTGTTGACGACGCCCTGGCGCAGTGTCGTCGCGATATTGCAGCTGATCCTGTCGACGCGGTGGCCAGGTTCCACTGCGAGTTCGAGGTGATCCATCCATTCGCCGACGGCAACGGGAGGATCGGGCGCGTGCTCATCAATATGCAGCTTCGCGACGCCCGGCTTCCCCCGGTGATCGTGCGCGCGAAGGAGCGGCACACGCAGTATTACCCGTTGCTCGAGAGATATGCGAGGAGCGACGAGCATCAGGGCATGGCGAGATATTTGAGCCTGCTGCTGATGGAAGCGTTGCATAAGCGCATCGCGATGTTGGAAAGCCGACGCATCGTGCCACTCACAGCTTGGGCGAAGGCGCGAGCTATGACACCGCAGTCCGCGGCGAACAAAGCCAAGCGCCAGACGATTGCGGCATTTCGGGTACGCGGCCGATGGATGATTGCCGAGGATGAACCAGCCAATTCCTGACCACCGCCGGCCCAGGCACAGCTAGTCTCTGGGTATGCAGAACTACACCGTCTCCATGAACCCCAACCGCGACGTCACGCTGGAGGTGTGCGCATTCTCCGTGGGTGACCCGGACGGGCCCGCGGCGATGATGGAACAGGCGCGCCCTGCCATCATCATCTGCCCGGGTGGGGGCTACGAGTTCCTCTCCGACCGGGAAGCCGACCCCGTCGCCATCGCCTTCCAGCGCTTCGGGTTCCAGTGCTTCGTGCTGCGCTACTCCATCCGTGAGCATGCGCAGTATCCGCAACCCGTCGTCGACGCGGCCCGCGCCGTGCGGTGGGTGCGCGGCCACGCCGTCGAGCTGGGCGTCGACTCGAACCGGGTGGCCGTGTTGGGGTTTTCCGCCGGCGGGCACGTCACGGCGATGCTCGGCACCATGCACGCCCGCGAAGAGGTGCTCGAGGCGGAGCGCGACGAATACGCGCGGCTGGCTGCGGAGGGCGTCGAAGCCAACGAGGGGTTGCTGGAGCATTCGTCGCGCCCGGACGCCATCGTGCCGTGTTACGCGGTGATGGCGGCGGATTGGATGGATATGCCGTTCCCGAAGGAAACGATCATGGCCACCGATTGCATCCAGGCAGCCGGGCCTCACGTGCCGCCGGCGTTCGTGTGGACAACGGGCGAGGACGATCTCGTGCCCGCGACACAGTCGCTCCGGTTCGTCAATGCACTCTCCGAGCACGGGGTGCCCTTCGAGTACCACCACTACGCTCACGGTCCGCATGGGCTCTCGCTTGCGGATTCGCTCACGAGTTTCTACGACGAGGTGCCGGAGAATGCCTACACGTGGGTGAAGCTCTGCGCTCGCTGGCTGCGCGCCACGATGTGAGGTCAGTGCTCGTCGCTGCGTCCCTTCAGTGCGCCGACGAGGTGCACGACGCCGACGACGATCGCACCAACAGCTACCCCGAGGAGCATCGAGAAGAAGGTTTCGACGATCCATCCGAGCGCGCCGCCTACGCCAGGCACCGCGCCTGCCACGAGCTCCGAGAGGTGATGGACGAAGCCGTACGGCGGATGGAAGCCGAGTTCGTCCAGGCCGACGAGGAGAATGTGTCCGCCTACCCACACCATGGCGAACGTACCCACCACCGACAAGATGCGCAGAATCACGGGCATGGCCTGCACGAGACGCTCCCCGAGTCGCTGCGTCGCTGGGCGGCTCTTTTTCGTGAGGGCGAGGCCGACGTCGTCGAGCTTCACGATGACGGCAACCACCCCGTAGACGAGGAGCGTGATGAAAATGGCCACGACGACGAGCGTCGCCGCCCGTAGCCACAGGGTTTCGGTGGCCACTTCCTTGAGCGCGATTACCATGATCTCGGCGGAGAGGATGAAGTCAGTGCGGATGGCGCTGCTGACGATGGCCTTCTCCTCTTCCGGGCCTCGTTCGACCGCGACGTCCTCGGGCTCGGTTTGGTGGCCGGTGGCCCACTCCCACAGTTTCTCCGCGCCCTCGAACGCCAGGTAGGTGCCGCCGCACATCAGCAGCGGTGTGAGTAGCCAAGGAATGAATTGGCTGAGCAGCAGGGCGAGCACGATGATGATCGCCTTGTTGACCAGCGATCCCTTGGCGATCTTCCAGATGACCGGCAGCTCGCGCTGCGGTGTGAAGCCCTGCACGTACTTCGGCGTGACCGCAGCATCGTCGACGACCACCGCCGCCGCCTTGGCCCCCGCGCGGCCCGCCGCCGCACCGATGTCGTCTACAGATGCGGCCGCGAGTTTCGCCATGGTCGCGATGTCGTCGAGAAGTGCTGCCAGTCCACCGGCCATGGGTACCACCTTGCGTTCAGTCGTCGGATTACAGGGTAGGGCTTCGGTGAGTCGACGGTGAAACCGCGCGGTTCAGCTGGACTGGCCGCCGCGTACACTGTTGCGATCAGAGAGGAGACACGCATGAGTCAGCAACCCTACGACTTCGGGCAGTCGAGCCCTGATCGCTCGGAGACAGCGCCTGAGTCTCCCCAGTACGGGTACGAATCGCGACGTTCGTACTCCGACTTTGCGGCCATTCAACCCGGAAGCAAGGGGCACAAGAAGCGGGCGAGCTTCCGACGTGTTGTTGGCATGGTGTTGCGTGTTGTAGGCGGCTGCCTCTTCGCGCTGCCCTTCCTCCACATGTTCGGGGTGCTTGAGCTCCTCGGCTTGGGACCGGAGAGAATGACGCCCGAACACATGGACAGGACCTTCTCATTCATGACGGCTGGGTTCATCGGCTTCGCACTCATGACCCTCAGCGTGTTTATCCAGGGGAAAGAGAAGTAGCGGCCCAGGAAAGTCCATGCGTCGGGACTACCTACTCTTTCCCGCGTTGGGCATTACTCCCCGTCGTCGAGATTTGAGAAGGTTTCGATGAAGGTCTCGATGGCAGTTGCGGAATCGTGTTTTGCCCACGCCTCCATGCACACGGTGCCGGTGTACCCCATGGCATGCAGGTGCTTCGCTACGTTGCGGTAGGTGATTTCACCGGTTCCAGGCTCACACCGTCCAGGAACGTCCGCCACCTGCACCTCTCCGAGATATGGCAGGGCGGCCTCGCAGGTTGCGATGAGGTTCCCGTCGCCAATTTGTGCGTGATACAGGTCGAGGTTCATCCTGATTCGAGGTGAGTCGACAGCCTTAATCAGTGCCAACACATCATCTGGATGGGAGAAGGGCGTGCCCGCGTGATCCACTGGAAGATTGAGGTTTTCCATTTGGTAGACGACGTCATGCCGTTCGGCGATGTCAGCAAGTCTCAGCAGCGTTGTCGTAGCCTTCGCCCACATGGCGCCCGTTACCACTTGTACGGGCTTCGTCGGGAAGCCTCCCTCACCGAGGCCAGTGCCGTGGAAGTTGAGCCGAGGCTTGCCCAGAATCTTGGACTTGATCGCCCCCTGCTCCGCAGTATTGAGGAAACGCTCAATCTCTTCATCATCGGTGAGGTTGCCTGAGATGTATGCGTTCATGTTGAGCACCGGCACTCCGGTGGCAGCGATAGCCTCGAGGTCGACGTGCTCCTCATGCCAGTTCCACAGTTCGGCGGCGATGCCGAACTCGCCGATGCGTTTCACCCGCTCAGTGAGTGGAAGATCGAGAAACTGCATCTCTGCGCAAACGGCTAGCTCAAATGGTGTGTGCATGTCACCCTCCTTGTGATGTGCCAGGTCGCTCTCGAAGGGAACGCTGCCAGTCCACCGGCCATGGGGGACCGCCTTGCGTTCAGTCGTCGGATTCAGGGTAGGGCCTCGATGAGCCGACGGTGAAACTGCACTCCCCAGCTGGACCGGCCGCCACATACACTGATGCGACCAGAGGGGAGACACACATGGAACAGCAGCCCTGCGACTTCGATCAGCCGGAATCTGGGAGTTCGGAGGCGGCGCCTGAGTCTGCTCAGTACGGGTACGAATCGCGACGTTCGTACTCCGATTTCGCAGACGTCCAGCCCGGGAGCAAGGCGCCCAAGAAGCGTATGAGTGTCCGAGGCATTGTTGGCATCGTGTTGCTTGTGGTGGGCGTCTGCCTGTTTGCGCTGCCGTTCCTCCGCAACTTCGGCATCCTCCAGGCCCTGGGTATCGATCTCAATCGCATGGCGCCGGGGTTCCCGTCTCGAGGTTTTGGGTTCTTTGAGCTTGCGTTCGTCGGGTTCGTGCTCATCGTCATCTCGGGATGGCTACGTAGAATTTCGAAGTGGTAGCCCGTGTTGCCGTCGGGGAAATCCGGCACTGAAGGACTGGCACGGGTCGTCGAGATAGCAAACTGATATCGATTACAAAAACTGCCTCAAACTGACACCGCCGTGTGTAAAACTGGTTCACCATAGAAACCGAGCACAGCTGCTTTGGGATGGAGACGCTAGTGACGACGCAGTTACTCGAGATGCGAGGCATAGGGAAGAGCTTTCCCGGTGTGCATGCGCTTCGCGATGTAGAACTCAGGCTCAACGCGGGTGAAGTAGTGGCGCTGCTGGGCGAGAACGGCGCGGGCAAGTCCACGCTGATCAACATCCTCTCGGGCGTCTTCAACCACTACGACGGCGACATCACGCTCGCGGGCAACCCCGTCGTGCTGCACACCCCGACGGACTCTCAGCGTCTCGGTATTTCCACCATCCACCAAGAGCTGAATCTTGTGGCGTCCATGTCTATCGCCGACAACATCTGGCTAGGGCGAGAGCAAGGCAAAGGCGGGTTCGTGAATCGTCGGAAGAGCCTCGACAGCGCCAAGGCGCTCCTCGCTCGTGTCGGGCTGGACCTCGAGCCGACGACGCCGGTAAGCCAACTGCGGGTGGCGGAGCAGCAATTGGTGGAGGTGGCCAAAGCACTCTCAATCGACGCGAAGATCCTCATCATGGACGAGCCGACCTCGGCGCTGGCTGACGCCGAGGTGCAAAAACTCTTCGATGTGATCCGCTCTCTGACTGCCGAAGGGGTCGGGATCATCTACGTATCCCACCGCCTCGAAGAGCTCGAGGTGATTGCCGACCGCGTCAATGTGCTTCGCGATGGATGCTGGGTCGGCGAGAAAGACATGGCGGGTACATCCCGGGCAGAGCTCATTCGGATGATGGTTGGCCGAGATGTCTCCGACCTACCGCGACGAGAGGAAGGCGCAGCCGATGCCCAAGGCGAACCGCGCCTGCGTGTACGCGACCTGCGACTCGAACCCGACGCTCTCGCCGGGCGTGTGGAACTGAAGGGCATCGACTTCGACGTGCGGCCTGGAGAGATCGTCGGTTTGGCAGGGCTCATGGGCGCGGGGCGCACGGAAACCCTCGAGTCCCTGTTCGGCGGCTACCCGCCCAACGCCATCTCAGGACAGATTGAGCTCGACGGCGCCGCCTATCACCCGACGAATCCTCGCCACGCCATCGAATCCGGATTCGCGCTCGTCGCCGAAGACCGCAAACAACAAAGCCTGCTGCTCGACATGAGCGTGAAGTTCAACGCCAGCCTCGCCGCGCTGGGCCGCTTCACCACCGGCGGATTCGTGAAACAACGCGACGAAGCACGTCTCGTGGATTCCGAGATCAAGGCGTTAGGGGTGAAAACCCCTAGTGCAGAGTCGGCGGTGGGGACACTCTCAGGCGGCAATCAGCAAAAGGTGGTGCTGGCGAAGTGCCTGCTGACGAAGCCGTCGGTCATCCTGCTCGACGAACCCACGCGTGGCATCGACGTGGGAGCGAAGGCCGAGATCTATGAGCTCGTGAACGAGCTCGCCGAGCAGGGGGTTGCCATCGTCGTGGCGTCCTCAGAACTGCCGGAACTGCTGCGCATGTGCAACAAGATCATCGTGCTGTGTGAAGGCCGGAAGACGGCAGAGCTCGACGCAGCGACAACGAACCAAGAAGAAATTCTGTCGGCCGCCATGGATCGAACCCAAGCGGTCACCGTCCAAGAGTCAACTGCGGTCACTGACGGGGTTGAGGAAGGCCAAGAGTCATGAGTGAAGAATCGAACACTGGCAAGCCGACCACGTGGCAGCGCATCCGTCCCTTGATGGGTTCATTACAGGGCTATCTCGGGTTGGTGCTGATCATCATCATTGGCATCGTCACTCAGTCTGATCGCTTCCTGTCGCTGGATAACCTCACCAATGCTGTGGCCTATTTCGCGCCCCGTGGCATTCTCGCCATCGGCATGACGCTCATCATCATCACCGGCGGCATCGACCTTTCCGTGGGTTCCGTGCTTGCGATTGGCGGCACTCTGTCTGCTTGGCTGCTGGTGGATCAGGGTTGGTCTGTGGGAGCAATTCTTCCGATGACGCTGCTGGTGTGCGCCATCTTCGGCCTCATCAACGGCCTCGGCACTGCGCTCCTCAAGATACAAGCCTTCGTGATGACACTCGCCATGATGACGATTGCCCGCGGTATCGTGCGTGAGTTCTCGAACAACGTCTCCATCGGCACCGTGCAGTACGACGAGAACGGCATTCTTCCCGGTTCACGAGATTTCCAGGTGCTGGGCCAGCCTGGCGCACCACTGTTCGACGTGCCGTTCCTCGGGTCGTTCCCCGTGCTGGCGCTCATCGTCATCACGATCGTCGCCCAGATCATTCTCTCGAAAACGAAGCTCGGGCGACACATCTATGCCGTGGGTGGGAACCCGACGGCAGCCAGGCTCTCCGGCGTGAACGTCACGCTCGTACTCATCTTCGTCTACACCTTCACCGGTTTTCTCGCCGGCCTGGCTGGGCCTATCAACGCGGCGTACAACGCGTCGGCTGATCCGACGGCCGGCCTCACATATGAACTCGACGCGATCGCCGCCGTCGTCATTGGCGGGGCCAGCCTCGCGGGCGGTAAGGGCACTGCGATCGGCACCTTCATCGGCGCCATGATTCTCACCCTGCTCGACAACGTGCTCGGGCTCAACAACTTCAGTGCCAACTGGCAGATGATCATCAAGGGCATCATCGTCATCGTCGCCGTCGTGATCCAGCGCCCAGAACTGTTCACCGAAATCGGCGAGTCCATCCGCCGCAAGGGAAAACGGCGCAACAAGACAGCCATTCAAGAAGCACACTGACCGTACCTATCTGAGCAACCTAAAGAAAGGGAAACCATGAAACTCAGGTCATTGAAGACGCTGGGAGCTCTGGTGGCAGCCTCCACTCTCGCCTTAGCGTCCTGCGGTTCGAACGCAGATTCCAACTCGTCTTCGCCCAGCAAGGACGAAGGCGCCCAGTCGAGCGCGACTTCGTCGGAAGATGGTGGTGCCTCAGAAAGTGGATCGGAAGGTGGCGACACGGGAGCTGCCGGGGACGTCGATCCCGGCCCGATGAAGACGGTCGAGCTCGAGAAGAAAGACAAGTACGTCATCGGCTATTCGCAGGCGAACAATGCCGAGCCGTACCGCGCACAGCTGAACATTCAGCTCGAGCATTACGCCAAGCAGCACGACAACCTGGAGCTCCTGCCTATCGCTGACGCAGCCCAGGATTCGTCGCGGCAGGTGTCGCAAGTCCAGCAATTCATCACCCAGGGTGTGGACATTCTGATCGTCTCCCCGAATGAGTCAGATCCGCTGACCCCGCCGGTACAGCAGGCATGCGACAAGGGAATCCCGGTGATTGTGCTGGACCGCTCGGTGAATACCGACTGCATCGCGGCGTTTATCGGTGGTGACAACGTCGCTATTGGTGAAGCGGCCGGCAAGCTTGCCCTCGAGCTTCTCCCCGACGGCGGCAACGTCGTCGAGCTGCGAGGCATCATGAGCAACCAGCCACAGATTGACCGCGATCAGGGTTTCCGCGACGCCATCAAGGAGAACCCGAAGATCAAGATCGTGAAGGACCAGGACGCCAAGTGGGTGAAGGAAGAAGGCACCAAGAATATGCAGCAGTGGCTGCAATCTGGTGAGCAGATCGACTTGGTCTACGCCCACAACGACCCCATGGCACTCGGTGCCGCGCTTGCTGCATCCGCGGCAGGTAAAGACAAGGACATCAAGTTCATCGGTATCGATGGCCTCGCCATTCCCGACGGCGGCATCCGCGCCGTCGAACAGGGGCAGCTGGCAGGAACCTTCGTGTACCCGACCGGAGCCAAGGAAGCCATCGACACCGTCATGCTCATGATCGATGGCAAGGAATTTGGATCGAAACAGATTCTGCCCACTATCCCCGTCACGAAGGAGAACGCAGCGGAGATCTACGAACAGTTCGACTTCTCTAATAAGTAACTTCTGAATCAACATCGAAGTCGGTGGAGCGTCGCCGTCAGCAATGATTGCGGCGCTCCACCGTTCTTTTCCCCAACAACAGCAACCAGGCACGTGCTACGAAAGGACGAACATGACCACGCGATTACACAAGGGTGTGTTCGCGCTGCTCACTGGCGCAACACTCTTGATTGCCCCGGCTGCGAACATCGGACAAGCCCAGGCTGACCCTGGGCACGGGCGCTCTCCGAAGAAGTCCACGGCGAAGGGTCCCGTCGGATGGGATACCTTCCGGCATCTCGACCAGCTGCCATTCATCCCAACCGGAGTGACGAGCAAGCAGTTCTCGAGCTTCGACGAAACCGGAGGCAACTGGCAAGACGGATTCGACGGCGCTTTCTCCTGCCTCCGCGAAGAGGCCGACGGCTGCGTGCTCGCCGAGGATGCCGGCGCAGGAGAGATCACGTCGATCTGGTTCACCAGAGACTGGGGCGACGTCAGCAAGACCGGCAACATCAAGGTGACGCTCGACGGCAAAGTTGTGCTTGACGCGAAACTGCAGGATGTCGTGGACGGCAATCTCGGCGGTGCCTTCCAGCGCCCATTCGTCGCCAATGCCGACGAATCCTCCGGCGGTGTCGCCATCAAGGTGCCGATGACCTATCGGGAGTCGATGAAGGTCACCACCAGCAACAACCCGCTCTTCCACCACGTATCGATCCGCGAGTTTGCGGATGCCCAGGGCGTACCCACCTTCAACCCCGACGATGTTCCTTCCGACGTGCTTGCCGCAGCCAAGCAGTGGGGCCACCAAGATCCCAAGCCTCGTGCACGGAAGACGAGCACCGACACTACGAAGTTGAGCGTCACCGCAGGTGGCAGCCAACGTGTTGCCTCAGCGCGTAAGGCGGGTGTGCTGAACGAGCTGCGATTCCAGCTTCCGCAGATCAAGACCCCCGACGAGGCTGAGCGCATTAACGACGACGGTCGCGCTTTCCGTGGCTCCAGCCAGTTCACTGCCAAGATCGACCCCGCCAACAACGGCGTCCGGATCACCCGTCGCCTCGATTCAGGGATCGCGGGGCAGGTGGCGAAGGTCACCGTCGATGGTAAAGAAATTGGGGCATGGGAAGAGGTGAAGTCGACTGCAGGGCAGTGGCTTGATCTCTCCATCGAGGTGCCCGCCGAAGTCACCAAGGGCAAGCAATCGGTGACGGTGAAGAGCGAATACGCCAAGAAGGAGAATGACTTCAACGAATTCCGCTACTGGGTGGACAGCCGAGTAGGCGACGAATGGAAGCGCACTGACGAGATCGACGTCGGCAACGAAGAATCCGAGAAGGCCCATGACTACGCCATCGTGGGGCAGGTATGGCAGGGGGACAGGACGTACACCTATCCCGTCGCTACCGACCCCGATGTGCTCGAGGGCAACGCGCTGCTGCGCGACCTCCGACTGCGAGTCACCGCCGATGGGAAGCAGACGGTCGACGCTCCGTTCGGCGAGTTCTTCGGTGTCGGACTCAGCCGCGCAGAGGTCCGCTCGCTGCTCTACGCCGTCGATCCCGAGACCACTGGGTGGTTCTCCAGCTGGTGGCCGATGCCGTATAAGAAGTCCCTGGAAGTGGAGCTGGTGAATGAATCCGACGTCGACGTCACCGTCGGCATGGCCACGGCCACGACGGCGCGTGAGGGCCGCGTCGGAGGACAGCTGTCGGGCGCGAAACCGTCGATCGGCTACTTCCAGGCACAGTCACGTCGCGGGGATACCGTCGACGGCCAAGACTGGCGGGTGATCGACCAAACCGGCTTCGGCAAGGTCGTCGGCGTCAGCCAGACGGTGCGCGGCCAGATGGAATTCGGCAACACCCGTGAATATCTCGAAGGCGACGAGCGCGTCCACGTCGACGGCGCCTACTCACCCGCATGGCACGGCACCGGCACCGAGGACTTCTACGAGGGCGGCTGGTACTTCCGCGAGGTGGTGCCCTTCACGACACCCTTCGTCGGAGCGACGGCGATTCAATTCGGCGTGAACGGATGTAAGCACAAGTGCGACTCCATGGTGCGCACTCTCGTCTCTGACGCCATGCCGTTCTCGAACACGATGGCGTTCGGCATCGAACACGGCGGTTCCAACCAAGCGAAGGCCGAGTACGGCACCACGGCCTTCTGGTACGGGCACGAAGGTCGCGTCCGGGCTCGCCTCACGGACGCCGTGGACGTGGGCGATCAGGTTTCTGAGCAGGAGCACAATTACACCGGCAGCGGTGACGTGCAGAAGCTGCGGGCAACCTTCGAAGGAGAGCACGACGGGATCCCCGTCACCGATACCCTGCGTGCCACCAAGGATGCGGTGAGGTTCACCGTCGATATTGCTCGCGGCAGCGATGTCGTGCAGTTGCGCCGGTTGTCTGATCAGCGTGGGGCGTACCAGCGCGCGAAGGTGCAGGTCGACGGGCAGGATGCGGGCACATGGCTGCAGCCGTTGGGCAACGAGCATCATCGCTGGCTCGAAGACGACTTCATGCTGCCGCCTGAGCTGACGCGCGGGAAACGCAGCATCACGGTCACCCTCACGCCAGAGGGCGAGCAGGCCTGGAGCGCCGCTCGGTATGAGGTGCGTAGCACCACGGCGGCCAAACCGGATGCGAAGGCGCCGACGGGCATCCGCACGCTGAATGCCACTGCTGAGGGCAACGGCATCGCCCTCGACTGGACGCGTGCGACCGACGATGTCGCCGTCGCGAAGTACGAGGTGTACGGCTCGAAGGATGCCAGCTTCAATCCCAGCGAGAAGACCCTCCTCGGCACCTCGCCGCTGCCCGGGTTCGTTCACACCGACGCAGGGCTCGGAGAAACCTGGCACTACCGCGTGAGGGCCGTCGACAGCAGCGGCAAGACGGGCGAGTTCTCCGCGCCTGCGTCGCAGACGAGCAACACCACGAAGCGGCTGGAGCTCGAAGACCTGCTGCCTGCCGACAAGGCCGACATGGATATGGAGCGCCAGAGTAGCTGCTGTGGCGTGACTTGGTCTGGCGGTGCGCAACTGTGGATGAAGCCGCAAGCCGAAGGCCAGTTCGCGGAGTTCACCGTCGACGTCAGCAAGGCCGGCTCTTACGACCTTGCGCTCAGGTACTCCAAGGCGCGCGACTACGGGAACCTGCGAGTGATGCTCGATGGTAAGCAGCTCGGAGAGTTCGACGGTCACCATGCCGACGGCGTCACTACCGACGAAGGCTCCCTGGGCACCGTCCAACTCAAGGCTGGCAAGCACACCTTGCGGTTTGAGTCTGCCGGGAAGCATGACGCGTCGACGGGGCTCTTCATGGGCGTCGACTACCTGGAGATGCGTCTCAAGTAGGGCGTCGTAGTCGGAACAACACACGGAGTGGGGGCTCGTTCAGGGAATCCTGAACGAGCCCCCACTCATGCCCGGATCTGCCCGTGTGCGGTACTCAGATTCATGCGCGAGGCGGGAACTTTTGGATATCGACGCTCGCCGCGGTACGACGAGGAAGCGCCCTTGGTCAGGCCATCGTCGGGGGAAGCGAGCTTCCTGATACTCACAAAGTGACGACTGATCGATTCACAAACTGACGACTAGAACACTCACAAATTGACGACTGCTAGACTCTCAAAGTGACGACTACAAGGTTCATATATTGACGAATGGACTGATGTGTACCTACAACGACAAGCGGATGTCGATCTTCAAATGGCCCTGCGTCGCGCAGGCGCTGTGGTGGTTGAGGGTCCGAAGGCATGCGGAAAGACAGCGACCGCCACGCAAGTTGCCGCCAGCACCGTTGCGATAGATACCGACCCCAATGTCGCGCAGCTCATGGCCACTGTGCCGCACGTACTACTGGAGGGCGCCACGCCTCGCCTTTTTGATGAATGGCATCTGCAACCACAGTTGTGGAACCTCATCAGGAGGCGTGTCGATGAGGTGCAGGGCAAGGGGCTATTCATTCTGACCGGATCGGCGGCCCCCAGCGCTGATCTGGCACGTCACAGCGGAGCTGGCCGGTTTGCGCGAGTGCGTATGCGCACGATGAGTCTGCACGAGAGCGGACATTCAGGTGGGTGCGTCAGCGTTGCCAGCCTCATGCGGGGGGAGGAAGTTGAGGCTGCTGAATCACCGCTGCCGTTTGAGGAGCTTATCCAACGATTGGCTACGGGTGGGTGGCCAGGATTCCTCAAGAACACTGTGGACGACAGGCTGCTGAATGTGCGTGACTATCTCAAATCGCTCATAGATGTCGACGTACACAGCGTCAGCGATGTAACGCACGACCCCGTGCGAATTCGTAGGCTTTTTCTGGCCCTCGCTCGTGGCGTCGCCACGGAGATGAATTTGTCGACATTGAGCAAGGACGCTGACCTGTCTCGTGACGCGACACGTGGATACCTCGGAGTGCTCACCCAACTGTTTGCGCTCGAGGATCAACCGGCATGGTCTAGCCATTTGAGGTCAAAAGCTACGCTCCGGAAGGAGCCCAAACGCCACTTAGCAGATCCTTCGTTGGCTGTGGCTGCCCTTGAGAGTAGCCCCGATGCGCTCATGCGTGACTTGGCATATGCGGGCCAGTTATTTGAATCTCAAGTGGTGCATGACCTTCGTGTGTATTCGGGCCAAGAGGTGTATCACGCACGCGACTCGTCGGGCTCGGAGGTGGACGCCCTCGTGGAGACCGGAGACGGGACGGTGATGATCGTGGAAGCCAAGCTGGGTTGGAATCATGACATTGTCGACGGAGCCTTGGCATCACTGGACCGGTTCGCCAACAAGATAGATCGAAATCGCCACCCACTCATTCGTCGCGTCGTCATCACCGGAGGCGGGTACAGCTACCAGCGTCCCGATGGTGCCTACGTCGTGCCACTTGCCACTCTGGCTCCTTAGCAACCCAAGGATTTCCGGCAGCAGCCCACCGCAGCGAGTTCCGAGCACGTCTGGCAGCAGCAGGGTGGTGATGCCAGCTGGCTGCTGTATGACGTGACTACCAGCGGTGAACACGCCATCCTCGATACCGTCTCGCTGGAGCGGGCATGCGATCTCATTGGGTTGAGGGGATACTTCAAGAACATCACCGCCGGTGTGATGTCAGCATCGAAGCCGAACCCGCAATCCCCAACAACACCACGGAACTCCTCACAACACTGGGGCACTAAAGTTGTGAAACTCAGGTTTTATCGGGCTGGGCCCGAGGCGCGGTGACTGCGATTCTGCGGAGAGCTTCTCTCCAACGTTTGAGTATTGCAGAATTGGGCTCGTGCTCTTCTTGCTAGCATCTGACGAACGAGCGGGAGCTAGACGCCCGACTCAGGGCGCAGGGCGGAACAAGACGCTCTATGTATCCCCAAGGCGGGCATGTAGCGCGGCTGAGCGCCGTGAGAGCTTGAATGCCGTAGCGAGTGCCCTTGCTACTGCTTCAATTTCTTCCTCCGTGCTGATCTTGAGGAAGCCGAAGGGGTGGAGGTTTCGCGGCTGTGTTTTGTTGATGTCCGAGAAGATCATCTTCTTGTTGCCGCGACCTTCAGCTTCCGAGGACCACTCGCGATGCAAATCTTCCGCAAGCTTAGACCACTCGGGGTCGTTCTTCCAGAAGTTCCGTGCTCCCTCAGCTGCCTTGGGGCCGAAGGAGACGGCGAGCGTGCCAAGCTTGTTCACGCGCACTTCTGCCATCTGGGTGCCCCAGCCCGACTTTTTCACACTCTCCTCGGATTCGTTGTGCATGGTTACAATATTGTCGCTGGACGGAGTCATCGCATAGGAGAATTGCCCCTCCCCGAGCAGGTTGCAAAGCTTGGCAAGAAGCGATTGGAACATCGTAGTTCCGAGTGTTCCAATATTGGATTCCAGCCGAGAAATCACCGAACCGCCAAAATCGCGCCGGCCGTCGTTGTCCACAACATTGCTGGATCCCACGGTGGTCACGGAAGAAAGGAAGAGGCCTCGCTTGAGTAGTTGAAGGCCATTATCTGAATCATTCAGTACTTCGCGGAAGAACCCAATAAAGGATTCGAGACGCCGAAGTTGATCGAGCGTTGTTACGCCGTATTCCTCCGGTGTAGCGGTAGTCGTGCCTGGCGTATCGTTCCGGGTCTCGTCGCTGGGTAGCAGGCTATCGAGATCTTCCTCGGAATCGCTGAGCTCAGTGAGCCGGTCATGAAATTTAGGGAAGGCGCTCTGGAGACACAAGAGATAGAAGAGAGTGATATCCAATTTATCGTCGCGCTCGGAAGGGAGTTCCCCGGCCTCGACGATCAGTTTGAGGAGAACGAAGGTGTTGAGCAGTCGTTTCAGAGATCGGGGGTTAGTCCCGATAGAATACTTCACTGCCCGTTCATACGGTTTCCTGTCATCTGCTAAGAGATTCTTCATTCCTAGGGTGTCGAAGACTTGCTTCATTATGCCATCGATTTTGTAGTTGCTGATTGGCATACGGAATGGAACCTGGATGATCTTATCGAAGAAAGACCTGGCCTTATCCTCGGTGAATCCCGCCCCAAACTTATTCTGCACGCCCCGCGATACCACCTCAAAGTCGATGGCTAGAACGAAGACTACACGCTCACACTCAAGGAAGAGCTTCAGATTCTCCATCACTTCCACGGACTATGAGGGGTCCAAGCGGTCCAGATCGTCCACAAAGACAATGACGCGATCCTTCTCGGCCTTCTCGCAAAACTCCTCTACAGCAGCGTGGAACTCTTTGCGGAGATTCTTCACCTGCTCCACAATCGACACTTTCTCGTCATCACCAAAAGAGTCCACTGCGGAGTCAAGCACATTGCTGAGCACAGCAATTGCTGGAGTGGTGCTACCCACCGTGCGCATAAGCCCCCGTCCGAAATCAACGAACTTCCGCAGGTATCGCTTCGCCTGCTCGGAGTTACGTTGCAGCGGAGCGGTCACTTCGTGAACGAGGGAAAATACCAAGGCCTCACCCAGGTCAAACTGGGCGTATTGCCAAGTGTTAAAATCGATAATTTCGTACTTCTTCTCGGAACTAAGCCTGAACTTGATGCCGTTCATCGCCGAGGTTTTGCCGCTGCCCCAGTCGCCCTGGACCGCAATGGTCATGGGCGTTGGGCAACTGGTTATGAATTGGGCCAGCCCGTCCAGGTAGTTGCTGATGCCGAGTGCGTTGTCATCTGCCTCGGGATCGGTACGCGGATCATAAGGCAGATCGGTGACTCCGATGGGTGTAGTGGTTTTGAGCATGTGCTTCTCCTTGATGCGAGATGTCTACCTCGCACACTAATTCGGTTCGGTGGGGGTTGGGGGAGAGCGTCGAGAATTCCCTTGGTGGGTTCTCACGGGAGCCCAGCATGCACTCGCCTCGAAGACAGCTCAAGCCGCCTCGCGACGCAACGTACGGAGAGCGCCCAAGACCAGAGGGAGTAGCACCCAGAAGGTAGTGGCGACGACGAGTTTCCCGACGCCGGCGGCATCGTCGCCTTGGAACGCGAGGGCGGCGCTGGTTTGCAGATTCAGCCACTCGGTCGCTTTCATGGGGATTTCACCAAGTTGGGAAACGATCTGGAGCACTACAGGAGCGCCAAGCACAATCGCAATGCTGAGCGCGCTGTTATGCACCAGCAACGCCAGGGCGAAAGCGCTTGCCATCGTGAGGAACCAGACGGTGAACTCACAACCCACTTCGCCCCAATCGGCCCACATGCCGGTGAGCGGGATGCCGTTGGTGAGCCGAGCCGTCCAGGTGGTGAGCAGTGCCGTACCAGCGATGAAGCCATAGCCGACGACCGTCACCACCGTGGCGACGATCGCCTTCGCCCCAACCACCATTCCTCGCCGAGGAACGAGGGTGAACGTCGTCATCGCCGACCGGGTGGTCCACTCTGAGGCCACCGGCACAATGATGAGCGCCGGGAACACCAACTGCACCAGGAGCCGAATCGCGGTGGCGGAAGTCAGCCAAGGCACATAGACGGGCTGGCCGGTCTCGACGTCGAGGAACATCGTCGTGTATCCGAGCCCGAGACCAATCGCCATGGCCACTATCAGCGCGAGACATGCGCACATGAGCATCCGCAATGACTCGGTGTGAAAGAACTTACGAAACTCGACGGCCACCACGCGGCCGAGTGTGACCGGCTTCGGTCGCGCATCGACGAGGGGAACGTCGAAGGGGGAGGTAGTTGCGATGCTCATCGAAGTGCTCCTTCGCGAGAGGTGTCGGCGGTCAGGGTGAGAAACATGTCTTCAAGGTCTTCGCTGGAGGCGAGCAGCTCGGCGATGGGGCCGTCGTGGACAACGCGGCCGTGGCCGATCATCACCAGCTGATCGGCAATCTGCTGGACTTCGTGAAGCAGATGGGAAGACAGCAGCACGGTGCCGCCATGCCGCGCGAAGTCTCGCAGCAGGTTGCGCATCCAGCGGATACCAGCAGGGTCCAGGCCATTCGCTGGCTCGTCGAGCACCAGCACCGACGGAGCCCCGAGCAGCGCGTGCCCGATCCCGAGGCGTTGCCGCATACCGAGCGAGTACGTCTTCACCTTCCGCTTTGCTTCCTTGGGTGTCAGCCCGACGAGCGCGAGGATCTCGTCGACCCTGGAATGGGGGAGCCCTAAGAGCATTGCCCCCTCGACGAGCACCTCGCGCCCGGTGCGTCCGGGATGCAGCGCCGATGCGTCGAGCATGATTCCTACTTGCGCGGCAGGGTTGACCAGCTCCCGGTAGGGCTGCCCGAGGACCAGCGCCTGACCCCTCGTGGGGGTAGCGAGACCGACAAGGCAACGCATCGAGGTTGACTTGCCGGCACCGTTGGGGCCGAGGAAACCGCAGACCGTGCCAGGTTGCACGGCGAAAGAGATGTCGTCGACGGCGGTGACGTCGCCGTAGTGTTTGATGAGGTGCCTGAATTCGATCATGAATCCAGCACACTGCAGCCAGCTGGGTTACAACCAGGGGCGAAGGGCTGCACTTCTCGGTCCGAACGATGCCTCGTCGGTAGCCCAAAGATGCTGCTGTTGGGAGGGCTTGCAGCCCTAGGCTGAAGGTATGGATGAGTACAGGCCTGGCAAGTGGGGCAAGGTCTGGCGCTACACAATCGCATCGCTGTGCGCCTTGTTGTTCTTCACCGTTCCGACGGGCGAGAGCATGCCGCTGGCCGTCACCGTGCACGTGGCCGCACTGGGAATGGCGCTGTACGTGATCCGCTTTCGGTTCGCTCGCCCGGTGGTGGTCGCCGTCGGGCTCGTGCTCGCGTGCCTTGCCGTTCCCCCAGTGCTCCCCTTTACAGCGTGGGCCTACCTCAGCTTGTGTACCCGCCGGCGCTGGTGGGCGACGGTGCTCGTCGGTGTGTTGCAGATCGTGGTGATGGCGAGGGCAGCCATCACCACCAACGCCGTCAGCGTCGACGCAGCGCCCCTAGCGTCAGGCGTGAGCGAGGTGGTGTTGCGAGGCCTGTTCGCCGTCACACTCTCGACGCTCTTCACCGTCGCGCTCGCAGCCATCGGCTCCTATCTCGGCTCCCGTCGCGCCGAAGCGGCCGCCATGCAAGCACGGCTCGACATGGCCGAACGCGAAGCGCTGCTGGTGGAACGTGAATCGCGGGCCGAAGAACGCAACCGCATCGCGCGCGAGATGCACGACGTCGTCGCCCACAAGATCTCGCTCATCTCCATGCACGCCGGTGCACTCGCCTACCGCGACGATCTCTCGCCCGACGAGATCAAACGAGCAGCGCACACCATCCAAGAGAGCTCCCACCAGGCGCTCAGCGAACTGCGGGTGATCCTCGGCCAGCTACGCCAGAAAGAGGGCGACGACGTGCTCCCGCCCCAGCCGTCGCTCGCCGTCGTCGGGGAGCTTATCGACGCACAGCGCGCCGCAGGGCGCAGCATCACCTACACGAATAGCTTGGAGGGAGAACCGTCCACGACGGTCAGCCGACAGGGATATCGGATTGTGCAGGAAGCCCTCACCAACGCAGCGAAGCACGCGCCCGGCACGCCGGTGACGGTCGATCTGACCGGGAGCGCAGACGCGGGGGTCAGCATCCGCGTCGTGAACCCGCTCAGCCTGGCCGCGCCTCGAGCCGACGGGGCACGCGTCGGCCTCATTGGTCTCGACGAGCGCGTCGGCACCGTCGGCGGCCGCTTCCACGCTGGCGTAGATGGTGCGGGACAATTCGTCGTGGAGGTGTGGATGCCATGGTGACAACGAAACTGGCGGTGGTGGACGACGACGCCCTGGTGCGGGCTGGGCTACGGATGATGCTCGGGGGCGGCTCGTCGCCGTTCGAGATCGTCGGGGAAGCCTCCGACGGCAACGGCGCCGTGGCGCTCGTGGAGGAGCAACAGCCCGACATCGTGCTCATGGACATCCGCATGCCCGGCCTCGACGGGATCGAAGCCACCAGGCGGGTGCTGGCGCTGCCGAGCCCGCCCAAGGTGGTCATGCTCACCACGTTCAACTCCGACGACCTCGTACTGGAAGCGCTGCGTGCCGGGGCTCATGGGTTCCTGTTGAAAGACACCCCGCCGCCGCAGATGGTAGAGCTGCTGCAGCATGTTGCGGCAGGGGAGCGGGCGCTGTCACCGCAGGTGCTGGGAGCAGTGATTACCGCGGCGACGTCGAATCCCGGCGACCAGCGTGAGCGCGACGCCCGCACTGCGCTCGAGGCCTTGTCGAAGCGGGAGCTCGAAGTGGCCATTGAGGTGGGCCGTGGCCTGTCGAATGCCGAGATCGCGGCCAAGCTGTACCAGTCGATGGCGACCGTGAAAGCGGCCATCACGCGTGTACTCGCGAAGCTCAATTGCACGAATCGAACCCAAGTGGCGATCATCGTCCACGACGCACGGTTGCTCGACTGAGGGGCAGGCGGTGGGCCAGAACCGCGTAGCGGTGAGTGGTGTGTGGATGGTGTTTCGCGTGTCGTCTTCCGTCTCTGTCGAGAGCCAACGTGGTGATGTCACCGCTTGACAACAAAAGGTTGCCATTTGTTGCACTGAGACCATGATGCCTGTTTGAAGACTGCAGGTTCCCCGAGTGCAAGTGATAACGTCCGAGTTAACCGAACAATGCGCTCCCAATGCGGCGGAGCACGAAGGTCGCATGTCCCGTGCGATTTCAATGACGAAAGGTAGCAACGTGGCTCTCCACACCAAAGGTATTTTGAAAGGCATCGCTGCAGCTGCAGCCAGCCTCGCTCTGCTCGCCGGTTGCGCACCGGGCCAGTCCGACGATCAAGAGGCGGCGACAGAAGACAAGGACAAGAATCTCTCCTACGTCTACTTCACCGACGGTCCTGACGAGCAGGCCACCCGGGATCTCATCAAGAAGTTTGAAGAGAAGTCCGGAGCCAAGGTCGATCTCCAGATCGTCCCATTCTCGGATTTGGAGCAGACCCTCCAGCAGCGCATCGCGGGCGACAACGCCCCCGATGTCGCCCGAATCGACAAACTGGCATCCTTCACCGACGATCTGTTGGATCTGAACCAGTACCAGAAGGAAGCCTTCGACGGCACCTTCAACCCCGGTATGGACCTGGCGGCGATGAACGGTGACGCGCGCATCGCAGCTCCGAACGACCTGACGCTCAACGGGCCCATCGTGAACGTCGACCTGTTCAAGAAGGCCGGCGTCGAAGTTCCCACCGTAGACAAGCCGTGGAAGTCTTGGGACGAGATGATGGAGGCGGCAAAGAAGGTGCAGCAGGCTGCCGGCACAGAGAATGCCGTCGCAGTCGACGTCTCCGGTAACCGTTTCTCGACGGTGTTCTCACAGTTCGGCACCTCGGCGATTGATAAGGACGGCAAGAACGGGTGGGACGAGGCCAAGCTCACCAAGGCTCTCACCAAGCTGAACGAATGGCATCAGGACGGCACGATGCCGAAGGACCTCTTCTTGCAGGCCGGCTCCAAGTACAAGGCTGCAAACGAGATCTTCCTCGCCGGGCAGGTGCCCGTGTACTTGTCGGGTAACTGGCAGGTTGCGGCGTTCTCGTCGGATGCAGAATTCGAGTGGGCCGTCGTGCCGAACCCCTGTGAAGAGCGTTGCGGCGGCTTCCCCGGCGGTAAGTTCCTCGTCTCCTTCAAGGGAGCCAAGAACCCCAACCTGGCAGCGGAATTCATCGCGTTCATGAGCGAAGCCGACCAGCAAAAGTACATGGCTGAGAAGGCGAACTTCATGCCTACCCGTCAGGATCTCCTCGAAGGCGACGTGACCTACGCTCAGCGTCAGGAAGACATGGAGGTGTTCCAGCAGGGCGTCACCGAGACCCCCGAGGACGCGTTCTCCTCCGCATTCTCGCCCGCCTTCCCGAACACGACGAAGGTGATCATCGACGAGATGGCCAAGATGATCGACGGTCAGGCCAGCCCTGAGGACACGGCGAAGGCCATCATCAAGGGCACCGACGAGAGCATCGAGAATGTCTCCTAGCAGCAATGCGGAGGCGCCGGGGCGGCGTCCTCGACGTCGGCACAAGCTGACGTCGAAGGCCGTCGCCCCGTACCTCTTCATCCTCCCGAACATGGTCGTGTTCGGCCTCTTCACGATCATCCCCACGTTCAACCTGTTCAACATGGCGCTCTACGACTCCAAGAACGGGCGCAAGTTCACGTGGGTCGGGACAAAGAACTTCGAGCGGATCGTCAGCAACGAAGAGTTCGCCCAAGTGGCGCTCAACACACTCATCTACACCGTGGCATTCGTCGCGCTGACGATCGTGCTCGCCACGATCGGCGCGATCATGCTCAACGATTCGTTCAAAGGCAGAGGCTTCTTCCGGGCTGTCGCGTTCTTGCCGAGCCTGCTGTCTGCCGTGGTGATCGGCCTGCTCTGGGGCTGGATCTTCGACGGAAGCAACGGCTTGGTCAACGTTGCGCTCGGGGCCTTCGACATCCCTGCGGTCGGGTGGCTCGTCAATGGCAGACTCGCGATGGGCGTGATCATCTTCGTCGGACTGTGGTTCCACACCGGCTTTTACACACTCATCATGCTGTCGGGGCTGCAGGGAATCGACGGCAACGTCTACGAGGCCGCCAGGGTGGACGGAGCAACCGGCCTTCAGACGTTCTTCCAGATCACCTGGCCGCTGCTCAGGCCGACGACATTCGTCGTGCTCATCTTGTCCACCATCTCGGGCTTCCAGTCATTCGACTTCATCTGGACACTCACCGGTGGTGGCCCCGTCGGGTCGACGACGCTCATGGTCCAATACATCTTCGATAAAGCATTCAGCACGCCAGCGAGCTACGGCATGGCATCTGCCGGCGCTGTGGTGTTGTTCGTCGCGGTCTTCTTGGTGACCGTCGTGAACTACCTCAATGGACGCAGGAAGGACGCCGCCTGATATGTCTGCTTCCGCTGAGACCAAAGCCCCATCAACCTGGACGTCTATTTCCGAACCTAGCGGCCGCAAAATCCAGCACAGCCCGGCGTGGAAAATTCTGCGCACGGTACTGCTCACCTTGATGTCGCTCGTTGTCCTCATTCCGCTGGCTTGGACGTTCATCTCCAGCTTCAAGACGCCATCGGAGCTGGCCGCGCGCCCACCGAAACTGTTTCCGTCGAGTTGGAACTTCGACAACTACACCAACGCGCTCGCGCAGTTCGACTTCGGTACCTACATCGCCAACTCTGTCTTCGTGACGCTGACCGCCACGATTTTGACCGTGGTCATCAACGTCATGTGCGCATATGGCCTTGCGAAGTACAACTTCCGTGGCCGCAACCTGCTGTTCCTCGTCGTGCTCGCCACGATCATGGTGCCGCTCCAGGTGATCTTCATCCCCGTGTACCAGATGGCTGCGAGCCTCGGTCTGGTCAACAGCCTGTGGGGCATGATCATCCCGCCTGCCGCCACTCCGACGGGTGTGTTCCTCATTCGCCAATACATGCTGAGCATTCCCGATGAGCTGATCGAGGCCGCACGGGTTGACGGCTCGGGCGAATTCAACACGTTCCTGAGGGTTGTGGTGCCGCTGTGTGGGCCGCCGATCGCCGTCGTCACCATCTTCTCGATCATGTGGCGCTGGAACGACTTCCTCTGGCCGAAGATCATCGCCCAAGACAGCAACCTGTACACGCTGCCCGTCGCGCTGGCGCAGTTCAACAGCCAGCTGACAGTGCCGTTTAACTACCTGCTTGCTATGTCGGTGGTGTCGATGGTGCCGGTGATTATCGTGTTCCTCTTCCTGCAGAAGTACATCGTCGCGGGTATCGCCAATACCGGTATTAAGTGAGGACATCGTGGAGGACCTGAACGAGATCACGGGCGCGTCGGTTGTGGATGGGCACGTCGAGTTCACCGTCGAGGGCGGGTTCACGCTGCGCGTGGAGGCGTACGGGCCGAGGCTGATGCGGGCGTGGGTGACCGATGGGGAGCCGACGGTGCCTCGCACCTGGTCGATTGGCCCGGCCGCACGCCCCGACGGCACCCGCCCCGACGCGCCGTTCGAGGGATATCCGCGCTCGAACCCCGGCGGGCGCGACACCGTGCCGGTGGCGCTCGAGGAGCGCGACGGCGAGTGGATCGTCGACGCCGGCGAACTGCGCGCGGTGGTGCGCGGCGCGCCGCTGCGCGTCGAGTGGCAGCAGCGCATGGCCGACGCATGGGTCACCGTGCTGGCGGATCGCGACACGGGTGCCTACACCGTCGGATCTGTGTCGGGGCGGGTATCGCACTACCAGCAGCATCGCGCGGGCGATCGCTGTTTCGGGCTCGGGGAGAAGGCTGGCAGTTTCGAGCGCACCGGGCAGAAGTACGAGTTCCGGTGCCTGGACGCGCTCGGTTACGACGCGCTCGAGACCGACCCGCTGTACAAGCATTGGCCGTTCCTCATTGTGCGCACTGCCGCCGGGCCGTTCGTCGGAGTGTTTTGGGACAACACCGCGACGACAACGATGAACGTCGGTCAGGAGAAAGACAACTACCACCTGCCGTACCGCTCGTGGAGCGCCGAGCTGGGTGACATCGACTACTGGGTGCTCGTCGAACACACGCCGCAGGCGCTCACCGCGGCATTCACCGACCTCATCGGAGGCACGTCGTACCCACCCACTTGGAGCCTCGGATACTCCGGCTCGACGATGCACTACACGGATGCCCCCAACGCCGTCGAGCAGGTGCTCGGCTTCCTCGACGAGTGCCGCGAGCACGACATCCCCGTCGACCTCTTCCAACTCTCCAGCGGATACACCACCATCGACGGCAAGCGCTACGTCTTCAACTGGAACCGCGACAAGTTCCCCGACCCCAAGGCATTCTCCGACGCGTTCCGCGCCGGCGGCGCGCACTTGGCCGCGAACATCAAGCCCGCGCTGCTGCGCGATCACCCGCGCTACTCCGAGGTACGCGACCTCGTGGTGCAGGGCCCCGACGGCCCCGATATGCAGATGTTCTGGGACGACTACGGCTCCAACCTCGACTTCACCAACCCCGCGACGATCGAATGGTGGCGACGGGGCGTGCGCGAGCAGCTGCTGGAGATGGGCATCGAAGCCACCTGGAACGACAACAATGAGTTCGAGGTATGGGACGAGCGCGCCACCTGCTTCGGGTTCGGGCAGGCGATACCGATGCGCGCCATCCGCCCCGTGCACACCTTGCTGATGGTGCAGTCCTCCGCCGCGGAGCAGCGGGAATTCTCCCCTGACGAGCGCCAATACCTCATCACCCGATCGGGGCTGCCGGGCGTGCAGCGGTATGCGGAGACGTGGTCGGGCGACAACTACTCGTCGTGGCGAACCCTGCGTTACAACATACTCATGGGGCTCGGGATGTCCGTCTCCGGAATGCTGCGCGTCGGCCACGACGTCGGCGGTTTTGCCGGCAACAAGCCGTCGCCGGAGCTGTTCACTCGCTGGGTGCAAAACGGGGCCCTCCACCCGCGGTTCACTATCCATTCTTGGCACGACGACGGCACCGTCAACGAGCCGTGGATGTACCCCGAGCAACTCCCTGCCATCCGCCAGGCGATGCAGCTGCGCTACCGGCTCCTGCCCTACTTCGAACACCTCTCGTGGCGGGCGCACGTCGCCAACGAACCGATCATCAAGCCGTTGGCTTGGGGCTTCCCCGGCGACGACGAGGCGTGGGGCGAGCACACCGACTTCCTGCTGGGCGACGAGCTGCTGGTGGCGAGCGTCGTCGACGAGGGCGAGACGCGGCACCGCGTCTACCTCCCCGACGGTGGGCTCGGCTGGTACGAGTTCGACCGCCCCGGCGAGTTCTTCGAGCCCGGGCAGTGGGTGGAACTCGACGCCCCGCTCGACCGCCTGCCCGTGCTGGTGCGCGCCGGCGGGGCGGTGCCCGTCGGGGAGCGCATGGGATATGTGTCGACGACGGCGGACACCTCGCGTGAGCTGCTGCTGTTCCCGGCGCCGGGTTCGGCCACGACGCGCGGACAGGTGTACGCCGACGACGGCCACACCCACGCCTGGCGCGAGGGTGAGTATTGCCTTGTCGATTGGGAAATGACCTCGGACGCTACCACCGTGCGGGTGGTGCTGCGCACGTCGGGCAGCTGGAAGCCGGCCTGGGGTGAGATCCAGCCCGTGCTGCCCGCGTGGGAAACGCGCGAGCTCGTCATCGAACGGGTGTGAGCACCAACGAAAAGTGACCGTTATCCTCCACGTCCGCAAACTTTCCCCCTCAAATGGGGCAAAAATGCCGCGTGTGGAGGATAACGGTCACTTTCTGGTGAGTCCCGGCAGTTGCAGCAGCAGGCGGTCTTCTCGAGTGAGGTTGCGCACCTGCCGCACGATGCGCGGCTGGTGCTCCGACGGGTATCCCCACGCCACCACGCCCAGCGCAACGATTGCGCCGATCGCCGTCTCTACCGCTCGAGCGACGAGCATCTCCCCGACGGGGTATGACGACGCGAGATGGGTCATCATCAACGCCATGGGTGTGATGAATAGCATGCCCATACTGTAGTTGCGGGTGACGTACATCTCGCCCAGGAACTGCAGCACGATGATCCACACAATGAGCTGCCACGGCTCAGTCGGAAACGAGAGCAGAAATGCCGCGATGAGGATGCCACCCAGCGTGCCGACGATGCGGTGCACTGCGCGCATGAATCGGATGCGCCGGTACGGAGAAATGAGCGGCGCCACCGACGCCACCATCGCCCAGTAGGGATGCGACAGCACGGGCAACGCGTCGATGGAAAGGATGCCGATGGTGCCTGCCAGGAACGGGGCGACGAAGAATCGCACACCGTGCCCGACGAGGTGGCTCGGCTTGTAGTGCCTTGTCACCATGGGTGCGGAGTTGGGGAGCGACCCCTCACCGATGAGGTGCGCGAAGGCACCGAAGACGACGGAGACGCCGGCGGAGAGGAACGCGACGAGCATCGCCAGCAGCGGCGGGGCGCCGTCGTGCACACCGCCGACGGCAGCCGTCGCGAAGATGAAGAACACGGATCCGGCAGGGCGAAGGTTGAACCGGGCAGCGATCATGGCCGTCACGGCCGAGACGACGGAGCTCACGAGCATGATCGTCCACGAGTTCACCTGGAGTGAGCCCATCGTGGCGCCGATACCGATACAGACGGTGATCATGGCGCCCGCGAACGACTGGCGCAGGAACCTGGATCGCCGAGACTCGTGGCGGGCGTAGATGCCGGTGAAGGAGCCGAACGTGGCGTAAATCGCTAAGTCAAGGCGGCCCAGGAGGAGCAAGGTGAGTAGGGGGAGCGCCACACCGACGGCGATACGGAACGCTGGGATGTGGTCGCGGCGCGACGGCGCCATCGTGAAAAACTCTTGTACCTTGCTCATCAAACGCATCACCCGCCGGTGCAGTGTACTCGCGTGTGAGGCCGAGCCCGAACCACGAGCGATACGGCTGCGCTACGACGACAGCTCGGCGTACGCGTCCGCGAGCGCCCGGGCGGAGCGGTCGACCACGTCCTTCCACGCCACGGCAGCCTCGTCGGCAGCGTCGGAGACGTGCTTGATCATGAGCAGTTCGACGTCCAACGCGCGGCAGGCGTGTGCGACGGCGAACCCCTCCATGTCCACGATCTGGCATCGACGCAGCAGCTCGTCGCGAGCCGGGCCGCCTGCGACGAACGAGTCGCCGGAGCCGAGCACGGGGCCGTCGCCGCCCAGCTCGATGCGGTCGTCGATGTGCAGCCCGGCGGCGCGCAGCTCGTCGGTATTGATGTCGCGATTAATCACGGCTGACGGGTGACAGATGCCGGTAATCGACGGGTCGAGGGCGCCCACTGAACCCAGGTTCACTACCCGCGACGGTCGATGCTCGAGGATGGCGCGGGTCGTCGCAACCGCTGCGGGGACCATGCCGATGCCGATGAGCTCGACATGGACACTGCTCGGCAGGTGCGCGGCCTCTTGCGGTGCTGCGATGAGGACGAGGTCAGTCATGGCAGTTACTTTGCCAGACGAACAACGCCGCACGGCGCCCTCCTTGTGCATGGCAAGGAGAGCGCCGCGCGGGCGGGCAGGCTCAGGCCTAGTGGGTGCAGTTGCTGCAGGTGCACTCGTCGCACTTGCAGTCGGCGCAGGTGGTGCAGGTGCAGTTCGTGCAGCCGCAGGTGTTGCATTCGTCGTAGTGCCCATCGTGCTCGCGGTGCGCGTGGCCGTCGTGAATGTAGTCGACGTGGCCGTCGTGCTCGCGGGTGGGGTGGCCGCAGTCGGCGGCGTGGCGGTGGGTGTGCTCGTCGTGGGTGCGGTGCTCAGTGGTCGCAGTCATTGTTGTGCTCCTTCATGTGGTTGTGGGCGTCGAGGAAGATGTGAGCCACGTGCTCGTCGATGAGCCGGTACACCGTCCGTCGGCCATCCTTCGTCCCTTCCACCAGGTGGGCATCCCGGAGGGTGCGGAGGTGGTGGGAAGCGAGCGGCTGAGAAACGTCCAGCAGCTCGGTGAGCTCTGTGACGTCGGTGGGGCCTTGGGTGAGTCGATGAACGATGGTGGCTCGAGCGGGGTGGGCCAAGGCACGAAACAGCGTGATCACGCCGTCCGTGTCGTGGAATACCCTGTTGCTCATAAGCAGTACTTTATATAAAGGATTGTTTGTGTCAAGCGGTGTGGGATTGTGTGCCGACGGCGCATCTAGCGCAGAAGCTTCTCGGCGCCGCGCACGTTGGTGAGCAGGCGCGCGTCGAGCTCGACGCCGTGGCGCAGGATGGTGATGGAGCCGTCGGTTTCCAAAATGAGCGCGCGCACGTGCCCCAGATTGGTGATGCCGGATTGGCGCAGGCGCGCCCACAGCGTGCGCTGGTTGACGTGGTAGCGACGGATGGCGCGTTCGTCGAGTTCTTGGTTGGCGTAGATCACGATGGCCCGACGGTATCCGAACAGCCCGGCGCGGCGGCCGGCCCCGAAGAACGACTCGAGAAGGACGAGCATGGCGAGCGCGATCAGCCCGCCGAGCACCGTCACGTTGGGGCCGAGCATCGAACGACCCACCACCGCACCCAGCACGAGCACCACCGCGAGCCCTGTGCCGGTGCGGTTGGCGTACAGCCGCTGCCCCCACACCCGCAGCACAGCGGTGAAGGTGAGGTACATCACCGTCGCGGAAATGATGACGCCGAGCGCCTGCGGTGGCGTGATACCCACTTCAAACCACAAAGCACGCAGCAAATCCATGTGCCTATCGTCCCACTGATGCGCTGCCCGATGCGGAAAGGCGGAAATTGGCCCTGTGGAAAACGGGCGTGGAGGGGTGCGAGTTGCCTATAACCCTGGTACACCACTTCGAAAGGACCACCGTGCAGCAATTCATCGACATGTTCCTCATGCTCCGCCGCGCCTCGCTGTTAGCGTCTGCCGACGAGCACCTCCACCCCGTCGTGCGTCACCACGTATCCATCACAGAGCTCAACAGCTACGCCATGCTGCTGCCGTGCCCTGATGAACCGTATGCAACACCCGACGACGCCCACCTCACCTACCCGCTCACGGCGACGGGGTGCGTCGGGGAGGCGTATCGCATCGCGCTGGCGGAGGCGGTGAACGATCCGGGGGCCATTCCGGCAGACATGCTGTGGGCGCTGGCGTCGCTGCATGAGGAGCTGATGGATCACGACGCGTGTCGGGGCGACGAGCTCACTCAGCATGCGCTCGCGGAGCATGGCTGGCAAGTCAAAGACGAGTAACCCCCTCATCGCTAGGATGGATGGCAATTCTGAAGGGAACGTGATGACCGACCTCAGCCATGCCATCTGGTGGCACGTGTATCCGCTCGGCGCACTGGGAGCGCCCACGCACGCCGCAACCGACGCGCCTGCGCGTGAGCACACGAAGTTTGAGCCCTGGCTGGACTACGCCCTGGAGTTGGGCTGTAACGGCCTGCTGCTGGGGCCCATCTTCGACTCCGTCAGCCACGGCTACGACACCCTCGACCACTTCCGTATCGACGCCCGCCTCGGCACGGAAGCCGACTTCGACCGGCTTGTCGCGGCGTGCAAGGAACGCGGCGTCCAGCTCATCCTCGACGGCGTGTTCAACCACGTGGCCTACAGCCACAAGTTCATCACCGAGCGCCCCGACATGGTGCGCTGGGTGGACGGGCACCCGCTCGGCTGGGAAGGCAACTTCGACCTCGTCGAACTACAGCACACCAATGCCGACGTGCAGCAGTTCGTCGGCGACGTGATGTTGCACTGGCTGCGCAAGGGCATCACCGGCTGGCGGCTTGACGTCGCCTACTCGGTGTCGCCGCAGTTCTGGTCGAGCGTGATTGGGCGCGTGCGCGAGGAGTTCCCCGACGCGGTCTTCCTGGGTGAGGTCATCCACGGTGACTACCCGAAGTTTGTGGAGGCATCCGGCGTCGACACCGTCACCCAGTACGAGCTGTGGAAGGCTATCTGGAGTTCCATCAACGACAGCAATCCGTGGGAGCTCGCGCACGCGCTGGAGCGCCACGTCGAGTTCTGCCGCCACTTCCTGCCGCAGACGTTCGTCGGCAACCACGACGTCACCCGCGTCGCGTCGTCCGTCGGGGCCGACGGCGCGGCGCTGGCCGCGGGCGTGCTGCTCACCGTGCCCGGGCTGCCATCCATCTACTACGGCGACGAGCAGGGCTTCACCGGCATCAAGCGGGAGGCCGAGGGCGGCGACACCGACATCCGCCAACCGTTGCCCGAGTCACCGTCGGAACTCTCCACGCTGGGGGCCCAGCTGCACCGGTGGTACCAGCAGCTCATTGGCTTCCGCCGTCGGCACGCCTGGCTTTCGACGGGTCAGCTCGCCGTCACCTACAAGGCCGACGGTGTGCTCGACTACTCCATCTCCACCGCCGATCAGCGGGTCGACGTCCACGTTGACTACGCCGCGAGGAGGATGTCCATCGTCGCCCCTGACGAGGAGCTCCACACGCCGTGAGCGACGTCCCGTCGCGGTGGAGTGCCCAGCAGGATGCCGTGCTGCGGAAGATTGCCGAGCTGGAAGTGCGCTCGTCGGATACCTCCATGGCTGCGGTGCGCGCGCGGTATGAGGCGGAGGCTCAGTGGTGGAATGAGGGCGGGTCGGCGCTGCCGGTCGATGAGCGCCGAGTGCCGACGCGGTGGGGTGCCGTGCGCGCGACGGTGGCCCGCGGCGGTGACCCCGGAGCGCCGGTCATCGTGTGGGCCCACGGCGGTGGGTACATCGTCGGGTCTCCTGAGACGCACGAGCGCCTCACTCGCACCCTCGCCCACCTCGCCCAGGCGACGGTGGTGTCCGTCGACTATACGCTCGCGCCCGAGGCGCGCTTCCCGCAGCCGGTGGAGGAATGCGTGGCCGTCGTGCGGCACATCCGGGCCCATGCCGACGAATGGGGCGTCGATGGGGGAGACATCACCCTCGCCGGGGATTCTGCGGGGGCGACGCTCGCCGTCGCCACCTGGCTGTGGCTGCGCGACGAGGTGGGGGACGCGTCGGGAATCCGCTGCCTGCTGCTGGCCTACGGGGGCTACGGGCTGCGCGACTCGGTGTCGCGGCGCACGCTCGGCGGCTGGTGGGACGGCATGACCCCCGACGCGATGGCTTCCTGGCAGGCGCACTACATCGACGCCGACGATCTCGGCAGCCCCTACTACGACGTGCTCGCCGCCAATCTGACGGGCATTCCCCCTTGTCACATCCTCGCAACGTCGCTTGATCCCCTCCTCGACGATTCTCGCGCCCTCGCCCAGCTCCTGCCCGGTGAGGGGCATGAGCTGGTGGTGGTCGACGGGGTGATTCACACGTTCCTGCAGCACACCCGGATGCTCGACCAGGCGGAGCAGTCGCTGCGTGCCATGGCGGAGTTCTTCGCCCGATGCGGGCGGTGACCGCGTCGGTTAGCCGGCACGAAACTGCAAAACTCGCCAACAGTTGAAGGCCTCACGCGTGCATGAGCGGGGAAGGGTCGCGCTGATGGCGAGTTTTGCAGTTTCTTGGCTGGCACTCCCGGCGTCAGGGCTGCGCGCGATCGCCGAGGTAGGCGAGGATGGCTCGCACGCGACGGTTCTCCTCCGACGGGCTGAGGCCGAGTTTCAGGAAAATCGACGACACGTGCTTCGCGACGGCGGCGCCGGATATGAAGAGCCGTGCCGCGATCTCACTGTTGGCAAGCCCGCGCGCCATGAGCTCCAGCACTTCGAGTTCGCGCGAAGTGAGCGTGCCGAGCCCGGACTTCGTCGCGCGCATCATCGCCCGAGCCACCTCGGGGTCGATGGCGACGCCGCCTGCGAGCACCACCTTCAGCTGACCCAGGAAATCCGCCACCTCGGAGATGCGGTCCTTCAGCAGGTACCCCGTGCCGCCCCCGTCGGCCGGACCGTCAAGGGCGAACAGCTGCTGGGCGTAGGCGGGCGACACGTACTGGCTCAGCACCATCACCGAAAGCTTGGGGTAGCGCTGCTTCAGCTCCAGGGCCGCGGTGAGCCCGTCGTTGGTCATCGTGGGCGGCATGCGCACGTCGGTGATGATGCCGTCGGGCAACTCATCGGCGTCGGCGAGCGCGTCGACGCGTGCGATGAGGCTCTCGGCGTCGGACTCGTGCGCGACGATCTCGAACCCCTGGCGTTCCAGGAGCCCAGCGAGCCCCTCGCGCAGCAGGGCGGAGTCGTCGGCGAGTACGAGTTTCGTCATCGGAGGTCCTTCTCGGGGTGGGTGGCGACGTGGGCGACGAGTCCGCCCTCGCCGCGCTGGAGCAGCAACGGAATGGAGGCGGCTACCTGGGTGGGGCCGCCGTCGGGGCTGGAGAGCGTGAGCGATCCGCCGAACGCGGCGAGGCGTTCGCGCATGCCTGCCAGGCCATGCCCGTCGACGAAGGTGGCGCCGCCTGGGCCTTGGTCGACGACGGAAATCCGCAGCGTCGCTCCTGCCGTGAGCAGCACGCTCATGGGCTTGTCGGGTGCGTATTTCCGCGCGTTGGTGATGGCTTCGACGGCGAAGAAGTACGCGGCGGCGAGCACGCCTTCGGACAGCTCCGGCAGGGGATTGGGGCAGATGATGCGCACGTCGTCGTTGGTGGCATTCGCGACGTCGGTGAGCGCCGCCTCTAACCCGAGCTCGACGAGCGCCTGCGGGTGGATGCCGCGGACCGTCGCGCGCAGCGAGTCGAGGCCCTGCTGCAGCGTGTGCTGCGCGTCGCGGAGCAGTGCGGCGAGGGCGGGGTCGTCGGCGAGGGTGGGGGAGAGCTGCGCCTCGCCCAGCTGCATCTTGGCAGCGACAAGGTACTGCTGGGCGCCGTCGTGGAGGTCGCGCTCGATCCGCCGACGCTCCACCTCATAGGCGTCGACGATAACCCGCCGCGACTCCGTGAGCTCGCGGATCGTGCGCGCGGCGCGTTCCTCGTGCGACTGGGCGCGACGCGTCCCTCGCGCCCGAAATGGCCAAACCACGCCCCCAATGTAGCCGCTGCTTCGGGGGATGGGGGGTAGTGCCAGCACTACCTCAAAGACGGAATCCCAGGCCATGGTGCATGGAGCTTTGGCACGATGAACTGGTGAACATGAATCAACCACTGCTCACAACCACCGACATCGTCAAGCGTTTTGGCCAGGTACAGGCGCTCGCCGGCGTCAGCCTCACCATCGGCGCGGGAGAAACCGTCGCCATCATGGGCCCGTCGGGCTCCGGAAAATCCACCCTGCTGCACTGCCTGTCCGGCGTGCTCGCCCCCGACGCGGGCGAGGTGCAGTTCGCGGGGAAGCCGCTGTCAGCGCTGCCTGACAAGGAGCGATCCCACGTTCGCCTGCACGACTTCGGGTTCGTCTTCCAAGATGGCCAGCTCATCCCCGAGCTGCCGGCCCGCGAGAACGTCGCGCTGCCGCTCATGCTCACCGGCACCCGCGCCGGCAAGGCGCTGCAAGCCGCCGACGAGGTGCTCAACCAGCTCGGCTTGGGCGAGCTACGCAACCGTCGACCGGCAGAAATGTCGGGTGGCCAGGCGCAGCGGGTCGCGATTGCCCGAGCTCTCGTCGGGAAGCCCGCCGTGGTGTTCGCCGACGAGCCCTCCGGCGCGCTCGATCAGGCCACCGGGCACGAGATGATGCAGCTGCTCACCACGTCGATATCGATGAGTGGCGCCGCGTTGGTGCTTGTCACGCATGATCTCGGCGTCGCTCGCTGGTGCTCCAGGCTCGTGGAGATCCGCGACGGCTTGGTTCACGCCGACAGCCCGCTCAACGCCCGAAAGGAGACCGTGTGATGTCTGTCGCTACCGCTCAACCCACCGCCGCTCGGAGCGCGCACAAGCCAGCCACGGGGTTGGCGTCGCTCACCATCCAGCTCACCGCCGCTCGCTTCCGCACGCGCGAGGGCGAGGGCCTGCTCTACCTTGCCGGCATCCTGGCGTACACCATCGCCGCGGCGCTGGCGCTCACCGTCGCGGGCGGCACGTGGGCGTTCTGGAATCGCTCGCAGCACCTGGCGGGGCTCCACGCCCAGGTGCTGGCGGAGGACGCAACCTTCGGTACCGTGCTCGGGTTCTACGTCGTTCTTGCCTGCATCGCCTGCGCCCTCCTGATTCCCGCGACGGTCAACCTCGCCGCCGGCGCGGCCGTGCTGGGCGCGCGTGGCCGGGAGCGTCGTCTCGCCGTGCTGCGCCTCATGGGGCTGAGCAGCGGTGAGGTGGTGAAAATGTCGCTGCTGGACGCCACCATCCAGGCCATCATCGGCGGCGTGCTGGGCTCCGTGATCTACGTTGCGACGTTGCCGCTGTGGGGCAACCTGACGATGCAGGCCGTGCCGCTGTCCTTCGACGAGATGCTGCTGCCGGCGTGGCTGTTCGCGACGGTGCTCCTCGCGCTCCTGCTCGTGGGCCTGTTCGCTGCCTGGCGAGGGTTGCGGCAGGTGCGGATCTCCCCGCTGGGGGTGTCCCGTCGGGCGAATAAACCCGCGCTGTCGTGGATTCGAGCCATCGTGTTCGTGGTGCTGCTGGCTGTCTCCGGTCAGGTGGCGAGCTCCTTCAACCCAAGGGGCGATGTGGGGCCGGCCATGATGTTCGCAGCCGCCATTGTCGCCGTCGTGCTGGGCATCAACCTGGTGGCGCCCTGGATTCTGCAGGTGGAAGCCAAGCTGTGGGCGAAGCTGCCGTGGCCGTCGTCGAAGTGGGCGGCCCGCCGCATCGCCGCAGACCCTGGCGCCACGTGGCGACGCGTCTCCGGGGTGGCGCTGCTGTCGTTCATCGGTGGGTTCATGGCTCTGATGCCATTCCAGCTCGACCCCGAGGGAGAGAAAGGCTCCGCAACCCGCACCTTCGTCGAGGAGTCGCAGCTCGACTTCACCAAGGGCGTCATCATCACGCTGGCCGTGGGGTTTGTGCTGACTGCCACGTCGATGCTTATCACGCAGGCCTCCGCGACGATCGAGCGCGCCGAGCAGTCGCAGGCGCTGCGGCGGATGGGCGCCCCGTCGGCCTTCAGCCTCAAGACGATGTGGCTGGAAACGTTCGGTCCGCTGGCCCTCGGTGTGGTGCTGGGTGCGGTGCTTGGCATGGCGATGGCGCTCCCGATGTACAACTTCGCGACGAAGATGGGCGTGGAGAGCGACTCCGGCATGCTCATGATTGGCACCGTGCTGATCGTCGGTCTGCTGCTGGCGGCCGCGTCGCTGCTGGCGAGCCACCCGCTGTACCACCGTCTGCTCGCGACGAGTGAGCGTCGCAACGACTGACCCATCGCAAGCACTCCTGGACACAGCTGAGGGCCGCACATCCACGTCGGTGTGCGGCCCTCGCGTGTGGGGGTGGTTAGCAGGAGGGTACGGCCGGCTGGTCGAGGCCAACTCGGATGTAGGCCCGCGACGCGTAACCGGTCTGGCCGTTGTAGGTCACCTTGGCCCACCAGTCGGAGTTGTACGTGCCGCTGACATTGTCGCCGCGCACCTGGCATTGGATACCGAGGGTGACGCCGCCGGGGATCGCGGTGAGCACGTTGCCGCCGAAATTCGGGGCAGTGCGGAGATTCACGAAGTCCGTGGTGGAGCCCTGTGCGGCACCCGGCTGCGGTGCAGGACCAGGGTCAGGTGCAGGGGCGCCGCCGGCGTAGGTGCCGTAGATGCGCTGGGCGTAGGCGATGCGGGTGTCATTGTGGCAGTCCCCGCAGCGCTCGAACTTGCCGCTGAAGGAAAGGGTGGCGTCGACGACGGTGTTCGTCCCCTTCAGATGCTGGAATGCGAAGGACTCGGTGGTCTCGAATTCATGCCAGATGAAGTCGAGCTGGAGGTCGAGCGACCAGGGGTCGCGCCCTTGGTTGGCGGCAAACTGCTGCAGGACGGCCCAGCGCTCACCGACGCTCCACTGCGCGATGCCGCGACCGGGGCCAGGCGACTGGGTGGCGCGGGGGTTGATGGGATCGCCGGCCTCCTGCATGAGGTTGCCGACGACGCCAGCGGCCTGCTCCTTTGTCAGGCCCTTGTTCACGAAGTAGTCGAAGGCCACCTTGTTGTTGTCGGCAGCCTGTGCCATGCCGGGTGTGGTGATGATGGAGGCGACGATCGCCAGGGCCGCCACGATGGCGGACGCCACTCGAGTTCGTGTAGTTTTCACGCGGATTCCTTACTCAGAGGTGGTTGCTGGGAGTCGGGGCAAGGCCCCAAATTCTGTTGTCCGGACGCATGATCGATCCTAAGGAGCAAGTTGGGCCACGAACCTCGCGCGCGAGGAGGAGCGGGGCGATTTTTCGGGGTTTCTGGCCAGCGACCGCCGTCTGACTAGGGATTTCAACCCCGTGTCTGGTTCCGGACAGAGTGGGCTCAGAGGGAACACCGACGGAAATTACATGGATGTGAGTTGTGCACAACTCGTGGATAACTCTGTGGAAAACCTCGGTCAGGTGTGGGCGCTGCGTGAATGCAACCTCGCGGGGTACTACGCTGCCACTACGGCTAGTCAGCCAGACTTCGCGCAAGGAGTGGTCAGACGATGCAGCCCACCGTAAACCATCCCCCGGGGTACAGAAACGGACGCTTGTACTTCGACGCGTCGATGCGCGTTGTAACTACGGATTTCGACGTCGCCGCATACACCAAGCGCGCTCGACCGAAGATCGATGTCGACGTCGGCGAGCTGCGCCTGGATCCCGTCTTGCATCAAGACCTCGAGTACCTGTGGCGCGTCGAAGCCTCGGCAATCGGTGACATGCGCGCCATGCTCTCGTCGTGGACGGGGCGCGAAGCCCGGATCACCGCGTTCCTCGCCACCTGGGCATATGAGCGCTACTGGATTGCCAAGGCTCTTTCCGATGTACTCCAAGCCGACGGCTGCCCCGGCCCGGCCATGCCGGGATTCCAGCTGGTAGGCGCCGCGCACAGCCTCTACGTCGACTACCTGCTCCCCACCCTCGCCAGCCTCTCGACATTGCTCGTCCGCGAACCGATGTCCGCCGGCCACATGGCCCGCATGGCCGTCCACGAAGGGGCCATGGCGGCTGCCTATCGTGCGCTCACCCCCCGCGTCGACGCATCCGTCGCCGCCGTCTTCCGCCAGATATTGCTGCGCCGCGCGGACTTCGTCGATTTCTTCCAACAAGAAGCCGCGGCCCGCATCCGCCGCTCCACCCCGGAGCTGCGCAGCGCCCAGCTGCACCTATGGCGCTGGGTGCCCATGCGCCCCGACGGCGTGCCCGACCCCGACGAGCGCCGCGCCATCCGAAGCATCTTCCGCACCCCGGAATCCAGGCTCGACGTGCGGTCGTCCGACGAGGCCATCGGTCAACTGCTGCCGGGCAATCCGCTCCCCATGACCCGCGCCCTTCGTCTAGTCCAACACCGAGGCGAGTGACATGGCATTCGACTTCGAGAAATTCACCGAAACATCCGTCGCCGTCCAATTCGACGACCTCGACTTCACGACGTTCAAGCGCCAACCCCTCGACGCATCCATGCTGCGCGTCATCCGCTACATGTGCGACGTGGAGTACCACACGTCGTGCTACCTGAGAGACCTGCTGGTGTCACCATCGAGGAAGAAGCCCGAAGCCGCAGGGTTTATGGCGATGTGGAACCGGGAGGAATTCTGGCACGGCGAAGCGCTGGCTGCGGTGTTACGCGAGCACGGCATCATCGTCGACTACGACGAGATCAAGGCCAAGCGTGTGAAGCTTGGGTGGCAAGATGCGTTGGGTCCGCTGAAGCAGTCGTGGCCAACGAATTTCATTGGCGACGACTTCGTCGCGGTGCACATGTCGTGGGGCGCGACGAACGAGCTCTCCGCTGTCGCAGCGTACCGTCGGATGGCCGACATGACCGATCACCCGACGCTCAGCCCGCTGCTCATGCGCATCGCGCAGCAGGAAACTCGCCACGTCGCCTTCTACACCACGCAGGCGATCAAGAAGATGGAGGAATCGGACCGGGCGAAGCAGCTCGTCAAACTGACCCTCACGAAGGCGTGGAAGCCAGTGGGCACGAGCATCATGGGCGACGACGAAGTGCGCGCGGTGATGGGGACGCTGTTCGAAGGGCAGCGCAAGATCATCGAGAACCTGGACCACCGCGTCGCGAAATTCCCGGGTTTGGAAGGCGTGACTGTGTTTCAAGACGCCTTCGAGCGCCTGGGCGTCAACCTGGACTGACTCTGCGCTACCCGATGGTCTGGGCGAGACCGGGCCGAAGCCCCTCCGAGCCGGGAGCTAACCCGATATCCACACGCGTTTCTCCAAAACGCCCAAAAACGCCCTTTTCAGCAAACGCGTGTGGATATCGAGTTAGCTGTGGCCCCTACCTACTCGATGGTCGGGGTACGCGCAGTGCAATCTCTCCGGTGGTTGAGTAGCCGCCGAAGGCGGCGTATCGAAACCCACCGCGCTCGGCTACTTCGTCGCTGGGTGCGGATCGTCGGGTAAGGCGAGCTTGGCGCCTAGATCTGGAATTTCTCGTTGGAGTGTTATGAACATGAGGTCGTGGTTGACTTTGTCGTAATGATGCGCGACGAGATTGCGCATCCTCCCAATCTGTCGCCAAGCAATGTCGGGATACTCATTTTTGAACTCATCCGGGAGGCGCTCCATAACCGTCGCTACCTTGATGAGAAGGCGCTCGCCTGCGTTTCGCAATAGACGACCCTGGGGAGTGTCAGCCAGGTAGGCGTCGCGTCCAAGCGTGACTAGGTAGGCGGCGTCGGCAATGAAGCCTGACAAATCGTCCAGCCAGAGTTGAATGCGCGGATCGTCGCTCGTTGGGTTCACAGTCGCATACCTTCAGCAAGTGCGCGTTCGACAACACGCCCGCCGGATCCCGAGGAGACGAGGTCAACGGGCACTGTCAGGATTTCGGTGAGGGTCTCTTCCAGCTCCAGGAGGTCGGTGATCCCCACCTCGTCGGGGAATGTGACGAGGATGTCGATGTCGGAATGTGGAGTATCCGTTCCTTGAGCGACGGATCCGAACAGAATAGGTGAGGTGCATCCATGACGTTCGAGGGCAGCGAGCACTGCATCACGGCGCGTTGCCAGTATGCGTGATGGCCTGACTTCGAGGGCCGCTTCCAGTGCATTGTGAGTGCTGGAGCTACCGACTCGACGACCGGACTCGATCGCTGAGATGAGAGGTTGCAGAACCCCAGATTCCTTGGCCAAACGGCGCTGTGACCATCCGAGCGCTGTGCGTCGGGTCTTGATCTTGTCGCCGTACTTCATGGCTGCATGATAACGCGGCTGTGATCATCTTCAGGACGATGAGCTGACGAGCAGGGCAGCATCCACTGCGAGTGGTTCCAGTATGAGGGGCGTTTGCCTGCCCGGTGGTTGAGTAGCCCGCGAAGCGGGCGCATCGAAACCCAGCACGAAACTTCAAAATCCGTACGCAGATTGATCAAACCCTCTGATTTTGGGGGGTTAAGCGAATCTGCGTACGGATTATGAAGTTTTTCTCTCGGCGCATCTCGATACGCGCCTTCCGAGCTACTCGACGGACGGCGCGGAGGCGTCGTCCGATGCTTCGAGGAGCGGAAGCTTCAGTGTGAACTCGGCGCCGCCGCCGGGGTGGTTGTCGGCCTTGATACTGCCGCCGTGTGCCTCGACGGTGTGCACGACGATGGAGAGCCCGAGCCCGGTGCCGGGGGTGTTGCGCGATTTGAAGGGCGTTCCGTTCCCTGCGAGAGATCAGCCGACACTACGAGTCACCTCTGAACCACACTCGGCAACTTCACAGACGCGACTGCTCGCGTCAACTGACCCTCGACTGTTGCAACGCTCAGACGCATGGCATCGCGAAGTCGCGCACTATTGGAGGAGTTCCCACCTGCCCGGCCCTCGTCGAGCTAGAGGTTGAAGATGGGCGAGTGGTGTGGGTCCGGGTAGCTCAAGACTGGAAAGAACACGTGATGCCCTATGGGCTCCTCAACCAAGTTCGTTTGGCGGTCCCACCCATCGGATCACCCCCTTTGGCGTGGACTGACAAGATCGACTTGACGAAGATTCCAATTTCCGAACTACGCGAGTTCAACGCTTCCCTCAGGGAGGCACGAGCGGAGGCGCAGCTTGAGACTACCGACGAGGAATTTCGAACAACTCACTTTGTGGCCCGCTGGCGCGGGGGTGTGCTGATCGCTCTCGAAGGAGATCCGAAATGGATGGCAGAGACCACCCGCCAAGCTCTGTGCGAGGAACTCAGTAGAGCAGTCGCCGCACCACCGTATGCCCAACCGGTCACAAAGGCCCGCACACGTTTCATCAAGCTTATGGAGAAGTACTCATGAGCGATCTCATAGTTGATTACGATTGGCTCTCCTCACAAGTCCGTCAGTGGCGCGGATTCGCTGACGATATTCGAGGACACTACAGGAGGCTCGAGGCTGCACCCCTGCTCCCCTCCATTAGGCAAGAGACCCGCCTCCCCACGCGCTTGGCAACAATCGCAGAGAAACTCAACTCTTTCAATGAAGTCATGCGCCAGAGCCTCAAGGGAGGAACGGAATCCTACGAGCAGACTGCAGATGCGATCCAAGCAACTGGCGTCGCTTACCTTGAGCAGGAGGAGTACGGTGCAGAACTAGCAAAGAAACTGGAGCAGATGTGACGACGACCAGCGATGAACTGCAAAAGATGGGGCAGGAGATCCGTGACGCCGCGGACAAGGTCTCGTCCATGATGTTCGACCTAAACAACCATTATGAGGGCCTCATGGGCTATACATGGTACCTGTTGGTCAGGGATCAAGTCTCCGGAAAACCGGCTACGTTGGAGTGGATCAATCAAGACAAAGATGACTGCTGGGATCCGCAAGTCGGCGAGGGGGTTCCGCAATATCGGTTCAATCGCATGCAGCGCGTAAATGTTCAATGGTGGAGCTTCTGGAAAGGCTTCGACATCAACAACGTCGTGATTGAGGATGTGCGCAAGACCCGGAGTGGTCCCGTTCGTTCTGTTATCGAGATCCACCGAGACAGTGAAAATATTACGGATACACTGTTCGCTTTGACCAAGGACGACACCGAGGCGATGGCAAAAATCCCCGAGGTTCTTGGCGCCCAAAATGCCATCCTGGAAGATGTCAGCGAGATGGCCAATCGCGGCGAAAATGCTGCACAGACGATGATGAACAATATTCGAGGAGCCACCGACACCGGCGGTCGTACGGAGAATGGGCCGTGGGTAGGCGCTGGCGCCGATGCCTATCATCAGACCGTCCATGAGCAGTCGAGCACATTCACCAGACTTAGGGAGAGCTCAGACTCACTTCAAACTGCAAACGTTGCCCTCGCGAACGATACCAACGAGCTGATGCAGGCCTTCTGCAATGCCTACGAGGCTCGCGTGGAGTCGACCCAGAGATGGGGCACACAGATCTTGGGGTTCGATCAGTTGTCCTGGACGTCCCCCGTGCAGATGCTGTACAACGAATTGATGGAGCACGAGAAGAAAACCATCGAGGAACACAAGGAGAAGCTGGAAGAGCTGGCTGATCAGGCAGTCACGGACCTCATTGTCGGCATTTGCGATAACGCACAAGTGACCAAGTGGCCGGCCATCACCCCCGGCTCTTTGGGAGAGTTCGACCACTGATGATTTCAGTTCCCGAGCCCACTTTGACTGCGCTCGCGAGGTGTGGACCGGCCCTGCAGTCGGCGTTGTGGCCGGTCCAGCGCACGGACAGAGTTTCCGCATGACCCACGTCCGACGCTTACTTCCTGCCCTGGCGATGTTGGTGCTGGCGGCCTGCCAGGTCGGGGGCGAGCCATCGCCCACGGTCAGTGAAACGCTGCAGGTGATGGCCCAGCATGTGGGTTCCGACGCCGTGCACCGCGTCGTCGTGGTGGATGAGCAGCCTGACCGCGTCGTGCGAGCGGCGTTCCGCGTCGGGGACCAGCTCGTCGAGGTGAGTCGCACCAACGGCGGCAACATTGCGACCCTTCCCGAGCCGCACACCGCCGCCACCACCGCCAGCTTCACGGTGCCGGTTAGCGATGTCGATGACACCCTGTTCAGCGCAGCCTACTCTGCGACGACGTGTGACAGCCCCCTCGTGGTGATATTCGTCGCTCTGCCCCACGATCATGCACAGGTCATCACCCGCTGCGGGGAAGAGTTCGTCGCCGAGTACGTCGACGGCGAGCCCATCCAGCCCCTCGCTGGCACCACACCCGGGGAGCTCATGGGGCGCGCATCCGCACTCCTGCGCACCCTCGCCCCCGACGACGATGTCGCCGATGTCATGCTCGAATCGGATGGGCCCCGCATCCAGCTTTCCCTCGCCGGCGCATCGGGCACAACGTTCACCGGCAAGCCCTGCTACCCGACGATCACTCTCAGCCATCGTGCCCCGGCACTCACCACCGGGTGCCAAGACAAGGAGCCCCCAGCCCGGCAGCCGCAGAGCGCCCTCGACCCCAACATCGTCGACCGGATCTGGGGCACGGCCGGGCGGCCGATGCCGTGGCACATGCTGATGCCCGGCGAGCGCTGGACCCTCGGCACACCGGGCAAGCCCGACGTCCGTTTCCACCTCGACGGCACCCCCATCTGAGCAGAGGGCTGTCACGAGGCCTTGCCCCTGGGGGATACTTCAGCGTGGAGTTCTCCCTCTCACACCCGGACAACTCGACGCCATCCATGTACGGACAAGCATCCCCGACGACACCTCCAGCCCCTGCCTGTATCCGTCGGCGTTGATTACTGGCACCACGTCTCCACCGAACCCATTGAGGACGGCGGACGTGGTCCGAAAGAGCTGACAGGGATAGTCGACTTGCCTCTCCATCCCGACAGCGCAGGCGAGCTGAGGGTCAAGGCGCGGCCGCTGGAGCTGCTCGCGCTGTCCGACGATTGAGTGGCGAGCGAAGCGAGCGTGTCGAAACCGGGCCAGGCTCGATGGTTGAGTAGCGAGCGCAGCTCGCGTATCGAAACCCAGCACGAAACTTCATAATCCGTACGCAGATTCGCTTAACCCCCCAAAATCAGAGGGTTTGATCAATCTGCGTACGGATTTTGAAGTTTTCTCTCGGTGCATCTCGATACGCGCCTTCGGCGCTACTCGATGGTCGGGTGAGGGTGCGGCCCTACTCGATGGCCGAGGTGGTGCGGAGTCTCAAGACAGGCCTGAGGCCCTACTCGCCGACGGATGGCGTCGAGGTGTCGTCGGATTGTTCGAGGAGGGGGAGCCTTAGGGTGAACTCGGCGCCGCCGTCCGGGTGGTTGGCGGCTTTGATGGTGCCGCCGTGTGCCTCGACGGTGTGCATGACGATGGAGAGGCCGAGCCCGGTGCCAGGGGTGTTGCGCGAACGGTCGGAGCGGTAGAAGCGGTCGAAGATGTGCGGGAGGTCCTCCTCCGCGATGCCCGGGCCCTGGTCGATCACAGTGAGCACACCGTCGCTGAGCCGCACATGGATGGTGCCGCCGTTGGGGGAGAACTTCACGGCGTTGTCGAGCAGGTTGGTGATGGCGCGCTCGAGGGTCGACGCGTCGCCCATGACCTCCGAGTGGTCGGTGTTCACGTCGAACATCATGCCGGGGCCCCGACGCTGAGCGCGCTGCACGGAGGCGTGCACCACGTCGGCGAGCACGATGGGTTCATGCGGGCGCTGGTTGCCGTCGTCACGAGTGAGTGCGACGAGATCGCCCACCAGCGCACTGAACTCGCCCAGCTGCGCGGCGACGTCATTCAGAATCTGCCCCCTCGCGCCCGGCGGCAGCATGCCGGAATGCTCATCTGCGACGAGCAACTCCACGTTGGTGCGCATGGACGTGAGCGGCGTACGGAGTTCATGCCCAGCGTCGGCAATGAGCTGTCGCTGCTGCTCGCGTGATTGCTGCAACGACTTCAGCATCGTGTTGAACGACTGCGTGAGTTCGCCGAGGTCGTCACGGCCGTAGATGCGGATGGGGTTCAGCTGGTCGGTTTGGGTGACGTTCTTCACTGCGTTGGACAACCGTCTAACCGGAGCCAACACGGCGCGGGCCGCCCAGAACGCAGTTCCCGTCGTGGCGAGGATGCCGAGCGAACCGGTGACGAGCATCACGAGCCACAGCGACTGAAGGGTGTCGCGCACGGTCTCCGTCGGGCGTGCATAGGTGACGGAGTAATACTCGACGTTGCGCTCCGTCGTGACTGAAAACGGCACGGTCACGGCTCGGTACTCGGTGCCTTCGGCGAGCACCGTGCGTTCGTGGGTTTCTGCCTGGAGGCGGGCTATCGCGATGGCGGCGTTGTCTCTTGGAATCTCGACGGTCTGCGACGCCGGCTGGTTTTGGTGACCATCGGCGGACACCACTGACAGCAGCGACCCGCCGGACGTGCCGAGCGCCTCGGGGGTGAGGGTGTCGAGGTTGTCCATGTCGGAGGCGAGCACGCTCGCCGCCTGTTGGGCTGTGCGGGTGAGATCGCGGTCGAGCTGATCGAACAGCGACCAACGGGTAATCATGAAGCCGGTAGCACCGACGAGCACCACCGACACCGCCACCGACGCCCCCGTGAGCGCCGCGAGCCGCCACTGCAACGACTGGCCCGAGACGAGCCTGCCGATCTCACGGCGAGCCTGAATCCACCAGCTTCCGATCACGGGGCAGTTTCACGCAGGACATACCCGATCCCGCGGACGGTGTGGATGAGTCGGGGCAAGCCGTTGATCTCCGTCTTGCGGCGAAGGTAGCCGATGTAGACCTCGAGAGAGTTGGCGGTGGTGGGGAACTCGAACCCCCACACCTCGTTGAGGAGGGTGTTGCGTTCGAGCACCTTGCGCGGGTGTTCCATGAACACGTTCAGCAGCGCGAACTCGGTGCGGGTGAGCGAGATGTGCTGGCCTGCGCGGGTGACCTCGCGGTGCTGCGGGTCGAGCACCAGGTCTTGGAACTGCAGCGTGCTCGATTCGTTCTCTGAGTGGGGCTTCGCGCGACGGGTCAGCGCGCGCAGTCGGGCCAGGAGCTCGTCGAGCGCGAACGGCTTGACCATGTAGTCGTCGGCGCCGGCGTCGAGGCCGTCGACGCGGTCACCCACGGCGTCGCGGGCGGTGAGGATGAGGATGGGGACGTCGTTGCCGGAATCGCGCAGCATCTTCGTCGCCTCGAGCCCGTCGAGGCGCGGCATCATCACGTCCATAATGATGGCGTCGGGAGTGTATGAGGCAAGCTTTGCGAGCGCCTCGATGCCATCCGACGCGGTCTGCACTTCGCTGCCCGTGTATGAAAGTGAGCGCGCCAAGGAATCGCGGACGGCCTGATCGTCATCCACCACCAAGATCTGCATGGCGGAAGTCTACCGCGTCGGGCCCCTAGGTCTGGAAGACTGGCGAGCATGATGCTACAAGGCCGATCGTTTCTCAAAGAACTCGACTTCACACCCGACGAGTGGCTCCATCTGCTGCAGCTCGCCGCCGAGCTGAAAGCTGCACGCCGCGACGGGCGAGAGCGGCAGCGACTCGTCGGCAAATCCGTCGCGCTGCTGTTCGAGAAAACCTCGACGCGCACCCGCTGCGCCTTTGAGGTTGCCATGGCCGAGCAGGGTGGGCACACCACCTACCTCGACCCGGCGGGTTCGCAGATCGGGCACAAGGAATCGGCCGCCGATACCGCGCGCGTGCTCGGCAGATGGTACGACGGCATCGAGTTCCGCGGCTCCGCGCAGCGCGACGTCGAGACGCTCGCCGCCCACGCCGGAGTGCCCGTCTACAACGGCCTCACCGACGATTGGCACCCCACGCAGATGCTCGCCGACCAACTCACCATGCGCGAGCACTCACCCAAGCCCCTGAGCGACATCGCCTTCGCGTTCCTCGGCGACGCCCGCAACAACGTCGGCAATTCGCTGCTCATCTCGGGCGCGATGATGGGCATGGATGTGCGGATGGTGGCCCCACCGTCGCAGCAGAACACACCCGACGTGGTCACTCGCGCCCGCGAGATCGCTGAGCAGACCGGCGGTCGGATCACCATCACCGACGATGTCACCGTCGGCGTGCGGGGCGCCGATTTCCTCTACACCGACGTGTGGGTCTCGCTCGGCGAGCCCAAGGAGGTGTGGGCGGAGCGGATCGACCTGCTGCGCCCCTACCAGGTCAACCGCGAGGTGTTGGAGGCCACCGGCAACCCGGATGTGAAGTTCATGCACTGCCTGCCGGCATTCCACGACCTCGAGACCGCCGTCGGACGCTCCATCCACGAGCAGTTTGGCCTCGAAGGGCTCGAGGTCACCCACGACGTGTTCGAGTCCGAGGCGAGCATCGTGTTCGACCAGGCCGAGAACCGCATGCACACCATCAAGGCTGTGCTCGTTGCAACACTCGCTGGCGACTAAACCCGACGCGCACCGCGCGGGCAGACAGCGGGAGGCCCGGAGGAACACAGTGCTCCTCCGGGCCTCCCGCTGTCAGTGAGTGATTGCTACGGCATCAGACACCGGTGCTGGGCAGGTTGGGCCTGTGGTCCTTGCCAGGCTTCCGCGGGGAGTCTTCGCCCTTGCCCGGCTTATCGGAGGAATCTTCGCCCTCAGTGTCGTCGGAGCCTTCCGATGCGGCGACGTTCACGTCGTAGCGCACCTCGGTGCCCGACGGATCGACGACGAAGCGCACAGTCTGCATGCCCGCTTCGGTGCCCTCGGGGAACGTGAGCGAAACCTCGCCAACACCGTCGGCGACGGTGCCCTCACCGATCTGCGTCTCGCCGAGGAAGGCCTTCACGGTCTTGTTCGCGAGCTGCGGGGAGACCTTGGGGTTATCCGCGTCGAGGAGCATGTCGAGGTTGCCCTTGTACACCTCACCAGCGGCGCCCAGTTTCACGGTGCCGGCCTGGCCGGGGGTGAAGCTCTCCGGCACGTCGGTGACGGACACGCCGCGTTTGGTGTAGTCAGGCGACACTTCCTTCTGCTCCTTCAGCCAGTCCACCCAGGTGGTGAGGTCGACGAGGCCCGCGTCCCTAGTGTTCTGGCCACCCTGGAAGGCACGGAAGTTGTCGCCGCCAGAGATGAGGAACGAGCCGGAACCGACGGTGTACATCTTGTCTTCGTCGATCGGCTTGCCGTTGATCCACACGCCGGTGATGCGCTGGCCCTCGGGCAGCGACTCATCGTAGGTGTAGGTCACGTTCTTGGACAGACCGAGCGCCAGGTAGGGGCGGCTCGGCACTTCGCCCTTGTCGTCGCGCTGCCACTGCTGATTCAGCACCTGGATGAACTGAGCGCCAGTGATCTCCGTGGTGTTCAGCGAGTTCGCGAACGGGAGGACGAGCGCAGCTTCTTCGTAGGTGATGTCGCCCTTGTCGAAGGAATCGCGGGTGCCGCCCGGGTTCTGGATGCCGATGAACTCGTCGTTGCCGTTGCTCATCGTGTCGTAGAACATCTGGGCAACCATGTTGGTCATCGGCGACTCCTGGTCGCGGGTGCCGGAACCGCCGGCGCCAGGGGTGGAGATGGCCTCGGTGGCCTTGCCCACAACCTCGCTGCCCTTCACCGTGGCAGTTTCCTTCGCGGCAGCGACGATCGTGTTGATCGTTTCGATGCGCGGCAGTGCAGCGTCAGCCTCTTCAGCCGCATCGATCTTCTTGGATTCAGTCGAGCACAGCGCTCCGTTGGCGTCGACGTTGAGGTCCAACTGCACCAGGTTCTTGGCGTACGCGTCGGCCTGCACGATGGGCTGGCCCTTCGCGGTCGTCGACAGGTACGGCGTGTGGGTGTGGCCGTTAATCACAGCGTCGACGGAGGCGTCGAGGCCGTTGTACATCTTGCCGAAGTTTGGCGAGGACTTCGCGGTGTCCGCGCCGGCCTTCGTGTCGGGGCTGCCCTCATGGATATTCGCGATGACGATGTCAGCCTCGCCGTTGGACTCGTCGCCGTCCTTGAGCTGCTTGGCGATGGCGTTGACGCTCTCGACGGGGTCCTTGATGTCCACCTTGGAGATGCCCGACGGCGACACCAGCGACGGAAGGTCACCGGTCACCGCACCGACGACGGCGATCTTCGCGCCACCCTTCTCGAACACCTCGTACGCCTTGACGGGCGGGGCCACCTCACTGGTGCCCTTCGTCACGACGTTCGCACCCAGGTAGGGGAACTTCGACGCGGGGGCGACGCGACCGGCGAGGTCGTCGAAGCCCTTGTCGAACTCGTGGTTGCCGGTGGCGGAGGCCTCGAGGCCGGCTGCGTTCAGCACGTCGAGGGTGGGCTGGTCGTTGGAGACCGCCGAGACGAAGGTGGAGCCGCCGATGCTGTCGCCGTTCGACACCAGGAGCACCTTGTCCTCACCGGCGCTCTTGCGCAGCTGCTCGACGGGGGTGAACAGCTGGGCGGCGCCCTCGACGCGGCCGTGGAAGTCGTTGAACGAGAGCAGGTGAACGGTTTCTGCCGTGGTGCATTCAGTCGGAGCGGCGGAGGCAACCTGCGGTGCACCACCGGTGACGATCGCACCGGTCATGCCAATCGCGGCTGCCGCCAGCCCAGCAATCGGGCGGGACAACTTGGACATACAATTATCTCCTGGGGATGGTTCGGGCACCCGCGCGCGCGGGTCACGTACCGAGCGAACTATAAATCGCGCATCGAAATCAAGTAGTTTGCCAAGAATTCATCTTGTGGAAAGCACGCGGTTGGCTGCCGTCGCCCAGGAAGCGAGCTTCCAATGTGCGCGGCGTTGCTTTGTACATTTCCTCCATCACGCGATGGCCTTGTCGCTGCCTACGCTTGCGTAAGCTACGTTTCCGTAACTTCAGAAAGAGGATCCGCGTGCACAACCCAATGGTGCAACTGCTGACCCCCGACGGTGCCCGACGAGAGCATCCCGATTTCTCTTGGGAGGGCACCGCCGACGATCTGCGCGCCAGCCTGCGCGACATGTGGCTGGGGCGCCGTTTCGACGCGGAAGCCACGGCCCTGCAGCGCCACGGCGAGCTCGGGCTGTGGCCCCCGCAGCTCGGCCAAGAGGCCGCCCAAATCGGCGCGGCAAGGGCACTTGCACCGGGCGACCACGTCTTTCCGTCATACCGAGAGCACGCGATGGCCCTCGCGCTTGGCTTCCCCATGGAGCAGATGCTCGCGTTCTTCCGAGGCTGCGACGCGGGCCACTGGGACATGCAGCACCGCTTCCGCACCTACACGCTCGTGATCGGCGCGCAGGCGCTACACGCCGTCGGATATGCCATGGGGCTGCGCTTCGACGGCGCGGTAGGCAACGCTGACCCCAGCGCTAACGAGGCCGCCATGGTGTTCCACGGCGACGGTGCATCGTCGCAGGGAGACGTGAACGAGGCCTACGTGTTTGCCGCGAGCTACAACGCGCCCGTCGTGTTCTTCTGCCAGAACAACCAGTGGGCGATCTCGGAGCCGACGTCGTTGCAGTCCCGCGTTCCGTTATTCGAGCGTGCGAGCGGCTTCGGGTTTCCCGGTGTGCGCGTCGACGGCAACGACGTGCTTGCCGTCGAGGCTGTGTCCAGGTGGGCGCTGGAGCGCGCGAGGCGCGGTGAGGGGCCGACGCTCGTCGAGGCGTACACCTACCGCATGGGCGCCCACACGACGGCGGACGACCCGACGAAGTACCGCGGCCGCGACGAGGATGCAGCCTGGCGAGAGCGAGACCCAATCGACAGGGTCGTCGCATACCTGCGAAGCGTCGACGAAATCGACGACGCCTACCTCGCCGAATTGGAGCGGGAGGCCGATGACTTGGGCGCCGAGACGCGCGCTGCTATCGCCCAGCTGAGCGACGTCACGATGGAGGAGCTTTTCGAGCGCTGCTACGCCGAGCCCACGGCCGAACTGGCTGAGCAGCAGCGCGAGTTTGCTCGCTTCGCTGCGGAGTACGAGGTGGCCTGATGTCGAAGCTGAGCATGGTCAAAGCCCTCAACGCGGGGCTTCGTCGCGCACTCGAATCTGACCCGAAAGTGCTGCTGGCAGGCGAAGACATCGGGAAACTCGGTGGGGTATTCCGCGTCACCGAGCATCTGCAGCGCGACTTCGGCGAGCATCGCGTCCTCGACTCGCCGCTGGCTGAATCGGGCATCGTCGGCACCGCGATCGGACTCGCCATGCGCGGATATCGACCGGTGGTGGAGATGCAATTCGACGGGTTCACCTACCCCGCGTTTTCGCAGATCGTCTCGCAGCTGGCACGTCTGCATGGCCGAACCGGCGGGCGGGTGCCGATGCCCGTCGTGATCCGCATTCCCTTCGGTGGCGGCATCGGCTCGGTGGAGCACCACTCCGAATCGCCCGAGGCGTACTTTGCGCACACTCCCGGGCTCAAGGTGGTGGCGCCGTCGACCCCGAACGACGCGTACTGGATGATCCAGCAGGCCATCCGCTCCGACGACCCCGTCATCTTCCTCGAACCCAAACGCCGCTACCAGGTGAAAGGCGAGGTGGAGCCAGACGCCCCGCCGGCCGAGCTGCACGCCGCGAACATCGTGCGCGACGGGGCAGACGCCACCCTCATCGGCTACGGGCCGACGGTGTCAACCTGCCTCGACGCTGCCACCGTCGCCGCTGACGAGGGCCGAAACCTGGAGGTCCTCGACCTGCGCACCATCAGCCCGGTGGATTGGGACGCCGTCATGGAATCTGTGGAGCGCACCAAGCGGGCGATCGTCGTGCACGAAGCGCACTTGAGCCTTGGGCTCGGCGCCGAGATCGCCGCGCGCCTGCACGAGGCGCTGTTCTACGTCATGGAGTCGCCCGTGCTGCGCGTCGCGGGCTACGACATCCCGTACCCACCCGCCCGCGTCGAAAGCCAATTCTTGCCGGGCGTCGACCGCATTCTCACCGCCGTCGACCAATCACTGGCCTACTGAGGAGCACCAATGATGAAGACATATAAATTGCCCGACGCCGGAGAAGGCCTCACGGACGCCGAGATCGTGCAGTGGCGGGTCGCCGTGGGCGACAAGGTGCAGGTCAACACGGTGCTCGTCGAGATCGAGACCGCGAAGTCCATCGTCGAGCTCCCTTCGCCGTATGCGGGGCGCATCACGGCGCTGCTCGTCGACGAAGGCGCGGAAGTGGAGGTGGGCACCGACATCGTCGAGATCGACGACGGCGTCGATGCGGAGCCGAGTGAGGAGGCCGACGATTCCGACGACACACCCACCCTCGTGGGCTACGGCGCGGTAGAGCAGGCGCCGCGCAGGCGCCGTCGGGAAGCTTCGGCTGCCACCACCGACGTGCTGGCCAAGCCCCCGGTGCGCAAATACGCGCGTGACTTGGGCGTCGACCTCAAAACCGCCGACGGCACCGGCCCACAGGGCAGCGTCACGCGGGCCGACGTCGACGCCGCGCTGGCGCAGGTGAGTGCGGGGGCAGGGGAGCGTCGCGAACCCATCAAGGGAGTGCGTAAAGCGACGGCGGAGAACCTGGTGCGTTCGGTGGATCGGCGCGTGCATGTCACCGAGTGGCTCACCATCGACGTCACCGCGACGATGGACTTCGTCGAACGCCTGAAGAAGCGGCGGGAGTTTGCCGACGTGCGCGTTTCGCCGACGCTGTTGTTCGCGAAGGCAATCTGCTTGGCGCTCGGGCGCAACCCGAGCTTGAACGCGTCGGTAGATGAGGAGCGCGAGGAGATTGTCTACCACAGCGACGTGCACCTCGGCATCGCCGCAGCCACCCCGCGCGGGCTGCTGGTGCCCAACATCAAGTCGGCGAATCAGATGACGCTGCTGGAACTCGCGCGAGCCATCAACGAGCTCGTCGAGGTGGCGAGGGAGGGGAAACTCCAGCCGGCCAGCCAGCAGGGTGGCACGTTCACGCTCACGAATGTGGGTGTGTTCGGCGTCGACACTGGGACGCCGATCATGCACGGCGACGAGTCGGGCATCCTCTGCTTGGGGGCGATCAAGCGCCGCCCGTGGGTGGTGGGCGAGGGCGCCGACGAGCGCGTCGAACCCCGGTGGGTGACCACGCTGGCGCTCGCGTTCGACCACCGCATCATCGACGGCGCCGAGGGGTCGAAGTTCCTCACCGATGTCGGCGACCTCCTCAGCGACCCGAGCACTGCCCTGCTGTATTAGCGCTAAGTGGGGCCGGAGCCAGGCGATTGAGTAGCGCGCCGCTCCCGGTGGTTGAGTAGCGGCCGTAGGGCGCGTATCGAAACCACGCCCACAGCAACGGGTATCTTCGATAAGGAATGAGGGATTCCACCGAAAACGGTGGAATCCCTCATTCCTTCTGCGTCTGGGCAGGTCTGGTGAAGAGCGGTGCATCTCGATATGGCCCTTCGGGCCTACTCGATGGGCGGGTGAGGGCGGAGCGCCGCCTACTCGATGGTCGGATGGGGTGGGGTGCCCGCCCTACTCTCGGTGGTTGAGTAGCGAGCGAAGCTCGCGTATCGAAACCACACTGCGGATGATTTCGACACGCCGCTTTCAGCGGCGGCTCAATCATCGGGTGGGGTGGGGCTACTGCTTCGAGCTGTCGTCGGGGAACACGTCGGGGATGCCGTCGCGGTTGGCGTCGACGTGTTCCTTCTCGTCGATGCGCTTGTAGCGGCTGTTGCGTGGCACGAGCACGCACGATCCCACCACTGTCGCGAGCACCGAGGCGGTGAGCACACCGACCTTCGCGTCGTCTTGCAGCGCGCCGCCGCCTGGGAAGCTCAGCTCGCTAATGAGCAGCGACACCGTGAACCCGATGCCGGCAACCGCCGCGATGCCGATGAGGTCGATCCACTTGATGTCCGGGTCGAGGTTGGCGTGGCGAAGCCTGGTGATGAGCCACGTCGTGCCGGTGATGCCGATGATTTTGCCGACGACGAGCCCCACCACCACGCCGAGGGTCACCGTCGAGCTCCAAGCCTCGACGAGGCCAGACCAGCCGCCCACATTCACGCCGGCGGAGAAGAACGCGAACACCGGCACCGCGAGAATCACGGAGATGGGGTTGAAGCGGTGCTCGAACGTCTCGGACAGCGAATACTGCGGGCCGTACTTCGATTTCGCATGGACGGGCACCAGGAACGCGAGCACGACGCCCGCGATCGTCGCGTGGATACCCGAGTTGTAGAACAGCGCCCAGGTGATGACACCCAGCGGGAACAGCAGAATCCAGGCGGGGATGTACGACTTCTTAAACCAGTGCTCGAAGCGGTTGGCGAGCACCGCGTAGATGGCAGCGGGGATGATGGCGATGGCCAGGTAGTGCAGCTTGAGGTCGGTGGAGTAGAACACCGCGATGATGGTGATGGCGATGAGGTCGTCGACAACGGCGAGCGTCAGCAGGAACGTGCGCAACGCCGCCGGCAGATGCCGCCCGACGATCGCCAGCACCGCGACTGCGAACGCAATGTCGGTAGCAGCGGGGATGGCCCAACCGTGCAGCTCACCGTCGGTGCTGCCAAGGTTGATGAGCACGAACAGCAGCGCGGGCACGGCGACGCCACCGAATGCGGCAGCGACGGGGACGAGCGCGCGGCCAGGATCGCGCAGATCACCGAGCACGAACTGGCGCTTCAGCTCCAGGCCCACCATGAAGAAGAAGATGGCGAGGAGCCCGTCGGCAGCCCAGTGCCCGACGGACAGCTTGAGGTTCAGCCAGCCGAGATCCCAGCCGATGTAGCTGTCGCGTAGCCCGAAGTACGCGTCGGAGGCGCCGCTGTTCGCGAAGATGAGCGCGACGACCGTCGCGGCAAGCAGCAACACACCCGCCATGCGGTTCGAGGTGAGCATCTTCTCGATCCGCGAGTACTCGCGGTAGGTCCCTCGCGAAAGCACAAATTCTTCACGGGACTGCTGGGCCATAGGGGAGCTCCTGAACGTTCGACGTTGTTGTCGACCAGACTTCCCGACGCACCGAGTTCTAGTTTTTCATAGATCTCGAGCTGGCTGAAACTACGCCCGCCGTGAGGCATGGCGTCGCGCGGGAATGCAAAGAGGGAGCCCCTCGTCGGGACTCCCTCTTCGTGGGAACAAACGTGAGGATTACTCGTCGGACTTGCCGTTCTCGGCGATCTTCACCAGGGCAATCACGCCCTCGATGGCGACGCGAAGCAGCACGATCTTGAGCGCTGCCACGGCGAGGCCGGACACCAGGGCGCGGACGATGTCCATCGCCTTGGGATCGCCGCCCGGGAAGAACATGCCCCCAGACTGCAGGGCGGCGCTGCCGGTGAGCAGGGCAATGAAGTCGAACAGCCACACGACGGCGATCACGATGATGCCGATGAGCCACACGAGCTTGCCGCTTTGCGGCAGGGAGAACTTCGTGAAGTCCAGGCTGAACAAGCCGCCGACGCTAGACTGCGACGGGTTCTGCCACTGTTGCTGCTGGTACTGGCCGGGAGCCTGGTTCCAGTTCTGCTGGCCCTGCTGATCCCAAGCCTGGCCCTGCTGCTGCGGCTGACCGGCGTTCCACTCGGAAGCCGAGGCCTGCGGCTGCTGGTTCCAGCTCTGTGCCTGCTGGTCAGCGCCTGCGTTCCATTCGCTGGCGGAGGGCTGCGGCTGCTGGCCCCACTCGTTCGCGGAAGCCTGCGGCTGCTGGCCCCACTCGTTCGCGGAAGCCTGCGGCTGCTGGCCCCACTCGTTCGCGGAAGCCTGCGGCTGCTGGCCCCACTCGTTCGCGGAAGCCTGCGGCTGCTGGCCCCACTCGTTGCTGCTCTGTTGTGCTTCGGGCTGCGCGCCCCAGTTGCCGTCCTGGTCGGAGGGCCACTGGCCGCTCTGGCCCTGATTCCATTGATCATTAGACATAAGGCCAGTCTGCCACCCACATGGTTCATATCGCCAGCATGAGATCAGGAATCGTAGGTCTACCATAGGAAAATGCCGTCCACTGAGTTCGTCGTCGACCTACGAGCCATCGCTCGTAACCTCGAGACTGTTCGCACCCGCGGTGGAGGACGCGCAGTCATCGCCGCCGTCAAGGCCGACGCGTACGGCCACGGCCTGGTGCCCGTCGCGAAGCACCTGGAACCAGACGTGCTGGGCTTCGGTGTCGCCACCGTGCACGAGGCGCTGACCCTGCGAGCAGCGGGGATCGGTTGCATGCTGCTCAAACTCAGCCCAGCCTTGGCCGAAGAGCTCCCGAGCGCGATTGCGGGCGACGTGAGCCTCGTCGTCGGCTCGCTTCGGAGCATCGACGTCATCGCCGACGCCGCGCGCAAGCTCGACAAGGTCGCCAAGGTGCACCTCAGCATCGACACCGGCATGCGCCGCGTCGGCGTCATGCCCGACGAAGCGCGCGCGGCCGCCGTCGCCATCGCCAACAACCCGCACCTCCACCTCGAGGGCGTGATGACGCACTATGCGGTCTCCGACGTCGAGGAGGGGCGCGAGTTCACCGCACAGCAGCACGATCGCTTCGCCCAGGCCGTCGCGGACGTGAAGCAGGTGTGCGACGTGCAGTGGGTGCACTCGGGCAACTCCGGCGCCATCTTGAACCACGACTTGGGTGATGACAACGCCATTCGCCCGGGCATTGCGCTGTACGGGTCCGCTCCAGACCTCAACCGAGATGAGCCTGGGCTGCTGGAACCCGTCGCGCGCTGGACCTCACGCGTCACGCTCGTGAAACACATCAACGAAGGCGACGGGGTCTCCTACGGGCTCACCTGGCGCGCCCCGCGCGACACCACCATCGCCACGGTCGCTGTCGGGTATGGCGACGGGTTCTCCCGGCTGAACTCCTCGCGCGGGCGGGTGCTCATCGACGGGCACTCGTACCCCGTCGTGGGGCGCGTGTGCATGGACCAGATTCTCGTCGACCTCGGCCCAGATTCGGAGATCACCGAGGGCACCGAGGTAGTGCTGCTGGGCGCGTCCGGCAATGAACGCATCACAACGCACGAACTCGCCGACCTCATGGGCACGATCCCCTACGAGGTGACCTGCCTCGTGACGCCACGGGTGACGCGTCGGTACCTCTCAGGACGCTGAGGTTTTCGACTTCGGGCGACGGTTCGGCAGTTCGGCCAGGGTGTGATTGGCGATGTGCCTGGTGGTCCAAGCGTCGACGGCAGCGCCGACGCCGCCACCCACCAGCGGAATCCCTTTCAGCACCATGAGCCCGAGTCGTTTCCCGCCCACGGCACTGAGCGCCCGCTCGAGAAGGGCCTTCGCGACGGCACCGTCGAGGTTGTCGTCGAACACCGGCGCGGTGGCCACCATGAGCGGCGAACTCGGCAGCACACCCTTCGCGACGAGCGCCTGGCCGGCCGAGGGGCCGAGCATGCACATCAAGATGGCGGTACGCACGCGCGGATCGGCCAGCTCATAGCCGCGAAGGTGCGCGACGGCGGCCACCATCCTGGCCTGCACGAACGACGATGCGGCGACGTTCGCGGGGATCGTCACGATGGACATCAGCAGCCCGCCCCAGTTCGTCGCGAATCCCTGGCCGCCCGCGAGTGTCAGGTGTTGCGTCACGACGGCGCGCACGGCCGCGTCGTGGTCGCCTGCCTTTTCGAGCTGTTGTTTCGCGACGGTCTTGGCACCCGCGAGCCCGCCCTTGCCAGTGATGGCGAGTTCGAGAATCTGATGAAACACGTCGGCGGACATGTGTTCAGCGTTGGCAAGTTGGTTGTTATCCATGGCGCTCCTCCACCTCCAAGGTTCGCACATGGAACCAAGCATCGTCGCGGTGGCCACGGATGAGGGGCGGTGCAACACTGGGGGGCATGCTCAGCACCATCTTCGGCGATGCCGCGACCTGGCCCGACCAGGACCTCATCGGCATCTCCGAAGAATTCGACGCGCACATCACCGTCGAGGCGTACGCGGCCGGGGTGTTCCCGATGCCGGTCGAGGGAATCATGGGTTGGTGGTCGCCGGTGCGCCGTGGGGTGTTGCCGCTCGACGGCATGCGGGTGACGCGCAGCCTCAGAAAGTCCGCGAAACGCTACGTGACCACCGTGGATGCTGCCTTCGCCGACGTGCTCGAGCGCTGTGCCGACCCGTCGCGCGAAGGCGCCTGGATCGACCACCGCATCGCCACCTGCTACCGCCAACTGCATGACGCGGGCGTCGCGCACAGCGTCGAAGTGTGGACCCCCGACGGCGCCCTGGCCGGTGGTCTGTACGGCGTCCACATCCGTGGGCTGTTCGCAGGCGAATCGATGTTCCACGATCCTGACGTGGGGCGCGACGCGTCGAAAGTGGCGCTGCTGCGCCTCGTCAACGAATTGCGCGGCGTAGGAGTGAGGCTGCTCGACGTGCAATGGCTCACCGACCATCTCGCCACGCTGGGTGCCGTGGAAATTCCACGCGACGAGTACCTCCGTCGGCTCTCCGACGCGCTCGAGCACGAGACGCGCCCGTGGCCAAGCCACCAAGAATGAGCCTCGCAAACGCGGAGGCTGCCCGTCGACGATTCCCGAGCGCAACAAGAAAGGGCCCGGCCGAAGCCGGACCCTTTCGTAAAAACGTTGGCTGAAACTCAGGCCCAACGCGACTGGTTCGAACGCTCGGTGGCGTCGTAGCCGTCGGCGATGTTGCCGAGGAGCACGGGCATGCGCTGGATGATGTCGTTCTGGCGCTCAGCGGAACGGTCCCACTGCTCCTGCACTTCCTGGTAGGCGTGGCGGGCGTTGTCTTCCCACTGCGCGAGCGAGGTGCGGAGCTCGCCCTTGAGGGTCTCGAGCATGTCGACGAGTTCCTTGTGGGCGCGCTTCAGGGAGCTGATGCCTTCCTGGAGGCCAGACTGGGAGTATACGGTTGCGTCGCTCATTGTTGATTCTCCTTAAGAGTGATGTAAGTACGGGTAGATCAGATGGAGCCGATGAACTTGTTGGCCTCTTGCAAGTTCTCATCCTCGCGGATGCTGTAGTCGCGGTGCGTCTCGGTCAGCGCGGAGTGGATCTGCTCGAGACCGTTCTTGACCTTCTCGTACTCCTCATCGAAGCGCTGGTAGCCGTTCTGGAAGGCGGTGGAAGCCTTACCCGTCCACGAAGCGGCGAGGGTCTGCATCTCGCCACGGAGACGCGTCTGGAGCGCCACGATCTGCTGGTGCTTGGTGTCAATCTGCTGCGCAGCCTTGTTCATTTCGGCGCGGTCTACGGACTTGTTGCCCATGATTTCATTCCCTTCGACGGTTACGCCGGTGCGATCCGGCATCGGTGGCAACTTCGAATCACTCGGGGCTGCCGTGCTGTCGGGTATGACATTACGGGCGGAGGGGGTCACTGCCAATAGATTTACCCGACTCTGGTGCCGAATCGAGTAGGAGTACCTAGACGCGCATGGGTGGTGCCTAGTTCCCGCCGGGGGCTCCCTGCTCACTCAATGAGCGCACGTTCTCAAGCGAGAGGCTGGTGCCTTCGGCGAGCCCGTCGGGAATCTGCGACAGTAGCCCGCCCGGCACGGGCACGGGGGTGACGTCCTTGTAACCGAGCGCGGCGCGGGCCTCCGTCGTAGGAATGGCGTACTTCTTGCGATCCGTGACGAGGAACGTCGCGGTGTCGTCTTCCTTCGACGACGCGTTGCGCAGCAGTGCACCCGTCAGCGTGGGCATCTCGAGGTAGTCGAATGCGTTACCAACGGCCACGCGGAAGGTCGAGGGCAGCTTGGGGGTGCCGTCGCCGTAGCTGATGGTGGGGGTGTCCGGGTTTTTGGCAGTCCACGTCGCGCACACGGATTTGGATTCCACGCTCGAATCCTGCGGGGGGCCGACGGGGCGGTCCCACGGTACATCGGCGCTGCGGCGGTCCGGCAGGTTGAAGCGGTCAATCGACTTGAAGTCGCGCGAGCTGAGCGTCCGCACCGCCCCCGCGTTGCCCTGGTGGTACTTCTGGATGAGCGCGTCGGCGTCGAGGTAGGAGATGCGCACGATGCCTTCGGCGGTCTGCACGAAGTACTGGTCTTGGTGTTCGTTGTTTGGCGACGGCGCCCGCCCGATGTCGCCGCGCGCCATCCCCGAAATCCAGCGACCGTTATCGTCGCCGAGGCCCTGGATTTCGAGGGGCTGGATGGGCAGACCCTCGGGCATCGCGGCGATCCACGCATTGCCGACGGGGATGCGCGGCAGGTCGGTGACCATGGCGAGGCCGCCGTTCGTCGGGTCGGTCCACAGCCGGTGTTTCTTGCCGCCGAAGATGAGGTACTCGGAGCGGTCCGAGTGCTGCGCGACGAAGGCGAAGCTGGAGGACGCCGGGTTGGGGGCGTCGAAATCGAGTGTCACGAAGCGCTCGCCGCCCAGATTGGGTGCCGTCGAGCACATCTTCAACGGGTGGGCGGTCATGTTCTTCGGGTCGGGGAGCTGGCGCGGAGCACCGGGAATGCCCTCCATGGGGGCTTGCTCGAGGCCGCTCAGCGCCTCGGTTTTCACGTTCGAGGTGTTGGGCATGCCGCCGCCCTCTTCGCTGGCGGCTTTCAACCGGGCGGAGGCGACGTCGGCCATAGGAATGAGCATGTCGCCCTCCTCGCTGTAGATGAACAGCGCGCCCGATTGGGTGTCGGAGATGACGACACCGGTGCTCTTCCAGTTCGGGTTCGAGCCGGGCTTGATGAGGCCGAGGAGGGTGTAGCCGGCCACCAGGACGATGCCGAGCAGGACCGAGACGAAGGTGGCCATGCCGACACGGCGCAGCGGGGGCGTGGGGTCGTCGGGGTCGCGGTTGATGAACGAGGCGATCATTCGGCGCGACGTGAACGACTGCGCCTTGAGGAGGTCCTTGCGTGTCGCCATTTCTACCCTCACTACTTGACGGTGCGGGGCCAGATTAGCCTGCAAACGGTGCGCGAGCGACGTCGGAAGTGCCGTGAATGCTCCGGCCAGGCTCTAGAGTTACGCACGGACACGGTCTCGAAAGGACGCCATGTTGAAGTCTGCTCCGGCTGCGAAAGCGCAGATGCCGTTGCGCGCCCGCTCGACGCGGCACATTCCCCTCGTGGTGTTCTGGCAGATCATGACAGTGGTCGCACTCGCGCTGGCCGCACTGCAGCAGCCGTGGACGTGGGTGCTCGCGGGGGTGACGTTGCTCGTCGGGTTGTTGTTGACGGTCCCCGTGAACGGCCGCACGATTCCGCGCACGATTGCTCACCGCCGGGCGTTCGGGCAGCGTAGGAGGCGGTTCACTGAGGCGCCTGACCAGCCGCAGGATCTCGTGCCGCTGGCGCAGTGGCTCAGGGAGCTCGAGATCACGCAGATTAAGGATGCGCACGACGGCGAGATCGGGGTCGTCGCGGACGGGAAATCGTGGACGGGCATCGTCGAGCTCACGTCAGACCTCAACATGTTCTCCGACCGCGGCAACCTCCTCAACCTCGACGAGCTGGCGCAGCTCACGAAGCAAGACGACGTGACTTTCGCTGGTATTCAGGTGGTGACGTTCACCGTCGGGGCACCGACGCGGGCCATGCTGCCGGCCGACTCGCCCGCCGTCGCGTCGTATCTGGAGATTTTGGGCGACGAGTACCCGCCCCCATCGGTGCGACGGACCTGGATTGCGCTGCGACTCGACCCGCGCTTGTGCCTGGAGGCGGTGGGGCGCCGCGGGCTCGGGCAAACCGGTGTGTTCGCGACGCTGCGCTTCGGGCTGCACCGCGCGCAGGCCATGCTGAAGCGCCAGGGGATTAGCACTGAGCCGCTCGATCCGAATCAGATCGCCGACGTGCTCGCCACGTGCACGGGGGTTGGCCCCGAGCCGCGCGAGGAGCGCAGCCGCGAGGAGTGGGACAAGTGGATCTGCGACGGGCTCACCCACGAGGCGCGCGAAGTGCAGCACTTCGGCAAGGATGCGAGCCAGGGTTATCAGGCGCTGCTCGACGCCGTCGCCGCCGCGCCCGCGATGATGGCTCTCACGTCGTACACCGTCTCGCCCGGTGAACCGGCGCGCGGTGCGGTCCGGCTCGTCACCAACGACGACGAGCAGGCACGTGACGCCGACGAGGCCGTGCAGACGGTGCTGCCGCCATGGGTGAGGCTGGGCCCGCGCGGAGGTTCGCAGGTGCCGGGATTGTTGGCGACCGTACCGCTGGGAAGGCAGGTGAACTGATGTCGACTGAGACGTTGCAGGCGGTCGCGCCCGGGCGTGAGTCGGTGGCGTCGGTGGTGAGCACCGGGCCGTCGGGGTTGCTGCTGGGCAGGGGGCCGGGCGGGCCCGTCGCGGTGCGGCTGTTTCGCCCGCAGCCGACGCGGCTGTATCTGGCTGTGCCGGAGTACATGCGGTGGCTGATCGCGTTTCGCGCGGTGTGTTTGGGCGCGCACTTGTCCGTGCTGGCGGAGGACCATCGCGAGTGGTTGGCCCTGGCCGACACCATCCGGGCGTGCGGGGGCACCGTCGATTTGCTGCGCGACACCGAGAATGTGCCCGGACAAGGGCGACCGTTCCGGCCGAGCCTCATCATCGACGACATGGATGCCATTCAGCCCACGCATCAGCTGGGCGCATGGCAGGCGATCGCGCGGATCGGCGACCCGTCGGAGAGCAAAGCCGTCGGTGAGCTGCGCAATAGCGACATCGCCATGCTCACCCCGCTGGACAGCAAGTCGAGCGAAAACATCCGGCGGGCCTACGCGCTGCCGTCGTCGCAGGTTAAGGGCGCTCAGGATCTGGGCGAGACCGAGGTCGTGCTCGCCAGCGTGCGCCGCCTCGCGCGCGTGATCGTTCCCCCCAGCCCGATGGAATACCGCATGCTCTTCGGCTCCTGACTGCTTCCCCTCGTCCACCGGTGGTTGAGTAGCGGCCGTAGGCCGCGTATCGAAACCCGGCCATCCCCGGTGGTTGAGTAGCGAGCGGAGCTCGCGTATCGAAACCACCGCAGCCTCATGCGGAGGACGTTCGTGCCCGGAAAACTGCAAAACTCGCCAACAGTGGCACCACTCACGCGTGATTGCCGCAGGAGGCGTTCAGCTGTTGGCGAGTTTTGCAGTTTGTCGGTGGATGATTTCGACTCGCGGGCTGCGCCCGCGGCTCAATCATCGGATGGCTGGTGCTGTCTACCCGGTGGTTGAGCCGCCCCCGCGCACCCCGGTGGTTGAGTAGCGCCGAAGGCGCGTATCGAAACCACCACTGGCATGACGACGTCGTCAACAAGGAATGTGGGAACCCACCTTTTTCGGTGGGTTCCCACATTCCTTATCGTCAGCGGGCCTTCGCACACCTCAGAAGTTAAAGAGGCCTCGGAACCAGACGTAGAAGTTCAGCACGCCCAGCATGAACGGGACGATCCCGATGATCGCGAGCCACTCGAAGATGTCGCCCCAGCGGCCCCACGTCGGCGACAGCACGCGCTTGTGCCAGGCGGCCGAGTAGTGCGCGAAGAGGTACCCAATGAGCAGTGTGATGCCGAAGAGCACGCCGAGGCCGATGTAGCTCGAGGTGAGGCCGTAAGCGATGGAGACGAGCCCGAGCCCAAAGATGATCGCTCCGCTCAGCACGAGTGCCATGCGCTGCGACAACCCGACGAACGCACGCGCGCGCAGCAGGAATGCCAGGCCGACGCAGATGATGAGCGCCACGGCCCACCACGTGCCGTTGGTGATCGTGATGAATGAGGCGGCGACGGCGGTGGCGCTCGTGCCCATGAGCATGCCGCCGAGGAGTCGGTCGGCGAAGAGCGCGCGGCTCACGATGTCCGACTGGACGGGGGTCTCGTCGGCGAGCATTGCCTCGGTCGTGACGGGAAGGTTCGGCAGCGCGATGCCCGCGATCTTGTAGCTGAGCGACGGCATGAACGTCGTAATGAGGGCCATCACCGCCATGGTTCCGGCGGCGACCTTATCGTCGTTGCCGTAGTTGAGCGCCATTACCGACGAGGCCGCGAGCATGAGTGCCCCGAACAGCGCCGCGGCGAATAGCGGCATGGTGTGGACGCGCGCGGCGAGCGCGTTCGCCGCCGCCGCGAGCAGGACCAGCGACGACGCCATGAGGATGTGGATGTGGAGGGCGGCCTCGGTGGCGATGACGTTCGGCAGGTCCCATCCGACGAGCGCCGCCAACGCCACGCTGATCCAGGCCAGGACGGTCGCCGTCGGTTTTTCCCTGGCGGCGCGTGCCAACGACACCGCAGCGATGAACGCGCCGAACGACAGCAGCGCCGTCGCGATGAGCACGAGCCCCTGCACGAGGCGGCGTTCGTCGGAGGTGCCGAGCATGAGCAGCAGCGGCATGCCGAGCAGCACCGCTGACAGGCAGATGAGCCCGATGGTGCGCGAGTGTCGGTGTTGCCACGAGGGGCGGGAATTGGTGGCGCTGGCGACGGCGTCGACGACGTCGTCGAAGGCGGCGTCGGGGATGGCGTTCTCGCGTTGGCGCAGGTGGAGCGTCTCGCCGTCCCGGATGCCGAGCTTGCTGATGGGGACGTAGAGGTCGAAGGGATCTTGCCCGAAGCGTTGCAGCACCCACGCGTGGACGGCGTCGGTGGGGGTGTTCGACTCGAGACCGGCGAACTTGAGGATGCTGGGGAGCAGCTCGCTCAGTGTCACGGAACCGGGGAGGGCCAAGTCCACGCGCCGCGCCGACGAGATGATCGTCACGCGCGCGAGGTCTTCCTCTTGCACAGGGATGCTCACAGTAGGTCACATTAGTTGCCCAACGGGTTCAGCACACCTCGAATGAGACGTAGAGCCGCCCGACGCCGCGTCGCGCCAAGGGCCGAGGCGGGTGGTTCGTCGGCGGGAGGGACGGCTCCCCAGTAGGGTGTCCCCATGGGAAGCGTGAACCTCAAGACGATTGCGGAGCAGGCGGGTGTCTCGCTGGCGACGGCGTCGCGGGTGCTCTCCGGCAGCGACTACCCCGTGAAGGACGAGCTTCGCGAGCGGGTGGAGCGAGTGGCCGCTGAGCTCGATTACGTGCCGAACGCCAATGCGCGCGGTCTGCTGCAGGGGCGCTCGCAGACCGTTGGGGTGCTCGTCGGTGATGTCTCCGACCCGTTCTTCTCGACGATGATCGGCGGCATCCATGAAGTGGCGGCGAAGGCCGGCTACATGGTGACCATCGTCAACACGTACCGCGACCCGGGCAATGAGCTCGACGTGCTGCGTCGGCTTCGCGCCCAGCGTGTCGACGTGATGATCGTCGCCGCGTCGGGTTTGGACGACCCTGTTCACTCCGACGCGCTCGAAAAGAGCCTGGCGGCGTTCGTGAAGGACGGCAACTCCGCCGTGATGATCGGGCCGCATGAGGTGAGTGCTGACTTGGGCGTGTCCAGGATCGACGTCAACAACCGCCTCGCCGCCCGGCAGGTAGCGGAGCATTTGCACGAGCTGGGGCATCGTCGGGCGGCCCTGCTCGCGGGGGATTCGAACCTGCTCTCTATGGCCGATCGCATCGCCGGGTTCCGCGATGTGTTTGGCGACGGATTGGTCGTCCGACGCGCCGCCCCCACCCGCGACGGCGGCCACGATGCGTGCGTCGGGCTACTTGATTCCGACGACGCCGCCGGGCTGACGGCGATCGCCACCACCGCTGACCAGATGGCCTTCGGTGTGCTCGCCTGTTTGCGCGAGCGGGGCATCGCCGTGCCCGAGCAGATGTCCGTCACCGGTTTCAACGACATCGAGTTCGCCCGCGACACCGTGCCCCCGCTCACGTCGGCGCATTTGCCCCTCGACGAAGTGGGCCGCCTCGCCATGGACATGGGCATCAAAGCTCTCGACGGTGTGCCCAGCCGAGTGGAGCTCACGCCCGAACTGCGCATACGCGGCACGACGGGGAAGCGCGCGTAGCTGGGGCGAGGAGCGGCGTCGTTCGCCTCGTCAGCGACGGGAAGCCAAGGAATCTGTAGAGAGGCTTCGGGCGCAGGATGATTAAATCTGCGCCCGAAGCAAACTCTTTGTATAGGGCAATGGCACTAGACTAACAAAAACTTTTTGCCGTTATTAGTAAGTGGGCATCATTCCGGACTGATTGGATCGATTCTGAGACACTCTGGCCAGTGTGAAGCACCGGTGTGTTGCCATTCAGTGATTGTGGGAGGACACTTCTGGCTTCCTGTACGAAGCGAGCTCGGTCGAGTTCACCACCATATAGAAATCGCCATGGGTATCCTGTGTGAGGGTTTCGATTGATGAGAACTCTGCGTCTTTGCCGGAGCGGGCAATGATGTCGAGTGCTCCCGATTCGGGGCTTATCACGAAAAACGTTCCAGCAGTAACGCCGTATAGCATCTCACCATCAAAAATAAGTTTGTCGCGCTCGCCGTAGCGAGGAGCAGCGTTATCTCCAATAGTAATTGTTCGGAGCACTCTTCTACTCTCGACATCGTACTCGAAGACAGTACGAGAATCGAGGACACCCCACAGGTGTCGGTCTCGTGCGAACGTCAGGCCGCTAATGCTCGTAGCACGTTCGAAAGGGCGATCTGTCCACACAGTCTGACCAGTGTCCGGGTCCCACATAGCGATGCTTGCGGAGTCTGTAACAGGGTTAACCCCATACCCACCGTGAATGGATGTTCCGACAATAATCTTGTCATCTAGGCGAGAAAGAGAGACTGGAGTCTGGTCCTCGACAACATCTCTAAAGACATCGACTGAACCTGCTTCCGGGTACCAACGGCTGATCGCTCCACCGTGACGTCCGGGATCGGGAACGGAAGTCACTAACATCATATCTTCATTCCATTGAAGAAAATCTTGAGGCCGGTTTTGCTCGTGCCCGAGAAGGAGTTGGTCCTGTGGATTAACCCCTAGCTTCCATGGCTCAGAGGGATCGTAGCGGTACAGTCCCCCACTTGGATAGCGTCCAAAAACCAGATCATTCCCAAAGAGCCCAAAACCCTCGACTTGTATAATCCCAGGTAAGAGGGTGGACTTGCCAGTTCTGGTATCGAATTTAGCAATACCGGGAGGGCTCAAGAAGCCGCCAGAATATATGTTTCCGACATTATCGCGACCCAGGCTTATCAATGGTGCCCCTGATCCTTCAAAATCAGGGACGATGTAAATGCCTTTCATTGTGTCAAGATTCATGCCATATGTTCTTCCCTGATTCCAGTAGGTGAAGAGCAGCATGAGCTCACCGTTGATAGAGCCCCAGCTCCACGTCTGTGGCCCAGCATTGGGCCCCCAGTGAATTGGTTTGAGCTCAAGGGTAGATAAATTATAAGAGTGAATGGAACCATTCGCTCTGAGATAGATCAATGAATCATCCGAGGGGTTCACGGGAGAAACGGACGGGTTGGTGTTCTCAATGACATCGACCCAAAGCCCTGAAGAAAGGTCAAGGACGGCAATTTGGTTATTTCCGCTTGCAAATAAAAGGTTCCCACGTAGATCAATGCTTCGCATAGGCTGCACTGCGAAGCCGTCCGGCATCGAGACAGCTCTGTAGCTTCTTGAATCACGGTCGAACACAGCCATCTTCCCGTTAGGTTGACTGCCGACGTACACGTATCGACCTGATACAGCAACGGCTCCTATGTACTGCTCGGATGGATTCGGTGAACCGTGATTCTCAAGCCCTCCAGTCTTGGGATCGAACGAATAGAGGTTGGCAGTTGGGTAGACGCCGAACCAGACGGTGCCGTCATCTGCCACCGTAAGATTCCATATCCGTTGCCCAGACGGGACCGTAATGAGGTGTTGTAGACTTTGGTGAGCAGTATCGTAGCTGTATAGGTGACCTGAATCAGACATCCCAAAATATACTTTGCCATCAACAGGGTTGAATGCGCTCCCGATGGCACTGGATCCTGCAGGAACCCGGGTGTGGAAGACGAGCTGTTCAGTCTCTAGATTCATTACCCCTACCTCGGCAGTCACGGTAGAGTTTCCGCTCACCACGTACAGCGCGTGAGGGGTCCCATCTTGATCTCGGAAGAACTCAGAAGCTCCGACTTGCACCTTACGGATCTGCTCTCCGTGATTGACCAGCTGGCCTGTCGCCGCGGCAGATGCCCCTGTGGTGTCGGCTGAGGTGGTGGTGACGCTAGTCAGTAGTAGGGCTGTACCAATGACTAGAGCCGTAGCTAACCGGGCTAACACAAGCCCACGTGAGAAGAATGCTGACTTCATATTAAGATTGAGACTCATTCGTTACTCCTTTGTAAACTGCATGTTAAATAATGAAATCCAGGTATCTCATGAGCTCGTGACACCTGTAGGTGGCTCCATGGTCAGCCCTTTAGTGCGCCTGCTGTAATGCCGCGAATTAGGTAACGCTGCAGCATAAAGAAAATAATGAGGCAAGGGATAACTGTAATGGCCGCCGAAGCCATTGTTGATGCTAGGGACGCTGATTCGGTTCCCATGCTTGCCAGCCCAACCGTAAGGGTGCGTGCTTTGCTACTCTGTGCTACCACAAGTGGCCAAAGGAAGTCGTTCCAATGCCACAAGAACACAAAGATTCCTACCGTTGCCAGTACAGGCTTTGATAGTGGGATGATCATCTGGAAGAAAATGCGCAGTTCTCCAGCGCCATCCATGCGCGCGGACTCGAGCAGTTCATCCGGTATGCCGGCGATGAACTGCCTCATGAGAAAGACGGCCTGGGAGTTCGCGATAGTGGGGATTATCAACCCCCACATCGTATTGATTCCTCCAAGCTTTGAGACGGTAGCAAAGAGGGGGATAAGCGTGACGTGCGCTGGGACCATTAGAGTCGCTAGAAAGCACCACATAAGAATGTTGCTTCCCGGGAAGGGCTTCTTTGCAAATGCGTATCCAGCCATGCTGCAGAGCAGAAGCACTGCTACTGTGGACACTAGCGAATAGGTTACAGAGTTAATGATCCATGTCACAAGATCCCTGCTGGATAATGCGCGAGTTATATTGTCCAGCGTCAGACTACGGGGCAGCGCATGGGGCAGTGTTGGTTCGCCTTCGACTGAAAGGGCCAAAATGAAAGTGATAAAGAATGGGAAGAGTGTGAATATCCCCATGATCGCCAAAGACACCCACGCTGCTGACTGGCCCAGCACGATCTTCCGTGATCTCGTTGACTTGAGAGTTGCCTTAGTCATGGTCTTTATCCTCCAGAAGCTTTCTTTGGATCAAGGAAATTGCCATGATCACAATTGCTACAGCAATGCCGATTGCCGAAGCGTACCCAAAGTCGAAGTACTTGAAACCCGTTTCGTAAAGTAGGTACACGACGGTATAGCTAGCTCTAGCAGGGCCACCCCCTGTCATGACGTAAACGGCGTCGAACGTCTGGAAACCAGCAATGGTTTCGATTACTAGAACAAAGAAAACAACCGGCTTCAACATGGGAACTGTGATTCGGAAGAACCTCTGGCGAGCGTTCGCACCATCCACTTCCGCGGCTTCGTGAAGTTCCTCTGGGACTGCCTGCATGCCTGCAAGTAGAATCAACATTGAGTAGCCGAATCCCTTCCAAACGGCAACGACCACAAGGCTCAGCAGCACAAGCCAAGAGTCTCCATAGAGAAAGGGCACTTTCTCCCAGTTCCACTTGGAAATGAGGCCGTTAATCAGTCCGTCTGGAGCCAGAACCCATTTCCATACTAGTCCTGCCAAAACATAGGAGGTTACGTAAGGAAGAAAGAGTATGCCGCGCGCTACTCCCACTCCAAAACGGAGTTGGTTAAGAAGCGCTGCGCAGGAGAAGGCTACTATTATCACTAGTGGCACGTACATGGCTACGTACCACAGTGTCGTAACCATCGCCTTCCAAAATACCGCATCTCCTAGCAGCCGCTCGAAGTTGCTTAGTCCAATAAAGTCGCCAATTCCAGACAGCCTATAGTCGAAGAGGCTAATTCCCACGGACCCGATCAGCGGTATCAAGCGGAATACTATGAAGAGGACTAATATGGGCAAGACAAAAAGGAAACCAATCCAAGCCTGCCTTCGGGATTGTTTATTTGATGATCGTTTCAGCATGGGTGCTCCGTTGTCAGCGACGGATGTTCAGATCTATATGGTGGGAGCGTCCCCTACTGGGGATGCTCCCACCATGCCGTCACCTCATGATGCTCTCTGCTTCCTGGGCTGCAGCATCGAGAGCTTCCTTAGGGGTCTGGTCTCCCTTGATCGCGGCCTGAATATGAGGGGTGAGTACACCGGTTATCTGTCGGGTCTTGGTGTGGGGAACCCCGGGGAGCATGATGTCGAGTGCGTCCATTTGAGCCTGGATTTCCGGTGTCATCTCTGAAAGGGTCACGTCATTCCTAGCCGGCAGCATTCCGTTCACATCGTTGAACGACTTCGAGAATTCAGCAGAACCTAGGAACTTGAGGGCAGCCTTTGCGGCTTCGTCATTATCCTTCCTGGTCGAGGTGCGTGAGATAGCGCCAACGGTTCCACCGGCAACCATCTCCTTGTGCTTCAGGCCCTTGCCGATCACAAGGCCTTCGCCGAGTAGCTTCTTGGTTTCTTCCACTCGTGCGGGGTCAAGGTTCGACGTCATCGCGACTGTACCGGATGAGAAGTAGTCGTTTTCTGCACTTGCATCCGCGACGGCAGCGTCCTCAGGAAGACCGCCAGCCTTCGCAAGATCCACAAGGAACTCCAGCGCTTCGACACCTTCGGGTGAGTTGAAAGCAACCTGTGTGCCATCCTCGGAATAGAGAGATCCGCCTGCTTGGTATAGCAATGGGTAGTAGTACGCCTGGATGAATGTGCCGTAGAACGCCATGATTGGGTGGCCCTTTGCGGCAAGGGCAGGTGCTGCAGCCTTTACCTCTTCCCATGTTTCCGGGAGCTTATCCACTCCCGCCTCGTCGAAGAGCGTTTTGTTCCATGCAATTGGGCTGACGGTGGCAAGCACCGGAACACCAAACTTGTCCTCGTTTACAGTTACGGCATCGACAGCATTCGGGAGGACTGCGTCGCCAAGCCCGTCGACAATATCCGTGACGGGAACAATACCCCCAGTTTCTACATAACTTGGAATTTGGTCGGGGATCAAGTAAACGAGGTCAGGCCCTTCCCCTGCTGCGATAGCAGTTGCCAGCTGCTCGTCTCGGTTCGCCCATGCCCGCAGTTCGACGTTGAGAGTCATTCCAGGGTTAGCGTTCTCAAAATTCTTCTTTTGCTCATCCCAGAAGGTCTGGTTCTTCGCTTCATCGGCGATCACTGGGTACATCCAGAGGTTGACCTCCTTGTTTGTGTCCGTTGAACCTTCGGTGTCGCCACCACATGCGCTCACGGAGAACAAGAGAGTACTGGCTAGAGCGGTCGCTGCTAGAGACTTGATCTTCACGATTCCTCCATTGGACTCGGGTTGGTTCCTTGGCTGTAAGCCTTGGTTTGCGTACTCCATACAGAGTAGAAAAGGTTTTCGCAAGTGTCAACAGGTGCCTCTGGCGTCTGGGATGAGCCCCTAGTGGTCATGGGGTTGTCAAGGAGGCATGCTCCGGGCTAGGATGCAGTAAAGCATTTCTTTCTCGAACTCGATGCCTGATGTTGCTGTCGATCCGGAGACGCGCAGGCGCTGTGGTCGGGGTGTGTATGTCGCAAGGAGATCGGTGTTGATGGGCCAGGATTACATTGCAATCCGCAGGGGAGCCGAACCGCTTGGAGTCATGTCCGCAACGGGGGAGCTTGTGATTGACTCGCCGTCTACTCCCCTACCCTGGCCTAATTTTATGCAGTCGACTGGAGGGCTATTTCATCTTTCAGTTGATCAGCGAGGAATGGGTTTGTACCGGTATGCCTTCGCAGAGAACATTATTTCTGAAGGTCTTAATTTTGTGGTTGATGATGGAAGCGTGACGCCATGGTCCGCCATTGGTGGTGATGCACCCGGATCTGCGGAAAGGTACCAATGCGTTCAGAGGCCGAATTGCTCAGAGTGGCGAACATTTTCCAATGGTATCCAGGCTGAAGTGACTGTCACTCTGGAACGGGATACTGGGCGGCAACTCGTTGCTTTGAGCTTAATGAATGAAACTGATGGCATGAAGGCTGTGCAGTTAACCTCCGTCAACTACATTCTATTGGAGGGGCGAGCCAACGGAATCCAGCAGGAACATGTTGAGCGAGATGGCGTGTCGGGTGCGCTGCTAGCGAGTCGATACCATGCAGAGACGCCGAAATACCGGTTCGCGGCGTATTGGGTATGCAATATTCCAGCAGAGCAATGGTGCGGGTCACTCATTGATTTTCGCGGAGCAGACGTCCGGGCCGGTGAAGAAGTTGGGTGGTCAAGCGCTCCCTTGCCCAACCGAGGATCTTCCTCTGAGCCTACTATTTTTGCTCTCCGCCACCACTTTGAACTGAAGCCGGGTGCCAGAGAAAACCTCTGGTTTGTGCTAGGAACCGCTGAGACGTTGGAAGAATGCAGGCAGGAAGCTCGCGAGATTGCTGATCCCGAGGAGCTTTTGCGCCGTGCGTTGGAAGGACTCAACAAAGAGCGCGTCGGGGAAGATACGCTCCTTCCAGACAGTGCGCTCGCCACGCAGCTCAATACGTGGGGCCGGGTGCAGCTTGAACAGCAGACGGAGTCAGCGCGCAGAGGCCCAGACCACAACTGGCGCAATAATCTCCAGGATGCGCTTGGGATGCTGGGCGCGGATCCCAGTTGGCTCAAGCGCAGGATCCGTGAGGTAGCGCTTCTGTCTGAATCTGATGGCTTTATTCGACGCTCCAGCTCCAAGTTTCCCAACCCCGATGCAAGAACGGCTGAGCTGGAAAAGCAGCGCCACAATGATATTCCCACCTGGGTTGCGTTCACTACTGCTAGATACGTGAAGGAAACGCATGACTTCGCGTTTCTGGGAGAGTCCTCGAAACATGGAACCATCTTGGATGTAGTTGTCCGTGGTCTGGACTGGACGCTCAACAACCGGGGCGCTCACGGTCTGGTTCTTTTTCTGGATGGCGATTGGAGCGACCCTCTAGAAGCAGCAGGCCGAGAAGGTCGCGGAGAATCGGTGTGGACATCGATGGCTCTCGTGCATGCCATAAACGAGCTGCTTCCCATCCTGGAGTCATGTGGGCGAGAACATGATGCCGTACGCCTACGTAACGCTGCAGATGAAGTTTCCACTTCTTTGAATAAGCATGCTTGGGATGGCGAATGGTATATCCGGGGCTTCACGGATGCGGGAATAGGTTTCTGTACGTCCACTGATCCTGACGGCAATGTGCCCATGCTGATGCAGGCGTGGGCCGTGCTTTCGCAAGTGGCTTCTCCAGAACGCGCTCGGATCGCGATGGAGACAGTGCATTCAAGATGCATCACGGACTACGGACCCGTGCTCTACGACCCGCCATTTCTCAAGGAGCGGACGGATATAGGTAGAGAGTCGGCGAAACGGCCCGGCACAGCCGAGAATGGATCGTGCTACACCCACGGTGCGATGATGCTGGCTGCAGCTGAGATTAAGTTGAAAGATCCGAATCGGGCGTTGCAGATTATGCAGTCCGTTTGTCCTTTGCGAGACCCTGATGATTCAGCTGTAAGGGCAGGATCTCCCCTTTGGTGGCCGAACTACTACCAAAGCCCCTATGGGAGTTCACCTGGAAGAAGTAGCAACATCATCAGCTCGGGTGCACCGGCTTGGTTTCGCTTGAATGTGATAGATGGCCTCCTCGGGTTGAGGGCTGAGTTGGATGGACTGCACATCGAACCTCTGCTCCCACGTGGCTGGGACGATGTGTCAACAGTGCGCCAGTGGCAAGGTAACAAGTATAGAATTCGTATTTTACGTTCTGATGATTATTCGTTCGAGTTGGATGGCTCCATGCAGCCGAGCAATGTCATCCGCCCCACGGAAGTGCGTGGAAAGTCTTTTGAAGTTCGAGTATTTACGCCGTAGCTGAGTCGGGCGGTTTATTCATCTGCCTTAGGGCTGCTGAGAAGTCAAATCTTACTCAGTTGAAGCATTTTGAAATGCTTCGCCAAACGCATCAGTATTGGGCCAAATCTATCCAATACTGATGCGACCACGCGCTATTAGCATGACATTCATGCCGCATCAGTCAAATCTCGACTCCGTACTCAGGTCTTGGCCAATCGGATGTGTGAGCACGGTGAATCTGTGGCTGATGTAGTTCATATGCTCTGGGAACTTATCCCCATGGGTGTTACGGACCGGCGTCGCAAGTTGGGCACTGAGCAGAAGTTCGGGGTTTATGTGAACTCCGGAGAGCCCAACTGGCGCTGGCCTGCTGAGGCGTTCTCCGGGAGAAGGTGACTGAGAGCAGCCCGGAACCTTCCGGGCCCTGCAATTGAGGAGCCGGCAACGCCCGCTTAAGCTGAGGCAACTGCTCAGACCACGTCGCGCTTCCACTCGTCGAGGTGCTCAGCGATGAAGGTTTCGTCGAGCAGCTCGGGATAGCGCTCGCGCATGAGTGCGATACGGTCGGCTTGACCGTCGGCGAGCACCTCGGTGTCAGACAGACAGCGCGACGATGCGAGCAGCCCCTGCTGGCGCAGCAGCTCGTTTACGCCCGCGATCGACCCTGCGAAGCGGTGCTCCGGGTCGAACAGGGCCTGGTTGATGTCCACCATCGCGGTGGCCGTCGCGAGCACGTCCTGATCGACCGGGGAGCCGTTGCCGTCCCAGATGCGACGAGTGAGGTCGACGGCCGCCTTCGTGCCCACGGCCCATTGGCCGAGCAGGCCGCCGGAGAAGCGAAGCTCCTTGTCAGCCGTGCGGTAGGGGAGGAGCAGGTCGGCGACGATGGCGTCGTCGTTACCGGTCAGCAGGAGCACGTCGTCGCGACCACTGCGCAGGATCTCCTCGGCCACGTCCTTCGTGCGGTAGCGGTCGAAGGGCGCCACCTTGATGGCGACGAGGTTCTCGATCTGCAGCAACTCGTCCCAGAACTTCGGGGAGAGGTAGAACCCACCGACGGCTTCCTGCATGTAGAACCCGACGACGGGCAGCTCCGCGGCGACGGCCTTCGCGCGGGCGAGCGTGCCGGCCTCGGTGCGGTCGGTGAGCCCGTAGGGCGAGAGCAGCGCGGCGACGTAGCCGAGGTCGCGGGCCATGGCGGCCTCCGTCGCGGCCTGCTCGGCATCTCCGGCGATGCCCGCGACGAGGCTCGTTTCTGGCCCGAACTGCTGGACGACGTCGGCCGCCTCCGCGAACACGCGACGCAGCACGTCGTGATCGTGGTGAATCTCGAACTGCGTGGTGTGCACGGCAACGCCGACGCCGCTCGCGCCGCACGCGGCATAGTACCTAGTCAGGAGCCGTTGTGCGGCCCAGTCGGGGGCCCCCTCCGCCGTCACGGCGAGGGGATGCGCCGGCATGACATACGGCGGTGTGCCAAAGAGATGCATCAGAATCCTCCGTCGCGTCGCTGGAACTTCGTAGGCTTACCGAGGGCGCGGCCGCCGTCGGATACCCACTTCGCCACCCACTCGATGATCGTCGCGGGCGCGACGCTGGGGTAGCCGAAGAGTGCGTGGCATTTGGCGGCGTTGCTGAGCAGCGCGGTGTCGGCCTCCTCGCCGGTGATCTGCAGATCCCAGCCGGCGTGAGCGGCGAGCTGCTCGGCGATGGCTCTCGTCGAGAGGGTTTCGGGGCCGGTGCCGTTGAGAATCTCCGCCGGCGTGCCGGCCAGGTCGAGCGCCTGCCACGACCATGCATTCGAATCACGTTGCCAGACCACATTCACGGCCGGCATGGTCACGTCGACAGGTTCCCCTGCGGCAATCGTCTGCGCAATGTCGGCGATCACGCCGTAGCGCAGCTCGCACGCGTAGTTGAGGCGGTAGATCGTCGTCGGCGTTCCCCAGCGCTCGGCGGCCTGCGCGAACGCCTGCTCGCGGGCCGCGCACGACTGCGCGTACATGCCGACGGGCCCGATCGGGTCGAGCTCCGTCGCGCCACCGGTGCTGGTGGGGCGCAGGGGATAGACGTTCCCCGTCGAGTAGGCCACCGTCGGCACTCCCCGGTACCGCGACGCGCAGAATCCGGGCACCACCGCGTTGATCCACCAGGTGATCGACGGGTTCGCCGTCGAGCCGAACTTGTGCCCGAGCAGGTACATCACGGCACCGGCGTCGGGAAGCTGTTGCCAAGCGTCCGGGTCGCCGAGGTCGGCGGCGATGGTTTCGATGCCGTGTTCGTTGAGGCTCCGGGCCGCGTCCTTGTCCGACCACCGCGACACGCTGATGACCTTCGATGACGAATCGGCCTCGTCGAGCGCCTTGCGCGCCATGCGCGCCATCGTCGGGCCAACCTTGCCGCCACCGCCGAGAATGACGATGTCGCCGTCGATCTTCCCGAGCGTGTCAATAACCCCTGGCGTGGGCTGCGAGAGGAGCTCGTCGAGCTCGTTCTCGGAGCCGGGTGGTGCGTCGTGCATGGGCCCTCCTGAAGCTTCGTTGCTGCACACAATGGTAAAGCTTTTCTCGAGCGCCTGCAAGGGCTATTGTCCACTGTTTGCTTGGCGTGGGGCGTGGAGGGTTATAGTGCTAGAAAAGGTTTCCTCACGGAAGGGGCACCGGTGCCTAACTTCTTCACACAACTCGCCGAGGACACCCGTCGCATCACCCTCGACTGCGACGTCGTCGCAGGACTGTGGACCTCGCGCCCAGACGTCGACGGGTCCCCCGCCGCCATCGACCGCATCCTCGCCCGCGGCGGAATCGACTCCGCGCTCGTCTCGTCTGCGCGCGGCTGCTGGTACGACGAGGGCGGCGCCGTCGACGAACTGCGCTCCTGGGCCGAGCCGCGCGGCTGGCGTCGCTGCAACTCCGTCAACCTGCGCGACGCCGTCGGCATCGGTGAACGCCTCGACGAGTGGATCGCCGACGGGGTCCGCGCTGTGCGTCTCCCCGGGGTCACCCAGGGCAAAGCCCCCAGCAGCCCCGGCTACCTCCACGTCGTGCAAGAAGCCGCCGCCCGCGGCCTGTTGATGCTTGTCGAAGGCGTATTCAGTGAGGTGCAAGCGGCATTTCGTGGCCTCGACGCCAAAGTGATCTTCCTCGACGCCGGCTTCTACGAACTAGCAGATTTCCTGCTCGTCGCCCGCGAAGAGCCGGGCTTCGTCGCATCCACCCGAAAGATGCTCGGCCCCGATTCCACCGAGCGCGTCTGCGGCGAGCTCGGCGCAGCGCATCTCGCGTTCGGTTCGGGCAGCCCGCTGCAAGACCTCGAGCCCACCGTGTGGCGTCTCCGCGACGCCCGCATCAGCGACGAGGACTTCACCGCCGTCGCAGGTGGCAACCTGCACCGCATGCTGGAGGAGCGAACCCATGGCTGATCTTCACCCCATCGCACACGCGAAACACATCATCGATATTCACGCCCACCTCGGCCCCTACTTCTTCCACGTCGGCGCCGACACGGCCGACGAGAACCGTCGCATGTGCGAACACTGGGGCATCTCCCGCCAGCTCGTCTCGCACTCGCGCGGCGTCTTTCACGACGCGGTGGCGGGCAACGAGGAGCTCGCGCGCATCCTCGAAACCCACGACGAGCTGCTCGGCTACGTCGTGATCAACCAGCGCGACATCGCCACGGCCCAGCGCGAGGTGGAGCGCTGGATCCAACCCGGCAGCCCCTTCGTCGGCGTGAAAATCCACACCCACTACCCGGCGGCCCAGATGGATTCACCCCAGATGCGCGACGCCCTCCAGATGCTCGACGAGTACAGCGCCGTCACGCTCGTGCACACGTGGGGGCCCGACGTCGTCCAGCTCGCCAACGCCGTCGACGGGCTCGACCGCATCCAGGTGATCGCCGGCCACATGGGCGCCGACCGCTGGGATCTCGCCTGCGAAGCCGCCAACCGCGTCGAGAATCTGTGGCTCGAGCCGTCGTGTTCCGTGGCGATGGCCGGGCAGATGCGGTACGTCATGGAACACGCGCCTGGCGAGCGGGTGCTGTTCGGCACCGACTCGTCGCTGCTCGACCCAGTGGTGGCGTTCGGGCAGATCGCCGCCGCCGACATGCCCACCGACCAGCTCGAGGACGTGCTCTGGCGCAACGCCGAGCGGCTGTTCGGCGAGGCCCTGGGGTTGTGAGAGAGTGCGCCGCATGAAGATCGCCTACGTTGGGCTCGCCAACAGCCACCCCTTCTCCGACGCCGAACACGTCGCCCTGTTGCGCGACGACGTCGAGTTCCACATCTGGGATGAGGACGCGTCGCAGATGCGCCGCTTCGTCGCGGACCATCCCGACGCTGTCGCGCACCGGAGCTTCGACGAGCTGCTCGCCGCCCAGCCCGACGGCGCGCTGATCACGGTGCCGCCCAGTCGCGTCGCGCCGCTTGCCGGAGCCCTGCTTACGGCGGGGTGCGCCGTCGCGATCACCAAGCCAGCGGTCACCTGCCACGACGAGCTCGCCGCGCTCGAAGCGGCGGTGGCGGGGCGAGAGGAGCGCGTGCTCACCACCTCGATTCTGCGCTTCGCCCCCGACCTCGCGGCCGTGACGGGCCCCGTCGCGCAGGTACACGTCGTCGCGGCGCACGACATCGCCTACTGGGCCGCCCCCGAATCCCGCTGGCAAGACGAAGCTGGCGGACTCGTGCCCATGATGGGCGCCCACGCCTTCGAGCTGCTCGAAGTGGTGCTCGGCCCGACGATGCGCGTCACCGGATGCGTCGCCAGCAAGGCCAGCGATCTGCCCCTGACAAGCTCTGACGTCGCCTCCGGCACCGCGAGGAACGCCGACGGGGTGCACGCGACGTTCGAGATCGACGGCACCGTCTCTGGCCAGGCGTACCGCGTCGACTACCTCGACGCCGACGGCCGGCACTCCATCCGGATCGGTGAGAGCGGGGGAGCCGACCCCTTCGGATCCGAAGCCATGACCCGCCACCTCCTCGCCATGGCCGACGGCGCCCCAAGCCCGCTGGCCTGGGACGACACCGCAGCAGTGCTGCGCGCCGTCGCTGACGCCCGCCGCTTCGCCGAAGCCGAACACTGAACACTGACGAAAGGAACACCCATGACCGCCCGAGTCCTCGTCGCTTTGAGCACCAAGTATCGCGAGCTGCTGTTCACCCCCGACGCATGGCGCCGGCTCGAGGAGCTCGCCGACGTCGATGTGCTGCTCGACGGTGCCACCGCATTGCCCGACGGAGTGTGCAGCGAGTACGACGTGCTCATCACCGGGTGGGGAACGCCCCAGCTCCAACGCGTCGACGGTGATCGGCTGCGCCTGATCGTGCACACCGCCGGCTCGTGGCGGGCGGCGCTCGGGCCGGACGTGTTCTCGTCGGAGGTGGCCGTGAGCCAGGCCGGCAGCGACCCCATGGCCCGCGCCGTCGCCGAGTTCGCGCTCACCGTGGAACTCGTGCTCCTGCGCGAGGTGCATACCTACGACCGCGGCATGCAAACCACCCGCGACTACGCCGCGAGCCGCCACCCGGAGTTCGGCACCGCCATCCACACGGTGCGCCACGGGCTGATTGGGCTGAGTCGAGTCGGGGTCTGGCACGCCCGGATGCTGCGAGGGCTCGGCTGCGAGGACATCGTCGCCTTCGACCCCTACTTCGCACCCGAGCGTGCCGCCGAACTCGGGGTACGCCTCGTGCCACTCGACGACGCGTTGGCCTCGCCGGTCGTCGCCATGCATGCTCCGGTGACACCCGAAACGCGCGGCATGCTCGGCCGTGAGGAGTTCGCGCGCATCCCCGACGGCGGCATCTTCCTCAACACAGCGCGGGCGGCCGTCATCGACGGCGACGCCCTGGAACACGAACTCGTGGCCGGGCGCATCCGCGCCGGCCTCGACGTCTTCGACGAAGAACCCCTGCCTGCGGACTCCGCGCTGTACGGGTTGCCGAACGTGCTGCTCACTCCCCACGTGGCAGGCGCGACCCGCCAAGCACGCTGGGAGCAAGGAACGTGCGCCGTCGACGAGGTGGAGCGCTTCCTGGCCGGCGAGCGGCTGCTATTCGAGATAGACAGGGCCGCCGCCCAGCATCTCAGCTGATCTACCTCGGGCGCCGCGCGGCCCGCACGACGAGCACGTTGGCGATGCAGATGATCGCCAAGCCAGCAATCTCGAGCACGCCGAATCGCTCGCCGAGGATGATCGCGCCCCACATCGATGCGGTCACCGGATTGATGGACATCATCGTCGATGCGACGTTCATCGGCACGCGCCGGAGCGCGAGGAGATCGCAGGCGTACGGGATCGCCGACGACAGCACCCCAGCCAGCACGGCGAGGAGGAGCACCGTCGGGTTGAGGTCTGCGGGCCTGGTGAACAGCAGGTTGAGGGGGATCAGGACGCTCAGCCCGATCACGCTCGCCATCGCCGACGGTGTCAGGCCCTCCAGCTGTTGGCCGGCTTTGCGGGTGGCGAGGAGATAGAACGCCCAGCTCGCGGCTGCGGCGAGCGACCACAGCACGCCGGGGACGTTGACGTCGCCGGTTGGGTCCGTCACCAACACCATCCCCATCGCGGCGAGTCCGGCGGCCATCCAGCCGGGGCGGCTGCGGGCGGTCAGCACCGCGAGCGTGATGGGGCCCATCAGTTCGATGGTGACCGCCAGCCCGACGCCGATGTGGGAAAAGGCCATGTAGATGGTGAGGTTCATCGCCAGCAGCGGCGCGGCGACGAGCGCGCCCCACCGCCAATCCGCGAGCCGCGCGCGGCGCAGATGCTTCCACGCCAGCGGGATGTGCACGCACGCCTGCAGCGTGTAGCGGGCGAGCACCACGCCCAAGACGCCGACCGCCCGGATGATCGATGTGCCGATCGATGCTCCCAACTGCACCGAGAGCGCGCCGAAAATCAGCAGAAGAACCCCTGCGGTGAACGGTGAGAGGTTCGGGCGGGACACGGTCTCAGCCTAGGTGTAGTTCGTGATGATGTCGTCGAGGCGTTCGTGAAGCCACGGGGTAGTCGATGAAGAACTGAGTAGTTTTACTCACCGGCGCTGAACCTGGCGGTTTGTAGTGTGAAGACGTGCTCAGCAGAGGGGAGACGTCGAATGTCCACCCAAGAACTCAAAGATGACACGGGCACCGTCGAGATCACACTGAATGATCTCGAAGTGGTTTCTCTGCGGATATCTAATATGTGGCGTCAGAGCTTCGATGCGTCAGGCTTGGCAGCAACAATTTCGACGCTGATCCGCGACGCGCTGCCTGCCCCTGATCATGCCCAGAGTCGAGAGATCCCGAAGCTGCGCAACGTGAGCTTGCCGCTATCGGCAGTGGAGTCCTACCTTTCGGAGATGCGCCAGGGGCGCGAGGCGACGAAACGGTACATCGCTCGGTTGCGTGCCGGCGAAGTAGACCATAGGCGTGAGCAGCTGCTCACCGATGCAGACAACCGCGTCGAGGTGTCCGTTGTTGCCGGGAGATTTCGAGCACTAGCTATCAACCCAGAGTGGGCTGAATGTGCACCTATTCAACAAATGAGTGACCATATTAAAGATGTATTGCCGAAGCCCCTTGTCTCTGAGCCAGATGAGGACCCTGATATGGCTAAAGCGCAGAAACACTATACAGCGGCACGTCGTTATCTGATTGAGAAATAACGTACAAGGAGAGTGTAACTATGCCCGGACCACAATCCACCATTGATCTCGTCAAACAGATGACTGACGATCTCAAAGATGCCTATGAGACTCAAGCTGATCTCGTGCTGGCGGAAATGAGTACCGCGCGGACACACGTCGGCGATTTCCAAGAATGGGAATGTAAAGCCTTGCTATGCCCCTACTACAGTGAGACTGAGCCGAGCGGCTGGGTCAAAGCTTGGCACTGGCCGGTCATGACTGCCCGTCCTCACTCTCGGCAAGGCGAGGCAATGGATGAATTGCGGACCGCAGAGGATGAGTATAACACCACCGATGAGAAGCAGCTGTCGCAACAAGAGAAGTTGGCCAATATTCCTACTGATGTAGGCGACTTCGTTACCGATTGGTTCGATGTGGATTCGGAATTCGCTAAGGTGTACTATCCCGCTTCAACCACGGAAATTCCGGCCAGCGGTGGGGCGTGGGCCAGCCAATCTGCAGGCATGTACGGAGGGTCGCTGTCTACTCAACGTACTGCTGCTGACCTCGCGAAGGACACTGTTGCAGGACTCGTGACCAACACGACCTCCTATCTTAGTGATGTCACCGACTCAGTTGCCGCGCTGGCTGATTTGGCGCTAGCCCAGGAGAAACTTTACGTAGATACCATTAAAACGGCGATCCAAGACTACACCAGTATCGGTGGTTTTATCGGCGCGATCAAAGAATTGATTACGGTAATGCAGGATCTTAGGCAGCTGTACATCGACGAAGTCCAGGAGCAAGGGCGTCAACTTGCCGGTGCGGTAGATTCCGTTATTCAGGTAGGTATCCTGCAAAATGACCTGGTGGGCATCGGAAAAGACGGCAAGTGGCCATCGGCCACGAATGCAGGAGAGAATCTCAATAACCCAAATTCTGTTGCATCTGGTGATATCCGCAGTGATGCAGAGTGGTTTAAAGCGCACGTCAAATACTGGGATGACATCGAGAAGGGAATGTCCGCACTCAAAACCAAGGCGGCGGGTACATCTCGGTTGCCGGTGATTATGATTGATATGCCTCAGTTCTCGGCGGCTCAATCAACCTCGCTCAACGGGCTCGCAGATGATTTGCAGACTGCAATTCACCAAGGATGTGTAGCGGCAGGCGAAATGAGTGAGGCGCTGACGGAAACGATCCGTGAATATATCAACAACGAGTCTGCATCCGCTGCTGAGGCTGAGGCCTTGTTCAAAGAATTCTTTGAGTGAGATGACCGCGCGGAAATTTGCAGCACTCGTTGCCATTCTCGCAGTTACGGTGGGAGCGCTCACCGCGTGTTCAAATGGCGGCGAGTCTGACGCGGCACCCATAGATCAAGCCAAGCAACGACTCGGGGAATACGTAAGCGACACGACGCGCATAGCCGGGTATCGCATCACTCCGACAGCCATCGAAATGACGGCAGGCGAGCCGCCATCTCGGGAGACAATATTCGTATCCGGGGAGAACGCTCCGACGCGACAGCCCGTGGCCGATCCCGCGCTGCCACGAACGGTGCCAGGAAAAGATTTTCCGCTTGACGAAAGCCTTGAGCTGGCTGAGAGGCTAGTCGAGGAATGCCCCGGTGACAGCACCGTCGAGGTGCACGCGATCTCTGCAGGTGTCGCGGGTACGAGAGCCACCTGCGACGGAGAGGCGTCTGTTGCGTATCTCGGTGATACCGAGCTAGAGCCAGTCGCTGATGCAACCAGTGCAAAGGGGATCGCTCAGCTCTGGAGTGAGATCGAGACTGCCGGCTTAGGGAGTTTGTTGACACGGATCAGCATCGATGTCACTGACGACGAAGGTGGTGACCAGATGATTGTCACCGTGCTCGACTCTCCCCGTAACAGGGCCTACCAATGGCATAGGGGCTTGAGGCAGCCCTCCTCGTCGGTGAATTCTCCGAGGACGAAGCCCGCTAAGGAATCATTCAACTTAAGTGATGTGCCAGCCGACAAGGTGGGTGCACTCATGGAGAAGATTCGTAACGATTTGCCGCCGTCCGACGCCATTGGTCATTTGAGCGTGACACAACGCGACGGCCACATCGTGCTCGTTGCGACCGATCCCAATTTCCGTGAGCTTGCAGCAGTGCGTGTGGATATTGGGTGAGAAGTCGCTTTGACCCCATGCTCACACTAGGTTTAGCTGCGTAGGTCTCAGGAGAGGGAGAGCGTAGATGGGTGTTGTCACCTTTCACCGCCCCAAGCGGGTGACCCCACCGGCGATGCCACGAGGCGACTTGCTCCTCGAATCGCCCCCCGAGATCCCCCCCACCGTCCCCCTCGAAGCCGTTCGGCGCGTTCCTGCGCATGCTCCCCATGGTGGCGGGCGCGCTCGCGATGGGCCTCATGCTCCTGGGCGGTGGCCTCGGCGGCGGAGGCGGTAACCCGCTGCGAGGCATCGTCATGGGCCTCTACGGCGTCTCGATGATGGGCATGATGCTCTCGCAGACCGGCCGCCAGAACGACGACCAGTCGGCACAGCTCGACGCCAACCGCCGCGACTACTTCCGCTACCTCGCCCAGACCCGCAGGAACTTCGCCAAAACCGCCGACGAGCAGCGCGCCTCCGTCGCCTACCGCCACCCAGCGCCGGACTCCCTCTGGACGGTCGTCGGCGGCATGCGCATGTGGGAGCGCCGCCCGGACGCGGAAGACTTCGGCTCGGTGCGGATCTCCGTCGGGCGTCAGCAGTCGGCCAAACGCATCACGCCGCCGGAGTCGCAGCCCATCGAAGACCTCGAACCCCTCACCACCGGCGCGCTGAGACGCTTCATCCGCACCCACCGCGTGATTCAGTCGGTGCCGCTGGCCGTCGACCTCCGCGGTTTCCGCTCCATCCAGCTCATCGGCGATGAAGAGGTCTGCCGTGGCGTCGCCTTCTCGATGGTCGCGCAACTCGTCACCTGGCATGCCCCCACCGACGCGGCCCTCATGGTGGCCGCGCGGAAGGAAGTCCAGCCCGAGTGGCAGTGGGTGAAGTGGTTGCCCCACCTGCAGCACCCGTCCGAAACCGACGGCGTGGGCAGCCTGCGCATGTTCGCCACCGGCGCCAGCGAGATCTCCCAGCTGGGCACCTCCGCGCAGGCGGCGGACACACCCCCGTCGCTGATGGTGGTCGTCTCCGACGGCGTCGAGGGGGTCAACGCTCAGCAGTTCATCACTCCGCAGACGAAGGCGGTGAGCATCCACGTCACCGGCGAGCGGAAGCTCCCGCGCAAGCTGGAACTGGGCGTCGCATACTTTGAAATCGACGGTGACCGCGTTATCTTGCACCGTCGGACGTCGAAGGTGCAGCATGCTCAGACGCCGTTCGGCCGCCCCGACACCGTGAAGGGCGTGTACGTCGAGATGCTCGCCCGAGCCATGGCCCCGTACCGCATGCCGGAGCTGGTCACGTCGGATGAAGGCGAGGCGGAAGAAGTGGTGTTCGAGCCGCCGAAGGACTTCCCAGCCATGCTCGGGATTGGCGATCCGCTCACCCTCGACCCCCGCCAAGCCTGGCGCCCCCGCCCGCTGCGCAATCACCTTCGCATCCCGTTCGGCACCGGTGAGGACGGCAACCCGGTGGAGCTGGATATTAAGGAGTCCGCGCAGGGCGGCATGGGCCCGCACGGCATCTGCATCGGCGCGACGGGTTCTGGTAAGTCGGAGTTCCTGCGTACGTTGGTGCTTGGCCTAGCCATGACGCATTCGACGGAACAGCTGAACTTCATTCTCGTCGACTTCAAAGGTGGCGCGACGTTCCTTGGCCTCGACGAGCTGCCGCACGTGTCTGCGGTGATCACCAACCTCGAGGGCGAGCTCAGCCTCGTCGACCGTATGCAGGATGCGATCGGCGGCGAGCTCGACCGGCGCATGGAGGTGCTGCGCGCCGCGGGCAACTTCAAGAACCGGGAAGACTACGAGAACGCCCGCCAGGCCGGCGCCGACATCCCCCCGATGCCGAGCCTGCTGATTGTCGTCGACGAGTTCTCGGAGCTGCTCACTGCCCGCCCGGAGTTCATTGACTTGTTCGTGCAGATCGGCCGCGTGGGTCGATCCATCGCCGTGCACCAGCTCCTGGCCTCGCAGCGCCTCGAAGAAAACAAGCTGCGCGGCCTCGACACCTTCCTCTCCTACCGCATCGCGCTGCGCACCTTCTCGCCGGCGGAATCGCGTACCGTCATCGGCGTGCCCGACGCGTATGAGTTGCCGACGCCGCCTGGTAACGGGTACCTGAAGTTCGACACCACGGGCATGACGCGATTCAAGTCGGCCTACGTGTCGGGCCCGTGGCACGAGTCGCCGTCTGCTCGGCCGGGGAACGCGCAGCCTATGGACGAGGGTGGCGTCGTCGAGACGAAGGCGTGGACTCCGCCGGTGTTGGAGTTCACCGTCGACTATGTGCTTCCGGTGGAGCCGCCCGAGCCCGAACCGGAGCCGGAGCCTGTGCTGCCGCCGACGCAGGATGCCTCGGAGCCGGAGGAAACGGCGAAGCCAGCGGCCACATCCTCCGACGAGGAAGAGGAAGAAGAGACGCTCCTGTCGATCTGCGTGTCGCGTCTCAAGGGCCACGGCTGGCCGGCGCACCAGGTGTGGCTGCCACCGCTCGACGATCCGCCGACGATGGACCAGCTCCTCGACGGCGTTGCCGAGACCCCCGACCGTGGCCTCCAGGCCACCAACCCCGCCTGGCACCGCACGCTGCGCGCGCCGATTGGCCTCATCGACCGCCCCCGCCACCAGCGCCGCGACCCGTGGGTGATCGACTTCTCCGGCTCCGGCGGCAACATGGGCGTCGCGGGTGGCCCCCAGGCCGGTAAGTCCATGGCGTTGCGTGCCGCCATCGCCGGCCTCGCGCTCACGCACACCCCGGAGGAAGTGGGCTTCTACTGCCTCGACTTCGGCGGCGGCGGTCTCACGTCGATGCGGAAACTCGCCCACATGGGTTCGGTGACGGGTCGCCTCGACGTCGACCGCGTTCGTCGCACCATCGCGGAGCTCACCAGCCTGCGTGGCCAGCGCGAGCTGCAATTCGCCGAGCTGGGCATCGACTCCATGCAGACCTACCGACGCGGACGCGCCGACGGCTCGATCCCCGCCGACCGGTTCCCCACCGACGTGTTCCTCGTCATCGACGGCTGGCTCACCCTGAAAACGGAGTTTGAGACGCTCGAACCGCAGGTGCAGGCGATCGCCGCCGGCGGCCTGGGCTTCGGCATCCACACGTGGGTGGGCGCGGCGAAGTGGTCCGAAATCCGCGCAGCGACGAAGGACATGCTGCAAAGCCGCATCGAGTTGAAGCTCGGTGACCCGTTCGACTCGGAGATCGACCGCAAGGTGCAGGCCATCATCCCCGCCGGCCGCCCGGGCCGCGGCATCACGGAAGGGCCGCTGCACACCCTGATCGGTTTGCCCCGCATCGACGGAGTTGAGGATGCCGACGACGTTGCCGACGGGCAGCGCGACTTCATCGAACGCGTCAACAACGCCTGGAAGGGCCCGCACGCAGCCGAGGTGCGCATGCTGCCCGAGCGTTTCGATATCGACGAGCTCCCCGCCATCGAGCACGACGAGAAGGACCGTCGCATCCCGTGGGCCATCGACGAGCAGGAACTCGCGCCGGTGTGGTTCGACCCCGAACACGAACCGCACCTGGCCATCGTCGGAGGCCCGGAGTGCGGCAAGTCGACGATCCTGCGCAACATCCTGCACGGCATCACCACGCGGTACACCCCGAAGGAAGCGAAGATTGTCATCGTCGACTACCGACGGTCGCTGCTCGGCGAAGTCGAGTCGGAGCACCTCATCGGCTACTACCCGTCGGCATCCGCAGCGACGGACAACCTGCGCCAGCTCGCCGAAGCCGTGCGCATGCGCCTGCCCGGCCCCGACGTCACCCAGCAGCAGTTGCGTGACCGTTCGTGGTGGCAGGGCGGCGAGGTGTTCGTCGTGGTGGATGACTACGAGCTGGTCGCAACCCAGTCGGGCAACCCGATGGCCGCGTTCGCCGACCTCGTGAACCAGGCCGGTGATATCGGCCTGCACATCGTCGTCGCACGTTCCATGGGCGGCGCGGGTCGAGCCATCTACGGCGACCCGATCATCGCGAAGATGCGCGAGTCCATCAGCCCCGGCCTCGTCATGTCGGGCACGAAGGACGAGGGCGCCATGTTCGGCGAGGTCAAGGCGTCGCCCATGCCGCCCGGGCGCGGCACGCTCGTCACGCGCGCCTTCAAGGGCTTGGTGCAGGCTGCGTACCGCCCCGGCCCGGATGACGAGGAGGGGCAGGAGTGAAGCGACGGTGCACCCGCGTCGTCGCGGCGGTTGCGGCAGCGGTGCTGGGTCTCTCGCAGTGCTCCACGAACGCATTTGCCACAGTCACGCCCTTCAACCCGAAGGAGTGCCACGTCGCGGCGAAGGGCACGGCGGCGCCCGATCAGTCGTGGCACTTCGAGCGCCTGCAGATGAACCGCGTGTGGAAGCTCGCGACGGGCGAGGGCGTCACGGTTGCCGTCATCGACACCGGCACCGCGACGGAGGGGTCGCTGTACCTGCAGGAAGCCGACGACAAGCGCTTCACCGCCTACGACACGCTCGGCGGGCTGAAGAGCAACGGCAACGAGCAGCTCGACGAGTTCGACTGCCTGCACGGCACCAGGGTGACGTCGCTGCTTGCGGGCGGGCGGTCGAAGGATGGCGGGCCGCTGGATGGGCGCGTGGAGTTCTCCGGGATTGCTCCGAAGGCGAAGGTGATTACCTACCGTTCATTGTTCAAGTCGGAGGCTCCGAAGGAGGGCGAGGAGCAGACGGAGATGCCGCTCCAACCCACCACCGAGGCGGTGCTCGACGCGGTGAAACGGGAGGTCGACGTCATCAACCTCTCGCAGGTGGTGAGTAATCAGGTCGAGGGTTTCGAGAACTTCCGCGACGCCATCCAACTGGCGATTGACAAGGGCATAGTGGTGGTCGCTGCAGCGGGAAACAGTGGTCAGTTGCAGGGGGCTGCGGCGTTCCCGGCGGCGTTTCCGGGTGTGATCTCGGTGGGTTCGACGACGCGCAACGACACCGCGTCGGAGGGCAGTGCAGCAGGCGGGAAGGTCGATATCGGTGCGCCGGGCGAGGGGGTGCAGGCGCTGGACCCGTCGAACTACGACACCGTGCGCGGCATCGAGAGTCAGGTGTATTCCGGGCCCATCACCGGCACGAGTTACGCCACGCCCATCGTGAGTGGGATCGTCGCGTTGATGATTGAGAAACAGCGTGCCGACGGGCTGTCTCGCCTCACGCCGGCGGAGGTGCGGCAGCGGTTGATCGAGACGGCCGACCCGCCGCCGGCCGCCAACCCCGACCCGCGTATCGGGGCGGGCATCGTGAACCCGTTGCGGTTGCTGTCGGGTGAGGTGCCGCAGATTTACCCCAACGAAGGGGCGGCGACGGAGTTGCCCGCCAAGCACTACCCGCCGTCGAAGGTGGTGGATCAGCGACCGGTGGTGATCGGCATTGTGCTCGGTATCGTCGCGCTCATGCTGGTGGTGGGCGGCATCGTTCTGGCTATCGTCGTGCCGCAGGCGCGGAAGGTGTCCCGCGAGGAGCGTGGCCTCAAATGACGACGGCCGCGCGCCAGTAGGGTGGAGGAATGCACGGTTACTTCGGCCCCGCGGGCACGTTCACACACCAGGCGCTGCTGAGCATCACAGATGCGGAGGCGAAGCCGTATTCGTCGGTGGTGGGGGCCCTGGCGGGGGTGCGCTCGGGGGAAGTCGAGGCGGCGGTGGTGCCCATTGAGAACTCCGTGGAGGGCGGGGTGTCTGCCACGCTGGACGAACTCATCAACGGCTCGCCGCTCATGATTCGTCGAGAGATCTTGGTGCCGGTGTCGTTTGGGCTGTACGTCCGTCCGGGCACGACGCTCGCCGACGTGCGGCACGTGCTCACGCACGGGCATGCGGCGGCGCAGTGTCGTCGATTCCTGTCGGGGTTGAGCGACGCGACGGTCACCGAGGCCGGTTCGACGGCGGGCGCGGCGAAAGAGGTAGCCAGAGACGATTCGCGGCACGACGCGGCGGTGTGCGCTCGGGTGGCCGGGCAGATGTACGGGCTGCAGGAGCTGGCGTGGCAGATCGAGGACAATTCCGGAGCCGTGACGCGCTTCGTCGAGGTGTGTCAGGCGGGGGAAGCGCCGGAGCGCACTGGTGCGGACAAGACTACGCTCGTCGCGTTCATGGACGAGGACCGCTCAGGCGCGTTGCTCGAAATCCTGGAGCAGTTCAAGGTGCGCGGCGTGAACCTGACTCGCATCGAGTCGCGCCCGACGAAGACCTCGCTCGGCTCGTATTGTTTCTCCATCGACGCCGAGGGCCACGTCGCCGACCAGCGAATCGCCGAGACACTCGAAGGGCTCGCGCGCATCTGCCCGCGCCTGTACTTCCTCGGCTCCTACCCGCGCGCCGACGGGCGCGCCCCGAAATTGGACGACCGCTTCTCCGACGAGTCGTTCACCGAGGCCGAGCGTTGGCTCAGGTCGGTGTCTCCTGGGCGGTGATGGGCTGCGCCTTCACCGCCCCCTCGCATAAGGAATGAGGGATTCCACCGTTTTCGGTGGAATCCCTCATTCCTTATCAACAAAGCGCTCTTTCAGCCGGGGTTTCGATACGCGGCCTTCGGCCGCTACTCAACCACCGGCTGGGGTGGGAGGCCGCTACTCAACCACCGGGGGCGATGATGGTTTCGATACGCCCGCTGCGCGGGCTACTCAACCATCGGGGGCGGGGCCGGCTCAACCGCCGAGGAGACCGCCACCTACGGCAGCGCCAGCTGCACGGCCTCGGGGCGCACCTGGAACGTGACGTCGGTGACGTCCCCGACGACGTCGCCGTCGATCTGGCAGGCCGCGCCCTCGGGCACCTCGAGACGCAGCTGACTACCGGTGTAGCGGGCGATGTTGGGCCCGTCGCCGGCCTCGAAGAGCACGTCGCTGATCATCTGCGCCATGTCGAGCCGCGTGCTGGGCGTGGCGACGAGCACGTCGAGCACACCGTCGCGGGCGCTCGCCTCAGGCATCAGCGAGACACCTTTCTCAAGTTCGCCGACGTTGCCGATCGACACTAGCGACGCGTCCACTTCCACGGGTGGCTGATCGTCGACGGTAAGCCGCACCCGCATCGGGTTGGCGTCGAGGTGTCGAGCGCCGGCCATCACGTATGCCACCACCCCGACAGCCTTCTTGAGGTCCTCGTCGGTGTCATTCATGATGTTCGCGTCGATGCCCACGCCGGCGAGCACGGCGGCGAACTGCACACCGTCGGGCAATTGCACCTCGATCAGGTCAATCGCGGTAGGAGCCTTCTCCAGCCCCAGCCGCAGCGCCTGCTCCACGTCGAGCGGGATGCCCAGGTTCTTCGCGAGTAGGTTGCCGGTGCCCGACGGGAGGATCGCCACCTTCTGCCCGGTGTCGGCGAACTCTCCCAACACCACGCGCACCGTGCCGTCACCGCCGGCGACGAGCACCACGTCGACGTCCGCGTCGAGCGCCCGACGCGCCATGGCGACGCCAGGGTCGTCGGCCTCGGTTGGCAGCCACACGACGCGCTCGTAGCCGTAATCTTCGAGGGTCTGCTGCACCAGGCCGCGGAACGTTTCTATCCCGACGACCTTGACGGGGTTGTAGATGACCGCCGCGGCCAGATCGTCGCCGCGGATCGACCTGCGCACGACATGCACGTCGGCCAGGAGGTTGGCGAGGCTCGCCGCGAACCCGCCCAGCAGGGCGCCGCCCACAACGTCGGTCACCTGATGCGCACCCATCCACAGCCGATTGACCGCGACGACAACCACCGCCGCCGCGCCCGCAACCACGCCCGGCCACACCCGACGGCGCATCGTCGACCGCAACGTCGCCACCATCACGGCACCGGCCGTCCACATCGCCACGTGCACCGACGGGTACCCGAACCCCTGCTGCGTGATGGCATCCGCAAACGGCGACGTCGGACGCGCCCTGCCGATGCTATGGCGCATCAAGGTGGTGAGGCTCAGCGTCAGCACGAACGACAGCAGCACCGCACCCGAGGCGGTATAAAACCGCCGCCTGGACATCCACCAGGCCACCGCCGCCGTGATGACGAGCAGCACCGGCCACGCAGTCACGCCCGCCACGATGGCGAGCACCTGGCCCAGATTCGACGTCGGCTCCGGCGGAGCTACCCGCCACCACCCATCGACGGCTGGGGGCAACCACACAGTCCACACTGCGAAGACGAGCGCCAGGAGCGCGGCGGAAGCGAGCGTGAAACCGCTTCGACGAAGTTGCTGCATGCGCACAGACTATCGGTGACAGCACCGCTCGGCGTAGAAGCGGATTTGCAAGTAGGGTGGGCTCATGATTGATCCCAAGCTGCTCCGCTCAGACCCCGACCGCATTCGCCGCTCGCAGGAAGCCCGCGGTGAGTCCGTCGAAATCGTGGACGAGCTCGTGGCAGCAGACGAGGCGCGCCGCACGTCGATCGCGCGTTTCGAAGAGCTGCGCGCGCAGCAAAAGGCTGCTGGCAAGGACGTCGCCAAGGCAAAGGGCGACGAAAAAGCGGCGCTGCTGGCGAGCGTCAAGCAGCTCGCCGCCGACGTGAAAACCGCCGAGAGCGCGGTGAACGAGGCCGAAGAGCGCTTCACCGAGCTGTTCAAGAGCGTCGGCAACATCGTCCTCGACGGGGTCCCTCGCGGTGGCGAGGACGACGGCGAGATCCTCGACACCGTCGGCACGCCCCGAGACTTCGCCGCCGAAGGGTTCAAGCCCAAAGACCACCTGGAGCTCGGCGAGGCGCTCGGCGCCATCGACATGGAGCGCGGCACCAAGATCTCCGGCTCGCGGTTCTACGTGCTCACCGGCGTGGGCGCGCAGCTCGAGCTGGCACTGCTCAACCTCGCCATGAGCAAGGCCCTCGAGTGGGGCTTCACACCCATGCTGCCGCCGGCGTTGGTGAAGCCGTCGGCGATGGATGGCACCGGATTCCTCGGTCAGGCCGCCGACGACGTCTACCACCTTGAGCGCGACGACATGTATCTCGTGGGCACCTCCGAGGTGGCGCTGGCCGCGTACCACTCGGGCGAAATCCTCGACGACCTGCCCAAGCAGTACGCCGCTTACTCGCCGTGCTTCCGCCGTGAGGCCGGCTCCTACGGCAAAGACACGCGCGGTATTTTCCGCGTCCACTGGTTCGACAAAGTGGAGATGTTCGTCCACTGCGACCCCGCCGACGCCGAACAGTGGCACCAGAAGTTGCTCGGCTGGGAGCGCGAATTCCTGGAGCTGCTCGAGATCCCGTACCAGGTGCTCGACGTCGCCTCCGGCGACCTCGGTCTCTCCGCCGCCCGTAAGTACGACTGCTACGCCTGGCTACCCACACAGCAGCGGTACCGCGAGGTGACGTCGACGTCGAACTGCACTGATTTCCAGGCCCGCCGCCTCGGCATTCGCGGACGATTCGACGACGGTGTGAAGCCCATTGCGACGTTGAACGGCACCCTGTGCGCCATGACCCGCATCATCATCACGCTGCTCGAGAACCACCAGCAGGCCGACGGGTCGGTGCGCGTGCCAGAAGCACTTCGGCCATTCCTCGGCGGCATGGAGGCCCTCGTTCCCACCGCGAAGTAGCTTCCCACCTGGGCGTTTACCGCGCGTTCAGGTTCGCGGCAAGCGACGTTTGCCGTGCGGTGGCATGGTGGATCGAACGATTCTGGAGAGGAGAAGGCAACGATGACCTTCACGCCCAAGATGGTGGCGCTCGACATCGACGGCACACTCGTCGATTCGGCTGGCAATATGCCCGACGAGGTACACGCCGCGGTGAACCATGCCGCAGAGCAGGTGCCCGTGGTGCTTGCGACCGGACGCGGTTGGCTCGCCACGCAGCCCATCTTCGACATGCTCGGTCTGCCTCCCGGCTGGGCTGTCTCGTCGAACGGTGCCGTGCTCGTGCATAACCCGCCGTTCGAGCTGGTGCACGAGGTGCTCTTCGACCCGGCAGAAACCATCCAGCGCGTCTCCGAGCTGCTGCCCAACGCCCGCATCTGTGTGGAGCGCAATCTCGTGCGGTACGCGTCGCAGCCCTTCCCGGAAGGCGAAATCGAGGGGGAGGTGCACATCGTCGGGCTGGACGAACTCATGTCCGAGCCGGTGTCACGCCTCATCATTCGCGAGCCCGAGGCCGACGGGGACAACATCTTTGGCGATCTCATCTCGGAACTGGGCATGCACGACGTGTCGTACTTCGTCGGGTGGTCTGCGTGGCTCGACATCGCGCCCAAGGGCATCCACAAGGCCACCGCGCTGCAGCGCGTGTGCGACGAGATGGGCGTCGATGCGCGCGACGTGCTCGCGCTCGGCGACGGCTACAACGACATCGAGATGCTCCAATGGGCAGGGCGAGGCGTTGCGATGGGGGAGGCTCCCGACGAGGTACGCGCCGCCGCCGACGCGGTGACTACCGGCTTCGCGGAACTCGGCACTGTCGCAGAGCTCGACCGCTGGTTCGGCTGACTACGAAGTAGCTTCGCACCCACACGGACAGAAGACGGGCCCCGCTACTTGACTCGTAGCGAGGCCCGTCATGGGGTGGAGGAAATGAAATGACGTCTTATGCGGCCTGCTGGGCGGGCGCTGCCTTCAGTGCCTGCGCGGTGGCGAGGATCACGTCGGGGCTCGGCAGTGCGGGGTCAGCGGTGGCGGTGGGGGTGTCGCCTTCCTGGTCGATGCGACGCAGGTGGCGCTTCACCGTCGAGACGGAGCAGCCCACCTTCTGGGCGATGAAGCTCAGCGGCTGATCGGGATTCGCGGTGCGCATCCGGTAGATCTCCTGACCGTCAAACTGACGACCCGAGTTCACTCCTGCGTAGCTATCCATGTCCTCAACCTGCACCTGTACGCCCAGCCGCGCCCGAATCTCTTGGCGCTGGCGCTTCGTGGTGCCGCCGACGAAGCCTGCGACGTCGTGCTTACCGACGGCATCGCTCAGGCACTGGGCGAGCATGGGGCATCCAGCGCAGAGCCGTTCGGCCTGGGTGCGGAGCATCGCCTGCTCGCGACGTTCGCCGCGGCTGGAGGGGATGGACCCCTCTTCGAGCAGGGGGTGCAGGAAAATGTTGGAGGCAGTTACACACGGTGTGAGCTGGTCAGTCATCATGTCTCCTTCTCTGCGATCCAGGCAGGGCCTCGATCACCTCTGCTATCAAGGTTCTCAGCTCTGGCGCCGGATTTGCATCGAAAAGGATGGGGGGAACTACCCGTTCTTCATGGGTATAAACATGAGCAAATCTAAGTAGCGATACTTACCGACGAACTCTCACCGTTGAGCGTCCATTCTCATCAAATATGCCCTGACAAGGGCGTTTGTGCTACCTTCGTCGGGAGGACATTCACTTGCGTGCCACTCACCCTAGTAGTGGGTGGGGTCACACCTCGACGGTATCGGGCCGCTTATCGAAGGGCCACGTCGCGGTGAGGGCGATCAGCGCCCACCACCACCAGCTGATGCCGAAGTTGCGCAGCAGGTAGGTGTCGACGAGGAATGCCACCAGGCAAGCCAACACTGCGCTCGCCACGATCAACCGAGGCAGCGTCGTCCGGGCGCGCCACCAGCCCACGAGCAGTGCGATGCCCATCACCGCGCCCAGGATGACGCCAGGAATGCCGAATTCCACCATGAACTGCAGCGGCGTCGAGTGGGGTGTGAGAAGCACGTTCCCCATCTCGGAGGGCTGGAATCCGGCGTACCCCTCTTCGGGCATCGGGTAGAGCCCGGACTCGTAGGCCGGCCACGGCCACACCGAACCCGGGCCGAGGCCAAAGATCTGTCCAAGCGGCTGTTCTCCCCACAGCTCCAAAGCGTTGTCGATGTTTTTCGCCCGCTTCGGATCCCAAAAATCCGTGATGCGGTCGATCCCAGGGATGAACGGCAGCGCGACGAGCCCCGCCAACGCCGCAGCCCCCAACGGCCAGAGGCGCTTCGCGTCGCGCGGATGCGAGATGAGCCAACCCACGACGATCAATCCCACCCAGGCAGCGACGTTGATGAACGCCCCGCGCGACTGCGTCGCAATGAGGGCACCGAGCCCACCGACGACGATCGCAATCCCTAGTCGCGGACGGGAGCCGCGTGCGAACTGCGCGAGCCCCAGCGACATGATGAGCAGGAACATCACGTGAATAATCGCAGCGCCGCCCTGCCCCGTCGCGAGCCGTACGTATCCGCGATGCGCAGACTGGAACGGCCAACCCAGGAACGACACCACCACCGCCGCCGCACCGGCGACGGTGAGAATCCGCAAGCGAAGGCGTCGCTCCGCGGCCAGCACGACCCCGAAGCCCGCGACGACGGTCAACGCCGCGCTGAGCAGTGGCACCACCTCGTAGTAGCGGGGCATCACCCCGCCGCCAGGCGTGCGCACCACGGGCGGGGGGTGGAGGAACAGCGACACCAGCCCATAGGCCACCAGCGCTAGAAACGCACCGGCGGTGACGAGCGTCGTCGGCGGCAATTCGCGCCAGCGACGGCTCCACCAGGGGGACGTGACGCACACGATGAGGATCAGTGCGAAGAACTCGAAGGTGAACCAGCGCATGCCTGGAACGGGAAACGCAAGCTGCACAGCCTGGCAGAACGCCACGTAGGGAACGAACGCCCAAGCAATCCGGTTCCCTTTCGAGCGGAATCGCTCGGTTTCGACGGTTGGCTGCACCCGGCCATGGTTGCACCCGTTGAGGGTCAACCGAAGTCGCAGAGAGGCGAAAGGGGAGGAACGTTATGGGATCGGTATGACGAAGATGCTGGCTCGTCCATGCAACGCGCCTCGCGCTCCCTCACTCACGCCGCCGAGGCGCTCAGTCGGTTAGCCCACCGAGCGAGGGTGCATCGTCGGGGCTCGGTTCCTTCCACGTCGCCACCAACGCGACGCACGCCCACCACCACAGGCTGATGCCGAAGTTGCGCAACAGGTAGGTGTCGAACAGGAACGCCATCAGTGATGCCAGCACAGCGCTCGCCACCGCGAGCCTGGACAGCGACGCACGCGAACGCCACCAGAGCACCAACACCGCCACTCCCATGACTGCACCGGCGAGGACTCCTACCAGGCCGTGCTCCACCAGCAGCGCCAGGGGCGTTGAGTGCGGGGTGAGCAAGAGGTCGCCGTACGCGGTGGGGCGTTGGCCAGAGTGCCCCTCTGGGGGGAAGCGGTACAAGCCGGATTCATACGCAGGCCACGGCCAGGCGTGCCCGGAGCCCACGCCGAAGATACGCGTCGACCAGTCCTCATTCCACAGCCCGAGCGCAGCCTTCAGGTTGGCGGAACGCTTGGTGTCGGAGAGGCTGAAGATTCGGTCGAAGCCGGGCACCAACGGCGCCAGCGCCACCCCCAGAACCAAGGCCAACGCCAGAGGCCACAGCTTCCAAATGCTTCGCGTGCCGTTGAGCACCCACCCCAGAGCCAGGAGCACGACGAACGCGCCCAGCGTCAGCAGTGCGCCGCGCGACTGCGTCGCCAATGTCGCGATCATCGCGCCGAGCATCAGCCCGATGCCGAGCTTGCGGTTGCCGCCGCGTCGTAAGAACTCCGCAAGCCCCACTGCAATCAGCAGCAGAAAGATCACGTGCACCACTGCGGCCCCACCTTGTCCGGTGGCGAGCCGTATCGATCGCCGATACTGGGACTGGAAAGGCCATCCGATGAATGCGACGACGAGCGACGCCGCTCCGGCAGCCGCGATGATGCGCAACCGGAGTCTCGGCTCGGCTGCCAGGATCATTCCGAGCCCCGTAAGTGTGGCGAGCCCCGCATTCAACAACGGGACCACCAGATACTGCAGTGGTACGACGCCACCCCCAGCGGTCGTCACGACCGCAGGCGCGTGGAAGGGCAAGGCCACGATGCCGTAGACCACGACAGCAAGGAACGATCCGACGAGCCACCCCGTCGCTTTCCCGAGCTCGTGACGTCGGCCCAGCCACCAGGGCGCGGTCACCAGCGCCAATACGAGGAGCGCGATGAGCTCGAACGTCAGGAACCGTGCGCCCGGTACTCGGTAGGCGAGTTGTACCGCCTGACACAGCGCAAGATAGGGAACAAACGCCCACGCGACACGGTTGCCCCGACGAATGAACTCCTCATTCCCGACAGCCTTCACGCAGCCCATACTCCCACGTCCGGTGCCGATTCGAGGGAAATCTCACGGGCGCACGTCGATGAATGCGTTGGTGCGCGCAGACTCGATCATCGCCTCACAAACACGCACCACCTGCGCGCCCTGCTCCAGCGTCACGATGTCAGACTCCTTGCCCAGCACCGCGTCGCGGAATCGCTCGTGTTCGGTGCGCAGCGGCTCCTGCTTCGGGAACGCGAACCGGGTCACGTCGCCTTCCGCCACACCGCGGAAGCGGGCGAGGTCGTCCCACGTCTGCTGCACGGATGCGTTGGCGTAGAACGACAGATCGGCGGTGAGCGTGTCGGCGACGAACATGCCCTTCTCGCCAGTGACCGCGGTCAGGCGCTCCTTGGTGGGCGTGAGCCAGTTGACCAGATGGTTCGACATCAACCCTCCGGTCAGGGAACAAGTGGCGGAGACCATGTCCTCGTACTCGCGCCCCGCTTTGAATACCGACCGTGCAGCCACCCACTCGTAGTCGCGTTGGGTGACCCAGGCGGTGAGATCGATGTCGTGGGAGGCCAGATCCTTCACGACGCCGACGTCGGCGATGCGCGCAGGAAATGGCCCCTGACGACGGGTGACAACCTGGTACAGCTCTCCCAACTCACCTGCTTCGAGCCGTGCACGGAGCTGCTGGAGCGCGGGGTTGTATCGCTCGATGTGCCCGACCGCGGCGACGAGGCCCCTCTTACTGAACGCATCCACCAGCAGGCGTGCGCCCTCGACGGTCTTGGCCAAGGGCTTCTCGATGAGCGCTGCGACGCCTGCATCCGCGATCGCGATGCCGATCTCCTCGTGGAACATCGTCGGGGCGGCCACCACGACGTAGTCGAGGCCCTGCTCGAGTAGCGCATGCACGTCGGGGAGGACTGGCAGATCACCCGCCAGGCCATGCGGATCGCCCTGGGCGTCGGCCACCGCGACGAGGTCCACCCCGTCGATGGCACGCAGGTTGCGGGCGTGGTGGCGGCCCATCATGCCCAAACCGATGAGACCAGCGCGGAGATTCGCCATCACGCACCCGCCTTCACGAGGGCGTTGACGGCGGCGACGATGCGCTCCAGATCACCCTGCGAGAGCGACGGATGCACCGGCAGCGACAGACACTCCTTCGCAGCCTGCTCGGTGTGAGGCAGATCCACCGCTGACTGGAATGGCTTGAGGCGGTGATTTGGCACGGGATAGAACATCCCGGAGCCGATGTTGTACTCCTCCTTCAGCGCCTTCGCCAAGCCGTCGCGGTCCTCGGCCACCCGCACCGTGTACTGGTGGTAGACGTGCACTGCTCCCTCAGCCACGGCCGGCACGACGACGCCCTCCAGGTTCGCAGAGAGGAAGGCCGCGTTGCGCTGGCGGGTCTGCGTCCACCCATCCACCTTGGTGAGCTGCACGCGCCCGATGGCGGCGTGGATGTCGGTCATGCGGTTGTTCAGCCCGACGACCTCGTTGTGGTACTGCTGCAGCATCCCCTGGTTGCGGTAGAGGCGCACGCCTCGTTCGATCGTCGCATCTGCGCAGGAGACCATGCCGCCCTCGCCGGAGGTCATGTTCTTCGTCGGATATAGGGAGAACATCGCAAACGTGCCGAACGCGCCGACGGGGGTGCCGTCAAGCGACGCACCGTGCGCCTGCGCTGCGTCCTCGAACAGCAACAGGCCGTGCTGGTCAGCAATGGCGCGAAGCTGGCTCATCTTGGCCGGATGGCCGTAGAGGTGCACCGGCATGATTGCCTTCGTGCGCTCGGTGATGCTCGCTTCGACGGAGGCCGGATCGAGCGTGAAGTCGTCGAGCGCGATGTCAGCGAAGACGGGGGTGGCGCCGGTGAGGGCCACGGAGTTGGCCGTCGCTGCGAAGGTGAACGACGGGACGATCACCTCGTCGCCATCACCAATGCCGGCGCTCAGCAGCCCGAGGTGGAGGCCCGACGTGCCGGAATTCACCGCGACGCAGGCGCGGCCCAGCTTGAAGTGCTCGGCGAACTCTTGCTCGAAGGCCGCGACCTCCGGGCCCTGGGCGATCATGCCCGAGCGTAGGACGCGGTCGACGGCGGCGCGTTCCTCGTCGCCGATGATCGGCTTGGCTGGGGGAATGAATGCTTCAGTCATCATGCTTCTTTCACGAGGGTGAGGGCCTCACCGTGCTGTTCAAACTCGTCGCCGGTCTTCGGGTCGCGAAACGTGTGCTCCCCGGTGGCCTCCAGCGGAAAACCTGAGCGTCCTACCCACTTGATGCGGCGGGCAGGCACGCCGGCCACGAGCGCGTAGGCGGGCACGTCGCGGGTGACGACGGAGCCGGCGGCCACCGTCGCCCACTCGCCGATGGTGACGGGGGCCACGCATACAGCTCGGGCACCGACGGAGGCACCGTGCTTCAACGTCACTCCGACGGGCTCCCACTCATCAGCGCTTTTCACCGAGCCGTCGGGGTTGCAGGCGCGTGGGAAGGTGTCGTTGGTGAGCACCGCGGCGGGGCCGATGAACACCCCGTCCTCGAGATACGCCGGCTCGTAGACGAGCGCGTAATTCTGGATCTTGCAGTTGTCGCCGACGTGGACGCCGGTGCCGATATAGGCGCCGCGGCCGACGACGACGTTCTCGCCGATTCGGGCGCCGCCGCGTACCTGTGCGAGATGCCAGATCGAGGACCCGTCGCCAATCGACACGTCGTCGTCGAGGTCCGCGGAGGGGAGGATTCTGGGATCGGCCATCTGCGTTGTCTCTCCTAGGTCAACTGCATGTCAGTCTAGTACCGCCCCCTCGACGGTGGCGGACCCGATGGCGCTACCCAGCCTCATCCCCGAACGATGGCAGCGAACGTGCGCGTGATCACGGCGAGGTCGCCACCAAAGGAGCGATGTTGCACGTAGTCGCGGTACATCGCCACCTTCTTCGGCAGGATCACCTCGACGTAGTGCTGCTCCGGATCGTCGGCGACGGCCAGCTCGTCCTGCTCGTTGCGAAATGCGATGGCTGCTGGGTCGGTGATGCCGGGCCTGACGCTCAGGATCTCCCGACGGGCCTCCTCGCCCCACAGCTCGACATAGCGCGGCACCTCGGGGCGCGGCCCCACCACGGACATGTCACCCACCAGCACATCGATGAGCTGGGGCAGTTCGTCGAGTTTCGACTTGCGCAGGAACGCGCCCACCGGCGTGATGCGGGAATCGTTGGCGCTGGTGACCAGCGCACCCTCATTGGCCACCCGCATTGAGCGGAACTTGTGGATGCGGAACACCTGGCCCCCCATCCCTACCCGTTCCTGACGAAAGAACACCGGACCGCCGTCGGTGAGTTTGATGGCCACCGCCACGCCGAGGAACACCGGCGACAGCACCACGAGGCCCACCGCTGAGGATGCGACGTCGAACGCGCGCTTGGCGATACTCACCCGAGGATCTCCCGCACGGCCCCGACGACCTGCTCGACGTCGTCGTCGGTCATGGAGGAGAAGATCGGCAGGCTCACGCAGCGCTGGAACTGCGCGGTGGCGACGGGGAAGTCCGCCGGTGCGTGCCGGTAGGTGTCGCGCCAGTAGGGCTGCAGGTGCAGCGGGATGAAGTGGACGCTCGTGCCCACCTCGTGATCGGCCATGCGCTGGATGAAGGTGTCGCGACAGACGGGTGCGTCGTCGGTGGGCCGCAGTACGTACAGGTGCCAGGCGTGCGACGAACCCTCGGGCGCGTGCGCCGGCAAGGTAACGGGCAGGCCAGCGAAGGCGTCGTCGTAGCGGGCACCGATCGCGGCGCGTCGGGCGGCCATCTCCCGCGAGCGCCCGAGCTGCACCCGTCCCATCGCGGCGGCGGTGTCGGTGAGGTTGTACTTGTATCCGGGGGCGACGACGTCGTAGTGCCAGCTCGGCTTCTTGGAGGAATAGCGGTCGAACACGTCGCGGTTGATGCCGTGCAGGCGCATGGTGCGCATCCGGGCGGCGAGGTCCGCGTCGGGAGTGACCACCATGCCGCCCTCGCCGGTGGTCATCGTCTTGGTGGCGTAGAAGCTGTAGACGGTGGCGTCGTGGCCATGAGCCCCGATGAGGGTGCCTTCGTTGAGCGTGGGCAGTGCATGGGCAGCATCTTCGACGACGCGCAGCCCGTGGCGCTGCGCGAACGTGGTGAGGGCACCGTCGGGGACACCCAGCCCGGCGAAATGCACCGGCGCGATCGCGACGGTGCGCTCAGTGACCTTCCGCTCGGCATCCTCGAGGTCGATGCAGAGCGTGCGCGGATCCACGTCGACGAGCACCGGGTCGCCGCCCAAGTAGCGCACCGCCTCCGCGGTGGAGGTGAAGGTCCACGTCGGCACCAGCACCTCGTCTCCGGGCTGCACGCCGATGGCTTCGAACGCCAGGTGCAGGCCTGCGGTGGCGGAGTTCACGGCGACGGCGTGCGCGTCGGCGCCCAGGAATTCGAGGAACTCATTTTCGAAAGCGGCCGCGTTCGGGCCGGTGGTGAGCCAGCCGGAGCGCATCGTCTCGACGACGGCCGAGATCTCGGCCTCGGTGATGTCCGGGCGCGCGAAAGGGAGGAATGCCACGTCACGGACAATACACTGACGCCATCGGAAGGGGGCGCACACCAGCCTCAGCCGTTGCTGTCCGCACACGCTAGCGACGCTAGACTTCCCGAGGAGAAGCCCTACCGGGAGGTGGCATGGTAAACAACGTGGTGAGGACCGGCCTCCTGCGCGTCGGGCTGGCGGTCTGGGACAGCCTAAGCTGGGGACTCGCGGCTGTCGCACTGGTGATTGCTCGCTACAGCTTCAGCCTCTCCGGCCCAGAGGCGGAGTTCGTCATCATGTACCTTTGCTGCGCGGTGGTGCTGCAGCTCGCTATCGGCGTGGCCACCAAGTTGTACCGGGGCCGACACCAAGTGGCTTCGTTCGACGAGGCCGCGCAGCTCGGCGCGGTCGTGTTGGGGATCGGTTTCGGACTCGGAGTGTTGTCAGCGTACTTCGCCACCCCCGGGTACCCCCGTGTGGTGACGTTCACGGTGCCGCTCGCCGCGCTCACCTTGATGGCCGCAGGCCGGTTTCTGTTCCGTACCGTCACCCGCACTCCACACGTCGGCGACGCCGAACCCGTCCTCATCTACGGAGCAGGCAATGCCGGACAGCAACTCGGGCGCCTGATCCAGTTCGACCCGAACGCGCCATTCGAGATCATGGGGTACATCGATGATGATCCTGGCAAGCGCAACCTTCATCTCTCCGGCGCCAAAGTATTGGGGGATCGTTCCAAGCTCGTCGAGGTGGCCCGTCGTCTGGGGGTAGGCACGGTGATCGTCGCCATCACCACTGCCGACGCCAGATTGATGCGAGAGATATCAGCCATCACCGACGATGCGGGGCTCAAGACTCTCGTGATGCCGCCTGCTCGCGAACTGGTGTCCGGGCGGGTGCGCCTGTCGAATCTTCACGAGCTGGACATCACTGACCTGCTCGGTCGCGCCCAAGTGGAGACCAACCTGGGTGAGATCTCCGACTACCTCTCGGGCAAGGTGGTACTCGTCACCGGCGCGGGGGGATCGATCGGGTCCGAAATCGCCCGGCAGGTGCACCGCTTCGGCCCGAAAGAGCTTGTCATGCTCGACCGAGACGAGTCTGGACTGCACGGCACCCAACTCTCGATCTTCAACCAGGGCCTGCTCGACACCCCCAACGTTGTGCTGTGTGACATCCGTGATGCCGACGCGCTCGACGCGGTGTTTGCCGCCCACCGCCCCGACGTCGTGTTCCATGCTGCCGCCCTCAAGCACCTCCCTCTGCTCGAGCAATACCCGCTGGAGGGGTGGAAGACGAACACCCTGGGTACCCTCAACGTGCTTCGGGCCGCTGAGCGTCACGACGTGGAACGGCTCGTCAACATCTCCACGGATAAGGCCGCCGACGCCACCAGCGTGCTCGGCAAAACCAAGCGGCTGGCAGAGGAACTCACCGCCTTCTTCGCCCGAACACTCGACCGAAACTGGCTTTCGGTGCGCTTCGGCAACGTGTTGGGCTCTCGCGGATCCATGCTGTACACCTTCACCCGCCAAATCGACGCCGGTGGCCCCGTCACGGTCACCCACCCCGACGTAACCCGCTACTTCATGACCATCCCTGAGGCATGCGAACTCACCATCCAAGCCGGGGCAATCGGCAAGCCCGCCGATGTGCTCGTGCTCGACATGGGTGAGCCAGTCAAGATTCTCGACGTGGCGAAGAACCTCATCGCACGCTCCGGCCGCGACATCGACATCGTCTTCACCGGCCTGCGCCCCAACGAGAAACTGCACGAGGTGCTGTTCAGCGACGACGAACACGCCGAGCCGACGAGCCACGCACTGATCTCACGGGTGCAGGTCCCGCCGCTGGACCCAGCCCAGCTGGACCTCGTCGACGGCTCAGAGTCTCGCTCGATGTCCCAGCTCATCCACCAACGCTGCGCGGACCACGAGCGCTGAATTTGCACGACGAAAGGCCATCTGGTGCGCATCTGCTACATCGATCACTACGCGGGATCCCCAACCTCAGGCATGGAGTACCGCCCCCACGCGATGGCGCGTGCATGGGAACAACTTGGCTCCTCGACGACGATCCTCGCCGGCACCTACTCCCACCTGCGCACCCGCAACTTCCCCGACGCCATCGAAGGGCAGCCCTACCTGATCGACGACGTCCCGTTCCGCTTTCTGCGCACGCGCAGCTACCAGGGTAACGGGGTCGGACGAATACTGAGCTGGGCGGACTTCGTCGGCAAGGGGATGCTGCGAGCGAGCGCCATCGCGCAGGCCACGCGCCCCGACGTGGTGATCGCGTCGTCGACGTATCCCTTCGACACCTGGTTCGCCGCAGCGGTGGCGAGGCGCGCTGGCGCGGCGCTCGTCCACGAAATTCACGATCTGTGGCCACTCACACCCATCGAGCTCGGCGGGCATTCGCCGAAGCACCCGCTCATGTGGGCAATGGCGGTGGCTGAACGCTGGGCATACCAACACAGCGATGCCATCGTCTCGATCCTGCCCAATACCGAACCGTACGTGCGATCGCTCGGCGTCGACACCCCCGTCGTTCCCATTCCCAACGGCATCGAGATCGATCAGCCCCACGAACCGGCACCGACGAGTGTGCTCGAGCGCGTCGAGCGGTTGCGCGGCGAGGGGCGTCGCATCGTCGGGTACGCCGGCGGTCTGACCACGGCCAACGCCATGGACGACTTCGTCGAGGCGATGGGACGCATCACCGACGAGTCCGTCACGGCGCTGGTGTGGGGCGATGGGCTCCACCGCGATGACCTCGAGCAGCGGGCGCGACAGCTCGATGCGCACATCGAGTTCGTAGGCACGATTCCCAAGGCGCAGGTGCACTCCGCGCTCAGCCTGTGCGACGCGCTCTACATCGGCTCGAAGCGCAGCCCGCTGTACGCCTACGGCGTCTCGGCAAACAAGATCTTCGACTACATGCTCACCGGCGTGCCCATCATCGACGCCTTCGCCTCCGACCATTCGCCGCTGGCCTATTCGGGCGCAGCCGTGCCTGCTCGCGCCGAAGACCCGACGGACATCGCCAGGGCCATCCTCACCGCGACGAGCATGCCCGACGCCGAGCGCGCCCGTCTGGGAGCCGCGGCGGTGCAGTGGGTCCGCGAACACCACGCGCTGCCAGTGCTGGCCGACGAGTTCCACTCGCTGCTGCACACCGTCGCCAACGATCCCGGGCGCTTCGGAAACTCGGCGCGCAGGTGAGGGCTGCAGCATGATCGTCATCGTCACGTCGCACTTCCCGTTCGGGGAAGGCGAATCATTCATCGCCCCAGAGCTGGAGCACTGGCAGGCGAGCGACGACGTCGTGCTTTTGCCAGAGCAGCGCGTCACGGCTGCGGCACGCCCCGTGCCCGACGCGGTCCGCGTCGACGAGACCCTCGCGCGCCGCTGGACATCCCGCAGGTGGTTGGCGTGGTCGGCGGCCAGGGCGCTGACCTCACCCATCCTCGCCCGCGAACTGTGGCGGCTCGCACGCCAGCGACGGCTCAACCCCCTGCGCGCCCGGATTGCGGTGCGCACGTTGGCGCAGGTCTACTTGATCGCCCGCACGCTCACCGACATCGCCCGTCGTGACCGGGCTCGGATTGACGTCGTGTACGGGTACTGGCTCTCCTCCGGTGTCATGGCTGGCGCGTTGTTGGCGAGGAAGGCGCGCGTTGGCGGGACGCTGGCGCGGGCGCACGGCACCGACCTGTGGGAACCTTCTCGAATGGGCGAGTACACGCCGCTCATCCGGCAGTTCGCCCCGTGGATTCGCTGCGTACACGCCATCTCCGACGCGGGGCGCCAACACCTTGCCCGTTACGGCTTCACCGAAGACCAGCGCCATTGCTCCCGGCTCGGTGTGTCGATACCCCACGCAACCACACCGGCCACAGAGAAGGGCGAATTCCACGTCGTCACGCTCAGCTCGATGACGCCATTCAAGCGGCTCGACCGCGTCGCGGAAGCCCTGGCCCGGCTCCACACGCTGCGGCCGGATCTCAAGCTGCGGTGGACGCACATCGGCGACGGCCCGCTGCGGGCTGAGATGGAACAGCACGCCCAACAGCTGCGGGCAGAGGGCATCCGCGTCGACTTACTCGGGACAATGCCGCACGAGGAGGCGCTTGCATTCCTGCAGCGCACGCCCGTCGACGTGATGCTCAACACTTCAGACTCCGAAGGCATCCCCGTCTCACTCATGGAGGCCATGGCCCACGGAATCCCGGCTGTCGCGCCCGACGTCGGGGCTGTCCGTGAGCTCGTGCCCGACGCGATGCTGCTGCCGGCGCACTCCACCGGCGACGCCATCGGCGACTTCCTCGCGGCACACGCGGCGCAGTGCAAGGGCACGCAATGGCGCAGCCAGGCGCGCCAGCGGATTGAAGAAGAGTTCGACGCGAACGTGAACCACGCGCGGTTCGTCGCCCATGTGCGCAGCATCGTCGCCGACGTGCGGGGCCGGGCGCAGTGACTGTTCAGCGCCCGAGGGCTGCCGCACCCACGTCGTAGGCTGACGCCGCCTTCATCGGCCGGGCGCTCTCGTACACGATGCCCGCCACCTGCGTGCCCAGCGCAGCCAACAATGCCCTCGCCTCGGCCAGGTCGCCTCGACGATCACGGTCCTCCGCGACGACGAGCAGCACCGCGTCGCAGCGGCTGGCCACCACGGCTCCGTCGGAGGTGCGCGCCAGGGGAGCGCAGTTGACGAGCGTCACCCCGTCGTGTCTGAGCGACGCGGTGACGGCCTCCCAGTCGGCGCCCGCGAGCAGTTCCATGGCGTTCGGAGGCGTCTTCCCGGCGGCCAACACGCCGTCGCGTGGGCTGGCATCGCCCCCGAGTAACACGTCGACGAACCCCTCCTGGGCATCGCCGAGCGGTGCTCCGCGCAGGTCCGCATCGACCACAACCGCGTCGTTTCCTTGCCGACGTAGCGCGTCGCCGAGCGCCTGAACGAGGGCGGCCGAGCGTTGCGCGTCGGTGATGGCCGCGACACCGATCACCGGCTGCGCCACGTCGCGAGGGACGAGGAACCGCATGGCGCCCGCCAGGAGATCGGCCTGGGCAGGCGTCGGCTCGGGACCTACGACGGCCACGATGGAGTCGTCGGTGATGTCTGCCACGTGTCGATGCGAGCGCACGGTGGCGTCGAGCGCAACGCGAGCGATGAGGTAGGCCAAGCCGACGAGCACACCCGCCAGCGCCGCCGACCCCGCGCGTTGCGCGGACCCCACCTGAGCGGTGGCGTCCGGCTCTACCTGGTAATCAACCGAACGCCACTCGAGCGTCACCCGGCCATCCGAGGAACGCAGCGGCACGGCATCGAGTTCCTCGCGGAACTGCTCGGCGACGGCGCGCACCGTCGCCTCCGCCTCCGACGTGCTCGTCGCGCTCGTCTGCAGCACCATCACGAGGCTCGTGGGTGGGGCACTGAGCTCAACACGGTTGGCGAGCACGGCGGCGCTCACCGGCGGATTGAGTTTCTCTCCTGCTGGGCCCATCACGCGTGGAGACTGGAGCAATGTCTGCGCTGTGCTGATGAGCTCCGTGGAAGACGCCAGATCGTGCCCCGTATCGCCGGATTCGCTGCCGACAAGCTGGGTCTGGATCGTCGCCGACCCCTTCCAGACGGGCCGAAGCAGCGCAAATCCCGCGAGGAGTGCCACGACCATCGCCGCCACCGCGACGAGCACGGCTGAGAAGGCGAACCGCCGCGCGGTGACGAGGTGGGTGTGCAACATCGGTCTCCTGTCAGTTCAGACGTGTGCTTCAGGCTACTCGCTCCGAGCCGCCTACGTCGCACCGAGCAAGGTTGCCGTTCCAGACGAGTAGACTGCCCGATCATGACCGAACGCGGCCTGGACGTAGCATTCCGCTTGGTGCTGCTGTGCATGCCGTTGGCTGCCGCTCTGGGCAGCTTCGTCACCGTGGCCGGGATCGCACCTGCACGTCCAGCGGGGGTGCTGCTCGTAGCGCTCGCGCTGTTGCGCCTTCGCGGCACACCCTCCCCACAGAGCGTGGTCACCGTGGTGCTTGCGCTCGCCTGGGTGGGTTGGGGATTCTTCCAGCCGTACAGCCACGCCGGCTTCGCTGAATTGATGAGCATCGGGCTGGGCCTCATGACCGTGGCGGCCGTCACCATGGAACCCGCAACACTGCGCACGCATCGAGCCTTCGCCGCAGGTTGGGGGATGGCCTGGGTGATCGCCTGCGCACCTGCCGTCGTCGAGATCGTCACCGGAGCCCGCCTGCCGAACTATCTCGAGGGGTCGCCCGAGCACATCCGGCTCGCGTCGCAGGACATCGCGTCGTTCTTCGTCAACCCAAACCTGTTTGCCTACTTCATTACGCTGGCCGCGTTCCAGCTCGTGGCGTTGGCGGGCGTTGCTGAACGTCGCGTCGTCCGCATGCTCATGCTGCTGCCGGCAGCGATCACGCCTGTGTTTGTGCTGTATTCGGGAAGTCGCCTGGCGTTGCTGGTGAGCCCCTTGGTGCTGGTGTGGGCAGTGTGGGCATGGTGGCCGCAGGGTCGACGCGCGCTGACGGTTGTGGCCGCGGCCGCGCTTGCCGTCGGGGGGTTCGTCGTACTGTATTCACCGCGTTTCTGGGCGCGGATGGCGGTGGAGAGCCAGGGGTCGACGCAGGGCCGGCTCAACCTGTACCGCAGCGGCGTGCATCTGTGGACCGACTCGTTCGGCCTCGGAGTGGGGGCCGGCCGCTTCGAGAGCGAGATCGCCCGCGGCGCCGCCCCCTACGACACCCAGGGTGCCATCAACCCGCACGCAGGCATCTTCGAACTGATGTCGCAGTACGGGCTGGTGCCCACCGCGATAGCCATCGCATGCCTCGTCGTGGTTGTGTGGCCTCGGCTGAAGGCCTTCGCGGGCGGCGCTACCCAGCCGACGAGCCTGACGGTGGCCGAGCAGTCGGTGTGCGTGTCCGTCGTGTTGATGCTCGTGCTGTCCTTCGCGAACTCGACGTTCCTCGACTCTCCGATCGCATGGCTGCACGTCGCATCGCTTAGCATGATGTCGGTGGCGCTGAGCGCAGGTACCTTCCCGACGAGGGTGCCGCCGAAATCAGCCTCCGAGCCGTGGGCTTCGAGGCCTCAGCTGCGAGCTTATGCAGCCTCGCTCGCGTCGCGGTCATAGGAGCGAGCGACGAGCAACGCCAGCCCCATGAGCACCGCCAGCAGCGCTGCCTGACCGAAGCTCATGAGCTGCACGGTGCGCATCAGATTGCCGTGGCGCCCGAACCAGATGATGCCCAGCGGCGTCGCGGCGTACACGATTGCGAACACCAGCATCAGCCCCTGCCGGCCAGCGACCACGAACAGGTTCGACAAGGGGGCGGTGGAGAAGTTCATGTACAGCCAGGGCGTCAGCGCCGCGGCGAACAGGCCCACCTGGGCCCAGTCTGAGCCGAGCACCCACGGCAGCAGGGGTGGGGCGAGGAAGTAGATGAGAAGGAATGGGACGGCTGCCACCAACAGTGTGGTGCGCAGCGTCTGACGCACGAGCGCAGACATCTGTCCGCGCGGGGTGACGCTCAGACGCTGGAAGAACACCTGCGTCAGCGCTGAGGCGATGAGGGCCGTCGGGGCTTGCACCAGCATCCACGCGAGGCCGAACTGACCAACGATCGCCGCGCCGGCGGTGGCGCCGATCAGCAACGTGATGCCCTGCAAGCGCACCGCATCGATGAGCGCGTTGGGTGCATTGAGCAGCGGCATCCTGCGGTGCTCGCGCATGAGGCGACGCGTGTGCTCCTTGGACATCTCGACGCGCTTCGGTATTCCGCCGCCACGCCAGAGGTTGCACAGCGCCGCCACCTGGCCAAGCAGCGTGCCCAGCACGAGCCCCAGGGTGCCTGCCCGCAAGGGGCCGAGGCCCACCTGGGTGACGGCGACCGTCGTGGATTGGAACACCTTGTTGCGGCTCACGAGGTTGAACCGCTTGTTGCGGATCAGCCACTGGGTGTAGATCGCCATCTGCCCGAAAGCCCAGGTGATCAGCCCGACGGCGTACAGCCACGCAGACGCGCCTTCTGGCATGCCATCGAACAGGGCTGCGATCTTGGGCGCGAACAGCACCATCACGATGGTGGTCATGAGGGCCATCGCGAGGTTGATGCGTGATGCGATCTGGACCAGCCTGCGGGCATCCGATTCAGCTTCGGGGAGCATGATCGCCAGGTCGTAACGCCATGCCGCGACGGGGATGACGAAACCCGCCACGGCGATCACCACCACCCAAGCCCCGACCGCCTCCTGCGAGTAGATCCGGGTGAGGATCGGCATGGTGAGGATGGGCAGGAGCTGCGCCACGCCCGTGCCGGTCATGAGGGTGAGCACGTGACCCACGAACTCGTGGGAGCTCAGAAACTCCCTGAATCGGCGGATCATCGCGCCCGACGAGCCGCCCGTGCGGTGACCTCGAGCAGCGTCGGCACCTCCGCCTCGAAGTTGAACTCCTCCTCAATAGCCGCACGGCCCCGTCGGCCCATCTCAGCCGCGCGCTCCGGGTTCGCCACCAGCCCTGCGATGGCCTCCGCAGGCGCGTCGGCGGTGGAAGTGTCGACGAACACGCAGCAGTCGTGGCTGCCCAGGATGCGGCGCAGCCACGCGAAGTCGCTCACCACTGCGGGAATCCCGGCAGCCATGTACTCGAACAGCTTCGTCGGCAAGGAGTCGACGTAGTTGCCCAGCGGCTTCAGGAACACCAGCCCAATGGAGCCCGAAGCGACGATCTCGGGAACCTCCGAGGAGGGGAGCATGCCGCGATAGTGGATGCGCGGATCGTCGGATGCGAGCAGCGGGGCGATGTCGGCGTCGGCTTTGCCCGCGACGAGCAACGTGGCCCCCGGCACCTTCCGCACCGCGTCGATCATCACGTCCACTTGCCTGCCCTGCGAGAGCATCCCGACGTAGACCACGCGGCCCGGCACGTGCTCGGCGGTGGAGGCCGGGTAGTCCTTCAAGTACGGGTAGTTGTGGACGACGGCCTTGTTCGGGTGCGAGTACAGCGAAGCAATGTGCTCGGTGGCGGTGACGATGCCGTCGAATCCCTTGTCGGCCAGCTTCACGAGGCCCTTGGCGAGCAGCATCGCCAGCGGATGCAGCAGCTTCGGGATGTACGGTTTGTCATCCATTTGCCCGACGAGGTCCTCGTGCGCGTCGTAGATGGCGGCCTTACGTCGGAGTGTTTTCCACAGCCACACCATGGGGATCAGCTCGGGATCGTGCACGTGCACCAACTGCGGACGCACGCGGTTCAGGGCGCGGAACGCGCGCCACTGCGCCTTCAGCCGCCCGACAACGCCACTCGCGGTGCCCAGCCCGACGATGTGCACGCCGTCGACGACCTCGTCGCGATCCTGCGCGCCCAGGAACCACGTGTCCACCCCGGAGGCGGCCAGCGAGCAGCACTCCTTGTTGAAGATCCGGTTATCCCGCGGGGGGTGCAGCGTTGAGAGATGCGCCACCCGAGCGTCGATGGAATCGGTCATCTACGTGACCCGTCGCCGACGCGGAAGAAGCGCACGCCTTCCCACTTCGCGCTGTCCAGCATGCCCCGACCGTCGACGACGACCCGCAGCCCCGGCAGATCGGCAGGCGTGAACTCCTTGTACTCCGGGTGGTCGGCTTGCACGATGGCGACGTCGACCGGCTCACCCACGTGGTAGGCCTTGAAGCCGTACCCGGCGAGTTCATCGTCGGAGAACATCGGATCGTGTACCAACACATGCGCCCCGCGCGCCTGCAAGGCCTCGACCGTCGGGAACACGCCCGAGAAGGCCGTCTCCTTCACCCTGCCTCGGTAGGAGGCGCCGAGCACGACGACGGTGCGGCCCTCGAGTGAGCCGAGCGCCCCCTCTGCGAGGCCGACCGAGTACTCCGGCATCGTCATGTTGGCCTCGCGTGCGGTGCGGACGATCGTCGCGTCCGGGTCGGTGTAGAGGTAGAGGCGCGGATAGACGGGGATGCAGTGCCCGCCGACGGCGATGCCCGGGCGGTGGATGTGGCTGTAGGGCTGCGAGTTGGAGGCGTCGATCACCTTGTGTACGTCGATGCCGTTGGCGGCGGCGAACTTGCCGAACTGGTTGGCCAGCCCGATGTTGACGTCGCGGTAGGTGGTCTCGGCGAGCTTCGCCATCTCGGCGGCCTCGGCGGTGCCCATGTCCCACACGCCGTTGCCTTGCGGCAGATCGGGGCGTTCGTCGAACGTGAGCACCTGCTCGTAGAACTCGATCCCGCGACGCGTGCCCTCTGGGCTGAGTCCGCCGACGAGCTTCGGGTACTTGCGCAGATCCTCGAAGACGCGCCCGGTGAGGACGCGCTCGGGGGAGAACACGAGGTGGAAGTCCTTGCCCTCGGTGAGGCCGGAGATGTCCTCGATCATCGGCTTCCAGCGGTCGCGTGTGGTGCCGACGGGCAGCGTCGTCTCGTAGGAGATGAGCGTGCCGGGGGAGAGATGCTCGGCGAAGCTGCGCGTGGCGGATTCCATCCAGCCGAAGTCAGGCTGCCAGGTGTCGTCGTCGACGAACAACGGCACGACGATCACGATCGCATCTGCGCCGGGGATCGCGTCGGAGTAGTCGGTGGTGGCGCGCAGCTTGCCCGCCGGGACGAGCTCCTGCAGCTTCTCCTGCAGGTGCGCTTCACCGGGGAACGGCTCGCGCCCAGCATTGACCTGATCCACCACGGACTGCTGCACATCGACGCCGACGACGTCGTGGCCCATCGACGCGAACTGGACGGCCAGAGGCAGACCGATCTTGCCGAGAGCAATGACCGCGATCTTCACACTCGTTCCTTCCTACGTGGCAACACCAAGCTATTGGGAAGCATATCCGGCCACGCTGGATGACAGGAGGCGACAGCGGAGTCGGACGTTCAGGGCATCTGCTTTTCGATGTCTTCGTTGTAGGCCCCGATCACATCGAGCATCTCGCCGTCCATGTGGAGCCCTCCGCCGCGCAGGTACAGCCCGCGCGTGCAAAAGCGTTTCAAATCGGGCTCCGAGTGCGACACCAGGAACAGCGTCTTGCCCGTGCTGAGCAGGTCTTCCATGCGCCGGTAGCACTTCTCGCGGAACGCCTTGTCGCCCACGGCGAGCACCTCGTCGACGAGCACGATGGGATGGTCGAGCTGTGTGATCACGGAGAACCCCAGGCGCACTTTCATGCCTGAGGAAAAATGCCGGAAGGGTACGTCGAGGCCGTCCCGAACCTGTGGGCCGGCAAAGTCGACGATCTCCTCGAACTTTTCGTCGATCTCCTCCTTGCTCAGCCCGTGTAGGCCAGCGGTGAGGTAGATATTCTCACGGGCCGCGAGATCGCCCACGAACCCGCCAGTGAGCTCGATCATGGGGGCCACGTCACCGTGCACCTTGACGGTGCCCTCGTCAGGGAGGAGCACCCCAGCGATCATCTTCAGTAGCGTCGACTTGCCCTCGCCATTCGCGCCGACGAGGCCGACGGCCTCGCCAGCGGTGATGTCGAAGCTCACGTTCCGCAGTGGCCAGAACGTCGACCGGTCACCCGTCGCCTGGCGTTTGAAGATGAGTTCACGCCAGGAGAGCTGACGCTTCCTAGAACGCAGGAACTCGATGCCGGCATTCTGCGCGGAGATCACCACGTCGGACATCAAATCTCCTTCAACACGGTTCGTTCCAGGCGCTTGAACGTCCACACGCCGATGCCCAACATCAGGAGGGTGCCGAGCACCGAGATGCCCACGACGTTCCACCGCACCGGATTCGGGAAGAAGCCTGCTCGGAAGAGCTCGAGAATGCCCGCAAGGGGATTGATTTGGAACACCCACTGCCAGCCCTGGAGTTTGTCGAGCTTTTCGAGGTTGAAGATGATCGGGGTCATGTAGAAGTAGACGCGCAGGAAGATGCGCACCGTCGGCTGAATGTCGAACATCATCACCGTGAGCGGGGCCAAAAGGAGGCCGAAACCAGTGATGAGTAGGAATAACAGCACGATCCCGACAGGGAATAGCAGGAGCCCCCAGTCGAGCTGCGTCTCTCCTCGGATCATGTACACGATGGTGAAGAGCACCAACACCGGCAAAGAGAAGATGAACTCCAAGCCCTTGGACGCCACGATGCGCACCACCCAAATTTCGCGTGGTAGCTGCGTTGATTTCACCAGCTGTTGTTCAGCGATGAGCGCGCGCATGGATTCGTTCACCGAAGCGTTGAACCACTGCCACGGCAGCAGCCCTGCGAGCAGGAACAAGAAGTACGGCGTATGCCCTGCGTCTCGGCGCTCGAAGATCACCACGAAGATCATGAAGTAGATGAGGGCCGTGGCGAGCGGATCGAGCACCGTCCAGAGGTAACCGATTACGCTCTGCGAATATCGCACGCGAAGGTCACGCTTCACGAGGAGCCGCAACACCTTGCGCTCCTCCCAGAGACGTTTCACAGTCGACAAATCTGGCCTCTTCCAACACTTTTCCGGTGGGCTTAGCGCCCGAAACCTTGCGATAGCCTACGCCCAAGTTCGGCCACTGTAACGCTCGGCGCGGCGTATTGCCCCAGTAACGACTGCTGATTGGGGGCCATTTCGTAGTCGAGCCGGCTGAGATCCGGGGTTCCTACCCTCAGCGCTGGGACGCCGTGAATGGCAGCCACGTTGAGCATCGCCGTCGACGAAGCCCCGACGATGGCCCTCGCGCCCAGCACCAGCGGATTGCATTCGGCGAGGACGGTCGTCGACGTTGTTTTGTAGCGGGCGTAGCGCCCGGCGGGCTCTCCGGGATGCGGCGCGACGACGAACTCCAGCCCGGCGGTCTTCACGGCGCGGGCCACGTATTCGACATGTGCCGCGTAGCGTACCTCAGACAGGACCCCTACCTCGGGCCAGGGCTGGGTGAGGAATACGACGCGGTCGCTCGAGCGGTCTGGAGCCGGGGCGATGCGACGAAACTCGTCGGCCACCGGCTTGTTGAGCGCCCACCGGCCGGGAGAGGTTTGGACGTGCAGCGGCCATCGGATGTGGGTGAGGAGCGCCGTCGCACCCTCCACGGCTGTCGTGCGCAGTGCCGCTTGGGGGTCGTTGCCGCCCTGGCGGAGCGTGGCGTCGTGGCGCGACTTCCAGTTGCCGTAGGTGCCGATGCCCTCGTCGGTTACTACCACGGTGAGGCGCTTGAAGGGGTGCTTGGCGGTGAGCCGGAGCCATGGCTTGATGCCCACGGCGCCGGTGCTGAGCAGCCAGTGGTTCGAGCTGCGGGGAGCCTTGGCGCCGTCCCAGCGGTCGACCGTGATCCTGGGATCGTCGAGTTCTGCGGCGACGAGGCTCGTCGAAATCTCTTCGGAAGTGTGGAAGGAACGGGAAGGGAACATATGCAGCGCTACCTCGCCTGGCTCGCGACGCAGCAGTTCGCGCAGCCAGGCGACGCCGTACGGGATGTGGCTACGGCTCATCACCCCAGCCCACCAGACGTCGTGTCTCACCACAGCGGGGGCCTTCCCAGTTTCGTCATCCGCCACACGGTCTTCCATCGGATGGGCTCTCGCCGCACCGGCAGCGGCGTCGACCAGCCGTCCTTGAAGCCTTTGAAGACATTGCGTAGGCGTTCGCCGCTGCGGGCGCGCAGTGCTGTGACGGCCGTCCACAGCGCGAGGTAGAAGGGGAGGATCGGCCAGGGGAGGTCTCGCTTGGCCACCCAGACTCGGTTGCGCATGGTCGACCAGAAGTGGTGTGGATGGCGGGCTGCCGATGTGGCCGGGTGGTTCACCTCGATGTCGGGTGCATAGACGATGCGCCAGCCGCGGTCGATGAGGCGCATGGCCATGTCCGTGCCCTCATGGCCGAAGAAGAGCTCACCGAACCAGCCGCCGACTTCGTCGAACGCGCTCCTGCGGAAGAGTGCCATGGCCTCCCAGAAGACGGCCACGTCCCCGCCGGTCAGTTCTGCGGACTTCCGGAGGCGGGGTACCCAGCGACGCGGGGAGGGCACGCCAGTGGGGTCGACGCCGCGTGCCTGCACCACTGCGACGCCGGGGGTGCATCGTCGGACCATCCGGGCGAGAGTGTCCGGTGCTGGGAGGAAGCCGTCGTCGTCGTAGAAGAACAGGAACTCGCCGTCGACGAGGGAAGCGGCGAGGTTGCGCCCCGCTGGGCAGCCGAGGTTCTCCTCCGAATAGTGTGTGCGCACCCAGCTGGGGACCCCCTCAGGGCGCCAGCCATTGCCGACGAGCATCACGTCGAGCTCCACGCCCTCCTGCTTGCCGAGCGCATCGAGCGCGGCGGCCAGCTCTTGAGGGCGGTTGCCCATGCTGAGCAGCGCAACGCCCACTGTGGGGAGGGGATGGCTCGTCATGCGGGTCTCCTTTCGGTGTCATCCACCCTACTGTGGGCTCCCGCACGGGGCTCGGCACCACGCAGGGCGGGTACGGAGTGGGGGACGCTCGGGAAACTAACCCGATATCCACACGCGTTTCGCAAGACGGCCGTTTTTCGGCCATTTCAGCAAACGCGTGTGGATATCGGGTTAGCTCGTACGTCCAAGGCAGGCCAGCGCGCCGTTCAGCTCGACGTACTCGATGCTGATGCCCGGTGGCGCCGGGGCGCCAAGCTGCCCGCGCCCGACGAGGGTGAGCACGGGCGTGTCGAGCAGCTTCGCCACCACCTCGAGCTTCGTCCAGGCGTGCCAAAAGTCCTCGTCGGAGCGTAGTCGCCGCGTCAAGGCGGCGGGTGGGTTGGCGGCCAGCTCTACATCGACGGCATACCTCACCCCAGGTTCGAGGCGGGCTGGGCGCCAGCACCAGCGGAGCCCGTCGGAGGTGTAGGAGTGGATATGCAGACAGCCGCCGGGGCAGTGGGTGCCCCGGCGGCTGGTGATGAGTGTGGAATCAGATGGAGCCGCCGCCATCGACCACCAGCGTCTGGCCGTTGATGTTGGTGTCTTCAAACAGGAGCATGTCGAGCAGCGGCACGACGTTCTCCGGCTCCACCAAGCGGCCGGTGGGGGTGCGGCGGGTGATGGTGTCGAGCTGGGTCTGGCCCAGTACCGAGCTCATCTCGGATGCGAAGAAGCCCGGCGCGATGGAGTTTGCCAGCACGCGCCCGTGCATCTCGCGCGCGATGGTGCGCATCGCCGAGTCGAGGCCGCCCTTCGTCGCGGAGTATGCGACGAGACCCGCGTAGCCGCGCTGCGCGCAGATGGAGGTGACGAACACGACGCGGCCTGTGCCGCGCCCCGCCATGATGCGGCGCAGTATCGTGCGGGTGAGGATGAGCGGTGCCGTGAGGTTGGTGTTGACGATCTGCTCGATGCGCTCGGGTGAGGTGTGTACGTGCAGCGAATCCTGCCCGACGGCGGCGTTGTTCACAAGCGCGTCGACCGGCCCGAGCTTCTTCTCGGCGTCCTTCACAAACGCGTTGAGGGCCTTGTGATCAGTGGCGTCGACGGAGGCGACGTGCACGCGATCCGGGTACTGCTCAACCAGCTGTTCAAGCTCCGGCGTGATGGTGCGGGCGAAGGTTGCCACCTTCGCGCCCCGGTCGAGGATGGCGTTCACCATGGCGAGGCCGAGCCCGCGAGAGCCGCCGGAGACGACGACGCAGGATGCTGGTTCGATGGGTGGGTTAGACATCGGACTTCAAGCTCTCTTTCAGGGGGATTTCGTCAAGGATGCGCACGCGACGGGGCACCTCGGTCTCGGCGAGGCGCTCGGTGCAGTAGCGGATGATGTCGTCTTGCGTGAGCGAGGGGTCGTCGAGCACGACGGAGGCCTGCACCATGTGCCCGACGATGGGGGCCTTGCGTGCCTTGATGGCGGCCCAGGCGATGCCCGGATGCTCCAGCAGCACGCCGCGCACCTTGCCAGCGGACACTTTGGTGCCGCCGACGTTGATCTCGTCGGAGCCCAGCCGGCCGGTGATGTACACGCGGCCGTCGCGGATTTCGACGCGGTCGCCGGTGCGCAGGGTTTCGGCCACGCCGTCGCCACGGTGGGGGGACGCGATGAGCAGCTCATCACCGTCGACGCTGAGCGCCGGGCGTCCTTCCTTGTGGTTGCTGAGCCATGCTTCGGGGAAGCCAGCCTTGCCGTCGTGGACGGCGATGGAAGCGCCGGCCTCCGACGAGGCGTAGATCCAGGAGACGCGCGCGTTCGGGAATGCGTCTTTGAGGAGGTCGATCACGGCTTGGTCGACGGGTTCGCCGCCCAGCGTGATCTGTTTGAAGTCGACGCCGCGCAGCTCGTCGCGTTGTGTGAGGAGCGCCTGGCGCCAGAACGTCGGCGTGCCGGAGGCGGCGTCGACGCCATACTTGGCTGCCTGCTCTGCCCAGGGGTGGCCGCCGTCGACGCACACCATCGACGTGCCCGGGTGGGCGAGTGCGAGCGTGGTGACCTGCCACCACGCGTAGGCGCCCGGCGTGTACGGGTTGAGCCACGTGCGGGCGGGTTGTTTGCCGCGCACGGTGAGGAGGGTGTCGAGGGTGTGCCCCACCTGCTTCGGGCGCCCGGTGGACCCTGACGTGAGCAGCCAGACACGCCCGCGACGGGGGCGGCGTTGCTCGGCAGGCTCCGCGACGACGGCGCCGTCGGCGACAATGTTCAGCCCGAGGTCGAGCAGATCCTGCTCGAGGCCGGGCTCGCGTCGGGATTCTGCTGCGACGAGCAACTCCCGCTGGTGGTGTTGCTGGTGCCACACCGCGCGCAGCGCCTCGAGGTCGTCGCGCACAAATACGGCGGCGCACTCGGGCAGTTCCAGGGGCTCAAGGTCGGCCCAAGTGCCGTCGAACTCTCCGGCGACGATGCGGTTCGCCGTGGTGAGTGGGGGCTGGGGCGTCGGGGTGGGTGTTGGTCATGCCTGCTGCTGCAACTCGTCGATGAAGTCGAGTACGTCGGCGACGGTGCGGATGGAACGCAGGCCGGGAGCGTCGAAGTTCAGTTCCTCGTCGAGTTCATCCTCCACGCGCAACGCGAGTTCCGAGAAGTCGAGGGAGCGGAACCCGATCTCGTCGAGCGCGGCGTCTTCGGACTCCGGCATCGTCTTGTCTTGACGACGGAGCACCTCCGCCATCATTTCCTTGAGCTGGTCGCGGCTGAGTTGGGCCATCACTTCTCCTTGGGGCGATTAGGTCGTATGCCAGCTTACCGCGAGCCGGCAAGGAAGATAGTTCGTGACACCGTGCGCCTCCAACGCGCACAGGCTGCAATGAGATTGGGCCAGCCAGATGAACTGGCCGGCCCAATCTCATTGCAGTGGTTCGTTCAGCGGCCCGATCACTCGCAGGCGATGCCGTCGCCGTCGCGGTCGAGGTGCTTCGCGTATCCCGGCTGGCCCCGGTAGAGCGGTGCCTTACCCGCTGCACGCACAGCGGCGCAGTTCTTGTAGTACACCTTGGAGGGGGACTTCGGAGCCGGCTTCTTCGCGGTACGCGCCGGCTTTGCGGGCGCGACGCGGGTGAGAGCGAAGGGCCTGGAGTAGTAGGCGCGGCCGCCGGTGTGGACGCCGACACGGTAGGTGGTGGTGCCGACCGTCTTGACGCCGTAGGTGAGGGGGATGATGAAGTTGCCTGCTGCGTCGGTGGTGCGCTGTTGCGACTTCGACCAGCCCGAGCCGATCCGGACTTCGGTCCAGACGCGGGAGTTGGGTGCGCCCTTGGCGGTGCCCCACGTATTCGTGCCTTGGCCGACAGGCTTCGTGCCCGCGCTGTGGGCGGACACAGTCACGGCCGGAGCCGTGCGCAGCAGATCGAACGGCTCCGAATAGGCGACGCCCTCGGGTGCGCGAACACCGACGCGGTACGTGGTGACACCCTCGGTGTTGGTGCCGTAGGTGAGGGGAATGACGAAGTCACCCCAGTCGTCGGTCTGACGGGTCTGCGACCGCGACCATCCCGTCGGCAACAGAACCTCGGTCCAGACCTCAGCCAAAGGTGCTTCGGTAGCGGTTCCCCAGGTATTGGTGGCCTGTCCGACAGGCTTGGTGCCAGCGGAGTGCGCGTTCACTAGGGTCGCAGCTGACGCGGGCATCACCCACGCGGTCATGATGAGGAATAGGACGACGAGTATCGACGCCGAGCGATGGAGCTTAGGCATGAGACCTCCGAACAATGATCCTGAAGTGGGCGTATGGCCTCCTCAGATCAGATTCAGCCTTCGTTCCCCAAATTCTGTGCCACATGGTAGCGCCGCGGGTTGCTCAAGTCATTTACAGGGGGTGCTTAAGTAGTTCGCAGATGTGTCACTAGCCACGCTTGACTAAGATAAGTGCGTCACATCGAAAGGAACCACCATGCTTCGCGATGCCACGGACGCCGACCTCGACGCGATGCGTCGTTGGCGCAACCACGACGAGGTGCGCCGTGTTTCTCTGACCCAACACGAAATTGGTGCCGACGAGCACTCCGCCTGGTGGGAGAAGACGAAGCAGGACCCAACCCGTCGGGTGCTCATTTATGAGCGCGACGGGGTGCCCTCCGGTGTGGTGACGTTCTTCGATATCGACGGTGACAAGGCCTGGTGGGGCTACTACCTCGATAACGACGGGCTCACCGAGCGCGGAGCCATGTTCCCCGCGTGGATCTCCATTCAGCGTGAGGCTGTGAAGTTCGCGCGTAAGGAGATGGGCCTGACGCAGCTCGACGGTGAGACGCTCGTCGCGAATGAGTCCGCCGTCGACTTCAACACGCGCCAGGGATTCACCGAGGTGGAGCGGTACTCTCGTGAAGTGGGTGGCGAGACCGTTGAAGTTATCCACTCGCGCAAGATTTTTGAAGGGAAGTAGTCATGGCCGAGCCCATCCAGATTGGCGGGGTGCCCGTCGGACCTGAGTCGGATCCATTCATCATCGCTGAGATGAGCGGCAACCACAACGGCGATCTTCAGCGCGCGCTGGACATCGTCACCATGGCCGCCGAGGCCGGGGCGCACGCCATCAAACTGCAGACCTACACGGCTGACACCATCACGATCGACGCCGACACGCCCAGCTTCCGCCTCTCCGACGGGCACGAACTGTGGGGCGGGCGGCGCCTCTACGACCTCTACGACGAGGCCCACACACCGTGGGAATGGCACGAGAAGATCTTCGCACACGCGGCTGACAAGGGAATTCTCGCGTTCTCGTCGCCGTTCGACCCGACGGCGGTGGATTTCCTGGAGGGCCTGGGCGCCCCGGCATACAAGGTGGCGAGCTCTGAGATCGTCGACCTGCCACTGATCCGCGCGATGGCCGAGACGGGCAAACCGATCATCATTTCCACGGGCATGGCGTCGATCGCTGAGATCGACGACGCGGTGAAGGCCGCGCGCTCCACCGGGAACGAGCAGATCGTCGTGCTCTCCTGCACTGCTGACTACCCGGCAGACCCGGCGTCGGCTAATCTTCGCTCGATTCCGGTGATGGCGAACGCGTTCGACGTGCTCGTCGGCCTCTCTGACCACACGATGGGCATCGGCGTGCCCGTGGCGTCCATCGCGTTCGGTGCGGTGCTCGTCGAGAAGCACGTGACCTTGGCGCGCAACGACGGGGGCGTCGACTCCGCGTTCTCGCTCGAGCCCGACGAACTCGCCGCGATGGTGCGAGAGACGGCCATTGCCCGCAAGGCGCTTGGCGAGGCCCGCATTGGCGCGAAGGAGTCCGAGCGCGAGGGCCTACGCTTCCGTCGCTCGCTGTTCGTGACCCGCGACGTGAAGGCCGGCGAGAAAGTGGCTCCTGACAACGTGCGATCCATCCGCCCCGCTGGCGGCCTGGCCCCTGACGAGTTCTCCCACGTCGAGGGTCGTGAGTTCCGCGTCGACGCTGTCAAGGGCACCCCGCTCACCTGGGACCTGCTCTGATTCTGCCGGTCGTCGACGTCACCTCAGGCAGGGCCGAGGCGACGTTGACGCGGTTGGGTCCAAAGCCAGGTGGCTGCCCCAGGGGGTGCGTCACCACCGACGATGCACCCGCGACGCTGCGGTTCCGCGTTCTTGACCGGCCGAAACTGCATGCCGCGCCCGACGCGGGATTTGCTGCGAGGACCTGGGCACGAGGAGCGCGCAAGGCTGGCCTGTTGCAGCGCGAACGTCAGCGAGCAGCTCGGCAGGCCAGCGCAGATTCCGCTGTGCTGCATCGCGCGTTTCCAGTCGTGGCGAAGCACCCCGACGGCAGTGACGCTGAGGTGCAGATGCAGCTAAGCAACGACGTGCTAGAGCTCACGTTCCCGCCCTCGAAGGCTGGTCATCGCAAGGTGCGCATCTTCGACCTGCAGACAGATCCTGACGGGCTGCAGGAAATCGGGTTCAGTGAGCGGGTGGCGTTCACTCCTGAGGCTTGAGAATCGCGCGCACGTTGCGCTTCGCGAAGCGCAAAACCTTGCGAGGCATCCGGAATGGGCCTTGGCTGCGAGCTTTCTCAAGGTCCATCTTGAGCAACGCCACCTGCGAGCGCAGCGAATTGATGGTCTCATTGTTGCGGTCGATGGCCGCAGTCATCGACTGCATATCTAGCGACGTGAATCCCTCATATTTGTCCGGTGCTGCAGGGATCAGGGCTTGGGCGCGTGCCGGAGTCACGGTGTGCAGGCCGGCCATGATGCCCAAGTGGTTCAGGATTCGTTCGTCGGTGTAGTTCCCCGGCCACAGGTGCCTCCAGCTGCGCCCGCGCATGGTGCCAACGAGCTCACCAAGCGCCTGCCAACGAAGCTGTTCCGACGCCCCACGTGGTGCTGCCGCCAGCGGCGTGAACACGAATTCGTCGTCCACCAGCTCGGCCACGTTGAGGTGCAACGACGGGGCGCCGTCCAGCTGCTCGTACCTGGTGCTCCAGGCCGCGATAAAGCGTCGGATGGCGGCCATGTCTTCCTTTGCGGCGAGCTCCGCGAACACGGAGGTTGCGGTGCGCGCGGAAGCTGGGAGGGGATCGTTCAGTAGTGCTACTCCGCCGGGCGCTGCAACAACGATGGGAGCCTCGGATGCAGCAGGCGTGTGCAGCGCGACGAGCCAGCCGCTAGCCAACTCCTCCAACCTGCCAGCGCGGGCTGCCGTCGTGAGGATGTAGGCGGGATCTGGGCCATTCACCGGAGCTATCGCGGCATGTTCGGCGAGCGCCGCGTGCATCACCGGGTCTGCCTCCTCGGGATCGACCAGGATGCTCCATTGGGCCGAAGGCCAGGTCAGGCGCACCATGACGTCGTTGCCGAATGCGGCCCTGACATCGCTCAACGTGAGCGGGCGGGTGGTGTCGAACGTGGCCAGCACGTTCCAGTCCGCATCCGAATTCGCAGCACGCGGGTTGTGGTTCTGGGTGAGACGGTGGATGCCCAGGTCATTCTCGACCCACATCACCGTCGGAGCATCGGGCTTGGCGAGTGCGAGTACGTCGTCGCGCATCTCCCGCCACGTGCGCTCCTCGCACTCCAGCGGCAACACACGGCTCACATCGGCAAGGCAGAGCACTGCGTCGAACGGCTCAGTATGTTCCGCCAACGCTTGCGGGGCACCGCACCACACCGTCGCCGACGGCAGCAGCGTCCCCATCTCCGCAGCGTCGACGGCGCCACGCACCAACACGTGTAGTTCGTCGCATTGCTGGGCGATGGCTTGCAGCGTGGTCTCGGGGGCCCACCCGATCACCAGCGTACGTCCGACGCTGATCCTGGTCAGCGCATCAGACCAGTCGATATCGGCGGCCAGCTTCGGCTTATCCGACCAATACTGGGATGCGCCGCCAATCAAGCGGACGTTATCGGGAATGTTGAGGGGAACGATCCTAGCCATTGGTCCATCCAAGTACGTGCTTGAGTTCTTCCGGGGGAAGGAGAATATCTGCGCCTAGCTCGCTGCGGGCAAGAGCCTGCGCAGCCTCGGTATCAGTCTGTTCGCCGAACATGTACGGCCACCATGCCTTGAACAACGGCTCGCCATTGAAACCATCTTTGACGCCCTGGAACTCCATCGGGTCTCCGTAGACGCCGGACTCACAGCCGACGAGAGATCCGTACATGATGGCGGTAGACAGCCTGTTCGAGGCAACCTTCTTGTGACGCCGAAGTTCCGCCAGCTGCTTGTGTAGGAACAGGCGGTCCGTGCCTTGCCAGAGCGTGCCCCGGTGCCCGTGGCAGATCACGCGGAATCCAGCGTCCTCGTAGAAGCGTCGAACCGTGGGGTTTTCATACTCGACGTAGTACAAGCACACCGTGACGTCGTCGCCCTCCACCTCGTGGATCTGTTTGACGAGCGCCTCGTGATCGCCAACCACTTGCTCGAAGTCTGCTGTGCCGTGGAAGGGATACCAGATGGTGCCGTGACGCTCCTCCGACGGCTCCGGTTCCTGCGCTGCCAGATAGGCGAACGGGGCACCGATAGTCAGGTAGTTATCCCAGCCGACTACCTGCCCACGGCGACGGTTCACGTCGGACCAGATGAAGCGCGGGCGGCCGAGCGGGGGCTTATGTGCGGCACCAAAGCCGTGCACGAATGTCCACCCATGCTGGATGACGCCTTCGATAGGAGGGGGATTGGTTTCGTCTAGACCACACCACCGGGCCAGCACGTGGGCGTGGCCGTACCAATGGTTGCTGGAATCCATGCGAGCAAGTGTAGCGCCGCCTGCGCGCGTTCAGATGTAGCATCGATGCTCGGCCGCGTCGCCGTCGAGGGTCAGGCGTTGGCCTCACCGTCCGTACCGACGGAGGTAGACTTACGCGAGTCCCCACCTAAAGGAGATTCATGGCCGCGCTGCTGAGCGTCATCGTCCCCGCCTATGGCGTAGGGGAGTACCTACCCGCATGCCTCGATAGCATTCTGGCGCAGACCCTCACGGACCTCGAGGTGATCGTCGTTGACGATGGGTCCCCGGATGAGAGTGGCGAGATTGCCGACGACTTTGCGTCGCGAGATTCGCGTGTGCGCGTGCTGCACAACGAGAACGAGGGCCTTGGTGGAGCACGCAACTCCGGAGCCCGCGTAGCGACGGGCAAGTACATCACGTTTGCTGACTCTGATGACCTGATCCCCCCTCGCGCATACGAGCTGCTCGTAAGCACATTGGAGCAGACAGGGTCAGACATCGCCGCCGGTAACACTTGGCGCTACATCGAAGGACGCGGCAACGTCCAGTCCTGGACGCACGCGGAGGCATTTGCAGAGACGAAGCTGCGCACGCACATCCGTGAGTTCCCACTGCTCATCCGAGACCGCATGGTGTGGAACAAGGTGTATCGGCACAGCTTCTGGAAGCGGGGCGGATACCAATTCCCGCACATTCGCTACGAGGATTACCCCGTGACCTTGCCCGCTCATCTCGATGCGGGAAGCGTCGACGTGATCTCCGACAAGGTGTATCTCTGGCGCCAGCGAATCGCTGAAGAATCCATTACCCAGCGCTCGCTGGAACTCGACAACCTGACAGACCGAGTGACCTCAGCGCTGATGACCCTCGACGTCGCCGACGCGGAGGGTGGCGAGATTCAAACGCGTCTGCACAGCTACTTCACTGACATCGACGTGGTCACCGTCGCTACCGCACTGGCGGAGGGCGAAGAGTGTGACCGGCCCGCCGTCGAAGAGCTCGCGGTCACACTGGCCGGGCGCCTGCACCCTTCCGACGAGCACACCACCCCGCTGGCGCGCCAAATTCATGCCGCATTCCTGCGCAAGGACTTCGACGCCGCCATCGCGCTGGCGGAGGTTCGGCGAGGCGGCAGCAAGGCCGATGTGCTGAAGCTATTCATGCAGCCTTCGCGGTGCATGAAACTGCCAGGGTTGCTGACCAGTCTGGCGCGGGGCGGAAAACCCAAAGGCAAAACCTTCGAGCGCCCGCTTCGTTCCAAGGTTTTGGGCGTCGTACGCATGGACGGTCAGACGGTGGTCCAGGTGGAATCCAGGCTTCGACGGTTGCTCCTCGAACGCGCAAACATTTCGGCCCATCTTGTGGCAGGTGATCGTCGCATTCCCGTCGAAACGCACGTCACCGCATTCAACGGGCAGCGAGCCACCACCGAAGTAGCTATTCCCGATGCGCTCGTCATTGAGAGCAGCGACGAAGCCCACCAGCTAGAAATGACCATCACCGTGGGGCCGCTCACCTGGCATGGTGCGGTGAACATTGGCAGTCGTGAAATCCCGGGTCCAGAGCAACTGTCCCCCGAAACGTGGGGAGTCGTTTCGCGCTGGGTAGCAGGTTCCTACCACCTTTGGGTACGGCGCGTGCCGCATGACAACGTCGCCGACGTGTATGTGGACGATGAGTCATTGACGGTAACCACATCGAACTCTTCCCCGTATGCGGCAGTACTCCGCCCGGCCCCCAGCAGACCGCTGGTGGCCCCCCTCGTCGATGGCGTAGCCCGGTTCGCGCTCTCCGACGTGCTCGACGATCCAGCCGACGATCCAGTCACGTCGCGTGCTTACCGCGATGTCGTTGCGTTGACTCAAGCAGCTGTACAGCGTCTCAACGGGGGCGACCAGCAGGCTGCTCGACTCGTCGATGAAGCCACCGGAGACGGCGTCGGTGAAACCAACAGCGAGGTTATCGGCGAGCTGGAGTCAGACGTCGTACCTGAGGGCATTCAGCCTGAGACGGTCGACGACGAAGAACAGCGCGCGGAGACGATCAGCGCGGAACACCAATTGACTAGGACGGGCATCTTCCCGCTCGTACTTCACGACTACACAGAGGAACCCGTCGAATTCGACGGGAAGCGCGTGATGGTTCGTCGTTCCCCGAGCGGTACCGCAGAAATCCACCACCAGCTGCTGGATCATCTGGGGCGCCGCTAGAGCACGAACGCATCAGCGTTTCGCCGGCTGCAACTTGATCAGTAGCTTTCGGCAAGGATCTTCGATGTAGCGGTGGGCGCCCTCGCCCACCATCATGCAGAGGCCTACGAGCAGCACCAGCAGCACCCAGCCGTACCAAGAATCTGACTCGCGCACAGCGCTGCCACCGATCTGATCCAGGAACGGCCTGTGCGTCATATACATCGCGAAGCTGGAGATCCCGAGGGAGCGAAGCGGCGCCGTCGACAGCATGCGTGCGACGATTCCAAGGTTTGAAGCGAGCGATAGCAGGAGCACCGCAAACGGCAACGTGTACAGAGCCCCAAATGATGCGACGCGCCAGAAGCCTGCCGACGGCCCATCCCACGGACGAATGATCGTCAGCGTGAACGTGAGTGCGATCATCGCCAATTGCACGACGGTGTGCGTGCGCGCCTGCATGCGTCGCAACCAGTCACCGTCGAGCAGCGGAGCAAGACACATGCCGACGCAGAACTCCACGAGTCTGGGAAGGGGGTGACGGTACAGCCAGCGATGTCCGCTCAGGGGATCAGCAGCGGGTAAGTCGGCCCAACCTTGTTGCGCAAATACCACGCACAACACCCACCGGGCGACGAACAATAGAGCCATCAACCCCGCGAGCCCTTGCCACCCGAACCGTCGCCACAGTGCCATGACCAGCGGGATCAACAGTGGGAACAGTAGATAGAAAAACAATTCGACGTTGATCGACCACGCCGGCGGGTTGTAGCCCAGACCGATTTCAAGGTTCGGGTCCCACGTCTGAATGTTGAGGATGTGCTTCCACAAGCCGCCTTGTTCCTGCCGCGTCGCCCCGCGAAAGATAGCCAAGTACAGAAGAACGGCGTAGTAGACAGGGAGTACACGAGCGATGCGGGCGATATAGAACCGTGCGACGTCACGGCCCCGGCGCGGGTCCAGATTCTGGTAGTTGTACGCCAGGACGATGCCGCTTAACACGAAGAACAAGGGAACGCCGACGTATCCCGTCGCAACCACGCGCTGCATCCACTCGGGCGCATTCGACGGCAGCCCGATGTGGGAAAGCACCACCATCGCCGCTGCTACGGCGCGGATGCCCGTGAGGGCAGGCAGTTCAGGGCGCTTGAGGCTGCGGCGCGGCTGCGTCGTCGAAGGCTGGGGTTCTGGCATAGGAGCACCATTATGGGCTATGCCCGTGCCACTTGCAGCGCGGAGAGGGAGAAACGCGTGCGAGTGCGGAAGGCGCACTGGCGGCTTATGGCCGCCATCGCTCGGCGCCCACTGGAGTGAACACGACGTTGCCCCACCCGGTCTTCGGGCGGGGTAACGTCGTCTCAGGTCAGGCGATCTTGCCGACGCCGCGGTAGGCGTCAGTGATGGAGGAGAACGGCGAGTCGAAGACTACGCGGACATCGTGGCCACGCAGGTTAGGGATGGAGCTGATCCAGTAGCCGTTCGAGTTCGTCGGGCGCGTGGTGGCGCGGGTCACCCAGCGGCCGCCGGAGGCACGGGTCTGGATGAGTACGCGCTGGTTGCTGAGACGGCTCTGGTTGCCCCACGTGTCCCACACGCTTAGATGGCCGTAGATGTACACGCGGCCGTCCTTGGAAGCCCGGGGCGCGCCGGATGCAGGCGTGAGCCAGCTGACCTGCTTCAGATTGCGGCACTGGTTCTCGGTGTCGCCGTCAACCCGGTTGAGGGTGCCGGTGACGGTGCTGCGGTTGGACTTGCAGACGATGTTGCCGTCCACCGTGTTGCGCATAACGCGTACGGTGCCGTTGTTGCTGAACATCTCAATGTTGCCGTCGACGGTGGTGGTGCGCACGAGCGCGCCGTTGCGGGCGTTCTTAGAGATGACGTTGCCGTCGACACGGTTGTTCACGATGGTGAACCAGCGGTTGTTGAAGCCCTCGATGTTGCCGTCGACGCGGCTGCCGTTGACGTTCAGGCCAGCGTTGCGACCGGTCGTGATGTTGCCCTTGATGGTGGATCCGAAGATCTGGCAGTAGCCGTTGGCGGGGACGACGACGTTGCCGTCGATGGTGCGGTTGGAGATAGTGCCGTTGCAACGGTAATCGTCGGCCTTGGCCTGCTGGGTGCCGGCGACGGTTGTGGCGCCGAGGCCGAGGGCAAGTAGCGAGGCGCTGAGGATAGCGTTCAGCTGTTTCATGATGGGGCTCCTTCTTCGGGTTGCTTGATGACACCAACGTAGGGAGCCGGGGTGAGGACAGTGTGAGAGGTTGGTGAGAGATCTCTCATCTTCGAGGGCGACGAAGCCCCTGCCGGCTGGGTGCGGGCAGGGGCTTCGTCGAGGCTGAATCAGCTAGATAGAACGTCGGCCAACGTCTCGATGACTCGCGTTTGCTGATCGTCGGTGAGATCGGCGAACATGGGCAGCGAGAGTTCTTCGGAGTAGAAGCGCTCAGCGTTGGGGCACATGCCGCGCTTGTAGCCGAGATCCTCAAACACCGGATGCCAGTACACCGGGATGTAGTTCACCTGCACGCCGATGCCGCGCTCGCGCATCTTCTCGAACACCTCGCGGCGCCGTCCTCCGAGGATGCGGGCGGGGTAGAGGTGCCAGATGGGGTCGACGCCGTCGCGCACCGTGTGCGTCTCCACACCGTCGATGCCCGCCAGGTCGCGCTGGTAGCGCTCGAAGATCTCGCGTCGACGCTGCTTGAACTGCTCCAGGCGCTGCAACTGGGATAAACCGAGAGCGGCGTGTACGTCGGACAGGCGATAGTTGAGGCCCCATTCGTGCACCTCCTGGTGCCAGGGGCCCTCGTCGGGGTAGCGCATGCGGGCCTTGTCGCGCACGAGGCCGATGAAGTGGAACTCGTGCGCGCGCTGGCCGAGTTCGTCGTCGAGCGTTGCGACGGCGCCACCTTCAGCGGTGGTCATGTTCTTCGTCGGGAAGAACGAGAACGTGGTGATGTCCGCCATGGAGCCCACGGCGCGCTCACCCACGTGTGAACCGATGGAGTGGGCGGCGTCTTCGACGGTGATGGCGCCGGCATCGTGCGCGATCTGGTTCAGGCGGTCAATTTCGACGGGCTGGCCCGCGTAGTCGACGCCTGCCACCACCTTCGTGTTGCTGTTCACTAGGGCTTCGACGGCGTCGGGCGCGATGTTGGCGGTCTCATCGATGTCCGCGAACCGCACCGTCGCTCCGCACGCGAGTGCGCCGGAAGCGGTGGCGACGAACGTCATCGGTGTAGTGATGACCTCGTCGCCCTTACCGATGCCCGCAGCTGCGTACGCCATGTGCAGCGCGGCGGTGCCAGACGTGCAGCTGACGACGCGTTTTGCCCCGGTGTATTCCGCCAGGGCCTCTTCGAAGCGCGCGACGTACGGGCCGGTGGTCAGCCAGTCACCGCGCAGTACCTCGGCGACAGCCTCGATGTCGGCGTCGTCGATGGATTGACGGCCGTAAGGAAGCATTGGATCAGACCTCGGTTTCGAGGATCTTGATCATTTCTTCGCCAGAGAACCACAGGTCGTTGCGGTCCGAGGTGTAGTGGAAGCCCTCCGGCACGGGAGTGCCTTCGGGGGACTGGTAGCCCCAGGTGGCCAGGTCCGGCTGCATGACGTAGCGGGTGTCGCTCACCTGAATGGTGCGACGGCCTTCCTCAGCGGAGATCATCTCCTCGTGCAGCTTCTCGCCGGGACGAAGACCAACTTCGTGCATCTCGGCGCCGGGTGCAACCGCCTGCGCGAGATCGGTGATCTTCATCGACGGGATGCGCGGAACGAACAGCTCGCCGCCCTGCATTTCCTCGAACGAATCGACGACGAACTGCACCGCCTGCGGGAGGGTGATGAAGAAGCGCGTCATCCGGAAGTCCGTGATCGGCAGAGACTTGCCCTCGGCAGCAAGCTTGCGGAAGAACGGAATGACGGAGCCGCGGGAGCCCATCACGTTGCCGTAGCGCACGACGGAGAATCGCGTCGGGTAAGCGGCAGCGTAGTGGTTGCCCGAGATGAAGAGCTTGTCGGCGGTGAGCTTGGTGGCACCGTAGAGGTTAATGGGGGAGGAAGCCTTGTCGGTGGAGAGTGCGACGACTTTCTTCACCCCGGCATCGATGGAGGTCTCGATGACGTTCTGCGAGCCCATGACGTTCGTCTTCACAAACTCGTAGGGGTTGTACTCGGCGGTGTCCACCTGCTTGTAGGCGGCGGCGTGCACGACGTAGTCGATGTCCTTCATGGCGCGCGCAAGACGGTGCTGGTCGCGGATGTCGCCCAGGAACCAACGCAGACGCTCGTCGTTGTCGAACATCTGGCGGCACTCGTACTGCTTGAGTTCGTCGCGGCTGAAGATAACCACGCGGCGCGGGTTGAAGTCCTTCAGCACACGCGTGATAAACGCCTTGCCGAAGGACCCGGTGCCACCGGTGATGAGGATCGACGAATTCTCGAGAAGGCTCACGAGTACTCCTAGGTTGTGAATGAGACAGACGGAAGCAGGCACGCCACCGCACAGTTACCGTTGGCAAAGCCTACCATTTGAGGTATGGACTCCCACCAATCTACGCCGTTACATGTTGCGATTCGGTGCGACGCGCTTTCTGCCCGCGGTACCGGGCACCTCGTGCGGCAAACCGCGCTCGTGCAGGAGTTGCAGGCCAGAGGGCATGTGGCAACGCTGTTTGGAGAGTGCGACGTCGAATGGGCTCGCCAGCAGGCAGCCTCCGTCGGGCTTGAGTTTGCGCCACCTGCCGATGACTTCGTGGCACAGCTCACTGAAGCCGGCTGCGACACACTCATGATTGACGGGTACGAGTTTCCAGCATCGCTCGGGGCCGACGCGCGGGCAGCAGGATTCCCTGTACTGGCCATGGTCGATGGTGATTTCGGGCGTCACCAAGAGGCCGACATCTACATCGACCAGAACCTCGGCTCCGACGACCCAGGCCAGCCGAACTGGCTTGTCGGCCCGGAATATGTGCTGTTGCGCGACGTCGTCCTTCGCCGACGGGGCACGCCTCGCCCAGCAAACCAACCGCCCAAGGTGCTCGTGGTGTTCGGCGGGTCCGACCCCTTCGGCGGATGCCCCGTTGCCGCTGAATTGCTGCTATCGACGGGGCTGCCGGTCCACGTCGTGGCGATCGCTGCGTCGCCAGAACGTCGGACCTCGCTAGAGGCATTAGAGCTTGCCGACGGTCAGTCGCTTGAGGTGCCGGGCACGCAGGACGACCTCCCCGGCCTAGCTCTGACGTGCGACTTCGTGATCTCCGCATCGGGCTCGAGCGTGTGGGAGTTCGCCTGCCTCGGCATCCCCACCGGGTTGGTGTGCGTTACAGATAACCAGCTCACTGGCTATGAGGCGGCGACGGAATCCCTCGCCGTCCGGGTGGGTCACCTCGAAGCGTTGCGTGGCGACAAGCAAGCTCGCGCTGCCGCGTCGGCCGTACTCACCCGGATGCTCGAAGACCGGGCCTGGCTCGACGAACTGAGCGCGCAAGGCCGAGCACTCGTCGACGGCGAGGGGCGTCGTCGAGTGGTGGCAGCGATGGAAGGCATTGCCGGCCGCTGATTATCCGAGGCGTGAGCATCAGTCGAGGCGGTGCACGAGTAGGCTGGCCGGTATGCGTACCCGTGTGGTGATTCAGTCTCGTCTTTCGTCGTCCCGGCTGCCCGGCAAAGCGCTCATGACCGTTGGGGGCATGCCACTCGTCGAACTGGTTGCCCGTAGGGCCTCCCGTACTGGGTTTGAAGTCGTCGTGGCTACGTCGGTGGAGATGTACGACGACAGAATCGCCGCCACCCTCCAGCCTGCCGGCATCCGTGTGCTTCGCGGCTCCCTCGACGATGTTCTCTCGCGCTTCCTCGACGCGACGTCCGACCTCGCTGAGGACGATCGCGTGGTGCGGTTGACTGGCGACAACCCCGTCGCCGACGCGGATCTCGTTCAGGAGCTCATCGATGAGATGGACCGGACCGGGCGTGAGTACGGACGCGTCGACATCGATGTCGTTCCCGAGGGGCTCGGCGTCGAAGTGTTCCCGGTATGGCTGCTGCGCCAGGCCGGCAGGGAAGCCGTCGACTCGTACGACCGCGAGCACGTCACCCCTTGGATCCGACGCCACACCGACGAACTGCTCTTCGCACCCCGACGAAACCCCGGCAAGCCCGCGGTCTACCGCGCCACCGTCGACTGCCTCCATGACTTCATCCGCGTCTCCCGACTCTTCGACGGCTATGCCGACCCCGTCACCGTCCCCTGGGCAGACGTGATGGACAGCCTCGTCGGGCACGTGCGAGCGCTCGGACCGATCGCTAACGTGGTGCCCGACGTCGCACCGCGGCTCACCAGCCTGGTACTGGGCGTGGACAACCTGGGATGGAACGGTAAAGAGCATGAGGCGGCGACCATCCGCGAGGTATTCACCCGGGCGGTAGAGGCCGGAATATCCGACGTCGTGTGCACTGCCGACGCGGCCCCCCTGGTCGCGACCGGGCTGCTGCCCATGCTGAAGCAGCGCATGGGCGTCTCTGTGGTGCTGCCGTCCGTCGTCGAGTCGCCGGCGCCCGAGCTGGAGTTGCGCTACCGCATCGAGCGCGCGCGCACCGAATCGGGGCATGCCGCGCTACGTACGGTGTTCTTGGAGGAAGCCGACCTCGTCTCCGAACATGCCGAAGCGCTCCTCGACGTGCTGGCTGATTACCAGGAACGCAACGTGCTCAAGGAAATTGGCGCCGTGGTGAAGCCCCACGGTGCGCTGAAGCCCGGAGCGATTGCCGAGGTGAGTGTCGCTGCGACGTATCTGGGCAATGACGCGGCGCCCGAGACCCTCGCCGACTGGCACGCCGCCGGAGCGATCACCGTCGGTATTGCTTCACCGGAGGCCAAACAAACGCAGATCACCGAGCAGATGCGCAGCGACGCCATCGACACCGTCGTGGTGCAGCCGGTCGGCCGCCGCGAGCTCACCTCACTGCTGACTGCGAGGTGAGCGTTCAGTGTCAGAAGTTTGCTCGTCGACGAACCAATTCCTGACACTGACACAATCGAACAGCGAAATAGTGTTGTCCTACGACGCGTAAGATCTCGTCTCCGGGAGTCATGGCCGCGACGATGGGCACATGTACCAGCGTTCCGCCCTGCCGCCGTCGCTCCGAATGGCGTCGGAAGCCGACGAAGTCACCTTTGTGGAGGGCGTCACTCGCGCGTTGCAGACCAAGCGCACCACCGCGTCCAGGGTGCTCGACGCCGCCTCGCACCGCACGAGGGTAGCTCGACGCGCGCTCCTTGAGGGGCTTGGCTCCTCGGAAAGTGACGGCATTCACAGCCCGCTGGAGTGGGTGTTTCAGCAGCGCGTTGAGCGAGCGCACCAGCTGCCGCCTCCGACGCACCAAGCCGTGATGCAAGATGGCGAGTTCGTCGACGCGCTCTACGACGACTACCTGCTCGCGGTGGAAGTCGACGGGCGAGAGTTTCACGACGCACGCAGCGACGCCCGACGTGACAATCGCAACGCGCTTCGTCGCGGGATTACCACGCTGCGCTACACATGGGAAGGCGTCATGTTCGACGCGTGTGCCGTCGCGGCAGAGATCGTCGAGGTGCTGCGCAGTCACGGGTGGCAAGGGAACGGAACATGCCCGTCATGCAGTCCCAGTGTCAGAAGTTTGCTCGTCGACGAACCAATTCCTGACACTGAAGCACACGCAGGTGCTTAGAACAACGAATCGGGCCACCTCCAGAGGGAAGTGGCCCGACTCACTGAGCGTCGATCAGTACACGACGACCTTGTCACCGTTGCGGATCTGCTTGTAAATCCAATCCAGGGTCTTTGCGTCGCGGATGTTGATGCAACCTCCCGAACCCGGATGGTTCCAGCCTACGCGAGTGAAGTTCGACGAGTAGTGCACGGCCTGGCCGCCATCGAAGAACATCGCCCACGGCATTGCGGTGCCGTAGATGCTGGAGACGTGGTGCCGCGACTTCCAGTACACGTAGTGTACGCCGTTGCGTGTCGGGTTGCTGCGGGCGCCAAAGCGGGCGTCGAGCACCTTCACGACCTTGCCGTCCATCACGTAATAGAGCTTTCGGTCTTTCTTCGACGCGCACATCACGCGGGCGCCCGAGTAGCAACGCGAATCAAGATTGTAGGCGGGGTTCGTGCGCCGGAAGGTGACAGTGTTGGTGCGAACCACCTGACCGTCCGGGTAGCGGCCTGCGACGCGGTATTGGTAGGTGCCGGGTGTGTAGGCGCCGTAGGTGAGGGGGATGGCGTAGAAGCCCGACGATGATGTCGTGCTGGTTTGAGAGCGCGACCAGGTGCCGTTGGGGAGGCGCACCTCCGTCCACACCGGGATGCGCGCGCCGCGGGGGAAGTGGCCCCAGCCGTTGGTCTTGGCGCCGATGGCGACGCGGCCGGCGGTGCTCAACGTCGGGCGGGGGAGGCGCTCCAACGACATCGTGTTGGTGTAGATGGTCTGGCCGGATGCCTCCTGCACTCCGACGCGGTACTTCCACGTGCCGGTGGTGTTGATTCCGTAGGTCAGTGGGAGCACGAAGGAACCGTCGGGTTGGGTTGTGCCGCGCTGGGACATGGACCAGCGGGATCCGAGCAGTACCTCGGTCCAGACCGGGCGATTGGCCTGGCCGGGGGCGGTGCCCCAAGTGTTGGCGCCCTGACCGATGAACTTGGTCTTCGCGGCATGGGCCGTCGGGCGTGGCTTGCGGGCGAGGCTGAACGGCTCGGAGCGGACGACGGCGCCACTGGCGTCCTGGACGGCGACGCGGTACTTCCATGTGCCGGTGGTGTTGATTCCGTAGGTCAGTGGGAGCACGAAGGAACCGTCGGATCTGGTGGTGCCGCGCTGGGACATGGACCAGCGGGATCCGAGCAGTACCTCGGTCCAGACTGGACGATTGGCCTGGCCGGGGGCGGTGCCCCAGGTGTTGGTGCCCTGACCGATATATTTGCTGCCGGCGGAGTGGGCCACCATGCGGTCGAGACGGACGAACGTCGTCGTGGCGGAGGAGGTGCCGCCGAGCGTTGCACGGATTTCGTAGGTGCCCGGTGCATCGGTTATCCCCTGGATGTGGGCCACGAACCGCCCCGTCCCGTCGGCTGAGACTCGACCGATCGTCTTCCACGAGCTGCCGTCGCGTACCTGCGCGAGCAGGGTTCCCGAGGCGCAACCGGAAGTGGTGCCCCACACATTGGTGGGAGCTCCGTAGGGCTTGCTTTCTGCGGCGCTGAGGTTGATCACGCAGTCTGGAGCGGCACTCGCGGAGACGGCGCCGGTGAAGACCATCGAGGTGGCCAGCGCGAGGCTGGCGACGGCACGCCAGACTTTCCCTGATATGCGAACTGCTGAGGTCATGGTCCCCGCTCCCAGTAGGTCGATCGATGTGCTGGCGCCCAGGCATCCAGCTAGTACATCATCCAACCATTCGGCCCTCTATACCAAACCAAGGGGTCAATAGGTGGCCAATTGCAGGCAGAATATGAACTTCCTGCCAACCAGCCGGGAGGTCTGTAGTGCAGACAGACTCCCTGGCGGGGGTATCGCGCAGTCGTCTACCTGGTCAGGGCGTCGAGACGTGTACGTGGTCGTAGTGGTCCGCAGTCGGGTTGCCACGCGACGGCATCCACCGCCAGCCCTCACCTGCACGTCGGGCCGTCCAGATCCGGCGCTGGTAGATGATTTCCGTGACTCCGAGCGTCTTGTGGTGGCGCTGGAGCATATGGGCCAGATCCCAGCCACGTGGTCCGGAGACCATGACGTCGAACGCCTGCCCCGTTGGATGGTGCGACGCGTAACTGCGGCTCTGGACACCGAGATACCGTGTGAGTTCAGGGAACTCGTGGCACACCGCACGCATGGCGTTGCGGGTGGTGGCGCGCACATAGCGTTTGCCGGCGGCGCTGCGGGCACAGTAGGAGAAATTGAAGCCGCGTCTGGTGAGCGTGAACTCATTGGTGCGCACGACCTCGCCATTTGGATAACGGCCTGCAACGCGCCAACGGGTCCGACCTATCTGAGCTGAGCTGTAAGTGAGAGGCAGTGAATAGGTGCCGTTAGCCTGCGTCGTGCCCTTCTGGGAAGTGAGCCAGCGGCCGCCCACGTTGATCTCCGTCCAGACAGGGATTGAGGAGCCGTCAGGGAACCAACCCCACGTGTGGGTTCGCTCTTTGTACAGTTTGGCTCCAGCGCTGTTCGCGGTTGGACGCGGCGTACGGGTGAGCGTAAAGGCTCTCGAGTGGCCGACGCGGCCGTCGTTGTAGCGGCTGGCGATGCGGAACTGGTGGGCGCCGGCAGCGTTTGAGCCGTAGGTGAGGGGAATGGAGTACTGGCCCCACTTGTTGGTTGTGCCGGCCTGAGACCTGAGCCAACGGCCACCGACGTACGCCTCAGTCCATACACGTTGGCCGGCCTGCCCGGCGACGGTGCCCCACGCGTGCGTGGTCTCGCCGACGCGCTTCCTGCCGGCAGAGTTTGCGGTGGGCAGGGCGAACCTCGTCAACATCACACGGTGAGTCGACTGTTCGAGGCCCCCGGCAGCTCGGCGACGACGCGCCAGAATTGATTGCCTGCATGACTGATCCCGTGGCTGGTTCCGATCGTGTAGCCGCCGTTAGTGTTGGTACGGCCGCGTTCGACTGTCTGCCACGCGCCGTTGACGAGCAGTTCACTGCGGATTGGCGTGTTTGCGGCACCAGGGAAGGTGCCCCAGGCGCCAGTCCTCTCTCCGGTGAACCGTGCCCTGGCGTTGGCCACGCTCGCGTCGCCGACACGAAGGATGGTGGTACTTTCGGCCTCGGTTTCCGAGTCGCCGAACTCGCCGATAACGCGCCAGCGGTATGTGCCGACGCGGGTGTCGGCGGGGGCGATGGAGAACGAGAACGCACCGTCACCTGTGGTGCTGACAGCAGAGTGATGGTCCCAGGTGCCGCCAGCTGAGCTCAACTCCAGTCGAAGCCGCCCTTCACCGCAGTCGGTGACTGTGCCATGCACCTTGAGGGTCGCCTCAGGAAGTTGTACGCCTAGAGAATCCGCGTTTGCGATGCATTGCGTGGTTGGTTCGGGTGTGGGCGTCTCCTCCGCGTCGGCTGCCAGCGGCTGCGCGCAAATTAGGGCGCTCGTCAGAGCGGCGACGGCAAGGTGCTGCGGCGTGTGAGAACGTCGCAGTTGCATGACGTGGTCTCTCCTCCAGGGCCTCAACTCTCGTCTGGATGCACAAGAATCGCATCCTGAGGAATTCTCAGCAAGTTTTTAGGGGGCGCCGGGAGGGCCACGATGGATGTCGCAGCCCTCCCGTTCTCTGCCGAAGGGAATCAGTCCGTACCGGAATCAAACGACGAACGCAGTCCTGCCGCGTCGATGTCGTCATCGGGCTGGGGCGCGCCGAGCTCCGCGATCTGCGCGGCGCCGCCGGCCTCGATCTCGCCGAACAGCTTCGCCTGCTGGACGCCGAGCGTGCCCTGGGATGCGTAGAGCTCGAGCTTTTCACGCGAGTCGGCGATGTCCAGGTTGCGCATGGTGAGCTGGCCGATGCGGTCGGTGGGGCCGAACGCCGAGTCCTCGACGCGCTCCATCGAGAGCTTGTCGCCGTCGTAGCTGAGGTTCGGGCCGGTGGTGTTCAAGATGGTGTAGTCGTCGCCTCGACGAAGCCGTAGTGTGACCTCGCCCGTCACAGCCGACGCCACCCAGCGCTGGATGGATTCGCGCAGCATGAGCGACTGTGGGTCCAGCCAGCGGCCTTCGTAGAGCAGGCGGCCAAGGCGCAGACCCTGCTGGAAGTAGTTTGAGAGGGTGTCCTCGTTGTGGATGGCGGAGAGGAGGCGCTCGTACGCGATCCAGAGCAGCGCCATGCCCGGCGCCTCGTAGATGCCGCGCGACTTTGCCTCGATGATGCGGTTCTCGATCTGGTCAGCCATGCCCAGGCCGTGGCGGCCACCGATGGCGTTGGCCTCGACCACTAGGGCGACGGCGTCGTCGAAGCGCTTGCCGTTGATGGCGACGGGGCGGCCCTGCTCGAAGGCGATGCGCACATCCTCGGTGTCGATCTTCACGGCCGGATCCCAGAACTTCACGCCCATGATGGGCTCGACCGTCTCCAGCGACACGTCGAGTGCCTCGAGCGTCTTGGCTTCGTGCGTGGCGCCCCAGATGTTGGCGTCGGTGGAGTAGGCCTTCTCCTTGGAGTCGCGGTAGGGGAGGCCTCGTTCGGTGAGCCACACGCTCATCTCGTCGCGACCCCCGAGCTCGCTGACGAACTGTTCGTCGAGCCAGGGCTTGTAGATGCGCAGCTGCGGGTTGGCCATGAGGCCGTAGCGGTAGAAGCGCTCGATGTCGTTGCCCTTGTAGGTGGAGCCGTCGCCCCAGATCATCACGTCGTCTTCGGCCATCGCGCGCACCAGCATGGTGCCGGTGACAGCGCGCCCGATCGGGGTGGTGTTGAAGTAGGCGCGCCCAGCGGAGCGGATGTGGAACGCGCCGCAAGCCAGCGCTGACAGGCCCTCCTCGACGAGCGGGCCGCGTACGTCGACGAGGCGCGAAATCTCAGCGCCGTACTCCTTCGCACGCCCAGGCACCGACTCGATGTCAGGCTCGTCGTACTGGCCGATGTCGGCGGTGTAGGTGCAGGGGATTGCACCTGCTTCGCGCATCCAAGCCACAGCCACCGAGGTGTCGAGGCCACCAGAGAAAGCGATGCCGACGCGTTCGCCGACGGGAAGAGAAGTCAGTACCTTAACCACGCATCTACCCTAGGGCATTCGCATCCCACTGGCAGTTTCAGTCTCGCTGAGCCTCCGCGAGGGCGCGAGTTTCGGCGTCGGAGAGTTGGCCTTGCACGGCGATGAAGCTCACCTGCTGGCCCGCGCGCACGGACGACTCCGTCCACCAGGCTCCATCGATATTCCGGTGCCCTGCCCAGTAGTCGGTTTCGGAGGTTACCTGCGTGACCGTGTCTTCGTCGCATGCCTGCATTTGCTCAATCCACGCCGACTGGAACTGTTCGGCCGCGGCGTCGTCGGTGAACCCGAATGCGAGCGCCACGCCGGGGGCACCGTCGCGTTCCAGCAAGCCCTCTCTGGCGTTTACTGGGGTGAGCTGTTCCATGTCCGGAGGTGCGGTACACCCGACGGCGAGTGTCGCACTCGCCCGATCCACGACGTCGACGTCGGCCAGCCACTGCCCGGGGGCGTGGCTCTCATCCGACTCGGCCGTGTTCCACCCACCCGGCGCTTGCACCGTCGGTGTAGGTGCAGGCGCGGCAGAAGGGGATGGCGAGGATGCGGTGGTGGCTGGGCTCGTCGGCGTCGACGGTGCCTCCTCACCCGAGCAGGCCCCAAGAGCGAGTAGCAAGCTCAACAGTGGAAGGAACGTGCGTCGCACGGTTATCGCCGCTCGAAGTGGTGCCAGTCCCAGCCGCTGAACCACTTCCAGCCGCGCGAGGTGAACGCGCGTACCGAAGTGCTGTTGGGATAATGCATGCCTTTGACGCCTGCCGGACGATGCCTCGACCACTGGCTACTCGGCCACCACTTGCCTTTGGGGTCAAGATAAGGGTTCTCGGCGGGGTTGATATCGACGGCATACCCGTAGGCGTGCGGCGACCAGCGGTACGGATTGCCGACAACCTTGCGGCAGTTAAAGGCTGAGGTATTGTTCGCCGCCATCATGGCCGTGTCGCTGCCCTTCCAGCGGGTGGGCAGTTCCATCCGTGCGATGTAGAAATGGTTGTTGAACATGTCAGTGAACGCGGCTGCTACGTCGTTGGCACGGTCAGCCCGCACTACGATCGTTCCGCGCTGGACTTGGTTGTTGTAGTCCCAGTAATTGACTTCGATGGTGCGCAACCGCGATGGCCCCATCGGGCAGGAGGAGTTCCAATAGCCAGCCAGGTCGGCCGTCGTAGTGCGACGGATCTTGGCATCTGCGCCTACGATCCGGGTGAGCGTGAACTCTCTGGTGCTCACAGTGCCTTCGGGATATTCGCCCACCACCCGCCACCGCATTCTTCCCGGGCTGTTGGTGCCGTATGTGAGCGGGATGACGAAGTGGCCGGTGGCGTTCGTCTGGCGAATCTGGGACGTTGACCAGTGATCTCCGAGCCACACCTGAGTGCGCACCTTCATGGGCCTGTTGGTGTCGAACTTTCCCCACGTGTTCGTCTGATGACGGACCAGTTTCGTCCCTGCAGAAGCGACAGTGGGAGCGGTTACGCGTCGAAACGAGAACTGGTTGCTCCGAATTTCCTGCCCCGAGTCCAGGCGTGTTGCGACGCGCCACTGGAATGTGCCGGAGCTGTTGGCGCCGTACGTGAGCGGGATCACGAACCACCCGGTGTCGCTGGTGGTACGCATTTGAGACCTCGACCAGCGACCGTCCGGCAACCGGACCTCCGTCCAAACTGGTACCGGCTTAGACGTCGGGACGGTGCCCCAAGTGTTGGAAGTGAGGTTGACTATCTTGATGCCAGCCGAATGCGCGCTGAACGTGGTTGGTTGCGCAGCCCTGGCGGCTTTCAAAACTTGATGGGTGCTCGGTGAAGCGGTGGGTGTCAGTGAAGCCGTGGGAGTTGGTGATGGTGCAAGGGGCTCGGACGCGGTAGGAGCCGGATCCGCCGGTTCAGTGGAGGCTGCACTCGCAGACTCGACGGGAGTCGGCGGCGGGGAAGCGCTGTTGGGGCTACCGTCCGGCATGGCTTCGTCGGCAGTGGCATGCAGACCTGACGAAGCCGCGAGGCACAGTGCGACAGTGAACGCAGCGATCCGACGTTTCATGATTCCCCCTAATTCCCCCGCTGGGTATCGGTAAAGGCTAATCGGATCCTACGACTGTGCGAGGTGTGGAGGCCAATTTGATGGGCTGAACTCTAAAGCTCCAGTACGATCTTGCCGACGTTGTCGCCGGACTCCAGCAGTTCGTGCGCGCGACGGACCTCGTCGAAGGGAATCCGGGTTTCCGGCGATAGCTTGACCTTGCCGCTTCGCATGAGCGGCCACACCTTCCGCTCCACCTGGGCGCAGATCTCAGCCTTCTCGGCCTCGGGGCGGAAGCGCAGCGACGTGGCCGTCACCGTGCCTTGTTTGCTGAGCAGCAGGCCGACGTTGAGCGTGCCCTTGACGCCGCCCTGCAGGCCGATCACCACCATGCGTCCGCGACGGGCGAGGGCCTTCACGTTTGCCTCGAGGTACTTAGCGCCAATGATGTCGAGGATCACGTCGGCGCCATGCCCGTCGGTGGCTTCCTTGAGGGCTGCCACCCAATCGTCGTGGTAGTCGAGCGCGATGTCCGTGCCGTGCTGACGGCAGTGTTCGAGCTTTGCCTCCGTGCCTGCGGTGGCTGCGACGCGCGCGCCCAGCGCCTTCGCGTACTGGGTTGCGAACGTGCCGATGCCGCCCGCACCACCGTGCACGAGGAACGTCTCGCCTTCCTTGAGGTGGGTGTGTTCCAGGTTGCTCACGACGGTGGCCGCCACCTCGAGCACACCCGCGGCGCTCACGAGGTCGACGCCAGGGGGTGGGGAGATGAGCTGACCTTCGGGCGCGACGAAGTACTCCGCCGCGCCGCCACCCGCGAGGAGTGCGACGACCTCGTCGCCGACGTTCCACCGCTCGCATCCTTCCGCGACTGCTTCAACCACTCCCGACGCCTCGAGGCCGAGCACGTCGGTGACGCCCTTCGGCGGCGGGTAGTGGCCCTGCCGCTGCAGCACGTCGGCGCGGTTCACGCCGACGGCGGTGGTGCGCACCAGCACTTCACCGGGGGCTGGGTAGGGCTTCTCGACTTCAGCGATGGTGAGTGCCGACGCATCGCCCGGTTCGGGAACGATCACTGCCTTCATGTCTCCACCCTGCCACACACAGCAAGGCTCCGCGGCAGCGGGTGCTGATCTCGCTCGGTCGGTTGTGGAGCAGTCGGTCGCTTCGGTGATTGAGTAGCGGGCGTAGCCCGCGTATCGAAATCCCGAGATGCAATGCCTCAAAACTGCAAAACTCGCCATCAGTTGCGTGCCTCACGCCTGGCTGAGCGTAGAGGGGTGCGTCTGTTGGCGAGTTTTGCAGTTTCTTCAGGGGTGCACGCCGCTGGTGGCTGGCTGCGACGTCTTCAATGTTTTGAATCGTGGCGGCCTAATGATTTGTCTGGTTTCCTTGACGGGGGCCCTGTTGTCTGGAATGATTGACACCGTGGAGGTTGAGATCTGGCGTAGCGCTTATAAGCACGGCGTCAGCGATGTAGATATTCGGCACGCGTTGCGCAACCGTGTCAAGACCCTCCTGACTGAGGATGAGATGGTGATGATCATCGGTCCTGCCGAGAACGCCACCATGCTTGAGGTCGGCATTGGCCGTACCGGAGCAATCGTCCACGCTATGCCCGCCCGCGCCAAGTACTGGCCCTGACAGAAGGTGATCGCCATGCACATCAACGACCAGGACGCCATCCGATTCGAAACCGCTCACGACGGAGCTGGTCCAGACATCGTCACCGAAATTGACGGCGATGCATTCGACGAGATTGTTGCTGCTCGACGTGCAGCTGCAGCAGCTGACGAAGCGCTCGTTACAGCAGTCACCCGGGCTCGCGCCAAAGGACAGACGTGGGAGGCCATCGGTGCGGCCCTCGGCGTGAGTCGTCAAGCGGCTCACGCCAAGTACGCTAAGGCCTGAAGCCGCACACCGAGATCACGGGTGCCCGGCTCTCGGATGATTAAGCCGCTGCCGGAGGCAGCGAGTCGAAATCGTCCACGGCGTGGTTTCGATACGCGCCCTTCGGGCGCTACTCAACCACCGGGGGGGGGTGCGGCGCGAGCGCTACTCAACCAGCTGTTCTCGTCGGGTAGCTGCCGGCCACCTTTCGGTGATTGAGTAGCGGGCGTAGCCCGCGTATCGAAATCACTGCAGTTGAGCTTAGGTGGCAGGTTCGCGTCCAAACTTGGACCAGAATCTGCCATCTAGCGGGTGGTTGGTTTCGATACGCGCCCTTCGGGCGCTACTCAACCACCGGGGGGGGGTGCGGCGCGAGCGCTACTCAACCAGCTGTTCTCGTCGGGTAGCTGCCGGCCACCTTTCGGTGATTGAGTAGCGGGCGTAGCCCGCGTATCGAAATCACTGCAGTTGAGCTTAGGTGGCAGGTTCGCGTCCAAACTTGGACCAGAATCTGCCATCTAGCGGGTGGTTGGTTTCGATACGCGCCCTTCGGACGCTACTCGACCATCGGGGGTGCGGCGCGGGCGCTACTCAACCACCGGGGGTGCGGCGCGGACCGCTCAACCCGCTGGAGGCGCAGCGTCGGGCCAGGGGAGCTGGCGACGACTTTGGAAGACGCGCTCGGACCCGTCGACGGGGTCGACGAACCGCAGTTCGGCAGCGAGCAGCCCAAGCGGGTGGGTGAAATCGTCGATGCTCCACGGCTGCACCACCGGATAGAGCGGGTCGTTCCACAGCGGGATGCCGAGCTCGAGGAAATGCATGCGAATCTGATGCGTCTTGCCGGTCAGCGGCGTCGCCTCGTAGCGGCCCCAGCCGTCGCGCGTCTCCAGCAGCCGCACGTCGGTGTGTGCGTTGGGTGGCAGGTCGAGGCGCTCGGCCTGCATCGTTCCCACTCGCTTCACCAGGTGCGACGAGACACGTCGCGGAAACGCCAACCCATCGTCGACGGGGGCCATCACCTCGTAGGTCTTGTGTGTCGTCGGCTCTCCGAAAATGGAATGGTACGGTGCGCGCCAACGCTTCGTCGTGGCCATGAGCAGCACGCCCGCGGTGGCTCGGTCGAGACGGTGCACCGCCGACAACTCCGGCAACCCGAGCGTCTGCCGCGCCCGCACCACGGCCGACTGTACGACGTGCCTGCCGCGGGGAATCGTCGACAGGAAATGAGGCTTGTCGAACACCACGATCCGCTCGTCCTGATGGAGCACCGTGAGTTCCCCGGGCACCTCGGGCTCGTCGCGCAACTCACGGTGAAACCACACGAAGGTGTGGGGGCGGTAGATCTCGTCGCCGGTCCACGGTTGCCCCTGCTGGTCGACGAAGTCCCCGCGCGCCAACATCGCGTCGACGCGGTCACCGTCGGCGGCGAGCTTGTCACGCAAGAACGCGCCCATCGTCGGCCAGGGGAGCGCGTTGTTCGGGTCGCGATCAGGGGTGCGCACCCACGCCGCTTGCAGCCCGTGGCGGGGCGGCAGGGGAGACTTGGGCGGCATCGGACGTCCTCACTGGTGGATGGTGGTCTGTGGCGTGAGCATACCGGGCAGGTGCGGTAAGCTCGTGGCTCTGGCGAGGTCGCATAGTGGACTAGTGCAGCCGCCTTGAAAGCGGCCGAGGTGCAAGCCTCCGTGGGTTCGAATCCCACCCTCGCCGCCAACCACCACAAGTCCGACGCCGCGCGGGATTGGCCGGCCACTTGAGTACACTGCCGGTATGCCCGAGCGCACGTTCTTCCTCAAATCCCGTCCGCCACTGCGCGCATTTCTCCTCGCTGCGCTGCTGAGCCTCGTCGGCGGGGTGCTGACTGTGCTATCGCTGCAACACGGATGGAACGCACTGGCGGTCGCCTTCTTCATCATCGTCTTGGTACTGGGCATCGCGCTGTTCACCATCGCGATTATGGCGACGATGCGGCTCGGCGTGCGGATCACCATCACCGACGACGGGTACAAGGTGTCGGGCACGCAGGTCACCCGCGAAGGGCAATGGAAGGATGTCTCGAAGGTCACCCAGGCCGTCGAAGGCGCGCACATCACCATCTACCACGGCGACGTCCGCCGCACCCACCTCATTTTTCCCGGCGGGCCGGCGCAGGCCCAGATGCAGGATGTGATCGACGAGATCATGGCTCGGCTTGAACGCGTCAAGCAGGGCTGAACCTCAGTCTTCCTTCGGGTTGAACGCGCAGGCGTCCGCGACATCTTGGGCGCCGTTACCGTTGTTCTTGCTGTTCCCCTTGTCGGTGTCGTCTGGCTCTTCGCTGGGGGTAGGTGCCGCCGTCGGTTCCGTCGGCCCGTTGATGGCTTCTTGGACGTACGCGCGCATGGTTTCGAAGTCGGGATTCTCGTAGGAGTAACCGTTCTTGCCCATCGTGAACACGAGGCGCAGCATCTTCTGTTTCTGGGTTTTGAGTGCGAGATCGGTGAGCGACTCGAGCATGTGCTGCGGAATGTCGGTGAGCACCATGTCGCTCGACGCGCCCGCGATAGCCTCGAAACGCGTGAGGAGCGTCGTGGGGTTGGCCTGGTCGGTGATGGCCTTGATGAGGCACGACTGGCGCTCCATGCGTGAGTAGTCGCTGGTGCTCCAACGGCTGCGGGCGTACCAGAGGCCCTGGTCTCCATTCAGGTGCTGGTTCGCGCCCACCTCGAGCCAATCCTTCGCGCGCCGGTTCTCGGAGTTACCGCCCATCGGAAGGCGCTCGTTGATGTTGACTGTGACGCCGCCCATGGCGTCGATGAGATTGCGCAACCCATCGATATTGAGCAGTAGGAAGTAGTGCACGGGCAGGCCGGTGATGCCCTCCACGCCTTGCTTCAGAGCCTCAGCCCCGCGGTACGTCTGGCCCTCGAACAGGTGGGGGTAGTCGCGGTCGGTGCGCTCCCAGATGGCGTTGAAGTGCCACTCCGAGGGGTCGCCCTCGCCGCGGAACCCGTCGGGGAATTCTTCCGCCATCTCGCTGCCTTCGGGGAAGGGCGTGTACTGCAGATTGCGGGGGATTTGGATGAGCGTCGTGGCGCCCGTGGTGGTGTCGACGCTGGCGAGCATGACCGTGTCGGTGCGGAATCCGAAGCTTTCCTTCACACCGCTCGCGATGCGACGTTCGTCCAGGTCGGAGCCGATCAGCATGATGTTCAGACGCTTGAGGTCGCCAAACGGATTGTCCCCGCTGCCGTCCAGCGTCGGCTTGGAGCTCGACACCACGTCGTTATCTGAGCCGAACGTTTTGTTCAGGGTGCTCGCCAGCACCTGCGAATAGGCGGCGCCCACGGCCACCGGTGTTGCTACCGCGAGCGACAACACCCCGACGAGGAACGCTCCGGCGAGGCGCTTACCCTGGCTGAGCGCTTTCGAGCGCGTCGCAACATGCGTCATCACGATGAGCGCCACCCACAGCAGGCCCGCGCAGATCAGGAGTGCGGTGAAGATGTGCAGCACGCCTCTGCTCGACGCCAGGCCGACAGCAGCCGACGCAGCCGCCGAGATGAAACTCTCGCCTGGATCGGGCTTCACGCGGGATGCGAAGAACATGACGCCGCCGATCGTCGCGCCCACAAAACCGAGAGCGACGAGGCCGCCCAACCAGCGGTTCGCCTTCTGGCGGCTGCCCACCAGGCCAAGGCCGGGGATCAGCGTCGAAAGGACGGTGAACAGTACCGTTCGGCGGAAGCGAGGCTGTGAGCTGGATGCTGTGGTGTCCTCGACGTCGGCCTGTTCGGGTGCGAGATCGTCATCCTCGTGCAGGAAGTCATCGAGGGAGGTTCGTTGCGATGCGGCCGACTGCGTAGCGTGAGGTGCATCGTCGGCACGCCAGAGCGTTTCGCGGGCATGCGGGCCCGCCTCGGTGGGGTCGTCCTCGGTGAGCAGACGTTGTGGACGCGCCTCTCGGAAGAGTCCCGAGAGGTCAGCGTCGCTCTCAACTCCGCGTCGTGGCGCGGGAGAAGTGGGCTCGTCCATCGTTTCCTCCTCGCGCCAGTGTAACCGCGCAGAGGGAAAAAATGATGTCGGGGACGCTTCGAACAGTAGACAAGTTGCGCGCTCACCCCGGTTGGCCGGTACAGTTGGCCGTCGATGGAGGTGTCGCCTAGTCCGGTCTATGGCGCCCGCCTGCTAAGCGGGTTGAGGGCTTCAACCCTCTCGCGGGTTCAAATCCCGCCACCTCCGCCACCTCGCCCGGCGCGTTCCTGCGCCGGGCGCCTCCATATTGCGACGGTGCCCCGCTAGGGGATTTTGTTCTGAAGGCGAGGGGTGGGTATAGTTCTTTTCTGCCCAAGCGCACGTGGCTCAATGGATAGAGCATCTGACTACGGATCAGAAGGTTGGGGGTTCGAGTCCTCCCGTGCGCGCCAGCTAGCCCCCGGTTCAACGCCGGGGGCATTTTCATGCCCCAGCACGCTTGCCACAATGGTGCCATGACTTCCATCTGGGCACATCGGGGCGCCAGCCAACGGGCGCCTGAAAACACCCTCCCTGCCTTCGAGATCGCCGTCGAACTCGGTGCCGACGGCGTCGAACTCGACGTGCAACGTACCGCCGACGGCGAACTCGTCGTCATCCACGACGAGACCGTCGACCGCACCACCAACGGCACCGGCGCCGTCGTGCAGCTCACCTCCGACGAGATCCGCGCGCTGGATGCGTCGGCTGGCCTCTCGGGCTTTGGGGGCACCCGGGTGCCTACCTTGCGGCAGGTGCTGGAGCTGCTGCGCGGCACGGGGCTGCAGGTGAACGTCGAGCTCAAAACGAGCATCGAGCGCTACCCGGGCATCGAGCGCGAGGCGCTGGCGCTCGTCGACGAACTTGGCATGCGGGAGCAGGTGGTGTGGTCGTCGTTCCGGCACGCGTCGGTGACGGGCCTCGTCGGGGACGTTGCGTCGGGGCAGTTGGCGCTGCTGATGTCCGACGTGCTCGTGCGCCCGTGGAGTTACGCGGCGGAATTGGGCGTCGGTGCGCTCCACCCCGGTCTGCACCTGCTGCAGGAACCCGGTTGGATTGCCCACGCCCACGAGGCCGGGCTGCAGGTGCGCACGTGGACCGTCGACGATCCCGAGCACCTGCAGATGGCGGCGCGGGTCGGCGTCGATGCGGTCATCACGAACGTTCCCGACGTTGCTCGCGCGCTGCTTGGCTGAGAGGGCAAAGATAGATCAAGTTCGTGGCTGGTCTACCCACCACCAACTTGATCTATCTTGCACTCGCTAGGCTCGCCCCATGAGCAACCCCTTCAAACCCGAGCTGTGGGAGCCCGTCGAGGGTTTCGACTTCACCGACATCACCTACCACCGCGCGAAGCACGTGCCGGCCGTTCGCATCGCGTTCGACCGCCCCGAGGTGCGCAACGCGTTCCGCCCGCACACCGTCGACGAGCTCTACCGCGCGCTCGACCACGCCCGCCAGGCATCCGACGTGGGCTGCGTGCTGCTGACCGGCAACGGCCCCAGCCCCAAGGACGGCGGCTGGGCGTTCTGCTCAGGCGGCGACCAGCGCATCCGCGGCAAGGCCGGCTACCAGTACGCCGACGGTGACAGCGCGGCCGACATCGACGCGGCCAAGCTCGGCCGACTCCACATTCTCGAGGTGCAGCGCCTCATCCGCTTCATGCCCAAGGTGGTGATTGCCCTGGTCGGAGGCTGGGCGGCCGGTGGCGGTCATTCGCTGCACGTTGTCGCCGACCTCACCCTCGCCTCCGCCGAGCACGCCAAGTTTAAGCAGACTGACGCCGACGTCGGCTCCTTCGACGCCGGTTACGGGTCGGCCTACCTTGCACGCCAGGTGGGGCAGAAGTTCGCGCGCGAAATCTTTTTCCTCGGCGACACCTACACTGCCGGCGACGCCTACCGCATGGGGATGGTGAACAAGGTGGTGCCGCACGCCGACCTCGAAGACGAAGGGCTCGAGTGGGCCGCGAAGATCTGCGGCAAGTCGCCGACGGCGCAGCGCATGCTGAAGTTCGCGTTCAACGCTATCGACGATGGGTTGGTCGGTCAGCAGGTGTTCGCCGGCGAAACCACCAGGCTGGCGTACATGACCGACGAAGCCATCGAGGGCCGCGACGCGTTCCTCGAGAAGCGAGACCCCGATTGGCGTCGGTTCCCGTATTACTACTAGTCGGCGCTGTGTCTCGAGACGCGGCTTCGCCCCTACTCGACGGTCGGGGTTGAGCGGCTACCTCTTGCCGGTGATTGAGTAGCCGCCGGAGGCGGCGTATCGAAATCACCCACCACGAAACTTCAAAATCCGTACGCAGATTGACCAAACACCCCTAAATCAGGGCCTTCGTCTCATCTGCGTACGGATTTTGAAGTTTTTCTGTCGGCGCATCTCGATTTGGTCCGGATCTGCGCGACGACCAGCGCGGGTCTACTCAGCCAGGCCGTAGAGGCGGTCGCCGGCGTCGCCGAGGCCAGGGACGATGAAGCCGTGCTCGTTGAGCTTCTCGTCTACCGCCGAGACCACCAGCGTGCACGGCACGGCGAGGTCTTCCAGCAGCGTGGTGAGCTTCTCGATACCTTCCGGCGCGGCAAGCAGGCAGATGGCGGTGATGTCGTCGGCGCCACGGTCGACGAGGAACTGCACCGCCCCGCCGAGCGATCCGCCGGTGGCGAGCATCGGGTCGAGCACATAGCACTGCCTGCCGGACAGGTCCTCGGGCAGGCGCTCGGCGTATGTCGTCGGCTCGAGGGTCTCTTCGTCGCGGCTCATCCCCAGAAAACCCACCTCAGCGGAAGGCACCAGGCGGAGCATGCCGTCGAGCATCCCCAAGCCAGCGCGAAGAATTGGCACGACGAGCGGCGCCGGATCGTCGAGCTTCTTGCCGATCGTGGGCGACACGGGGGTCTGGATTTCATGGTCATGGACACGCACACCGCGCGTGCCTTCGTAGGCCAGCAGCGTGACGAGTTCGTCGACGAGCCGACGGAACACTGGCTGGGGTGTATTGCGGTCACGCAGGAGCGTGAGCTTGTGATCGATCAGGGGGTGCGAGACAACACGTACTTCCACAAGGCCAGTTTCCCACATCCCCGCTCTGGCCGCGCGCTTGCCCAGCCGGTAGTCTGTCGATTGCGGATGCGGCCGAACCGCTTCCGTCACTGCTAGGGAAGGTGCGTGCCGTGGGCGTGTTCGATGCCGAGGATGCTGAGCCGTTCGATCTCGACGACGACGTAGACATCGACGAAGATGATGACGACTTCGACGATGACGACCTCGAAGACGCGTCGGAAGACGACGTCGACTTGGTGGTTGCCGCGTACCGTGAAGACGGCGAGCCCATCGTCGTGCCCCTCGACTACGACCTCGCCAACGACCTCGACGAACTGATCCGCCAGCTCACCCGCCTGCCGGGTGACTCGGGCGCCGACGGTTTCGTCTCGGTGGGCGGCGACTTCTTCGTCATCGTCCGCGCGCGCGGACGCATGGTGGAGGTGCTGCTCTCCGACGCCACGGCCGCCAACGAGTGGCCGCTCGCGCGCGACGTGCTCGACTACCTTGGCGAAGACATCCCAGACGAGGATGACGACTCCTACCCGGTCGGTGACCTGGAGATGTTCGCGGCTAGCGGTCTGCGCAGCTTCGAACTCGAGGCCCTCGCCACCGACTACGACTCCGACTCCTACGAATGCCTCGAACGCATCGCCGAGAAGCTGAAGATCGCCGACGAGTTCCACGCCGCCGCGGCTGAGTTCGACGACTGACGTGGGTTCCCGCTGGCATGACGCCATGCGGCTGGCCCTCGACGAGGCCCGCTCGGCCGCCGCTCACGGGGACGTGCCGGTGGGGGCTATTGTGCTCGATCCCGAAGGCGCCGTCGTTGCGAGCGCAGGCAACGAACGCGAGCTGCATCAGGACCCAACGGCGCACGCCGAAATGGTCGCGCTGCGCCGCGCCTCGGAGGCACTGGGCGAGTGGCGACTCGAGGGCTGCACCATCGTCGTGACCTTGGAACCCTGCACGATGTGCGCGGGCGCGATCGTCGGATCACGCCTTGCCAGGCTCGTGTTCGGAGCGTTCGACGAGAAGGCCGGCGCCGTCGCGAGCCTCTTCGACGTCGTGCGCGACCCCCGCCTGAACCACGCCGTTGAAGTCACGAGCGGTGTGATGCGCGACGAGTGCGCGGCCGAGCTGCTCGCCTTCTTCGGGGAACGCCGCGAGGGCGCGCCCCGGCCGTGAGCCCGAACGCCGAAGCGGTGTCCAGGCCCCGAACCGGCGACGCGCCCTCGCGGAGGATAGTTACCGCGGCATCGCGTAGTACTGGGTTTCGAGGTACTCGTCGATGCCCTCGAACGAGCCCTCGCGCCCAAGCCCCGACTGCTTCACGCCGCCGAACGGCGCCGCCGCGTCGGAGGCGAGGCCGGTGTTGAGCCCGACGATGCCGTATTCCAGGCGCTCCCCGACGCGCAGCACCTCGCCGTCGTCGCCAAACACGTACGACATCAGGCCGAAGTCGGTGTCGTTCGCGCGGGCGACGACGTCGTCGACGTCGGTGAAGGTCTGCACTGCCACGACGGGCCCGAAAATCTCCTCGTGGGCGATCCGCATGTCGCTCGTGATGCCGGTGAGGATGGTGGGCTCGAGGAAGCTGCCGGGCCGGTCGACCGCGTGGCCGCCGCGCACGAGCGTGGCGCCCTTGGCGACGGCGTCTTCGATGAGCGCGACGATGTCGTCCACCGCCTGCTGGTGGATCAGCGGGCCGAGCTTGGTGCCCTCGTCGAGCCCCGGCCCGACGGGCCAGTTGTCGAACTCTGAACCCAGCTTGGCAAGGAACTCGTCGGCCACCGACTCATGCAGGTAGAAGCGGTTCGCCGCCGTGCACGCCTCGCCATTGTTGCGCATCTTCGCCACCAGCGAGCCCTGCACTGCCTTGTCGACGTCCGCGCCCTCCAGCACGATGAACGGCGCGTTGCCGCCCAGCTCCATCGAGCACTTCAGCACGCCGTCGGCGGCCTCCCGGAGCAGGGTTTGCCCGACGGCGGTCGATCCGGTGAACGTGAGCTTGCGCAGGCGGCGGTCGTGGATGATCGCGTTCGATGTGTCCTTCGAGTTGGACGAGACGAACACGTTGACCACACCGTCGGGCAGCCCGGCTTCCTTCAGCACCTCCATGAGCAGCAACGTCGTGAGTGGCGTCGCCGACGCGGGCTTCACGACGACGGTGCAGCCCGCCGCGAGCGCTGGGCCGATCTTGCGCGTGCCCATCGCCAGCGGGAAATTCCACGGCGTGATCGCGAACACCGGGCCGACGGGTTTGCGCGCCGTCATGATGCGTTGCCCGCTCGCCGGAGCCATGCCGAACCGCCCGTGGATGCGCACGGCCTCCTCGGAGAACCAGCGGAAAAACTCCGCGCCGTAGGTGACCTCGCCGTAGGCCTCCGCGAGTGGCTTGCCCATCTCGAGGGTCATCAGCCGCGCGAAGTCATCCTTGCGTTCGTGGATGAGCTCAAACGCCCGACGGAGCACCTCGCCGCGCTCGCGGGGCGACGTGGCCGCCCACGACTCCGCCGCGTCGCACGCCGCGTCGAGGGCCGACACCGCGACGGCGACGTCACCGTCGGCAACCTTCGCGATCACCTCCCCAGTGGCGGGGTTGGTGACGTCCATGGTGGGCTCACCCACCCACTGGCCGCCGATGTAGTGCTGCTTGGGAAGCTTCTCGAGAAACTCGTCCATGTCACTCCTCGTCCATCAGGATTACTTGACGCACGGCCCGCCCTTGCGCGAGCTCGTCCATCGCTTCGTTGATCTGGTCGAGCCGGATCCGGTGGGAAATGAGCTTCTCAACCGGCAACTTGCCCGACCTCCACATCTCAGCGTAGGTCGGGATATCCCTCGACGGAACAGCGGACCCCAGATAGGAGCCGACCACGGTGTGCGCCCCTTGGATTCGCGTCAAGGGAAACGTAAACGCTAAGCTAACCAACGGTGACGTGTCTGAGCGGCCGAAAGAGCTCGCCTCGAAAGCGAGTGTGGGGCAACCCACCGAGGGTTCAAATCCCTCCGTCACCGCCAGCGCTCCCCGGGTCTGACGGCTCGGGGAGTTTTTCTGCTCCCGGTGGTTGAGTAGCGAGCGCAGCTCGCGTATCGAAACCACACTGCTGATGATTTCGACACGCCGCTTTCAGCGGCGGCTCAATCATCAGGTCTGGGGGTTCGCCTCCCGCTGGTTGAGCAGCGAGCGAAGACGCGTATCGAAACCGGCCTTCTACCACCGCTCACCTAACCCGATATCCACATTCGTTTGCCAAAACGGGCCAAAACGGCCTCCACAGCAAACAGATGTGGATATCGGGTTAGCTTCACCTAGTAACGCATCTCGATACGGCGACTGCGTCGCCTACTCGATGATCGGGTGTGGGGGAGAGTCGCCTACTCGATGGTCGGGAGCGGGGCGCCGTCGCCACTCCCGGTGGTTGAGTAGCGAGCGCAGCTCGCGTATCGAAACCACGCTGCGGATGATTTCGACACGCCGCTTTCAGCGGCGGCTCAATCATCGGCAGTGGCCGAGCCACCCAGCCCGCTCAGGCAGTCGGCGACGGGGAAGGCGCCGGCGAGCTCTGGGAAGGCGACGGCGACGGCGACACGAACTCGCACACCACGCCGCCCTCGGTCTCGATCTGCTGCAGCGGGTTCTTCGACATGCCCTCGTAGACAGTGCCGACGAGCACGTCGACGCTGCCGTCGACCCGGTCGTCGTACTCGATCGTCGCATTCGTGAACGCCGACTGCACAAGCTTCAGCATCGCCTCGTCGTCGGCACTGCCGCGCACTACGGTCGTTTTCACGCGGTCGTCGGTGTTACCGGCGCGCAGCATGTTATAGCCCTGATTCTTTAAAGCCTCGCTCACCTTGCCTGCCAGCCCGGACGTGAACCCGCCGTTCAGCACGCGCACCGACACCATATCGGGCGTGATGACGGCGGCCTTTTTCGTCACGCACGGAGTGGGCGACGGCGACGGCAACGGAGCGGTGAGGCTCTTCCAGCCCCAGCTGGCTCCCAAAATGAGGAATCCGAGCAGCGCAAGCAGCAGCACCGGGGTGGCGATCAGCCGGAACACGCGCACGGCATCCATCCTTCCTGGGTCGGGCGTCCACCCAATTTACTGCAACTCGAGAATTCGTGCGTGCACCGTGCCACGCTGCTGGAGCGCGGCACGCAGCGCCCGATGGAGCCCGTCTTCGAGATACAGCTCACCGTTCCAGCTCACCACGTGGGCAAACAAGTCGCCGTAGAAGGTGGAGTCCTCTGCCAGCAAGGTGGCGAGATCGAGGGTTCTTTTGGTGGTGATCAGCTCGTCGAGTCGCACCTGCTGCGGGGCGATCTGGCTCCAATCACGAGGCGCATACCCATGCTCAGGGTAGGGGCGTCCCTCGCCGATTTCCTTGAAGATCACGGCCTCAGTCTACTGCGTCGCCCTCTCGAGCCTGGAACGCCGCGCGCCCGCGCGTCGACAATCCTTCACTCGGCCGCCCATGAATCAGTACAGTGCATGTCCGTGAGTGAACAACAGATCATCGACGGCTACACCTTCAACGTCCCCTCGGCCACGCTGGGCGCCCTCATGCACGACGGGGAACCCGTCAAGGAAGCGCGCATCGGTATTCCGCTGGGCATGTTCAACCGGCACGGGCTCGTCGCCGGAGCCACCGGCACCGGCAAAACCAAGACACTGCAGGTCATGGCGGAAGCCCTCAGCAACGCAGGCGTACCGGTGTTTGCCGCCGACGTGAAGGGCGACCTCTCCGGCCTCGCCACCCCCGGCGAGGGGAGCGACAAGCTGCTGGCACGCGTCGCCCCGCTTGGCCAAGACTGGGAAGCCGCGACGTTCCCCGTCGAACTCTTCGCCCTCGGCGGCGAGGGCAACGGAGTGCCCCTGCGGGCGACAGTGACCGACTTCGGTCCGGTGCTGCTGTCGAAGGTGCTGGATTTGAACCCGACGCAGGAATCGTCGCTCGGGCTCGTGTTTATGCATGCTGACAAGGCAGGACTCCCACTGCTGGATCTCAAAGACCTCATCGAACTGTTGCGCTACCTCACTGCCACCGATGAGGGCAAGGACGAGCTCAAGGCCATCGGAGGCATCTCGACGGCGACCGCCGGCGTCATCCTGCGCTCGCTCATCACCCTCAATGAGCAAGGCGGCGACGTGTTCTTCGGTGAGCCCGAGTTCGACTCGTCGGAGCTGCTGCGCACCGCCAGCGACGGCCGAGGCGTGATCTCGCTGCTCGAACTGCCGCAGCTGGCGTCGCGCCCGGCGCTGTTTTCCACCTTCCTGATGTGGCTCCTCGCCGACCTCTTCGAGCACCTCCCGGAGGTTGGCGACGTCGACAAACCGAAGCTCGTGTTCTTCTTCGACGAGGCCCACCTGCTGTTCCGTGGGGCGTCGAAGGCATTCCTGGAGTCCATCACGCAGACCGTCCGGCTCATCCGCTCGAAGGGCGTGGGTGTGTTCTTCGTCACGCAGACCCCGAAGGATATTCCCGACGATGTGCTCGCCCAGTTGGGTTCGCGCGTGCAGCACCAGCTGCGTGCCCACACGCCGAACGACGCGAAGGCGCTGAAGGCTTCCGTCGCCACCTATCCGCACTCTGACTACGACCTTGAGCGCCTGCTGCAGGAGCTCGGCATTGGCGAGGCCATCGTCACGGTGATGAACGACAAGGGCGCACCCACCCCCGTCGCGTGGACGAAAATGTGGGCGCCGACCGCGTCGATGGATCCGACCCCGGAGGCTGAACAGCAGCGCATCGTGCGCGAATCGCTGCTGTTTTCCCGCTACGGGGAGCCCGTCGACAGGGAATCGGCGTACGAGATGCTGACCAAGCGCATGGAAGACAGTGCAGCAGAGGCCGAAGCCGCGGCCCAGGCGGAGGAAGAGGCGGCGAAGGCCGAGGCGGCCGCCGCGGAGCAGGCGAAGATCGAGGCTGAGCAGCGCAAGGCGTTTGAGCGCGCGCAGAAGGAATATGAGCGCCAGCGGCGAGCCGAAGAGAAGCGCCTCGAGCAGCAGCGGGCGCGTGAGGAGCGCGAGGCGGAGCGTCGTCGTCGCGAACGCGAGCGCCGGACGGAACGCGTCGTGCGGTCAGTCGGTAAAGACCTGGTTCGCGGCATCTTCGGCATCTTGAAGAAGCGCCGCTGACGAAGAGCAAAGATAGATCAAGTTCGTGGTGGGTAGACGAGCCACGAACTTGATCTATCTCGACGGGTTTACTCGCCCAGCTCGGTACCGACCGAGCGTGCGGTGGTGATCCACGGGTGGTCGAGCGGCACCAGCGCGAGGTTGCCGGCGACGTCCTCCAGCGGGACAGCCGCCGCGCCTTCGCCCTTCGACGCCACCATGATGCCGGTCTCGCCGGCCTCGATGAGGTCGGCAGCTGCCGCACCAATCACCGAACCCAGCAGCCGATCCGCCGCGACGGGGATCCCGCCGCGCTGCACATACCCCAGCACGGTCACCCGCGACTCCAACCCCGTGCGAGCCTCAATTTCGCGGGCCAGACGGAACGGGTGCTCGCGGTGCGAATCTTCGATACGCCGACGGTGCTCCTTCGCCACCGCCTTGGCCTCGGGTGTCGGGGCTGACTTCACCAACGACTCCGCCGCCTCCAGCTCGGCGGTGGCTTCCGCGTCGCGGGCGCCCTCCGCCACGGCGACCACAGAGAAGTTCGTGCCCTTGCGCTTGCGTTCCTCGATTTTCTCGACGATGGCGTCCAGCTGGTAGGGGATCTCCGGCAGCAGAATCACGTCGGCGCCGCCCGCGATGCCCGCGCCGAGCGTGAGCCATCCGGCCTTGTGGCCCATGATTTCCGCGATGATGACACGGTGGTGGGAGTGCGCCGTCGAGTGCAGTCGATCGATCGCCTCCGTCGCAATCTCGAGCGCGGTGGCGAACCCGAAGGTGTTGTCGGTGTGGGCGATGTCCTTGTCAATCGTCTTCGGCAGATGCACGACGGGGATGCCGGCCTCATGCAGACGCAGCGCGTTCTTCGCGGTGCCGCCGCCACCCAGCAGCGCGAGGCAGTCGAGCTTGTTGCGCTCCACCACGTCGGCGATGTCGGGGATCACGTCGCGCGGTTCGCCGTCGACCATCATCTTGTGCACTTTGTCGCGGCTGGTGCCGAGGATGGTGCCGCCGAGCGTCAGGATCCCGGAGAGCGAGTCGCGGTTGAGCTCGGTCCAGGTGTCTTCCGCCAGCCCGCGGATGCCACCGCGAAAGCCGATGAGTTCCATGCCGTACCGTCCGGTTGCGGCCTTGCCGAGGCCCCGGATCGCCGCGTTCAACCCTGGCGCGTCTCCGCCTGCCGTCAAGATTCCGATGCGCTTGGCCATGTGGTGCCCTCCTGTAGGTGTTCCCGACGATACCGTTCACCCTCCCACTTGGGGCAACGTGGGGCTACTCCCGCCCAGATAATAGGGTGAAGCCATGAGTCGGATTCTCGTCGTGTACAGCACCCGCGCAGGGACGACGGCCCACGTCGCCACCATCCTCTCGAAAGGGCTACGGGCACACGGCCACGAGGTCACCGTCGCATCCGCATCTACCGACCCGGCGCCCGACGGATTCGACTACTTCGTGGTGGGCAGCAGCATCATCGCCAACTCCTGGAACGCCGAGGCCATCGCGTGGTTGCAGCAGCATCGAGCGGCGATTGACGGGCGCACGGCGCTGTTCAACGTCTGCCTCACCGCTGCCAGCCCAGAGCACAGAGAGGAAGCGTTGGCGCTCAACACCAAGGCGGCGGGCATCGTCGAGCCGCTGGCGATGGAAACCTTTGCCGGCCGGTACGAACCCCAGAAGGTGTCCTGGTGGCGGCGCCTGCTGATGCGCGCCATCCAGCAGCCCCCGCAGGACCACCTCGATCCCGCCGCGATCACGCGCTGGACCGCAGTGCTGTCCGACCGCTTCACCGACACTTCCGAGGAGCCTTAACCATGCATGTCATGTTCGTTTGTCACGGCAATATCTGCCGCTCTCCGATGGGGGAGCGCGTCGCGCGCCGACTCGCCGATGATCGCGGCCTGGATGTGCGCGTCACGTCGACGGGCACCAGCGCTGAAGAATTTGGTAACCCCATGGATTCCCGCGCTCGCAAGGTGCTTAGCGCCAATGGCTACGACGGCGATGGCCACGTCGCGCGCCAACTCACCCGACAGGATGTGGATGAGGTGGATGTGTTCGTTGCGGCCGAGCGTCGGCACGCGCAGCGCATTATCGCGTTGGGTGCTGACCCAGCCAGGGTGCACCTGGTCTCCGACTTCGACCCGGAAGGCCAACCGGGCGACCCGCTCCCTGATCCCTGGTACGGCGGCGCAGAGGACTTCGAAGAGACCCTCGCTGTGCTGGAGCGCGCGGTTCCCGCGCTGCTTGACTCGCTGGTCGTCGAGTAGGTATGGCGCCCCGCCTGGTGATTGAGTAGCGGCTGCACACCATGCCCGATGGTTGAGTAGCCGCCGTAGGCGGCGTATCGAAACCTGCCACTGTGCGTCTCGATGCGGGCCTTCGGCCCTACTCGACGAACGGGGCAGTGCGCCGACACAGGTGATTGAGTAGCGGCTGCGCGACACCCGGTGATTGAGTGGCGGCTGCGCGAGACCCGGTGATTGAGTGGCGGCTGCGCCCCCTTTCGGTGATTGAGTAGCGCCCGTAGGGCGCGTATCGAAATCACCCCCGCAATAGCTTCGGGAACCGAGCTCCGCTCGCTCCTCAACTACCGGAGCTCAAGGGCAAGCTAACCCGATATCCACACGCGTTTGCTGATATCGGGGTTGTTGGGCTGTTTCGAGAAACGCGTGTGGATATCGGGTTAGCTTCGGTGGGAGACCCCGGTTTCGATTCGGCCCTGTGGGTCGGATCAGCCATCGACAAGAGCTCCCCCCTCCCGGGCGGCGTATCGAGGAGCCCCAGCAGAAAAACTTCATAATCCGTACGCAGTTTGACCGAACACCCCTAAATCAGGGCCTTCATCTCATCTGCGTACGGATTTTGAAGTTTGGGGGTGGGTGGCTTCGGCGGGCTTCGATACGCGAGCTGCGCTCGCTACTCAACCGTCGGGCGTCGTGGGGTTTCGATATGCCGCCTACGGCGGCTACTCAACCACCGTGTGCCCGTCTGCGGTTCAATCATCAGGGCGCGGGGAGAATCGTGCTCGAGCATTTGCCGGAATCGTGCCAAGCCTGCGCGAAGACCAGGCAGGATGGACCCATGGTCTATCCCGTGTACACCCCCGCAACTGATCGCTACGACGGCCGCATGCCTTACCGCAAGTGCGGCGCTTCGGGGCTCCGGCTGCCCGCTATCTCACTAGGGCTTTGGCAGAATTTCGGCGATGACAAGCCGATGGGCACTCAGCGCGCGATTCTTCGTCGGGCATTCGACGAAGGCATCACCCACTTTGACCTGGCCAACAACTACGGGCCTCCGTACGGTCAAGCGGAGGTCAACTTCGGCACGATCTTCCGCCAGGATTTCGCATCGCTTCGCGACGAACTCATCATCTCCAGCAAGGCCGGCTACGACATGTGGCCCGGGCCGTATGGCCAGGGTGGTGGGTCGCGGAAGTACCTGTTGGCGTCGCTCGACCAGTCACTGCAGCGCATGGGGCTGGACTACGTCGACATCTTCTACTCGCACCACTTCGACCCCGAAACCCCTCTCGAAGAGACCATGATGGCCCTCGACCAGGCGGTGCGCTCGGGGCGGGCGCTGTACGTCGGTATCTCCAGCTACTCCGCAGGCAAGACGCGCGAAGCCGCACAGATCGCGCGCGAGCTCGGCACGCCGCTGCTCATCCACCAGCCCAGCTACTCGATGCTGAATCGGTGGGTCGAAGGCGGCCTGCTCGACGCCACGAGCGAGCAGGGGATGGGCGTGATCGCGTTCAGCCCGCTCGCGCAGGGGCTCCTCACTGATCGGTACCTCGACGGGTCTATCCCCGAGGGCTCGCGCATGGGCCGAGGCGGGTCGCTGACGAAGGATCACTTGGGCGACGAGAACCTCGCCCGCCTGCGTGGGCTGAACGACATTGCCGCTTCGCGTGGACAATCGCTCGCGCAAATGGCGATTGCGTGGGTGCTCCGCGACGAGCGCGTCACGTCAGCGCTGCTCGGGGCGTCCAGCGTCGAGCAATTGGAGATGAATCTCGCTGCGCTCGCGAATCTCGAATTCACCGACGACGAACTCCGCGCCATCGACGAGTACGCCCAGGACGGCGACATCAACCTCTGGGAGCACTGGTCGTCGTTCTGAGTTGAGCGGGTGTGGTTTCGATACCTCCGCTTCGCGGGCTACTCAACCACCGGGTAGTCAGGCGCGTTCCCTGACCGTCGAGTAGGCCCGGAGGGCTGTATCGAGACGCGAGGGGTGGGTGTGGTTTCGATACGCCGCCTTCGGCGGCTACTCAACCACCGGGGTGCGCCTCAGGAGAGCACCTTCTGCACCAGCGGCCCGGCCGCGGAGCCGCCCGAGCTGCCCTCCTCGACGAACGCCGCGACGGCGTACTTGTCGTTGTAGGCGATCATCCAGGCGTGCGTCTTCAGCGCACCGCGCTTGCCGAACTCGGCGGTGCCCGACTTCGCGCCCGTCGCCACGCCCTTCAGCGCGGTGCCGGTGCCGTAGTCGACGGTGGCGGTCATCATCTTCTGCAGCTCCGCAGCCTCCGCCCCGGTGAGAGGTTTCGCCGTCGACTTCGCCTGATGCCCTTCGACGAGCCAAGGAATCACCGTCTCACCCTTCGCCACCGACGCGGCCACCGCGGCCATGCCGAGCGGCGACATCGTCACCTGCCCCTGCCCGATCATCGACGCGGCCCGGTCGAGATCGGCCTTGGGGTCGACGGTGCCGAAGTACGAGCGGAACCCCGCGTCGTAGTCCACCCCCACACCGAGCGAGGCAGCGGCGTCGTGCAGCTCGGCGTTCGTCACCTTGCTCGACGCCTTCGTGAACGCGGTGTTGCACGAGTGGGCCACGGCGTCGGCCAAGGTGATCTTGCCCGTGTGTGAATAGCCCGAATAGTTGTGGAAGACGTGGCTGCCCATGGAATGCGTCGCCGGACATTCGACGGTGGATCCTGCCGTGCTGCCCTTGCGCACCAGCGCGAGGGCTGAGGCGATCTTGAACGTGGAGCCGGGTGCGTACTTACCGAAGGTGGCGTACGGGAAGTCGCCCGCGTCCTTCGAATTCGCGGCCGCCGCGATGCCGCCGGTGGCCACGTCGATGACGACGATCGACGCCACCCCGGATTGGCTACTCAGCGCATCCTCGGCCTTCTGCTGCATGTCTCGATCGAGCGAGAGCTTGATGGGCGCGCCGACCGACTGCTCCTGGCTGAACACCACGATTGGGTCGAGCTTCTCCGTCGCATCCTTGCGCTGCACGAACTCGACGCGCACCCCGGGCACCCCGCCGAGTTGCTCGTTGTACCGCGACTGCAGGCCGCTGAGCCCAACCACGTCGTTCCGCGAGAGTTTCCCGTCGGACTTCTCAATCATCTCCGCAGTGGGCTTCCCGACGGTACCGAGCAGGCTGGCTGCGAACCCGCCGGTGGGGCCCTGCGTCGACTTGATCTCGCGCACGTACAGCCCCGGCACGTCGTTCACCTCGGCGGGGATGTCCTGCTGCCTCAGCGTCGCAGCCACCACGAACTGCTTCTCACCGCCGGCCATCAGTTTCTTCTCGTACGCGGCCGCGTCGATACGTAGGATGCGCGCGAGATGACGGGCGGCCTCCTGCCATATGCCCTTGTCAGCGCTCGATTTGTCGATGCCGACCTCAAACAGCGAGATCTCCTCGGCGAGTGCCACGCCATCCTTGTCGTTGATGGGCGCGCGCGCTGGACGAGTGACGACGCGGCGCATGCGGTTGCTGGAGGTGAGCCGCGAGTGAATGATCGACGGCGACCACTCCAGTCGCCACTGGTCGCTCACCCACTTCATGGTGGCCTCGGAACTGTACGTCCAGGGATGGACACCGACGTCGAGGCTGAACTGCAGCGGGATGACCGCCGCGCGCTCGTCGGCCTTGTAACCGACCTTGCCCACCTTCACCTTCGGCTTGATGCCGTCCATACCGGCAAAGATCGTCTCGAGCTCATCTTGTGCGCTTTGCCCGTTCGACTGCATCGGCACCTTCGAGATGTCCAGCGCCTCGAGCGCCTTCGCGAGCGCCGCCGCCGCATCGTCGGCGGAGGGCACGCCTTGCGGCGGTGCAGCTTGCGCCCCCGAGGGCAGCGGGGCCGACGGCGTCTCGTTGCCTCCTGGCTCGCTCGAGCATCCGGCGAGCAGCAATAGCGCGACGAGCCCCGTCGCTGTCCAACGTCGAATCACGGTGACCTCCCGCACCCAGAATATGTCAGCTATCCGGTCACTCACTGGGGTGAGCTACCCTGGAAGGGTGCACCCAGGGCCGACGCCCTGCTGAACCCGTGTCGCGACATCAAGAGGAAGTCACTCCACTTTGACCGAGATTACTCCCGCCATCTGGGCCATCACCCTCGTCGTCATCGGCGGCCTGCTGGTCTTTGATTTCGTCTTCCACGTTCGTAAAGCGCATATCCCGACGTTGAAGGAGGCGGCCATCTGGTCGGCCATTTACGTCGGCATCGCAATTATCTTCGGCTTCGTCCTGATGTATGGGCTTGACCACCAAACCGGAATCGAGTACTTCAACGGCTACATCCTGGAAAAAGCGCTGAGCGTTGACAACCTTTTTGTGTTCCTGGTCATCATCGGCAGCTTCAAAGTGCCACGTGAAGATCAGCAGAAGGTGCTGCTATTCGGCATCGTGTTCGCTCTCATTACCCGAAGCCTATTCATCTTCGCAGGTAAGGCTCTCATTGATGCCTTCCAGTGGATGTTCTACATCTTCGGCGCGTTCTTGCTCTGGACTGCCATCCACATGCTGATGCCGGAGAAGGAAGACAGCGACGAGGCGAACAACTTCATCATCCGAACGGTGAAGAAATTCGTCCACACTTCTGACCAGTACGACGGTGACAAGCTGTTCACCTACGTTGACGGCAAGCGCGTGCTCACCCCGATGCTGCTCGTGATGCTCGCCATCGGCGGCACCGATATCCTCTTCGCGTTCGACTCCATTCCAGCCATTTACGGCGTCACTCAAAATGTGTACCTGGTGTTCACCGCAACGGCATTTTCGCTCATGGGTCTACGCCAGCTGTACTTCCTCATCGATGGATTCTTGGATCGCCTCGTCTACCTGAAGTTTGGTCTCACCGCCATTCTCGCCTTCATCGGCGTGAAGCTCATCATCCACGCGATGCACGAAAACGATGTGCCGTTCATCAACGATGGCGAACCCATCCACGTGATCCCCGAGATCGGCGCCTACACCTCGCTGTACGTCATCTTGATTATCTTGGTGCTCACCATCGTCGGCTCGCTGCTGACCCCGTCGGGCAAAGCACTCTCGACGGCCTCCGCGCTGCACCGCGAGGCGACGGCCTACGTGCAGTCGGTCGGGCAGTACTCGAACGTCGAGCGCTACGAACAGTACGAGAAAATCCTTCGGCTTGAGCGGAAGCTGGCAGGCCTCCACAGCAAGCACGTCGACAAGCACGCCAAGGATGACCACGACGAGGTCGTCGCCCAAGCGCACGCCCTGCGCGCGCAGGGAAGGTAGCGTCTATGGAGTTGTGGCGCGCGCTGAAACGGCTGTGGGTGCGCGACGAGTTCCGTCGCCTGCTCGTGCTTCGCCTCACCGCCCAAACCGCCGACGGCACACTCCAGGTGGGCATGGCCAGCTACGTGCTGTTCTCGCCCCAGTCCCAGCCCGACGCCGGCGCCATCGCGGCGGTGCTCGCCATCTCGCTGTTGCCATTCACACTGCTCGGGCCGTTCGTTTCTCCGCTGCTCGACCGTTGGTCGCGACGCGACGTCGCGTTGTGGTCGAACGTCATCCGGGCAGTGTTGACGCTCATCATCGCAGGCATCGTCTTTGTGAACTGGACGAGCGGAGCTGGCACCACGACGCTGATGGTGCTGTTGCTCGTCGCGCTCAGCCTCAACCGATTCATGCTCGCCGGACTGTCTGCCGGTATGCACCACACCGTCTCCCCGCGTGAATACCTGTCGGCCTCGTCGATCATCCCGATGGTGGGGCCGCTCGGGGTAGTCGTCGGTGGCGCGGTCGGCCTCGGCATCCGGCTTGTGCTCGGACGATTCGTCCCCACCCACGTCGCCGACGCGGTGATCTTCGTCGTCGCAGCGGCCGTGTTTGTGTGGTCAGCGCTGGCGGCGACGACGTTCTCGCGCGGCGCGCTCGGCCCCGACGACCAGGAGGAGCTGCCGTCGATGCGCCACGTGCTGCGCGGGCTCGGCGCCGCGAGCGCGCACCTGTGGCAGCGCAAGTCCGCGCTGCTCGGGCTCGTCGATATGGCGGTGACGCGCTTCCTCTTCGGATTGGTGTCCGTCGCGCTCATCTTGGTGGCCCGCAACCGGTGGCATCCCGTCACCGAGCCCGATGCCGCGCTCGTCGACCTCGGAGTCTGGGGCGCGATGACCGGCGCCGGCTTCCTGCTCGCCGCAGTCGTCGTGCCCTCCTCGGTGAGCCGTGTCGGGCTCCGCACCACCCTCGTCGCGCTGCTCTCTCTCGGCGCGGCGTCCACCCTGGTCGTGACGTTTTCAGATGGCCGATGGGTGCTGTTCGGCATGAGCTTCGTCGTCGGGTTGGTGACGCAGGCGGTGAAGGTATGCGTCGACGGACTCGTGCACGCCCACATCGACGAGACGTACAAAGGCCGCGTGTTCACGTTCTACGACATGGGCTTCAACGGTGCCTACGTGCTCGCCGCAGTGGTGGCCATGTTTGCGCTCCCCGCCGACGGCGTCTCATCGCCGGCGTTTGCCGCCATGACGGCGCTCTTCGTCGTACTCGCGGCGCTGACGGCCTGGGGCGCGGCGAGGATCACCGTCGCAGAGTTCGAGCGCGGTTCGGAAGATCTCGCCCGGACGTAACTGGCGGGTAGGCTGGGGCCATGAAGCGCAAGCTGCTGTTGTTCCTCGCCATGATCACTGTTGTGTTGACCATCTTCGGCGCCATCGACAAAGTGGAAGCCAAGCGGCGGCGCGAGCTGTGGGCGGAAGCCACCGACTAAGCCCGCACCTCCGCGGCTGAGGGTCAGTACCCGAGCATCTTCTTGCGCTCGGGCAGCCAAGCGATGGCGTCGCGTACCGCGTCGGTTTCAGAGAGCTTGGCCTCCCAGCCGAGCACATCCTTGGCCTTCTGCGAGACGGTGTAGACGCCCGCGACGTCGCCGGGGCGCGGCGGGCCGAACGTGACCTGCAGTGGGTCGCCCGAGATCTCCTCGAAGCTCGCGGCGAGTTCCTTCACCGTGACGCCGTTGCCGGTGCCGATGTTGAACACCTGGTACGGCTCGCTGGCGGTGGCCTCGTCGAAGTGCTCCAGCGCGGCGACGTGCGCCTGGGCGAGGTCCCAGACGTGGATGTAATCGCGGATGCCGGAGCCGTCGCGGGTGGGCCAATCCACGCCGGTGACGGTGAACGTCTCATGCTTCTGCCACGCCTCGAGCAGCTTTGCGAGCACGTGGGTGGGGTGCTCGAGCTGCTGGCCGGAGCGGAGCTTCGGGTCGGTGCCGATGGGATTGAAATACCTGAGCGAGAGTACGCGCATGTCGGACGCCTTCGTGAAGTCCTCCAAAATGAGTTCGACGAGGTACTTCGTCTTCGCGTATGGCGAGTTGGGGCTCAGCGGCGACTGCTCCGTCACGACGAAGTTCTCGTCGGGTGCGTAGATCGACGCAGACGACGAGAACAGGAATCGCTTGTTCCCGTTGCGTTCGAGCGCTTCAAGCAGCTTCACCGTCTTGCCGACATTGTTGTCGTAGTAGCCGAGCGGATCGGCCACCGATTCTGGGACGACGATCTTCGCTGCGCAGTGCACCACCGCGTCGATGTGGTGCTCCGAGAAAATCTGGTCGACGAGAGCGCCGTCGGCGATGTCTCCCTCGTACAGCGGTCGGTCTTGGATGAACTCGCGCTTGCCGGTGGAGAAATCGTCGAGGATAACCACGTCGTGACCTGCGTCTTCGCAGGCGGAGGCCACAGTGGAGCCGATGTATCCGGCGCCGCCAGTGATGAGAATCTTCATGGTGTTGAGCCTACATGGCCGACATCTGCGGCGATCGGCGGCCAAGATAGATCAAGTTCGTGGTGGGTAGACGAGCCACGAACTTGATCTATCTTTACCGATCGGTGGGCTCGTGGCTGAGGTTGCGTCGAACGGGCCGCAGATCGAGCCCCTCGATGTGAGCGAAGTCGTCGGGGTTCGCAGTGTGAAGAGGAATTTGCTGCGAGATGGCAACCGCGGCGATCAGCGCGTCGTAGCCACGTGCTGCTGGCTTGCGGCCCGAGGCGCGCAGCGATGCAGCCACCATGCCGAAGGAGCGCGCAGCAGCGGCGTCGAAGGGGAGGGGCTCGAAGGTCGCCTCCGCCAGTTGCAGCACCTGCTGCCGGTGCGCCCGCTCTGTTGGGTCAGCGGCTACGAGCGGACCGACGGACAACTGGGCGAGCGTGATGGCGCTGATCAGCGGGACTTCCGGGAGATCGTCGGGTTCGACGTGAGCGAGGTCGATCACCAGATTCGTGTCGAGTAGCCCTGCTCCTTGGGGGACGGTCACAGCGACCAGTCCAGCATGTCGTCGACATCTCGCTGGAACTGCTCGGCATCAATCGTCGGCAGGGCTGCCCAACGATGTAGCAACCGCTCTCGACGCAGCGGCGTCTTGCGCAGTGGAATGACCTGCGCCACAGGCTCACCGTCTTTGGTGACCACGACGCTCTCGCCCTGCTGTACGCGTTTCAGCAGGGCGGCGCTGTTGTTGCGCAGCTCGCGAACCGGAACACTCATGCACGGAGTGTATCATCCGTGATACGCGTCGATTGTTACCAGCCGCGGGCCTCCCACTCGTCGACGTGCGGCGCTTCGGCACCGATGGTGGTGGACTCCCCGTGCCCAGGATGCACGACGGTGTCCGCGGGCAGCGTGAACAACCGCTCGCGCAACGACGACATGACCTGCTGAAAGTCGGAGTAATCCCAGCGGGTGGCGCCCGGCCCGCCCGGGAAGAGCGTGTCACCGCTCAACACGGCGCTGAGCTCGTCGATCCGCAGCGACGTTGAGCCCGGCGTGTGTCCGGGTGTGTGCATGGCCTGGATGGTTGCACCCGCGACGGTGAACGTCGCCCCATCTTCGAGGGGCTGGAATCCCTCTGGGCTGCCCGTGGCGTCTTCCCACAGGAAGCGGTCGGCCTCGTGCAGGTAGACGGGCGCGGGGATGCGGGAAACAAACGCAGGGGTGGCGCGTACGTGGTCCCAGTGGCCGTGGGTGAGTAGCACGGCGAGCACCTTGCGCCCGTTGACGGCGATGGAGACGGCGTCGGGGTCATGGGCCGGGTCCACCACGATCACCTCGTGGCTATCACCGACGAGCCACACGTTGTTCTCGTGTTCGGGCGGCCCGGCGGGGTCGAAGTTACCGGCTGTGACAAGCCGTTCGATCTGTGTCATGGGTACCTCCTGGTGGCCACTGTAGGCGCACCAGAGGTGCATTCGACGGCGCTTCTGGCGGTTTCTGCATCAGCGGCCCAATCGGAGACACGCCGAAAGGCTGCGATGAACCCCTCCGCTGCAATACTGCAGAGCGTGTCCACCGACTACTTCGACGACGACTACGACCCGCTCGCACCCATGGTCGACGCTGCCCCCGCAGACGTCGACGAGCCGGCGCGCGTCGACGATGCGTCCGAGCGCTCAAGTTCGCAGCATCCCACCGGCGTCGAGATGATCGTCGACGATGCGCTGGATGAGGAAGGCGACGGCGGAATCGGGGGCGGCAACGGTATCGTTCGGATATGGGTGGAAGACGATGGGCGGATGTCGAAGGTGCGGGTGAGCCCCGTCTGGTTTCAGCGGCTCGGCCCTGGTCAAACCCTGGAGCAGGCATTCCACGAGGCGTTTGCCAAGGCCCGCATGCGCGTCGCGGAGCGAGGCACCGTCGAATCGACGTCGTTCGATGATGCTGACTTCGGCGAGATCCCGCCACTCACGCCGGAGAACATCTCGCTCTACGTGCGAATGATGAACGACCACCGCAAACGCTGGCTCGCGTTGGTGGAGGAGTCCGTCAAGGAGCCCCCGGCGCCAGTGCCCACCTTTCGCGGGAAGTCGGCCGGTGTCGTCGTGACGCTCACGAATGCGGGATTCCCGAGCCGGGTGGAGTTCAACCAGAAGTGGCTCGACGACGCGCAGGTCGGGTCGATCTGCATCAACGTCAGCGCGGCAGCAACCAAGGCGTACGAGCAGTTTGAGCGGTACGTCCCCGAAACGAATGAACGTGACGAGGCAATGCGGACGATGGAGGCGGAGCAGGAGTACATGATGGCCGGCTTCTACCGTATGTTCGACCCCAGAAGGTGAGCGATGACTGAACCGACAGACCAGGATAAAGAACTGCAGCAGCGGGCCACCGAGTCCGAGTTTTCGGGTATCTCTGCCGACTCGGACGATCTGCTCGACGATGGCGAGCTGCGCGAAGGACTCATTAACCCCAACGCGTCCGGTGGCAAGGGGAAGAATTCCGGGCCAGGCATGATGCCACCCATGATGATGGGTGGCGCCGGCGCAGGTTCTGGTGCCGGCGCGGGTGCCCAGAACGCCATGGGCGCCAATGCCATGGCTGCGGGCCAAGTGAACGCGGCGAACATGAACGCCATGGGTGCGCAGGGCGCGATGCGTAGTGCGGGTGGTGCACCCGGCGGACTCGGCACTGCTGGTACTGGCATGGGTCCGGGCGGCGGCACCCCCGGAGTGCTAGCGGCTGGCAGCGAGTCTCCGCTGGGTGACATCCCGTCGGACTGGAAGCCAGGCGACCCGATTCTCCCCGGCGATCCCCGCCACCCCGGCGGCGACCTCGGGGCGATCTTCCCCGGCGATCCCCGCTACGGCGACCTTGTCCCTGGTTGGTCCGAAGGCGCCTACGGTGATCCGTCGGATCCCAGCAGCTGGAACATCCCGACCGGCTACAACCCGAATGACCCGAGCACCTGGGGCGGTGTCGATAACGGTGTCGGTGGCGTGCTCCCCAGCGATGGTGGGCGGCACGGTTGGAGCTATGGCGATCCGATCATGCCCGGCGACCCACGCCACCCAGGCGGCACCAGCCCGCTCTACCCCGGCGACCCGGGCTACGACCGGGCCGCATTGGGCGGTGTTCTCAGCCCCGACGGTTGGTCCGGCGGCAACCCGCCGCACGGAACCAATATCCCGACCGCACCTGGAACTAGGCCAGGCGACGCCCGCGACAGTGTTGGCGGCGGACAAGGGCCCGCCGGCGGCATCAGCAACCCTGGCGTCGGTTCCGCTGGCGGCGGGAATATCCCAGGCGCCGGGCAGCCTAACCTCCCCACATCTACCCCTCCCTCGGGCACAGGATCTGGTGGAACTTCAGGAGGCGGCGGTGGAACGGGCTCCGGACCGCAGAGCGGCGCGCATACCAGCTACAGCGTCGATCAGGCTCAGCTGCGCGAATGGGCCAAAAAGTGGCAGGAAGCATCCGACAAAACAGCCGCGTTGCAGAGCAAGATGCAACTGCCGCAAGATTTCGGATTCATCGCATCCGCGCTGCCAGCAACACACACACTGGGTGGTTCCGTCATCGACTGGTCAACCGGCGCGAGCAAGGAATTCAACCAGATCGGTGAAAGCCTCATAGCGGCTGCGGATAGGTACGAAGAACAAGAGGGCTTCGGCGTTCGTCAATCGAACCAGGTAAGGGGTCAGTGAGCATGGTGGCAGCAGTCGGAACGGCAGTCGGAGCACGCAGGTTTCCTCCCTTGACACAAATGATGGCGAGCGCGAGCGCGACGTACGCCGACGATGCTTTCCTCGGCGAGCCGACGTCGTCGGAGCAAGACCAGGATTACAAGAATCTCCCCTCGAATGCGGAAGCGCTGCGCACGAGCCTCGACACCGCAGTGCGGATGGATGAGCAGCAAGTCACCTCATTCTGGGAAGAGGTGAAGGAAGCATTCCAGCATGGAGTGAACTATTTCTCAGATCGCGAGGCATTCAAGCAGCGTTGTCAAGCCATTGTTGACGACGCACACGAGCAGCTGAGAAAGGTGGAAGGTAGTGTCGCTCAGCTCAAGAAGTTTCTCGGCATCCCCGAGAGGCTGACCGGAGAGTTCCACGAGTGGAGTGCTCACGCACACGAATTGAAGGCCATCATCGACCCAATCCCCGACTACGGCCAGATTCCGAATTGGCACGGGCCGGCCAGCAACGAATACCTCACCATGACAGAGGTGCAGGTGCAGGCGTGTAATGAGCTGTTCCCGCGTGCGAAGAACATGGCTGAGACGCTCCACATCGCGGAGAGCTTGAACTACGGCGTGTTGTCGGGCGCGAACTCGAACATCCAGACCGCGCTGGGGCACATGCAGCAATGCGTTGTCGTTCCTGAGGGCCGGTTCTACGTGAACACGGCACGCTGCGGAGCGGTGCTCTCTCAGTTGGCAGGCTTGTTGGATGAGATTCTCAAGCTGGCTGACGCCCCGTCGGGTCAGCTGAAAGCACGATTGCAGGATGTCGAATCGTCGGCAAGCGTGCTGCGCTCTGGGTGGCCGAGTGGCTCCTCGCAGCAAGGACAGGAGGGTGTGCCGTCGCCGGAGATCGACGTGACGGCACCGCGGGTTCCTGCCAGGTCCAATCCTGATCCGACCACCGGTCCCGGAAGCCAAGGTACTGAGCGCTGACCTTCACACTCACGGTGGGGCTGCCCGACAGGGTGGCCCCACCGTCGTGTTCTCGCTGAACATGCCCAGATGGGTGCTCGTAACCCGTCGAAGTGATCCCCTCCGCTGGAATACTGAACGGCGTGTCCGACGATCTGTTTGACGACGAGTACGACCCGCTCGCCCCACCACCTGGCGGGGAGTCTGACCTGCCGTTGGAAGAGGAGCTTGGCACCGGCGGTTTCGCGGGCGGCGGCGTCGTCAAACTGTGGTTCGAGCAGGGGCGGTTGAAGACGGTTCGCGTTTCCCCAACCTGGTTCGACAAGTTGGAGCCCGGGCAAACGCTGGCACAGGCCTTCGAAGAGGCGTTCTTGCTGTCGTCGGCTGCGATCGTCGAGGAAGAAGACGCGGCGCTCGACACGTCGGAGCTCATGCTCAACCTTCCTCCGCTGAGCGCTGCCGCCGTCGACGCATACGCCGCCATGCTGCATGACCACTCTGCAGCGTGGCAACGCGCCATCGACGAGGCTGATCACCTCCCACCGAACCCGTCCGAGGCGACAGGGGAGCACACCGGGGCAGTGGTGATGCTGAACCGGGCAGGGCATCCGGCACGAGTGATGTTCGATGAGGAGTGGCTCGACGAGGCGCAGGTCGGCTCGATCTGCAGCGCCGTGTACGGGGCCACGATGAAGGCCTACCAGGCGTTCGTCCCCACCACAGACCACAAACAGCGAGAACTCGACCGCTTCCGCCTCGAACACGAGGTGCTGATGGCGGGATTCCGACGGCTACTCATCCCACGACGTGAGGAGCAAGCATGAGCGAACTGAATGAAATCTGGAGGGAGCTCGCCCGGCGCGCATCCGAGTCGAAGTTCAGCGGCGTCGCAGCAGAAAGCGACGACCTGCTCGGCTCTGCGGAGCTGCGCGAGGGCTTGCTGAGCCCGAACGCGGCAGGCGGGCCGAACGCGATGGGCGGCGGCCCCGGCATGATGCCTCCGATGATGATGGGCGGCATGGGTGGCAGCGGCGGCGGAAACGGCTCTCGTGGAGGCGGTGGCCTTGGCGGGTCGACGGGATCCGCTCCGGCTGGCGGTGCGCCGTCGAACTACGCGCCCCGGCAAGCGGGAACGCTCACGTCGGCGAAGGAGATCAAGCCCGAGAACGCCGGCGACGCGATGCCCGGCGGGGGCGCGCCCGGTGGCGGGATGCCGGCTGGCGGGCCCATGGCCGCAGGCGACGACACCATGCCTGAGGGCGGGGGTGGCGTCGATGATGAGGCGGCTGAGCAGGCTGAGCCCGAGTCGTCGTTCGTGCCCCATGCCCCCACGGGGGAGGGCGACGAGGTCAACCGCGACGGGTTCACCGTCGAGCATGGAACGATGTCGGAGGTGGCTGAGTTGTGGTCGCAGATGTCGGACGCCTACGGGCACGCGTCGTCGCGAATGCCTGCACCTGTGAGCCTCGGGTTTGCGGAGAAGGCCAAGGTATCCACCGACGGTCTCGCGTCAGCCGCTGAGCGGTGGGGGCACGAGGCGGCGCAGGAGTTCCTCACCATCAGCCACTCGATGGTGAGCTCGGTGCGCGCCTACGAGGAGTCCGAAGACGTGGCCGTTACCGCGGTCGGCAAGCAGGAAGGCTGACATGACTGCACTACAACTCTCCGGAGCCGTGGCGACGAAGACTGGCGTGGGGTGCCCGACGGCAGGGGTCGCTGACGCAGCCGAACAAGCGGACACCGAGACCATGCAGCAGGCCGTGGAGCAGTACGCCGATGGGCTTGAAGAGACGCTTGACGGCTACATGCAGCGGGTGAGCGTGGGAGATGCGTCGCTGCAGACGCGCGAGTATCGGCAGATGATGAACGTCGTCGAACAGCTCGAAGCGGCGCTTGAAGAAGCTGTGGCAGCCGATCACCGCGACTTCGATGAGTTCTTTACGGTGCTGCAGGCATTGATGGGAGATATGCGCTCGTTCCTGCCCGAGCAGCGACTCTTCACGCAGCTCTCCGACGACATCGTGCAGAGCGCTCGAGCCGCGCTGGCCGAGGTGCGCCGTCGCATCGAGGACGACGTCACCATCCACATGGATGTGCCTGAGGAGGTGAAGGAGACGGCGCAGGTGTGGTCGGAGACCGCCGACGTGGTGGAGCAGGTAGCGCCCACACTGTCTAAGCTCACGCGTGTGAACGGGTGGAGCGGCCCCGCGGCCATGACCTACCGCCAGATGGCCGACGTGCAGGTGGCGGCAAACGAGGAGTTTCAGTATCTGCCGCGCGCCATGGCAGATGCGTACGACGTCATCAGCACGCTGAATCGGGCAGTGCTCATCGCCGTGCACGATGCGCTGCGCACCACGCTGCAGCAGGCCACCTCCACACAGCCGGGCTTCCCTGGGCAGCTGTTTCGTCGGGTGCAGCAATTCGAGCGCGCCATTGAACGCTGCAACACTGAGTTGCTGACCGAGGCGCTCGATATCTCCGCTGAAGGCACCGACCACGTCGCCGGATTCGTCGACGACATCCGCTCCGCCACTGCTGTGCTTAGCGACCAGTGGCCCTCGGGGACGAGCAAGTCCGGCCTGCAACCTGGTGATACGGCGAGGCAGCTCGTCGGTTGGCTCTCCTCCGACGTGGCTCCCGTCGCCCGCCGCGCCGAGACGCAGGACGGCGAAGCCTCCGAACCTGGCGCTGGCGAGGCTGACGACCAGGGTGAGGCGCGGACGGGCCAAGCGCAACAGGGCCCTAGTACAGATCGTCGCGAGATGCGTACTGACGTGCCTCGCCGCGGAATGTTCAACACCACCGAGCATCGCGTTCGCTTCTGATTTCACTTGCGCCGGTCTACGCGGTGCAAACTGCAAAACTCGCCACTAGTCGCGTCGCTTCTCGCTCAATCACGCATGAGGCGTGCGACTGTTGGCGAGTTTTGCAGTTCTTCTTCGGGAGCAGGTCAGGAGACCAACGCGAAGGTTCCCCAGGTCAGCAAGAACCCGGTCAGTCCGAAGACTGTGGACAGTACTGTCCAGGTTTTCAACCCATCCTTCACGCTGAGCCCCATATATTTCGTGACGATCCAGAACCCGGAGTCGTTGATGTGCGACAGACCGAGACCACCGAAACAGATGGCGAGCGTGACCAGGGTCATTTGCAGGTTGGAGTATCCGGCATCTGCGATGGGCTGAGCCAGGAGCCCGGCAGCGGTCAGGATTGCGACCGTGGCTGAGCCTTGCGACGCACGCAGAGCCAGGGAGATGAGGAACCCAGCCAGAATGATGGGCATGTTGATGCTGATGAGTACGTCGGAGAACGCCTTGCCGATGCCCGAAGTCACCAGCACATTGGCAAACACTCCACCAGCGCCGGTGACAAAGACGATCACCGCGACGTCCGGCAAAGCCGAATCGAGAACACTTCCGCGCTTCTCAAGCGACCAACCTTGCTGATGCCCCACGACGAGATACGCCACGAGCACAGCAGTGAGCAGCGCTAGGGGCGAGGCTCCCACCATGGAAACGAGCCGATGGGCGAAGGTGTCCTTCTCGAGCGTCATCGAGCCGACCGTTCCCACCATGATCTGGATGATGGGCAACAAAATCAAAGCCACCACTACGCCAGCACTGAGTGGCGTTCGTCCTGTGTCGTCAGTACGAATCGAAGCGGTTGCTGGAGATTCCAGAAGGGTGACTTTCTCGGGGTCCACTCGTTTCGAGGTGAAGTAGCCGACGACGACCGTCACCGCCGTGATGGGAAGGCCAATCAGCAGCAGGAGACCAGGGTCTGCACCCGTGATGCCAGCAGCTGCCACGGGGCCAGGGTGTGGAGGCAATGCGACGTGCACGGTGAGCATCGCACCGGCGACGGGCAGGCCGATACGCACCGGGTTGATCTTCGCCATGCGGGCGAAACCAAACACAATAGGTGCGAGGATAATGAATCCAACGTCGAAGAAGACGGGGATTCCCAAAACGAAAGCGGCGGCAGTCACGGCAGCCACAACACGTTTCGGCCCTAGCACCGCGGAGAAGCGCTGGGCCAAGGCGTCGGCGCCGCCAGCAGCTTCAATGAGGCGCCCCAACATCGCGCCCAATCCGACGACGATCATCACCGACGACAGAGTCTTACCCATGCCGTCCGTCATCGTCGGGATGACGTCGGCGATGGGGATGCCCGCCGCGATGGCCGTACCGAACGATACGAGCAGCATCGCGACGAATGCCGACATCCTGACCCGAATTACGAGGAGCAGCAGTAGCGCAATGGCGCCGATTGCGATGCCGAGTAGAGCAGGAGCAGACATGTCAGTCTCGCTGAGGCTTCACAACGTTAATCACGCTGGAGTCATCATCTGCCCCACGGCCCTGGGCGAAGGCCTGCAGGTAGAGCTGCTCGGCCGCCGCAGCGACGGGAACCGGCATACCGACGGCTTTGGCTGCCGAGGTGACGATGCCCATGTCCTTTACGAAGATGTCGACGCGTGACTTCACCTCGGCAGTCTCACCGTTGTACGCCTGAATAGCGCGCGGACCACGATCACCGAGCATGAAGGATGCGGCCGCGCCAGACATGAGCGCTTCGAGCGCCTTGTCTTGATCAAGGCCGAGCTGGCCCGCGAGCGCCAACGCCTCACCAGCAGCGGCAATGTGCACGCCACACAGAAGCTGGTTGACCGTTTTCATGCACTGACCCTTGCCGGGCGCCTCGCCCACCCAAACGAGGTTGGATGCCATGGCTTCCAGCACGGGCAGGCAGCGTTCGTACACATCGGGGGTGGCTCCCACAGTCACGAGTAGTTCTCCCTTGCCAGCCCGTAGTGGACCGCCTGAGACCGGCGCATCGGCGAGGCCGATACCGTCGCGGTCTAGTCGATCAGCGACATCTTCTACAGCCGCGATACCTACGGTGGAGGTGAGGATGATTGATGCACCCGGCTTCAGCACAGCGCAGATACCGTCGGCGCCGTAGAGCAGATCCTCGAGTTGGGCTTGGTTGCGCACCGCGACGAGCACGACGTCGGCGCCGTCAGCAGCTTCGCGTGCAGAGGGGCGACAATCGATGTGGGCCTGCTGTGCCAGCGCTACGCGCGCCTCAGCCACGTCGAATGCGGTGACGGAGAACGATTGCGATAGCCAGGTGGCCATGGGGAGTCCCATGGCTCCGAGTCCGAGAACAGCGATGTTCATGGTTGGTTCCTTTCGGGTGTTGCTTATGCTTCAGAAAGTTTGTCGACGACGTCCGCGAGTGACTCAACACCGCCCACGTTGCCGGCGAAGACGACATAGGGAATTCCTGCGGCTGGCCCGTCTTGGCCGGACCACAGCGAGACGATGCCCGGCAGCATGGGGCCGACCACCTGTGCGCGTCGGAATCCCAGCCCGTGAGTGGCGACATCTGATGATGTGATGCCACCCTTGGCGATCACGAACCGTGGCGCGAGTTCAGCAAGGATGCGTTGCACCACTTCGACGACCGCGGCTGATACTCGCCGGGAGATATCGAGGGATTGGTCGCCGTCTATGCCCGTCACGAGAGTTCGCGACGTGCGCACCACGACATTCTCTTGCTGCAATTGGTTGACAGCATCGGACGCTAACGATGCGACGTGGACGTCTCGTTGGTCCGGGTCGATGACCTTCCGCACGTCGAGTTCCAGCTCCACGGGATGATTGCGCTCACGCAGGTGGTCTAGCTGACGTGTGGTGAGGTCGACGTGGCTGCCCACCACGATGAGCCCACCGGGTGCCACCTCCCGCTCGCCACGTGATGCGCGTACTTCGTCGAGGGTGACTGGGGAGGGGACTGCCTGCCCGATGCGACCACGAACAAACGGTGGGCCGACGCGGTACACGAAGCAAGATCCAGCGCTCTCAGCCTCGATGAGCGCGAGCGCCAGCAGTCGCAGGTCGGTCTCTTCCACGATGTCGACGACGATCGGCTGCCTATCCTCGGCCTTGCGCAGGATCGCCACGACATCCTTGTGGTTGGTGCGGAGCGTTGTCAGGTCCACTAGGAGCACATCATCTGAGGCGACCTGTCCGCCTGTCTTCTCTTGCACCCAGTCAGGGAGGGAAGAAGCGGAATAGGAGAACGTGGCATCTTGTGCGAACTGAGTTTCTCCGACCGGAAGGTACCCCTCTTCGGGCGACCCTGCATAGTGGACGCCATCGATGGTGATACGCCCAGCGTCTCCGAACGCAGGGACGATGACGATGCCGTCCACGCGTCTGCCTGCGTGTTCCAACTCATCGGAGATGGTGGCGGGTTCGAGGGGGAAGTGCCCGCGCAGAGTGGAGTCTGAGCGCGAAATGAACGCGATGGGAATATCGTCGCCAGCAGCCTGAGTGGCGGCAGCCACCACATCCCTGTTGACGCGTTCGGCATCTGACGGGCTGAGCGAGCGAGAGTTGGTCATCACGTAGACGGCAGGTTTCCCTGTGGCGAACGCCCACCGAAAATCTTCCACCTCCCAATGCGTGAGCACAGGCAAGCCGGCTACTGACTGGGTGCCTGTGGGGTCGTCGTCGAGCACGACGTAGACGGTGGTGTCATCTGCCTGTAAGCGGGCATGCATGACGTCGTTCGCGGAAATATTTGCCGGACCGGGTTTCCCGGCCACGAGCTCGGCAAGGCTCAAAGCCATAATCACTCCTTTGTGGTCAGACCTCAGAGGTCTTGAGAATGACGATAGCTGTTTACGCTCTTCTGCGCAAGAGGTTCCTAAGAAATCGAAGGTCGTGCTGCGCCTAGAGACTGTGTCGATCAGTCCTGATCTGCGAAGCGAGCCAGGTCCTCGGCCGTTTGAGTCATATGGGCTCGCATTGCCTCCTTGGCGCGGGTGGCATCACCGTCGGAAATGGCTGTCAGGATGGCTCGGTGGTGTGTTCGAGCGCGCTCGCGCACGTCGCTTTGTTCCGACGTGATACGCCGAGACCGACGAGCGGCATGATCGAGTGCTGACATCACCGGTGCGAGTAGGGGATTTCCAGAAGCGACGAGGATCTGGCGGTGGAAATCAAGGTCTCTCTGTACGATGGTGTCGATGTCGCCTGCCCGCGCTGCGTCGTCGTATTCATCAAGGCAGCGCGCCAATCGATCGAGATCATCATCACTGCGCTGGCCTGCCGCCAGTCCAGCGGCGCCAACTTCGATCATCCTACGCAGCTGAGTGAGTTGCTCGCCGAGCTGGCGTGGTGGGGTAGTGCGGGCAAGGACCTCGATGATGGTTGGCAGATCCGACCACGATGCCATTTCAGCTACGTAGGTGCCCCTACCGTGCACGACACGCAGCACTCCTCGCTCCCCGAGCGCGCGGACCGCCTCTCGCATCGTGGGTCGAGACACTCTGAGGATCGCTGCCAATTCTGTTTCAGGAGGGAGCGCGCTTCCCGGCGCCCAGGTGCCGTCGACAATTCGGTCGAGGATAGCGTCCACGGCTTCGTCGGCTAACCGTGCTCTGGCCATGTGCACCTCCCAGTTCGGTAGCTGATTGTAGGGCAGAGTCAGACGCAATCGAACTGCAAAACTCGCCAACAGTCGCACGCCTCATGCGTGATTGAGCGAGAAGCGACGCGACTGTTGGCGAGTTTTGCAGTTCTTCTCCGGGAGCCCTGCGACGCCGAGCGCGTCAGCGCGGCTGGTGCACGGCAATCTCAGCAATCTCGCCCTGGAAGTCGCCGTCTACCGGCGGCAGCTCCGTGAGGTAGACGAGCACGTAGCGCGTGGTGAGCTTGGAGTCCGGTGTGATGGTGCCCTTGCCGGGTGCCATCGCCTTGTTCTCGGCGACGACGTTCCAGTCCTTCACCGTCTTCATCGACGCCTGCTCACCCTTCGGTGCCCGCAGCTCCACCTTGGTGGGGCCAGCGCCGACGAAGGTGATGTCCACGCCACCCACCTCGTGCGCCTCACCGAGGTCGAGCACCAGGCCGACGCCCGGCTTCAGCCCGCCCATCGTCGGGCGGTTGAGGTAGCGCATCGTCGTCCACGTGGTGGAGGCGTCGCCATCGACGACGTTGCCCACCTTGTCGGGGAACTCCTCATCGTTGCCGTTGTCGCCGCTCGGGTCGAAGTCTTTCACCGCCGCGACGGTAATCGCTCCACCTGCGCTCGTGGCGCTGGTGGCGCTCGGGCTCGCTGACGCAGACGCGCTGCCCGTGGCCGTCGGAGTGGCCACCGGCTGGTTGCTGCCGCGCAGCGCCGCGACGGCCAGCCACACCAACAGCGCGAGCCCCACCAGCATGGCCACCAGCATGAGGGCCGCGCGCCGCTTCGTGAGCACGACGGGGGCGCGCTCCGCGCTGGCCTCCGACGGCGCCTCGTCACGCTGGGCGAGAGGCGCCGCGGGCACACCAGACTGGCTGGGCTCACTCTGGACGGGCCGGATGACGTCAGTGGATTCTGCCCGCGAGACCTCGTCGCTCGGTACGGCGGCGGAGGCGCCCACCACCGGCGGCGTCACTCGCGCCCGGCTGGAGAGCCCCATCTTGGCCTCCAGCTGTTGGCTCGCATCCTGGTTGGGCAGCGCCTCCGCGAGGGCATCCATGGTGCCGATCCGACCATCGAACACGCCTTGCCACACCTCGCACAGCGGGTACCCGTCGGCACGGTCGTCGGTTGATGGCGACCAACGGTTCGTCTGCGTTGCGCGCAGCACCTCTGCGAGCGCCATCACGTCGGCGGCCTCCCGCTGGCTCCACGGCCGTTCCTGGTCGACGCCTTCGAGTACGGAGGCCGTGCCAAACCCGACGATCCGCACCGCCCCGCTTTGCGTGATGAGGATGTGGTCGGGGTCAATGCGTTCGTGGAACAGTCCTTGCACATGCAAGGTGCCGAGCGCATCGGCCACCTCGCGCGCGATGTGCGCGCCTTCCTTCGGCGACATCGGCTCCGCGTTGAGCAGCGAGCTGAGCGTGTTGCCCTCCGCGTACTCGCAGATGGCATACACGCCGACGCGCGTCTCGTCCTCACTGCGGGCCACGTCGAGCACGCGCAGGAACCGCGAATCGGTTGCGACGGCGCCTCGTCGCGCGGCGTTGAGGAGGGCCTCAGCGCCGGGGTTGTCTTTGGCCATCACGTGCGCGATGACGTCGCGGTCGAGCACCTGGTCGTGGGCGATCCACGTCTCCGACCGCCTGCGCTGCACCTGGCACTCCAGCAGCGCGTACCGCATCCCCAGCACATCGCCGGTGCGCCCAATCGGGTTGACTGCCAGCCGCGGCTCCGTGTCCGACGTGCCCCCTGCCGGCTCGTCGGTGGCTCGCTCCGCAGTATCAAGAGGGGACACGTCGCCGGTATTCGCGGACTGGGCCGCGCGCATCTGCCTGCTCGGAGCAGACTCCACGCGTTCGGAGGCCACATGGCCGAACGCCGCAGCGTCCTCATCCTCTGCGGCGCGCGCAGGCTGCGTGAGTTGCAGGTTCGTCAGCGTCATCTCGGCGAGGCCCTGATCATCGACGGCCAACTCCGCCGCCGCCGTGGTGGCTGCCGCGCGGGCGGGCACGGCGGGAGCAGTCTCGGGCTTCTCGGCGGCACCCCCACCGCGCCGGCGCTGCAGCAGCTGCGTGAGCCTGCGCAGCTCGCGAATCTTGAGGGCTTTACCGATGAGCACCGTCGCGGCGAGCACCAGCACAGCCCCGAAGACGAGGGCGACGAGGTCGGCCCAAACCGGCACCGTGGCAGCGCCTGGGCTGGCGCCTGGTGCCGCCATCCGCCCGCGGAACCAGCGTTGGAAGCACCAAGCCAGCACCGCGCCGGGCGCGGCACCCAAGAGCAGGCGGACGATGTGCATCAGCAGCGCGCCGCCGTCGAGGTCAGGCAGCTTGCCGACGAGCACCCGCCACGAGACGAACACGCCAAAGAAATATGCGATCGAGTAGCTGAGCGCCAGCATCGGGGCGACGCGGGCCGGGCTCGCGGCGAGCCACACCAGCAACACGGCGCCCAGCGCGTTCACCGTCGCGATGGTGATCTGCAACAGGAACGGGGTTCGGGTGTCTTCGAGCGCGTAGTAGGTGCGCAGGCAGAGGAACTGCACGGTGAAGGGGATGAGCCCGATGGCGAACATCACCAGCGTTTGCCCAACCCAGGCCGCATCCGCCGCACCCTGGCCGTGGCCGAACAGGATGTTGCCCACCGGTTCCGACATCGACAAGAACATCGCGGTTGCGGGCACGAGGAAGATGAGCGCCAGGCGGGCGGTTTTCGTCATCTCGGCAGCGACGCCGGCGCGGTCACCGTCGGCGGCCAATCGCGACGCGTTCGACAGCATCGCGGTGGCGAGCGACGTGGTCACCAGCGAGTGCGGCAGGATCCACAGCAGGTGCGCGTTCGAGTACACGTTCACGCCGGCACCCGCACCGCCGGCCGTCGCCGTCGTGGCGAGCCGGTTCACGACGATGAGCGCCAGCTGGTTGACCGCGACGAAGCCCAGCGTCCATTTCGTGAGCGAGAAGGTGTGGCGAAGGCCGGTGCCCTTGAGATCGAAGCGGGGGCGCAGTTTGAAGCCGACCCGCTTGAGGAAAGGCAGCAGCACGAGGGTCTGCGTCACGATGCCGAGTGTGGCCCCGATGCCGAGCACCAGAATCTGCGGAGTGGTGAACGCGGCGGACTTGTCGCCGTCGTTGCCCCATACGAAGAAGTACGTGCTCAACACGCCGATGGAGATGATGTTGTTCGCGATCGGCGCCCACATCATGGGGCCGAACTTGTCGCGCGCATTGAGGATCTGCGACAGCAAGAAGAAGGCGCCGTAGAAGAAGATCTGTGGCAGCGTGAGATAGGTGAGCGCCACCATCGACGCGTACTGCTCGGCTAGCTCTGGCCGGCGCCACGCTGAGTCGGAGTACAGCATCGTCACCAGCGGAGCGCACAGGATCGCCACGACGGAAACGGCGCCGACGATCAGCATGAACGCCGTCATGATGCGGTTCGTGAACGCTTCGCCGCCATCCTCGTCGTGCTTCATCGCGCGTACGATTTGGGGCACGAGCACGGTGTTGAGCGCACCGCCCGCGAATAGAATGTAGAGGGCGTTGGGCACCATCGTCGCGATCGACAAGATGTCCGCCTGGCGGGTGCCGTTACCGAGGATGAACGCAATCAGCACCACCCGGAGCATCCCGAGCGCACGCGAAATCAGCGTGCCTGAGGCCATCACGGCGCTCGCCGAAAGCAGCTTCTTGGTACTACTGACCTGACTCACTGGACTCCTTGGAACGTTCCCGCTGCACCGAGCGAATGCGCCACACGGTGCCAGCCAACACCACTGCACCGGAGATGATGATGATGATCCAGCCGACGCGCCCGAACTCGGTGCTCGTGATTTCGATGTCCGTCGTCGAGGAGACGGGCGTGCCGTCGATGGTCACGAGCTGCGCGTGCACGGTGGTGATGCCATTCGATGCCGCCGCTGGCTTTACCCGCAGCGTTTGCGATTCGCCCCGGCCGACGCGGATCACGTCGGTATCCGGCACGGTGATGCGCTGCGGGTTGTCGGAGCGGAAGGTGACGCGCACCCACACCGGCACCCTCGTCGGGTTGGAGATGGTGACCGGGAACTCGCTCGTACGCTCACCCATGACAAACGACGGCGACGCGCTCAGCGCGAGGCTGTTCGGGTTGAAGCCTACTTCGGGCACCGTCCCCAGGTACGCCAGTGCATCGTCCTCGGTGCTGAACGCCAGGCTGTATGCGGCCAGGAACGCCAGGCGCACGTCGGCGGGCTGCTCGCCGTCCGGGCCGGAGGTGAGCGCGTTGCGCACGTCGGCGCGAGTCTCAGCGACGTGCAACTCGCGGTCCACCCGCTCCCACGCCCCGCCCGTGGGCGGCAGCGTGCCCTGCGCCTGCGGCGCGGGGAGATCGTCGAGCACGACCGGGCTGGCGTCGGATGCGACGTGGAAGTATCGCACCTGGTGGTCGTGGACGCCGTAGGTGATGACGTGGTCAAAGCCATCCGGCGCGAGCTGCACGTCGGGGGTCAGCACCGCCGACGGCGCCTCCTTCAGCGGTTCCGGTGCGAGCTCGGCAGACCAGCCCGCCACCTCGCCGCGCAGCTTGTTCGGCATGCGTGCAAGGTTCGGATTGCCGGGGGGAAGCAGCCACAGCCGCCCCTCGGCGAGCAGCTCGTCGATGCGCTCTACGAACGCCAAGGCCTTCTCACTGGGCTGCGTGTTGCGCGTCGCCATGAGCTGTGCGGCGGTGTAGACGGCGGGGTCAAGCGCTGTGGTGGCTCCCTCGGTGAACGATGCTGTCAACGCCTCGGAGAGGTACCCTTCGATCGCATTCTCCAGTTCAGGTGTCACGGTGTTCGAACCTGGACGGATGCCCGGCGGAGCGGCGATGACGTTGAGGTTGAGCACCTCGAATGGTTTCGACGAGTGGGGGAGGAGGATGCGCGTGCGCCCCACCGTTTCGCGGGTGCCTTCGGCAGACGTCGAGGCTTGGATGTGCACGCCGATGAGGCTCACGAGATCGCCCTCCGTTGCACTCAGCGACGCAGCCGGCACGGTGACCTTGAACGTCGTTCGTGCTCCAGGGGCGAGAGGCTTCTCCCGCACGAGGGGCTGGCCCGGAACGTGGCGCACGCCTATCGGGGCGTTCGGGTCGGCGGCGATGGCGGCGTTGATGAGATCGAAGGAAGTGAGCGCACCGTCGTAGTGCCACAGCTGCGCGTCCATCCAAAACAGCGGCTGGCTACTGATGTTCGTGACAGTACCCTCCACCGTGACCTGCTGGCTCGACGCCGAGGGGTCGATGCGCTCCGGAGTTACCGACGTCACCGCGACCTGCACGGTGGGTGCGTCGTCAGCGCGTGCCGGGCTGATCCCGACGAGCGCCAGGGCCAGCACCAACAGAACGCAGAGCGTGGATTGGGTGCGGGTCACCGTTCCATCGTAGACGCGTAGCGGTGAAGGATGCGCTCGCACCACCGCTCGCGGCGAACTCCTTCGCCCCCGAGGCATGGAATGATGAGTGTGGCCGCGTGAGGAGAAGGAGGGGCATGACGACGTCGAATCAGCACTCGATCGTGCCCGGCTACGTCCTCGGGCCAGTCATCGGCAAGGGCGGATTCGCGACGGTGTACCGCGCCCGCCAAGAATCCCTCGACCGAGAAGTGGCCATCAAGATCGACCAGAGGGTGGTTGATGACTCCCGCAACGCCCGACGGTTCTTCCGCGAGGCCACCGCGGCGTCGCTCATCTCGTCGCATCCACACGTGGTGAGCCTCATCGACGCGGGCACCACCGAGGACAACCGGCCCTACCTCGTCATGGAGCTTTGCGACGGCGGTTCCGTCGCGAAACTCGTGAAGAAGCATGGCCCGTTGCGCCCGGCGGACGTGAATGAGCTTGCTATCGCGATTACCGAGGCGCTCGCCGCCGCCCATGAACACGGCATCCTGCACCGCGACCTCAAGCCCGCCAACATCATGATCGACTCCTACGGCACCCCCCGCCTGGGTGATTTCGGCCTGGCCGCGCTGCCCAATCCGGGCGATGAGCTGTCTGTCACCCTCGAGGCGCTCACCCCCGCCTACGCCTCGCCGGAGACGTTCGAGCGCGCCGTACCGAGCAAAGCTGCGGACATCTGGAGTCTCGGCGCCACCTTCTACACCGTCTTGACCGGGCGCGCCCCGCGCCGCAATCCCGACGGCAGCGCGATGACCGTCGCGGAGATCATCCAGCATCTCGACTCTCCGCTGCCTGCACCCACGCACATCCCGTATGCCCAGCCGCTGATGCAAGCCATCTGGCACGCCACCAGCCACGATCCCGCCTCGCGCCCGACCGCGGCCGAACTGCGCGCCCAGCTCGTTGCCCTGCGCGGCCGACTAGGCCCGGGGCGCGATGTGCAGATGCACACCGACATCACCCAGATCGCGCCCGAGCTGCGCACCGACGTCAACTCGACGGCACACATGAGCACGGTGCCTGCCGAGCCGACGCCGCGGCGCAACCCGTGGGTGTGGCCGATCGTCGCGGCCTCGCTCGTCGCGGTGCTCGTGGTGCTCGCGGGCATCGGACTTGCGACGAACTGGATCAGGATCGGCGGCGAGGAGACGCCCGGCACACAAGGCAAGCCGCCTGCGGAGATCACCTGGGTGGCGCCCGCCGTCGGGGCGTGTTTCGGTGAGCTGCACGAGGTTGACGGCGGCGTCGTCGCGGAGGAACGGCGTTGTGAAGAGCAGCATCACTGGCAGACCTTCGCCACTGGGAAGCTCTCCGACGACGCCCAATCGCCCGCACCGGAGAAAGTGCGGGAGAGCGCCGAATTTAAGAAAGCGTGCACGACGGACGCCCTCGACGAGTTCACCGAGGTGCCGCTCGAGCGCCTCAAGATCGACGTGCTCCCACCCAGCCCGGAGAAGTTCGAGGCCGGCGAGCGGCGGTTCAGCTGTATCGCCACCTCCGGGCCGCGCATCGGGTCGCTGGAGTAACAGCCTACGGGTGGGGCGGGCGCTAAGAAACTGCAAAACTCGCCAACAGTGGCGTCGCTCCTCGCTCAATTACGCATGAGGCGTGCCGCTGTTGGCGAGTTTTGCAGTTGAAGGCTCAGTGCTGCGCGGCCCACCAGTCGAGATTAAGCGGCGGAGTTCTTTCGCAGCGTCTGTGGATGGCTGGTGGTGAAGGTGTTCTGGGCCGACGGGTCCATAGCCAAGCCAACCACAGGATTGTGAGCGAATGGCTTTGCGTTACTTCTCCGGCATCCACCCTGCTGGGTTTGCGATGATCCGTTCTAACGCGATGTAGGCGGCTCCGAGGGCTGGGGCTGCGTGGTCGGGCTTGGTGGCGATGACTTTGGGGTCGACGTAGGGCCGCATCAGGAGACGACGATCGAGTGCGGTCATGATGTGTGGGATGTAGTGTTCTCCGAATTGGCCGAGGTCGCCTCCGAGGATGATTGTTGTGACATCGAGTAGGTTGGCGGCGTTTGCCAGTGCTAGCCCCAATGCGGCGCCTGCTTCGTCGAGTGCGGCGGTTGCGGTGGGTTCATTGGCTTCGAGCCTGTGGATGAGCTCGGGCATGTCGGCGGCGCCTGCTCGGCGTAGTAGAGCTTGGGAGCCCGCATATTGTTCCAGGCAGCCAGTTGCTCCGCAGCGGCATTGGGGGCCGTCGGGATCGATACAAGTGTGACCTATTTCGCCTGCCCATCCTCGAGGGCCATGCACGGGCATCCCTGCTCGAACCAGGGCGGCACCGATGCCGACTTCCCCTGATAAGTAGAGGAAGCTTGTATGCTCGGAGTGGCGCCCAGGTGCTTCTCGGGCTGCCAATACTGCAGCGCAATCTGCTTCGTTCATGATTCCGTGGGTCGCATTTTGCATGCGTGCCGGTGCGTTGGTGAGCAGCAGTGGGAATAGTTCCACATCGTGCCAGTCGAGGTTGGGTGCGTGCAGAAGAACGTTGCGACGAACATCGACGAGCCCCGGCACCGCAACCTGTACCCCGGTGAGCTCTGCCTTCTCTGGCATTTCCTCGAGTGCTTCGGCAGATAGCTCTGCAAGCATGCTCAGGACGTGCTTGGGCGACGAGTTCACATAGTCTCCGTCTACGTCGAGCTGTGCGATGACGTTGCCGGTGAGGTCAACGAGCCGCACGGCCAAGTGGGAAACGTTCACTTCCAAGCCGAGGGAGAAGAATTTGCCTGCGCCGGGGGAGAGGGGGACTGCTGGGCGTCCACGCCTGTTCGACATGATCGGCTCGGACTCCTGCAGAATGCCAGCGCTGACGAGGTCGTCGATCAGTCTGGATGCGGTGGATCTGGTCATGCCTGTTGCCTTGGCTACATCGACGCGCGCCACGGGTTCATGTGAGGCAAAGACATGAGTTGCGGCTAGTGCGAGGTTCCGTGACCGGAGGCTGTTTTGAGTGGCGACAGCGGGCGTGGGCGTCGGTGACATGGCTTGACTCTATCGAACAAGCCAGATAAGTTTCATCTAGCAACTAAAGCCTCGAAGCGGAGCGTTACAGTAATGGCAGATTTCAAGTTCTCGTTCGGTTTGTGGACTGTTGGTTGGCTGGGTACTGATCCGTTTGGCACGGATAGTCGTGATGCTTTTGAGCCGTGGGAGTATGCGGACAAACTGGCGGAGTTGGGTGCGTGGGGGATTACGTTCCACGACAACGATGTGTATCCGTTCGATGCTGATGAGGCGACTGCGAAGCAGTGTGTTGCCAAGTTGAAGGATGCAGCGGATAAGGCTGGGTTGACTATTGAGATGGTGACCACCAACACCTTTACGCATCCGATGTTTAAAGATGGTGGCCTGACGTCGAATGATCGTTCTGTGCGGCGTTTTGGGTTGAAGAAGATCTTGCACGCGGTGGATATCGCGGCCGAGGTTGGTGCCAGCACGTTTGTGATGTGGGGCGGCCGCGAGGGCGCCGAGTATGACAGCTCGAAGGATTTCCACGCGGCACATGCAAGGTATGCGGAAGGGCTGGATACTGTTGCTGGCTATATCAAGGAGCAGGGTTACGATCTGCGCATTGGGCTTGAGCCGAAGCCGAATGAGCCTCGCGGCGATATCCTTCTTCCGACGATTGGTCACGCGCTTGGTCTTATTGCCACGCTGGAGCACGGGGATATCGTCGGTTTGAACCCTGAGGTTGGGCATGAGCAGATGGCGAATCTGAACTACACGCAGGGTCTTGCGCTTGCGTTGTATGCAGACAAGCTGTTCCATATCGACCTTAACGGCCAGCGCGGTTTGAAGTATGACCAGGATCTCGTGTTCGGGCACGGTGACTTGATGAACGCGTTCTTTACTGTCAATCTGCTGGTGAACGGGTTCCCCGCCACGCCAAATGGTCCGCGTTATGAGGGCCCTATTCATTTTGATTACAAGCCGAGCCGTACTGAGGGTGTGCAGGGCGTTTGGGATTCTGCGAAGGCGAATATGGAGACCTTTACGATGCTGGCGGAGCGCGCCCAGGCGTTCCGTGCTGATGCTGCCGTGCAGCAGTTGATGACCGAAGCATCCATATTCGAGTTGGCTGAGCCCACGCTGGCGCCGGGGGAGACCGTCGCTGATTTGCGTGCGGCAGAGATGCCGGACCCTGAGGAAAAGCGCCACCGCGAGTACCGCTTCGTCGAGCTTCAGCAGGCTGCTCTGCGGCACCTGCTGGGTGGCTGAGGCTGAGTGACATGGCACTGGTTGCGGGTGTCGATAGCTCGACGCAGTCTTGCAAGGTGCTGATCGTGGACGCGGACTCCGGCGATATCGTTCGCCAGGGGTCCGCACCCCACGTTTCGGGCACTGAAGTGCATCCCGATGTGTGGTGGTCTGCGTTTCAGCAGGCTTCCGCTGAGGCTGGAGGTATCGACGACGTCGACGCCATCAGCGTGGGCGGTCAGCAGCACGGCATGGTCGTGCTCGATGCGGAAGGTGAAGTCATTCGTCCGGCACTGCTGTGGAATGACACCCGCTCGGCCGGCGCGGCGGCAGACCTGCGTGCCGAGTTTGACTGCTGGGCGGAAGTGACGGGCAGCCTCCCGTTGGCGTCGTTTACGAACTCCAAGCTGCGTTGGCTGGCAGACCATGAGCCCGAGCATGCCCAACGCGTTGCCGCGGTGGCACTGCCGCATGACTGGCTTTCTTGGAAGATTCGTGGCACTGGGGCGCTTGCCGATTTGTTCACGGATCGTTCAGATGCGTCGGGAACGGGGTATTACGATTCGTACCTCAACGAATACCGCCGTGACTTGCTCGAGTTGGCACTGCGACGCTCCACCGACGACGTGGTCCTGCCGCGTGTGCTGGCTGCGACGGAGTCTGTTGAAGGGCCGGGGTTTCTGATAGGGCCTGGTGCTGGTGATAACGCGGGTGCTGCACTCGGGCTGGGACTGCATCCGGGGGAGACGAGCATCTCGCTGGGTACCTCTGGTGTTGTTGCGGCCGTCGCTGACACTCCCATCGTCGACGAAACCGGCGATGTGAATGTATTCGCTGACGCCACAGGACGGTGGCTTCCGCTCACAGCGACGTTGAACGCAGCGCGTGTGCTGGATGCAGCATGCAAGATGCTGGATGTGTCGCACGATGTGCTGTCACGCCTGGCGTTGGGCAGTGAGCCGGGGACTGCGGGGTTGGTGCTGATCCCTTGGTTTGAAGGGGAACGTACACCGAACCTTCCCGACGCGAAAGCTTCGCTGCTCGGTGCGACGCTGTCGAACTTTACTCGAGCAAACCTCGCCCGAGCAGCGGTAGAAGGCATGTTGTGCCTCATGGGCACAGGGCTCGCAGGAATCGAGCGGCTCGGTGTGGATATCACTCGCGTGAAACTTATCGGTGGCGCAGCCAGATCCGAAGCCGTCCGACAGATAGCTCCTGCCGTATTCGGGGTTCCAGTCGACGTCCCCTCATCGGGCGAATACGTTGCGCTCGGGGCTGCTCGACAGGCTGCTTCGTGCCTCACGGGCGAGCTCGTGGAGTGGGAGCCCCGGGGGATGGAGACCTTGGAGTCCGAACCTCAGCCATGGATCCTCGAGCGCTACCGCGAGCTTAGCCAACAGATAGCCAACGGGATGAGCTGGAACTGAAGTCTCCCTGCGTGGATGACGAGGTCCCGATAACTCGGGGCAACCGTGGAGATGGTTGGTTGGATGTTGAGAGGTGCTGCCACAGAATATGGCGTAGACGAGATTGCAGCGGCGCGGCCCTTGAATCAACGCACCCCGCCCTCGTACAGCGAGATGATCATGTCCTCGAGCACATCGAGTCGACGCTGCCCATTCGGGCCAGCTCGGGCAAGAATCCGCACTCACCGTGAGATCAAGCTCTACTCCATGGATGCGGCCGTCAGCTGGTCCAGCAGCTCGTCATCAATGAGCTCACGACGCAGCACACGCGCAGCCGGCCCAGCTTACGTCCCTCGGTGCTTTAGTCTTAATCAAGCGTCCTTCCCAAGGTGACCACTCACACAAACCATCTGAGCCCCTCGGATTGGTGGCGCCCGTGCGGTTTCTCCACGATCTGGTCCGACGTCGACCCCGACTTAGTATTCACTTGGCGAGGGGACGAGCTCATGATCACGAAAGCTACGACGCGAGTAGGTGTCGCAACATCTACATCAAAGCACAGTGTCAAGCGGCAACACCGTCACAGCTGTCCTACATAGTTCTCACCTGTGAAACGTAGGTTCCGGGATTACAGCGAGGACGCATCCCGTGGGTTTGTACAGAGGAGGCCCACGGATTCGGCGATGGCGAACATAATTAGCGTAACGAGCTCGTCAAGGGATCTCGGCTTGGCCAAGCCTTCTCCCTCCACATCGCTGCCGCTGCAGCGATGTGGATGTGTATGGGCGAGAGCTGATTTAGTGCTTGAGGAGTTAGCCTCCGCTGGCGAGGGCGGACTTGGGTTGCAGATCGTCACGTTCCGCTCGGAGGATTTCTTCCAGCCTCATGGCTGTGGTCACTGTTGTGACGAGAGTGTCGAGGACACCTGCACGCGCAGTAGCGACAATCGCGGTAGCTTTTCCCTCGCCGGCTGCCGCTGCAATCACGTGTCGCGTTTGTCGAAGCTGGTCGAGTGACACGGAGATACGACGCGCGGCGAACTCTTCCGCCACTTCGTTGCCGTGGGAATCGATGAAAATTCCTGCAAAGTCAGCGACGGCACCTGCCTCGTCAATCCGGCTTTTTTCGGTATCTGAAAAGTATTGCCCTAGTTGGGTGATCCCATTAGCCCAAGAGCCAATGGACAGAATTGCTATATCGAGCCTGTCGTACCACGAAAACACACCATCGACGTCGGGTTCATGCCTCATGCCCTCTGCTGTAGCTGCGGAAGAGACAAACAGCGGGGAGAGGAGCGCATGAGAACGAACCTGGAAGTCTGGGTTGAGAGTGGTCATGAGGCGTAGTGGTGAGTGAGTCGGGTCAGTACCAACGAGTCCAGTGAGCTGCACGACATCCACTTCAGGGAGATACTCGATGGCCGACCCGAGACCCGCCAAGGTCCGTCCCCATGAGAGGCCAATGACGGAGCCTTCCTTCACATCTCTGACTAATAACTCGGCAGTCTTGGCCGCCAGTGCGTCGCGATCCTCCTGAATCTGGCCAGAATCAGCGACTAGCACGACAGATTCGATCGCGAGTTCATCTTCCAGAAACTCTTTGAGTGACGATTGGACGTCGAACGGATCGGCGATGACAAACTTGATAATTCCCAAGTCGCGGGCATCTGAAAGAAGCTGCGCAACCTTGAAGCGGCTAAGGCCCATATCGGCGGCAATCTTCACCTTGCTCCGACCGTCAAAGTAGAAGGCTTTAGCAACGGCGATCATGGTAGATATTTCGCGGGTGGAATGTCTAGTCACGTGCATATGTTAGTCCAAGGTCATTGAAGGTGGCGGGGCTTGAGCTGCATCATCCTGACCAAGGCCCCGGGGTTGACGTTCAGCGAGAGACGCCATAGTATCTCATATGAGACGCGATGAACGCCTCAAATGTGCAAAGGAGCAGAGCGTGAGCAAGAGGATACGACTTCCCCAGGAGCTGGGTGTCTTCGGTGTGGTGATCCTGGTCGCAGTCATCATGGGGGCGTTGTCGCCGGAGTTTCGAACCGCCAGTAACCTGAGTGTTCTGCTGCTCAACGGTGCAGTCGTCACATTTTTAGCGCTGGGTCAGACATGTGTCTTGCTCACAGGGGGAATCGACCTATCAGTGGGGTCTAACATCGCGTTGACCGGCATGATTGCTGCCCTCGCAATGTCCGCTGGCCTGCCTTGGTGGATGGCGGCACTGTTGGCGATCGTGACAGGCGTCGTCGTAGGTGTATTTAACGGCGTTGCAGTCCACTACGGTAAGATGCCTCCGTTCATCGTCACCTTCGCAACGTTTGGAATCTCAGCTTCCATTCCAAAGATTCTGACTAATGCGAAGTCGGTGACGGTTACCGATCCAATGTTCGCGTTCTTTGGTAGGGGCTCAATCTTTGGTGTCCCTATGCCGATTCTCATGGTACTTGCAGCCGGGATTTTCATCTGGCTCATTCTGTCGCGTACGGCGGCAGGAGTGCACATTTATGCCGTTGGCGGTAACAAAGAAACTGCCCGGTTGTCTGGGATCAATATCGCTCGAACCACCATACTTGTGTATGTAATCTCTGGTATTTGTGCCGCGTTTGGTGGAATCATTGTGACGTCGAGGTTGATGGTTGGATATCCGACAGCCGGATCTGGTACAGAACAGTTCTACTCCATTGCATCGGCCGTGGTTGGTGGCGTTTCACTCTTCGGAGGAGTAGGGACGGTCCTGGGGGCATTCCTCGGATCGCTCCTTATCGCCGAGGTTTCCAACGGTATGAATGTTATCGGCGTTGATTCATACTGGCAGCCGCTGGTCATCGGCGTAATCATTCTGCTGGGCGTGTTGTTCGATTCGAATAAGCAATCGTTTAAGGCTCGCCGTCGGAAGACCGCAGCCGTATCAGGTCAGGCTGGAGCGGAATCTGTATCCCGTCAGAATTCAGATGCGTCATAAAGCTAGAAGACTGCGCAGTATTATCAAGGAGGAAGTATGCGTAAAATTCGACTCGTGGCAGGCTTGGCTGCTGTTGTATTAGGGGCGGCAGCATGTAGTGCTATTGATACGGGGACGGGTTCGTCCAACGCCGGCGACAACGGAGGAGGCACTGAGACGAGCGCTATCCCGGAATCGTGTAAGTCACATGAGGCACTCCTCGCAGTCCTGCTCCCCAATCAGACGAATCCCTACTACGTTGCAATGAAGGAAGGCTTTGAAACTGCAGCGAAGGACAATGGGTTTAAGGCTGAAATTCAGATTGCGGAGGACGACGATGCGCAGCAACTGGCTCAAGCTGAGGCGCTGCTCCAGAAGAAGCCATGCGCTCTCGCGTTGAACCCTGTCAAGTCTGAGCCATCCGCCGCGATCGTTAAGTCTGCCAATGATGCAGGGGTTCCTGTGTTTACCGTGAACGTGATCGTAGACGAGGATGCGCTGAATGCCCAGCAAGGACGCATAGTGCAGTATCTCGGAGCTGACAATAAGGCTGGTGGTGTCCAGACCGCTGAGCAGGTTCTCAAGGACATGGGGGATGACGCCAAGATGGTCATTGGATTTGTCACGGAGCCTGATGAAGTCCCCGTGGTGATTCGCGATGAAGGATTCAAGGAGACGATTTCAAAGAATTCAAATGCCGAAGTTGTCGCGACTGTGGATGGCAATGTGAAGGCGACAGATTCACTTAATGTGACGACGGAAATGCTCCAAGGGAATCCAAACCTCAACGTCATCTTCGCATCCACTGGGCCCGCGGCGCAGGGCGCCCTCGAAGCGGTGAAAGCATCAGGACGTGACGTGAAGGTATATGGGTTCTGTGCGCCGGAGCTTGAATTAACAAGTCAGTATCCCGGGTGTGTAGCTCAGGAGCCAGCCGACTATGGCAAGCGCGTGGTTGAACAGATCAGGAAGTACGTCGACGGCGAGAAGGTTGAGAATGAGATTCTGCGGCCACTCAAGCTGTATGTCGAAGGTGAGACGCCAGCGCCCGGTGAAGTTGGCTAAAGACGCGTAGAAGGTGGAGAGGGTATCCCCATGGTTACTGGTGGACTCGTAGCAAAAAATATTACGAAGGGTTACTCAGGTGTCCCGGTACTCATGGGGGTATCCTTGTCCGTTGACCCCGGGGAAATTGTCGGTCTTGTCGGACATAACGGGGCAGGAAAATCAACCTTGCTGAAAGTTTTCTCTGGAGCGCATCAGCCGTCTGGCGGGACGCTGGAGATTGATGGGCAGGAAGTCTCGTTCTCCAGCCCGTCGGATGCTATCGCAGAGGGAGTGTCAACGGTTTACCAAGAGCTGTCGCTTTTACAGAATCTCACGGTTACACAGAATGTGTTCCTCGGTCGTGAAGAGTCAGGAGCCTTTGGACTTAATAAAAAGCAGATGAGCTTTGAGGCTAGGGAAATTACTCTGAATTTCGATCTTGATGTTGACGTTGACCGGACTGTGGGAAATTACTCGATGGCGACTCGGCAACTACTCGAAATAGCAATTGCCGCGAGCAGGAATACTAAGTACCTCTTGTTAGATGAGCCAACCACTTCTCTAGAAGGAGAGCAGGTTGATCATCTTCTGGAATACGTTAAGCGATTGGCGAAAGAAAAGAATATTGGAGTCCTGATCGTCAACCACAAACTAGACGAGCTATACGGAGTTGCCGACCGGATTGTTGCCCTCATGAACGGTCAGGTTGTTATCGACGGACCGACCGAGAAAGTCGATCGCCGCGACGTGGTTGCGGCGATCGCGGGTGAGGGCTACCAGGAGTCGGAGGTGGGAGAAAAGGCGCGTGCACGTCAGCTCTCCAAACGGAAGAAGGTTATGGAGCTCCGAGGATTGACCTCTGCAGCCCTTGAAGACGTTTCCTTCGACATTCGAGCAGGTGAGATTCTCGGGATTTACGGTTTGTCGGGATCCGGCAGAACAGAAACGCTAAGAACTATCGCGGGGCTTGACCGCTACGATGGTGGGACAATGACGGTCGCAGGTGAGAGGTATGAACCTAAGACACCAAAGCACGCAAAACAGCGCGGGATCGCATTCGTGACGGAAGAACGGAAACACGACGGCATTGTGCCGGAGATGAATTCGTATCAGAATGCCTCTCTTCCAGTCGTGCGTGATTATGCCAAGTTCGGGTTGTTGGATCTGCGACGGATGAAACAGGAATCCAAGAAAGTGTTGGAGTCTCTCCAGCTACGCGGAGATCCGGCACAACCCATCGTTGCACTGTCTGGTGGTAATCAACAGAAGGTGCTCCTCGCACGGGCATTGATCCAAGAACCGAAGATCCTACTCCTTGATGAACCAACAAAAGGCGTCGATATCGGCGTCAAGAGTGAGATTTACGAGATCTTGCGAAAGCTAGCTGATGAAGAGGAGCTTGCAGTCGTCGTCGTTTCGTCAGAAGAAGAGGAGATCCTGGAGATATCTGACACAGTTTTGGTGCTTGCAAACGGTCAAGTTGTGCATGGCCCTGTTCCAGCTAATGAAGTTACCCAAAGAGATCTACGGGAGTGGTCATGGACAGAGTAAGTAGTAGTAAGAGCGAGACGGTAAACATGTTGGAGTATGCGCGTGCACAGGTCCAAAAAGAAGGGAACGCTGTCTTAGCCGTCGCCGATCAGCTTGACGAGTCATTCATAGAGGTCGTACAGAGAGTTCGGAGAGTTGTTGGAAAGCTGTTCGTCACAGGATCCGGGACGTCATCGGCTGTCGCTCGTCGGATGGCTCATCTCCTGAGCGTTAGCGGAACGCCAGCACTGTTCATCCATTCAATGGATGCGCTGCACGGAACGATGGGCTCAGTTGAACCTAATGATCTTGTCATCGCTATTTCAAAGGGCGGCGAGTCCGATGAAGTGAACCAGTTCGTTCAGCTCGTACATGACAAAGGTACGGAAATTATCGCGCTCACCGAGAACCCCAGCGGAACGCTCGCCAGTTTGGCAGATACCGTAGCGATTCTTCATAGCCCAGATGATGCGGATCCGGGAAATCTGCTAGCGATGGGGTCAACGCTCATGGCGGCGGCCTGGGGCGATGCATTGGCTAGAACGTTGATGTATGTTGGAGATTGGGACTTGCGAGACTCTGTGAAAATGCACCCAGCCGGAGCCGTAGGAAAGGCCGCAAGGTCCGGGGCGGCATCAGATGAGTAGCGAGTCAACCGTTCTAGGTGTCGATCTCTCTACGCAATCCTGCACTGTTGAGGTACGTAAAGTTGATGACTTTGCTCGATTAGCCACTGCATCGGTCCGACTTTCGCGTGCGGTGCCACCGGTTTCCGAGCAACAACCAGAGGAATGGTGGCATGCCCTGCAAGCTGCAATGGAGATGCTACGAGAACAAGGGATTTGCACCGGGAATATCGAAGCGGTCTCCGTAGCGGCACAGTGCCACGGGTTGGTGGCTCTTGATAAGAAGGACAAGGTTATCCGCCCGGCAAAGCTATGGAACGACACAACCGGATCACGCGCAATGAATGCACTCGTTGCACGATTCGGGAATGAATTCTGGGTTGAACGCACGCAGTCGGTGCCGAAAGCTGCCTTCACGATAGCGAAACTCGCTCATTTTGTGGAAGAAGAACCGGAAACGATCGAGAAGATGGCATCGATTCTTCTTCCACATGATTACCTCACTTTTAGACTTACTGGTGAGAAAGTGACGGACAGGTCGGAAGCCTCAGGGACAGGATATTTCGATAGTGTTACTAACACCTACCGAACTGATGTGCTGGAGGCCTGTTTTGGTAGTGAAATCCCCTGGGCGGATTTGCTTCCGAGAGTGTTGGCTCCTGACGCGATCGCGGGGTGGGTGACCAAAGAAGCAGCTCGGGACCTTGGCTTGCGAGTGGGAATTCCAGTGGGGACGGGTGGCGGGGATCAGCACATTGCCGCGGCTGGCCTAGGAATGTTGCCTGGTGATGTCTGTTTCAGCCTGGGGACGAGCGGTGTTGTGTTCACTGTGTCAGACTCTCCGATTTTTGACACAACTGGAATGGTCGACGGAGTGGCGTCGGCTACCGGAGGGTGGATGCCTGTCGTATGCACGCTCAACTGCACTCAGGTAACCGATAAGTTTGCTGAGTTAATGGGGGTTGATGTCGCAGCACTGGGTGAAGAAGCTCTGGCCGCAGATCCTGCAGGACCAAGGCCAGCTGTTGCCGCCTATCTCGGGGGTGAGCGTTCCCCGGATTTGCCGAATTCGCAAGGACTCATAGCCGGGATTACTAACACGACTACCCGATCCCAGCTAGCGCTTGCAGCATTCGAAGGCGTGTTGTTCGGACTGTTAAGGGGTCTGGAGTGCATTTCTGCGCAGCAGATTCCGCTGAATGGACGTGTAATCGCTATTGGTGGAGGGGCTCGATCGCTGGCCTATCGGCAGCTTCTTGCTGACCATTTGAATAGGCCGGTCATTGAAGTCGACTCACTTGAAGCCACAGCACGTGGCGCGTCGCTCCAAGCCCTAGCGGTGCTTCTCGGTGACAGGCTTGCGAGAATTGGGGAACGTTTTCCACCCATGCTCGTCTCCATCACAGACCCGAGACCTCACGTAGACCGGACAGCACGTAGTAGATACGCAGTAACAGCGACGCATGCTGCAGCGTTTGAATTGGAGTAGGGGGTCTGAAGTGGTCGGGGACCCTTGTGGCATTCGAATTTGGCCGTCACTCTATGCGGCAGGAGTGGAACATGCCGAGAAATTTGTATCGCTTCTCTCGGACGATCCACAAGGAGTATCCGGGATACACGTCGACATCATGGATGGTGTCGCGGTCCCCCTTCATTCGTGGAGTATTAACGATCTAAGACTGATCCTTGACGGATGTCCGCTCCCGCTTGAAGTGCATCTTATGGTCGATGACATTGAAGCTGCTGTCAGTAGTTTGATGGACTTTAATATTTCAAGATTATTCCTCCATCTTGATGACGACGGTGTTTCTCCCGATCTTTTGACGTATGTTCGCCACCATGAGATTGAGGCCGGAGTGGCCATGCCGATCGATCTAGAAGTCAGCAGACACCGTGACCTCTTGAGACATTCTGATGCGATTTTGGTGATGACGAGTGCAGCAGGAACTCCCAATGCGGCGGCCATCGGCGACCCATTCGCTCGTGTGCGCGAGGTCATACGGGAAGTTGATGAGGTAGGAATCAAACCTCGCATTGAAGTCGACGGTGGCGTAACCTTTGCGCACCTTCCCGCGTATGCGGAACTACAGGTGGCAGATGCGGTCATAGGGCGAGACTTTATTCGGAATCTCATACAAACTGGAAGATGGTGATACGGCATGCTGATGCTCGACTCTGTTGACATGGTAAGAATAGGAAATCTCCTAGAGACCTCTTTATTTCAGGGAATCACTAGCAATCCCACGATTCTTGCGCGTGCAGGATTGAGTCAAGACTCGATTCCAGATCTCTATGCACGTGCTGAAGAACTGGGTGCATCGCTCATTGCGTTTCAATCGATTGGTGAAAACGAAAGGGAGTTGCGAGTTAGTGCAGAACAGATCGCTCAACTAGGGCCACGCGTGATTGTCAAGCTTCCGGCCCTTCGGGAAGCATACTCAATAGCACGAAACTTGGTTGATAACGGTGTCCGAGTTCTGCTAACTGCGGTCTACCACCCGACCCAGGCATTACTCGCCGGTGACATGAGTGTGTGGGGGATCGCGCCCTATGCAGGACGCCTCTATGACTTTGGGGCTGACGCAGTTGAAACGATTGGAACAATGGTCGATATCCTTCAGGGAAGTACGGTCCGAGTCTTGGCAGCCTCGTTGCGTAACCCTGAGCTGATTGCTCAGCTGAGCGCGCGTGGGGTGTCCGACTTCACCGTATCACCGTCAGTTGCCGATAGCCTGGTTGATAACTCTCTCACTATCCAGGCCGTGAATGACTTCATGTCTGATGCCAAGAAGCCAATCGATGTATAGGAATGCTCGTAACTCGAATCGAAAATGGGACTTCTGATTAGTTCGCGATAGAATCCCGACTAGTCATCGGGTCATTACGCTGTAGCTGGCTAGGAAAGGATCCTGGGTCGCTAACCTGCACGACTCAAATGCGCCGAACCCAACTGTTTCATAATCGAACGCCGGCCATGCCGCTTCTCCACGATCCAGACAGCCGGCGCCTTCGAGGCGGTCTTCACCTACTGGAGAAACGGACTCATGCCGCGTTTCTACGATGGCATTAGTGCCACACCCTCCACTAACCAAAACTCATCCTGACAACACCATTAACCCCCTCAGCGGCCTCGAGACTGCCCAAGCGGCCCAAGTCGGGCGCCATCAATACTTCGAGATGGTGGCTGTATAGCGTTGATGACGAGTCAGTTGTCCGCTGAGCCGTGCAGGTCGAGGGGCGATGGACACCGGATGTTGTAGGGGAGAGCGAATCGTTAGGTGTGTGTATTGCGGGTGACAAGGTCGCCTAGCACTCCAGCTACGAATGTGTCCCCTAGTCCGATCGTGGTTGGGGTACGTGGCTCGAGAGCACGTGCCGGCACAACTACTGCGTCAGGTTCGATTGCGTTGAACGCACGAGCGAATTCGACTGCTTCGCTTTGGTGCGGAGCCGCCTGCACGTTTGTTAGTGCAGATTCCGTAATTGAGTCGCCGAACATGTAGCGAGCGCCTGCAAGATCGTTTCCGGCAGCAAGTGAAGGTCGTAGTATTTGCGCCCGCTGTCCGTGGGCCAAAGCGAAGTGGCGAGTATGCAGCACCAATGTGGGGGCTAGTACGTGAGGCATTACGTCCTCGATGGCTTGACGGACCGAATGAGGATCAAGCAGATCAATTTCGCGGTCTATGTAGTTCTGGAGCTCGTCTTCATTCATGCTGTGGATGTCCGCGACGTCTTTAAACCCTGAGTGAAATGCTTCGAGGACACTGTGAAGATGGTAACCGGCGTCTTCGAGGAACACGATTGGGCGAGGGTTGCACTCTGAGAGCGCCTCGGTGACTTGCCGAGTGCGATTGAGCGTGAGCGTCGGGTCGAGCATCGCGTTGAAGCCGGAGACTAGAACGACGTTTGCTTTCCGGAAGAGTTCAGGCAACTGCGGGGAGGGTTCGAGGAGCTCATTCGGGCGATCGTTGACGAGGATTATCCTGTTGGGTGACTTCGAACGGATACTCCCATCTTCGAGATCTACTTTGGCTCCTGCTGGATACTGAATGATGAGGTGGGGCTCCCACGTGTCTTTGGTCGCTGTCGTGATGATCTGGACTTGGGGTGGCAGTAGCTCACGGAATACCCGATTGTCACTGACCAGGTGGACTGTGTTGGGAATCCCTGCTTGGGCGAGTGCTAATGCCGCTCTTACGCCTGTGCCTCCGAGTGTTGGGGCGCTGCTGAAGTGATCAAGGTAACTATTGACTATGCCGAGAACTACGCGGCCTATGTGGCGATGAAGATCGGGCACGTGTTGCGTCGTGACGGCTGGGCCACCCGGGCGAGCCTGGGCGCCGAGGCACTGTCCCCTGGAAATCCTCGAACGTGTGCTCTTGCAGGAGGGTGTCAAATGGTTTGTGTAAGAGGTCAAGCTGATCTGAAGGAGATTGACTATGGCCATGACCGAGAACGATGACAAGCCAGTCAGCCCGGCGCGTGAGTTGTTCGATGACCAGTTGCTGGCCTCGACTAGTGAGCGGGGGATCTCGTTGACCGGAGAGGGCGGGTTCTTGCCCGAGTTGATCAAGTCCGTGCTGGAGCGCGGGATGAACGCGGAGCTGACCTCCTCTCCTGGGCTATGAGAAGAACGACCCTGCTGGTAGGGGGTCGGGCAACTCACGTAACGGCACCACACCGAAGACCGTCGCCACCGAGGTCGGGCCTATCGAGTTGGATCGGCCCCGGGACCGTAACGGGTCGTTTGTGTCGAGGTTGGTCCCCGAATGGGCGACGGCGTGTGGGTGGGCTTGAGGACCAGATCATCAGCTTGTATGCCGGCGGGATGACCATCCGTGAGATCCAGCACCATCTCGCCGCGACGTTGGGAACCGACTTGTCACACGAGACCATCTCGAATGTGACCGAGGCCGTGATGGAGGAAGTCACCGCCTGGCAGAACAGGCCGTTGGAGGCGTTCTACCCAGTGATCTACCTCGACGCGCTGGTGGTCAAGGTCCGTGACCAAAACCGGGTCGTCAACCGGCACGCTCCATATCGCGGTTGGTGTCGACCTCGACGGCATCAAACATGTGCACGGGGATCTGGGTCCAAGCCTCCGAAGGCGCGAAGTTCTGGGCAGCGGTATGCGCCCAGCTCGCCAACCGCGGCGTCCAGGACGTGTTGATCGTGTGCTGCGACGGGCTCACCGGCTTCTTAGAAGCGATCGAGGCGACCTGGCCTGGCGCGCTGGTGCAGACCTGCGTGATGCATCTGACACCCTCTGAAGTATGCTTCGCTACCTCGCCTGCGTCGGGCAGACGCAGAAAAACTGCAAAACTCGCCAACAGTGGCGTCGCTCCTCGCTCAATTGCGCATGAGGCGTGCGACTGTTGGCGAGTTTTGCAGTTCAACGCTCAGTGCTGCTCGGCCCACCAGTCGAGGAGGAGCTTCGTGGCGGCGTCCTCGTCGAGGGGGCCGTGCTCGATGCGGTGGTCGAGCAGGAACTTGTACGCTTGGCCGACCTCCCTGCCCGGCCCGACGCCCAAGATCTCCATGATCTGGTTCCCGTCGAGGTGGGGGCGCAGCGCGTCGAGCTCCTCCTGCGCGGCGAGCTCGTCGATGCGCCATTCGAGCTCCTCGTAGGCGCGGCGCAGCCTCGTGGCCTTGGCCCTGTTACGGGTCGTGCAGTCGGCGCGCGTGAGGATGTGCAGGTGCTCGAGCTCATCGCCGGCATCGCGCACGTAGCGTCGCACGGCCGCGTCCGTCCACGCCCCCTCGGCGTAACCGTGGAAGCGCAGGTGCAGCTCGATCAGCTTGCACACCGACTGCGTCACCGCGCTCGGATAGTTCAGCGCCCGCAGGCGCTTCCTTGCCATCTTCGCCCCGACGACGTCGTGGTGATGGAAGGTCACCTTGGGGCCCTCGAAGCGTCTGGTGGCGGGCTTGCCGATGTCGTGCAGCAGCGCGGCGAGACGATTCACCAGGTCCGGCTCGTGCCCGCGCGCCTTCTCCAGCGCGATTGCCTGATCCACGACGGTGAGCGAGTGCTCGTAGACGTCCTTGTGGCGGTGGTGTTCGTCGCGCTCGAGGCGCAGCGCGGGCAGCTCCGGGAGGAAGTGCTCCGCGAGCCCCGTCTCGACGAGCAGGTTCAGCCCGGCGCGGGGGCTGTCGGTCATGAGCAGGCCGTTGAGCTCCTGCTGAATGCGCTCGACCGACACAATTTGAATGCGGTCCGCCATGCCCTTCATCGCTGCGACGACGTCGGTGGCGACGCGGAACCCGAGGCGCGACGCGAACCGTGCCGCCCGCATCATGCGCAGCGGGTCATCAGAGAAGGAGATCTCGGGCTCAGTGGGCGTGCGGAGGATGCCGGCAGCAAGGTCTTGCAGGCCGCCGTACGGGTCGACGAACTTGCGGGTGGCGATGTCGATCGCCATCGCGTTCACGGTGAAGTCGCGACGGATGAGGTCACCGTCGATGGAGTCACCGAAGGCGACGATGGGTTTGCGCGTGTGCCCCTCGTAGGCGTCGGCACGAAACGTGGTGACCTCGATCTGCCACTCGCTGCCTTCCGCCTTGGCCAGGGCGCCGATAGTGCCGAAGTCTTTCCCGACGTCCCACGTTGTCGGCGTGAAGCGCTTCAACAGTGCGTGGGTGTCGTCGGGGCGGGCGGAGGTGGTGAAATCGAGGTCGTGGCCGAGATGCCCCATCAAGGCGTCGCGTACTGAGCCGCCGACGAGGTAGAGCTCGTGGCCGGCATCGCGAAACAGGCTGCCCAGCTCGTCGATGACGGGCGCGATGCGCAGAAGGTGCTGCATCGCGTTGGTTTGGGCTTGCGAGAGTGATGGCACGAGATTCGATGCTACCTGAATTGCCCTAGAGAGCGCGTTGAACGCTCAATCATGATTATATTGGAGTCGTGCGTATTAAGCAGGGCTTGTCTGCGATGGTCGCGGTGGGGACAAGTCATCGCGGGGATTTCCGTCGTGACGATGCAAGGTCCTGCCCCTGTTGAGGCCGTGCCCAACGTGAGCGTGACTCCAGAACTGCTCAACGTGGTGGGGCCCAGCGACCCCCCGCCGGTTGAGGATATTCCCGCCACGACGAGCGTGCCGACGTCGAGTGGCCCTATCTTCCCGGTGCACAAGTACGAAGAAGACTGGTACCTGCCGCGCCCCCAGCGAGGCAAGCCGGCCAGCCCCGACAGGCTCGGATACGTTAACACCCAGGGCAACGGCGTCCTCGCAACGCCGGTGAATGGGCGACGCACGTCGCCGTTCGGTATGCGTATGCACCCGGTGCTGCACATTTACAAATTGCACACTGGTCTCGACTTCGCCGCCCCCTGTGGCACGCCCATCGGCGCCGCAGCCGACGGCGTCGTGTCGTTCGTCGGCTGGGCTGGCGGCAACGGCTACATGGTGGGCATCCGCCACGGTCAGATCAACGGCTACGACGTCGTCACCAACTACGCCCACTTGTCGTCGGCAGGCGTGCGAGTCGGAGACCATGTGAAACGGCACCAGGGTATTGGCCGCGTTGGCAATACGGGCTATTCGACTGGTTGTCACCTCCACTTCGAGGTGAAGGCGAACGGACAATTCACCGACCCCGCGTCGTGGCTGTCGAAGGACGGGGTCGTGGTGTTCGCCCAGGACATGCCCGACTATGCCGCGCCCTCGCCGAGCCCGCCCCCATCTCCCTCACCTTCGCCGTCGGTATCCCCCTCACCGGACGCGTCTCCGTCGCTCTCGCCGAGTGTGCCGACGTCGCCCTCGGCTGCTCCGAGCACATCGGGAAGCCCGACGACGACCCCCACCGGCCCGCAGCCGTCGGATCCGAAGCCTTCCGACGAGCCGTCGCCTGAGCCGAGCGCGTCGGCGAGCCCATCGCCGTCACCATCTCCCTCGAAGCCGAAGGAATCACCGTCGGGGAGCGAGAAGCCGACGGAACCTGCGCCCACCGAGAACGAGGAGCCGGCGTCCACGCCGACGAAGTAACCGGCCCCGCCGAGGGGGGGTTACGCGATGGGCTCGGTGAGTGCCACCAGCAAACTCCCCAGGAAATCTGAGTCGACGTCATTGTCCATGCCGGGTTCGAAAAACACCGCTGACAAGGCGCGCACCACCCGATCGGTGGGCATGCTGAAGCGCCGCCCGACGTGCGCCACGGCCTTGGTGAGGAACGCCGCTATCACGGGGTGAGTCTGTGCTTCGTGTTCATGCAGCCGTTGGCCGAGTTCGTCGGAGCGGGTCGCGCGGAGGTGGATTTCGAGCATGGTGCGCCGGAAATCCGCGGTGGGGCCGAGGGCCTGAAAAAACGCGGGGATCGCCACGTTCACCGCCCAATCGATGTCCGCGTCGGGCGGGGGCTGGAAGATCGCGTCCAGCTCGTGAAGGGTGTGCTCGGCGTAGCTTTCGAGGATCGCGATGCACAGGTCGTCTTTCGTCTGAAAGTTGGAGTAGAACGCGCCTCGGCTGAAATCTGCCCGCTCGCACAGCTGCTCGACGCTCGTCGCGTCGATGCCGCGCTCCGCGAACTCGTGGATCGCTGCCTCAATCAGACGGGCTCGCGTGGCCTCGCGTCTGGGCGTCGTCTCTGTCATGGCTTCCTCCGACACACAACGTAGCCCATTGGATACACGAGTGTATGCTGGGGCTCGATTCAGTACTGTATCCAAGTTGGGGTGAAGATGTCGGCTGCGCTCTACGCACTGGGCCGTTGGTGCTACAACCACGGCGTTCGCGTGCTGCTGTTGTGGTTGCTCGTCGCGCTCGTGATGGGCGGGGTAGGGCTCAGCGTGCGCAGCCAGTTCGACGACGGTTTCGACATTCCCGGCTCGCCGTCGCAGGAGGCGCTCGACCGCCTCCACATGACGTTCCCGACGGGAGCGGCCCTCTCCGCCACGGCGGTTATCGTCGTGCCTGAGGGGGAGCACGTCGGTGAGCTCAAGGACGAGATCGAGCCGCTGCTCAAGGAATTCGAGAAGCTAGAACTCGTCGATTCGGTGCAGTCGCCCTGGTTCAAGTATTCGAAGGGGCAGATTTCCGACGATGACCGCGCGGCGCTGGCGACCCTCTCGCTGAGCGTCACGGAGGTGCCCACGCTCGACACCCTCAACCCGATCGTGGAAACAGCCCACCACATTGAGCAGCAGCTCCCCGACGGCACGAGGATCACCATGGGCGGGCCCGCGTTCCAGATGGAGCTTCCCGAGATTTCCATCACTGAGGTGCTGGGCGTCGTGCTCTCGTTCATTGTGTTGTGGATCATGCTCGGCTCGGTGATCACCGCGATCATCCCCATCTTCACCGCGCTGCTCGGCGTCGGCATCGCCATGTTCGTGATGTTCGGCGCGACGAGCGTCATCAGCGTCAACTCCGTGACGCCCATGCTGGCCATCATGCTGGGTGTCGCGGTGGGCATCGACTATGCGCTGTTCATCTTCTCCAGACACCGTGACCAACTCCGCGACGGCATGGACGCCGAGGAATCGATGGCCCGGGCCATCGGCACGGCCGGCACCGCCGTCGTGTTCGCTGGCGTCACGAACGCCATCGCACTCACCGGGCTCGCGGTCGCCGGGCTGCCGTTCATCACGGTGATGGGCATCTTTGCGTCGATCGCAGTGGCCTTCGCTGTGCTCATCGCGCTCACCCTCCTGCCCGCGTTCGGGGGCTTCCTGGGGGAGCGGATGCGGCCGAAGAAGGCCGCTCGCGCGCGCGACGAATCTGAGCGGCCGCCAGCCCAGCGGCGCGGCATCTTCCACTGGTGGGTGGGCGTGAGCACGTCGCATCCCATCGCCACCATCGTGGCGGTGGTGACGCTGCTTGGCGCGTGTTCGCTGCCGGCGATGAACCTGACGCTGTCGCTGCCGAACGCCGGCCAGAGCCCCGAAACCAGGCAGGCGCGCGTCGCCTACGACGCCATCACCGAGCACTTCGGCCCCGGCTACAACGCGCCGCTGGTGGTCACCGTCGGCATCATCGGTTCGACGGACCCGCTCGGCTTGCTCGACGAGCTCTCCGACGAGATCGAGGATGTGGAGGGCATCGACCAGATCGCGCTGGCCGTGCCGAACCAGAACGCGGACACCGGCATGATTCAGCTCTACCCGACGACCGCCAGCGACGATCCCGAGACCGTGCATACCGTCGAACGGCTGCGCGAGCTCACGGATTCGTGGCAGGACAAGCGCAACCTCGACGCGAACGTCACCGGCTTTACCGCAGTGCAGCTCGACGTGACGACGAAGCTCGGCAACGCCGTCGGGCCGTTCGTCACGATGGTGGTGGGGCTCACGCTGGTGTTGTTGTGTGCGGTGTTCCGGTCAGTGTGGGTGCCGCTGAAAACCGCTGCGGGGTTCCTGCTGAGCGTGGGCGCGTCGTTTGGGCTGACGCAGCTGGTGTTCAACGAGGGCTGGTTCAAGGCGCTCATCAACCTCGAGAAACCGGCGGCGGTCATCTCGTTCCTGCCGATCTTGCTGATTGGCATCTTGTTCGGGCTCGCGATGGACTACGAGATCTTCATCGCCTCGCGCATCCGCGAGGAGTACATCCACGGCAAGCGGCCCATCGATGCGATTCGCGACGGGTTCGTGGCCTCTGGGCGGGTGGTCACCGCTGCGGCGCTGGTGATGTTCGCGGTGTTCGCGTTCTTCGTGCCGGCCGGCATGATGGCCATCAAACAGATTGCGTTCGCGCTCGCCGTCGGCGTGCTCATCGATGCGTTCCTGGTGCGCATGACGCTCGTGCCCGCGGTGCTCGCCCTGCTGGGTGAGCACGCGTGGTGGATGCCGAAGTGGCTCGACAGGCTGCTGCCCGAGTTCGATATGGAGGGCGAAGTGCTCACCAAACAGCTCGAACTCGCCGACTGGCCGGGCACCGACGCGCTCGTGCACGCCGAAGACATCGAGGTGGAAGGCCTTGTCGCCCCGCTGTCGATGCAGGTGCGACCCGGCGAAGTGATGGGCATCACTGGCGCCGTGGGGCCGCGCGCCGCAGCTGCGCTGGCGCTGACCGGGCGGCTCGAGGTGGCGTCGGGCAGGGGGCGCGTCGTGGGCCGGCTGCTGCCCGAAGCGGCGGGTGCGATTCGTCGTCGGACGGGGTACGTCGACCTCGCGCACGAGCAAGACGTCGCGGCGTGCCTCGACGGGCTGCGCATCCACGACGGGTGCGTGTGGTTCGTCGACGGTGTGGACGCCGTCGGCAAGCCCGACGATCAACTCGCACTCCAGCGCCTAGCCGAGCGGGCGCGCAGCAACCGAAACTTTGCCGTCGTCTGCCTCGCGGGCAGCGTGGCGGCACTCACCGCAGTGACACCCGACGACGTGGTGCGCGTCGTCGAACCCACGCACGAGGGGAGCATGGCATGAGGCCAGAGGGAATCAAGAAGGGTCGGAAAACATCCTGGGCGGCGTTGGTGGCGTTATTTCTGGTGCCGCTGCTCGTCGTCGGGAGCCTCATCGGGCTGAGCGGGAAGGGCGACGAGCGGAAGGTCACCGCTGGCATCGTCAACCTCGACGAGGGCACCAAGGTAGACGGCAAGACCGTGCCCATGGGGCGCCAGCTGAGCGCCGAGATCATGGAGCGCGAGGGCGAGAACATCAACTGGATTCTCGCCGACGAACAGAGCGCGGCTGACGGGCTGAAGTCGGGCGAGTACGCCGCCGTCGTGACCATCGCGCCCGACTTCTCGAAGCGCGTCATGTCGTTCGCCAAGAACGACCCCGACGCGGCGCAGAAGGCGCGCATTCGGGTGACCACGTCGCGCAACGCCCCGGCCTGGGACGCCAACCTGGCGCAGGAGATCACGCGCATCGCCACGCAGTCGCTGAATAAGATGCTCACCACGCAGTACCTCGACGGGGTCTACGTCGGGTTCAACGAAGTCGGCGGGCAGTTCGGGCAGATCGTCGACGGCGCCTCGCAGCTGAAGTCTGGCTCGTCGCAGCTCTCCCATGGGGTGAGCCAGGCAGCTGACGGTACGGAGGAGCTGGTTGACGGCATGCGCAAGCTCGACGAGAACGGTGAGCCGCTGCGTGCGGGCGGGCAGCAGATCGCCGACGGCGTCGAGCAGATGTCGGGGAAGATGCCGCAGCTCGTGGGCGGCGTCGAGCAGCTCGCCAGCGGTGCCAACCAGCTTCTGCCGGGTGTGCAGCAGTACACCGACGGCACCGCCCGGCTTGTCGGCGGCATCGGGCAGCTCTCCGGAGGGCTCGACCAGGTGGTAACAGGCCTCGAGTCAGCCGACATGGATTTCTCGCAGTTGCAGCAGCTCGTCGACGGGGCCGACAAGCTCGCGGCGGGCGCTGGCAAGCTCGCCGACGGGATCGACGAGGCCGTCACGCCGCTCGAGCAACTCGATGGACTCGTTACCGACGAGATGGTGCAGCAGGCGAAGCAGCTCAAGCAGCAGGTGTCCGGGCTGGGTGAGCGCGTCGTCGAACTCGACCGGCAGTTGCAGGGCTACGCCAGCGGTGCCGTCGCTCCGCCGCAGGAGATTACGCAGGCAGCCGAGACACTCAAGGCGCAGTTCCGGTGCACCGACGCTGACCCGGCCGTCTGCGAGGAGCGCCGCGCCGCCTATGAAGCTGGCGTTGATGCGGCCATGGAGGGCGGTTTCCAGCACGGCGCCCAGCGGGCGACGCAGTTCCTGCACTCCACTGAGGCCGAGAGCGGCAAGACGTATCTTGAGCTGGCGCAGCTCGCGGCAACGCGAGGCGAGGACGGGCTGGGGAAGCTCGTCGACGGTCTGGGCCAGGCGCAGAAAATCGGACCTGGCCTGCAGCAGCTGAAGGACGGCTCACGGCAGCTCGCCGACGGCAACCGCGAGCTCGCGAAGGGTATCCACCAGATGGCCGACGTGATGCCGCGCGAGATCAAGCAGCAGATGGGCGAGCTCAAGACCGGGCTCGGCAAGCTGCGCGACGGCGCCAAAACCATGGAACGTGAGGCGCAGCCGCTGGTGACCAACGGTAAGCAACTGGGTGCCGGCGCGACGCAGCTCAACACTGGGATTCAGCGCCTCGCCTCCGAAATTGGTGCGTTGCCGGGCGGCGTCGAGAAGCTCAGCAGCGGCCTCCTGCAGTACGTCGACGGCGTGTGGCAGTACACCGACGGGGTGTCCCAGGCCGCTGCGGGAACCGGGGAGCTTGCTGAGGGTATCGTCGAACTCGACGACGGGGCCGCCAAGCTCGACGAGGGCGTCGGCACGTTCGCGGACAAGCTCGCCGCCGGCAAGAGCGAGATTCCGAGCTACAGCGAGTCTGATCGCAAGGCGCTCGGCGACGCCGTGTCGAGCCCCATCGACATTGACCAGTCGTTGATGGCACGCGGGGGAGTGCCGCTGTCGGCGCTGATCCTCGTCGCAGGGCTGTGGCTGGCTGCGTTGGCAGCGTTCATCGTCGTGCGACCGGTGCCGAGTGACGTCGTCACGTCGCGTGCCCCGAGTGCGCTGTTGTGGCTGCGCACGGTTGGGCTACCGACGGCGCTCCTCGCCGCCGTCGGGCTGGTGCTGGGCGTCGTGGGTGGCCTGTGGTGGTCGATGTCGCTCGGGCGCACGGCGGGTTTGATGGCGTTGCTCGCGGGGCTGGGCGTCGTGTTCGCATTCATGCAGCACGCGCTGGCAGGGTGGCTCGGGCACGTCGGGCGCGGTATTGCGCTGGTCCTGCTCGCGGTGACGACCGCGCTTGGGCTGAGCTCGAGCGTGCCCGATTGGCTTGACCCGGTGGCCGCGGTGTCCCCGCTGCACGGCGGCATGCTGCTGGTGCGTTCCTGGCTGGCGGGAGCTTCGGTGACCACAGCGGTGTTCGCGACGGGGCTCGTCGCCCTGGTGCTCGCGGGGGTCTCGCTGCTCGCCATCGCGCTGCGACGCCGCCTCACCCCAGCGCAGTTCAAACTGCGCTACGCCTAGCTGTATGAGGTCATGACGTTGTCTACACGTTCGTGGACTCGGCTGGCCGGTGGCTGGTCTGCACAGGCGGTATGAGGCCGATGATAGTTGTAGTGATGGACCCATACCCCGATCGCCTTCCGGCGGGCCTGCTCGGAGTCATAGACGCGGGCATAGAGGCACTCTTCGGCAAGGAGTCGTTGGTAGCGTTCGACCTTCCCGTTGTGCCGCGGCGTGTACACCCGCGTGCGCTGATGACGCGAGGCGTGCGACTGCACCGCCGTCACGAACCGTGAGGCCCGGTAGTTCGCGCCGTTGTCCGTCACGACTCGGACGAGTCGGGTGATGCCATGGGCGGCGAAGTACGCGCGAGCCCGGGCGAAGAACCCGATCGTGGTCTGTGCTGTCTCGTCCTCGAGGGCTTCGGTGTACGCCAGCCGGGAGTACCCATCGATGGCCGAGTGCAGGTAGGTGTAGCCGACGCGCTGCTTGTGCGCGCGCTTGGACGCCAGTGCTTTGCTGCTGCCGCGGCCGTGTGCCCACCAGCCGCCCCCGTCAGGGATCTTCCCGACCTTCTTCACGTCCATGTGGAGCATGTGGCCGGGGAACCTGGCGGTGATCGTGCCGATCGTCCGGTTGCTCTCTCCTGTCGGGTCGAGGTCGCGACGCCGGCCGATCCCGAGTCGCTTCAGCCAGCGCGATACCGTGCGCAGGCAGCAGTGGTGGCCGAGGTGGGCCAGTTCGTGGTGGATGCGGCGGGCGGACCACTTGTGATCGCGACGCCAGCGATCGATTAGCTCCAGCATCTCCAGGGGGATTCGTGTGGGGCGGGCTGCTGGTGCGCTGGAGCGGTCTTCAAGTCCGTCGGCGCCTTCGGCCCGATAGCGGGCCACCCATTTCGTGAGTGTGGAGCGGGCGATGCCGGCTTCAGCGGCGACGTGAGCGATGGGCCGGCCGCCTGCGAGGACGCGGGTGACGAGGCGCTGTCTTCCTTCCGGGGTCAGTGGGGCGTTAGCGTGGGTCATCGGAGCGGGTCTCTTTCTGCTGGATGGTTGCTTAGACACCACCCATCGTGCAGTCCAGGGGCCCGTTCCTTCATCCCCGCTCGGTGACTACAACGTCATGACCCACAACATCTAGGCGTTCTGCGATGAAGGTTGGATCCCAGCCGGGATTGAAAGTGTCGACGTGGGTGAATCCGAGCCGCTCGTATAGGCCACGCAGGTTCGGGTGGCAGTCGAGCCGCAGCTTGGCGCACCCCTGCGTTCGCGCGGCATGGCGGCAAGCCTCGATCAGCGCGGAGCTGACACCCCGGCCCGCATGTGTCCGTCGCACCGCGAGCTTGTGCAGATATGCGGCCTCCCCCTTGAGGGCGTCGGGCCAGAACTCGGGATCCTCGGCCGACAAGGTGCAACAGCCGACGATGCCGTCGCTGCAACTCGCGACTAGGAGCTCGGATCTCAGGACGAAGGTCTCCGCGAATGTCCGGTCGATCCGCGCGACGTCCCAGGCGGGCGTTCCCTTGGCGGACATCCACGCCGCAGCGTCGTGCATCAGCCGCACAACCTCGTCGATATCACCCGAGCAGGCGACCCGAACGTTCGGAGGCTCCTCGCTGTCCATTCGCTCCCCTGGCGCGGTATGAACCGCCGCCTCATAGTGCAGTTTGATCCTGACGAGCCCAGCATGTCTGCGCCCACCTTCGCGGAACCTGACCAGGGTCCGCTAGCGGGCGGCCGGAAGGTGAATGCTAGGCATGATCTAACCCTCGGTCTCTGGCGTCGCGACTGCGAAATTTCGCGAGGGTTTCCGAGAAGGTGATTGCGCTTCGCAGATCTCCAGGCGCGTGGGTGCGGACGTAGTCAGCGCCATTGCCGATCGCGTGAAGTTCCGCCGCAAGGCTCGCTGGACCCAGATCCTTTACAGGAAGGCCAACGGTGGCGCCCAAGAAGGATTTCCGCGACACCGAGACCAATAGCGGAAGCCCCAACGCCGACTTCAGCTTTTGAAGGTTCGACAGCACGTGCAGCGATGTTTCCGGTGCGGGGCTCAAGAAAAATCCCATCCCCGGATCGAGGATGAGCCGGTCGGCAGCGACCCCGCTCCGTCGCAAGGCGGAAACCCGCGCCTCGAAGAACCGCACAATCTCGTCGAGCGCGTCTTCGGGTCGAAGGTGACCGGTGCGGGTGGCGATGCCATCCCGCTGCGCTGAGTGCATAACCACCAGCCTGCAGTCCGCCTCAGCAATATCGGGATAGAGCGCAGGGTCAGGAAATCCTTGGATATCGTTCAGGTAGCCCACGCCGCGCTTGAGCGCATAGCGCTGGGTTTCCGGTTGGAAGCTGTCGATTGAAACACGGTGCATCTGATCGGACAGGGCGTCTAAGAGCGGCGCAATACGTCTGATCTCATCGGCCGGCGATACAGGCCTCGCGTCCGGATGGCTGGCGGCCGGTCCGACATCCACGACGTCTGATCCGACTCGCAGCATTTCGATCGCCGCGGTGACAGCGCCGGCGGGGTCTAGCCGCCGGCTCTCATCGAAGAAGGAGTCCTCGGTGAGATTCAGAATGCCGAACACCGTCACCATGGCGTCGGCCTCCGCAGCGACTTCCACGATGGGGATCGGGCGAGCAAAAAGGCAGCAATTATGAGCCCCATACCTACAAAGCCCCACGCATCAAGCTTTTGCCCATGAAGCAACCAGGCAATGGCTGTAATTATGACGACGCCGAGTCCCGACCAGACTGCATAAGCAACACCGACAGGGATGGATTTCAGAACCAGAGAAAGAAAATAAAATGCGATGCCATAACCGATTATGACAACGGCGGAAGGGGCAAGCTTAGTAAAGCCCTCGCTAGATTTTAATGCGGATGTTGCGATTACTTCGCCAACTATTGCGATAACAAGAAAAAGCCAGCCTTTCATGATATATCTCCCAATTTGTGTAGGGCTTATTATGCACGCTTAAAAATAATAAAAGCAGACTTGACCTGATAGTTTGGCTGTGAGCAATTATGTGCTTAGTGCATCTAACGCTTGAGTTAAGCCGCGCCGCGAAGCGGCGTCGGCTTGAACGAATTGTTAGACATTATTTGCCGACTACCTTGGTGATCTCGCCTTTCACGTAGTGAACAAATTCTTCCAACTGATCTGCGCGGGAGGCCAAGCGATCTTCTTCTTGTCCAAGATAAGCCTGTCTAGCTTCAAGTATGACGGGCTGATACTGGGCCGGCAGGCGCTCCATTGCCCAGTCGGCAGCGACATCCTTCGGCGCGATTTTGCCGGTTACTGCGCTGTACCAAATGCGGGACAACGTAAGCACTACATTTCGCTCATCGCCAGCCCAGTCGGGCGGCGAGTTCCATAGCGTTAAGGTTTCATTTAGCGCCTCAAATAGATCCTGTTCAGGAACCGGATCAAAGAGTTCCTCCGCCGCTGGACCTACCAAGGCAACGCTATGTTCTCTTGCTTTTGTCAGCAAGATAGCCAGATCAATGTCGATCGTGGCTGGCTCGAAGATACCTGCAAGAATGTCATTGCGCTGCCATTCTCCAAATTGCAGTTCGCGCTTAGCTGGATAACGCCACGGAATGATGTCGTCGTGCACAACAATGGTGACTTCTACAGCGCGGAGAATCTCGCTCTCTCCAGGGGAAGCCGAAGTTTCCAAAAGGTCGTTGATCAAAGCTCGCCGCGTTGTTTCATCAAGCCTTACGGTCACCGTAACCAGCAAATCAATATCACTGTGTGGCTTCAGGCCGCCATCCACTGCGGAGCCGTACAAATGTACGGCCAGCAACGTCGGTTCGAGATGGCGCTCGATGACGCCAACTACCTCTGATAGTTGAGTCGATACTTCGGCGATCACCGCTTCCCTCATGATGTTTAACGCCTGGCACAGCTGCCGACAAAATTGGCGCTTGTTTTGCCGGCTTTTTGGCAAAACAAGTGACACTTTTGGCGGTCAGTTGCTGCCACTTGTTAACCCTTTTGCCAGATTTGGTAACTATAATTTATGTTAGACACGAAGTCTTGGCTAAAAACTGGCCTAAAACTACTGGGGATTTCTGGAAAATAGACATCACCTTCTGGCTCAATGTCGATTGTTGAAATATGTAAAGTATCAACTTTATCGATCAGGCTTTTGTATATTTCACCACCACCAGACACAATCACATGATCCGTTATCGTCTTCAGATGATTTAGCGCTTCATCGATAGATGGAAATACCAATACATTCTCATCACTGGAAGTGAAGCTTGAACGAGTTACAACGGCATATTTTCGGTTGGGTAAAGCCCCCATTGACTCGAAAGTCTTTCGGCCTACCAAAAGCCACTGATTATAGGTAATCGCTTTGAAGAGTAATTGTTCCCCTTTGGCACTCCATGGAATATCTGGGCCATTTCCGATAACTCCATTCTTCGAAATTGCTGCCATTAGTGATAGTTTCACGATACTTCCTTAGGGGTTAACTTTGTTTTAGGGCGACTGCCCTGCTGCGTAACATCGTTGCTGCTCCATAACATCAAACATCGACCCACGGCGTAACGCGCTTGCTGCTTGGATGCCCGAGGCATAGACTGTACAAAAAAACAGTCATAACAAGCCATGAAAACCGCCACTGCGCCGTTACCACCGCTGCGTTCGGTCAAGGTTCTGGACCAGTTGCGTGAGCGCATACGCTACTTGCATTACAGTTTACGAACCGAACAGGCTTATGTCCACTGGGTTCGTGCCTTCATCCGTTTCCACGGTGTGCGTCACCCGGCAACCTTGGGCAGCAGCGAAGTCGAGGCATTTCTGTCCTGGCTGGCGAACGAGCGCAAGGTTTCGGTCTCCACGCATCGTCAGGCATTGGCGGCCTTGCTGTTCTTCTACGGCAAGGTGCTGTGCACGGATCTGCCCTGGCTTCAGGAGATCGGAAGACCTCGGCCGTCGCGGCGCTTGCCGGTGGTGCTGACCCCGGATGAAGTGGTTCGCATCCTCGGTTTTCTGGAAGGCGAGCATCGTTTGTTCGCCCAGCTTCTGTATGGAACGGGCATGCGGATCAGTGAGGGTTTGCAACTGCGGGTCAAGGATCTGGATTTCGATCACGGCACGATCATCGTGCGGGAGGGCAAGGGCTCCAAGGATCGGGCCTTGGCTCTGTTGCAAAGATTGGCGGCAGTCAGAGGTAGGCTGTCGCTCTGCGCCGATCAGGCGGCTGCTGCGAAATGGTGGTTGAGCATGCCCGTGGCCTCCGTCAGCGCCGAGGGCCCAATGCCAAAAGCTCTCTCCACAAGGCGCACCTCGCCCCTGATGCCGGGCTGCAGGCACCAGGGGCGAGCCTGTCCTTTGCGCAGGGCTCGCATGACTTCGAATCCCTTGATCGTGGCATAGGCCGTGGGGATCGATTTGAAACCGCGCACCGGCTTGATCAGTATCTTGAGCTTTCCGTGATCGGCCTCGATCACGTTATTGAGATACTTCACCTGCCGGTGGGCCGTCTCCCGGTCCAGCTTTCCTTCGCGCTTCAATTCGGTGATCGCTGCACCATAGCTCGGCGCTTTGTCGGTATTGAGCGTGGCAGGCTTTTCCCAGTGCTTCAGGCCTCGCAGGGCCTTGCCCAGGAACCGCTTCGCTGCCTTGGCGCTGCGGGTCGGCGACAGGTAGAAATCGATCGTGTCGCCCCGCTTGTCGACTGCCCGGTACAGGTAGGTCCACTTGCCCCGCACCTTGACGTAGGTTTCATCCAGGCGCCAGCTCGGATCAAAGCCACGCCGCCAGAACCAGCGCAGCCGCTTCTCCATCTCCGGGGCGTAGCACTGGACCCAGCGATAGATCGTCGTATGGTCGACCGAAATGCCGCGTTCCGCCAGCATTTCCTCAAGGTCGCGATAGCTGATCGGATAGCGACAATACCAGCGCACCGCCCACAGGATCACATCACCCTGGAAATGGCGCCACTTGAAATCCGTCATCGTTCCGTCCGTCCAATCTCCGCCAAGCATGCTCAAGCTTCACGATTTTTGCAACAGAGCCGTCGCGAGCTCGGGCGGGGTGAGACGCAGCGAGACCCGTTCAGCGGCATCGACGATCTGCTGGGTGATAGCGTCCCGGTCGTTCGCGGACGCGAAGCGAAGATCCATCGTCTGCCGTATCGCCTCCGCGTGAAGGTTCCACCGTTTCCACGTCGCCCGCCGGTCACCTACCTGCTGCACCACAACCTCGGCGACCTGCTCGAGATCTTCCAACGGGATATCGTCCGCCCGCAGCAACGGTTCCTGCTCACTACCGGCGAGCAGTGCCGACGCCCAGGTTGGCGCGTCCTCACCCAGCAACGTGGTCGCGCGTTCTCGCCACTGGGAGGTGAGGTCGCTGAGGGAGTGCTGCTGCTTCGGGGGCCGGGTCTCGAGCGTGGCCTGCTGCCGGAACTGCCACACCAGCTTCGGGGATGGCTGCCTGCCATGCTTCGAGACGTACTCGTCGACCAGCCGGTCTTTGACCTGCTCGATATCGCGTGTGCGGGAAGAGAACTCATCCATCAGCTCTTGCGGCACGCCGACGATCTCCCACGCAGTGGAGCGTCCGGCTCCGCGGTCGCGGGCTTCCCACCCGACGCCGAGGATCTGGGTGAGATGGTCGGAGAGGACGGCGTTGTAATGCTCCGATAGGCCCGTGACGGCGGCGTGGATAGCGCGGGAATCGAGCGTGCGCCACTTCCCGTCATCGACGGCTTGGACGCGGTTGGCGATCACGACGTGCGTGTGGAGTTGCGGATCCGCGGCGCGGGAATCGTAATGATCGTAGGCGGTCGCAATCACACCCCGCACGTCGACTTGCGCGACAGCTCCGCGCGGCCCTTTCGCGCCGACCCTGGTCATCGCGACGTCGCGCTCAAGCAGGGCGATCACGTCTCGGATCGCGGCGTGATGGGCTTGAGCGACGAGTGCCTGAGTTCCGCCATCGGCAACTGCCCAGAGGGTCGACACGGACTTCGGCACCGAGAACGTGAGGTCGAACCCCGCGACCGGCGCATTGGTCGGCTTCTGTGCCTCCTCCGCCTCGATCAGCGCTTGCTGCGCGGCACGCTCACCTGCGGTGAGGGACTTCGGGAGCTGATCGAGGCGGCGCTGCGTCCGCTCGCCCGCGGTCGCGAACTTCCGGTACGGGCGCCCCAGTTGCTCGCCACTGTTCGGATCCTGCCCGTGCCCCATGAGGCGCCGTAACTGCTCCTCGCTCACCGAGGCACCGACGGCGATCTCTCCGGCGAGTCCTGGGAGGCCGGCCCCGAGCCAGATGCCGGGAGGCGTTCCTGCTTCAAGGTAGTACCTTGTCAGCGCTGACGACGCATCGCGATCCCCGTCGCCAGCGACAACTGCGTTCAGCAGGTACCGGTACCCGTCCCCAGCGGTCATGACCCTGATCGAAATCGTCACACTGGGCAGGTGCGCCGCAGATCTTGGGATCTACCCTCGGAAGGCGGAGAGCGCGATGTTTGCGTCAATGCAGGGAGATAGCGAAGAGCGCGCTTCAACGGAGATGCTCGAATGGGTCCACGACGGATTGGAGTCCGTGGTCGCGGCAGACGTAGATGATTCGCACGCCGTACCCGTCGGCGCCGCTCGGCTCGGGGTCGCATTCTGCGCGGCAGACGTTACAGAGCCGGTACTCGTTGCTCCCCCAGACCGTGACCTCGATATCGTCGGGGATCTCCATTCCGTCGAACTCCATATGCGGAGGTTAGCTGTCGCGGATTGAGTCGGGTCAAGATGCGGCACCGATGCTAAACCGCCGTTACCTATGGTCATCGCGCCGGTCGCGCACTCGACGCTTAGTTCTTGAGGTACTCGAGGACGGCGATGACGCGCTTGTTCCCTGTGCGCTCGTTAAGGTCGAGCATGGTGAAGATGCTGCTGATGTGCCGTTCCGCGATCGCGACGCGACATACACACGGTCCCTGATTTGCTCGTTTGTGAGCCCCGTAGCCATGAGCGAATCGTCAGTATCGCGGAGGAGGTGCTGCGGGAGCGGGAAAGGATTGACCTTACTGACGCAGAGACCCAAAGTGCGAGCATCCCTCATCGCTTTGATGCCAGCCCTTCAACCATTGCAACTAACCCGAACTCGAAATCTAGGTCTTGATCGACAGGCTCACATCCGTTGTCGAGCGCTGTTTGTTCTTCTAGTACGAAACCGACCGTATAGCGGCTGATAGCCATGAGAGCTCGGACCGCAGAGCCCTCAGCGAATCCTTCGGACACGAGAAACTCGATCTGACTTTCGGGGGCATCCGAGCCCGCTGGCATCTGGTCACTCTTTTGACGGTGAAACTCTGCGTGCAGCCGTGCTCCATCCCGGACTGCCAGAAGCGCTGTCCGGAAGCTCCGCGCGTTGCGCAGGAGAAAGTCGTCCCAGCGCTCCCCTGACTCTGGGAGTGAGGCGTGGTGTTCGCGATCAAGCACATCAGCTGCGAGCGATCCGAGCAGGTGGGCCTTTGTCCGAAAGTGCCAGTAGAGCGCTGGCTGCTGCACCCGCAGATGCGCAGCCAGCGCCCGCGTGGTGAAACCGTCGATCCCCGTGTTATTGAGCACATGCCTCGCACCGCGCAAGACTGCTGCACGATCGAGTCGCGCTTGTTTCTGAGCCATGCTTGCACTTTATCATCGATAACTTTATCGTTGATAAGGTGTCATTTCTCACTTCCGCTCGTGGCTCGTTGGCCACGGTCCTCATCACGGCTAGCCTCGACGCCGCCGGCATGGGCCTGGTGATGCCGATTCTTCCCGCACTGCTACACGAGGCAGGGGTCACCGCTGATGCGGTTCCGCTGAACGTCGGAGTGCTGATCGCGCTCTACGCGGTAATGCAGTTCATCTTTGCCCCCGTACTGGGAACGCTGTCGGACCGATTCGGCCGCCGCCGGGTGCTGCTTGTTTCCCTAGCCGGTGCGACCGTCGACTATCTCGTGCTCGCCACGACGTCCGCTCTGTCGGTGTTCTATATCGCCCGCGCAGTGGCTGGGATAACCGGAGCGACCAATACGGTCACCGCCACCGTGATCGCCGACATCACGCCACCCCACCAGCGCGCCAAGCGTTTCGGTTTACTCAGTGCCTGCTATGGCGGCGGAATGATCGCGGGGCCAGCCATGGGTGGACTGTTCGGTGCCATCTCGCCACATCTGCCGTTTTTGCTCGCTGCTCTTCTCTCAGCGAGCAATCTGGCACTCACCTTTATCCTGTTACGCGAGACCCGTCCTGATTCCCCTGCGCGCTCTGCGTCGCTCGCTCAGCATCGTGGTCGCCCCGGCCTCAGCGCGGTGCCTGGGATTACCTTCCTATTAGTCGCATTCGGCCTTGTTCAATTCATTGGGCAGGCTCCAGGTGCGACCTGGGTGCTGTTTACTGAACACCGCCTCGACTGGAGTCCCGTCGAAGTTGGAATCTCCCTGTCCGTTTTCGGGATCGTACAGGTTCTCGTGCAGGCCCTCCTTACTGGCCGCATCGTGGAGTGGATCGGTGAGGCAAAAACAGTCATCATCGGGTGTATTACCGACGCCTTGGGTCTCGTAGGCCTGGCGATTGTCACTGACGCATTTTCCATGGCGCCTATCTTGGCGGCACTGGGGATCGGTGGCATCGGCCTCCCCGCTCTGCAAACCCTTCTCTCCCAGCGCGTCGATGAACAGCACCAAGGGCGCCTCCAGGGTGTGCTCGCCAGCATCAACAGCGTCACATCGATCTTCGGACCGGTCGCTTTCACAACGATCTTCGCGCTCACTTACATCAACGCCGACGGCTTCCTCTGGCTCTGCGCCGCAGCACTCTACGTGCCCTGCGTGATTCTCATCATGCGTGGTACAGCAGCGTCCCCGAAGTTCGGCTCTTGGGCGAGCGGCGACTCGATGTGAGTTGTGAGACGTGAGCAGGAGCAACACGGCGGCGACACTGCTTCGCCATGGCCGACTAGCGAGACGGCGCCACCGGGAAACTCGGCATCATCTACCAAGGACAGGTCAGCTGGGAGCCTGATAGACCCATCGAAATGTGCGTGCCGATCGCGGAGAAGGGCCGGGCGCATCGGATCGAGCCATAGCACCATGAGTCTTCACGGAAGTGCGTCGACGGAGACTTCGTTGTGAACCGGGCCAAGGGAGAGCTGGAGGCCCTCTCCGAGTGGCTTGCCGATGACATGAGCTGGACGCTCATCGAGAAATCCACACACAGCGGCCCCAGTGCAGCCCGAGAGGTGCGCCCGCCGTTCTCCCGAGCGGGTGGAGGTCATTTCTGTCGTCACCCACGGACGACGCGCTTCCTGCGACGGCTACCTCGAGGCTGGAGGAATGCGCGTCCGTTTCAGCCATGCGTTCCGCTTCGTCAGCACCCCCAAGACCTCGATGATCGCAGAACTGCGACGCTACTGCATCGAGACGCAGGTTGACTGAGGCCTGTGCGGACAGCAAGAACGACCCTTGAGCCCGTAATCTGGGAACCGCAGAAACTACCCGATCGAAACCAACTACTTTGCCGACCCTACAGGGTTGGCTCGCGGTCGTCGTCCTTGGCCGCGACCGTGCTCAAGAGGTGCTTGTAGCCATCCCTCGCGATCATCACGCGCATCGAAACCGTCACGACGCTACTGCCTTCGACGATCAGGGGGGTGGGGACTGATCGCGGACGCGCTGTCCACTTTGGTTAAAAGATTGCGCCGCTGTAGACGACCGCCATCTAGATGCCGACGATGACCATGCTCTCGAGTGCGCCACTACCCACCATTAGTGTGGTCAGGGTCGGCTTCAGGTGATGAGTCCGTGTCGGTAGGCGGTGATGGCGGCGTGGACACGGTTGTCGATGCCGAGGGTGTTGAAGAGCTGGGAGACGTATTGCTTGACGGTGCCTTCGGACAGATGCATGGCCCCGCCGATCTGGGCGTTGGAGAGTCCGCGAGCGATGTGGGTGAGGAGCTCGATCTGGCGCTCGGTGAGCAGGGCAGTGAGTTCGTCTCGCGCGGTTCGGGTGCGGTGGCCCGCTCGTTGCTCGGCGGCGAGCCAGCGGGCGACTCGAGGGGAGAACGCGCCTCCGCCGTGCGCGAGGGCCCTGACGCCGGCAATAAGTTGCTGAGGTTCGTCGGACTTGAGGAGGAAACCGAGGGCGCCGGCGTTGATCGCATCGGCGATGAGATGGTCGTCGGAAAAGGTGGTGAGCATGGCGATCGGAAGCTCGGGCAGTCGGTGCCGGATCTCACGGAGAGCTCCGATGCCGTCGAGTCGTGGCATCTGGATGTCCAGCAGTGCGACGTCAACGCGGTGTGTTGCCGCGGCGTCGACGGCCTCGTGGCCGTTGCTGGCGAGGGCGGTGATGTCAAGGTCAGTGGCGGAGGCGAGAATAGCGGCGACGCCGGTGCGGACGAGCTGGTCGTCATCCGCGATCAGGAAACGGATCGGCGGGGTGTCGGTGCGATCCTCCGGGGTCATGGCGTGGGAACCGTTCCGATCCTACTGACCTGGTCGGAGGCGAAGCAGACGACGTGGACGTCGACTCGTTCGAAGAAGCTGATTTCCGCCTCGTAATAGTGACAGGTCTCGTCGGGGCGAGGCGGGAACTCATCGCGTGGAGGATCGAGCATCTCCAGGGCGGGGAGGGATCGCTCGACCGTCTCCTGGGTGTCTCCGACGGAGATGTCCGCAAACTGTGCCGTGGTCATCACAGATAGCGTGTTGGCGAGCACGAAGTAAGCGACCGCGATGAACACGAGTGCGCCGAGGATGGCTGTGGGAACGGCGATGGCAGCACGGGTGGCGCGGGATCGAAGGGTCGCGGCATCGTCCTCGGCGGCGACGATGTCGCCATCAGGTGCTGCGCTGTCCGCGGATGGGCGTGCGTGCGCGGGAAGGGTGAGGGTCAGTGCGAACTCGGTCGGCATCTGATGGACGGTGAGGGCGCCGCCCAGCATCGCGGCGCGATGCCGGAGGCCATGCAGTCCGAATCCACCATCGAGCGGATGGGCTGAGGACGCCTCCTCGTCACGCGGATTGCAAACGATCGCAGTGACAATATCGCCCTCGACCTCGATGCGCACGGTGACCGGTTGCCCAGGAGCGTGCTTGGACGCGTTGGTGAGTCCTTCCTGCACCACCCGCGCGACAGTGTTGAGCGCTTCATCGCTGAGTCGGTCGGACAGATCTGCGGCGATGTGCGTTTCCACGTGCATCTCGGCCTGACGAGCACCGGTCACTGCTTCGTCGATGCTCGGGGGGCTCCATCCGGCAGCCGGGTCTTCGGACTGGCGCAGCAGGCGAACGGCGAGGCCGAGCTGATCCGCCGCGTCCGCTGCGATCGTGCGGATACCGGAGACCTCTGCCCGGTCGGTATCCGGAAGCGTGGGTGTGAGGGAGAGCTGTCCGAGCCGGACGGCGATGAGCGTCAAGGAGTGGCCGAGGCCGTCGTGCATCTCCGCGGCAAGGCTCATCCGCTCTCGTTGCAGGACCTCACGGGTCTGGCTTGCCCGTCGTCTGGATTCGATCGCGGCAAGCTCCCAGCCTCGGCGGTGAAACTCTCGCCTCTGCGACACCGCGCGCCGCGTGGTCAGCGGTGCGGCGAGCACCAGGGCGGTCAGCAGACCATACACAAGGCTCAGCACCAGCACGGGAGCATCGGGCAACCAACGCGTGGACGTGCCGCCGCTGATCGCGACGACGCATCCAACGATGGTCTGCCGACGGCGGAGCGTCGCGGGATCATTGGAGCTACCACTCATACTCCCAATCTATGCGCGCGACTCCGACCGGTGAACTCACGATCGTTAGGTCATGAATGGGCATTCGGCAATATCGGCACGTTGACCCGTGAATCTACCGTCGTATGCATGGTCGATCTTCTCCGCATGTTCCTTGCACAGGCAGGCGAGCACGTCACTCTCCTGCTCGCCTGCATGCTCCTGTTCGCGGCCCTTGACGCAGCCCTCGGTATCGGTGCTGTCCTCCCGGGGGAAACGGGCATCGTCCTGGCCGCGGTCACGCTCTCTGACCGTGCCGAGCTGCTCGCCGCCGGTGTGTTCGTTGCTGCGCTGGGCGCATTCCTCGGAGATCATGTGGGGTTCGCGGTCGGACGCGGTCTTGGAGCCCGCCTCGGCGACACCAGACTGATCAAGCGCCTGGGCCGGGACCGCTGGGAGAAGGCACGATATTACGTTGCCGGCCGGTTCTGGATTGTGATCCTCGCCCGTCTGCTTCCGGGTATCCGCACCCTTGTCGCTGCTGCAGCCGGCGCCTCAGCAGTGCCATACTCGCGGTTCGCAACCGCTTGTGGTGTCGCGGCGTTGCTTTGGGCGGGGCTTTGGGTCGTCGGTGGTGCGCTCATCGGAAACGCACTGCTCGACGTCGTTGAGCGCTACGCTCTGCCCGCACTCATCGTCGTGGCCGCTGCACTCGTCCTTTGGCTCTTCGCACGCCACAAGCGGGGGGTGCGCGCATGAACCGCATGTCCTCGGCACACCCGCGCCCCGACTGGGCGACTCTGCCCAATCTCATCACCTTGCTGCGGCTTGGGCTCGTGGTTCCGATTGTCATCCTCGTCCTCCACCATGCCCAGC